>NZ_CP020919.1:2816035-4224053 GCF_003076475.1 Flavobacterium kingsejongi | reverse complement strand
AAATGCAGATATATTATTGTTTATTAAAGTGTTGTCTTACAAAAAAAGCAGGTGGGCTTTTCGTGATTTTCAGGAGAACAAATATGTGACTATTTTATGTAAAAAAAAATTGAAAAGGGATTGATTATCAAAAAATAATATTGTAAGCAAATCTTTTTTTAAGCCTATATCAATTTAACATTAATTTATAATGAAAGAACATCAGTATAATGTAAGAGTCCGCTACGCCGAAACCGATCAGATGGGGGTGGTTTACCACGGTAATTACGCCGTATTTTTTGAGATGGGCCGCGTGGAATGGCTTAGAAACATTGGGTTTTCCTATAAAAAGATGGAAGCAGACGGAATTATGCTCCCGGTCGTTTCCCTGAGCCTAAATTATAAAAAACCGGCGCGCTACGATGATCTCCTTACGGTCAAAACTATTTTCAAAAGTCAGACTTCTGTGAAGATAGAATTCGAGTATGAGATCCATAATGAAGCAGGTGAGTTATTAACAACGGGCAGTTCAATTTTGGTTTTTGTAGATATGAAAACCGGGCGTCCAATAGTGCCTCCAAAACATGTTTCTGAAAAATTAACGGCAATTTTAAACGATTCGAATTAATCGTAAGGAATCATTAAAAAGTGATTGTATTTTAAATCGAAAAATAACAAAAATGCAATTTCAGGAAGAAGCCTTTTTTAGGCTTCTTTTTCTTTTATAGCAACTTCATAAAGTGCGGTAAAAATCTCTAAAATTATTTCCGCATTTTTCTTGCGTACAACAATATCAATTTCACAACTCAGTTCGAATTGCTGGCGGACGATGTTGAGGTTTTTCTCTTTGATGACCCGCATGACTTTATTCATGTTTTTGTAATCAAATGTAATGGTGTAAAGCACGTCTATGGTTTTCTCGATAATAGTGGCCGATTCCAGAGCCATTTGCGCTGTTGTTTTGTAAGCGGTGATTAATCCGCCCACGCCTAATTTTGTGCCGCCAAAATACCGGACGACCACAATGAGCACATTGGTGAGTTCAAAGGACTGGATTTGACCGTATATGGGCATTCCAGCACTATTACTGGGTTCTCCATCATCATTGGCCCGGAAATAAATATGAGGTGCGGTCCCTGTTTGGTAAGCATAACACCAGTGGCGTGCCGAAGTGTGTTCTTTGTGCAGGGCTTCCAAATGGGCTTTTATTTCCTCCTCATTGGTGACCGGGAAAGCATAGCCAAAGAATTTGCTGCTTTTTTCTTTCAATAATACCGCTTCTGTAGGAGCGGCTATCGTATTATATGTATCGTTAATTGTTGGAATCATGTAATAGTGCCGGTTTATACCCGGATAATTTTTTTGCTGAACAATTCGGTAACATCCTCTTCGCCCACTTTGAGGTGCCAGACTTTGAGGCCCAGGGCCTTTGCGGCTTCGATATTTTCTAATTTGTCATCGACAAACAAAGTGCGCTTTGGAGACAGGTCATGTTTGTTGATTACGTAACTGAAAGCTTCGGAATCGGGTGTGCGCTTTCCAATTTCAAAGGAATAGTACACTTTTTCAAAGCAACGGTAGAAATCACCAAAGAAGGAACTGCCAGCCTGGTATTCAAATTCATCTACATGGATCATATCCGCATTGGACAAAATGAAAAGGCGGTAGTTGTTGGATATATTTTGTAAAAACTCCAGTCGCTTCAGGGGGAAATCGGCAATGAATTTCCGCCACGCACTTCGTATGTCATCCAGGGAAGCATTGGGAATGTGTTTCTGAAAACCGGAGAGGAATTTGGCTTCTGTTATTTTGCCTTTTTCAAACCGTTCTGTTAGTTTGGATAAGTCAGTATTCCACTCTTTCAGCCCCAGTTTCTTTAGTGTCTGTATGGTGGTTGCTTTATCTGTATTGATTAAAACATCACCAAAATCAAAGATTATCGTATTGATCATGGTTGTAGTATAGTAAAAGTTGGTCTTTTAAAATCGATTGTTTTTCGCTACAGGGTTTATTTAATGTTGGGGCTTTTGTTCCCTCACCTAAAAATAAATTGCCTTTGAAGACCCGGGCTTCATCCCAGATTCCGGCATCGATGAACGATTGCAGGGTACGTCTTCCTCCTTCAATAATAACAGACTGTATTTCGTGCCGATACAAAATTGCTGCAATTTGTTTTGCCTGATTTTGGGTAAAATCAATGGTTTCGTAGCAAAGATTTTCATGATCGGAAACCAGGCTGTCGGACGTAATTACAATCGTTTTTGTGCTTTTATCCAAAACAAAAGCTGTTGAAGATACAATTTTTTTTCGGTCAATAACAACTCTTACCGGATTTTTTCCTGCCCAGTCCCGAACATTTAACTTAGGATTATCGTCTAAAACGGTCTTTGTCCCTACTAAAATCGCCTGCTCTTCACTACGCCATTTGTGTACTAATTGACGGGAATAGACATTGGTAATCCATACCGGTTTTTTGTCAGTCAGATCCTGAGTATGCCTTGTTTCGCCTTCGGCAGGATGGTGCGGGCTAATAAAGCCGTCCTGGCTTTCGGCCCATTTCAGGATAATATAAGGGCGTTGCTGTTCATGGAAAGTGAAGAAACGTTTATTCAGTGCATTCGCAGCATCTTCTAAAATACCAACAGTGACATTCCTGCCCGATGCTATTAGTTTTTTGATGCCATTACCCGAAACTTGGGCAAAGGGATCAATCGTGCCGATTACTACATTGGGGATATGGTGTTGAATGATCAGGTCGCAGCAAGGTGGGGTCTTTCCAAAATGGCTGCAGGGTTCCAGGCTGACATAAATAGTGGATTTTGAAAGCAGCTTTTTGTCTTTTACCGAATTTATGGCGTTTACTTCAGCGTGCGGTTCGCCGGCTTTTCGATGCCAGCCTTCACCGATAATGGTGTCGTTATAGACAATCACGCTTCCAACCAACGGATTAGGATAGGTCGTTCCCAGGCCATTTTTGGCCAATGCTATACAGCGATCTAAGTATTTTTGATGTATCTTCACGGCACAAAAATAAGTCTTTTAGCGCAAAATGAATACAATACTTATACGTGAAATCCAGTATGCTGATAATCCCGCTATTGCAAAAGTAATCCGGGATGTTTTAGTGGAATTGGGAGTCCCGAAAGTCGGCACCGCATACGCCGATCCTTTTCTGGATACTTTATCAGCAGTATATCAAAATGATAAGTCCGTTTATTTTATAGCAGAACAAGAGGGAAAAATTATCGGGGGAGCTGGTATTGCGCAATTGGAGCACGAGGATCGCCCCATCTGTGAGCTGCAAAAAATGTACCTTCTGACAGAAGCGCGGGGAATGGGAGTCGCAAGCCGGCTGATGGCGGCCTGTCTTGAAAAAGCCAAAGCTTTTGATTATACCTCATGTTACCTGGAGACAATGCCTTACATGGAAGCAGCGCAGCAATTGTACCGAAACTCCGGATTTGTGTACCTGGAAGCGCCGCTTGGGAACACCGGACATTATTCCTGCCCGGTATGGATGCTCAGGAAGCTATAAGATGCTTATTACGATCACTATATAAAATACAAACAACCGAAGCGGATTCGGATACATTACTACACTATGAAAATCAGGACGTATCGTGAAAATTTTATCACCAGATTAGTGCCGGTTCACGGGATTTCAGAAGCCGAAAACTTTTTTTACATGGCGCTGGAAGAATGGCATCACATGAAAAGAGTAGACCTCGCCTTACGGCCTGATGCAGAATTTACAGTGGCGGAAGTGGCCCGATGGGATGCGCTATTAGCCCAACTGAAAGACGAACAGCCTATTCAATACCTATTGGGTAAGGCGCATTTTTACGGATTGGAATTTGAAGTAAACACCAATGTCCTGATACCACGTCCGGAAACAGAAGAGTTGGTGGAATGGATTATCTCCGATACCGAATTTAAACCCAGCCCGACGCTATTGGATATCGGGACCGGAAGTGGTTGTATCGCCATAACATTGGCTAAGAATCTATCCGGAGCAGCAGTTTCGGCAATTGATGTCTCCGTGGGCGCTTTGGAAACAGCCCAACGGAATGCTGCTGCAAATGGTGTTTCTGTCAAATTTTTAGAAAAGGATATTTTGGCTGCGCATGATCTTGGCGAGCAGTATACTGTTATTGTTTCCAATCCGCCCTATATCCGGAATCTGGAAAAAGAGGAGATGAAGCCCAATGTATTGGAACATGAGCCCCATTTGGCGTTGTTTGTTGAAGATGATAATGCCTTGATTTTTTACAGGAAGATCACGCAATTGGCGGTTCGGAACCTCATTGCAGGAGGCAAGCTGTATTTTGAAATTAATCAATACCTTGGGCCTGAGATGATCGGGTTGCTTACCGATTATGGTTTTCAGGACGTAGTGCTTCGTAAAGACATGTATGGAAATGATCGTATGATTTGTGGAACTTTACCAGTGTAATTATTCGTAGCGCAAAGCCTCAATAGGATCGAGTATTGCAGCTTTGATCGCCGGATATAAACCGGAGAAAATAGCAACAATCAAAGTGGTGATCACAGCCGAAAGCATAGCGCCCCACGGAATCACAAAGCTGAAATCCAAAGCCATGGCAATCAGGAACCCGGAGAAGATCCCCAGGAAAATCCCGAGTAATCCACCCAATTGGCCGATAATAAGCGTTTCGGTAAAAAACTGGAGGGCAATCGTAATTTTTTTTGCCCCTAATGATTTCCGGATTCCAATTTCCCGGGTGCGTTCCGTTACCGATACAATCATTATATTCATCAGGGCAATTGATGAGCCAAAAATGGTGATGATTCCAATTACTACTGCAGCTACATCCAGGTATTGTGTAATTTCACCAATACGGTTAATCAGGTCATCACTTCGGATAATACCAAAATTATTCTCTTCTACCGGATTCAGTTTCCGCACTTTTCGCATGGTAATCATCGCATTGTCGATGGCTTCGTTCAGTAATTCATTCTGGCCCGACAACACGCTAATCGAATAGTTAATATTGGGTGCGCTAAATAGGGAGCGAGCCACCTGTATGGGGATCAATACCCGTAAATCCTGGCTGTTGCCAAAAGTAGAACCCTTTTCTTTGAGAACCCCAATAACCCGGAATTTTGCACCACGAATGGAGATCACTTTGTCAATAGAATTAGAGGTATTCCTGAACAGGCCTTTTTCAAAATCCGAACCCACAATACAGGTATAGGTATTATTGTCGATATCCGACTGGGTGAAATTACGGCCTTTCACCATTTCCAGTCCTGAATTCGGCAGGAAGAAATTATCGACACCCATTACTGTAATTTCTGGATCGGTTTTGGCCGATTCATATTTTACTTCCGCCGTAGTCGTCGCGGTAAATGATACCGAAGTATTGGTGTAGGGGAAGTTGTATTTTTCTTTGAATTCTTTGGCTTCGGCGTAGCGGATGGTAGGATTGATCTTCTCGACTTCACCACCGCCCCGGCGCTGGGTCGTCATTTCGTACTGATTAATGTTGAACGTATTGGCTCCCATAGACGCAAAGTCACTGGTAAGGGTATTTTCCAATGCTGCTACCACGGTGAGGATACCGACCAACGCCCAAATCCCGATACTGATAATGAGGACCGTCAGTACCGTTCGTAATAATTGGCTTTTGATGGCACCGAAGGCGATCCGGGTATTTTCCTTAAACAGCTTGAACATAGCGTATGTTTTTTACGGCTCTAAAGTAATGATTTTTTTTGTTGTTCTGCCATCTGTCTGCGATTGCCAATTTAGGATGAATGCGAAAACAGGAACGCATTGGAAAAGATTTATCTATAAAATGAGGCGTTTTAGGCGGAAAAAAGTTTATTTTGTATCAAAATAAAAAATCGCTGTACTTTATAGCCCTTTAAATAAAAAATAAGTAATGAAATCATCGCACTATACTCTTGGTTTTATCCTATTCTGTTTCGCTTTGGCAAATGGGGTACAGGCCCAAAACGGCTCTGTTATCTGGAAAACCGATGCCTATTCCATACATGCCGACGGAGTAAAGCAACATAAGTTTGCCGCGAAAGCTGTTTCTCCTACCGAACTGACTTCAAACTACCAGAGCCCTGTTAATGAATCGGTAAGTTCCGGACTGATATTTAAATTCAGTATTAACGGAAAGGATAATGAGATGAAGTCGGGGGTGAATCATTACTACAATTTCACCACAGGTAACGAGACACCATTAATCCGTTTTGGGGAACTACAAAAAGAAAAAAACACTGGAAAAGAAGTAGCATTAAAGCCTGATAGCCGGCTTAAAGTCCGCCTGGACATGCGCGATGTTTTAAAAGAGCTGAAAAATAAAGGCTATTATACCACATTCAGCGGAGAGAAAATTTTTAAAGAAGATTTTAAAAATGTATATATCGCGGGAGCTACGGCACCCATGGTCTGGGATTTTGACAACCTGTACCAACGTTCCGAACTCCAATTAAGAGATGAAGATGGGGACGGGATTTATGAAACGACCTTAACGTTTAATGCCAAAAAAGACCAAAAGAAAACGGAAGGCACCTGGCAGTTGACGCGGGATCTTTCCGCTTTCCCACAATACAAATCAGATTATGTGCTGACTGATGCCATTTACAATCTGTCTACCGAAGAGATGCTGAATGCCGTTGAAGCAGACAGTACGTTCCGTACCGGCAAAGAGTGGGCGGGCGTATGGACGCGTGATATCAGCTACAGTATCATTTTGTCGATGGCGTACCTGCAGCCTAAAGTTGCGATGAACAGCCTGATGAAAAAAGTAAATGCCAATAAACGCATCATTCAGGATACCGGGACAGGAGGTGCATATCCTGCGTCTACCGATCGTATGGTCTGGGCAATTGCGGCTTATGAAGTATATAAGGCTACCGGCGATAAAAACTGGTTGCAGCAATCGTATACCATTGTTAAGAATTCCATTGAGGATGACCTCAATGTTATTTATGATAAGGAAACCCATTTAGTGCGTGGCGAATCGTCTTTCCTGGACTGGCGGGAACAAACCTATCCAAAATGGATGCAGCCGGCGGATATTTTTGAATCGGAAAATTTAGGGACGAATGCGGTACATTTCCAGGCGAATGTCGTATTGGCTGAAATGGCAACCTTGCTGAATTTTAAAGACATAGCGAAAAAGCACAAACTCATCGCTGCCAATATTAAAATGGGCATCAACGAGCACTTATGGCTAAAAGACAAAGGATATTATGCTCAATACCTATACGGCCGCAATTCGAAAATTGTTTCGCCGCGTGCGGAAGCTTTAGGAGAAGCGCTATGTGTTTTGTATGGTATTGCGGATCTGCAAAAACAACAATCTATCATTGCCAATACTCCGGTGACTGATTATGGTATTTCATGCATTTATCCACAGATCCCGAATATTCCACCGTATCATAACAATGCGGTATGGCCTTTTGTACAGGCCTATTGGGGATTGGCTTCTGCCAAAACCGGAAATGTAACTTCTGTAATGGAATCGATGGCGGCTATTATACGGCCTTCGGCTTTATTTCTTACGAATAAGGAAAATTTTGTAGCGGATAATGGTGATTTTGCCGGTACACAGATCAATTCCAGCAATATGCTGTGGAGTTTAGCGGGTAATTTGGCAATGACTCATAAAATCCTCTTTGGAATGGATTTTCAGGCGGATAAATTGGTTTTGCGCCCTTTCGTACCACAGGAATTAAAAGGAACGCGTACACTGAGTAATTTTAAATACCGCGAAGCCATTTTGGAAATTACGGTAGAAGGATACGGGAATACTATAAAATCATTTACACTGGATGGCAAGGTCGTAACCAGCCCGGAGATATCCCAAAGCCTGAAAGGGCCACATACGGTTAAGATTGTTTTGGATAATATGGCATTTACGAATACGAAAATCAACAAAAGAGACAATGATTTTTCTCCTGCTGCCCCATCAGTAACGTATACCAATGGAGTGCTTTCCTGGAATCCGGTAGAAGGTGCTGTGAATTACAGTGTGCTTAAAAACGGTAAGGAAATCGAGAAAACGGCTAAAACGACAGCAAATGCTGTAAAATTGGGTTACGCAGAATATCAGGTCATTGCAGCGGATGCCAAAGGAGTAACTTCGTTTGCCAGTGAACCGATCGTTGTAGCCGAGGATAAGGCGACCAGTATTTTTGAATTGGAAAACAGTATTGGGAAAGCAGAGTATCCTTATAAAGGATATTCCGGAAATGGTTTTATAGAAACTTCAAAAACGGTAAATCCGACGTTTGATTTTTCTGTAGCGATAGGCGAAACCGGATGGTATGCTGTAGATTTTCATTATGCCAATGGCAATGGACCTACGAATACTGAAAACAAATGTGCGATCCGTACTTTAAAAGAAGGCATTACGACATTGGGAACGTTTGTATTTCCACAACGTGGCGTGAATGAGTGGAGCAACTGGGGATTCAGCAATCCAGTGAAAGTATACCTGACTGCCGGGAAACATGTACTTACCCTGAAACTGGAAACCTTTAATGAAAATATGAATGTAGACATCAATCAGGCGATGCTGGACTATATCCGTATCGTAAAGTTGGATAAAAAATAAAACAGGGCAGGCTTCGGCACTGCAACAGGAATCAGTATAATGTTTGTATCGTGGAGGACTTCCTTCCGGTACAAACATTATTTTTTTTGATGCCATCCCAAAAGAAAATAAGATATTTGCAGGGATTTAAGCAGAACAGCATTATGGCAAAACCAGGCATACCTAAAGGTACCCGCGATTTCTCCCCGATAGAGGTGGCGAAACGCCAGTACATCATCCAGATTATCAAAAGCAACTTCGAAAAATACGGTTTCCAGCCGATAGAAACGCCTTCTTTTGAAAACTCCGATACCCTGATGGGAAAATATGGGGAAGAAGGGGACAGGTTGATTTTTAAAATATTAAATTCCGGCGATTACCTCGCTAAAGCAGACGAAAAGCACTTAACGGATCGCAACAGCCAAAAGTTAACGGCACACATTTCGGAGAAAGCTTTGCGCTATGACCTTACCGTTCCTTTTGCGCGGTATGTCGTACAGCACCAAAATGAAATTGAATTCCCTTTTAAGCGGTACCAGATCCAGCCGGTATGGCGTGCCGATCGTCCTCAAAAAGGACGTTTCCGTGAGTTTTACCAATGCGATGCCGATGTCGTTGGTTCGACCTCATTATGGCAGGAAGTAGAATTGGTACAGCTCTATGATGGTGTTTTTTCGGCACTGGGATTAAAAGGGGTGACTATAAAAATAAACAATCGTAAAATCCTGTCCGGAATTGCTGAGGTGATCGGGGCCAGTGATAAGCTGATTGACTTTACAGTAGCACTGGACAAACTCGATAAAATCGGGGAAGACGGTGTCAAAAAAGAAATGATCGAAAAAGGGATCGCCGAAGCAGCAATTGCCAAAGTACAGCCTTTGTTTAATTTTACCGGGACGATCAGTGAAAAGATCGAAAAGCTTTCGGTATTGTTGGCGGAATCAGAAGAAGGACAAAAAGGCGTCGAAGAACTGCGTTTTATTTGTGAGACGGTAACCGAATTGGGTATGAACGACTCGATCCTGGATCTTGATGTGACGCTGGCACGTGGACTGAATTATTATACCGGAGCCATTTTTGAAGTAGCTCCACCTGCCGGAGTAGCCATGGGCTCTATTGGAGGCGGTGGCCGTTATGATGACCTTACAGGTATCTTCGGACTCAAAAATGTAAGTGGAGTGGGGATCTCTTTTGGACTGGATCGAATTTATCTCGTATTGGAAGAGTTGGGCTTATTCCCGGAAACGGTTTCAGAGACTTCTAAGGCTATTTTCCTGAACTTTGGCAATAAAGAGACCTTGTATGCTATGAACGCGATTAAAAAGCTACGGGCGCAGGGTATTAAGGTCGAATTGTATCCTGATGCGGTTAAACTGGGCAAGCAATTCCAGTATGCGGACAAACGCACGATTGCTTACGCAGTAATTGTGGGAGACCAGGAGATGAACGACCAAAAATATACGGTAAAAAACCTACACACGGGAGAACAGCAGGCGCTGGATTTTACCGCACTTCAGGATTTATTGGAATAAGCATATATTTGTTGACCCGGAAGTTCCATCTTCCGGGTTTTTTATGCTTTGTAGCACAATTGGAAATGCCAGTACTATAGCGAGTTACTGAAGGATGAAAAAAGATTTTTATTTTTTCGGGATTTAAGTTTGCAGCATTTAAATTAAGTTTTATATTTGCACCCGCATTGAACAGCGATGTTCAGCAGACATTTTGGCGAGGTAGCTCAGTCGGTTAGAGCGCAGGATTCATAACCCTGAGGTCGGGAGTTCAAATCTCCCTCTCGCTACAAAGCGTAATCCCACTCCCAACAAGGGGTTACGCTTTTTTTACTTCACTTTCGAAACGTGCAAATTTATCAAACGGCAATGCAGCCGACAATGTAAATTTCACGAACTATGAAAAATTTATTAAATGGTTGCTCATATTCTGATATATGGGTTTCCCCAGAAGATTGGAAAAAAACCACAGCCAAATCATCTTTAAAGAAACCCTGGTACATTCAGTGCTATTTCTTCGATCCCAATTTCAAAAAAAAATTCCCGAGAGGTTTTCCATACAGGAAAAAATTAAATTCATTCAAAACTTTGGATGAGCGTAAAGCAGCAGCTGAATTATATTTAAAAGAAATACCTAAGCTTTTCGAAGATATGGGATATAATCCTATAAGAGATATTTACATGATAAATAAATCCGCTGAGGTAGCTTTATTTGATTTGGGACCGGATAGTTTATTTTGCAATGCGCTTGAATTGGCATTCAATAAAATTAAAATAGCCGATAGTACTCGAAACGATATCAGACAAATATTAGTCCACCTAAAAAAGGCAGCTATCCGTTTGGGGTATGATTTGATACGGGTTGAGGATATAAAGCGTAGGAATATCAAATTGCTTTTTGATGACATGGAAAATAAGGATAAATTTTCGGCTCATAAATTCAATAAATACCGGGGTTACCTGTCCATAATTTATACTTGCTTATTGGAGTATGAAGCCGTTGAGAGCAATATTATAAAAGACATATCGAAACGGAAACAAACAAAAAACATACGTGAAGTACTGACCGATTCTCAGCGAAAAAAAGTGAATGATCATTTAAGAAATAATTATCCGGAGTTTTGGAGGTTCACATTGATATTCTTTCATTCTGGGGGAAGAGTTCGGGAACTACTCGATGTAAAAATTAAAGACGTTGATCTGAAAAATCAAACTTACCGGGTACTAATTAAAAAAGGTTCATCCTATGAATGGGTAGTCCGGGTAATAAAAGATATTTCAGTCGATTTATGGAAAAGGGTCATGTTATCCGGAATCAATGAGGATTATGTTTTCTCGGTTGGATTGGTTCCTGGTCCGCAACGTATCAGGAGGGAACAAATAGGCAGGCGATGGAATGTACATGTGAAAGAAAAATTGAATATAACCGCTGATTTTTATTCATTGAAGCATTTAAATTTGGACGAAACTACTGAAATGTTATCCATGAATGATGCGGCCGCAATGGCAAATCATAAATCTACAAAAATGATTGAAAACCATTACGCAGTTGGGGAGAAGGCCCGGCAGAATGAAAGATTGAAATCTATACGTAACGAATTCGCATAAAAAAACCGCTCTCAATAATTGGGAGCGGTTTTTTTTATGCTAATTTTGGTCTCATCCATCGGGATACCCTGTATATTAAAAAACCAGTAGCAGCTATTACGCAACAGCCCCCGAAACATGAAAGCATTACAACCCATTTAGGCATATATTTCACAGGTATTTCCCGAGTATCTTTAATAATTTCTTTAGTATGCACTGTCGCGTTGTTTATTGTTGTCTGATTATCTGTGGGGCCCACTTTAATTAACGCACGTAGCTCTTTTAAGACATCATCGTACTTCAATTGATATGAGTTATCACCGGATGATTTTGAAGAGTTTAGATTTGAAAGAATTTTACTGACTGCAGAATTCACAGCACTATCAAATTTTTGATCACCGGTTTGGCTTTGAGCAATTTTAAATTTCAAACTATCTATAATCGCTTTATTCCGCTCAATTGTTGTTATACGGTCAGTATTTACAATTACTTCCTTTTGTTCTTCTCTTTTTTCCTTGACTACTTTAGTTGTGCCGCATCCAGTAGCGGTAATCAACATAAAAAAATATAATATATTTTTCATAATTTTTTTTATTATCGTTTTACTTTATCGACAAGAGCATCAATCAATTCTTTAGCTCCTAATTTCGCAGCATCAAATATTGCGACCAATACCTCTTCCATCTTTTTTTGTATTATTTTGCTATTGGAACTCATAAAAGCACATATCGCATAAATCAAAAACTGTTTTAGATGAAAAAACTGATCGAATATTGCATACCCTATTATAGCTATGAAAAAACCGAATACAGCTTCTGACATGAACCAAAAAAAAGTAAGCTTAGTTCCTGAGTAAATTCCTTTAATCACTCTTACGATTACCCCAAACATTACAAATAGTGAAAACATAAAGCCTTCTTTTATCTCCTGGGAGTAATCTTGCCATATTTGGGTTAAAAAATCTTTCATCCATTCCAACGGGCTTTAGTCCCGCGTATATCATAGTGAGTAAATGTCTTGTAAATTCCGATACCGCCCTGTTTCATTTTTCCGGAAGCAATTAATTTTTCAATTCTATCCGCAAGTTGCTTTGGTGTAAAACCTTTGGCGCGAATATCACCGGCATTCCCTTTCGGATGTTGACTATTTAGAGCGCCACCTATCTTTTTATTGTAAGAAGGGGAACGGTACCCGCTATTGATGGTTATTGCCACACCGATATCCTCCCGAAGTACTTCCAAGTTGGCTACTAACTCAATGAGATGAGGTAATATTTCCTTAGGTGTTACGCTGCCATCGTGGCATTCAAATTCTTTTAGTGTAAAATGTTCTGATAAATTCATTGATAAAGGTTTTAGGTTAGTAATGCATTTGGTAAGGGAGCTCGAAGTCTGTAAACATTGGCCGTAGGTTCATAGGTGACATCCTGAACGCGGATGTGAACCATGTTATCTTGAATGTAACAGCCGACTAATCCTTTAATAGAGATTTCGTAATCGGTTAATGAGATTCGGATAAATTTCTCAGGATCCAAAATCCCACTTGGAATAGTTCCGATTACTACATACGCATTAGTTGAACCAAGTCCGGTTTGGGTGATGTTGATATCCAGGATAAACGTGTTTTCCTTAACGCGATATCTGAAAGCGTTTACTGTGAAGTTGCCCGGCAGATTGGTTGGAGTTAAGTTTGTCCAGGCGAAATCCTTTTTTAGAATTACTTGACCAAGATTAACCGCATGATCTTGCGTAATTGCGGCAGGCACCGATACCGGTCTCTGATAATAGCAGTATCCGTCAGGGTGTATACTGTGTACCAAAAGATTAGGGCTGTTCTGATCAACTCGGACAATCGTATCAAAAGTGCCTGTGAAGCTATAGTTGGCAACCTATAAATGCTCTCGGGTATCAGGATTACCTATAGTATTTCGAAAAACTAATTTACCTGTCCTCAGCGATGCAGAGCTCACTTCAGTATTAGTTCTTATTGATCCGACGACGTCGAGCTTGACTGCAGGATTAACAGTCCCAAATCCCCAGTTTCCGTCCGGATTACAATACATTTCGGGAACATAAGAACCTGAGCTGTTACTAATTTGCCTGCTAATAGCAAAATCCCCATATGCTTGGGAATCTCCCTGAACAGACCAAGACCGGGAATCCGTTGCATTAGGATTCGCGATTGTTTTTAAAACTGGCGCGACAATAGAGTTTGTAGTCCTTAATTCGTTTTCAAATATTTTTTGACCTTGTATAGTTTGGTTGCCTGTGGTTCTTACCGTCCCCGGATCAGGGTTGGTCGAAGTAAAAATGGTACCTAATTGTACGCTATCCACCATTGCTTTTAATTGGCTCCCGTCCCATCCAATACGGATAAGATTCCCACCCCAACCGGGAAAGCCTCCGGACACTACCTGTTGCTCATTCATTACCTGATTCAATCCCAGGTATGTTTTTACAGAAATAGCATTTGCCGGAATCCACTTTGAAGTATTGAGGCTTCTGGCCATGATCAAACTGATATCACCCACAGCTGCAGGGGTATCTTCATAGGGAACGCCTCCAAGCCCATTGGATTGTACTGAAACAATGTTCCATATTGATCCCGGAATCGCATTGCCGCCGTTCGTATCAACTTTGTTTGCTTGCAAAGTATTGATCGAGTTGTATTGCGCCAAATTAACATCGTCGATCCCATTAAGGTAAGATTGCAAGCCGGTGATGTTTCCGATTGATAGTATTACAGAAGATATCGGATGCCCCTCAGTATCGCGGAGTTCTAATAAATAAGGGTTGCCGCCATTAAACGCAATGCTTTTTGCCAGGTTAGAAACAAATGCCGACACGGGTACCTCCGATAGTATTTCCCCAGCATCATTTCTTAGCTCCAACATTTCCGTCGCATCATTATAAAAGAAAGTCGTGCCCTCATTATTTAAAAAAGCAACGTTCAATGTGGCCAGAGTGTCTCCGGAACCATTTTGCAAATAGACTTCCTGTGCTGCTTGGTTAGCTATCAGGTTCAACCCATTGATATTATCATATATGTCGGCTAAAAGGGCTATATCCCCATTTTTATTTTGAAATGACTGATTTTTATTTCCGGTGAATCCACCAGAAATCCCGGCTATATTTAATGTACCAGCACCTTTTGCGATTTGAATTAAATTTCTTCTTACTCCGATGTATTCATTTCCACTATTTGCCTGGGCAAATACCCCATTACCAGTAATGGTTGTGTGACATCCGGTTCCTGTGAATTCAGCTGTTTTTGTTGTTGTACTTCCGGCTGTTAATACACTTTCTAAATTTTGAGTACCATTAGATAATAATTCCAGTCTATTTTGCCCTGCTGAATACCTATACTGAGCTATGCCAGAAGGTGGGATAATAATGTCACCCGCAGCATTATTGAAAAACTTTACAAAGTCACCTGCAGCATTATTCTTTAATGTAATATTCACAGTTCCTGAGTTAATAAATGTGAATAATATACCGTCATAAATATTGGAAAGATCTGCAATAAAAGAAACACCTGATACGGACGTGGTATTATTTGTAAAACGAATAGTTGTCCTTTCAAAGAATGAAATTGCGCTAACAATTCCGGGAGTAGTAAAATTAATTTCTCCCTTTTCAATTTTCGGAATATACTTATTTCCAATTTCCGGATCTGTTGGTTGGCTAATTGAATTGTCGGTTATAGTGATTTCAGTAATCCGTAATGTATTGATTGGCGTATTCGGCCTGAAAGCTATTCCTTCACTCTCAGATCCGGATATCCTTTCAATTCCCGAAAATGTATTTACAACTAAAATATCAATACGTGATTTACCTGGGGCAGCAAATGGGATATCGAATACAGTTGCAGTATTTTTTATATATCCGTTACCATTTATTTTCCAAAGTACCGGAGCCGGAATAGTTAGGATATTACCGACGAGTGTTAGATCTCCGATTGATAGAATAGCATTGTTTTCATTCGCAATGTTAGATATGGCATTATATAATTCAGTAAAATTTGAATTACTTTTTATAAATGCATTTCTGTTTCTATCGCCAGTATAATCATTTGGAGAGTTCCCGACATTTATTATTTGTTGTGCCATTATCTTGTTTTTTGCTTAAAAATATTTTCAGTTTAATTTCATTTTCAAGGGTACGCTTGTCAATTTTTGCTTTCATATTTTCTGTGTTTAGAAATACCAACTTCCGTTATTTACTTTTACAGTATTACATCGATCTTTTAACCATTCAGGGAGCCTGTTTTTACAAAGCCATCTTTCCATACGTTGTGCATATACATCGCATTTTGATTTTTCAGACTTGTAGATGTAGTCTAATTCATTTCGGGTAACTGATTCGGTATTTTCAGCTGAGTGTTTATAAATACCTGCATTATCAATCATGTATGCCCCAATAGCGAGGTAGTTTTTTACAGTAGAATGGATCAAATATGGTTTTAGATAGTCATCATACAATGTTTTATAATCACCGTTTAAACCGGCTTCATATTCATTTTCTATTTTACGATAAAGTGAATGTCCAATCAATGGTTCTAAATCCAAAAGTTGAGCATCTTGCATGCATACACGTAATTTATCAATGTCAACATTACCGCCAATTATTGTTTCGGCTTTTAAATCGATTTCTTCTAATAAGTAAACCATCTGATTATTTTTTTGGGTTCAAAAATCCATTGTTTGGCATATCATCCGGAAGCATCGCAACCTTTTTATCATTAACAGGAAGCCTCACTTTTGATCGATCGGCTGGCTCTAATTCATTAATTATTTTTAGCGCTTCATTAACCGAAATATTTTTATTGGTTTTACGCATATAAATTTTACGCATCCAGAAATGACGGCAACGCGGACCTCCTTTATAGAGAAGTATGTCGTATTTGTCCGCGCCATGAGGGCCAAAGCCGGGATTGACTACTTTATCACTGGCGAGGTTAATGTCCTCTATTCGATAGACCTTTCCGGCTTCTACCATTTTTTTACAAAACGTTCTGGTTTTGTCGTGGCTTCTGTTTGGCGCGTATGAATATCGGATCTTAAATAAATCATTGTCTTGCTCGCTGCCTGCATTTGGGAAACTACTTGGAACTTTTGCCAGATTTATCAATTTGTCATTCAAAATATGATGTTCTGAAATTTCTTCGGTTGAAATACATTGCCATTCATCCAAATCTTCTACTTCCCCTAGTTCAATTAAGTAGTCCGAAATTTCATCAACTGAATTCTGGCTACTCATTTCAACGGCTGATGTTTCGGCAGAGGCGGCTTCAGGAACCACGACATCATTCAAATCTAACTGATCTATTTCAAGACTAAGACTGATATCATTTTTCTTCAAAACGTCCTTATATCCTTCTAAAATAAGATTTTGCTTAGGAGATATTACCATTTTCATCAAGTGATCAAATGCCGTTTTCATTTCTTCAGCATTATTTCCAAAACCTGTATTATCTTTGATTCCAAATAGAATAGGAGAGGTTACCCGATGAGATATCATTATTTGCTGTTTCGAATTGTTTGATAAAAACTCATATTGTTTGTGCGCTTCGCTTACTTCTAAGGCTTCTACAGTCGTTTTATTATCCTTATCTGAATTGTAAGATATCACTACCTTTCCCGCGTTATTAGCCCCCGTCAATTGCTTTTTAACTTCCTTTATATGCGCTTTTTTAACCTCTTCCTCAGCATCTCCAACGATATTAATAATGTGTCCGAATGAAAGTCCGTTGTCAATGTGGTTGTTGTAATAGATTTCAAGCTGTTCCTCTGAGTAAGCAGCACGTAAACCCGCGAAATAAGTAGGTACATTAAAAAATACTTTACCAGGTTGGTACGGCTTAATGATGAAAATTGTTTTTTTTACTTTAGTTTTAATATCAAACACGGGTATTTTTACTGCAGGGTAATCTCTTAGTTTACTCCAATTATATGAGAACCAGTAATCTGTTATTACCCCGTTACTATTAGGCAATCCTGGGACTACATTTTGTTTTGGTAAATGGTTTATCTCTACAACGTCATCAGTGGACTTTGAAAGTATGACCTCGAAACAACATTCATTAAATATTGAAAGATCCGTGCAAATGTTTCTATGGTCCGATAGCTTTATGATTGAAAGCATTTGTGCATATTGATCCGGCTTCATAGACCTATCCGGGGCTGTGATAGCTTTTCCGCAAATAAAGTCAGAGTACGAATCAATAATTGTTTTATTGGTAGGACTTCCGTAGTATCTGTCCAAAATATAATTATAGTGGCAATTGTTTGATCCAAAATTCATCCATCCAGATCGACTTTTAATTTCTTCCATCACCGGCACCGGGACGGAACTGAGCTGAAATACTTCTATACTTGATGTAGTATTATCTATTGGTTTTGAATCTGCCATTTTATTTATCTTTTTGTCAATTTGTAATTCTCTAAATCAGTTTGAGCAGTTGAATATCCTTTACCCCGCCATAGTAGTTTTCCAGACGTATCATTGACTGTTATTTCATAACTTCGACCTTCTTTGGTAATAATTTCCAATTCAAAAGTCAAATAACCGTGTGAATAGGATGAGGTAATATTTTCAAATATTGTTTCGGTATTTGTTATTTCTTCCCGAATTATCACATTAACATAATCCGCAGGATTGCGCGGTATTATTACGATTATGTTTGATAATATGTTTGGGTTAAATATCTTCATACATATATAATCGAGTACGTTACATTTGTAGCCAAAAAAAACCACCCTGTATGAGGTGGTTTAAATTTTGAATGATGATATTTTTTTAAACAGATGGTGTGCCATCATCAATATAATCATCAGATACGATTGCTTTTAATGAAGTGATAGCTGCTGTAGACAATAAGGGTGCCGGTTCTCTTTCTTGCGCATTAATTGACATTGTAAAACCGTACATGTCACCTTTTGCTCCACCCGTAACTCTGGTACCACTTGTTTTTTCAGCTCCGTTTTCAGTACCAGATAAAAATATTTTTCCGTTGTAATCTGGAAAAACCGGTCAATTTGACCACCTAATTCCGGAGTAAATTGACCACCCGTTCCGGAGCAAACTGACCACCTAATTCCGGAGCAAATTGACCACCAAGTTTTGTGGTGAATTAAGTATTAAAAACTATTGATTTTTTCATGTTGTTAGAACCATACATTCGTTAAAAATTTACGGATTATGGCAAACAAAATAACAGACATGAGTAAAATTAGAAAAGTAATTAAATTCTATTGTAATGGAAAGAGTAAGTTATTTATAAGTAGCTACTTATCCCTTTCAAGAAATACGGTAAAGAAATATATTTCTTTATTTGAAGTTCTCGAATTAAGCTTTGAATTAATCGACCAAAAAACCGATGCAGAGCTGGAACTTTTATTCTCCCAGACTAGTGTAGAGGCCATTAGCCCGAGATTACAGACACTTTATGATTTTTTTCCTAAAATGGAACGTGAACTAAAAAAAGTTGGCGTTACCGTACAGCATATGTGGGAACAATATATTGCTGTAAATCCTGATGGTTATCGAACTTCACAATTTCATTATCATTACAATATATGGGGCAAACGAGTTAATCCGGTCATGCATATGAACCATAAGGCTGGTGATAAAATGTATGTTGATTATGCCGGAAAGACACTCTCAATTATTGATATAGATACTGGAGAAGTCAAAGAAGTACAATTTTTTGTAGCAATATTGGGCGCTAGCCAATACACGTATGCTGAAGCTTCCATGAGCCAGCAAAAGGAAAACTTTGTTGACTCGGTAGAAAATGCCATGCGCTTTTTTGAAGGCACTCCTGCCGCCATTGTTCCAGATAATTTAAAATCTGCCGTAATAAAAAGCAGTCGTTTTGAACCGACAATCAATGAAACCCTGGCTGATTTAGCAGAACATTACGAAACCACAATTTTACCTGCCAGAGCTTACAGGCCCAGAGACAAGTCACTAGTTGAAGGAGCTGTTAAGATATTATATCGAAGGATTTATGTAACCATAAAAGAAACTAAGTTCTTTTCTCTGGAAGAATTAAACCAGCAGATCTGGGATTTACTTGACTCTCACAATAACAGAAAACTGACAGGACGCCCTTATTCCCGCTTTGAATTATTTTTAGAAGACGAGAAAGAAAAACTGCGTCCACTCCCACAAGATCGTTTTGAAATTAAATACCAGTCTTTTGCAACAGTAATGCAAAACGGTCATGTTCAATTAAGCCAGGACAAAAACTATTACAGCGTTCCGTATCAATATGTAAAGAAGAAAGCCAAGCTGTTATATACCAAATCAACAGTAGAGATTTATTATAAATACAATCGAATAGCTGTACATCCAAGAAACTACAAACCTTATGTCTATACAACAACTCCTGAGCATTTAGCCAGTACACATCAATTTGTAGCCCAATGGAGTGCTGCCCGCTTCATTGAATGGGCTAATAATATTGATGAGTCAGTAGGAGAATATATAATGCAGATAATCGAAAGCAGAAATCATCCAGAACAGGCTTATAAAAGCTGTTTAGGAATACTGAATTTTGAAAAAAAGGTAGGCAGACAGCGATTAATAAATGCCTGCAGGCGGGCACTTGATTTTAAAATTTACAATTTTAAGACCATACAAAACATTTTAGAAAACAACTTGGATCATATTGATTTTGATCAAGAACCTGAGCAGGAACTTCCCGATCACAGTAACATAAGAGGAAAACACTATTATAACTAAATTAAATCTTGAAAAAATGAATGAATCCACAGTAACCAAAATGAAACAAATGAAGCTTTATGGCATGTTTAATGCTTTTAAAACAGCCATTGAAAGCGGGAAAACAGATCATTATACCCTTGACCAGTTTGTATCGATGATTATTGATGCAGAATGGGATGAAAGGTACAATCGTCGTATTGAACGAAGTATCACTAATGCCAAATTCCATTACAAATCAAATATTGAAAGTATCAATTTTGATGTATCACGTAACCTGGACCGAAACATGGTACTGCGTCTGGCAGAATGCGAATTTATAGAGAAAAACGAAAACATTTTAATCACTGGAAGCACCGGTGTCGGTAAAAGTTATTTAGGTACTGCATTAGGTTATCAAGCCTGTATACAGGGTTTTAAGGTAAGTTATTTTAATACCTCAAAATTGTTCGCTAGACTAAAAATGGCTAAAGCAGATGGTACTTATCTACGGGAACTTACCAAAATACAAAGACAGGATGTTATAATACTTGATGATTTTGGACTCCAGGCACTTGACAGCCATAACCGAATTACTCTTTTAGAGATCATAGAGGACAGGCATAATAACGGCTCTATAATCGTGACATCACAAATACCAGTTCAAGGCTGGTATGATATAATTGGAGAAAAAACGATAGCCGATGCAATATTAGACAGACTTATACACCAATCTCATAGGCTTGAATTACATGGAGAATCCATGAGAAAGAAAAGAGGAATAAACAAAGAGTGATATTTTATTATATTTGAATACTAATTAACAGATGAAAAAATATAGTTTTTAATCAAAACGGAGGTGCTCACTTTGCACCGGAATTAGGTGGTCATTTTGAACTGGAATCAGGTGCTCACTTTAAAACGGAATGGGGTGATCAATATAACCGGAATTTGCAGTCAGGCATGTTATTTTTCATTACCATGAAATCGTACTTAATCTTTTTCTCAGTGAACGAAATACCGTAGGCATTGGCTGTAACTGGTTTTTCCCTGGTGATCCAAAACATATCTACCATATCCCAAATGGAAACTTCCGGCGTGGCTGGGTTCTGACTGTTTAAATACATTTCTAATCGTGAAACCCCTGTTTTTGGATGCGGCGCAGCGTTCCATTGTTCCCGGCGTTGTTTGTACACTTGTTTCACCTCGTCGAGGGATGGAAGGTTTTTAACATTGTCCAGGATAAATTCCATATTTGCCCGCGATTCCAGCTTTTTGGTGGTAATATTCATCCCAGTAAAAAACCAGTCTCTTTTCAAGTATTCCGCCTGGAATCTTCCGAACGCGTTTTCAATTGTTTTAGACTTACCGTTGTAAGGCTGCGTTTTATTGGTAATTCTTGAAATCTTACTTAAAAAGCTTGATGCCTCTAACTTACCGTGGCCGCCCTGGTTGTCAAACTTGATTTCGTATGGCTTGTGGCCTGCCGTTTGTAAAGCCATTTTAAAGGCAAAATACTGGGCTTCGTAATCTTCTGTTTGGCTAATGTGGTAACCAACAAAAACCTCACTGTAAGTGTCGAAAACCTCGTAAACCTGGCACGTTTTCATTTTTCCGTTTTCCAAATAGTAGTAATTCAACTTTGTACCATCTGAGTACCATAGAGAATCGCGCATACTTGGTAATTTGGTTGAATGCTGATAGGTGTACTTTTCTTTTGCTTTCAATTCCCCGTATCGGTACCCATACCAAAGGGCTTCTATTTTCGGGTCTTGGAGAAAATTCCGCAGGGATAGTTCCGTTTTTAGCGTCGGCCAGTCTAAACCGGTAGCATGTTCGTTGTAATCCCTCAGTAATTGTGCGAAACTTGCGCATTTCCTTACTCTATCACTCCAGCGGGCTAAAACCCAGCTTTTTGCCACGTCGGCCAGCTTTTCCGAATTTTTATGACAAAATCCTTTATGTATCAGGCTTACATATCCCTCAACGTTGTAAATCTTATACCGATCCTGTAACCTTCTTTCATTTGCTGGCAAAGAATGCGGCCACGTGTGGCGAGGTAATTCCTGTACAATTGTTGTGATCTTTTCCCAGGGTTTCACTTTTGAACCTAATGCCTTTCGTTTGCTCATTGTCGATTCCAAAATCGTTTTAATGGCATTTAGTACTTCGGCGTTGGCGATATACTCTTTTATATTCTTGTCAGGCAGTGGGTCGTTACTGTCAAGCGTATAGTTGTTAAAGAAGTCGACCGCGTTTTGATCAGTTTTAAGGTAGTCACTAAAATGTATGTGCTTTGCTCTTTCCGTTGGATCGCCAACAAGGGCGATGATCTTTTCTTTTATATCGGGGCGGATCGTTTCGTACTCTATCAGTGCGACCCTTCCATTTCCCCCGCGCTGCATCCTTTTAATTTGCCCCCTTAGTATTAGGCTATCAACATTTGGCTTTGTTAATATACCTTCTTCTATCAGCCAGGCTGCCTGTACGCATAAAATGTTGTTGTTATAGTATTCGAACATTTTTTGGTTGATTTAGTTATCATTAATAAGTTTGGTAATGATTGGTGCTGCGGCTTCGTCGATTTGCTTTGCTACTTCCTCGTATTCGGAAATAATTTTTGACGGTACTACACCTATTCGAACACCTCTTAAACATTTTCTTATGTAGTCAATACTTACACCATATTTATTTTCGAGGGCATTGAGTATTTCCGTATTGTAATTATTCCTTTTTTGTGTTTCTTTGTTCATGTGGTTTGTCTTTTGTACAGGACAAATGTAGTAAATAAATCTTCTAATAAACAAAATTAAAGTGGATAAATCTACCAATATTAAAGAAAGAATACTTCAAATAGCTGATTATAAAAAGATTAGCAAAGAGAAATTTTTTGAGTCTATAGGTATGACCTACGGTAATTTTAAAGGAAAATCGAAACAAACACCTATTAATTCAAATGCTATAGTAGAAATATTGACCATTTATCCTGATATAAACATTGAATGGTTAATGACCGGTAGAGGCGAAATAATCGTAAATGACGACAAAAAAGCAGAGGAGGTAAATATAATTACCCCCTCGAATGAAGTATTTTTACATAAAAACGGAAGTAGTCAGGTGCCAAAAGTGGTCACGGTTGATAACAGTGGAAAGGAAAATATAGTACTGGTTCCTGTAAAAGCTGCTGCTGGTTATTTGAATGGTTTTGGTGATCCGGAATTTATACAAAGCTTACCTACATATTCAATACCTAATATTCAGAACGGGGTTTTTAGAATGTTTCAGGTTAATGGACATTCAATGTACCCAACCCTACACAGTGGGGCTTATGTAGTAGGCCAATTTGTAGAAAATTGGATAAAGGACATAAAGGACGATCGAGTTTTTATACTTGTGTCCAAAAATGAAGGTATAGTTATTAAGCGTTGTCTGAACCGTATTTCAAAGTATGGTACAATATATTGTAAAAGTGACAATAGGCGCGAATACCCCAGTTTCGCTATGGCACCAAGTGAAATATTAGAAGTATGGGAGTTTAAAATGGCATTAACCTGGGAACTTTCCAATCCTGCTGATATATACGAGAGAATTAACGATTTAGAAGCCAAAGTTAATTTTTTAGAGAGTAGAAGTAAATAACATAATGCTAATGAACTAAATAACAGGTGTTTAACAAAACATTGTCGATGCTTAGTAGGTACATAAGTAGGTACTTAAAGCCTAAAACACATCATTTATGATCTGTTTTAGGCTTTTTCTATATCTTTTAAACTGTTAAATTTAGGTTTTTTGAATGCCCAACTGAATGCCCAACTGAATGCCCAACTGAATGCGCAAATCAATATTTTACATTTTTAACCCACTTTTCAAAGCATAAAAAAGCCTCTGTAAAGAGGCGTAAATAAACTAAGCCACTCATAAGGTCTTATACACTTTAAAACCCCCTAAAACTCCGATTTATCAGTGTTTTAGGGGGTTTTAACATGGGTTACATTGGCTCAATGGTAGTATTTAAACAGTACTGAACCTTTTTATAAATCTAAATGGTAGTATAATAGTAGTATATGGTAGTATATGTACAATTCATTATTTTTTTGATTTTGACCTTTTTTATTGTCAAGTCCTTATTTTACTGGGTTTTTCGACCTTTTTTATTTAATGTCTTTTTGTACAATTCATTTTATAGCCCTTATACGATGAGGTTGCCAAAGGGGCTTTCGGCAAAACTATAATTGATCACCAGGTTTTTACCGTTGTGTTTGTATTCAGCCGGGGTCATGCCTTCAATAGAAACAAAAAGATCATGAAGGCGGCTCGTTCCCGATAGTCCGGTGTCATAAGCGGCATCGGATAAGGATGCCTGATTTTCCTTCAGAAGTTTTTTGGCATGTTCGATACTGATAAATTGTAAAAATTTTTTAGGGCTTGTTCCGGCCCATTCCGTGAACAGCCGCTGGAAATGAAATGGGCTCAAATGTACTTTTTCGGCTACTTCATCCAAATTGGGCTGTGTTTTGAAATTCTCGCTGATATAGTCAATTGCTGCGGCAATACGATTATAATTAATGATTTCCTGTTCGTTCATTGTCTTGTGCTTTAGGACTACAAAGATCTGCATGCGATGCCACGATTGCAATCCGAAACTTGCGGTAATGCAATAATGATGGATAGGGGTGATTTGCAGGCAGGCTAAATTTAATTCATTTTTTTGGTTGAGGTCAAAAGGCATGGGTTAAATTCAAAATAGATACTGTATTTTTGTGGGATCAAATTACAATTACGAGACCAATTCAGCATCAAAACCTTATGGATCATTATACCTTACTCCGAAACCATATTGAAGCAATTTGTACACTCACCGATGAGGAGTGGGAATTTGTCCGGGGGTATTTCCATCATAAAAAACTTAGGAAGCATCAATTCCTGGTACAAAAGGGAGATCCTGTACCATTTGAATTCTGGATCATACAGGGACTCATTAAAGCCTATGCCCTTGATGAAGATGGAAAGGAACATATACTGCAGTTTGGCATGGAGAATTACTGGGTGAGCGATCATTATGCCTACCAGAATAAAGTACCTGCAACCTTATATGTCGATTGTATTGAAGATTCCGATTTCTTTTGCCTGAAGTTAGAAGATCGGGAATACATGTGCCAGCAGATTCCTGCTATGGCCAATTTTTTCCGGACCAAATCCAATCTGGGTTATATTGCCTTACAGCAACGCATACTGTCCTTACTCACAGAAACCGCAGAGCAACGTTACAGTAAGCTGATCAAAAAATTACCCCGGCTGATACAGCGTGTACCTAAGAAATTACTGGCTTCCTATCTAGGGGTGACCCGTGAAACACTGAGCCGCCTCAAAGGATAAGCTTTTATAAGTCAGTACTGTTTTTTAATTCCTTTTTTTCCTATTGCGGTAGTCCTTAATCAAAAGGATTATCGGAATTATTCTGCCTTACTTTTTCTGTTGCCACAAAAGATGTGATGCAGGTCACTTTTTATTGGTGATCTACTTCCTCGCACAGCAGTGTTTTCTGACGGAAATTTGTACCATAATAAATTCACCACAGTACAACGATATGAAAACAACAACAAACACTACTGCTATACAGTCTAAAAGTAAAAGTACGGGATTACCCGCTGCTTTATGGGCACTTACCATTAGTGCTTATGCCATTGGAACCACCGAATTTGTAATCGTAGGGCTATTGCCTACAGTAGCTCAGGATTTAGGAACCTCAATTCCTACTGCCGGATTATTGGTCAGTTTATATGCTTTGGGCGTGGCGATAGGGGCACCGGTTTTAACAGCAGTAACGAGTGGCATCAATCGAAAAAAACTACTCTTATGGATTATGGTACTTTTTAGTATCGGGAATGCTTTAGCCACGATCGCACCATCTTTTACTACTCTGGTTATTGCACGAATCCTCACCGGATTTGCCCATGGGGTATTTTTCGCTATTGGGGCGACAATCGCTGCCGGGTTGGTTCCGGAAAATAAACGCGCCAGTGCCATTGCCATCATGTTTTCCGGACTTACAGTTGCCATTGTCACCGGAGTGCCGCTGGGCACGTACATCGGGCAGCATTTCGGATGGCGTGCTACTTTTATCGGTGTGGCAATTCTTGGGGCTATTGGCGCCATTGCAAGTAGTATATTGATACCCAATACGATTAAAAAAAGCAATCCGTTGCGCCTGTCAGATCTGGCCCGGGTGTTAAGAAATCCATCCATACTGCTGATATTGGCCATTACAGCTTTTGGTTACGGCGGGACGTTTGTAACGTTTACCTACCTGACGCCTTTATTGGTAGATATTGCAGGGTTTTCTCCTGATGCTACCGGATTATTATTACTGATCTATGGAGTGGCCATCGCCATAGGCAATGTGATTGGGGGAAAAGTCTCCAACCATAAACCTGCAAAAGCATTAATGGTGATGTTCGTATTACAGGCTATTGTCTTACTCGTATTATCTTTTACGATTTACAGCCAGGTCACAGCCGTACTGACACTCTTTGCTATGGGAATACTGGCATTCTCCAGCGTACCGGGTCTGCAGCTTTATATTGTGCAAATGGCCGAAAAATACCTGCCCGGGACCGAAGATGTTGCATCATCCCTTAACATCGCTGCTTTTAATGTAGGAATTGCCATCGGGGCATTTATTGGCGGTATTGTGGTTGAGTCAACACTGGGAGTCGCTGCGACACCCTGGATTGGAGCAATATTAGTACTCTTCGGAGTAGTATTGACCTATAAAAGTTATAGTAAAGAAAAAAAGAACTGATTATGGAAACCATTTGTAAAATACATGTTCCTGGTAAAATGACACTGGGACTGGAATTTCCACTGGATAACGATTGGTCATTGGCCGGGGAGCAAAAAAGGCAACAGCAGGGACGCCCATTTGGGATCCCCGATGTTAGCCGGCATGCAGAATATATCCGGTTAGCCGATACGTTAGGGTTTTCCGCTTTGTGGATGCGGGAAGTTCCGGTATATGATCCTGCTTTTGGCGATGGTGCCCAGTTGTTTGATACCATTGCATATCTCGGGTATATTGCTGGGATCACCCGAAACATTGTAATTGGCACCGCTGCTATTGTACTACCACTCCATAATCCATTACAACTCGCAAAAGCTATCGCAACAGTCGAAAACCTTTCCGAAGGCCGCCTGCTTTTTGGAGTAGGGCTTGGGGACCGCCCGGTAGAATTTCCGTTGTTCGGGTATGATTTTGAATCCCGTCGGGAGCGATTTGTGACCAATCACAGTATCCTGCTGGAAGCCTGGAAAGATCAAAGCCAGCTCAGCAAGTTTTATCCGGGACTGAATGATGCCATACAGGTATACCCAAAACCTACTGCATCAATTTCGTGGATCGTTGCCGGAAAGGCCGGGCAGGACATGGACTGGATTGCACAAAACATGCAGGGTTGGTTCAATTATCCCAGGACGGTTGCAGAAACGGCTCAGATGGTCATTGGTTGGAAAAATGCATTGTATGATAACAACCAGGCATCAAAGCCGTATATTACTGCCTTTCACCTGAACCTGCTGGTAGATGATGATGCTCCTTTTGTACCACACCGTTTCGGGGGATCATCGGGCGTAAAAGCATTGCTTATCCTTTTACAGCAGTATGAAGAAGCTGGTGTGAATCACCTGGCATTACATCTCAGGAAATCAGAAACCCCGCTGGCCGAAGCGATTCGTAAAATAGGGGAGCAGGCACTGCCTCTTTTTCCAACACCAACACTATAAACCTTTTTTAATTTTAATAGTTATTCTTATGAAAAACGTGAAGAAACGTATGAATGCATTGCTGTTAATCGTTATAGGGACTACCTTAATTACGGGCTGCCAGCCGGATAAAAAAACAGCAGTAGCAGCAGATTCTGAAAAATCGGAGGTGCCATCCGGCAAAAAGAAAATTCTCTTTGTAGTGACCAGCCACGGTGTAAAAGGTACTACCGGAACTCCCACAGGGTATTACCTAAGCGAAGTATCCCATCCATGGGAAATTCTCACTGCAGCAGGTTATGAAATTGATTTTGTCAGTCCTAAAGGTGGAAATCCACCAGTAGATGGTTTTGACCTGAAAGATCCTATCAATAAGAAATTTTGGGAAGATCCGGAATACCATAAAAAAATAGAAAATACATTACGTCCGTCAGAAGTTAATCCTGCGGATTATGTAGCCATACATTATGCCGGAGGTCATGGAGCGATGTGGGATTTTCCAGAGAATACCGAAATTGCAACAATAGCTTCCACAATCTACGAACATAACGGAATTGTAAGTGCGGTATGCCACGGTCCGGCGGGAATTGTAAATATTAAGCTAAGTGATGGCCAATACCTGGTTACCGGTAAAAAAGTAAACGGATTCACCAATGAAGAAGAAGCGGAAGTAGGACTGACCAAAGTAGTCCCTTTTTTACTGGAAGATCAATTGATTGCACGAGGAGCTAAATTTGAGAAATCCGGTAAGTGGCAGGTGCATGTGGTAAGCGATCAACGCCTGATTACAGGGCAGAATCCACAATCAGGGGAAGCGGTAGGCAAAGCAGTACTATCCGAATTGCAAAAATTATAAGGATAATAGTTTAAAATGCAATACAGATGCATATTGCAACAAAACAGGCCGTTGTCTACAGTAGACAGTATTCTAAAAAAATACAAAGCACAAAAAACCTTTTACCGTTGTATCGGTAAAAGGTTTTTTGTTAGCGTAGTATCGTAATGCCGGATTAATTTATATAGGTTTCAGGTAATACAGTTTCAATAAGCAGTTGTTGTATCTTATCCGGTTCGGTATTAAATACAGTGTGGCCGGATTTCCGGAACCAAAAGAGTTTCTTTTTCGGAGCTTTTAAAAATCGATAGTAGTCCGCTACCAGGTCATGGGATTTTTGTTTGTCGCCATTCCCCTCAAAAAAGTAGATGGGGCAGTGTACTTCGGGAACTTTTGTGAACAGGGAACCCTGAACCGACGCTTTCCACATCGGAAACCAAATGTCCAGCCATTTGTAATAGGTGGCTTTAAAATCATCCTTCTGGGCAAAATCAACTCCATTATGGATAAAAAGCCATTTTTGGGAGTAGAATAAATCATCAGGTTTTTCAAACGGGATATGTACGAGTGCCAATTCCTGGATCGCCGTTTCATTTTTTGTTTTCTGCGCCCACTTTTCTAACATCGTTTGGGTGAGTGCTGCTCCTTTTTGCTGGTCTATAATCGGGCTGATAGGAATGTAGGCATACAGCAATTCAGGATGTTTTACCGCAATGTCAAAAGCCAGTACTGAACCCCAGGAGTGGGAGACGAGGTATAATTTCTTTTGGTTAAAATGCTGAAGCAAATAAGTAATCATTGCTTCCGTATCCTTTTGAAGCAATTCGGCTGTCAGTTTATCAGGTGATGCATTTAAAGCCAGTGTTGCTCCGGTTTCCCGTTGGTCCCATTGTACGACTATAAAATGATCCTGCAGCTTTTGGGTAAATTGATCAGCGACCTTCATCAGGGAAGATCCCGGTCCGCCATGCAAAAACAACAGTACTGGTTTTGTGATATCTTTTCCTTTGAAACTGAGGTACTGCTGAATCCCCCCGATCGGTACAATTACAGTGGTATCAATCCCCGTAGTAGCCAGGCTACTTTTTTTCAGGGCTGTAGCGGTAGCTCCATAAGCGTTGGATAGCAAGAGCAAAAAGAACAGAAGTTTTTTTGATTTCATAATGTGTAGGGGCATGGTTACCTTTTGAATGGTAAAAGAAAACATTGTATTCTTATTTTTAAAGAGTTAAAGATACTTTTTTTATAAATACTCACAACTATAGTCGATAAGCAAGCCAAAATAACATTACAATCAGGGGTATTGTTTCAACGAATTGTAGAAGAATTAGTACCTTGTGATGGTCATGGCAAAAACACATAAAGAAATAATACAAGAGTGTGAGCGCAGGCTCATTGAATCGATTGTTACGAAAGATTTAAATTCCTTTCATAAACTGGTTCACCCTGAAGCCGTTTATACCGATGAAGCTGGAAGGATTTTTACTTCGGCTAACCGGGCAGATCGCATGGTTTCCAGTCTCATTGAGTTTGAGATAATGGACGTGTTGGAAGAGCATATTTCAAACTTCAATACTGTAGCCATTGTAAATGTACTGAATCATATCGAAGGAAAATACCTGGGCATGCACTTTAAAGGCTCTTATTTCTATACCAGAACCTGGCTGTTTATCGATCGAAAATGGCAAGTCATTGCAGCGGTAGCCCTTAAGGTATAGCCCCGTAGATAATAGCTTTTACTTTTTGGCTTTGAAACTAAGGTGTATTTCCTGCAGATTTTGCCGTAATCGCGTGAGGGTAAGATCGAGCTGTACACTATCTTCTTCAAATTGTCCAATGACGTGTTGCAGTATTTCATCATTATGCTGTTGAAAGCCTTCAAATGCATAGTGTTCCTCAAACAATTTTGGAACTGTAATAAAAGTAGCAACTCCCGGAACACGATTGTACTCTGTGATTTTTTCCCAGTAGGAGTCAATAGTCTCTTCCGATTCAAAATAGTCAATAACCTGTACCTTGTTACTTTTGAGGAATTTTAAAATATAGTCATTAATTACCGGGACAAGATCGTCATGGCATAAGGATGGTAGCGCAATAGAGTCGGCCACTTTAAGAGTGATTAAAATTTGGGGTGTCATAGCCGTAATTTTTTACCTAAATATAATCAATTCTAACCGTTTACGCTATTATTTATCTGTAAATGAGGAACTTTAACGTCTTTTTAATACTGCCTACCCTGGCATTTTATTGGGTGGCTGTAGAGCCTACAATTTCTATGGTGTTTCATTTTTTACCGATAGTTTTTGCTGGAATTAAATTTCGGATATCGTCTTGAGTAACGGATTAATCATTCACAAAGATGTAGAAGTCGTGCGCGACATAGTAACCGTAATCATTCTGAAAGTTTTGGGGGCAAAAGTAAATTAAATTGATTTTAGCAGTTCTTATGAAAGTAAAAAAGCCACCCGTAAACGGATGGCCTTACTTAACAAAAAAACTCTATTAAATAATGATAGAACATAATTAATCTACAAATTACCCCTTTGTATTAAGTCTGTTTTACTGTCATACTTTTGATTAAAAAGTCATTATCATATGACAAAAATACGCTACTTCTTTCGCATTTCCTTACGGTTTTCCATAAAATTATTAAAACAAATAGTGTTTTTGAGGATTAATATCGCAATATGTCACTTTTTTAAGTGTATAGTATTCAAAACGAGTACTATAGCTTTATATTGAGATTGTGATGAAAAGAAGTAAAAAAAAGAGTATATAAAAATTGTTGTGTAAAACATGTAATTTTTTTAGAAATACTTTTTTATGAATTTTATATTCTATATATTTCGCGAAATTATTTTATGTTATGGAAGAAAAAATTAAATATGAATTGGAATTTCCGATAAATTCTTCACCCCAATTATTATACACTTACATCTCGACTCCATCGGGTCTTTCGGAGTGGTTTGCCGATAATGTCAATTCCAGAGGTGAGTTTTTTACTTTTATATGGGATGATTCAGAGGAAAAAGCCAGGCTGTCTTCCAAGAAAAGCGGTGAAAAAGTAAAATACAGATGGGTAGATGATAATGATAAGGATACCGAATACTTTTTTGAGCTTAGAATACAGGTAGATGAGATCACTAAGGATGTTTCCCTGGTAGTAGTTGATTTTGCACATGATAAAGAAGTGGACGAAGCCAAACAGTTATGGGAAAATCAGATTTCGGATTTGAAACACGTAATTGGATCAGTATAGTACTATTTTAGGATATTACACTTATATTTGCCTTGGATTTATTTCAAGGCTTTTTTATGATTAATTACAATGGCAATAGCATTGCAGAACAGGAGAATGAGTTATTTGACAATCGTGGTTTTCTCTTTGGGGATGCGGTTTTTGAAACAGTAAAAACGGTAGATGGGAAAATTTTATTCCTTGAAGACCATTATTTCAGGCTCATGTCATCCATGCGGATCCTGCGAATGGAGATTCCTATGAATTTTACCATGGAATTCCTGGAGCAACAATTGTTATCAGTCATTGAGGGTCAGGAAAATCCTTCGTTTCGAATCCGGATTACCGTATGCCGTAAAAACGGTGGTTTTTACCTTCCAGAAACCAATGCAGTGGATTACATCATCACTGCAGCACCGTTACCCAAAACGTTATACGAAATGCAGCCATCAGACTATGAAGTTGACCTTTTCAAAGATTTTTATGTACCGCGCCAATTGCTTTCGACGATTAAATCAACCAATAAAAGCGTGAATATCGCAGGAAGTATTTTTGCTCATGAAAACGGGTACCAAAACTGCCTGTTACTCAACGATGCAAAGAATGTTATTGAAGCGTTACAGGGCAATTTGTTTATGCTGACCGGAGATAAATTAGTAACTCCGCCGGTATCAGAAGGGTGCCTGAATGGAGTAATGCGTAAACAGGTGTTGGAAATCGCCAAAAAGACGGAAGGGCTTGAAGTGTCCGAAAGCCCGATTTCTCCTTTTGATTTGCAAAAGGCCGACGAATTGTTTATTACCAATGTCATTCAGGGGATACAGTCCATTACCAAATACCGTAAAAAAGAATACGGTAATGGCATGGCAAAAGTATTATTAATGAAACTCAATGCCCAGATTCGTTTGGGTTAATTCAGTAACGGATTCTCTGGTGCATTCGACCATATCAGGTAATCGCCTCCCAGTTCCAGAATTTTTTCTTTCCAAAAATGTGTAGGTGATTTCGCAATTATCTTGTTGCGGTAGCTGTTCTCTGAAATGATCCAGGAATTGGACTGCATTTCATTTTCCAGCTGTTGCGCATCCCATCCTGTGTATCCCAGGAAAAAGCGGATATTATTTTTGTTGATTTTACCTTCATTGATCAGATCTTTGGTGGATTCAAAATCACCTCCCCAATAAATGCCGCTTGAAATTTCTATACTGTCCGGAATCAGTTCCGGAATATTGTGGATAAAATAGAGGTTGTCCTGCTCTACCGGTCCACCATTATAGATTTTAAAATTTGCATTGATTTCGGGAATCAAATCTTGTATGGTATATTTCAAAGGTTTGTTTAAAATGAATCCTACCGAGCCTTCGTTATTGTAGTCTGCTAACAGGACTACCGAACGATTAAACGATAAATCACCTGTTAATGAGGGATCTGCAACCAAAAGGTGTCCTTTGTGTAGATTTGTAGATATCATAATTGATGCATTTTTTATTAAATTTAAAAAGAAAATTGAAAATAAACAAATAGATTCGTTAAAAAACAAAAAAAAAGCTTCCCTTGCGGAAAGCTTTTAGAGTATGGGGATACTAATTATTTGTTTAGTGCGCCTTCAAGTTCAGCACCAGCTTTAAATTTCACTACATTTTTTGCAGCAATTTTGATAGTCGCTCCACTTTGTGGGTTTCTTCCGTCTCTTGCAGCTCTGTTAGATACAGACCAAGATCCGAAACCTACTAAAGAAACTCTTCCGCCTTTTTTCAAAGTTCCTTCAATATTGCCTAAAAAAGATTCTAATGCTTTTTTTGCAGCAGCTTTGCTGATTCCTGCATCAGCAGCGATAGCATCGATTAATTCTGATTTGTTCATAATAAATAGTTATTAATTGTTGGTTAAACATTCCGTTACTACTACAAATTTAAGCGGATTTCCTTACCGTGCAAACGTAATGCCTACATTTTGATGTAATTGTTGATAAGTCAAGGTATTTGTTGATAAACTTTGTTGCTTTTTTCAAAATTCCTTAGTTATCAGTGTTTATGCACCTTACAACGCTTTTGCATTTTCAGAAAATGCAATCCCATTGAGCAGTTCAGCAGTATTCATTTTTTTCTTTCCAGGAAATTGGAGGCTATTAACCTTGATTAAACCATCGGTTACCGCTATTTTTAGTTCTTTTTTTGTTGTAATTATTTTTCCAACTGGAAAATCGTGGGCTTCTTTTTCGAGTTGCGCATCATAAATCTTAACGTTCCATTCCTGCTCATTATCAGCAAAAAAGCACCAGGCAGCGGGGTAGGGTGAAAGTCCCCGGATGAGGTTGTAGACTTGCTCTACTGGCTGGGTAAAGTCAATTTTACAGTTTTCCTTGTTGAGTTTATAGGCCGTTTTAATTTCTCCTTTTTCTTCCTGTACGGTTGTGGTTGCTTTTCCTGATGCAATGAGTGCCAGTGTTTCAATTACTGTTTCACTCCCCAGATGCATCAGGCGGTCGTGCAGTTGTCCTGCATTTTCTTCGGGATCTATCGGGGTTTCCTTGCTCAGGATCATTGCGCCGGTATCGATTTTGTCGTCGATAAAAAATGAGGTCACCCCTGTTTTTGTTTCCCCGTTTATAATGGCCCAATTGATAGGGGCTGCACCACGGTATTGCGGCAATAAAGAAGCATGGAGGTTAAAAGTACCAAGTTTTGGCATTTTCCAGACAGCTTCCGGTAGCATACGGAAAGCGACAACTACCTGAAGATTGGCTTCGAGACTTTTTAACTCTTCCAGGAAGGCTTCGTTTTTAAGGTTGGTCGGTTGTAGGAGCCTTAGGTTGTGTTCCAGCGCATATTCTTTCACGGCAGAATATTTTATTTTTTGCCCACGCCCGGCCGGTTTATCCGCAGCTGTGATCACGCCAACAACAGTATAGTTGTTTTGGAGAATAGCATCCAGGATCCCGACAGCAAAGTCCGGTGTGCCCATAAAAACGATTTTTAATTTTTCCATGGTGTATTTGAAGTCTTAAAGTTAGTAGTTGTTTTTTATGCGTTAGCGGCGGTAATATTGATTGACCGCATTAATGGCGATGCTCTTGTTCTCCAGCATCAACTGGAGCACAAAGATAATATCCGCTTCCCGATAATTGGTAATAATTAGCAGATCTCTTGATGTTAAAGCTCTTTCGGAAAGCAGCTCCAGGAATTGATCTGCCATTTTTTTATAATCGTTGCGTGGCTTATTTTTAGTAATGCAATAGGAGCAATGGCCACAGTCGGTAAGTTCTGTTTCGCCAAAATAGGTGAGGATCATGCGGCTTTTGCATTTGTCTTTGGTGGTAACATAGTGCAGGACGGATTGTAGTTGCTCTTTTTTTAAGTTGTTTTGCCTTTCAAGGTATTTGGTAACCCTATTGATGGTTTTATCGTCTTCCCGGACTTCGTTAAATGTCAAAAGGGCATCATTGCTTTGGGCCTGGTATTCTATAATCTTCTTTTGTTGTAACCTTTCAAAAACGGACTTCACAAAAGATTCTGTTGTTTTAGCTTTCCGGGCTATCATGGCCAGGTTGATCGCGGAAGGCATTTCGTGGATACCGGGATAACTTCGAAGCAATGCCAGGAGGACTTCTTCGTCGCTACGGTTCAGGCTCATGTAGCGTACCACTTCTTTTTGGTCAATGATGAACTGTATTGTGACTTTTTCTGAAAACTCCTGGGACAACGTAATGATACCTTGTCGGTCCAGGAATTGAAAGGTATTGTAGGTTTTAAGAACCGGGAATTTATAAATGTTGCAAAATTGATTCAGATTGAAGGAAAATTGTTCGTTAATTCCTTCGCCATAGGCAATCTGGAAATAATTGCAGAGTTTGATATAAGCTTCTTTCAGGAACTGCTTATCGGGCAGGACTGCTATAAATTGGTTTTCTGCATGGAGTACATCGCTTTGGGTGGTGAGTAGCACGGCAAATGATTTTTCTCCATTCCTGCCGCCGCGTCCGGCTTCCTGATAGTAGTTTTCGAGATTTTCAGGCAGGTGGATGTGGATGACCGTTTTTACATTGGGTTTGTCAATCCCCATACCAAATGCATTGGTAGCTACCATTACCTGTACCTGATCACTCATCCAGCGGTTCATGTTTTTCTCCTTTTCTTTTGGAGGCAATCCACCGTGATAGAATGTCGCTGTGAAACCCAGGGATTGCAGTTGGGCTGCAGTCTCATGACAGGCTTTGCGATTCCGGGCATAAATAATGGATGGCTGTGGGTTTTTCCGTAGGATTTGTTCAATGCGGAATAGTTTATCCTCGGTTTCAAAAACCATATAGGCGATATTCTCCCGTATAAAAGAGGACTGGAATACATTGGGGGCTGTCATCCCGAGTTGGGTAATAATATCTTCCCGTACCCTTGGGGTTGCCGAAGCAGTCAGTGCCAAGAAAGGAATTTTTGGGAAATGGTCTTTGAGTCCACCGATTTTTAGAAAGGCCGGGCGGAAATCATGGCCCCATTGGGAAACGCAGTGGGCTTCGTCAATCGCGATGAGGCTGATGGGCAGGTTTTTAATCCGATCCATAATCCAGTCTGACTGAAGGCGTTCCGGGGAAAGGTATAGGAATTTGTAATTTCCAAATTGGCAATTGTCTAAAAGGTCGATCATTTCATCGGATTTGATACCGCCTGTCATGGCAATGGCTTTAATACCTTTGCTTTGCAGATTCTGTACCTGGTCCTTGATTAGTGCGACCAATGGAGAGATCACTAGGCAAATACCTTCGTTGAGTAAAGCCGGAATCTGGAAACAAACCGATTTTCCACCTCCTGTAGGCATAAGCCCTACGGTGTCATTCCCGCCGAGAACCGATGTGATGATGGGTTGCTGTAGTCCGCGGAATTGTTCGTGTTTCCAGTACTTTTTTAGGATTTCCTGTGCTTTCTGCATGAATTCAAAAGTAGTTTTTTTTTTAGAATTTGCCTAAAGTGTCCCGGGTTACGGAATGAACTGCCCTTTCGGGAAAAGCCATGGCGGTAGAGTAGCCCCGACAGTAACGGCATCTTTTTTTCTTCCGGGCGTTATCGGAAGAAAAAAAATAAAGTGGATGGCGGGAAGTACCGCTGCGGATAATGCCTGGTTTTATGCTCCAGGATTAACAATCGAGTCGCCCTAAAATATAACTGATCCGGTTTTCGAGTGTATCTTTTGGTACTTCAATCAGTTGGTAGCCATAGTTTTCATAGGTTTCGACCAAATGGTTGTATATGAGTTTTGCCTGGTCGTAGTTTTCATAACGGGCATCATCGCCGGTATAGATTTCTTCCCAGGGCGGGAGGATGAATATTTTAGTGTAGGTATGGTCCCTGCAGGCTTCGTCAAAAAAAGGAGGATAAGCGTCGCCGATGTAATGCATGTAAGCGAGCACATCTGGGATGCCGCGATCGAGGAAAATGATATTGCAGTCTTCTTCCAGTGCTTCCCGGTATTGCTTTTTCCGCCCTTCCAGCAATAATTCGCTGAATAGTAGTGGGTTTTCGAGGAACAATTGTTCGATTCCCTGTTTTTTAGCTTCCATAGTAACTTCACGGGAAATTTCAGGATAGCAGCAATGTCCCTGAGCAATTAGCACATCTATAATAGTGGTTTTGCCGGTTCCCGGACCTCCAATGATAACAACGATTTCTTTTTCCAATTTTTTGAGAAATAAGGCGCAAAATTACTTAAACATTTTGGAAACTGAAAGGCTAAGGAGTTAAAAAAACGAATCAAAATTATGATTTTACAAAGAAAGGTTTTATCTTTAAATCCTGCACTCAAAAAAATAAAAACCATACAAAATATACACTACTAAAACTGTATATTTGCTGACTATTTTTACACATTCAATGGATAAGAAAACAGAAGAATTTTACGCACGCTTAAAAGAAGAATTAAACGAAAGCAGCCAATGGCCGATAGAATATTTGTATAAATTTATTGTTCCGACTTCTGCGGAAAATATTTTTTATGTAGAAAATTCTTTTAACGACATGGGCGCTGTTATCGAAACTACACCTTCTAAAACAGGGAAATATACTGCTATTTCTATCAATGTCAGAATGAAAAGCGCTGACAATATTATCGAAAAATATATTGAAGTTTCGAAAGTAGAGGGAATTATTTCGCTATAAAACCAAGAAGAACAACAGAATTAATTATGCAAGAAAATCCACACGATGTTATTCAGCATCTTGAATATAATGCTGAAAGGCCTCATTTGATTATTCCGGAATACGGACGTCATTTGCAAAAACTGATTGACCAGGCGACCCAGGTTGAGGATGCAACGGAACGGAATAAAATGGCGCGATACATTATTTCGGTTATGGGGAACCTGAATCCGCATTTGAGGGACGTGCCTGATTTTCAGCATAAACTCTGGGATCAGCTTTTTGTAATGTCTGATTTTAAACTGGAAGTGGAATCACCCTACCCAATACCTTCACGGGAATTGCTACAGCAAAAACCGGATCCGCTTAATTACCCTCAGAATTTTCCAAAATACCGTTTTTATGGCAATAATATCAAGTATATGATTGATGTGGCCAACAAATGGGAAGATGGAGAGATGAAAAGCGCTTTGATTATCGTGATTGCCAATCACATGAAAAAATCCTACCTGAGCTGGAATAAGGATACGGTAAAAGATGATGTTATCTTTGAACACCTTTATGAATTGTCTGATGGGAAGCTGAACCTAAAAGCATCTTCAGAAGAATTATCGAATTCCTCGGACCTGATGCGTACGAACAAAAGGATGTCCAATAAAATTCAATCCGGGCCTCAAAAGCCGAAGATTACCAAAAACGGAAAACAAAACACAAATAAAAATATAACCCGAAAATAAATTGCAAAAGCCAAGTCTACAACCCGGTCATTCCGTGGTGTGTCTTGGTTTTCAGAATCCCGTCAGAAAAATATGGAAACTTTCAAAATTGAAGGAAATGTACCTTTAAAAGGTGAAATTACTCCGCAAGGAGCAAAAAATGAGGCCTTACAGATTTTATGTGCTGTATTGCTTACTCCGGAAGTAGTTACAATCAACAATATCCCGGATATTATTGATGTAAACAAATTGATTTCCTTATTGAAAAACCTTGGTGTAAAAGTTACTAAAATCGCGAAAGGATCGTATACGTTCCAGGCCGATGCTATTAACATGGAATACCTGGAATCAGAAGCTTTTAAGAAAGAAGGAAGTTCCCTTAGAGGTTCTATTATGATCGTAGGCCCGTTATTGGCGCGTTTCGGAAAAGGATATATTCCAAAGCCAGGTGGAGACAAAATCGGGAGAAGACGTTTGGATACCCATTTTGAAGGACTGATTAATCTGGGGGCAAAATTCAGGTACAACAAAGAAGATCATTTTTATGGCGTTGAATCTCCAAGATTAAAAGGAGCGACTATGTTATTAGATGAAGCTTCTGTAACCGGAACGGCAAATATCGTAATGGCCGCAGTATTGGCAGAAGGAAAAAGCGCCATTTATAATGCAGCTTGTGAGCCTTACCTGCAGCAGCTTTGCAAAATGCTGAACCGTATGGGGGCAAAAATCACCGGTATTGGTTCCAACCTGCTGGAAATTGAAGGAGTAACGGCTTTGAATGGCTGTGAGCATACCATACTTCCGGATATGATTGAAATCGGATCCTGGATTGGACTTGCTGCGATGACCCGTAGTGAGATTACCATTAAAAATGTAAGCTGGGAAAATCTTGGGGTAATTCCGGGAACATTCCGAAAGCTTGGTATTACACTGGAACAAAAAGGCGATGATATCTATATCCCGGCTCATACCGACGGATATGAAATCCAAAATTATATTGATGGATCTATCCTGACTATTTCAGATGCACCGTGGCCTGGTTTTACACCGGATTTATTGAGCATTGTCCTGGTTGTAGCTACACAGGCTCGCGGTAGTGTATTGATTCACCAAAAAATGTTTGAAAGCCGCCTGTTCTTTGTCGATAAATTGATCGATATGGGCGCAAAAATCATTTTGTGTGATCCGCACCGTGCTGTAGTGATTGGGCATGATTTTAAATCACAACTGAAAGCGACGACCATGTCTTCACCAGATATCAGGGCTGGAATATCCTTGTTGATTGCAGCACTTTCTGCTAAAGGAACGAGTACAATCCAGAATATTGAACAAATCTACAGAGGTTATGAGAATATTGAAGAACGATTGAAAAGCCTTGGGGCAAAAATCGTTTCGGAATAATTCAGAAAGCCTTAAGCATATAAAAAAGCCCGGATTCAATAGGAACCCGGGCTTTTTGTTTTATAGCATTAGCGGTATTAATCCAGTAAGCCGCCAAATTTAAATCCTACAATGATACCGTCGGCCTGAAATCCTCCCTGGTACGAGCGTACATAATCCACGCGGAATACCCGGAATTTTCCAAATCCAACATTATCAAAACCAACAGTAAATTCCTGATACGGTTTGTAATCGGGTGTAGCGGCCTGGTGTGCGCCTATAATTAAATTCCATTGCAGTTGATTGAGTAATGGAATTTTGTTCATGATGTACCCTTTAAAGTTATGCTCTGCATGGAATTCGAAATAAGCATCATTAGTGCTGTGGGTGTAATAGGGCATCAGGTTGAATGAATTCAGGTAGTTTCCGGTTAATCCTACATGGGTTTGATTACCATTGAAATGTTTGTAATCCATAAAAGCGATGTTTTCGGCATTAAAGAATTTTCCTCCTTTAATATTGATGCCAAAATCACCCTTATTACCAATGGTCGTACGATAGCTAACTGTTCCTGCAATTAAATCATAATTATAACGGTCTTCACTACCGGCAAGACCTTTTTCATACGCCAGCGACAGTGTCGGGTATTTGCTGTTCGGGATATTCATTTTTCCATCAGGTCGCGTAATGTAATCCTGTGCGAAGCGAATGCGTGTTCCAATAGTCGCTTTTACTAAATTGTGTTTTGAAAAAGCCGGAGTACTGTAGTCATTTGGCGCTAAAGGATTGTTTGAGGTATACTCTTTGTTATTTTTGATCAGGACATAATCGGTAGTATTAAATAATGGCTTACGGGCTGAATATTCAACTTTAGCACTCGCATAAATTCCATTTACCACTTCCTGTCCATAGACAAACTGTAAAAATTCTTTATTGTAAAGCTTCATGTAATTGTCTTTAAAAAACAAAGTGCTGACCGAGTTGACGATATTGATGATCGGTTCGTTTGAATTGAATTGCTCTGCCTTACTTCCTCCGGAGATCGAAAAGGAGGCATAATTTTTTGTATTGAAACGGTGAGAGAACGCACCTATCACACGCAAACGGTCTTCAGCTACTCCATAGTTAAAATTTACGCTGGCAGCTGATGATTTACCTGTACTTTCATCATATTTCCGAAAGGAGAATCCGGTCCCGAAATTCCAACCTTGTACCGTATTGAATCCAAGAGATCCGATATTGAGCAATCCCTCGTAATTAAAGCGTGTTTTTTTGAAGGTATTGGTATAGGTGTAGCCAGTTAAAATTTTTCCAACTTTAAATTTATTGCCTTTCGCATCTATAGAATCCAGGTAGACGATTGATTTACGGATCGTCTGGATGCTGTCTTTTTTCTTGTAGTCGGCAACTTCTTCTTCCGTTAGTGGAACAGGACGGTAAGTATCCCAGTAACTGTCTTCTTTTTTATTGGAGTCAGTAGCAAATGTGGCAATCTCCCTGGAGAATGTTTTCTTTTCAAAAGCGTCCTTAAATTCGTAATTACTAAAAACGTGTGTGAATTTTCCAGTGAATTGTATTCCAAAGATCCCAGCACTAAAGTCGAGGGTCTGGAGATTTTTTACCCACATTTTCGTTTGGGTGTTGTAATTGTAATTCTGGGTAATCGTCATTTTTTCCATAATAGGCTGTTGTGCCCGATAACCCAATACTTCGAGGTCAACAGCATAAATCGCCCAGCTGTCTTCGACAATATAGATGTAACCTTCAAACACAGGTTCCTTATCCCGTTTGGCAATGACTTTTATTTTATTAATCTGGTTGTTGTTATCGTCATAGAAAGAACCTTCTAATTTGTATTTGTAATAATTGAAGGCATTATTAGCAATTGGCGATACCATATTGATATTGAAGTCCACATAATTGTCATAAAAATCATAGTCGGTTTCGCTGGCCGTATTGAAACTGAAGCCATTGTCGTTTCCACTGACTTTTGAAGCAATGATTTCTTCTTTGATTTTGTCCGGTTTCTGGTAAATTATTTTAGATACGGTCTCCGACAAATATAATATTCCGGTTCGTGTAGAGTCCAGAGTGCCGTCGAAATCGCCAACTTCTACGCCCATGATTTTTTTAGGCATGTCTTTTACCCGGAAAATCCCACGCGAATAAAAGTCTGCTTTGAATTTGTCCGTTTTAGCCGAATTAATTTTTTTACTTGCAATTGCTTTTTTAATAATGGCATTGGCTGGGTTTTCCTGATTGGAAATAACAACTTCGTCCAATGTGAAATTCTCATCTTCCAATTCGATATCCAGTTGGTGTGGAAAAGCTACCACATCAATCGTAACTTTTTTTGTTTTATAGCCGAGGGACTGGAAGATTAGGGTATATTTTCCCTTTTCCCGGATATTGATTTCATAATTCCCTAAATCATTAGAGGAACTTCCGTTATAGGTATTGGCGACCAGTATACTGACGTAAGGTAATATTTCGCCTGATTTTGCAGTTACTTTACCACGGATTTGTGCAAAGCTTAAAGCGGTGAATAATAAGAAGAAAAGTAAGGTGTAAAATTTATTCATATATATAGGTGTGGGGATTTAATAGCAAGAATAAAAAATTATAAAAGGGAAAGCAGTGCAAGATCGTAACCTTTCATCCCAAAGCCGAGGATAACTCCTTTGGCAACTGGTGAAATATAAGATTGGTGCCTGAAACTTTCTCTGGAAAAAGTATTGGAGATGTGTACCTCAATAACGGGTGTTGTTACTGCTTTGATCGCATCGCCAATCCCAATAGAAGTATGGGTATAGGCTCCTGCGTTGAGTATGATGCCATCATAGGAAAATCCTTTTTCCTGAATTTTCCCAATAAGTTCCCCTTCAATATTACTTTGGTAATATTCCATTTCCAGTGTTGGGAATTTTTCCTGCAGCAATTCAAAATAAGCTTCGAAAGTCTGGCTGCCGTATATTTCGGGTTCTCTTTTTCCTAACAGGTTCAGGTTAGGGCCATTGATGATAATTATTTTCATGAGTGTAAATTAATGTATATCCAATAATAAGGTAATAGTATAATGAAGTAAGCACAATATATAAAAAAAGCCATTCTAAAGGAAGAACAGCTTTTTTTATAAGGTATGTATAAGACTAGAATAAGTAACCTAAAGATACCTGGAATACAGCATTTTTAACTTCTGCATCTTTATTCGCTTCTGTAAGACCGATTGTATAACGGGCCTGTGCAAAAAGGCTTTCTGTAACTTTTAAGGTTACGCCTCCGGCAGCAGCAAAATCGAATGATTGGTTGTCACTAAGGTTCACATCATTTTTCTCACTTACCAGAAAAGAGAATTGTGGTCCTACGTCAATGCTCAAACGATCCGTTAATAGGTAGAATTTAGCCATCACAGGGATAGAGATATAAGCGGTTTCATTTTTGAAATCGTCTCTGGCATCTGCAAATTTATAAGTTGCTCCTTGTGTAGAATATAGTAATTCAGGTTGTACAGAGAAATTTTGTACTACATTAATTTCAGCCACTAAACCGGCATGGTAGCTGGTAAGGGATTTGTAATCAATACCGTCAACACCGCCATTGTAATTGGCAAAGTTAGCTCCGGCTTTTACACCAAAGCGTACAATTTGTGCTTGCGTACTTACCGTTCCGGCAAGAATCAAAAAGGCAACGACTATCAGTTTTTTCATAATTAGGTTATTTTAATGGTTAGGTATTCTGATTTTATGAAACAAATTTATCCAAATTTAATCCTGAGCCTACTACGAGTGTATTAAATATTTCTTAATATTTGTTTTTTTGTACTATTATTCTCCTTCTTTTTTGAGCGTTTTTTACCTTAAAATCGATACTCTTTTTCTTTTTTTGGGATTTAAAAAGCAATTATCATAGTATAAAACGAATATTGATAGCAAATTGTTGCTTTTCAGGCATATATTGCTAAATTGTTAGTATAAAGTTTCTTAACTGTTTAATATTCAAAAAAATACAAATTAATATACCTTTTTTTGATGATTTAGTAACGTTTTGTTAGTGTGGATATTCTGAAAATGTTACATTTTTCGAAATTTAAAACAATAATCATGAAAAAAATCTTATTTTCAGTTGCAGCAGTAATGGCTTTTGGATATGCTAGTGCTCAAGAAGAAGTTAAAGCTTTTGGTTTTGGTAAAGGTGATATTTTTGTAGAAGGAAGTTTAAACTTCAACTCTACAAAAGATAACAATTCTGACGAAAAAACAAATAACTTCAACTTTACTCCTAAAGCAGGATATTTCTTAACAGACAAAATTGCTGTTGGTGTACAATTAGGAGTTGGATCAGGAAAAAAAGAAGATGCTACAGGTGAAGTAAAAACAAACTCTTTCTCTGCAGGTGTATTCGGTAGATATTATTTCCTTGAATTAGGACAACGTTTCAAAACGTATACTGAACTTGGAGTAGGTTATGCTAGTGTTGGTGGTAAAGTTTCTCCAACAGGATTACCTTCTACAGATTTAGATGATACTAATGAAATCAATTTTGGTTTAGGTTTAGGTATGAACTATTTCATCACACCACAAATCGCTATCTCTTTTGGTTTGTCTGATATCTTATCTTACAGATCTTATAAATCAGATGCTGACAATGCAAAATCAGTAAATGAATTCAATGGTAACCTGAATGTTTTCAAAAACTTTTTTGATACTCCAACATTTGGTATGCTTTACAAATTCTAATCAGAAGTTGTTATATGAAAAAACCTCTCAGCAAGCTGAGAGGTTTTTTTGTTTATGGCATTTTTGCGAGATCTTAGAATTTGTATCCAACACCAATCTGGAATACAGAGTTGTTTACTTTTCCAACATTGTTGTTTTCGAAAACTTCTGTTAAACCGTAATTGTATCTTCCGGTTGCAAATAATCCAATTTCTGTTTGGAAGGTAAGACCACCAGCAACTCCGAATTCAAAATCTTTTGCCGAAAGGCTGGAGTGATCTAAGTTTACAGTTCCATCACTGGATCCTGGGTTAATCTCAAATTTGTCTCTTACTTTAAAGCTAAATTGTGGTCCGGCTTCTAAGCTTAATCCCGGTACAATGTATACTTTTGCAAGTACTGGTACATTAATGTAATCTAACTGAACTTCAGCTTTGTCTCCTTCAGGCCCTTCAAAATCAGCTTTAAATCCTTGTCCGGAATATAATGCCTCTACCTGAATAGAGAAAATGTCTGCCAATGGAAATTCAGCCAATGCGCCCACATGGAAACTGGTTCTGGAATCTGGACTATCAAAATCACCTGTTACAGTAGCGAAGTTCACCCCACCTTTGATCCCGAAACTCGGTGCCATAGATTTCGTGTTACTTGCTTCCTGAGCTGTTGATACTGATACTGCCGCTAACATTAGCGCACCTGCTGTCATTAATTTCAAATTTTTCATAGTAATTAGTTTTAGTTTTGTAATCTAAAATTAGATTTAATACTTTGGCAGTACTTATAAAGAATTCTTAATTCACATAACTTTAACCTGTATGAAAAGTTGGAATAAATTCATTAAATCCTACCAGTCCTATCTTAAGATTGAAAGAGGTTTGTCTAAGAACTCCATTGATAACTATACTTTTGATGTGCAACGGTTGTGTGATTATCTATCTGAAAATCAAATGGATGTCAGCCCTTTGGTGATCGGAGAAGAGGAGGTTCAGGGGTTTATTTATGCCGTTTCGAAACAGGTAAATGCGCGCTCCCAGGCCCGTATTATATCAGGATTAAAGAGTTTTTTTAGCTATCTTATTTTTGAAGACTACCGTGAAAATAATCCGTTAGAATTGATTGAAAGCCCAAGGATAGGAAGGAAATTACCGGATGTATTGTCGTTGGACGAAATCAATGCTCTGATTTCTGCAATCGATTTGGAGACCAATGAAGGAGAACGGAACCGCGCCATGCTGGAAACTTTATACGGGTGCGGATTGCGTGTTTCGGAATTGATCACGCTCCGGCTATCGGATTTGTTTTTTGAAGAAGGTTTTTTGAAGATTACCGGCAAAGGGGACAAGCAGCGGTTTATACCGATTAGTGAATTTACGCAAAAATATATCCTGCTGTACCGGCAGACAGTACGGTCACATTTGACTATTCAAAAAGGTTTTGAAGACACGCTTTTCCTAAATCGAAGAGGTCGGCAACTGACGCGGGCGATGGTATTTACGATAATTAAAAACCTTGCTGTTGCAATCCAATTGGACAAAGTAATCAGTCCGCATACCTTTCGACATTCCTTTGCAACCCATTTATTGGAAAACGGGGCAGACCTACGTTCCATACAGTTAATGTTGGGGCATGAGTCAATAATTACTACAGAAATATATATGCATATTGACCGTAAACGATTGTCAGAAGTCATGAATGCATTTCATCCAAGAAAATAGCCATTTCATCGAAATTGGGAATTTTTTCATCCCCTTTTTTAAAATTAAGATTCGTTCACCCTGTACTTTTACGTAAGTTAATTAATACGTAAAGGATGATTGAACAAGCTGGTCAAAGCATAGATGGGTATTCTGATTTAAATAATTTTTATAAAAAATTACTTAATGAGGTTCCTGATCTTATTTTTCAGCTTGAAATAGCATCTGATAAAGATTTTAAATTCCTGTTTGTCAGTCCTGCGATTAAGGAGCTTTATGAGTTGGAGGTAGAAGATGTAAAGCGGGATGCTTCTTTAGTACTGGAAAAAAGAATCCTGGCAGAAGACTACATGCCTTTTTTGCATTCCATACTCAAGGCAAAGGTCGATTTAAAGCCATGGTCGAATGAGTTTAAGGCGATGTTGCCCAAAAAAGGAGTCCGTTGGTTTTTAGGAAGTGCCAAACCAGAGCGAATGGAGGATGGGCGCGTGATTTTTTACGGCAGGATTGCAGATGTGACAGAGAAAAAGGAGTAGGAACTGAAATTGAAAATTTCGGAAGAGCGATTTCAGTTTGCATTGGATGCCAATGAGCAGGGAGTTTGGGATTGGGATCTGGTTACTAATAAGGTATATTATTCGTTGCAATCGCGAATGATATTAGAGATTGGAGTAGAGGAGAAAGCGGACAGCCCGGAAGTTTGGGACGAGCGAATCCATCCCGATGATAAGGTGGCTTATTTTGCAGATATCCAAAAGCATTTTGAGAATATCACACCTTATTATCAGAATTACCACCGGGTACTTTCTAAAAGTGGCGAATACAAATGGATCTTGGATCGCGGGAAAGTTGTACTTCGGGATGAACTGGGAAATCCACTTCGTATTATTGGTACGCATAATGATATTTCTGCTCAGAAAATCAAAGAAGATGAATTGATAAAGACATTAGGGATCGTCAGTGAACAAAATACACGGTTGTTGAATTTTGCACATATAGTATCTCATAACCTAAGGTCACATGCGGGCAATTTTAAAATGTTGCTGGATTTGATAGAATCTGCAGAAAACAGGGAAGAGGAGCAGGTTACATTATTGCATTTGCGAACGATTTCCAATGAGCTAAGTGAGACTATTGAACACCTCAATGAACTTGTAGGGATCCATTCCGAATTGAAACCAGTTAAGGAGTCGTTGAATCTCCATGATTATTTCAGAAAAACGCTGAATATCCTGGGGGAAGAGATTAATAAGCATAAGGTTGTTATCCATGATGAGATTCCGGCAGACATTCATGTTCAGTACAATCCTGCTTATCTGGAAAGTGTACTGCTTAATTTTACGACCAATGCGATTAAGTATTCGCATCCGGAGCGTCATCCGGAAATCCGATTCAAGTGTGGTGAGGATCAGCGACGGTATGTGCTGGAAATAACCGATAATGGTCTCGGGATTGATTTAGAGCGTCATGGGGAGTCTTTGTTTGGGATGTACAAGACTTTTCATAAGCATCCCAACTCGAGAGGAATAGGCTTATTTATAACCAAAAACCAGATTGAGGCGATGGGAGGAGAAATAGAAGTAAAAAGTATTGTGGGGGAAGGAACGGTTTTTAAAATATATTTTAATAATGAAGAAATTTAATGATGTTTTTGTAGTAGATGATGATAAAATATATCACTTTATATTAAAGAACTTACTGAAAAAAATAATATAGAAGTGACCTCTCATTTTTTTGAAAATGGGCTGGATGCATTAGAAGGACTGAAAGAGCATAAAGGGAATCCTGGTAAATTGCCGGATTTAATCCTGTTGGATATTAATATGCCAATCATGAACGGATGGCAATTTTTGGAAGAATACCGCAAAATAAAGAAAGACCTGATCAAGAACACCGTCATTTATCTTATTAGCTCGTCTAATAATATTGTCGATATCAATCGTGCTAAAGAGTATCAGGAAGAAGTAAAGGACTATTTTATGAAACCTGTCAGCATGGAAGATATCACCCGTATTTTCTTAAATTAACCCACTTTAGAAATGCTTATAGTAAACCGGTTATAGGGATTTTTTTTCAGAAGTTACCCTGTTGATAGAAAAGCAATAGATCAAATATAAAAGAAAAGGGCAGTCATAAATTATGACTGCCCTTTTTGTATGTAGTACGGATATTATTTTGCGATATTGACTGCTCTTGTTTCGCGAATAACAGTAACTTTTACCTGACCTGGATAGGTCATTTCCGTTTGGATTTTCTGTGAAATATCAAAAGAAAGGCTTGCCGCATTTTCATCAGTTACTTTTTCGCTTTCTACGATAACGCGTAGTTCACGTCCAGCCTGGATAGCATAAGCATTTTTTACCCCGTTAAAACCGAAAGCAATATCTTCCAGGTCTTTTAATCGTTGGATATAAGAATCCAGTACCTGGCGTCTTGCACCTGGTCTTGCACCTGAGATTGCATCACACACCTGAACGATAGGAGAAAGTAGTGATTTCATTTCGATCTCATCGTGGTGGGCTCCAATAGCATTACATACTTCTTCTTTTTCACCATATTTTTCAGCCCATTGCATCCCAAGGATTGCGTGAGGGAGGTCACTTTCCGTATCAGGAACTTTACCAATATCGTGTAACAGACCAGCTCTTTTAGCCAGTTTTACATTCAGGCCTAATTCTGCTGCCATCAATCCACAAAGCTTGGCAACTTCTCTGGAGTGTTGTAGTAAATTTTGCCCGTAAGAAGAACGGTATTTCATTCGGCCTACAACTTTGATTAATTCAGGGTGTAATCCGTGTATTCCTAAGTCAATTACGGTACGTTTTCCAACTTCGATGATTTCGTCATCGATTTGTTTGGCTGTTTTAGCTACTACTTCTTCAATTCGGGCTGGGTGGATACGGCCATCAGTTACTAATTTGTGTAACGCAAGACGGGCAATCTCTCTTCGAACCGGGTCAAAGCAGGAAAGGATAATCGCTTCAGGAGTATCATCAACAATGATTTCAACGCCTGTTGCTGCTTCGATAGCACGGATGTTACGGCCCTCACGTCCAATAATACGTCCTTTTACATCATCGGATTCAATGTTGAATACGGAAACGCAATTTTCTACTGCTTCTTCAGTGCCCACTCGCTGGATTGTGTTGATGATGATCTTTTTCGCTTCCTGTTGTGCAGTAAGCTTAGCTTCTTCCAGTGTGTCCTGGATGTAAGACATCGCATTGCTTTTGGCTTCCGCTTTTAGGCTGTCGATCAATTGGTTTTTAGCATCGTCTGCAGACAGGCCGGCAATGGTTTCCAACTGCTCTACCTGGCTTTTGTGCATTTTGTCTACTTCTGCCTGTTTGATCTCCAGAAGTTCCGATTTTTTATTGTACTCGCTTATTTTAGCTTCCGCTTCGTCGTTGACTTTTTTGGTTTTGGCTAATTCATTTGAGATTTGAGATTCTTTATCGCGGGTTCTTTTTTCGGCTTCTGCTATTTTTTTATCTCTTCCTAAGATAACTTGTTCGTGTTCTGATTTTAGCTCTATGAATTTTTCTTTTGCCTGAAGAATTTTATGTTTTTTTTCAGTTTCAGCGTCGGCTTTAGCATCTTTCAAAATTGAAGCAGCTTCTTTTTTTGCATTTTTAATCAAATTTGAAACATTGCTTTTTTCGATCATCTTAGCGATTCCGAAACCAACGCAGATGCCAACAATTGTGGCGATAACTATTAGTAATGTACTATCCATTTTGTTTAAGGGTTTATGTATAAAAAAAGCCTACATTAGAGAGATTGTATAAACTCGTGTCGACAAGTTTTGAGCTAACTTGCTGTATCAAGGATCTGCGCAGGGCAGCATGCTTTAGCAGCAAAGATTTACTCATTTTAATTTGTTAGTGTTGAGTTTACCAAAAATGAACTAATGTAGGCAGTATTTTAGTCTATGTAAAGAACGTGTTTATTTATCGAGATATTGAATCAGTAAATCATTAATTTTTTGAAGTCTTTCTTTGGTGTCATCACCAAGGGTCGATTTGTCAATTTGTTGTTGTTCTAATTGCGAGGCGAATTGTAGCGCACACATGGCTAATACATCCTGTTTGTCCCGTACAGCATAATTTTCTTCGAACTGCTTAATCATCACATCAATCTTCTTAGAAGCACTCCGGAGTCCTTCTTCCTGCGAAAAATCCACATTAAGGGGATATACACGGTCTGCAATTGATATTTTTATTTTGAGCTTTTCATCCATAAAATTCTTTCTAATCAGAAAGTTGTGCTATACAGTAATCAATTTCGCGAATCAATGAATTTATCTTGAGTTTTGTCTCTTTCTTATTTTCGTCACTGCCGAGTAATGAATTGGCGACTTTTAATGTGTCAAACTGGCCTTTCAGTGCATTAATCTCCTGCGATTGCTTTTGAGCAATAGCCATAGATTTAGTCAATTCAGATTCTAAATCCTGATTCTGTTTCTCTAAACTTTGCATTTTCTGCAAAAGCTTTCGAACTTTATTTTCAAGAGAATCAACTATATCTATAATTTTACTCATTGGAGCCAATATTCATTACATAACTTTACAAAGTTAATATTCCTGCTGAATTTTGCAATACTTTTAATTAAAAATTGTAAATTCAGTACGATTGGTGTACGAATAATGCAACTAATGAGTTATAGTTAGGTGTAATTTATACTATGATTTTAACAACATTTTTTTAAATTAGCAGAAATATATTTTATGAGGATTTCTTTTTTCTTTCTTTTCATCTCTACCTTCGTTTTTTCACAGGCTCAGTATCCTAAAGATTACTTTCGATCGCCTTTGGATATTCCATTGCTCACCTCCGGTTCCTTTGGGGAATTGCGTTCCAACCATTTTCATGCCGGCCTTGATTTTAAGACCCAGCAAAAAGAAGGGTTGAATGTGTATGCGGCAGGTGATGGTTATGTGTCAAGGATCAAAGTTTCTACCTGGGGCTATGGCAGGGCTATTTATATTACCCATCCTAACGGTTATACTACGCTATACGGCCATTTGTCAAAATATGCCGGGGCAATTAATGACTATGCTAAGAAGAAACATTATGAAGCGAAATCTTTTGAAATTGATGTATTTCCGGAGCCGGGAGCTATAAAAGTTAAAAAAGGAGATGTTATTGCTTTATCGGGTAATTCCGGAGGATCTGGTGGTCCCCACCTGCATTTTGAATTCCGTGATTCAAAAACCGAACGGATTATCAATCCTATGGAATTCGGATTTGATGTTTTGGTAAAAGACACAAAAATGCCGGTAGTGGCCGGAGTAATGGCCTATCCGATATCCGACAGTGCTAGCGTGAATAATTCTCAGAAGCCGATACTCCTGCAATTGTCACAGCAAAAAGACGGTTCTTATATCGCTGAAAAAGTGAATGCCCAGGGGAAAATTGGATTTGGGATCAATACGTATGATCTTGCCGATTTTACTACAAACCGGAATGGAACGTATAGTGTGAAAACGTCTGTTAATGGAACGCCGTTTTTTGGGTATCAATTTGAATCCTTTGGATTTGACGAGAGCCATTACATCAATGCATTGATTGATTATCCGAGATTTAAAAAAACCGGGCAGCGTTACCAGAAACTTTTTATGAAATCACCATATGATCTTACCATTATACAGCCTGGGAAATCAAACGGAATCATCACAGTATTGCCTAATGTGACTACAAATTATAAAATAGAACTTTCTGATTTCAATGGAAATAAACGCGATGTAACAATTCCGATTGCTTTTGAAAAGCAGGAGGTAGTTGTCAATCCCGATGCCGGAAAAACGCCTTATTTCCTTAAGGCCAAAAACGATTATAATTATAAAAAAGATAATGTCACGGTGTTTATTCCCGCAAACACATTTTACGAAGACTTTTACCTGAATTTTGATGTAAGGGGTAATGCCCTTTTTCTGGCGGATGAAGAAGTGCCGATCCGTTCTAACCTGAATATCTCTTTTGAAGATGCTTCTATTGCAGAAGCAGATAAGCCCAAAACCTATATAGCGACTGCTAATGGCAATTCCAGCCGGTACAATGCGACCACTTTTAAAGGCAATGTGTTTTCGACCTGGACGAAAGGGTTGGGGCGTTTTATGCTTGCTAAAGATACTGTAGCGCCGAGGATTACAAATTTGAATTTTGCAGAAGGAAAATGGCTGACGAAACAAAATACGATCCAGTTTGATATCAGCGATGGCCAGTCTGGGATTGGCAGCTATAATGCCTACATGAACGGAAAATGGATCTTGCTGGAATATGATTATAAAACCAGGCGCGTGGTACATTATTTCGACGAAGCTATTGTAGCCGAAGGTAAAAATGACCTAAAAATTGTTGTTACCGATAATGTGGGAAATTCTACTACCTTTGAAACGAACTTTTTCAGATCTCAACTTAAATAGCAATAGAAAATTGAAAGCAAAATACCTTATTTTTTCAGTCTTGTTTTTGGTGGTAAGTACAACTGCTTTTGCCCAGAAAGCAAGGGTTAAGGGCGTAATTTTAGATGAAAACAATAAGCCTGTCGCGGGGGTTAGTGTTGCTTTTGGTGCTGCTTCTTCCATTTCCAATGAAAATGGTTTCTACCTGCTGATTGTTCCGGCCAATAAAGAAGAATCACTGGTTTTCTCCCATACCGGGTATAAAAATAGTGCCTTGCTACTTACTTTAGAACGTGATGAAGAGCGTGAATTCAATCCGGTTTTAAGCCAAAAAATAGAACAGTTAGGTGTGGTAGTAATTACCGATGAAAACCGAAAAAGGATTGAAGGGATTACCAATATCGACCCCGCCACAATACGGATGATCCCGGGCGCAAATGCCGGAGTAGAAAATATCCTGAAAACATTGCCGGGTGTATATTCCAATAATGAACTGAGTACACAATATGCTGTTCGTGGAGGGAATTATGATGAGAATCTGGTGTATGTGAATGAAATTGAAGTGTATCGCCCATTTTTAATCCGTTCTGGACAACAGGAAGGATTGAGTTTTACAAATACGGATATGGTGCAGAATGTGGATTTTTCTGCAGGAGGATTTCAGGCGAAGTATGGGGACAAACTTTCTTCCGTACTTGATATTACTTACCGAAGGCCTACCCGTTATGGTGCTTCCGTTGAAGCGAGCTTTTTAGGAGGTAGCCTTTCCTTTGAAGGAGTGTCCAAAAATCAAAAATGGTCGGCGATTACAGGAGTGCGTTATAGAAATAACAGCCTTTTGGTAAACAGCCAACAGACCCAAACGAATTATACTCCGGTTTTTGCGGATGTACAAACCTATGTTACGTACAATGCTTCTTCGAAACTGCAATTGAGCTTTTTGGGGAATATTTCCCAAAACAAATACGATTACCAGCCGTTGACCCGCCAGACCAATTTCGGGACGCTTAGTGATCCGATTGCTTTGCTTGTGGTGTATGAAGGACAGGAAAAAGATAAATACGAAACACTTTTTGGGGCTTTTAAAGCCAATTACAAACTGACGGAGCGCACGACACTAAAATTTATAGCTTCGGCTTATCACACTACTGAACAGGAATATTTTGACATATTTGCCCAATACCGACTTGGAGAGGTAGATACGAATATCGGATCGGAGAATTTAGGGAATGTGACCTATTCACGTGGAATTGGTTCCCAATTGAACCATGCACGGAATGACTTGGATGCCTTAATTGTAAATGCAGAAGTAAAAGGATTCCATGATCTCGACGAAAACCAGATTGAATGGGGTTTTAAATATACACGTGAGGATATCCGTGATCGTGTTGTGGAGTGGGAAGTCATTGATTCAGCCGGTTTTTCCATTAATCCACCAAACCTGGGCTTACCTGTAAATGATCAGCCTTATAATCCCTATACAGGGCCTTTAGTGCCGTATCAGAATGTACGCGCTAAAAACCTGACCACGATCAATCGTTTTTCAGGCTACGCCCAATGGAACCGAAGAGGGAATTTGGGAAGACATGAAGTATGGTATAATGCCGGAGTCCGTATGCACCAATGGCAGGTAGAAGGTGATAATTTAGATGGAAAAAGTCAGGTAATTTTTAGCCCAAGGGCGCAATTTGCCATAAAACCCGACTGGGATAAAGATATGGTGTTCCGGGTGTCGGGAGGTATTTACAGCCAGCCACCAATGTATCGGGAATTACGCGATGCTACCGGTGCTGTGCGTCCTAATGTAAAAGCGCAACAATCTGTTCATATTGTTTTAAGCAATGACTATAGTTTTAAAATGTGGGACAGGCCATTTAAGCTGGTTTCGGAAGCCTATTATAAGAGTATGACCGATGTGAATCCGTACACACTTGAAAACGTGCGGATACGCTATAGTGCCGAAAATAATGCCAAAGCCTATGCTATGGGGTTTGACATGCGACTGAATGGCGAATTTGTTCCAGGGACGGAGTCCTGGGTCAGCCTTGGATTTATGAAAACGGAAGAAAATATTGAAAACCGGGGTTATATCGCACGACCGACCGACCAGCGTTTTAAAGCAGCAATCTTATTCCAGGATTATATGCCCAACATACCTAATGTCAAAATGTACCTGAACCTGGTATATAATACAGGATTGCCTGGTGGATCTCCATCGTATGCCGATCCCTATTTATACCAAACCCGTTTGCGGGATTACCGTCGTGCTGATTTAGGATTTTCCTATGTGTTTACCGAGGGAAAGAAAGAACTTAGTGAAGGGCATTGGCTAAAACCATTCCGCGACCTGTCATTAGGATTGGAAGTTTTTAACTTGTTTGACAATCAAAATGCCATTACGAATACCTGGGTAAGAGATGTGTATACAAAATCCCAGTATGGTATTCCGAATTACCTAACGTCAAGGGTTTTTAGTATAAAATTGACAGCTAAAATATAATTGGTACGTTCTATGGGAATATAGAATTATTAGGATAGGGACTAATCTGTAACTATTGCGATGGAATATGGGATTTAACAAGTCGAAATAACAGGCATAACTTCAAATTTTTCTTATATTTGAAATACTATTTGAAAGAAAACATTAGAATTCATAACATGAAAAAAACGAACCTGCTTCTGATTGCGCTTTCGCTACTTTTTTTTGCAAGCTGTAAAAAAGAAGTAGATACCCCAAAAGTGCGATATGATGAATCGAAAAACGTAGTGAAAAACCCTGTAAAAAGAGATTCATCGCAAATAAAAATCGCGGATCTTCCCATTAATATGGAAGGTACCAAATACCTGATTCACCCTATTGGAGATGTACGTCTTTATGAAGACCGGTCCAGTCGATATGGCTCCAGTAATACCAATTCTGTGAGTTATTCCATTTCGAATTACAATCGCTTTGAACTGACCGGATTTTTGCAAAACCTAAAATTCCAGCACATCGATTCTACTGCCATTCATCCATTAACCGATAAGGTGATCCAGATTCAAACCGTTACCTATTTGAACACGGTTGCCGACAGGACGAAAATGCAGGTTTTGATTTATAATCTGGTCGATCAGGATACCAATAAAGATGGGAAATTAGATTCCAATGATATCAAATCATTATATATTAGTACTATCGGAGGGAAGAAATTCAAAAAACTATCGTCCGATTTTCAGGAACTTATTGACTGGAACATTGTAGAAGTACAGAATAAATTATATTTCAGGACTATTGAAGATATCAATAAGAATGGATCGTTTGATAAGAATGATGTGGTGCATTACCACTTTGTAAATCTGGCAGACAGCAACTGGGAAGTGGTCAATTATGAGCCTATTTAATATCCCAAAATCATATAAAAAAAACTCTAAGGCAACTTAGAGTTTTTTTATGCGGTTAAATCAATATATCGCTTTCGAGATCTGATTTCTCTATAGTAATGTCTAAATCCAGCCGTTTGATCAATTCGATAACCAGGTTTTTATACCAGTTTTCGGATCGGGGATGAATGTATATTTTTTCGATCAGTAAGTTGATGTCAACGTTAATCTTAAGCCCTTCATTAATGGTGATTTTTTGCCTTGAAAGATCCGAAATGATCCGGATTTCCCGTTCATATTGAAAACTTTTACGCTTGAATAAGAAAGGGAAAAAATTATTCTCGAAAGGTGTATGCTCTTTCTTATAGTCGATATAATTTACTTCACCAATGTATTGCTTATAATGGGTTTCGAGCTTTAAAGCTTCTTTAATTCGTCCTACGGTGGATTGTATGGCAAGCCCTTCGCTGTTTTGTGTAAAAATCTGCCACATGGCAAACGACTCGTATTCATTAATGTGCCAACTGCTAATTACTACATTTTTGCGGTGCTTTTTGTAGTAGTCCAGAAATGTAGGATTTTTTTCGGCAATCTTTTTTACCTCTTCAAAGGATGGTTCGCTGAAAGTGCCTTCATATTGGTCTTCAAATTTATCCGAACGCGACATGAAGAGTTTTCGGGATAGGACCAGATCCAGGAATTTAGAAAGATCCAGGTATTTCCATACGATAGTGTCTGGATCTTCAGGGAGCAGGATTTGGTCATTTTCTATATACATAATCTAAAAATACAATTTTATTTAGAATCCTGTGAAAATTTCTAACCCATAGGGCAAAAAAAAATGTTTCATCGAAATGAAACATTTTTTGGTATTATTCGAAGGATTGCATCATTACAAGCTTCTTGTAAGTGCCATCCTTGGCGATAAGCTCATCATGGCGTCCCTGTTCTACGATACGCCCTTTTTGCATCACAATGATATTGTCTGCTTTTTGTATCGTTGACAACCTGTGGGCAATGACGATCGAAGTTCGGTTTTGCATCATATTCTCTAAAGCAACCTGTACAAATTTTTCACTTTCAGTATCCAGTGCAGAAGTTGCTTCATCAAGAATCATGATCGGTGGGTTTTTCAGTACAGCACGGGCAATATTAAGGCGCTGTTTCTGTCCTCCGGAAAGTTTGTTTCCGCTATCGCCAATGTTAGTGTCAATCCCCAAAGGCAGATCTTTTACGAATTCGTAGGCATTTGCAATTTTTAAAGCTTCAATAATTTCAGCATCGGTAGCATCTTCTTTTCCAATCAGGATATTGGATTTAATAGTGTCATTAAATAAAATGCTATCCTGCGTCACAAGGCCGATCAGGTCCCGTAACGATGTAGTGGTGATGTCTTTGATGCTGATACCGTCAATTTTGATATCTCCTTCATTAACGTCATAAAAACGGGTAAGCAGGTTAGCAATAGTACTTTTTCCGCTCCCGGATTGTCCGACGAGGGCAATAGTTTTACCCTTTGGTACTTCTATAGAGAAATCTTTCAGTACATTTTCGTCTTCATACCTGAAATTGATATTTTCGATGGTAATTTTATTTTCGAAATCCAGTTTGTTGATAGCGTCAGGTTTGTCGCTCATTGGATTTTCTTCTTCTAAGATCGCAAAGACCCGTTCTGAAGCCGCCAATCCACTTTTTAAAGCATACGATGCTTTAGAGATTGTTTTGGCAGGCGTAAGAATATTGTAGGCTAATGTCATGTAGGCTAAGAAATAAGCCCCTTCAATGGATTTTTCTACCAATACCATATTCCCACCATACCATAATAATACGGCAATTGTGGTGATTCCTAAAAATTCACTCAATGGCGAGGCTAAGTTGTTCTTATTTCCGATACTGTTGGACAACCGTAGCAGGTTATCAATAGAGCGGTTGAATTTTTTGGTGAAGTTACTTTCGGCATTATAACTTTTAATGATTTTTAACCCGCTTAGGGTTTCTTCTACAATAGAGATAAAATACCCGGATTCCTGTTGTGCTCTTTCGGATTTATGCTTTAGATTTTTACCAATTTTCGTAATGATAAAGCCTGAAATCGGAATAAAAAAGAAAACAAATAAGGTCAGTTTTACACTGATCGTAAACATAGTGATTATGGCAAACAGTATCGTAAGGGGCTCCCGTACAATAAGTTCGAAAATAGCAAAAAAGGAATTTTGAACTTCTGCCACATCGCCCAGCATTCGTGCCATTACGTCACCTTTTCTTTTTTCAGAATAAAAAGATACAGGCAGGCTGATAATCTTTTGGTATAAGGTATGCCTTAAATCGCGCAATACACCGTTACGAAGCTGCGTGATATTATAGGATGCCAGATAATTAAAGAAGTTTTTGAGTAAAAAGGAAATGATAATCAATGAAATTACCAAAAGCAACGCATACTGCGGACCGTCATTTTTTATCGTCTGCGTCAGGTTGTAATATAAATAGTCCTTACTGTACGATCCAATTTCGAACATGGATGTGAAAACAGGCTTCTTATCAACTTTTTCAGTATCGTTGAACAATACCTGCATCATTGGAATTAAGGCAACAAAAGAAAGCGTACTGAATAATGCATAAAGTATATTAAAGATGATGTTTAATACAGCGAATCGCTTATACTTTTTTGCAAAAGGGATTAATTTTTTAAAATTATTCATTAGTTGATTTTAAGTTCTGTAATAATAGACTGGATTTTAGCATCCAGCATGCGTTCGACAGCCTCGGCATCCGCTACAGATTCCAGAGTGTCGTTAACGCTGACATAAAATTTTATTTTAGGTTCAGTGCCGCTTGGGCGTGCTGCAATTTTTGTGCCGTCTTCCAGGTAATAAATCAATACGTTTGATTTTGGGATGGTCATCGTCTCTTCTTCGTCTGTAAAGAGGTTTTTGGCAATGGAGCTTTGGTAATCTTCGAGCATTACGACACGAAGTCCGGCAATTTCTTTTAGCGGATTTTCGCGCAGGTCAATCATCGTTTGTTTGATTTCCTGGGCACCTTCAATTCCTTTTCGGACAAGAGATACGAGGTATTCTTTATAAAAACCATATTCGGTATACAATACCAATAACTCTTTATATACAGAACTGCCTTTGGCTTTAGCTTGTGCAGCCAGTTCGCAGATCAGGAGGGAAGCTGCTACAGCATCTTTATCCCGTACGGCATCGCCTACCATAAAACCAAAACTTTCTTCACCACCTCCGATGAATTTTAATTCCGGAAAGTCCTTGATCATTTTAGCAATCCATTTGAACCCTGTAAGGCCCACTTTGCATTCTACATCATAGGCTGTTGCCAGTTCCATCATCATAGGAGTGGAGACAATCGTAGAGCCTACGAATTCTTTTCCGGTGATTTTTCCGGCTTTTTTCCATTGTTCCAATAAGAAGTGCGTCATCAGGACCATGGTCTGGTTTCCATTGAGCAAAATCATGTTGTGGTGGTTGTCTCTTACGGCAACCCCCAATCGGTCGGAATCAGGGTCGGTACCAATAACGATATCAGCATCTATTTTATTAGCGAGTGCCATAGCCATTGAAAGGGCTTCGGGTTCTTCCGGATTTGGTGATTTTACCGTTGGGAAATCGCCATTTGGTTCGGCTTGTTCAGGAACTATGTGAAAATCACTATAGCCTGCCTGCGCCAATACATCAGGGATAACAGTGACTGATGTACCATGTAATGGGGTGTATACGATTTTCAATTCTTTCTTAGCCGCTGCCGGGGTATCAAAACTGGCATTTGCTATTGAAGAATCGATAAAAGCTTTATCAATAGCAGTGTCGATATATTCGATCAGGTCTTCATTAGCTTCGAATTTGATCTGATCGTAGGTAAGGTCTTCGATGACTTTGATGATCTCTGCGTCCTGTGGTGGGACCAATTGGCCACCATCCTGCCAATAGACTTTATAGCCATTGTACTCTGGAGGGTTGTGGGAAGCGGTCAATACAATTCCAGCATGGCATTTCAGGTATTTCAGCGCAAAAGACAATTCCGGTGTCGGGCGTAAAGCAGAGAATAAAAAGACTTTAATCCCATTGGCTGAAAAAACATCGGCCACCACTTTAGCCAGTGTGTCGCTATTGTGCCTGCAGTCATAAGCTATTGCTACTTTAAGGTCTTCTCCTGGAAAAACTGTTTTCAGGTAATCGGAAATACCTTGTGTATTTTTCCCTAAAGTATATTTGTTGATACGATTCGTCCCAACGGCCATGACACCACGCATACCACCGGTTCCGAATTCAAGGTTCTTGTAGAAGCTTTCTTCCAGTTCTGCCGGAGCAGTAGTCATCATGTTTTTTAGCGCTTCATGCGTCGCTGTATCAAAAATTGGCGAAAGCCATATGTTTACCTGATCTAATATCTCTTTTCTGATATTCATAGTATAATGTTTTTATTTAATTGATGAAAATTAAACGGTCGCACTAATTTTATATCGTTCCTCGTTATTTTTTGTGCGTAATATAATCTCTCCAAGGAAGCCAGCGAGAAACAGCTGTGTTCCAATAATCATTGTGGCCAGCGCAATGAAAAACCAGGGATTATCTGTGATAAGTACCGCGGGTTCTTTATGATATAATTTGTATAGTTTCAAACATCCGATATATGCTGCGGCAAAAAAACCGATCAGGAACATTACGGATCCCATAGCGCCAAAAAGGTGCATCGGGCGTTTGCCAAAACGGGACAGGAACCAGATGGTAATCAGGTCCAGGAACCCATTGATAAAACGTTCCATACCAAATTTTGTAGTACCGTATTTTCGGGCCTGGTGTAACACGACTTTTTCGCCGATTTTCCCAAAGCCTGCATTTTTTGCCAAGACGGGAATGTAACGGTGCATCTCACCGGACACTTCAATGTTTTTGACAACGACTTTCTTATAAGCTTTTAAACCACAATTGAAATCATTCAGTGCTACTCCGGATGTTTTTCGTGCAGCCCAATTGAATAGTTTGGAAGGCAGGTTCTTAGAAACTACCGAATCAAATCGTTTCTTTTTCCAGCCGGAAACCAAATCATAGCCTTTGTCAACGATCATTGCATATAATTCTGGAATCTCTTCCGGATTATCCTGTAAATCGGCATCCATGGTGATGATGACATCACCTGATGCTTTTGCAAATCCTGCATGCAGCGCCTGTGATTTGCCATAATTTTTTAAAAAACGAATACCTTTTACAGCAGTGTCCCGTGCTGAAAGCTGCTCAATAATAGGCCAGGACTGATCTGTGCTCCCGTCATCAATAAACAGGATCTCATAGGAAAAGCGATTCGCATCCATAACCTTTGTGATCCAGCTGTATAATTCATTCAGGGATTCTTCTTCGTTCAGAAGGGGTATAACTATAGATAAGTTCATATATTAATATCCGGAAGGTTTGTCATTTTTTACAAAAGCACCTACGATAAGGGACCATAATAAACCGAAAAAAGCATACATCGCAATGGTCAATGGAATTGAAATCAGTGGATTCATGAATTTTTTAGTCATCATTAAAGCATTTTCTACCTGGTCTTCGGTCATGTTAGGGCTTTGCTCGAGCATCACTTCACGAATCTGAGACATTGATTTTTCTACAAATTCAGGAAATACATAATTGAATCCCGCATTGAATAAGGAAAAAAGCAAGGCTGCCAGCACCGTAATGGATATCCCGATTTTTAAGACCTCCGAAAAGGAAATATAGCCGCCATTGTGGTTCTTTTTATAGGAGAGAGAACCTAATACGATAAAGATAACAGGAAGCACCATGTAATTCATTACGCTGGTAATAATCCCGACAGATCGGTTTTTCTGAGGATCAAGATCTGCAACATAAGAAATGACAAATTCAAGAATCATGATAATGCCAAATAGAATGCCGAAATTGAGCGATGATTTGGCTGGCGAAACAGTTTTATCCATGGTGTATATTTATTAAGGTACAAATATAGCAAATCCTAAAACATAGTGTGGTAAAAATCATTCACCATGTTTATGAAAAAAAAGACGTTAATGGTTTGGTAATTAAAAAATAATTGTAAATTTGCAGCCTGAAAATAACCTAAAAAGTTAAACCTAAAAAAGTTGTATGCTGTTTACACCTTTTTCTGATAAGGAAAAAGCTTCAGGACAAATACAGCTAAACAAATAAAAAAATAATATTTACAAAGATGAAAAAAGGAATTCACCCGGAAAATTACAGATTAGTAGCATTCAAAGACATGTCAAACGAAGATGTGTTCATTGCAAAGTCTACTGCAGATACAAAAGAAACGATTGAAGTTGATGGTGTTGAATACCCAGTTATTAAAATGGAGATCTCCAGAACATCTCACCCATTTTATACCGGTAAATCTAAACTTATCGATACTGCAGGACGTATTGATAAATTCAAAACTAAATATGCTAAACACGCTAAGAAAGAATAGTTTGTTTGTACTGTATAGAAAAAGCCTTCCAATCGGAAGGCTTTTTTATTGGGAAAAAATGAAAACGATAGAGCCGATCTTTATTCGGAAGCTTCGGGAAGAACTTTTTTTTAATTACTTTTGGGTTTCAAATCAGAAAATAAAACAATGAACTATATCCTTTTTGACGGAACAGTAAGAAATGCCTTGCTGCCTTTTACTTTTACACGTCCCGTTGCTGAAATTCGGGTAGGAATTCTGACCATTCGTGAAAAATGGGAAAAATACCTTGGGTATACCACGACCACGGTAACGGAAGAGTACTTATCGGAAAAATTCCCGATGGTTGAAATGGAAAATAATATTATGATTAATGCTTCTTTCCTGCCGAATGAAGTGTTGTCAGAACTGGTAAAAAACCTGGAACCCATGCAGGCTATTTTCCAGGGAGAAGAAATAATTGCTTTTTATACTCAGGAATCGCAGGAAGAAGTAGATTTTGATGAATATGAAGTGATCTCCTATGAAGAAGGTGCCATACAAATTCAGCACACCTGGGATATTTTTGCCAAAAATGACCGGGCAATACGGGAAGATTATGAATTGCTGACAGAATACCGGACTTCACAACCGATTCCTTCCAGTGTGAATGCGATTGCATCGCAGCATATTTTTATTGAGGAAGGTGCCAAATTGGAATTTGTAACCCTGAATGCCTCCACCGGACCGATTTATATCGGAAAAGATACCGAAATAATGGAAGGCTCAATCATTAGGGGGCCTTTTGCTTTGTGTGAAGGGGCGCAAGTGAAAATGGGCGCTAAAGTGTATGGTGCAACCACTGTAGGGCCGTATTCCAGAATTGGAGGAGAGGTAAGTAATTCGGTGTTGTTTGCCTATTCCAATAAAGGGCATGATGGCTTTTTGGGAAATTCTGTCCTGGGCGAATGGTGTAATCTTGGAGCTGATACCAATAACTCCAATCTTAAAAATAACTATGAAGAAGTGAAATTGTGGAGTTATGAAACGGAAGGCTTTGCTAAAACAGGGTTGCAGTTTTGTGGACTTATGATGGGAGACCACAGTAAATGTGGGATCAATACTATGTTTAACACCGGAACAGTCGTAGGAGTAAGTACCAATATTTTTGGTAGTGGATTTCCCCGTAATTTTGTTCCCAGTTTCTCCTGGGGTGGGGCCTCCGGATTTACCACATACCTTACCAAAAAAGCTTTTGAAACCGCAAGGATTGTAATGGCAAGACGTGATGTAGTGTTTTCAGCAGAAGATGCTGCCATTTTGGAGCATGTTTTTGAAGAAACAAAAAAATACAGAAAAGAATAAATTTCTCACATATAAAAAAATCCACGGGTATTCCTCGTGGATTTTTTGTGTCAACCTTTTTGTAGTGCTGCTATGCTGCTATGCTGAGATAGCGTGGATTAGTCGTCCAGTCTTAAAAATTCACCTTTGGCGTTGAATTTTAATTCCAGGCCATTGTTAAGTTTGACTTCATAATCCCAATTTCCTTTTTCAATTTTAACCACTTCTGTATTTTTGTAATTAGTCGTTACGTACGTTGCTATATTTTTCGGAAGGATCGCAAAGGGAATTTTATTTTTATTTCCATCTACTTCTTCCCAGTTTCCCTTTTTATCAAATTCAATTTCGATACCATTTTCCAACTGTACTTTATATTCTGTTGAAAAGGTTTCTGCATCCTTCAGGATGTAAGCTGTTTTCTGGTTGGTAAAATGTTTCTTTAAAAAATCCTGAGCAGTCGCCGGCAATTGCTGTGCGGTAATACTTGTTTTTTGCGCTGTTGCAGAAAGGCCTGTAAAAATTAGAAAGACGGCGATAATACTGTACTTTTTGAGGGTGTCCATGGTTTTCATAATCAATTCGTTTTTAAATTCTATACAAAGCTATATCCCGAAACTGGAAACATTTGGGAATGATTTTATTTTCTGTAAAAAACAAAAAAAACAGGTTCGGATAGCTTAAATATACGAATTTAACGGACAGGAAAAACAATTGTAAAATGATGGTTAGCATCAAACGAGTACTGGATGTCAAGTCGGTACGTAGTGCTTATCGATTTTACAATGGCCAGCCCTAATCCTGTCGATTGCTCTTGTGTAGTGTGCCGGGAGAAGCGGTTGAAGATAGAGTTGGTGTCTAAGGCTTTTGCGGGTCCTGAATTGGTGATTTCGATGCTGTTGTGGGCAATCGTAATCGTAACAAATCCACCGGGATGATTGTGAATAATGGCATTTTTTAGCAGGTTGTTGATCAGTGCTACGGCCAGGCCTTTGTTCATTTTAAAAACAAGAGAAGCTTTTGGAACGATCGAAATAGTCAGTTGTTTGTATGTAGCTAAATCTGAAAAATCATCGGTAATCTCTGGGAGTAATTCATTGAAAGTAATAGGTTCTTCATCCGGGTATTGCTGATTTTCGATTTTAGAAAGCATTAATAAGGATTTGTTCAGCCGGACAAGCCTGGATAACGTATCACTGATTTTTCCGATTTCAGTCATTTGATCTTCCGGCAACAGGTTGTTTTCTGCAAAGAGTTCCAGTTTGTTGATGCTGATGGCTAATGGTGTCTGCAGTTCATGGGAGGCATTTTCGATGAATTGTTTTTGGCTCGAATAGATAACCTCATTGCGCTGTAGCATTTCTTCCAGTTCCTTGCCTAAAATTTTGAACTCATTAATATGGGAATCCGGGGATTTGAATGCGGTTCCGGTTCCGATCCTGAAAAGCCGAAGCTGGTCTAAAATTTTGTAGAAAGATTTCCATGCCCGTTTGAGGATAATATTGTTAATGGCTAAAATGCTTATCACGAGCATGATATACAGGAAAATCAATGCGAAAAGCAAGTCTTCCAGCAGTTCGTCTTCTTCTACGATAGAAGCCCGGATTTCCAGACGGTGTGGATTGCCTTTGGCATCATTAAAGACAGTTTTTAGGACACGCACAGGTTCATCATCATCGTCATATTCCATGAATTTAAAGGTCGTTTTAATCTCATCTTTATAGGAATACTCTCCTTTGGGCAGTGGTGTGATAATAAACTGATTGACCCCGAATTTTGGAGTGTTGAGCAATTGCTCGTTGGCAAACGCTTCACGGGTAATGATGATTTTAGAGTTTTTCAGGCCGTCATCAATATTGTCATAGACTTCGTCCAGGATTACAGCATAAAAAAGGCTTGCCCATACAGCAATGACGACCAGCAGTGCAATGGCTAAATAGCGTAACGTGTAATGTTGTAGGGAACTGCCTCTTTTTTTTAGTGTAAACATGGTTCTTTTTCTAATAATGGTCGATCATTTTATAGCCAATGCCATACACGGCCTGTATGTCAATTTCGGCAGCGGCTTCTTTGAGTTTTTTTCTGAGATTTTTAATCTGAGAATAGACGAAATCAAGGTTGTCCGCCTGATCGGTATGGTCACCCCAGACATATTCTGCCAGCGCCGTTTTGTTGATCAGCCGGTTCGGGTTGATGACGAAATAATATAAAAGATCAAATTCCTTTCGGTTGAGGGTAAGGGGGAGTTTGTTAACGCTAACGGATCGTTGTTCTGGTGCCAGGGTCACATTGTTCCATTTGATTTCGTTGTCACCATCATGGCTTTTCCGGCGAATAGCAGATTTAATCCGGGCATGAAGTTCGGCGAGGTGAAATGGCTTACTCAGGTAATCGTCTGCACCCAGGTCAAGACCTTTCACCTTTTCGTCAACAGCATCTTTTGCAGATATGATGATAACCGCTTCTTTTTTCTTTTGGGCTTTCAGTTCGGCAACGAGATCCAGTCCGCTGCCATTGGGTAACATGATGTCGATTAGGATGCAATCGTAATCATAGGAGCTCAGTTTGTCCAGCCCGGAAATATAATCGTGTGCTGTGGTGACAATATAGAGCTCTTTTTCAAGGGATTGCTGGATTACTTCCCGTAAACCGGCTTCGTCTTCTATGAGGAGGATTTTCATAACGTGCAAATTTTTTGCCATTCAAATGTATGAATAGGAGCGCAAAATAGCATTTGATTTTGGAAACAATTAGGAATTGTCCTGTATCACTTTGCTTCGGGTTTCTTTTGCACTCTTTTGACTACGAGTAAATTTAATGGATTAATGCCCAATCCGGATACATTCTTTCGGGTAAAACGTACTGCTTTGTCATAAAATAGCGGAATTACAGGTGCTTCTTCGATCATTAAAGCATCCATTTTTTGGTAAAGTAACAACCGCTTCTGAGTATCGCTTTCGGAAAATGCCTGTTCATACAAACGATCAAATTCGGTATTGCTAAAGTGGGTATAATTCGGGCCGTTTGGCGAAAAGTTTTTGCTGTAAAACAATGAGAGGTAATTTTCGGCATCCGGGTAATCGGCTATCCAGCTGGCTTTGAAAAAACTTACTTTTCCGGTTGAAATGGACTGGGTAAGGGTAGAAGGGGGATTGATATCGATTTGTGTGCTGATGCCTATTTTGCTCCATTCCCGCTGTAGGAATTCTGCAATATCCAGATAGGAACTGGTGGTGCTCATCATTAATTCCGGATTTTTACCGGTACTTTTTTTATAATCCATGACCAGTGCTTTTGCCTTTTCAGGATTGTAATCATAACCGGGAATAGCTGCGAAACCAGGTAGTCCGGCTGGGATTATCCCATTTACAGCGGGTGTTCCCATGCCATTTTTTAAATAAAGGATCATTTTACTGCGATCAAAGCCAAAGTTCATCGCCTGACGTATTCTTTTATCGAGTACCGGGCCTTCTTTACTATCCATTTTGAAACCCAGGTATTCGGTGTTCAGGTAAGGACCGGTAATCATGTCTACTTCATTTTTGTATTTGGGTTGCAATGCTCCTTTTTGGGTGAGGATCTCATCTTTGTAGGAGGGATCAAGACCGGATACGAAATCCAACTTTCCCTGAACAAACTGCAGAAAACCACTTTGTTTATCGGGAAGGAAAGTCACTGCGATGGCTTCCAGGTAAGGAAGTGCTACATTATGATTGTCTTTTTCAAAATAAAGCGGATTTTTTCTCAGGACAAGCTTTACATTTTCTTCCCAAAATTTAAACTGGAAAGGGCCGGTACCTATAGGTTGTGAACGAAAATCATAGCCAGGCGTTTCGATTACTTCTTTAGGGACTACCGAGGCATATTTCATCGATAGTAATCCCAGGAATCCGGGAAAAGTCTTATTGAGTTTGATCTCGAATATACTATCATTTTTAGCTTCAAAATGAGCCACACTCTGCAGTATCCAACGGCCTGGGGAAGCAATATCCTCGTCAAGAAGCCGGTTCAGGCTGTATTCAAAGTCCGATGCTTTTACCGTTCGGGTGCTGTCCGGTCCAAAGTAGTGGCTTTTATGAAAATAAACATCATTCCTGAGGGTGAATGTATAGGTTTTGCCATCTTCCGAAATCGTCCATGATTTTGCAATTTCAGGTTTGATATTCAGGCTGTCATCCAGTTGTACGAGTCCGCTGAAAATTTGATTGCAAATCCAGATGGAGGGACGGATTTTTGCAAATGCCGGATCTAACGAATTTACCGTTGCATTTTCGTTATAGCGGAAAACCAAATCATCACGATCGGTGGTGGTGTCCTTGTTACAGGAAACGAATGAAAGGGTCAGGATACAATAAAAACTATAAAGGGCTAAGCGCATTTAATTTGGATCTATGGTGTTATAAGGTGCAGGTTACTCGGAAGGATTTTGCAACGCATATTAATTTGGGAAACAGGTAAATCGTTTTGTGCAACACCACTAAAGGTGCAATTCAGGATTATCTTTTTGTTTTTGAGTGTGTTGCATGCAGTATTGGGTTTGAAATCTATACAAATATAATAATTCATTAGGTTTTATTTCTTGATTATTGTATGTAAATTTGCATCCTCTTTTTTGAAGAGAACCCACTGTTGGAAATATGGTTGCGGTTCGGTAAAAGAAGCTGTAAAGTACAAGGAAATCAATACCAACCGGGCTGCAGTCGAAATGTAGGTTTGTTGGTGTATTTTGAAAAGGATTTAATGCCGGTATTTTTTACAGTGGAATTAAGGAATGGAAAAGAGGATTAATGATATGGAAAATAGAAAAAAAGTAGCTTTTTATACGTTGGGATGTAAACTGAATTTTTCAGAAACGTCTACCATTGCCCGTAACTTTGAGGGTGAAGGTTTTGATCGGGTAGATTTTGAAGAAGTAGCCGATATTTATGTAATCAACACCTGTTCGGTTACCGAAAATGCCGATAAGCAATTCAAGCAGGTAGTAAAGAAAGCCCTGAAAAATAACGATAAAGCTTTTGTGGCAGCTGTAGGCTGCTATGCCCAACTGAAACCGGAAGAACTCGCTGCTGTTGATGGTGTGGATCTGGTGTTGGGGGCTACGGAAAAATTTAATATTACTGATTATATCAATGACCTCTCTAAAAATGATTTTGGAGAAGTGCATTCCTGTGAGATTTCTGAAGCCGACTTTTACGTAGGCAGTTATTCCATCGGGGACCGAACCCGTGCTTTTTTAAAGGTGCAGGATGGTTGTGATTATAAATGTACTTATTGTACAATCCCATTGGCAAGAGGGATCTCCCGAAGTGATACGCTGCAAAATGTCCTGAAAAATGCCAAAGAGATTTCGGAGAAGAACATTCGTGAAATTGTTTTGACGGGTGTGAATATCGGGGATTATGGAAAAGGGGAATTTGGAAATAAAAAGCACGAACATACATTCTATGAATTGGTTCAGGAATTGGATAAAGTGGAAGGGATTGAACGTCTTCGTATTTCTTCAATAGAACCAAACTTATTGCGTAATGAAACGATTGAATTTGTTTCGAAAAGCCGCACTTTCGTACCTCATTTTCATATTCCACTACAATCCGGCAGCAATGATATCCTTAAATTAATGCGCCGTCGGTACCTGCGTGAAGTCTATACAGAGCGGGTGAATAAAATCCGTGAAGTAATGCCTCATGCCTGTATTGGTGTGGATGTGATTGTAGGCTTTCCGGGAGAAACAGATGAGCACTTTTTAGAAACCTATCATTTCCTCAACGAAATGGATATTTCTTACCTGCATGTCTTTACTTATTCAGAGCGTGATAATACGGCTGCGGCCTTAATGGAGGGGGTAGTGCCAGGAAATGTCCGGGCTAAAAGAAGTAAGATGTTACGTGGCCTTTCGGTTAAAAAGCGGCGTGCATTTTATGAAAGCCAGTTGGGAACTGACCGAACAGTATTATTTGAAAGTGAAAATAAAGAAGGATACATCCACGGATTTACAGAGAACTATGTAAAGGTGAAAACACCATGGAATCCTGAACTCGTAAATACGTTGCATCGGGTTACCCTAACGCGTATTGATGAAGATGGATCGGTGCGTATGGAATTTTTGGAGGCGCTGGTCAAAGCTTAGTTGCTACCGGCTGTAATGAAATTTTAAAGTCGTGATCCGGAATACGGAGTCGCTATAGATTTCTATGAACTCAAAAACATTGCGTCCCTTTTGCTCAAAATTGACAATCCGCGCTGCGGAGATTTCATAATACATCTTTTTACCTTCCAGCATCATCCGGTCTCCATTTTTCCGGTAACCGGAACGGATAAGTGTAAATTCAGATAGGTTCCACGTGGTGAAATGGGTGTCAAAATCATCTGCTTTGGTGCACAAGCCTTCGGTGATTTCAGTTTTTGAGCCATAATATTTTTCGATATTTTCAAAAAAACTAATGATTTGGGTGTTTTTTTCCTGATCCATGTGCTAAAGATAAAAATGTTTTTCGAAACTAAAAACGCCTGTAAATCAAATTACAGGCGTTTTTAATAGAATTTATTTGAAACTTTAAATCCGGATGCCGGGAGGTAGTAAGTTTTTGTAAACCGGATTTTTACGGAAAAAAGCGGCTATTTTTGGATGTGTCGGCACCACTTTTAGCTTCCGCTCCTCTGCAATAGCCATGATTTCTTTTAAAAAATCATTAATAAATTCGGGATTTTCAAATTGTTCCGGGATATTAATCCGGGTTAAGAAAATCTTGCGCTCCTGAAAAGAATATTCTATTGAAACCAGATGCCCATCGGAAGTGGTTTCAAATTGTCTTGAGAATTCATTGTCTTTAATGTCCATAATTAATTGCTGTGCTTCATTGGAACTTCAATCACCAGTATTTTGGAAAGGGCATTGGTTTTAATTTCGAAAGTTTCAAAATCAACAATGCCATAGGCGTCACGCTGGTGAATAGTTTGATTATTAATTTCAATTTCTCCTGCTATAAGAAAAAGGTAAACCCCATTCTCTTTTTGTTTTACGGTGTAAGTAGTCGTTTTTCCGGCATCAAAAATACCCAGGTGCAGGTAGGCCTGCTGGTGGATCCATAATGCATTGCCGTCATTTTTATTTTCGGGGGTAACGATAGTTACGAGGCTGTTCCGGTGTTGCTCGAGGTCAAATGATTTTTGGTCATAACGCGGTGTGACGTCTTCTCTTTCGGGAAAAATCCAGAGCTGTAATGTTTTGGCGGCTTCTGTGGCGCTTGCATTCATTTCGGAATGGCGGACGCCGGTACCTGCGCTCATCACCTGAACTTCTCCAAAACGTACTGTGGCCTCATTGCCCAGGCTGTCACGATGGGTAAGCCCACCTTCCAGGGGAATGGTAATGATTTCCATATCTTCATGCGGGTGGGTGCCAAATCCCATTCCTGCCCCTATAGTATCGTCATTCAGTACACGAAGCATTCCAAATTGTACGCTTTCGGGATTGTAATAATTGCCGAACGAAAAGGAAAAATTGGCTTTCAGCCAACCCATATCGGCTTTTCCTCTCTCGCTTTCAGGGAATAAACGTGATTGCATATTTTATCAATTAATTAAAATAATATGAAGATGTTTTTACAATAAAAAAACTATTTTTGAGTATTAAATTTTAAGACGATAGTGTACTGTTGTTGGTAGTATGGCATTTTGGGCACTGTGTCAAATAGCTGGATTGGCACTACCACTTTAAACATTAAAATTCGGGAAGGGGATATCTTTGAGGCCTGCCGATACTGTCAGAAAATTTAATACAAATTACGTAATAAAAAACCGTAATTCCTGTTATAATAGCGTTAAAACACTTGTAATGAGCAGAATTCCTGTATACTTTATGCCCGGCTTAGCAGCAAGTTCCGCTATTTTTGAACGGATCAGGCTGCCTGAGGATACTTTTGAAACCATTCTTCTGGAATGGACATTGCCGCTCGAAGGCGAGACGCTCAGCCAATACGCAAAGCGGATGGCAGCTCAGGTTACCCAGGAAAATCCGGTTTTGGTCGGGGTGTCTTTTGGAGGGGTGCTGGTCCAGGAAATGGCGCAGTTTTTAAAGCCTAAAAAGATTATTATCATTTCAAGTGTCAAAAGTAATCTGGAATTTCCAAGGCGGATGCGGTTTGCCAAAACGACTAAGGCGTATAAGCTCATTCCTACACGGTTTATGGGCAATATTGAACTTTTGGCGAAATTGCCTTTTCGGGGAGAAAAGGTGCAACAGCGGATTAAGCTCTATGAGAAATTTCTGTCCATGCGGGAACGAAAATACTTAGATTGGGCGCTGGAGCAAATTATTATGTGGGATCGGGTAGAAGCTGATGCCAATGTGATACATATCCATGGAGATGCTGATGAAGTTTTTCCGCCAAAATATATTAAAGGTGATTTTTTAGCAGTGCCTTCAGGGACTCATATTATGATTATCAGTAAGTTCAAATGGCTGAATGAGCACCTTCCAGATTTGATCCTGGGGAAATAAAAGAAGCAAAAATCAATGGGGACTGATGTTGGACTGATTTTTGTACCAATAGAAAATTAAATAAATTAAAAAGAGAAAATGGACTGGATAAAAAAAACCGGCATGATTGCCTCAGTAGTATTTGTCAGCGGGATTTTGATCCATGCGACGTCGAATGCAGGATTAGAAAAGACGAAAACCTATGAAGCAGGGACTTATTTTTCAGCAAGGATTGACTTTGCGGGAGAAGAGACTCCGTTAACGATAACAGATGTCAAAGAACGATTTGACCGCGAATTGCTGGTAAATGCCAATCTTGATGCATCAACCTTACTGATTATCAAAAGGGCCAACCGTTTCTTTCCGGTAATTGAACCGATCTTAAAGAAAAATGGAATTCCGGATGATTTTAAATATTTAGCGGTGATCGAAAGTAGCCTTACCAATGCAGTTTCTTCTGCCGGAGCCCGTGGATTTTGGCAGTTTATGCCCGAGACGGCTAAAGAACGCGGTATGGAAGTGAATGATGTTGTGGACGAGCGTTACCATTTGGAGAAATCTACCGAAGCTGCCTGCCGGTACCTGTTAGATGCCAAAAAGAAATTCGGTACCTGGACACTGGCTGCTGCCTCTTATAATGGGGGTATGGGTGGTGTAAACAAACAAATCACCATTCAGGGGGTTACCGATTACTATGACCTGTTGCTGACCGAGGAAACGTCCCGTTATGTGTTCCGTATCCTGGCGCTGAAAGAGATTATGAAAAATCCGGTACAATATAGTTTTAATGTGGCACCGCAGGATTTGTACGCTGTCATTCCTACTAAGAAAGTTGAAATTGATTCTTCAATAGAAGATCTGGCTGCTTTTGCAAAAGACCAGGGCATTAATTATAAGATCTTGAAAATCCATAACCCATGGTTGAGAGACCGGAAGCTAACCAATACAGCAGGTAAAAAATATACCATTGAAATCCCTTTAAAAGGATATTAATCCGTTGGAATGGACTGTAACAAAAAAGAACCGCTTTCAGGCGGTTCTTTTTTGTTTTATACGGGGATGTATTTAGATTCTCTTTAACTGATCTTTCATTTGTTTGATCTGTTCTTTCAGCATATTCTGTTTGTCCAGTTTCTTCGCTTCATTAAGTAATGTTGTGGCTTCCAGTTTACGGCGTTTGGTCATCGCGATACCGGCAAGGTTCAATTTGGCCAGTGCCAGATCCTGATCCATATTAAGGCCTAGGGCAATTGCTTTTTTGAAATATTTCTCTGCCTGACCCAAATTCGTTTGTGATAACATTAATCCATTAAGGTAGTTGTAGTAACCCTGTTGTTTTTGAACCAAAGCAGTTTCTGGGTTCTTAATCAGGTTCAGCCATCTTAAAGCACCTGGAAAATCCTGTTTCCTCAGGCTTAAAAAGGCCAATAGGATCAATTCATTTTTAAAATACAGGAAGATAAAAACAGAAGAGAATAAGAGTAGGAAAATTCCGTTACCAATATTGCCTTCTGTAAATTGCCAGATCGCTGTAGCAATAATCAATGCAGCGATAAAAAGTTTGATATTTTTATGAAACATAGTATGTTTTTGTGTTTAAGTTCGCAAAGGTAATAAAATCCAATGAGCAGAAGAAAAAAGTTTAGCATAGAAATACGCGGTATTTGCTGATAATTAGCCCTTCCTGAGCCCGGGGAATAATATTTAAATTGATTTAAAATATTTTTTAGAAAAGCACTTGCCAGAAAAAAAGTCTTTGTATATTTGCACTCGGTTTTGGAACAGCATTGATTTCGAACCTATAAAAAGATATTTAATTAAGATTTTTAAAGATACAAAGCAATGAGCAAAAGAACGTTTCAACCATCGAAAAGAAAAAGAAGAAATAAGCACGGATTTATGGACAGAATGGCTTCTGCCAATGGTAGAAAAGTGCTTGCTCGTAGAAGAGCTAAAGGAAGACACAAATTAACTGTTTCTTGTGAACCAAGACACAAAAAATAATGTTTGTATAAACATAAATAAAGGTGTTACTATTTTTTAGTAACGCCTTTTTTTATATCTTTTCCTTAAAAGTTTGAGTACGAATGCGTAAAGTATCCCTACTCGGTTTTAAGATCCGAATTTTTTTAAAAACGACACAACAACAAACTTCATACAATGCCTAAAGACACTTCTATCAAATCAGTTTTAATCATCGGTTCAGGTCCTATTGTTATCGGTCAGGCCTGCGAATTTGATTATGCTGGTTCACAATCTGCACGTTCCATCAGAGAGGAAGGAATCGAAGTAATCCTTATCAATTCCAATCCTGCTACGATCATGACGGATCCCTCTATGGCGGATCACGTTTACTTAAAGCCATTAACGACAAAATCAATTATTGAGATCCTGAAAGAGCATCCACAAATTGATGCTGTTTTGCCTACAATGGGTGGGCAGACGGCATTGAACTTATGTTTGGAAGCAGATGAAAAAGGAATCTGGTCGGATTTTGGCGTACGCCTGATAGGAGTGGACATTAATGCCATCAACATTACAGAGGACCGGGAACAGTTCAAGCAGCTGTTAACCCGTATTGATATTCCTTTTGCTCCGGCAAAAACAGCGACTTCCTTTTTGGAAGGAAAAGAAATCGCTCAGGAATTCGGATTTCCTTTGGTAATACGTCCATCCTTTACATTAGGGGGAACCGGGGCTGCTTTTGTACACAAGAAAGAAGATTTCGATGACCTTCTGACCCGTGGACTGGAAGCTTCTCCAATTCATGAAGTATTGATCGATAAAGCACTATTGGGCTGGAAAGAATACGAATTGGAACTTTTAAGGGACCAAAACGATAATGTGGTGATTATCTGCTCCATTGAAAATATGGATCCTATGGGAATCCACACCGGTGATTCTATCACAGTAGCACCAGCAATGACATTGTCAGACAAAACATTCCAGAGAATGCGGGATATGGCAATCAAAATGATGCGCAGTATCGGGAATTTTGCCGGAGGCTGTAACGTGCAATTTGCAGTTTCACCAGACGAAAGAGAAGATATTGTAGCCATTGAGATCAACCCAAGGGTATCGCGTTCTTCGGCTTTGGCATCGAAGGCTACGGGTTATCCAATCGCTAAAATTGCCTCCAAACTGGCTTTGGGGTATAACCTGGATGAGCTTCAAAATCAGATAACCAAATCTACATCAGCTTTATTTGAGCCGACACTGGATTATGTAATCGTAAAAATACCACGATGGAATTTTGATAAATTTGAAGGGGCTGACAGAACGTTAGGACTTCAGATGAAATCAGTAGGTGAGGTGATGGGAATTGGACGTTCGTTCCAGGAAGCATTGCACAAAGCGACACAATCGCTGGAAATCAAAAGAAATGGACTGGGCGCTGATGGTAAAAGTTATACCAATTATGACCAGATCATTGAAAAACTGACTTTTGCGAGTTGGGACCGTGTTTTTGTAATCTATGATGCCATTCAAATGGGAATTCCATTGAGCACCATCCATGAGATTACGAAAATAGACATGTGGTTCCTGAAACAATACGAGGAATTGTATGCGCTGGAAAAAGAGCTGTCCGGTTTTAAAATCGAGAGCCTGCCAAAAGAATTGCTGCTGGAAGCGAAACAAAAAGGTTTTGCCGACCGACAGATTGCCCACATGACGGGTTGCCTCGAAAGCCAGGTATACAAACGCCGTGAAGAACTGGATGTAAAAAGAGTGTTTAAGCTTGTGGATACCTGCGCTGCAGAGTTCACCGCTAAAACGCCTTATTACTATTCTACTTTTGAAGCGGAAATACAGAGTAAAGACGGAAAAAGATACGTTCATAACGAAAGTATCGTAACGGATAAGAAAAAAGTTGTGGTACTGGGTTCAGGACCTAACAGGATTGGACAGGGAATTGAATTTGACTATTCCTGTGTACATGGGGTACTGGCTGCCAAAGAATGCGGTTATGAAACGATCATGATCAACTGTAACCCGGAAACGGTTTCTACCGATTTTGATACGGCTGATAAATTGTACTTCGAGCCTGTTTTCTGGGAACACATCTATGAAATCATTCAGCATGAGAAACCAGAAGGAGTAATTGTGCAGTTGGGAGGCCAAACGGCTTTGAAACTGGCTGAAAAGCTCTCTAAATATGGAATTAAGATTCTGGGAACCAGTTTTGATGCCCTGGATTTAGCAGAAGACCGCGGACGTTTTTCTGAATTGCTGACGGAACTTGATATTCCTTTCCCTCAATTTGGAATTGCAGAAACCGCTGATGAAGCTTCGGCACTTGCCGATCAGTTGGACTTCCCATTATTGGTGCGCCCTTCTTATGTATTGGGTGGCCAGGGGATGAAAATTGTCATCAACAAAAAAGAACTGGAAGAGCATGTTATCGACCTGCTACGCAGTATTCCGGGCAATAAATTGCTGTTAGACCACTATCTGGCCGGAGCGATTGAAGCGGAAGCAGATGCAATCTGTGACGGTGAAAATGTATACATCATCGGAATTATGGAGCATATTGAGCCTTGTGGGGTGCACTCCGGAGATTCTAATGCTACATTGCCTCCTTTCAATCTGGGTGAATTTGTAATGCAACAGATTAAAGACCATACGAAAAAAATAGCACTGGCTTTACGAACAGTAGGATTAATCAACATCCAGTTCGCCATTAAAGATGACACTGTATATATTATTGAAGCCAATCCAAGAGCTTCCAGAACGGTACCATTTATCGCGAAAGCGTATGGTGAGCCTTATGTGAATTATGCTACGAAAGTGATGTTAGGACACAACAAAGTAACAGACTTCAAGTTTAATCCACAGCTTAAAGGGTTTGCCATCAAGCAACCGGTATTCTCTTTCAGCAAATTCAATGGCGTGAATAAAGCCCTCGGACCAGAAATGAAATCTACAGGAGAGAGTATATTGTTTATCGACGACCTGAAAGATGATCAGTTCTATGAATTGTATTCCAGGAGGAAAATGTACCTGAGTAAATAATAAAAAAGCCCCTAATGGGGCTTTTTTTATGGAGTATCGTTACGGAAAAAAGAGTAATTTGTCATTGGGCAGATCATAATCATAAATTATCATTTCTTCCGGATCGATATAGAGCCAATGAAAAACGGCCTTGTTTTCTGACGTTTCATTGGAGATCCCAATCGCATAGTATTCCTTTGAGTCCCGTTGCTGTTTTTCAATAGAATATTGAATTGCTGCCTTTGGGTTCTTGGTTACAAGGGTTACAAGAGGATCTTTACTGTTGGCGATATAATATTCGGTCAGCAGGTAGAGTTTATCCCTGAACGAATCGGTTAGGTCTTCGGTATAGGTATACTTCATTGGATTCGGATGCTGCTTACGGAACTTTGATACGGCTCCGTCTTTGATCTTTCGCGCGGTTAATGCTTTGGCAGCTAATTCGCGACTTTCATTGTCTCCTGCAATGGTGATCGTATCGTTTTTCCAGGTCACCTGTAAAACATCGCCGCGATGAAAGTCATAGGCACCGGAATTTTCCCAGTCATAAATCAGGGGGTAGCTGCTGTTGTTTTTTTGTACCAGCATGAAAAAATAGTCCCCATCATCATTGTACTGTACAAATGTCACGGTATCCGATTCAATTTGAGCTTCCGGCCTTTTTGTTTCTGTAGCGTTAGATAACGTATCAGAGACCGATTCTTCGGGAATAGCAGTGGTTTCCTTTTTGTCTGTACAGGCTATAAGGGCCATTGTAAGTGCGCTGGCCAGAAATAGTGTTGGGATTCTCATACCGTATAATGGATTAAGAAGGTTGTTTCATATCCAGGATCACATTATACTGTTCCAGTCCGGCTATGGCTTCCTGGGTCGTATGATCAAAATTTTCTTCGTGATGTGATTTTTCCTTTTTTAGGTTGATCCGTTTTACGCAATTGTAAAAGCGCCTTACGTCATCAAAATCCGTCAATATCAGCTTGGGAACCTTTACATTATTGCCTTCTGAATCCTTTGCTACCATAGTGAAATAAGAGGAGTTGCAATGTTTTACTTTTCCGGTTTGTATGTTTTCGGATTCGACACGGATGCCAATGATCATCGATGTAGAGCCGACATAATTCACGGAGGATTTCATTGTTACCAGTTCCCCGATTTCAATAGGATTTAGGAAATCTACGGTATCGATAGAAGCCGTGACGCAGTAGACGCCTGAATATTTGGAGGCACATGCAAAAGCAATCTGATCCATGAGGGAAAGGATATAGCCCCCATGTATTTTGCCACTGAAATTGGAATGGGAGGGCAACATCAGTTCGGATATTTTAACCCTTGAGTTTTTAACGGTCTTTAAAGTCTTTAACATGAAATCAATAATTTGTATTAGGATAAGGAGGTGTTTCTTCTTCTACTTTGGTCGCAAAATAACGGCTGTCGCCCAGCCAGAAAAAAGAAGTATATCGTTCGATATAAGTAATTTTGACGTATTTCCCCTGTAGGTTTTCTAACTGCCCGACAACAGCATCATCGGTAATGGAGAATTGAAAGAGCTGCGCTCCGGCAATACCCTGGCTGATTTCGCCTTCCCAGGTTTTAAAAAGCACCCCTTTGGAAGTGAGCTTGATGAGTTCGCCTGAGCGGACACCCTCACTATAATTGGTGAAATATAAAATCGTATAAACAATAAAAAACAGCGCTACTGCAGCGGCCCCGATGAGGATCAATAGTCTTTTCATGGTGGTTAATTTAAGAAATTGGAGGTAAGTGAGGTTCCGTTGGTGTCGTCATCTGTGTTATTGCTTTCGGTAGCTGACGCTTCTTCGGCCCTGTTCAATATGTTTTCCGGGAGTGATTTTTTGGCTTTTGCCCCCATTTTTTTGAGTTTCTCCATGCTGTTGATCATATTGCCTTTCCCTTCTACTAACTTATTCATGGCATTTCCATATTCGCTTTTGGCTTCGTCCATTTTTTTTCCAATCTTCACCAGATCACTTACAAATCCTTCGAATTTATCGTATAAAGCACCCGCCTGCCGTGCGATTTCATAGGCATTTTGCTGTTGCTTCTGGTTGGCCCAGATGCTGTCAATGGTTCGTAGCGTGGCCAATAGTGTGGAAGGCGTGACGATCACAATATTTTTTTCAAAGGCCTTATTGTACAGGCTATTATCCGTATTTAACGCGATAGCAAAGGCGGGCTCGATGGGGATGAAAAGCAATACGAAATCCGGGCTTTCCATTTTATACAGGTCGTGGTAATTTTTGGCACTCAACTGATCCACATGGCGTTTTAAAGAGGTGACATGCTGTAGCAGGTGCCCATTTTTTTGCTGATCGTCTTCTTCATTTACATAGCGTTCATAGGCAACCAGCGAAACTTTGGAATCAATAATCATCTTCTTTCCATCGGGAAGATTAATAACTACATCGGGGAAGACACGAGCACCTTCCTCATTGGTAAAATGCTGTTGGACTTCGTATTCGCGCCCTTTTTCCAATCCAGATTTTTCCAGTACCCGTTCCAAGATGAGTTCACCCCAATTTCCCTGCATTTTGCTATCGCCCTTTAAGGCTTTGGTGAGGTTTTCCGCTTCCTGGGTAATACGGAGATTCTGGCTTTGAAGATGTACCAATTGCTCACGTAATGAAGCATGGATCCCTATGTTTTCTTTTTGGCTATCCTCCACCTTTTTTTCAAAATGCAGGATTTTTTCCTGGAGTGGCGAAAGGATATTTTTAATGTTCTCCCGATTTTGCTCTGTGAATTTGCTGGATTTCTCTTCCAGGATTTTATTGGCTAAATTTTCAAATTCGGTGGTGAACTTAGCCTGCAGTTCTGCCGTTTCTGCTTTCTGTTCCCTGCTGCGTTCCAGGAGGTTGTCAAAATCGACTTCTTTAATGGTGAGCTGTAACCGGAGGTCTTCCTTTTCGGCACGGAGTTGCTCTTTTTCGTCCTGCAATTGAGATTGTTGTTGTGTGGTGGCCTGTCTTTCCTGATTCAGCTGTTCTTTGATCTGATTCAGTTGCTCCTGTAAAGTTGCTATTTTTTCGGCTGCAACTGCTTTGGAGCTTCCTGAAAGAATAAAACGGCCGATGAGGATTCCGATAATAAGGCTGACAACGATAAATAAGATGGTGATACTATCCATTCCGGCTTTTTTAAAGTAAAAATAGTGATTCTTTATCCAGTTTTGGGGTCTGTGTTCAAAATATTTGGAAGAAGGCGCATGTATTGTCATGGCAAATTTAATCCGGGCGATTTGGGCAGGCAGTCGCTTTTTTATATATTTAGCACCTTAAAAATCGGAATTTGAAAATGAAAAAAATTATTGTTATTGCAGTATTGTTATGCTCGGGATTGTATACCGTTACCGCCCAAACGACACGCCTGATGTCCTACAATCTACGACTGGATGTAAAAAGTGATGGTGAAAACCAATGGTCGTTACGAAAAGACAAACTGGTGGGGCTTCTGAAATTTTACAGCCCGGACTTCGTCGGCGTACAGGAAGCTTTACCCCATCAGATGCATTATATCGACAGTAGTTTGGTTACCTATGGTTATATCGGTAAAGGCCGTGATGATGGTAAAGAGCAGGGTGAATTCAGTGCTATATTTTACAACAAAGACAAATTTAAATTATTGGATAACGCGACATTCTGGCTTTCGGAACATCCCGATCAGGTATCCATGGGATGGGACGCTGCTTATAAAAGAGTGTGTACCTATGGCTTATTCCAGGATAAGGCCACTAACAAAAAGTTTTATGTTTTTAATACTCATTTTGACCACGTAGGAGATGTGGCCCGTATCAAGAGTGCCCAGCTGATTATCGAAAAGATAAAAGCCATTAATACCCAAAACCTGCCTTTCTTCCTCAGTGGCGATTTTAACCTGGAGTCGGATAGTGCGCCTATACAATACATTGCGTCACAGCTGAATGATTCGAAAGCGGTGGCGGAATTGGTGTATGGCCCGGCGGGGACATTTAATAATTTTGAATTTACAAAACCGGTGACCATGCGTATCGATTATATTTTTACCTCTAAAAAAGGCATAACGGTGAAAAAATACGCTGTGTTAAGCAATTCGGATCAATGTAAATATCCTTCCGACCACTTTCCGGTACTTATCGATGTGGAATGGAATAAGAAGTAAAAAGTAAAAAGTAAGAAGTAAAAAGGGATGATGAAAAGGAAGCTGTAAAAAGATAAGTAAGAATAAGGCCTGTATTTTGTACAGGCCTTTTTTGTTATTTCTTAGCATCTTTTTTAGGTACTGGCGTACTGTTTTTTGTGGTTTTGTTTTTCTCAACTGCTTTGTCTGCAATCTTTTCTTTCTCTTTTTGGGAAACAGCTTTCCCTGCACCGGACGTTTTTTTATCAGAAGTTGCCATAATTAAAAGTATTAAATTTATATCTACTTAAATGTAAGGTTATAATATGCTGATCACTATGTAATTAACATGAATTTAATGACTGTTCGGGCTGTAGGATAAGGACTGTTTTTTTGTTTGTAAAATGTTAAGTTGCATCCTATTGTTTTGTAAAAATTATTACCTTGTAGGAGCTTATGCTGCCCCAAGAGCCTGCATAATCCCTGAATGTTCACCAAAACCAATCCTATGAAACCGCAATCCTACGAAAACCACATCCGTTTCTATCCTCCCCATCATTTTGTATTCTATCCAGTAACCCTTATTTTACTCATTGTTTCAGCTTATTATGCGGTTACCGATACCGAAAATACGAAGCTTTGGATTTTTATAAGTAGTACAATTGCACTGGTAATATGGAGTATGTATATGGTGCGCCAGCATTATGCATTGATCTTGCAAAACCGGATTGTACGGGACGAACTGCGGTACCGGTATTATGTACTGACCAATAAAAGGCTGGAACTTGTAGCGCCAGAACTCAACGACAGCCAGCTTTTTGCCTTACGGTTTGCCCCGGATGCTGAGCTTCCGGATTTGGTTCACCGTACGGTGGCTGAAAATCTTTCCGGGACTGCTATTAAGAAAAGTATAGTGCATTGGTTTCCCGATTACAACAGAGTCTAAAAATCACCCAGAACCCCTGAATACTAATACCTCAAAACACTAATTTATGTATACGTTAAAAGTTATTTCGTCCACTGTACGCCCGGGCAGAAAAGGGCCAATTGTAGCCCAATGGGTAGTAGAAAAAGCTCTGGCTTCGGGTTATTTCAAAGTTGAATTTCTGGATCTTGGTGTCGTAAAATTACCATTGATGGATGAAAAACTGCATCCGTCCCAACAAAAATATGAACATGAGCATACCAAAAAATGGAGTGCCACTATTGGGGAAGCAGATGCTTATATTTTTGTTACCGCTGAATATGACCATACCTATCCTGCGCCTTTACGGAATGCACTGGAATATTTAGTGCATGAATGGGCGTATAAAGCCGGTGGAATTGTAAGTTATGGCGGAGTTTCTGCAGGAACGCGAGCTGCCAATGGATTGAAACTGGATTTAGCCACTAAGAAAATAGTGCCTCTGTTTGAAATGGTTAATATTCCTTTTTTCGAAAAAATGATTACCGATGGAAAATTGGTTGCCAATGAAGTGATGGATAAGGCTATAGAAGTCCAGTTCAAAGAATTGGTAAAATGGACGGAAGGGCTGAAGACCATTCGCGCTGCAAAATAAAACTATAAAAAATCCCGGTTGTTCATCAACCGGGATTTTGTTTTTATATTACTTTTCATTGACATCAAAATTGCCACGATCCCTGTGGCTCTCCGGATTGGAGTTGGTATAGCGGTTTTTTTCTGTATCGGAATTTTTGTCCCGGTTTTCTGCAGTCTCCATATCTTCCGATTCACTGGAAGTACCCCGGTTCTTTTTGACAGTTTTGCCGTTTTCCATAGTATGATTGCTTTCATCTACATCGGGTGCGGTGTTCGTATCGACGCTTCGGGCTCTTTTTACCGTATTTTCGTGTCCTTCCTCATCCTTTTCAGTTTCCGTATTGAGTTTTTTTGAGGGGTCATAATCCTTAGGGAGATTTTTACCGCTAAAACCTTCATTCGTTTGTTGCTGATTGTTGATTTTTTTGGATCCGAGATCTTTTTTATCGTCTTTTTCAGTAGCCATGATAATCGTATTTAGGGTTTCTATAAAGATCGTGTAATCTGAGGTTGTTGGGCTTATATAATTTCTTCGAAAGTTTATAGAACCCCCATTGGCGACTTTGTATTTGAATGGGATAAAGTGTATTTTTGCGGTAATCCTTATAAAATAAAAGTATGCTGAATGTTGTTTTGGTTGAGCCTGAAATCCCGAATAATACCGGGAATATTGGACGTTTGTGTGTAGGAACCCAGAGCAGGCTGCACCTGATCCATCCATTTGGTTTTGTAATAAATGACAAAAACCTCAAGCGCTCCGGACTGGATTACTGGAAACACCTGGACTGGTTTGAATATCCTTCTGTTGAAGACTGGATCAAAACAGTTCCGGATCCGTCACGGGTATTCCTCTTTACTTCCAATACAACACAATCCTATCTTTCTGCTGAATTCCAGGAAGGCGACTGGCTGGTTTTTGGAAAAGAATCGGTAGGACTTAGTGCGCAGGTATTAGCTGCTTTTTCCAACCATGTCAAAATCCCATCTTCCCCACTGATCCGCAGTTATAATATCGCCAATGCTGTTGCTTTTGCCCTGGGCGAAGGATTACGGCAATTGGCAACGCCTGAAAAATAGATTATTGCAGTGCTTTTTCAAATTCTTCCTGGATTTTGGAACAGGAAATCAGGAAGGGTTTATCGGTAATGGTAATTTCGATATCGTGGAGTTCGATATGATACGATCCGGTGAATTTGCCTACGAGGGTATGCCCTTCAAAATGCCCTTCGATTTCATCACCAATCAGTTCTCCTTTGTCACCAATGGTATTTCTGATTTTTTCGATGAGGTCGGGTTTGGATCCGTTATAAAAAATGGTAAACTGGCAAGCCATAGCTATTGTATTTGGGGATTAACCATATAAAAGTACGGATTATACTACACGCGCTATGTTGTGTTTATGTTAAAACAAAGAAGTCGCGGCTAAGCTATAATAAAGATACCCCGTAGCGGATCAAAGCTAATATTACCTTCCTTGAATATGCGGTCGAAACTGCCATCAGCAATACATTCCTGCGGTGTGCCCTGGATCGCTTTACTATCGTGCATGATAATCATACTGTCGCTCATCTGGATGGCGAGCTCAATATCGTGGGTAGAAAAAAGAATACATTTTCCAGCTTCAGCAGCTAATTTTTTCAATAACCGGAATAATGCAGCTTTGTGCAGCAGGTCAAGGTGTGTGGTTGGTTCGTCCAATATAATTAGCGGCGTATCCTGGGCAAGTGCTCTTGCAATCAGTACATTTTGAAGTTGCCCGTCACTGATCTCATAATGTTTTTTGGCTGCCAAATGCTCAATCTGCGTCAGTTGGAGTGCCTGCTGTACTTTTTGAATATCCAAATCAGATAATTTACCGAGCCAGTTGGTGTACGGCTGCCTTCCCAGGGCGACCAATTCATAAACAGTAAGATTACTGGGCGGCAACTGTTCGGTTAATACAATGCTCATTTCCTGCGCGAGCTGCTGGGTATTGAAATCACGGAGGTTCCTGTTATGAAGCAGTACCTCACCCTGTAGCGGTTTTTGGATTGCGGTAATGGTTCGTAGCAAGGTAGATTTACCAATGCCATTTGCCCCCACGAGGGTAATCAGCTGGCCTTTTTGCAGTTGTATATCGATTGCATCCCCAATGATGGGGTGTTTCCCCTTTTGGGAATAGCCAATTTGAAGTTTGCGGGTTTCGAGTACTGTGTTATGTTGTTTCATCAGGTCGCCATTTTTCGTTTTCCAAGCAAAAGCCAGATTACCACAGGTGCTCCTATAATTGAAGTTACAGCATTGATGGGCAATGTGAAATCGCAACCCGGCATTTGGGAAATGGTATCACACAACAACATGATACTAATGCCCAAAAGCAATGTTGCCCAAAAAAGGATCGCGTGATTGCTGGTCTGGAATACCAATTTCGCAATATGGGGAATGACCAGCCCTATAAAAAAGATCGGCCCGGCATAGGCAGTAATGCTCCCGGTTAAGATACTGGTGGTAAAAATCAATAGTGTTTTGGTACGTTGGTAATCGACTCCCATGCTGCGGGCATAATTCTCCCCGAGTAGGAGTGCATTCAGCGGTTTGATATTGATAAAGCTTAGGGTAAGCCCGATTAGTGTACAGGTGCTGAGGTTGATAATGGAATTCCAGGATAAATTTCCAAGGCTGCCAAGTGCCCAAAAGGTAAATTTCTGGAGTTGATCTGCCGAACTGAAATAGGTGAGTACACTAACGACCGAACTGGTAATGCTCCCAAACATCAGCCCGACGATCAGTATGGCCATCGTATCTTTCAGCCGTTGTGATACTGCCAGTACCGCCAGCAGCACTAAAAAGCTACCCAGGCTGGAGGCGATAACAATACTAAACTGGGAGAGCAGTATTCCGCTTAGCAGTGCCGGAAAAAAACCGGCGCCCATCACGACCATTGCTACGCCAAGGCTGGCACCGGAACTTAATCCCAATACATCAGGCCCGGCTAAAGGATTCCGGAAAAGGGTCTGCATCAGTAAACCGCTTATCGAAAGTCCCATACCTACCATTATTGCTGTAAAAGCTTTAGGCAGGCGGTAATTCAGGATAATATACTGCCAGGTGCTTTTTTCAGATGTTCCTCCCGTTAGTGTGGTAAAAACTTCTTTTAGGGGTATGGCAACAGATCCCAGGCTCATATTGATTAGGAATAAAAGTACCAGGCTGACGATCAGTCCCGAGAAAAGAAATTGGTTTCTCATACGGCTAAGGAACAGTGAGGTTAGGGTATTAGTTTAGTTTTTCGAAGAAATAAAGCTCATAATCGGGTAACAATTCCGGATGCAGGATTTTAATCATATCTTTTAAGACCAGGTCCGGGCGGTTGGGAGCGATTTCATAATAGAGTACGCCACCTTTAGCCCCTTTTTTAGTACTGGACGAATATACCTTTTTATTTTTAAAAGCATCAAATTGCGCATAATGAGGATTGGCATCTGCCATCTCCCGTAGTGCTGTAAATTGGGCAGGCCCAATCCAGAATTCCGCATTCTGGGCTTTGAGGAAAACCGTCTCAAAACTCAAAGAAAGGCTTCCGGTTCCGGGAGTATCCTTCCAGAGATAGGCAGCATTGGCATCCTTTAAAAAGGTGGCAGCCCAGCTATTGCCTTCCGACATATACCATTGATCCTGATACATCGCCCCAGTGAATACAGTGGGCTGGGTAACCGCTTTTTTCGCGAGTGCCACAGTAGCGAGGTATTCTTTCTCAATTCCGGAGAAAATAGTCGCTGCCTCGTCGTCCTTACCGTAAAGCGTGCCAAAAAACTTGATCCATTCGGCTTTGCCTAAAGGCGTTTGTTCATTCCAGTCGCCATTTAAAATTACTTTTAAGCCGCTTTTCTCCAGGATATCCAGGGAGGGATTATTATTGTCAATACCATAGCCTACAATCACGTCCGGATCAAGGTCAATGAGTACTTCGGTATTGAGGCTTTCGTTATTGCCTACTTCTTTTACTTTTCCGGAATCGATACGCTTCCTTGTTTTTTCAGAAGAGATGTAATCCGTATTGGGAAAACCAACCAACGTGTTTTCCACACCCAGCATTTCCAGGGATGGAATATGGGTCGTGGAAGTTGCGACTAAAGATTTCACAGGTACCTGAATGGCAGTGGCGCTTTTCAGGCTATCAGGAATTACAGCTCCCGCTTTATAGAGGACATAGGTATATTCTTTTTTGGCATCCGGCCATGGACTGGTGATTTTTACGATGCTGAAAGTAGCATAATGGTACAATTCAAGCCCTTTGGCATACGAAATATTATTCTTCGCACTGGTAGTTAAAGGAGTAGGAGTAGGAGTTTCTTTTTTGCAGGCCGCAAGTGTGACTACAAGGAAACAAAATAAAATCCGGATTACTGTTTTTCTCATTTTTAGATCATTCTGATGGGACAAAGGTAAAACGAAACCATGTTTTTTTTACGGTATTCACACAAATTATTCAGAATTCCAAATGATAAGTATATATTTGCAGGCGAATTAAGGTTGTGATTTGTTTTTTCGTAAATCACATTAAAAGGGAATCAAGTCCTTGTTACTGCTGTCGGTTTTTTAAGCAAACCGGAATTAAAGCACTACCAATAATCTTGAGCTGTACCCGCAACTGTATGCTATAATGCTTGTTGTTAACTCCGAAACCACTGCCCCAGGGCGGGAAGGTAAACAACAGGACGCAAGCCAGGAGACCTGCCTTATTCTTAATTAATAACGAACCTTCGGGAAAAAAGGTTTATGGATTATGACAACTAAAAGATTCTTTTTATTCCTTGCTTTTTTTGCCTGCCAGTTGGTAATGGCACAGCACGACAGCATTCAGTACCTGGATGTGGTCCGGATTTCCGATGTACAGCTCAAAAGTTTTTCCGATTCCCAATCGGTACTTTCCCTTTCGGATTCTCTGATCCGTGAAAACCAGCCTTCCCTGACTTCGCTTTTGAATTATAATACAGTGATCTATTTCAAGGAGAATGGGCTTGGAATGGTATCTTCCCCTTCTTTTCGAGGTACTACAGCCCAACAGACGGCTGTAATCTGGAATGGGATCAATATCAATTCACAACTTACCGGACAAACCGATTTCAATACCATTACCACGCGGGATTTTCAAAATATCACGGTTCGTGCCGGCGGGGGTAGTGCCTTATACGGGAGCAGTGCTATTGGCGGAAGTATCCACCTGAATAATGAACTCAATTTCAAAGACCATTTTTCGAATGAACTGCACCTGAATTACGGTAGTTTCAATACCATCGGTGCCAATTATAAAGTGAGTGTTTCCGATACTAAGTTTAGTTTTCAGGCAGCGATTTCCAGGAATAGCTCGGAAAATGATTACAAGTTTCCGGAATCCAACTGGAAAAACCAAAATGGTGAATTTTACAATACCAGCCTGAACATGGCATTTGGGTATAAGATTAATGCCCGGAATTATATCAAGGCCTACAGTCAGTTTTTTGATAGTGAGCGGCATTTTGCCATACTTTTCCCAGCGGAAACAAAAACAAAATACCAGGATTTCAATAGCCGGAACCTGTTGGAATGGGATCGCTTTATGGGACTTTTTACGTCCCGTGTCAAGGTGGCCTACCTGAGTGAAAAATACAAATATTTCGCCAACATTGCGAATGATAACTATAGCGATGGTAAGGTAGAAACCGTCATTGGTAAATATGACCTTACCTATGATATCAACACGACTATGAAGCTGAATGCCATTGTGGATTATACGCAAAACAAAGGAACAGGGACGGGAATACTTCATAAAACCCGTAACATTGCTTCGGCAGGACTGCTCTTTAAACACGAAGTCGGTTCACGGTTTTTATATGAGCTGAGCGGTCGTAAGGAAGTAACGGATAATTACAAAAGTCCTGTGTTGTTTTCTGTAGGTGCGAATTATAAAGTAACTGATTTTTATACGCTTAAACTGAACGGATCCCGGAATTTCAGGGTGCCAACCTTTAATGACCTGTACTGGGAGCCGGGTGGCAATCCCGACCTGAAACCGGAATCGTCCTACCAGGCAGAATTGGGGAATGCTTTTACCTTCAAGGAATTGCAATTTTCCGTGACGGGGTATTATATGGATATCAAAGACATGTTACGCTGGATCCCGATGGGCGCCAACTGGTCGCCGGTCAATACGGATAAAGTAATTACCTACGGTGGGGAAGCAATGCTGAACTGGAGCCGGAAAATAGGAATGCACCAGGTCTCTCTTAATGGAACCTATGCCTATACCGTATCGGAAAATGATGATACGAAAAAACAACTGATTTATGTTCCGCATCATAAAGCAACGGGATCGCTGACCTATTCGGTACAACGATTTACGGCCAATTACCAGGCGTTATATGTTGGGGAAGTGTATACCCGCACCGATAATAATTCACGGTACACCATTGATCCGTATCTGGTAGGCAACGCAACGGTAAACTATACTTTCGGAAAGAAATTCTCCTATACACTCGGTGTCCAGGTTTTAAACCTTTGGAATGAAAACTACCAAAGTGTGGAAAACCGGTTTTTACCCGGGAGGAATATTAATACCTATCTAACTTTAAATTTTTAAAATGATGAAAAAGATTTCAAAATTACTTTTAGTCCTATTAGCCAGTAGTGTTGTATTGGTGTCCTGTAGCAGTGATGACGATAGCAATGACAACGTTTCCCTTGGGAATTATGATCATGGCTTCTTTGTGCTGAATGAAGGGACGAGTACTACAGCGACGATTACTTTTGTAAGCAATTCCGGAGCAGTAGAGCAGGATATTTTTCGCAATGTAAACCCTACAGCACCTGCGACAGGAACCTACCTGCAATCGATGTTTTTTGATGATACGCGTGCGTTTATCATTTCAGGGCTGGCGAATCAGATTACTGTAGTAAACCGTTATACTTTTCAATACCTTGCAACGATCACTACCAATATCCAAAACCCGAGATATGGTGTGGTCCTGAACGGAAAAGCATATGTGACCAATTCAGCTGACTTTGAAAGCAATACCGATGACTTCCTGACCGTAATCAACCTGGCGGATAACAGTACTACAAAAGTAAACCTGAATAAGGTTTCGGAGAAAATCCTCGAAGAGAACGGAAAATTATACATCTCTAACGGCTCTTTTAGTGGTCATGAAACAGTAACTGTTTTCAATCCGGCTACAAATACTTCAGAGCAGGTAATCAATTTAGGTTTCATACCGAACTCTTTTGATGAAGAAAACAACACTTTATATGTAATGGGAAACAACAAAATCGGGAAGGTCAACCTTACGACGAATCAGCTGACCAGCACCATCACATTGCCGGAAACTCAAACCGACGCTAAAAATTTGACAATAGAAGATGATAAAATCTATTATACAGTGAACACCAGTGTATACGTTATGGCTCTTAATGCGACATCGGCACCTACTACTCCTTTGTTAACGTATACTTCTGGATCACTATATGGTGGTATGTACGGATTTGCAGTTAATGACGGCAAAATTTACGTAGCTGAAGGTGGTAACTTTGCTTCTGACAGCCAGGTCTTTGTGTATTCCCCAACTGGAAACCTGGAAAAAACAGTTTCCGTAGGTGTGGGGCCAAACAATTTCTATTTCAACGACTAATACACTATTTTTTAAATACCAATAGCGCATACTTATGAAACAATTTTACAGATTAATTTTTACATTTTTACTTACAATCCTGACAGGCGGATTTTCCGTTTTTGCACAAACTGGTTTTTATGACGGGGTTTATATCCTGAATGAAGGCAGTGCAGGAACACCTACTGCTTCGGTTTCTTTTATTTCCAATGAAGGGATACTGCAAAATAACATCTATGGAACGGTAAATCCGGGACAGGCCAATTTGGGTGATGTAGCACAGCATATCGGATTCCACGGGGATTATGCTTATATCGTACTCAACATGTCCAATACGATCAAGGTCGTAAACCGAAATACTTTTGCTTATGTAGCAACCATCAGTACAGGACTTGTGAATCCAAGGTATATTGCTTTTGCTAATGGTAAAGGGTATGTGACCAACTGGGGTAATGGAGGGGTTAGTGACAGCTATGTTGCGGTCATCAACCTTGAAACCAACACAGTCGAATCGTCTATTGCAATGGCAGAAGGTGTGGAGCGCATTCTTGAAAGCAGCGGAAAACTATATGTGGCACACCAGGGCGGGTATGGATATGGCAATACCATCTCGGTGATCAATCCCGTGACTGCTGCTATAGAACAGGTGATTACTGTGGGGGATGTTCCCAATTCTATTATTGAAAAAGAAGGAAGCCTGTATGTATTATGTGGTGGGAAACCGAGTTGGGCAGGAACCCAGACGTATGGTAAACTTGTAAAAATTAATCTGGCTGATAATACGGTAATCAGTGAAACTGACTTTCCAAACCAACATCCTTCCAACCTGAAAATTGAAGGTAATGCATTATTGTATACACAGGATGCTGCGGTATATAAAACAACTGTCACCCCATTTTCAGTACCGGCTGCACCATTATTTAGCCTTGGGGCACAAGGCGTATATGGTATCTATGGAATGGAAGTGATTGATGGCAAAATTTACCTGGGTGATGCCGGAAATTATGTGAGCAATGGAACCGTTTATGTGTATACTATGGAAGGGACACAGAGTTCCAGCCATGTTGTAGGGAAATTACCAAACGGATTCTACAAAGCCACTGAAAGTAGTCTTGGCGTTACTAATCCTGAAGCTGCATTGGCAGTTACCGTATATCCTAACCCGGCTTCGGGTGTGTTTTATATTCGTACCGTTAAAACGGGCGATGCTATGATTAAAGTATATGATCTTACCGGAAGACTGGTAAAAGACCAAAAATATACGCTTTCAGGAATCAACGTTACCGATCTTACAGCTGGAATTTACAGTGTTGAGGTTACGATTGAAAACGCGAAGTACAACCAACGTATAATCGTTAAATAAGATGAACAAAATCTTACTTTTTGCGCTGTTGGCGGCTTCGGTTTCCCATGGGCAAACGTATCCGCCGGAAGCTGAAAGCCCGGGGTCCACAGCGGTCCATAAGGATAGCCCGCTTTATGTGGCGTGGGCTACAGGAATTACGGTTGAAAGAGGGTACCTCAATATTTCCAATCCTGATTTTATGATCGGGGGAAGCAATAGGGTTTCTTCGGGTACACCGGAAAATGCCTTGGGAGCACCTACGGGGCCTACGGTGAGCCTGGGTGATCGAGGTACAGCTACGCTTACTTTTGCGAGACCGATTAGTAACGGGGAAGGTTTTGACTTTGCAGTTTTTGAAAATGGAGGGCCTGGCTTTTTAGAGCTGGCTTTTGTAGAAGTGAGTTCTGACGGTACTCATTTTTTTCGCTTTCCAGCCCATAGCCAGACCCAAACCGATACGCAAATCGGATCGTTTGGCAGCCCATCGGCACCCTACCTGAACAATCTCGCAGGGAAATATGCAGGCAGTTACGGAACGCCGTTTGATTTGAGTGAACTTCCCAATGATGCCCAGCTAAATAAAAATAACATTACACATGTCAGGATTATTGATGTAGTAGGTGCTATAGATCCACTATATGCTTCTTATGAGGGAGTAGTCGTTAGATTGTGTAAACGTAGAAATTGATTTTAATTTGATTTGAGATTTTAAGGCTTAGCCAAAAAACAACAGATCATTAAGTATAGAATTTAAAAGAACTACATTTAAATAATTTAAAAAGAGCGGATTATGATCGAAGATGGTAAATTACCCAAAGATTTTGCAAAGCAATTTAAAAACAAAGAAGACTTCCATACTTTTTTTCAAGACCTGTATAAACAAGGCATTGAACAGCTACTCCAGGGAGAATTGGATGCTCATCTGGGATATGAGAAGCATAATATTGACGGATACAATACAGGCAATAGCCGTAATGGTTCTTTCTCAAAGAATATAAAATCAGAGACTTTGGGCAATATGGTCCTGGCTATTCCCCGGGATAGAAATGGTGAATTCGAGCCTCAGGTCATCGGAAAAGGCCAATCGATGAGTGAAAAGATTGAAGATGCTATTTTAGGAATGTACAGTCGTGGAATGACCCGTAGTGATATTGTAGAACAAGTTAAAGAAGTTTATGGGATATCAGTAAGTGAGTCCACGATTTCGACCATCTCTGATAGAATACTGGCTGATGTTGATTTATGGACTAAAAGGGCTTTAGAACCACAGTATCTGATTGTTTGGATGGATGCTGTGCATATGAAAGTAAGAACAGATGGGAAATATGAAAACCATGCAATTTACATTGTAATCGGACTAAAAACAGATGGTAAGAAAGAAGTATTAGGAATGTGGCTAAATAAAGAAGAGTCGGCTTCATTTTGGATGACTGTACTCTCTGACATAAAATCTCGTGGAGTAAAGGATATTCTCATTGCCTGTACAGATAACCTTACCGGATTTACAAAAGCTATCAGAGGTGTTTTTCCAAATACAGAATCCCAGCTTTGCATTGTTCATCAAATAAGGAATAGCCTTAAGTTTGTAGTAGTTAAGGATAGAAAAGCATTTTGCAGTGCAATGAAAGAAGTATATACTGCAATAAATCAGGAAGAAGCCGTTTTAGCTCTGGCTGAATTTAAAAAAAACTGGGAAGCAAAATATAAATATGCCGTTTGCTCCTGGGAAAAGAATTGGGAAAATCTCATGCCTTTTTTGGCCTATCCTGCTGAAATCAGGAAAATAATGTACACCACAAATACAATAGAAAACTTAAACAGGGGAATTAGAAAATATACCAAAACAAAAGTGCAGTTCCCAGATGAAAAAAGCGTCAAGAAATCAGTCTATTTAGCAATACAAAATTGTGAAAAAAGCTGGATAAATGCAATACCAAGCTGGGGATTAATCATGAATCAGTTCTTGGTCATATTTGGAGAAAGGTGTAATATTAAACACTAAGAACTGTTTACACAAAATTTCGACCAGTCTCTTCTTATGGTCAGTATACCTATGCCAATAACCCGAATGTAACAGTGAACAATGATGCTATTGCTGCCCTGGCAGAAGATGTTAATGTCGTAAACACTAAAACTGCAATCACCGATTTTGGAAAATCTACTTTAAAAGATTACAAACTTCCGGGAATGCCACAACAGGCCTACTCGATCGGATTGGAATACAGGGATCCTAAATTCTGGTGGATTGGTGCAAATGCCAACTACTTAGCGAGCAACTATATTGATGTTTCTGCACTATTGAGAACCAACAATTTTATGAGAAACCCAGAAACTGGATTCGGCTTCCCGGAAGCAACCGAAAGCAGATCCAGAGAATTATTAAAACAAGAGAAATTCGACAATTTCTACTTAGTAAATTTAACAGGAGGAAAATCATGGAAACTTGGTAATAACACTGTAGGTTTCTTTGCCAGTATCAACAACATATTCGATGTAACCTATAAAACAGGTGGTTTCGAACAGGGAAGAAATGCCAATTACCGACAATTGAACCAGGATGTTTCCAGTGGAACGCCTTCCTTCGGACCGAAATATTTCTATGGCTACGGAAGAACATTCTTTGTCAATCTTTATATCAATCTTTAAAAACTAAACACTAAATAAAAAATGAAATCAATATTTAAAAAATCAATGCTATTCATGGCATGCAGTGCCACACTACTAAGCAGCTGTATTAACGATGACGATTACAGCGTACCAACATTGAGCTGTACTGAAACTTCATTGGTAAAAAACCTGGAACCTCAGGCTGTACCGGCTGCGAGCGTAGTCGCTCCCTACAGTGGCCCTGCAGGCGGAATTATTGAAGCTTATGTAGTATCCAGTGACCTTGGAGGAAATTTCTTCAAATCGATCTCACTTCAAACTTTAGACGGTTCTTTCGGATTTAGTATTCCTGTTGATATTACAACCGTATTCACCAAATTCGAACCGGGAAGAAAAGTATTAATCAAACTGGACGGAACCTATACCGACATTAAATTCGGTTCCATGAGAATTGGTGCTTTATACCAGGGGGAAGTTGGAAGGCTTTCTGCTACACAATATGAAACAATATTAAACCGTTCCTGTACAGTCGTGAGTGAAGAAGATTTAGTTCAGAATCTTACGATCGCACAAACGTTATCCAATGCACGTATCAATACTTTAATTGAACTGCAAAACGTACAGTTCAAAGATGAGTCAGTTAACAAAACCTATTATGATGCCAACAATCAGATTGGTGGTGCTACCAACCATATCCTTGTAGATCAGAATGGTGGCCAGATCATCTTCAGAACCAGCAGTTTTGCAAGCTATGCCGGAAGTATCGTACCTGGAAAATCAGGGACAGTACGTGGTGTATTAACAAAATTCAACAACGACTATCAGTTTGTAGCCCGTACAGAAGATGATATCAAACTGATCAATCCAAGAATTGGAGAAGAGCCAACCAATCCGGGACAACCTGGTGGAAGCGAATTTGCTTTGGGTGGTACTGAAACTGCATTCTTAGGTGCTTTTACTGAAAACTTCGAAAGCTATGCTGTGAATGCAACTACTTTCCCTAAATATGTAAATGACCATACTACAGGCGATCGTTACTGGCAATTGAAACAATTCCCGGCAAATACCGGAAACAAATACATTGAAATGACTTCTTTCAGTGGAAATACCAATCCTGGAATTGCTGCAAAAACTTACTTCTTTGTGCCTGCTGACTTTACAGCTGCGAATACCTTTAGCTTCAGCAAAGAAATACGTTACATGCAGGGTGCTGCTTTAAAAGTATACTATGTAACTTCTGCAAATTACACAGCGCGTGGTGCTATCAACGTGAGTAATTTTGTAGACATCACCAGTAGTTTCACCGGACTTACTTACCCGGCTACAGACCAGTCTCAAAATAACTTCACCACTGCCGGAACTTATACAATTCCTGCTTCCCTGACTGGAACCGGATTCTTTGTATTCGAATATACCGGAAGTGCAACAGTAACGACTACCATTCAGCTGGATGATATCGTAATCAACTAATTGCTTTTCGCATTTTTATAAAAGAAGCCACTATGAAAATAGTGGCTTCTTCTTTTTATACTCTTTGATGAATTGATGTTCCGCAAGGGCTATTCGGGTAATTGTTTTCGGTACTTTTCCGCCAGGTTCCCCATGATAAACGTTGCCATGGTTTCATTTTTAGCCGCTATTGCTGCAGCGTACTCTTCGTTTTCAGCCACATAATACATAAAACCTTTGACGTAATCTTTAGGGATTTTATAATGCTCTTCCAGCCACTCCGGATCATAGACTTGGAGTTGGGCCAGCGCAGCTTCTTTCTGCTCTGTTACGATCATTTTTTTAAACATTTCCGTACGCCCATTAATTTTATTCAGGATCGGGTCTATCTTCAGTGAACCGCCCAATAATCCCAACAAATGAACGGGCTTAAAATCCCCGGCAGTATATAATTTACGTTCCGAAGGAGTATATTTTTGCTGTCCTTTCGGTACAATTCCCAGCGACTCCGGTGTTATCCTTTCTACCACTACTTCGTCCAGTTCATAACCATCCGTTTGTACCGGAACCCACAGCAGGGCTTGCTGTAGTTCCGTCGCACTAAGGATCAGTTCTTTCAGCAACCGGCGGCTGCTATAAAACACCAGCGTATCTCCTACTCCTGCAACCATTCTAAAAGTGCCATCCGCAGCAGTATGGGTTTCTTTTTCCGTTGTCAGGTTAATGACAATCAGGTTTTTTATGCCAACGCTACCCGTTGCAGCTTTCCCCTGGATCGATAAACGCTCCTGTGCCAGCGATGGTAATGTAAAAAATAGCAAAAGAATAACAGTCGCAGTATTCCGCTTTTCGAATCGATTGGACAGCATCACGATTTATTTTGCCTAAAAGTATCTATAAATTCGCCACATTAATTCACTATATATGCAAAATAGTAGTTAAATAACACTATATATCGCTTTCAAAAATAAAAAAACACTGCCCTACCATGCAAAGCCATAAATAGCATATTCGGGGCTGTAGTGCACTACAGGCGTTAAAAAATGGTTTTTATATAATTAAATTACGCAATAAACGTTATACAATTGCCCCCGTTCTTTTCAATACGATAGACTCCTGAAAAATGTACTACACAAAAACCCAGTTGTCGTCTTTATCGTATATTATCCCAAAAGGCAAAATCTTATACTGCTGAAAACAAATATCACAACAATGGCCTGGTTATTTTATTATTATCAAATCAATACTACTAAGTTATTGACAGTATCCTATTTATTTTTTTAATTTTGCATAAGACAAACGACTAATGAACAACAGCAAGAATGTATTCAGCATAAAAGATTTAGAGAATCTTTCCGGCATTAAGGCACATACTATCAGGATTTGGGAAAAACGATACGCCGTACTGGAACCCATGAGGACTGATAACAATGTGCGCTACTACGACCTTCCGAATGTGCAGAAATTACTCAACATTACGTTGCTGCACAACCACGGTTATAAAATCTCACAAATTTCAAAATACCCACCGGAAAAAATACCCCAGCTGGTACAGGAAATTATCACCAATAAAAATTTTAAAGGCCATACTATTAATGCTTTTAAAATAGCCATGCTCAATTTTGACCAGAATCTATTTGTAGCTACCTATGAAGAACTACTGGGGGAAAAATGCTTCCGGGAAATCTTCACCGCTGTTTTTATACCGCTTTTAAATGAGATCGGTATGTTATGGCAGGCCGGAACGATCACACCCGCACATGAGCATTTTATTACCAATCTTATCCGTCAGAAGCTGATGGTGAATATTGATTTGCTGCAGGCGCAAAAACCAACCGTAACCTCTAATATATTCGTGTTTTACCTTCCAAAAAATGAGATCCACGAATTGGGGCTGCTGTACCTGAATTATGAAGCGCTCAATGAAAATTACCAAACCATTTATCTGGGATGCAATGTCTCCATTGAAGACCTCAAGTCGCTAAAAGAATTTTACGACAATATCATCTTTACGACCTACATGACCACCGAACCTTCCAAAGAAGAGGTCAATACGTATATTGGTTTATTTGCCAGTGAAATCCTGAACGATACCAACTCCCAGTTGTGGGTGATGGGCCGTATGACGAACTATCTGAAGCATATCTTACCAAGTGATAAGATTGCAGTCCTCGAAAGTATTCCGGATTTCCTAAATAAATTATAATTCTTGCCTCAGGCAGTTTTTCTTTGTTTAACAATTCTATATATTTGTTAAACAATATGAAAAAAGACATTAAAATAATCGGCTCCGGATTTTCGGCTTTGGCAGCGGCATCTTACCTTGCCAAAGCAGGACACCAGGTTACAGTGTATGAGAAAAACAGCACTATCGGCGGACGCGCACGACAACTGAAAAAAGAAGGATTTACATTTGATATCGGGCCTACCTGGTATTGGATGCCGGATGTTTTTGAGCGTTTCTTTGCTGACTTTGGCAAAAAGCCTTCCGATTATTACGACCTGATCAAGCTATCGCCGGCCTATTCCGTTTATTTTGGCCCTAATGAATTTATTACCATTGCCGATAACCTCCCGGAAATCATCGCTACTTTTGAAGCTATTGAGGCCGGAAGCGGTAAAGTCCTGGAACAATTTATCCGAAAAGCCGAAAAGAATTATACCATTGCCATTGGGGATATTGTATACCGTCCCGGAGTTTCCCCACTGGAACTCATCACACCGGAAACAACGCTGAACATCAATCAGTTTTTCAGCACTATCAGCAAAGACATCCGCAGGAAATTTAAAAACCCGAAACTCATTCAGGTATTGGAATTCCCGGTCATTTTCCTGGGTGCCAAACCATCCGACACCCCTTCTTTTTATAGTTTTATGAACTTTGCCGATTTTGGCTTGGGTACATGGCATCCTAAAAATGGGATGTACAGTGTCATTCTCGCCCTGGAAGCATTGGCAAAAGAATTAGGCGTGACCATCCATACCGATGCGGCAATTGAAAAAATCATCGTGGAAGGAAAAAAAGCAACCGCATTGGTCGTGAATGGAAAAACAATCGCTGCCGACCTCATACTGAGTGGTGCCGATTACCATCATACCGAAACATTATTGGATCCGGAGCATCGGAAATATTCCGAAAAATACTGGGCTAAAAAGACTTTTGCGCCCTCCTGCCTGTTGTTTTATGTCGGATTTGACACCAAAATAAAAAACACTGAGCATCATTCCTTATTTTTTGATGTGGATTTTGATGCCCATGCGGCCGCCATTTATGACAATCCGCATTGGCCGGAAGAACCGCTTTTTTATGCCAGTTTCCCGTCTAAAACGGATACTAATGCGGCACCTGAAGGACAGGAAGCCGGAATATTCCTCATTCCCATAGCACCCGGAATAGAAGATACCGAAGCCCTGCGGGAACGCTATTTTGATAAAATTATTACCCGTTTTGAAAAACTAACACAACAACCTATCAAAAATAATATTATTTTTAAGGAATCCTTTTGTGTCAACGATTTCATCAGGGAATACAATTCTTATAAAGGAAATGCATACGGACTCGCCAATACGCTCTTCCAGACTGCATTTTTACGCCCCAAGCTAAAAAGTGATAAAGTCAATAATCTTTATTTCACCGGACAGCTTACAGTTCCCGGACCCGGTGTACCACCGGCACTAATTTCCGGAAAACTGGTAGCAGAACTCATAGAGAAACAACAGTAAACGCAGTCCACCTCAAAAACATCCGCCATGAAATCTATTTTTGACACTGTTTCTTTTGAATGCAGCAAATATGTTACGCAATCCTATAGTACTTCGTTTTCATCTGCAATCAAGATGATCTCGCCGGGTATCCGTCAGGACATTTATAATATTTATGGCTTTGTGCGGTTTGCCGATGAAATTGTCGATAGCTTTCATGACTATGATAAAATACAGCTGTTCGAGAAATTTGAAGCCGACCTTATCCATGCTATCGAATACAAGATAAACCTCAACCCTATCCTGAATGCATTCCAGCATACCGTTCACAAATACCACATCCCGATGCCGCTCATTATGGCATTTATGGAAAGCATGAAGCTGGATTTACACAAAAAAGAATACAGCGCTGCAGAATACAAAGAATACATCTATGGCTCTGCGGATGTTGTTGGCCTGATGTGCCTGAAAGTATTTGTAAAGGGGGACGACCAAAAATATGAAGAGCTGAAAGATGCAGCAATGCACCTGGGATCGGCTTTCCAAAAAGTGAATTTCCTGCGCGACCTCAAGAATGATTTTGAGCTCCTCAACCGCAGCTATTTTCCAAATACCGACCTCAATGAACTCAACGAAGCGTCCAAAATACAAATCATAGAAGAAATAGAAGCCGATTTTGAGAAAGGGTATGAAGGCATCCAACGCCTGCCACTCGAAGCTAAATTTGGTGTCTATACTGCGTATGTGTACTACAAAAGGTTATTGAAAAAGCTAAAAAAGACCCCTTCGGTAGAAATCAAGACGACCCGCATCCGCGTGCCGGATTACCAAAAAGCAGGCATATTAGCACAATGCTACTTTAATTACAAATTCAACCTGCTGTAAACACAGGCCGTACTATCAACTTAAATTGCAATTGACCATGGGACTGAATATTCTGGTTTTTATACTAACCTTCCTGTTTATGGAATTTATGGCGTGGTTCACCCATAAATACATCATGCATGGCTTTTTATGGAGCCTGCACCAAGACCATCACAAAAAAGACCATGACTCCTGGTTTGAACGTAACGATACCTTTTTTATTTTTTATGCCGTCATCAGTATCGGGTTTTTCCTGCTTTGGCGTTATGACATTCTCGAAATCGGGCTGGCAATAGGATTGGGTATCTTTGCGTATGGCCTGGCTTATTTCCTGGTGCATGATATCTTTATCCACCAACGTTTTAAATTATTCCGCAATGCCAATCATACGTATGCCAAAGGTGTCCGAAGGGCACACAAAATGCACCACAAACATACCGGTAAAGAAGACGGTGAATGTTTCGGGATGCTGATGGTTCCGTTTAAATACTTCAAGAAATAAAAAAAGCGTCCTTTTCGGGACGCTATTTGTTTGGATTCATTCCTATTATTTCATGAAATCTGCTAAAGATTTCAATTGGTCGGATTTGATATCCGAATGTTTCAGCACACTCATTAGCGTCATTACATGGTTGGGTGTCATGTTAGTTCCCAATACACGTACAATAGCAAATCCATTATCTTTCTTGTTGGCATAGATTACAAATTCTTTAATATGCTCACCCTCACCAACAGAATAGACCGCTACACCATCTTTACCACTACCAAATTTCATCAGTTCATCATAGCTTTTTTCCTTTAGGATACCCGCTACTTTTACGCGTTCTGCTTCGAACTTGGCTTTATTTTGCTCGGTAGCTTTAAACGTCAGGATGTTGATTTTGTCAAATGCTTTCAGGGCACTGGCTTCGTCCGCTGTCAATTTTGTTTTGTCAATATTGAGCATTCCGGGATCCATATCGATGGCCATAAAATTAGGAGCATCGGTATTATTGACAAAATATTTTTGCAGGGTCAGTTCATTGTTACAGCTCATAAGCAATACACTAAAGAGCAGGAGTACGATTGATTTTTTCATGGTTTTTTATTTTTTCTTAGAGGCTTTTTTTAGTTCTTCGCCACCGGGCAGGTTCATTTTATTGGTCAGCGTTGAAATTTCGTTCAGGTCAAAGTTACCCGTTAGTGACATCAATACCGTATTTTCTTTAGTGCCACCACCATCAATAAACATCAACAGTTCTTTCACCTGGTTTTCAGTAGCTCCGGATTTTACATAAATCCTGATGTTCTGGCCCTTGTCGCTCACACGCATCAGCTCTTCAAGCGCATTTGTTTTCATATATTTTTCAAAAGTCGCTTTCATGTCCGTGCTTATTTTGGTATTAGTCGTTGTATACACTTTCAGGTTATCGAGTTTTTTAAGCAGGCTAACATACTGTGCCATCTCTTTGTCTTTGGCATCCATCTTAACATTACTCATCAGCTGGAACATTTTTTTGTTTACTGATACAGCCGTCACGGTTTCCTGGCCTTCGTATTTATCAAATACAGTCTGTCCAAAAAAGAATAATGGGGTTAAAAATAAAGCGAATGTGATTATAAATTTTTTCATGATTTCCAAGGGTTATTGTTTAAAAATAAGTTGTTTTGATCTCTCGTATTCTCCGACATATTTGACGCTTTCGACACCGACATTTACATTCTGAGACAATAGGTTCAGGGCTTTTTGAGTTTCTCGGAATGCAATTTCGGGGTCATCAAATGTTCCTAAATCCTGTGGAACGGGTTTCGATGTGGTAAAATACATGATTCCTGCTCCGAGTAACACCACGACTGATGCTGCAATTGATAACCACACTGCCTTTGGCTTATTGGTTTGTAGTGGTAGCGCCTGCTCATACTTTTGGTGTTGCTCCTGTTCAAAATAGCCAAATAAAGATCGGTATTGTTCCAAATGCTGCGCAACATCGGAAGAAGAAAAATAGGCCATTAATTCATTCTCTTCGGCAATACTCGTTTCGGCATCAAAATAGCGTTCTAATAATATTTCAATTCTGTCTGATTCCATAGCTGTGTTTTTTTGTTAATTCTTCCCGTATCGTTTTCCGTCCTCTTGACAGTGCCACGCGCACTGCCGTTTCATTCATATCCATAATTTTTGCAATCTCATCAAATTCATATTGCTCCACATCCCGCATCTGGATAATCAGTTGTTGCTGCTGCGGTAATTGAGCCATTATCTTTTCGACCCAGTTCCAACTGTCCTTATCTTCGATCTTCTGCTGTAATCCCGCTTCCCGATCAGTATAATTACTATGGACAAGCTGTAAATTCCCAGCCCTTTTTGATTTTAGCTGATCCAGGCAGAAGTTTTTGGTGATGGTCATTGCAAAAGCTTCCACACTGGTGTATTCTGACAAGCTCTGTTTTTTATTCCATAATTTCACCAATACCTCCTGGGTTGCATCCTCTGCCTCCTCTGTACTGACGAGCAGCCTTTTGGCGAGCCGGAAGACTTTATCCCTAAAAGGGAAAACCAGTTTTACAAACTCATTATTATTCATTTTTCAAGTGGTATTGGTTAGCGTATATAGTCAAGACGAGGCACTATTTATTTTGTTACAGAAATAAATCAAAATTTAATTTAAAGTTGATAAATTTACAGCTTAAACCGTACCGGATATGAAAAAATACTATAGACTTTTGCTTCTGACTTTTGTCGGTGCACTCACACTTCAGGGCTGTGATGATTTGGATGACCATGCCGTTCCTGTAAATGATTTTATCTGGAAAGGAATGAACCTCTATTACTTATGGCAACAGGACGTCCCTAACCTTGCGGATTCCAAGGCTGCCAACCAGGCTCAGTTGAATATGTTCCTGCAGGAGTTCTCGAGTCCTGAAAATCTTTTTGACAATTTATTGTATCAAAAAGGAGTCATCGATCGCTTTAGCGTCATTTATAGCGATTATACTTTATTGGAACAAGCACTAACCGGAACGGTAAAAAATAATGGTGTGGACTATGGCCTGCGCTATAAAAACAGCGGCAGCACCGAAATCTTCGGATGGGTACGTTATATATTGCCCAATTCTGATGCTTCGACCAAAAACATCCACCGTGGCACTATCTTTTATGCCGTTAACGGTACGCCATTGACCAGTTCCAATTACAGGAGCCTGCTCAATTCGGGAGACAGCTACACCCTGAACCTTGCCGATTATGACAATGGTGCGATCACGCCAAACGGGCAAACGGTATCCCTGACCAAAACCCCATTCTCTGAAAACCCGGTATACCAGACACAAACCTATACTATGGGCAATCATAAAATAGGCTATTTGGTTTATAATGGTTTTTATGGCGATTACGATAACCAGCTGAATGCGGCTTTTGGACAATTGGCCGGCGAAAACATAACCGATCTGGTACTGGATTTACGCTATAATTCGGGAGGGCTGATTTCGTCTGCCGTACGCCTGGGCAGTATGATCACTGGCCAATTTAACGGGCAGGTATTTAACCGGCAACAATGGAACCCTAAAATACAGACCCGTTTGGAACAAGCCAATTCAGCCTCACTGGTCAATAATTTTACCAATAGCCTTAGCAATGGCAGTGGTATCAACAGCCTGAATTTGACCAAAGTTTACATCCTGACCTCCCAAAGTACTGCTTCGGCAAGCGAACTGGTAATCAACTGCCTGAAACCTTACATTGATGTAGTACAAATTGGTGATATTACTACTGGTAAAAATGCAGGATCCATTACCTTATATGATTCCCCTGATTTTTCGGCCAACAAAAGAAGTAGTTCCCACCGGTATGCGATGCAGCCTTTGGTATTAAAAACCGTTAACAAAGATGGTTACGGCGATTATACTGCAGGAATACAGCCTACTTACCCCCTCATTGAAAACCTGGGCAATCTGGGACAACTGGGCGATACCAGCGAACCCCTGTTGAGTACCGCAATCGGGATTATTACCAATGCGGCGCGGATGCAAAAACAAAATCCAACCGAGCAGTTCCGGCATTTTAAAGATTCCAAATCCATAAACCCAATGCAAACCGAAATGTATATCGACAAGCTGCCGGAAGGCCTTGGTACAGTACAGCCTTAAAAAAAATATAATTTCAAAAAAATCCCGATGCTTAGCTACCATTGGGATTTTTTTATGGAGTACTATTCCAAAATAAATAGGGTGTGTCAAAAAAAGGGATTCGTCCACGATAGTAGACAGCATTTTTTCCTGTAATGGCCGTCCACGATAGTAGATTCTTTCCTGCACACTTACGGCGGCTCGTCCACGGTAGTAGACGGCTCCCTGCAGCTTGCAGCAGTCCGTCCACGATCGTAGATTCCTTCCTGCACACATGCAGCGGCCCGTCCACAGTAGTAGACAGCTCCCTGCAGTTTGCAGCAGCCTGTCCACGATAGTAGATTCCTTCCTGCACACTTACGGCGGCTCGTCTACAGTAGTGGACAGCTTCCTAAAAAGTGCAACAGCCCATCATTAATTCGAATTACCGATAAGATATCGGTTTTTATACCAAAATAGGAATAGCCTTTCCCTTGTAACGTTTAAGATATGCATTGCTAAAGGCACCACTGACAAAACAACCAATATCAAGTACAGGCATCAAAAAAATAGGGAAAGAAAATTAATTAAATTATATTAGCACTCATAATACATTCAGTATATAGCCACTATTAAAGAGTTATGTATTGTATTAACTTTTAGCATTCCCCACTAAAAATTTAAAATATGGCATTCCGAATTCCTATTGTTTTCCTATTTCTTATTACTACGATCACCGCTAATGCTCAAGAGCTAAAATGGATTCCCTTCAAATGGGTAGGAGATTCTGTTTACGGCAAATATTTCGATAAATATTCCATAGCCATCCCGGTTAAAATTGATAATATCCCGGCCAAATTTGATATGCAGTTTGATCTGGGTTCCGTCAAAACTGTCATTTATGGAAATGTAATCGAACCCTATTTGGCCGCTTATCCTGAATTACAACACAAAATTGACAACACAAAAAAGTTTTTAATCCAGGGAGAACACAATCCGGTATTTACCAACATGGAGCTTAAAATGGGCACCACTTCTTTTAAAGGTATTGAAATGGGCTATTTTAAAAACTTCGGTACAAAAATGACTCTGGATTCAATAGCTTCCGGTACCGAGAAACATCTTGGAACGATTGGGCCAGACTTATTCCAGGGTAAAATTTTAATCATCGATTATCCCCATAAAAGGATTGCTGTATGTGACAAATTACCAAAACAATACAAATCGGCCACTTTTCAGCCCTTTAAAGGTGTAAGCGAAGAATTACCCGAACACTACCGATCGGCAACTTTTAAACGCAGTGAGGATGGTAGGATAAAAATCCCCTTAGTTATCAATGGTACAACTCAGTATTTGTTATTTGATACCGGATCGAGCCTTTTTACGATGATGACGACCAAAGAGGATGCGCTTAAAATAGCCAGCCCTACCATTGAAAACACCGTAACAGTAACGAGCTGGGGGAAACCCATAACCTACTATGGCGTTAAGACAAATAAACCGGTAATGTTTGGAAAGAAAGCCCTGAATGACTTCCTCGTATATTATGATGAACAGGAAACCTTTGGCGATTTTTACAAGTTTGCTAAATTATGGGGCTTAACAGGAAATGCCTTTTTTCTGGAGAACACCGTTATCATTGATTATAAAAACAAACTTTTTGGCGTATTATAATCGGATTATTGAGATGGATTTCTTTTTGATCCGGAAACATTACGACCCTGTTTTCAGGATCCTATCCTAACATCGGCAACAGCCATTACAGCAAATCACAGCATAAAAAAACCGGTAAGCGAACGTACCGGTTTTTTATTTTTATGAGAATGCTCGGGCTATTGCACGATTAAGCGTTGTAAGGATTTTTGTTGTTGCCCGTTTATTGTGACTGCTACAAAGTATACGCCTGTATCAAGATCCGAAACGGCAATACGTCCTGCAGGTTCGATCTGCTGTTGTAAAACCTGTCTTCCGGAAACATCATATACGACTACTGTTGCAGGTTCCCCGACAGTCAGCATAAAGTAATCCTTTGCCGGATTAGGGTACAGGACCAGTTTTGATTTGGAAAAGTCCCCCACTCCTAAAGTCGCTTCATGGAATACTCCGACAGCCTGCAAATCAAATCCTCCCGAAATAAAAGGGGTAGGAAAGGATTCATTCACCGCATTGCCCAAAGCATCATAAGAGGGAGTAGTCGTTAGATTGTGTAAACGTAGAAATTGATTTTAATTTGATTTGAGATTTTAAGGCTTAGCCAAAAAACAACAGATCATTAAGTATAGAATTTAAAAGAACTACATTTAAATAATTTAAAAAGAGCGGATTATGATCGAAGATGGTAAATTACCCAAAGATTTTGCAAAGCAATTTAAAAACAAAGAAGACTTCCATACTTTTTTTCAAGACCTGTATAAACAAGGCATTGAACAGCTACTCCAGGGAGAATTGGATGCTCATCTGGGATATGAGAAGCATAATATTGACGGATACAATACAGGCAATAGCCGTAATGGTTCTTTCTCAAAGAATATAAAATCAGAGACTTTGGGCAATATGGTCCTGGCTATTCCCCGGGATAGAAATGGTGAATTCGAGCCTCAGGTCATCGGAAAAGGCCAATCGATGAGTGAAAAGATTGAAGATGCTATTTTAGGAATGTACAGTCGTGGAATGACCCGTAGTGATATTGTAGAACAAGTTAAAGAAGTTTATGGGATATCAGTAAGTGAGTCCACGATTTCGACCATCTCTGATAGAATACTGGCTGATGTTGATTTATGGACTAAAAGGGCTTTAGAACCACAGTATCTGATTGTTTGGATGGATGCTGTGCATATGAAAGTAAGAACAGATGGGAAATATGAAAACCATGCAATTTACATTGTAATCGGACTAAAAACAGATGGTAAGAAAGAAGTATTAGGAATGTGGCTAAATAAAGAAGAGTCGGCTTCATTTTGGATGACTGTACTCTCTGACATAAAATCTCGTGGAGTAAAGGATATTCTCATTGCCTGTACAGATAACCTTACCGGATTTACAAAAGCTATCAGAGGTGTTTTTCCAAATACAGAATCCCAGCTTTGCATTGTTCATCAAATAAGGAATAGCCTTAAGTTTGTAGTAGTTAAGGATAGAAAAGCATTTTGCAGTGCAATGAAAGAAGTATATACTGCAATAAATCAGGAAGAAGCCGTTTTAGCTCTGGCTGAATTTAAAAAAAAACTGGGAAGCAAAATATAAATATGCCGTTTGCTCCTGGGAAAAGAATTGGGAAAATCTCATGCCTTTTTTGGCCTATCCTGCTGAAATCAGGAAAATAATGTACACCACAAATACAATAGAAAACTTAAACAGGGGAATTAGAAAATATACCAAAACAAAAGTGCAGTTCCCAGATGAAAAAAGCGTCAAGAAATCAGTCTATTTAGCAATACAAAATTGTGAAAAAAGCTGGATAAATGCAATACCAAGCTGGGGATTAATCATGAATCAGTTCTTGGTCATATTTGGAGAAAGGTGTAATATTAAACACTAAGAACTGTTTACACAAAATTTCGACCAGTCTCATTTGAGAACGTATTTTTACCAGTATCGCCCCCTTTTTAATAGGTTCAGTGGTGCTTTATAGCATCATGAACCTGCTTAAATTGTAGGCGGTTTTTGTTACAAAATATTCTGGAATTATATACATCCGCAAATCGACGAAGAGCCGGGATTATTGAATCGGTTGAAATTTAATTTAAAAAAAATACTTTACATAATACACCATAAAAAAAACCGATTCTTGTACTGAGAATCGGTTTTTTATGTTTTTTAGGGAAGCTATTTGCTGAAGCGTACTTCCATCTGGATATTGCAACGCGCATAAGGCGTGGAGCGGCCTACGACTTTATTGAACCCTAATTTGTGGTAGAGGTTAATAGCAGGTTTTAGGGACGTATTGCTTTCCAAATAGACGTTGGATGCCCCTAATTCTTTGGCGGCATTTAAAACGGCCTGGCCTAATAACCAACCGATACTCTTTCCCTGGATACGGGGAGTGACTGCCATTTTAGCCAATTCGTAATCATAGTCGGGATCATTCATCTTGATGAGGGCGCACACCCCAACCGGTTCGTTTTCATACAGGGCTACGAATATCTTGCCGCCTTTATCCAGGATATACTCTTTGGGATTGTCGAGTGCTTTATAGTCAGCTTCCTCCATTTGGAAATAGGTCGTGATCCATTCCTCATTGAGTGCCCTGAAGGCAGTTTGGTATTTTTCGTCATAGGATACGATTTGTACTGCTTGGCTCTCCCGCAATTTTTTCTGTTCCTGTACACGGCGCAATAAAGACTTTTGCTCCAGCAGAAATTCCCATTCCTGTATGGCTTCCCAAAGGTTATGACGGGCTTCGGAAATCACGCTTTCGACTGCAGCACCTACATCTTTCCATTGTGTTTTTATCTCTTCGGTGAGTTGAATTCCCTTTGTTGTCAATATGGCTACGTTTCGGCGTTTATCGGTTGAGTTCCTTTTTTCTTTTACCAGTCCGGCAACGGTCATTTCCTTGATTATTTTACTTACCGATGGCTGGGAGTGCCCAATTTCATTGGCAATTTCAGTGATGGTTTTCTTGCCTTCTTCCGCAAGGACAAAAAAAACAGGAAACCATTTTGGTGCAAATTCAATATGATAGAGTTCATAAATCCGGGCGGCATCTTCTGTTACTTTGGCCGTAAGCAACCTTAGCCGGCTTCCTAAAGCCATCTTGCCTGTTCTTTCAAATAGACCCATGTATATAGTAGATTACATAATTAGTTATGCAAATGTATAATTTAAATTATAACGTCCAATAACTGGATTGTTTTTTAACAGTGTGGGAGTAAAAAGGAACTACAAATGCGTTAGTAAATGAACCATTCCAGCAGTAGTACTAACAGGTATCAGGATGTTATAGCAATTCAGCAGTTCCATCAAATCCATTATTGGGTATATGGGATTTTATTTTCTGGTATAGGCGTACAATCTGCTGGTTGTCATCAATAACGAAAAGCAATTTAAAGCTTTTATCCCCTTTTGGAACCAGGTAAATCGTGTTTCCTAAGAAACCAGATTCTTTTAAGGATACATAACTCAAATCGGTATAGGCTGTAAAAATCCAGTCTTTGGCAAAATAAACAGACAGGGGACCAATATGGCCATTCCTGCCGTAGCTGTACCATTTTACGGGTTTATGGTAAATGCCTTTCGGAGTAAGGGTAAGCTGTAGCATTGTCTTTCTTTTCAGGAAAAAGCGTACACTATGAAAGCACAAAAAGCATCCTGCTGCGATGAGAATTATTCCTATGCCCCACGGAGCAATATCGGTAACCAGGTAGCCCATAACCCCTAAATCACCGCCTATAAAGAACAGTACAAAAGAGAGTAACAGTACCCGGTTTTGGGCGACGTAGATTTTCTCCGTTCCAGGATTTGCTGGGATAGAGCGTACCGGTGCCGTACTTTTCCTACTGCGCCAAAATAAAATGATACCTACGAACGCCAATACAATCAGTCCGGGTATAAGGTAGGTTATTATTGGCATCTGAAGCAGTAGGGATTAAATGAAGGCATAATATACGATTTTTAATAATGCAAAAAGGGCTGAGTTTAGCAGTGGCACCATTTTGATTTTTCATTATATTTGGCAGGGACGGGAGCCTGATTTAAAATTTAGAGATTAAATTCCAGCATCCTAATTGTTGTCTTTAAAATACCAATATTATACCTATGGATAATTTAATACGGTCGATAAAATTTCCTCTTGTTTTTGATGTCGAAAGGCTGCAAAAGGACCTTCAAAAAATCATGGCTAAAAAATGGGTGGCTCATTACAATACCAATGATTATTCGGGGCAATGGACTTCTATTGCATTAATGTCTCAAACGGGGCGATCGGATACTATTTATGGTTTTTTAAGAGATGATGAAAAGCTGGTTCCTACTGAAATCTTAGATTCCTGTACCTACTTTAAAGAAATTTTGGATGGTTTTTTATTCGAAAAGACATCAGTACGTTTATTGCAGTTGGCAGTAGGTGCCGTTATTAAACCCCATACCGATAATTGCCTGGGGTATGAAGACAATTTTTTCCGGTTGCACATTCCAATTATCACCAATAGTGAAGTTGAATTTATCCTGGATGGGAACCGATTAATTATGAATGAAGGGGAATGTTGGTATATCGATGCTAATTTTACGCATTCCGTCGCCAATCGCGGGACTAAGGATCGCATTCATTTAGTTATTGATGGTATTCGTAATGACTGGACTGATGCGTTGTTTTATAAAGAAGCGGCACAGGACCAGTTTGTACAACCGGCCAGAATCATGAGCGAAAAGGAGCAAGAGGCGATGATGGCCGAATTAACCCGCATGAATACACCCGCAGCCATTGCGATTCTTAAAGAGTTGGGGAAATAAGTTATTTCTCCAGTACATAATTTTCGATTACCAAAATATCCAGTGCCGTTATTTCGAACAGTTGAATGGCTTCTTCGGGGGTTTCTACAATGGGCATACCCCTTTTGTTCAGGCTCGTATTCAATAGTACCGCAATACCACTTTGCCTGTAAAATTCAGTAAGCAGTCCGGCGAATTTCGGATTCCAGCTTGCTTCGACCGTTTGCACCCGTGCGGAGCCGTCTTTATGGGTAACATTCTGCAGGGCTTCGCGATATTCAGGACGGGTTTGGTCGACCAAAATCATATAGGGGCTATTCCTGCCGGTCACAAAATACTCATCTACTTTGTCTTTTAATACCGCCGGAGCAAAAGGGCGGAAGTCTTCCCGGAATTTGATATCCCGGTTAATATGGTCTTTCATATTTTCTATGCCGGGATGTGCGAGGATACTTCGCCTACCGAGCGAACGTGGGCCAAATTCACATCCCGACTGAAACCAGCCGATTGTTTTGCCCTGGACTAATTGTGCTGCACAGTAGTCCATCAGGGCTTCGTCACTATTGTATTTTGTAGGAGTGTATTTTTGGTTTTCGGCTTTAGCGAATGCGGCATCAATTGCTTCATTGGTATAGTGTTTTCCAAAACAGGTACTGCCATCATGGGCTACCTTAGGCATTTTGAGGTATTCCAGCCACCCGTAAAAAGCACAGCCGAGCGCTAAACCATTGTCGGCAGCGGCAGGTTCAAAATAAATGTTTTTGACAGTGTTGCTATCCTGAAGCTTGGCATTGGCAACTGCGTTCAGTGCCACTCCACCCGAATAACATAGATTGTCATGAGGGAACTGTTCCAAACGGTTTGTAATGCATGTGATTACTGCTTGCTCTACCTGCTCCTGTGCCCAGCGTGCTACATTGGCATAATAATCAAAATGGGTCTTGAAATAGTCATAGCCGTGTGAGGGATTGGTCAATTGGCTTTTCCAGTCTTCATTAACCAATACATTTCCGGATTGGAATTCGAACGCCTTGAAATCGAATACACCTGAGGTGCCAAATGGAGCGAGCCCCATTAATTTACCGACATCATCGAGGTCCCCAAAAATGTAATTACTGATGGTAGCATAAAAACCACCGATAGAATGCAGGGTGGTGGGCGGTGAAAATATATTGGATTTGGATGTTGCCATCCGACTGAAATCCTTTACTAAAGGAATAAGCTGCTGTCCGTCAAAATGATAAAAACTATCCTTTTCACACTGCATGTGTATGTCGTCCTGCAGGTTTTGGGGGATGTACTTTTTCTGTTCCGGATGCAGTTCCAGGAAATGTTCCAGTTGACTTCCACATCCATCAATTACCATAACGGCACATTCTGTAAATGGGGAGGTTCCCACAGCACTGTACGCGTGAGCTAAATGATGGGAAATAGTAATCACTTTAAGCTCTGGTGCTGCTGCAAAAAGCCGCTTTCCTTTAAAATAATTCCGGTCCGGGATATCCAGATTAGCACATTGTACGACAAGGGCAAGATCTTTTAAGGTTATCCCTTCGGCATCGAGGCAGTACTGAACCGCCAATGTATCATTGCCGCCATCATGTTTGATACGGCTTAATCGTTCTTTTTCAATTCCGGCACAAACTCGGCCATCTTTTAACAAAATTGCAGAACCATTGTGCGAAAGCCCGGTGCCGAGAATATAAATAGGAGACTTCATCTAAAAGTGTTGGTGTAAAGTTTATTCGTTATAGGTGTACCAAATATAGCCTTTTAGGATATGTTAAAGTTTATAACGATAAGAAAACTAAGGAGATTAATAGGTATGGGGTTTCACCGCTGACTCAGACGCTCAACATACCGCGGAATCCCCTGGCAGCATAATAGGAAGATGCGCCATTATGGTATACGAATACGGTAGTATAGCGCCGATCGCAAAACAGCGCGCCACCCAGTTTCCGGATCGGATCCGGGGTTTGTATCCAGCTTGATGTTTTCAGGTCAAATTCGCCAAATTCCTGTAATGCCCGGTATTGGGCTTCTGTCAAAATTGAAATTCCCATTGCTGCAGCCCTATCGATAGCGTTGTCTTTGGGTTTGAATTCTTTGCGGGATTCCAGTGCTTCCCGGTCGTAACAGGTACTCCTGCGGCCTTTTGGGGTTTCCGGGGAACAGTCATAAAAAATATAGGCGTCCGTTTGGGGATCATAGCCTACAACATCAGGTTCACCTCCCGTATTTTCCATTTGATCGAGCGACCACAGTTTTTCAGGAGCCGCTTCCAGCTTTGCCTGCACTTTGTCCCATTCCAGTCCTTTATGACGGTTGGAATTTTTCTCAAAACGGGTTTTCAATGTGCGGAGTACTGTTTGTTGTGCTGCGGAAGTAAGTTCCTTTTTAATACTACTATTGCTGTCCATATAAAATGATTTTAGAGCTACAATACTAAATTACATTGAAAATGATTGCTGTACAAATTGTTGGTACATCTTTAAAGGTGCCCGATGTGAAAAGATTTAATTATACTTTATCGGTATCGGTATCCTCACCCCAATCGATAGTCCATTGGTGCAGGCTTTGCATTGTCGCCTGTAAATCTTTTCCTTTTTGAGTCAGTGTATATTCCACTGTCGGGGGAACGGTGGCAAAAGCTTCCCTTGTCAGGATTTTGTGGGCTTCGAGGCTTTTTAGTTCTTTGACCAGCATCCGGGTGTTGATTCCTGTGACAGCACGTTCCAGTTCCTTGAAGCGTTTTTTACCATCGAGGAGGGAATAAACGATGAGGAATGTCCATTTTCCACCCAATATATCAAGTGCGGTCTGCATGTCGCAAATTTTTTTTATTTCTTTTTTATTGTTAGCTGCTGAATTGGCCATATTACTTTACATTATGTGCTTAGTATACAAAAGTGTCCCTACTTGCAAAAGTAAAGTAATGGAGATAGTTTTGTACTATCTTTTCGTAAAAAGATCAGCATCACGGATGCTATTGTATTTTTTTTAATGTGTACAAAACAATTTAAGAGAGAGAAAAAATGAAACTTTTAGAACCCATTACAATAGGAGGACTGTCACTAAAAAACCGCATGGTGATGGCACCTATGACCCGGAGCAGGGCAGATGCCACAGGCAATCTGATTCCCTTAACTACTTTATATTATCAGCAAAGAGCCACAGCAGGATTGATTATATCCGAAGGGATTGCTATTTCCAAAGAAGCCATCGGGATGCCCTTTATATCGGGCTTATACACCCAGGAACAAATTGCCGGCTGGAAAAAAGTAACTGACGCGGTACACCAGTCCGGAGGAAAAATAATAGCCCAGCTATGGCATACCGGCCGTGCTGCCCATTCGGCAAATAAGGACGGTGAAATGCCAGTTGCGCCTTCTGCTGTTGCAATAGAAAACCAGGAAGTGTATACGGGATTTGGCAGATCCGGATTTGAAACACCGCGTGAATTGACCCATGCCGGAATAAAAGCGGTACTACAGGACTACCGGCAAGCGGCAATTAATGCGTTAGAAGCTGGTTTTGATGGCGTGGAACTGCATGCAGCTTTTGGGTACCTACCCAATCAGTTTTTATCGGAATCCTCCAATACCAGAACGGATGAATATGGGGGCAGTATCGAAAATCGTAGCCGTTTTATACTGGAAGTGCTCAAGCAGCTGATTACTGTGGCAGGAGCGGATAAAGTAGGGATTAAATTGTCGCCCAGCAGTATCTATCATGGTATAATGGATCAGGATCCGGTGGCTGTATACACCTATTTGCTAGAGGAGCTGGATAAATTGCCATTGGCCTATATCCATATCATGCAGCCGATGTTTCCTGTTGATGAATTTCCGCAATATCCCAAAGATGTCATTCCGGCCTTTGGGCATCTGATCCGTAAGCCGCTCATTATCAATGCGGGTTATACGCGTGCTACTGCAGAAGAAATGCTACAGGAAGACAAAGCCCAGCTGGTCTCTTTCGGGGCGTTGTTTTTATCCAATCCGGATTTGCCGGAACGCTTTCGCTTAAACGCTGCTTTAAATGTACTTGATAGGGATACGATGTATGGCGGTGGCGATGCCAAAGGGTATACCGATTATCCCTTTTTGGAACAACAGTAAAACAGGCTTCGCAGCCGATGACGAATTAAAACAATAAATTAAAAAACAATGAAATATATAATACTGCTGTTGGGGATGGTACTGTCCATCACAACTACAACTGCCCAGGCACTAAAAACAAGTACACGTTCCAAAGAGCAGGATAAAGGAGTAGCGCTTACGGCTTCCAAAAGTGCCCCGGATACATTGATGGTTCATCATTTTGCAAATGTGAATAACATAAAACTGCATTATGTTACCTGCGGTTCAGGTCCTGCTGTGGTGTTGCTACACGGATGGCCATTCACCTGGATAGAATGGCAGCAAGTAATGGTATTACTTGCTAAATCGGGCTATACGGCTATCGCTCCGGATTTGAGGGGAATGGGAGATTCTGAGATTACTGAGGGAGGGTATGATAAGGTAAATGTTGCCGAAGACATACACCAGCTGGTACAGCAACTGGGATTCAAAACTATCCGGTTGGTCGGCACTGATATTGGTATGATGGTAGCCTATCCGTATGCTGTAGCCCACCAAAATGAAATTGAACAGCTTGTACTTGGGGAATCTTTAATCCCGGGTTTTGGCCTGGAAGAGTTGATGAATCCGGCAACAGGCGGCTATTGGCATTTTGGCTTTCATGCCCAGGCGGGTTTAGCAGCCATGCTTACGGAAGGAAAAGAAGCAGCTTATCTCAACCCAATGTACAAACTGATGTCACCAGGGGGACACATTAGCCAGGCTACTATTACCGAATACATCCGGCAATACAGTAAGCCGGGAGCGATGAAAGGAGGATTTATGCAGTATGCTGCAATCCTTGGGGACGGAAAGACTAATCGTGCCAACTTCAAAGGAAAGTTAACGATTCCCGTACTGGCGATTAACGGTGAAAAAGGAATTCCGTATAAACAAACTTTTGAGTGCATCAAAGCGGTAGCTTATACTGTAACTACTGCTGTTGTCCCGGATAGCGGGCATGCCTTAGGAGAAGATAATCCGGAGTGGTTCACCAACAGATTAATTGGATTCTTTAACGGTAAATAGTGCATTCCGTGTAAATAAAGGAAGGCCTCTAAATCATTTAGAGGCCTTTTTGTATTCTTTTTTTTTATAATTGGGGTGTGTCTGGTAAATCGATTTAGGCGAATCGGTCCTTCGTTTCTTAAATTTTGATAACTTTGGAGGTGTACTAATCTTCTTTACGATGCAGGAAAAATTAAGGGAACATATTGAAAAAGTAATACCCCTCACGGATGCGGAATTTACCTTTGTACGGGGTCATTTTACCCTTAAAAAATTCAAGAAGCACCAGTTCCTGATTCAGGAAGATGATCCTGTGAAGTATTCCTATTTTATCGTTTCCGGGCTTTTGAAGTTGGTTTATACCGAAGCCTCGTTAAAACAGCATATTGTTTCGTTTGCTATGGAAGACTGGTGGGAAAGTGATTTTTATGCCTATTATACTCAGACGGAAGCAACAATGTCGTTAGAGTGTGTCGAAGATACGGTAGTGCTTTGCCTTTCCTTTGACGATTACAAAAAGTTATGCGATGGACTCCAAAAGATGGAACGCTTCTTTCTTGAAAAATCAAATTTTGGTTTTCTGGGCGCCCAGCGTCGTATTATATCCTGGCTCACCTCCAATGCCCAAGAACGGTACGAACAGCTTATCAAACAATACCCATCCCTGATCCAGCGCATCCCCAAAAGCCTGCTGGCCTCCTATCTGGGTGTTTTCCGCGAAACCTTAAGCCGCTTGTCATCATAGTGTGACTTTTATCACAGTATAATCGTGCGGTACATCAAGATCCAATTCCAGTGGTTATGCACAACTTTGCAGTAATAATTTTAAACTGCAGTCGTGAAAAAAATAACAAAACTTTTAACAGTAGTACTATTAACCACTGTGCCGGTATTGGCACAAACAAAACACGCTAATACAATGGAAAAAAGAATCATTAATCCTTGGAAATGGCAGGACGAACGCAGTTATGTGCAGGCTGTCGAGGTCAAAAATGTAACCGGTACACTTTATGTTTCCGGACAAACGGCAATCAGTGCCGAAGGGGTCTCCAGCAATGCGGATATGGAATCCCAATTGATCTTAGCTTTAAAAAACTTAGAAGAGGTCATTAGTACGGCCGGTTACGAACCTAAAAATATCGTCCGTTTGAATATCTATACGACTTCAACGGCAGAACTTTGGCCCCACTTTGCTATTTTCCAAGATTGGATAGCGAAACATGGCATTCAGCAATCGCTCACCTTATTGGAAGTAAAAAGCCTTTTCGAAACGTTAAAGGTGGAACTTGAGGCTACAGTAGTGAAATAATCGATTGCCCAGTATACTGAAAACGGCTGTGTCCTCTCTTTAAGATGGTACAGCCGTTTTGTTTGGAATAAGTTGAAAGAATTACAGCATCACAACATTACGTTTGCCTTGTTTTTCCGGGGTTTGCCAGGCTATCTCAATATCGGCCAATGGTACCGTTTCCAGCGGCATGATAATTTTCCCTTCGGCTGCCCATTGGTAAGCTGTGGGCAATTCGGTAGTGAAGTATTCTTTTATCTCCTTATAGGAAATACTTCCGATACCAGATCCCAGCAGTTCGATCTTTCTGCTGCGTAACAAAGCGGAGGGAAGTTGGATGGTTGCTCCGGCCATTTCCCCAACAGTAATATAGTTGACTTTGTTGGTGATCACGCCATGTAGTGCTTTTAGGATGAGTTCCGCAGGATGCCCCCACAGATAGTCGATTACTACATTGGGCTGATGCTGTTGGAATACTTCGATGAGAGCTTCGGTAAATGCGTTGTCATCCTGTTGTGTATTGATCAGGATATCAGCTCCCAGGGCGGTAAGCTCATCCAGTCCGGAAGAAAGCCTACCCACGGCAATTATACATTTTGCGCCACGATTCCGGGCCATTTGTATTGCGATTCTGCCGGTGGCTCCTGTAGCGCCATTAATGAGTATCGTATCTCCTTTTTTAAGGCCACCACGGTAGAGCATTGCTGCATCCGAACCTAAGAGTGCATTCGGTAGTGCCGCAGCCAGCGGAATCGATAACTTTTCCGGGACCGGGATCCCACTGTTGGGAACTATCAGTGCTTTTTCGGCCATAGTACCACCAATGCCTGTGATATAGGCATGAGTACCATCTGCCAGTTGGGCGATACCATCCAGGCCAACGATTGCTGGAAGTGCCTGGTATTTGGTGTAATGCGTTCCGGCTGCTTTTGACTTGTCCAGTTGTTTTATAGAAGTGGCCACCATAGTGACGAGTGCTTCGCCTGTGTTCGGGATTGGATCCGGCGCTTCTGCATATTTTGGGCTTTCGCCATATTGGTATAAAATTGCTGCTTTCATATTGTTATGATTTTAAGCAAAGGTAAAATCGATTCCACGGATGGAAAATAACAATTGTTAAGAACGTATTATTTGCGATTCCTGATACGGCTGAGGGAAACCGGTGTGATGCCTAAATAGGAGGCGATATAAAGTTGTGGGACACGCTGCAGGATTTGGGGATGCTTTTCCAGTAGCTCATTATAACGTTGCTGCGGTTTGGTACGCAGGTAGCTGATCAGATGTTTTGAATAGTAGAAAAAGCGCTCTAAAATGAGGCTGTCAAACCACGTCTTGAAATTGGGATCTGTTTCTTTGAGCAATAAAAAATCCTGCTTGGTCATCACAACTACAGTGCAGGCTTCAACGGTTTCGAGTGTATAGTCGCTGGGTTCGTCTTTCAGGAGGCTTTCCAGGCTGGCGATCATACTGCCTTCGAAAAAAAACTGGGTCGTAATATCGGTACCATTGCTGTTGATCCACATGCGCAGGCAGCCTTTTTTGATAAAGTAGATGTACCGGGCTTTGTCCCCTTCGTGCAACAGGATGGTTTTTGCAGGATGGGTTTCTTCGTGTACAGTATAAGAGGCTATAAACTCCGGTAGGTCCATAAGAAATCATTTTGTATTCAAATATACTTTAAAATCGAAAATAATTCTCCTATAAGCTTCTTACAATGTTTGTACACGATTTACAAAGCTCCATACAATAGCTTCTGTTTCTATTCCTGTTGATAGAATTTTAAGGAGTTGTACTAAGATGTTTCCTATATTCGCTAAGGGATTCAATAAAAATAAAAAATGAGATTAAAAATAGTAGCGCTCTTAGTGCTTGTTTCAGGTAATTTATTTTCACAGGAAATCAATAAAGCGAAAATAGACGATTACCTCAATTATGTAGAAAATAATAATGGAGGAATTGGCAGTGTGTCAATTTATAAGAATGGACAGGAAGTCTACAATAGGAGTTTCGGACAGGGGAAATTAGTACCTGTAAAGTATACTAAGGAAACCAAATATCAGATTGCTTCCGTGACCAAGATGGTTACAGCGATTTTAATCTTTAAATTAGTTGAACAGGGCAAATTAAAATTAGACACTAAATTGTCTGATTTTTATCCGGAACTACCGAATGCCCATAGGATAACCGTTAAAAACTTATTGGAACATACCAGCGGATTAGGGAATTTCGCGATAAGAGATGGGGCTATTTGGGTGTTCGATAAAGTAACCGACCAGGAAATTTTTGAAGAGATAAAAAAACAAGGCGTGAGTTTTGAACCCAATGAAAAGGTAGCCTATTCCAATTCTGCCTATATATTATTGCGAATGATTGTTGAAAATACATACAAAAAAGGCTATAATAAAGTAGTGGAACAGGAAATAGCAAAACCACTTCATCTAAAGAATTTTGTATCAGCGAAATCAAACCCTACCAATACATTTAAGTCCTATACGTATGGAGCTGATTGGGGCGAAATCAAAGATATTGAATATACAAATGTCATCGGCGTTGGGGACATCGCAAGTACCACCAAAGATCTCAACACGCTTATTGTTGATTTGTTCCAATATAAGATTATAAAAAAGGAAACGTTAGAATTGATGATGCCTATTGTAGGAAAAGAAGATTGGGGCAGGGGACTGGCGTTATTCGCCTATGATGACCACCTTTTTTTCGGGCATAGTGGCGATGTGATTGGTACCCATGCCAGGCTTATCTATAATCCTAAAGATAAAATAGCCATTTCATATGCTACCAATGGAGAACGAATTCCCTCCAATGATTTTATGACCATTTTAGTGGCTATTATTTATAATAAAGCCTTTGATCTACCGGAGATAAAATAGGCTAACAAAAAAGAGGCTGTCTCACAACTCGTGAAATAGCCTCTTTTTCTGTTTTTTACTCGGACTCCTGTCGGAGCGCAGGTCTCAAATATGCAATTCTCAAAGACTTGTTTTAGTTTTGAGACAGCCTCTTTTTTGTGACCTTGACGGTAAAGAATTCTAACCATTTACTGGAAGACGTAAAAATCTTAAATGATTTCTAATTTTATGATTGGAAGTTGACATCACAATAGGCTAAAGTCTCGTTACTATTAATTAATCAAACTAGCAAGACCACTTTTCATAGATTAAAATTAAGATTATTTCTTAACTTTCAATGCAGGTTAAGTTAGCAACTCCAGTTTAATCTATTACTGGTTTTCAAAATCATCAGAGTAATCTATTAAGCCATTTAAAAACTCTGTAAACGAGGTGGCTATAAGTTCTAATTCTACTTCAGAATAATATACATATATAGCGCCGAAATTTTCTTCATCAAGAGACATAGATAGGTAACCTGTTTCTGTTTTACCAATACTAATATGCATTTTGGGTAAATAATCTTGTTTTTCTACGAGCAAAGCACCGTATTCGATAGAAAAGAAATAAGATAGGCGTATACCATCTTCAGGTTCTCCAAAATAGAAATAATAGCTTAATGGAGTTCCTCCATTATATTTTAACATATGGGCTTTATAATCTTCTGGTAGCGATAGCTCTATTTCTAGTTCAAACTTATTTAATTCCTCTGGAGTGATAAGCTTATTTTCTATTTTAAATTCAATTATATTTTTTTATTTAATATCTAAAACAGTTTTTATTTGTATAGGGCTACCTTTATGAGGTAAAGTTGCTATATGGATGTCTGTCTGGATTAGTTGCATAGTACCTTTTAAATTTTCATCTAAATCATCTAAATGATGCCAAGTCAATTTTAATTCGACCAGTATTTTTTCACCTACTGAAGGTTTAATTCCCATAGCTTTCCATGCATTTGCAAAATCGGAAGCACGTTGCGGCCCCGTTATAGGGATGTTTTAATGGATCAAGAACAAAAGTTGGGGAGGAATGTCAAAATAAAATCAGAAATTTGCAATCTAAGAATTTGATATGACCCCAATAGAGCTATTGAAGTTTATGCTTCCTGATTTTTTAGTTGACCATTTTGAAGTGGTTTCTTCTACTAATACAGAAGAAATATTACACCTATACTTTGAAGAGAATGCCAAACCTCCGTCAGAATTTAATGGACTTCAGTTAATCTCAAAGGGTTTCCAGGATGAGATCACTATTCAGGACTTTCCTTTGAGAGGGAAGTTCGTGTATCTACACATCAAAAGACGTCGCTGGACCAATAAAGACACAAGTGAGATCGTTAAAAGAGATTGGAATCTAGTTGCCAAGGGAACCCGCATGACTCAGGAGTTTGCGGCTTTTTTAAAAGAAATTAATAGATAAAACTGCTATTGACTGTCATACCATTGGAGGTTTCTTTGGAGTCAATGGGAAAAAGTTACAAAGACAATACAAAAAACATTTAAGCTCCTTTAGTACGTGGGCTCAACGTGAACATGCACATGAGTGGATTATTTATCCTGAAAATATAGGTACCCACTTGTCAATTGATGAAGTAGCCTTGTCTCAGGGTGAGCTTTTTACTATTGTAACCAATAAGGAAGCTAAAGGTAAAAAAGGTTGCCTAGTTGCTATTATTGCAGGGACAAAGGCAGATCAGGTCATTGAACATATCTGTAAAATTGATTACAAAAAAAGAAGTTGGGTTCAAGAAATAACACTTGACATGGCTAATTCCATGAAGTTGATTTCCAAAAAATGTTTTCCAAAAGCGGTACAGGTTACCGATAGATTTCATGTTCAAAAATTAGCTCTAGAAGCATTACAGGAGATTAGAATAAAATATCGTTGGGAAGCGATGGATACTGAGAATCGATTCATATTACAAGCGGAAAAAGAAAAAAAAACTTATCTCCCAGATCTTTTATCTAATGGAGACTCTGTAAAACAGTTGCTCGCCAGAAGTAGATATGTTCTTTATAAATCCCGCGATAAATGGACCGAAAGACAAAATGAACGAGCCCAATTGTTATTTGGCTTATATCCCGATATTAAAAAGGCATACAGTTTAACCCAACAACTACGAGGTATTTACAACAATCATAACAATAAACACGTTGCGATGACAAAATTGGCACATTGGTACAGGAATGTAGAGGAGTCAGGGTTTAAAAATTTTAATATCCTTTTAAATACTATAACGGTTAATTACCAGTCAATCTTAAACTATTTTGACAATAGAAGTACAAATGCTTCAGCAGAATCTTTTAATGCTAAAGTAAAAGCATTTAGAAGTCAATTTAGAGGAGTGCGTAAAGTAGATTTCTTCTTATTTAGATTATCTAATCTTTTTGGGTAATCCCCAAGCTTTGCGTTTGATCCGTTTTAATTGTTAGTTGCCGGAAAGATGCCGGAAAAATATGGAAAAATAAAACCGTAAATACTTATTTGATAAGTGTTTACGGTTTTTTAATGTGACTACGATGGGATTCGAACCCACACGTCCTTACGAACACCACCCCCTCAAGATGGCAAGTCTACCAATTTCTCCACGTAGCCTAAAATAAAAAAAGTTAAGCTGGAAGCTTAACTTTTTTGTGACCCGACTGGGATTCGAACCCAGGACCCTATCATTAAAAGTGATATGCTCTACCAGCTGAGCTATCGAGTCGGTTGCATTAAGGAATTAATATTTGGTCTTTGTGACCCGACTGGGATTCGAACCCAGGACCCTATCATTAAAAGTGATATGCTCTACCAGCTGAGCTATCGAGTCATATATTTAATTCCTTGAATGCGGGTGCAAATATAAGGCCTTATTCTTCATATTTCAAAGTATTTTTGTCATAAATTTGTCTTTTTTTAAATAAAAATTTTAACGCCTTAATTCATAGGCTTTTATTCGATGAGAAAAATTATACTAATTGGTTATATGGGGTCTGGAAAATCGACAATTGCCCATTTATTATCAGAATCGACAGATTTTCCGTACTTCGATTTGGACAGAATTATTGAAGAAAGAGAGCAAAAAACAATTCCCGAGCTCTTTTCTGAGAAAGGAGAAATCTATTTTCGTAAATTAGAGAGCCAAATACTAAAAGAGATGATCCAAAAAGAGGAGGCCATGATTCTCAGCTTAGGTGGAGGGACACCCTGTTATGCCGGAAATCATTTATTACTGAATGAGGAAAATGTCATTTCCGTCTATTTAAAGGCTTCAATTGATAGTTTGTATAACAGGTTGGTGGAACACAAAACAAATCGACCTCTGATCGCTGAAATGAACGAGAGCGAAATGAAAGAGTTTATTGCGAAACATCTTTTTGACAGAAGCTACTATTATCATCATGCGAAGCATACCGTAGTGACGGATGATAAGGAACTGGACGCTATTGTCGCCGCCATAAAAGAACTGACTTAAATTGAATCACTATGGGAACCATTGCTGAATTGTTGCAACAGACCACACACCGACCCTGGGAACTGCCCACTACCGGCTGGAGTTATTATCAGGAATGGAACAATGCCCTTTTCTTTCATTGGGAGGTTCCATTGGAATTGCTGCAGTCTTTGGTGCCGTCCAATCTTGAGGTCGATTTGTATGAAGGTAAGGCCTATATTTCCCTGGTACCGTTTACAATGCAGAAAATACGCCCGAAATACCTGCCCTCATTAGCCTTTGTTTCCGATTTTCATGAAATTAACCTCAGGACTTATGTTACCTATGAGGGCAAACCCGGAGTTTTCTTTATTAGTATAGAAGCTGAAAAGTCGTTGTCCGCCTTTTTATCGCGTATGCTTTCCGGGCTTCCGTATAAAAAATCAACAATGGTGCGTACTCCGAAAGGATATACTTCCCAAAACAAACTGCAGGATTTCCGGTTCAGTGCCGAATATGAAATTCAGGAGGTTATTGTCGTTAAAACCGGTCTTGACCGTTTCCTGACCGAGCGATATTCGCTCTACCTGGAACGGAATGGTAAATTATACCGCTACCAGATCCATCATAAAGAATGGGAATTGCGAAATGTCCGGATGGATAAGTTCGATAGTAAGTATATAATAAATGCATTAAATCTGGAAGGAAAGGTTCCGGATTTAATGCATTATTCAGAAGGGGTACAGGTGATCGCCTGGGATAGGGAAGTGTTGTCCTAACTCAGGTAAGCGTAATCTTCATTACCTTCAAAAACGACCTGTACATGTTCCTGTAGGGAAGTAGAAAGGGAAATGCCCTTAAAATCTGCTTTTACAGGATATTTTTTATGGTTACGGTCTACTAAAACCGCTGTTTTAAATTTTTTCAGTGGCACATCCAAGAAATGACGTACGCCATAGACCAAGGTAGTTCCGGAGTTCAATACATCATCTACCAAAATTAGCCCTTTGTTTTCGTATTGCTCTTTGGTCAGCGACGTGATAATTGGTGATGCCGGATTATTTTTGTCGATTTCCACAGCACAAAGGATGATTTTTAAATCAGAAATTTTTTCCAGGGCTGCTGCTATTTTGGTGGCAAACGTATAACCGCTGTTTTTGATTCCTGCAATTACAATCTCTTCTTCATCAATAAATGTCTCATAGATCTGGTATGCAATTCGCTTGATTTTATGCTCTATTTCCTGATGGGTTAATATGATGTTTTTAGTCATTGTTTTTTGTTTTGTCAAAGATAGGAATTTATTTTACGAATGGATAGTGGCCTGTTGCGGGCTTAGTCCAAATCGTCGTCATCGTCACTACTGTTGCCGTATTCATCCAGGTCACGACGGTCTTTTTTGGTTGGCCTTCCGGTGCCTTGTGCACGGTAATGTTCCTTGGAGAGGCGTAACAATTCCAGATGTGCAAAAGCGTCGGCCGGGGTTTCGTCTTTCCGGTACATATCGACCAGTTTCGGGCCTACACGATTGGCGGGGATATCCAGTACAGTGAGGGTATAGGTAATCTGATCTTTGCGCAGCGTGATTTTATCCGTAGGAAATACCTCCCGGGAGGGCTTCGCTGTTTGGCCGTTAACGGTCATGTGTCCTTTCTTGCAGGCTTCAGTGGCTATATTCCTGGTTTTGTAATACCTGACGCACCACAAATATTTATCGATCCTCATACTATTTTAAAAAATGAACGTTAATAACTAATACAAAAATAAATCAAAATTGTATCTTGCACTCCAAAATTTTATAATAATGAACAAAATTAAATTGTTTTTGGTTGTACTAATAGTATCCGCCACAACTTTTTCCTGTAAAAAGGATGATGACGGAGCCGTTGAACCGCCAAGAGATTATGCTGTCCAGTATGCTACTGATATTGCCGCACTGGAAACGTACCTGCAGACACACTATGTTACCGTTGATGCAGATTTTAATACTACATTTACAGATACTCCTGCTACCACGGGTCAGCCAACGATTTGGGATATGCCAAATCTGACCTTCAAAAGTGTTGCCCTGCATGATATCACTTATAAAGTATACTACCTGAAATTCAGGGAAGGTACCGGAGATAGCCCGACAAAATTCGACCAGGTTTTGGCTTCTTATAAAGGAACCCTTTTAAACGGGACCCAATTTGATTACAGCCCATTCCCACAAGGCTTTTTGTCATTGCAATCTGTAATCAGGGGATGGACCGAAATATTCCCATTATTTAAAGCGGGCAATCTTATCGATGAATCAGAAAATAATCCTAATCCTCCAGCTTTTGAAAATTTCGGTGCAGGAGTAATGTTTCTGCCTTCCGGTTTAGGCTACTACAATTCTGTAGTGTCTAATATTCCATCCTATTCTCCTTTGGTATTCAGCTTTAAATTCTACAGTGTAAAATATGTAGATGATGATAAAGATGGGGTATTGACCAAAGATGAGGTAAACCCTTCTCCGGCTCCGGGTGAAGATCCTATCGAGGATTATGATTCCGATGGTGATGGAACGCCAAACTACCTGGATATCGATGATGACAATGACGGTGTACTAACCGTAGTAGAGATCAAGATCAATGGAGAGTTGCCAGCATCTTATGACGCTATATTAGACTGTAATGGAACCACTACAGGACTGAAAAAACACCTGGATCCTTCCTGCCATTAAGCGCAAATAAAAAAATAGATTTCCATAAAAAAAGCCATTCCTCAGGAATGGCTTTTTTAGTTTATGTATCGTGGAAATTACTTTCTTTTGATCACTTTTTCAGCGGCTTCAAAAATCGCTTTGTTGTTCAATTTGTATTTCTCCATCAGTTGATCTGGTGTTCCTGATTCTCCGAAGCTGTCATTTACGGCTACAAATTCCTGTGGAGCAGGTTGGTTCAGGGATAATACTCGTGCAACGCTTTCGCCTAATCCACCCAGTATGTTGTGCTCTTCTGCAGTAACAAGGCATCCGGTTTTGGCAACTGATTTCAGGATCGCTGCTTCGTCCAGTGGCTTTATGGTGTGTATGTTGATTACTTCTGCTGAAATTCCCTGTGCTTCTAAAGCTTCTGCTGCAACCAGAGCTTCCCAAACCAAATGTCCGGTGGCTACGATCGTAACATCAGTTCCTTCATTTAATACTACCGCTTTACCGATTTCAAATGTACCATTTTCTGGTGTAAAATTAGGAACGCTTGGACGTCCGAAACGAAGGTATACAGGGCCGTGGTGGTCTGCAATAGCCATGGTAGCGGCTTTGGTCTGATTGTAATCACAAGTGTTGATTACCGTCATTCCCGGAAGCATTTTCATCAATCCGATATCTTCTAAAATTTGGTGTGTGGCACCATCTTCTCCTAATGTAAGTCCGGCATGTGAAGCACAGATTTTTACGTTTTTGTCAGAATAGGCAACCGATTGACGGATCTGGTCGTAAACCCTTCCGGTAGAAAAGTTAGCGAAAGTCCCGGTAAAAGGAATTTTTCCGCCAATAGTAAGTCCTGCTGCGATTCCGATCATATTTGCTTCTGCAATTCCAATCTGGAAAAAACGTTCCGGGTGATTCTTTTTGAAATCATCCATTTTCAGTGAGCCAATCAAATCGGCGCAAAGGGCTACTACATTTTCGTTTTTTTGTCCCAGTTCGGTCAATCCCGCTCCAAAACCAGAACGGGTATCTTTATTTCCTGTATTTGTATATTTTTTCATGGTATGTTTTTGAGCTATTTAGTGCAGGCACCAAATATAATTTTAGTAATCACCTAATGTGGCAGCGTTCTGTGTAAATGCTTTTTCCAATTGTTCGTCATTTGGCGCTTTTCCGTGCCATGCATGGCTGTACATCATAAAATCTACACCATTACCCATTTCGGTATGCAACAGTACACAAACCGGTTTTCCTTTTCCAGTTCTCGATTTTGCATCGGTCATACCTGCGATGATTGCTTCGATATTGTTTCCTTCTTTGATTTCCAGTACATCCCAGTCAAAAGCTTCGAATTTTGCTTTTATCGATCCCATTGGAAGCACTTCGTCGGTAGAACCGTCAATCTGTTTTCCGTTAAGGTCGATTGTAGCGATGATATTGTCTACTTTTTTTGCAGAAGCATACATGATTGCTTCCCAGTTTTGACCTTCCTGTAATTCACCATCGCCATGAAGGCTATAGATTAAATGGTTGTCGTTATTTAATTTTTTGGCCTGAGCTGCACCAATAGCAACAGACAATCCCTGTCCTAATGAACCAGAAGCTATACGAACGCCAGGAAGCCCTTCGTGAGTCGTTGGGTGTCCCTGAAGCCTGGAGTTGATGTGACGGAATGTTGCCAGTTCTGAAACTGGAAAATAACCGCTTCTTGCCAGTACGCTGTAAAAAACAGGAGAGATATGGCCGTTGGAAAGGAAGAACAGGTCTTCGTCTTTTCCGTCCATATCAAAACCTTCTTTACGGTCCATAAGATTTTGGTAAAGGGCTACAAGAAATTCAGTACACCCCAGTGATCCTCCCGGGTGCCCGGAATTAACTGCGTGAACCATTCGAAGAATATCTCTTCGCACCTGGATTGTTAAGTCGTTTAATTGTTGTGTGTTAGGTTTCATTTCGTATGTTAAATTTAAACTGGCGCAAAGATAATCAGATATTTCGATTTTTGGATGATTGGATTTTTAGATTTTGCAAAAGTTTGCATCAATAAAACGATTGCGCTGTGGGCGTTCGTTATTTTCTAAACTACAGCTAATGGGCGTATTAAGTCAGGCTGAAAATGGTAAAAGTATTCAGGACAACTAATTATAACCGTGATTCTTCCTCTTAATGGAATTTGTGTTGTTCTAAATATGACTGATAAAAGGGATTGTAATTGCGTATCCGGTTGTGTCGTGATGCTTTTGGGATTTAAAAAGCGGTATCTATTTTTGGTGTCAGGACAAAGTGTAGCAAGGGATCGTTTTCATACTAAAGCAGGATATGCATTTGGTTTTACGGAATAGAAATGCTGAATATCAAATAGAAATGCTGCCGAAAAAGATGGGATAAAAAGAAAAGTTTTATGTGAGGAAAAAACCGGAGTTTGTTTTTAATAAACAAAAAATATTCTAAAATGTATTTTTATAACACGAATGTCGCAATTTTTGCTTTATTTTGCGATAATATTAACACTTAATTTGTTACACGCTTATGGAGTTTTTACTGAAAATGGAATACGAATCCGAGCTTGACAAGGCAGAAAACCTGCTGGAAACGGTCGTCTCGTTTGGAAAATCCGGGTCGGAAAACCCGCAAAAAATAACCCGTCCCCTTGCGGAAGTATTGGAAGAAATCAGGAAGCTGAATGTCCGGATCGATCCGATAAAAGAATCTTATGTCAAAGCAGTAGAATTGCGCATTACCAAATTTTTGAATAAATCAGAAAATTCAATTAACAAAGTGGTGGTAAAAATAAATGTACAGGTGAAGGCTCTCTTTGGGAAAGATAGTAGAGAAGCGGTCTCAGTAGAGATGATTATTGTTGAAATGCGAAGCAACAGGAGACGAAAGCCAGGAGCGACAACAGATGAAACCCTAATGCGAAATGCTTTTCATGCTTATCAGGTGCAAACCCGGCTTTTTTCAGATCTTGTGGCAAAACTGATCCAATTACGGTCACAGTATAAGCCTTCCCATCCGGCCATAAAGATTTCACAGTTGATTGCTTTGCATAATGATGCTGTCGCAGCGAATAATGCTGTAAGGGATGCCTACCTGGTCGCTAAGCACAATTATTTTGAAAGGCTTGATAAATACCGTCAGTTACAGGATATTGTAGCGCAGCTAATTGATGATGTCCGCAAACAATATGGACTGTGTTCACTGCAGTTTGTAAAAGTGAAACAATACCGTTTTTAAGCAAAAAATCCCCTTCTTTGCTTTTAGTGTCATAAGAATCCCCCCTTTTATGATAGTTCCCCCCACACTACTATCTGTATTATTATAAGTTCCAATTGATGTGCATGTTTTCGCTATCTGGAATCAATACGTATTTTTCTGATTGTCGCTAATGCTATATATTGGTTGACCCAACTCGTTATACGACATAAAATAATGTTATATTATTTGAATGAATTGTGCTAAAAGTGATATTTTTGCACTTGCCTTCAGAAATAAAACCATATTGCTAATTATTATTATTTATGAAAAAATTCATACAGCTCTATTTGGATTCTTACCGGGGATTATCCCAGCCGGCATGGATGCTTGCTTTGGTCATATTTATTAATAGGAGTGGGGCTATGGTACTGCCTTTTCTGGGTATCTACATGACACAATCGTTGCATTTCGAAATGGAAGATACCGGGATTGTATTGAGTTGTTATGGTGTGGGCGCTGTTATCGGTTCCTGGCTTGGCGGATGGCTGACAGATCGCTTTGGCCACTTTCGTACCCAGGCACTCAGCTTGTTTGTTTCTGTTCCGGCATTTTTACTGCTGCCCTTGTTTACTACTGTGCTTTCTTTGGCGCTCGGTGTATTTATCTTAAGTATTATTACCGATACGTTTCGTCCTGCGAATTCCGTATCGGTTGCTTATTATGCCAAGCCTGAAAATATCACCCGCGCCTTTTCGCTGAACCGGATGGCAATTAATCTTGGGTTTTCGATCGGGCCGGCTTTGGGTGGGGCGTTGGCACTCATCTCCTACAGTTGGCTTTTTTATGGAAATGGAATGGTGGCTTTTATGGCAGGTTGCCTGTTTTATTTTTACTTCCGCAACCGTAAAGGGAACGAACGTGTTTTGCATAAGGAAGATGCAGCAACCGATACCAAAGCACGGTCTCCTTATAAGGATAAGTTATTTATAGCCTTTAATGTTTTGTGTTCCCTGTATGCAATTTGTTTTTTTCAACTGCTGAGCACCCTGCCGTTGTTTTATCGTGAAGTGCATAAGATGACTGAAGCCGATATTGGTATTATCCTGGCTTTTAGTGGAATTGTCGTTTTTGCACTCGAAATGCTTTTGGTTCATATTGCAGATCGTAAAATGTCACCTGCACAGATTATTATTTTTGGGACTTTACTGTGTGGGATGTCTTTTGTGATGCTGAATATAGGAGGAGGGCAGTGGGTGTTGTATGGCTCTATGTTTGTGCTTTGCATTTCGGAAATCCTGGCGATGCCGTTTATCGCTACTATAACCGTAAGGCGTTCAGTTGTTTCCAATCGTGGTGCTTATATGGGATTCAGTGCGCTGTCTTATTCGGTAGCACATATTATATCGCCTTTTGTAGGGACAAAAATCGCCGCTCATTATGGTTTTGATACCCTTTGGTATGGGACGGGAATACTGAGCCTGTTCATTGCTTTAGGATTTTATTTTGTGATGCAAAAAATGAAAGCAGAAACAGTCGCAACATAAAGCGAGATGCTGCCGGGGAAAGTAAAGTGTCGAAAAGATACTGGCTTTCTGCCAATAGCGAACAAATTAGGGACTTATAATAATTTTAATGTAGAATTCACAATTCGTAATTTACATTTAACTTATCTTTGCCGACTGTAAAAAGCTATTATGAAGTTCGATTTTGTTACGAAAGACCCGCATACCAAAGCAAGAGCGGGCGCGATTACTACGGATCACGGTGTTATTGAAACGCCTATTTTTATGCCTGTTGGTACAGTGGCTTCTGTTAAGGGCGTACACCAGCGGGAATTAAAAGAAGAAATCAATCCGGATATTATTCTGGGAAACACCTACCATCTTTATCTTCGGCCGAAAACTGAAATTCTGGAGAAGGCTGGTGGACTGCACAAGTTCATGAACTGGGATCGTAATATCCTTACTGATTCGGGAGGCTACCAGGTGTATTCACTATCCGCCAATCGTAAAATTAAGGAAGAAGGAGTGAAGTTCAAATCGCACATTGACGGTTCGTATCACTTTTTTACACCGGAAAATGTAATGGAAATCCAACGTACTATCGGAGCCGATATCATCATGGCCTTTGACGAGTGTACACCTTATCCTTGTGATTACCGGTATGCACAACGTTCGATGCACATGACCCACAGATGGCTGGACCGTTGTATCAATCATTTGGAAAAATTGCCATTTAAATATGGCTATGAACAGACTTTTTTCCCGATTGTACAGGGAAGTACCTATAAAGACCTGCGCATGCAGTCTGCAGAATATATTGCCAACTCCGGGCAACAGGGGAATGCTATCGGTGGATTATCGGTAGGGGAACCTGCAGAAGAAATGTATGCCATGACAGAAGTGGTATGTGATATCTTGCCGGAAGACAAACCAAGATACCTGATGGGTGTGGGAACACCGATTAATATTTTGGAAAATATCGCATTGGGCGTGGATATGTTCGACTGTGTTATGCCGACGCGTAATGCCAGAAACGGAATGTTATTTACAGCACACGGAACCATTAATATCAAAAACAGAAAATGGGAAGATGATTTTTCTCCATTGGATGAAAACGGAACTACTTTTGTAGACCGTGAATATTCTAAGGCGTACCTGAGGCACCTTTTTGCAGCCAATGAATACCTTGGAAAACAAATTGCGACCATTCACAATCTTGGATTCTATATGTGGCTTGTTCGTGAAGCGAGAAAGCATATCATTGGCGGAGATTTCAGGGTGTGGAAGGAAATGATGGTAAAACAAATGGATAAAAGGCTGTAAGATCACGAATCGATTGGGAATAGCGTAAAAGCAGCAGAAATATTTGACATAGGGCTACCGGTAATAGTAACAAAAGTAACATGAAGAAAATCGATTTATACATTCTGAAGCGATACCTCGCGACCTTTTCCGTGATGTTATTACTCTTTATACCGATTGGAATTGTAATTGACGTTTCTGAAAAAATCAATAAAATACTGGAAGCCAAAGTCCCATTTTTGGCTGTGGCCAAATATTACCTGGATTTTACGATTTATTTTGCCAACCTGTTGTTCCCAATTTTCTTATTCCTTTCCGTAATCTGGTTTACCTCCAAGTTAGCCAATAATACCGAAATCATTGCGATTTTAAGTTCGGGAATCTCTTTTACGAGGTTTTTGCGGCCTTATATTGTCGGTGCGACGCTGATTTCGATCTTTGCGCTGATTATGGGGTTCTTCCTAGTGCCAAATGCCAGCCAGGGCTTTAATGATTTTCGGTATACGTATCTCAAAAAGAATGCGGAAGTCCGGGAAAACTCGGATGTATTCAAGCAGATTGGCGACGATGAATTCATCCACGTAAAAAGTTTTAATCCCGTGACCAAAATCGGGAATGACTTTACGATGGAAAAATTTGAAAAAGGCGTACTGAAATACAAAGTGCAGGCCTCCCGCATTAAATTCAATCCCAAAGATAGTATTTACACCCTGACAAACTTTACCAAAAGGAAAGTTGGGGATCTTGATGATACGCTTATTGTAAATGTACCTTCAAAAGATACCGTTTTTGCCTTTGACCTCGACGATCTTACTCCGGTGATCTATATTGCAGAAACACTTTCGATTACCGAATTGGATAAGTTTATCGAAAAGGAACGCGAAAGGGGATCTTCCAATATTAATACCTACCGGGTTGTAAAATACAAAAAATACAGTATTCCGGTTTCGGCATTCATCCTGACCATTATTGCGGTTTCGGTATCTTCGATGAAAAGAAGGGGTGGAATGGGAATTAACCTGGCCTTAGGGATAGGACTGGCCTTTACCTTTATATTCTTTGATAAAATATTTGGAACGATGGCCGAAAAGTCCAGTTTCCCACCTATAATTGCAGTCTGGATTCCTAATTTTACTTTCGGATTGCTGGCTATCTATCTTCTACGAAATGCCAAACGATAATTTAAAAAGCTATCTTCAATTGCATCTTATTGTATTTATTTGGGGATTTACGGCAATACTGGGTGCTTTAATTTCACTGGATGCCTTGCCTTTAGTATGGTTTAGAATGTCACTTGCTGTGGTTTTCATTGCGCTGTATGTGTACTTTAAGAAAATACCACTACGCATTCCTTTGCGTACTGTTGTTGGATTGCTGATTGCGGGATTGGTCATTGCACTGCACTGGCTCACCTTTTTTATGGCGATCAAAGTCTCTAATGTATCGGTAACGCTGGCATGTATTTCGACAGGTGCTTTTTTTACAGCGCTGCTGGAGCCACTTTTTTATAAAAAGAAAGTGATTTGGTATGAAGTGCTTTTTGGTGTTATTGTGGTCATTGGCCTTGGCATTATTTTTAAGGTGGAGACGAAATATATAGAAGGCATAGCCCTGGCGCTGACTTCCGCCTTTTTATCAGCATCATTTTCGATCATCAACGGGACATTTGCAAAAACCTATAACCCGTCCTTGATTTCCTTTTATGAAATTGCAGGAGGAGTACTTTTTCTAAGTATTTTTCTACTGTGTACCGGTGGGTTTTCTGCAGATTTTTTTACGCTGACCGCCTCCGACTGGGGATGGTTATTACTACTGAGCTCTATCTGTACGGCCTATGCTTTTATCGGATCGGTGAAAGTAATGAAATTCATAAGCCCTTACACCGTAATGCTTACCATTAACCTGGAGCCCGTTTATGGGATTACGCTGGCGGTACTGTTTTTTCCGGGTAAAGAAAAAATGAGTTTTGAGTTTTATATCGGTGCTCTGGTCATCCTTTCGACCGTCATCATGAATGTAATTATTAAGAACTACAAAAAGAAAGCTGTTGCATAATATGCAATAGCGGGGTAGCTGTGGTTATAATGCATTAGACTTAGGGTAATCCGGTAAAAGTTTTAAAATTTAACTTCCATTCTCGATTGAAAATTTTATCTTTGCGCTTCGAACTTAAACAAAATAATGCAAAATCATATGGAATATTTAGATTTTGAACTTCCAATAAAAGAACTTGAAGACCAATTGGACAAGTGTCAGGTTATTGGTCAGGAGTCAGATGTTGACGTTACCCAGACTTGTAAACAGATTGAAAAAAAACTAGAAGAAACAAAAAAGAAAATATATAAAAACCTTACAGCATGGCAACGTGTTCAGATGTCCAGGCATCCGGGCCGTCCTTACACCATGGATCACGTTAGGGCTCTTTGTGGTGATACATTCCTGGAACTTTTCGGGGATCGTAACTTTAAAGACGACAAAGCCATGATTGGTGGATTGGGCAAAATTGGAGGACAGTCTTTTATGATTGTCGGCCAGCAAAAAGGCTACAATACCAAAACCCGTCAGTACCGTAATTTTGGTATGGCCAATCCGGAAGGATATCGTAAAGCATTACGCTTGATGAAAATGGCAGAGAAATTTGGTATCCCGGTTTTAACCTTAATCGATACTCCCGGAGCCTATCCTGGATTAGAAGCTGAGGAAAGAGGACAGGGCGAAGCTATTGCGCGTAATATTTTTGAAATGATCCGCCTAAAAACACCAATTATCACTGTTATTGTGGGTGAAGGTGCTTCCGGTGGTGCATTGGGAATAGGCGTAGGGGATAAAGTTTACATGTTGGAAAATACCTGGTATTCTGTAATTTCTCCTGAATCCTGCTCCTCCATCTTATGGAGAAGTTGGGAATTCAAAGAACAGGCTGCCGAAGCTCTGAAACTGACTTCTTTTGATATGAAAAAACAAAAACTGATTGATGATATTATTCCGGAGCCTCTTGGTGGCGCTCATTTTGACCGGGAAACTACTTTCAAATCAGTACAGGAATATGTATTGAAAGGATTCAATGAACTGAAAGACTTATCAACAGAGAAGTTAATCGCTCAAAGAATGGACAAATACAGTAAGATGGGCGAATTTAAAGAGTAAAACCTTACAATTTTATACTCAATCCGAAGCCCTTTGGTTTCGGATTTTTTTTTGGTTATAAACAATAATTAATTAGTTATCAACATAAGTAGCTGACAATAAAAGAAGTAAATTTTTTATTTTATGGTTACTTTCGCATTATGGAAAATCTCAAGAATTTAAACCCGGTACGAACAGATAAATCTGCGATCATCAACCTGGAAAAAGGAAAGCTGCCGCCCCAGGCACTCGACCTTGAAGAAGCCGTACTCGGCGCAATGATGATTGATAAAAAAGGGGTAGATGAGGTAATCGATATTTTACAACCCGAAGCCTTTTACAAAGAGGCACACAAGCATATTTTTGAGGCTGTAGTACAGCTTTTCAACGATTCACAACCTATTGACTTATTAACAGTTTCTTCCCAGCTTCGGAAGAATGCAAAACTGGAACTTGCCGGCGGTGATTTTTACCTGATCCAGCTGACCCAGAAAATTTCATCTTCCGCGCATATCGAATTTCACTCGCGTATTATATTGCAGAAATTCATTCAGCGCAGCCTTATTAAAATTTCTTCGGAAATTATTGAGGAATCCTATGATGATGCTACCGATGTTTTTGACCTGCTTGATAAGGCAGAATCTAAATTGTATGAGGTAACGCAGGGTAATATTAAGCGAAGTTCAGAGACCGCACAGAGTTTGGTGATTCAGGCGAAAAAGCGAATTGAAGAAATCGCTAATAAAGAAGGCCTCAGTGGGATTGCGACAGGATTTGACAAGCTCGATAAGCTGACTTCAGGTTGGCAGCCGAGTGACTTGATCATTATTGCAGCCCGTCCTGGTATGGGGAAAACAGCATTCGTACTATCCATGGCCCGTAACGTTGCGATTGATGGAAATCATCCCGTAGCACTATTCTCCCTGGAGATGTCCTCTGTACAGTTGATTACCCGTTTGATTTCGTCTGAAACCGGATTGTCTTCGGAGAAACTCCGTACAGGAAAATTAGAAAAACACGAGTGGGAGCAATTGAGTATCAAAGTGAAAGACCTGGAAAAGGCTCCGCTTTTTATTGATGATACCCCGTCGTTGTCTATTTTTGATTTACGTGCCAAGGCAAGGCGTCTCGCCTCCCAACACGGAATTAAACTTATTGTAATTGACTACCTCCAGCTGATGACTGCGGGGGGAAGTAAAGGGGGCGGAAACCGTGAGCAGGAAATCTCGACCATTTCCCGAAACCTTAAGGCACTCGCGAAGGAACTTAGTGTTCCCGTGATTGCACTTTCACAGTTATCACGTGCGGTAGAGACCCGTGGATCGAGTAAACGACCACTGCTTTCTGACCTTCGTGAATCGGGAGCGATTGAGCAGGATGCGGATATCGTATCCTTTATCTACCGTCCGGAATATTATAAAATTGATGAGTGGGATGATGATGAGCATACCCCAACACAAGGACAGGCAGAGTTTATTGTGGCGAAACACAGGAATGGTGGTTTGGATAATATCCGTTTGAAATTTATCGGTAACCTGGGTAAATTTGATAACCTTGAAGAATTTAATGGGGACTTTAATGACCTGCCATCAAAAATGAATCATGATGAGAATCCATTTATCACTAAAAACCTACCTTCGGCAAACGATGCCTTTGGCAGTAATATGAATAGTATTGATGATGATAGCGATGTTCCGTTTTAATCCGGAGCAGTAACGGATGCTATTACATAAATTGGAGATATAAAAAATGCCGGGTGAATTATCATCCGGCATTTCTGTTATTATATATACTCAATTGTAGTGCTTGATCCCTCCTGTAGTAATTTTAGCATTGTCTGAAGTAATTGTGAACGATAGTCTCGCTGGCCAATTGATCGCTATAAATCGGCTTATAATGCTTTTGGAAATAATAAGAATAGTAGTAATAGGGGTAGTGATGTTCTGTTTTTAATCCGGAAGAAAAGCTATCACATAAATTACAAGTAAAAAAAATGCCGGATGATAATTCATCCGGCATTTCTGTTGTTATGCGTAATTAATTTTACTGCTTGATTACTCTTTTAGTGATTTTAGCAGTGTCTGAAGTAATTGTGAACAGATAGGTTCCGCTGGCGAATCGATCGATATCGATTGTATTTTCGCTGGCATTTAATGTCTGAACGATAAGCTGTCTTCCATTCATATCGTACACTACGACTTTCATGTTGTTGTAAAGCGCGATATTCGCCACTTTAATATACACTTTTGAAATCGCAGGATTCGGATAGAGGCTGATAGAAGCATCTGTAAAAGTAGGTACACCCAGTGTAGGCAATACAGTAACCGTTACAGTAGCTGTATCACAATTATTTGCAGTTGTTGCATCACAAGCGGTATACGTTATGGTGTAGGTTCCTTGTGTTGCAGATGCCGGAGCAGCCAGATTGCCATTGGCATCAAGAGTAACTCCGGTAAGGCCACCATCATTAGTAACGGAAAGTGTAACCTGATTTGCAACAGCTGGGCTATTATTGTAAAGATCATTGGTTAATACATTTCCAAATACACCACCTGTACCTGCGTAAATCTGAGTCGCTGTGAAATCATCATCAGTAGCAACTACACTATTGGTTACTGTAAGTGATGCTGATCCAGAAGCATTAGCAGCACAAGTACCCGTGGCTAAAAGAACACGGTACAGCGTTCCGTTGTTGGCAGTGACAACACCTGTTAAGGTAAGTGTCGCTGTAGTAGCACCGGAATACGTTGGATTAGTTCCTCCGTTTACAATTGGGGTCCATGTTGTTCCTCCGTCAGTACTCGATTGCCATTGGAAGCTAGTTTCATTAACTGCAACAATAACAAAGGTTGTTGTACCACCATAAGTAGTACTGCTATTTCCAGGTTGAGAATTGATAAAAATGGCCGTTGGTTCAGTAATGGTTACCGTTTGGGTAATTGAACAAGCATTAGCGTCAGTGATTGTAACCGTGTAAGTTCCAGCAGTAAGTCCTGTAGCTGTAGCAGCTGTTCCACCCGTAGGAGACCAGGCATACGTATAAGGCGCTGTTCCACCCGTTGCTACAACAGAAGCTGATCCGTTAGTACCGGCATTACAGCTTACATTAGTCTGAGATGTTGTAGCAGTAATTGCTGCTGGTGCTGTAATTGTTACCGATTTGGTAATTGAACAAGCATTAGCATCAGTGATTGTTACAGTGTAAGTTCCAGCAGTAAGTCCTGTAGCTGTAGCAGCTGTTCCACCCGAAGGAGACCAGGCATACGTATAAGGCGCTGTACCACCCGTTGCTACAACCGAAGCTGTTCCGTTAGTACCGGCATTACAGCTTACATTAGTCTGAGCCGTTGTAGCAGTAATTGCTGTTGGTGCAGTAATGGTTACCGATTTGGTAATTGAACAAGCATTCGCATCAGTGATTGTTACAGTGTAAGTTCCAGCAGTAAGTCCTGTAGCGGCGGTAGCCGCTGTTCCACCCGAAGGAGACCAGGCATACGTGTAAGGAGCTGTACCACCTGTTGCTACAACCGAAGCTGATCCGTTAGTACCGGCATTACAGCTTACATTAGTCTGAGATGTTGTAGCAGTAATTGCTGTTGGTGCTGTAATGGTTACCGATTTGGTAATTGAACAAGCATTCGCATCAGTGATTGTTACAGTGTAAGTTCCAGCAGTAAGTCCAGTAGCAGTAGCCGCTGTTCCACCCGAAGGAGACCAGGCATACGTGTAAGGAGCTGTCCCACCTGTTGCTACAACCGAAGCTGATCCGTTAGTACCGGCATTACAGCTTACATTAGTCTGAGATATTGTAGCAGTAATTGCCGCTGGTGCTGTAATGGTTACCGATTTGGTAATTGAACACCCATTCGCATCAGTTATTGTTACAGTGTAAGTTCCAGCAGTAAGTCCTGTAGCTGTAGCAGCTGTTCCACCCGAAGGAGACCAGGCATACGTATAAGGCGCTGTACCACCCGTTGCTACAACCGAAGCTGTTCCGTTAGTACCGGCATTACAGCTTACATTAGTCTGAGCCGTTGTAGCAGTAATTGCTGTTGGTGCAGTAATGGTTACCGATTTGGTAATCGAACACGCATTCGCATCAGTGATTATTACGGTGTAAGTTCCAGCAGTAAGTCCAGTAGCAGTAGCGGCTGTTCCACCCGAAGGAGACCAGGCATACGTGTAAGGAGTTGTTCCACCCGTTGCTACAACAGAAGCTGATCCGTTAGTACCGGCATTACAGCTTACATTAGTCTGAGATGTTGTAGCAGTAATTGCTGTTGGTGCAGTAATGGTTACCGATTGGGTAACTGTACAAGCATTCTCATCAGTGATTGTTACGGTGTAAGTTCCAGCAGTAAGTCCAGTAGCAGTAGCGGCTGTTCCACCCGTAGGAGACCAGGCATACGTGTAAGGAGCTGTTCCACCCGTTGCTACAACAGAAGCTGATCCGTTAGTACCGGCATTACAGCTTACATTAGTTTGAGCCGTTGTAGCAGTAATTGCTGTTGGTGCAGTAATGGTTACTGATTGGGTAACTGTACAAGCATTCTCATCAGTGATTGTTACAGTGTAAGTTCCTGCAGTAAGTCCAGTAGCAGTAGCTGCTGTTCCACCCGTAGGAGACCAAACATAAGTATAGTCACCTGTTCCACCTGTTACGACAACCGAAGCTGATCCGTTTGATCCAGAATTACAACTTACATTGGTTTGAGCTGTTGTAGCGGTTAAAGCAGCAGGCTCTGTAATGGTTACCGATTGGGTAACTGTACAAGCATTCTCATCAGTGATTGTTACAGTGTAAGTTCCTGCAGTAAGTCCAGTAGCAGTAGCTGCTGTTCCACCCGTAGGAGACCAAACATAAGTATAGTCACCTGTTCCACCCGTTGCTACAACCGAAGTTGATCCGTTTGATCCAGAATTACAACTTACATTGGTTTGAGCTGTTGTAGCCGTTAAAGCAGCAGGCTCTGTTATAGTTACCGATTGGGTAATTGTACAGGCATTGGCATCAGTGATTGTTACAGTGTAAGTTCCTGCAGTAAGTCCAGTAGCAGTAGCTGCTGTTCCACCCGTAGGAGCCCAAACATAAGTATAGTCACCTGTTCCACCTGTTACGACAGCGGAAGCTGTTCCGTTTGATCCAGAATTACAACTTACATTGGTTTGAGCTGTTGTAGCGGTTAAAGCAGCAGGCTCTGTGATAGTTACCGATTGGGTAATTGTACAGGCATTCTCATCAGTGATTGTTACAGTGTAAGTTCCTGCAGTAAGTCCAGTAGCAGTAGCTGCTGTTCCACCCGTAGGAGCCCAAACATAAGTATAGTCACCTGTTCCACCTGTTACGACAACAGAAGCTGTTCCGTTTGATCCGGAATTACAACTTACATTGGTTTGAGCTGTTGTAGCGGTTAAAGCAGCAGGCTCTGTGATAGCTACCGATTGGGTAATTGTACAGGCATTGGCATCAGTGATTGTTACAGTATAAGTTCCTGCAGTAAGTCCTGCAGCAGTTGCTGCTGTTCCACCTGTAGGAGACCAAACATAAGTATAGTCACCTGTTCCACCTGTTACGACAACAGAAGCTGTTCCGTTTGATCCAGAATTACAACTTACATTGGTTTGAGCTGTTGTAGCGGTTAAAGCAGCAGGCTCTGTGATAGTTACCGATTGGGTAATTGTACAGGCATTCTCATCAGTGATTGTTAAAGTATAAGTTCCTGCAACAAGTCCTGCAGCAGTTGCTGCTGTTCCACCTGTAGGAGACCAAACATAAGTATAGTCACCTGTTCCACCTGTTACGACAACAGAAGCTGACCCATTTGATCCGGAATTACAACTTACATTGGTTTGAGATGTTGTAGCGGTTAAAGCAGCAGGTTCTGTTAGGGTATAACTTTGTGTTGCAGTACATCCGCTTGCATCGGTAATGGTAACAGTATAGGTTCCTGCAGTAAGCCCTGTAGCCGTGGCTGCAGTTCCTCCGGAAGGGGACCATGAATACGTATAACCGGATGTTCCACCGGAAACAGTTACAGATGCTGAACCATTGCTACCACCGTTACAAGACACATTGGTTTGTGATCCTGTAGTCGTTAGTAGCGAAGGTTGCGTAATGGTAAAATTACGTGTAGTAGTACAACTATTAGCATCGGTCACAGTCACAGTATAAGAACCTGCCGTAAGTCCTGAAGCAGTTGCAGCAGTTCCTCCGGAAGGGGACCATGAATAGGTATAACCAGGTGTTCCGCCTGAAACAGTTACAGAAGCTGAACCATTGCTACCACCGTTACAAGACACATTGGTTTGTGATCCTGTAGTCGTTATAAGCGAAGGTTGCGTAATGGTAAAATTACGTGTTGCAGTACACCCGTTGGCATCGGTAATGGTCAGCGTATAAGCTCCTGGAGTTAATCCTGAGGCTGAAGCTGCTGTTCCTCCTGACGGAGACCAACTGTAGGTGTAGCCAGGTGTTCCGCCTGAAACAGTTACAGAAGCTGAGCCGGGAGTAGTCGTTAGATTGTGTAAACGTAGAAATTGATTTTAATTTGATTTGAGATTTTAAGGCTTAGCCAAAAAACAACAGATCATTAAGTATAGAATTTAAAAGAACTACATTTAAATAATTTAAAAAGAGCGGATTATGATCGAAGATGGTAAATTACCCAAAGATTTTGCAAAGCAATTTAAAAACAAAGAAGACTTCCATACTTTTTTTCAAGACCTGTATAAACAAGGCATTGAACAACTACTCCAGGGAGAATTGGATGCTCATCTGGGATATGAGAAGCATAATATTGACGGATACAATACAGGCAATAGCCGTAATGGTTCTTTCTCAAAGAATATAAAATCAGAGACTTTGGGCAATATGGTCCTGGCTATTCCCCGGGATAGAAATGGTGAATTCGAGCCTCAGGTCATCGGAAAAGGCCAATCGATGAGTGAAAAGATTGAAGATGCTATTTTAGGAATGTACAGTCGTGGAATGACCCGTAGTGATATTGTAGAACAAGTTAAAGAAGTTTATGGGATATCAGTAAGTGAGTCCACGATTTCGACCATCTCTGATAGAATACTGGCTGATGTTGATTTATGGACTAAAAGGGCTTTAGAACCACAGTATCTGATTGTTTGGATGGATGCTGTGCATATGAAAGTAAGAACAGATGGGAAATATGAAAACCATGCAATTTACATTGTAATCGGACTAAAAACAGATGGTAAGAAAGAAGTATTAGGAATGTGGCTAAATAAAGAAGAGTCGGCTTCATTTTGGATGACTGTACTCTCTGACATAAAATCTCGTGGAGTAAAGGATATTCTCATTGCCTGTACAGATAACCTTACCGGATTTACAAAAGCTATCAGAGGTGTTTTTCCAAATACAGAATCCCAGCTTTGCATTGTTCATCAAATAAGGAATAGCCTTAAGTTTGTAGTAGTTAAGGATAGAAAAGCATTTTGCAGTGCAATGAAAGAAGTATATACTGCAATAAATCAGGAAGAAGCCGTTTTAGCTCTGGCTGAATTTAAAAAAAACTGGGAAGCAAAATATAAATATGCCGTTTGCTCCTGGGAAAAGAATTGGGAAAATCTCATGCCTTTTTTGGCCTATCCTGCTGAAATCAGGAAAATAATGTACACCACAAATACAATAGAAAACTTAAACAGGGGAATTAGAAAATATACCAAAACAAAAGTGCAGTTCCCAGATGAAAAAAGCGTCAAGAAATCAGTCTATTTAGCAATACAAAATTGTGAAAAAAGCTGGATAAATGCAATACCAAGCTGGGGATTAATCATGAATCAGTTCTTGGTCATATTTGGAGAAAGGTGTAATATTAAACACTAAGAACTGTTTACACAAAATTTCGACCAGTCTCGCTGAGCCATTACTACCACCGTTACAAGACACATTGGTTTGTGATCCAGTAGTCGTTATTGATGAAGGTTGTGAAATGGTGTAATTACGTGTAGTAGTACAACTATTCGCATCAGTAATAGTCACAGTATAAGCACCTGCCGTAAGTCCTGAAGCAGTTGCTGCAGTTCCTCCGGAAGGGGACCATGAATAGGTATAACCAGCTGTTCCGCCTGAAACAGTTACAGAAGCTGAACCATTGCTACCACCGTTACAAGACACATTGGTTTGTGATCCAGTAGTCGTTAGTAGCGAAGGTTGGGTAATAGTGAAATTACGTGTTATGGTACAACTATTGGCATCTGTTATGGTTACGGTATAAGCGCCTGCAACAAGTCCTGAAGCAGTAGCTGCTGTTCCTCCGGAAGGAGCCCAACTATAGGTATAACCACCGGCTCCGCCAGAAACAGTTACAGAAGCTGAGCCATTACTACCACTATTACAAGATACATTCGTTTGTGATGTTGAAGCCGTTATGGCAGTAGGCTGCGTTATGGTATAATTGCGTGTCCTGGTACATCCATTGGCATCGGTCACAGTCACAGTATAGGCACCGGGAACAAGTCCTGAAGCCGTAGCTGCAGTTCCACCAGATGGAGACCATGAATAGGTGTAGGTTCCTGTACCACCAGTAGCAGTTACAGAAGCTACACCATTACTTCCTCCATTACAAGACACATTGGTTTGTGATCCTGTAGTAGTTATTGCAGAAGGTTGTGTAATGGTAAAATTACGTGTAATAGTACAACTATTAGCATCGGTTACCGTTACTGTGTAAGCTCCTGGAGTTAATCCTGAAGCCGTAGACGCTGTTCCACCGGATGGAGACCATGAATAGGTATAAGTTCCTGTCCCTCCATTAGCAGTTACAGAAGCCACACCATTACTTCCGCCATTACAAGATACATTCGTTTGTGATCCTGTAGTGGTTAGTGGAGCGGGTTGGGTAATAGTAAAATTACGTGTAGTAGTACAACTATTGGCATCGGTTACCGTTACGGTATAAGCACCAGCCGTAAGTCCTGAAGCGGTAGCCCCTGTTCCACCGGAAGGAGCCCATGAATACGTATAGGTTCCTGTTCCTCCAGTAGCACTTACAGAAGCTGTAGCATTACTTCCGCCATTACAAGACACATTCGTTTGTGATCCTGTAGTAGTTATTGCAGCAGGTTGTGTAATAGTGTAATTACGTGTGGTACTACATCCATTGGCATCGGTTACCGTTACGGTATAAGCACCTGCCGCAAGTCCTGAGGCGGTGGCCCCTGTTCCTCCGGAAGGAGACCACAAATAAGAATAAGCAGGTGTTCCACCAGCTGCCACCACAGTAGCAGTACCGTTAGTACCACCATTGCAACTTACATTGGTTTGTGAACCAGTCGTGGTAATAGGTGTTCCTGATGTAGTGATGGTAAAGTTTCGGGTCGCGGTACATCCTATCGCATCCGTAATGGTTACAATATAGTTTCCTGCGCATAAACCTGTAGCAATACTTCCAGTGCCACCTGATGGAGCCCATGAATAAGTATAAGTACCAATACCACCAGTAGCATTAACGGCAGCACTACCAGTACAACTACCAGCACAAACAATATTATTTTGAGCGCCGGTACTGGTTATATTGGAAACGGTTAATGTACCATAATTTGAATTTGTAAAACAGCTGGCAATGCCATTAATAGCAACAGCCCTGTATCTGTAAGAACTCATTGCTGCTGTTGCACCAGATATAGTCAATGTAGTAGTAGTTACTCCAGAATAAGGAGCAGTATTGGCAAGATCAGTATAGGTACCGGATCCGGTTTGATCGACCTGCCATTTGTAGGTTGTGGCTCCAGTTGCCGTAACAGCAAATGTAGTATTGTTTCCTACACAAATAGCTCTATTGGGCGGATTGGCTGTAATGACGGGTGCAGTGCACGCCGGAGTTTCGAAAAGACGAAAATTATCTACAGCAAATTCCTGAACGTCAGTACCATTTGCCGAGCAATTTAATCGAATTTCCAAGAGTGTTCCTGTACCTGGAATAGTAGCTGTAAATTCACTAAAAGCATAGCTTAGTGCAGCACCATCTCCTATTAAATCCCCATCTGTATCCAGGGACAAGGCATTGGTTGTGGCCGTGGATCCAGCATAAAATGCGATAATTTTGGTCCATGAACCGCCATCGATTCGATATTCGATAGCGATAAAATCCTGATTGGGAGCAAAACTTGTCCCATTCCAGCTTGCGTTAAAATTATTGGCAGCAAAAATACCTTTAAATGACAAGCCACTTTTTCCTGCAATATTAATTGAAGCCCAGGTAACCTGCTGATTGGGGCTTATTGAATTATTGACTCCGGATGGGCCCTTGTCAATATCTTCTGCTGCCCAAACTTTCGATCCCTGGAATCCTGAATAAGGACCGTTTTGAAGGTTAATCCCAGTAGGAATAGTTCGGAAGAAATAAGCTGTTGCAGGTGGGCCACCAATAGCGAATTCCGCTATCGACGGTGTTCTTACGCCTGTACTTGGCGCACCGGTATCCTCAAAGGTATCGGACCAGAATTGCGTTTGTGCCATACCCCTGAAACTACAGAGGTAGAGCAGTAACGCAAAAATTAAAGTAAAGTTCTTTTTCATAATCGCATAAATTTTAAGTAATTAGTGTTAATTTTCATTGTAATACAGTTGTAATTTGGGGTTTTAAAAGTGTAAACTGTTCGACTGTCATGATACCTTCGTCTGTGCTGAGTATTTCGATTGCAATTTGCTCGTTATCGGCACAGGCGACATTTATTGTGGTATTTATGGAGGTAATGGTTCCCGGTTGCGTATTGTGAGGTTCGTCTAATAATCGCGCAACGATTATTTTAACCTGTTCCCCCAATAATGTGGCATCAGCACCAGAATTCCAGGGATTGCAGGCATGTACCAAAGCAATAATTTCAGCTGCACTCATCCGTTTCCAATTAATATAGGTATCTGTTAGTTCGGGTTTTTCATAATAGTAGGCTGCTGATTCATCCTGTGGATGGTTTGGAATATGAGTAGCAAACTGTAGCATATTGGCCATATTTAAAGCCACCTGCGCCATACGGTCACTCAGTTTTACAGCCAGTTGTCCGTAAGTATCACCTTCCTGAATCGGCATTGGGTCATTAAAAATAATATTGCCTCCGTCAAATTTCTCATTCATAAAATGTGTACAAATGGCCGTTTCTTTTTCCTGATTTTTCAGTACTTCGAAAATGGGCATTGCACCACGATATTGTGGTAGTGGCCCAGGATGAAAATTGATAAACTTGTCAGTTCCGTAAGACAATACGGATTCAGGAAGGAGATATGGAAAAGAGATACAAAAAATATAATCGGGTTGGATGGTATCGATCCAGTCCCTCATTTTTTCCATACTTTTTTTAGAAGGGAAAGCTTGGAAGCCCAATTTATTCTCTTCTGCTTCCTGCTCTAAAGCATCCATTATCCTATTGCTGCTTTTTCCAATGCCAATAGCGCATATGAATTTTTCATACGTTAATAATTGCAATGTTTTGAAGGCGAACTTTCCGCCACATAAGATCATTATTTTTTTCTGTGTTTCCATAATTAGATACAGACATAACTATTATGCCAGGCTGATGTACAGTGTTCGAGATCCTGATTGGTTAGCTTATTATAATCTTCCTGTACTTCCGGGGCTTCACTTTCTAACTGTAATTCACACTTTCCTTCTTCATTGGGAATGACTGCCACTTTGTATAAAGGTGAAATGGAGGTATTTGTTTTAGCATCAAAATGAATTGTCCCCCTTGGACTTACAAATGAGAAGGAATGAAGATCCTGGGCAATGCCTGAGATGTTATTTTTATGTTCGCGGCTCAGTTCCAATACTTTTAGGACAATTGAAGCGCATTCCCAACTTAACAAGGAGAAAAGATTAGGAATTCTGCCCAATTCCGTAATGGTCTCAACAAAGCGTTCATTTTCTGCCGACTTTATTTTTTTAGACCAGGCAGCAATACCTTTTATATTTTCGGATGCATAAACAGTATTGCTTAGCATGGTTTCTTCCAGACCAAACGGTGAGAGATAGACCGGTAAGTTTTTTCCGTTGAATATATTTTTCATTTGCTCAAAATACCATTCTACATATTCTCCACTAAATAAGGTAAGCAAGGCACTATCCGGAAAACTTTTCAAATGATCTTTCAAAGGTTCCATTTTGAAATCATGGGTTTGATAACCAGTGGCATGATTAAATGTTATAGTCCCTCCCATATCCTGGAATGATTTGGAAAGACTATAGGTGTGTAAGTATCCTGCATCATAATAACCAGTCACAATTCCACCATTTGTATACCCATCATTTGTAGCTTCTTTGGCGGCAAGTGCTGCTCCTAAAGCATTATGAAGGGAATGGTAAAAAATATTGGGGCAGCTTGGCCATTCCTGCGGTATGTTGGCACCAGCATCCAGGACAATCAGTATTTTATTGGCGGCCAGAAAAAGGGGGCGTAGTAATTGTGCAGTCCGATGTCCGATATAAGCAATTACAATAGTTGCATTTTCTTCCAATAGCAGTTTTTCGGCACTCCGGTAACACTGTTGTTTATCGGTGCCAAATCCTATATTTTCCGTAACTATTTTGATATCATCCCGACCTAATTGTTTTAGTCCGGAACGAAGGCCTTCATATAAATCAAAACCAATGGTTTGATAGTAGGAAGAACGAGACAATAAGATCCCTATTGTTTGCATACTACTTTTAAATAATAAAAAGGAGCACTTGATATGAAGTGCTCCTTTTTTAGTTAATTTCTGGATGGAAATATTCCCTGTGTTGCAATGGAATAATTTATGGCTAAATAGGGATTCTGAATGTTAACTGGAATACTGGAACCAGTAATATCGGTCGTACCGGAAATAGTAGTCCCACCGCTAAAAACATTGTTCGTAGCTCCGTTTCCTGAATATCCAGGACTCTGAGTGACTGCAGGGAAATTTCCATTTGGCGACGTTTCATCTGCATTGGCAGTTGAGGCCTTAATTTTCACTGCCACACTATTCAAGGTGTGGACATGGGCAGGAATATTTGACGTTAATAATGTTATACTTGGCACACCTGCAGTTTGTCCCATCACATAAGTGTTTGCAAAACTATCTTGTCCCTGGCCTATAGGCATCCGGCCCTGTAGGTTAGGGAGCATAAATGTTGTTTGGCCGTTTCCTCCGTAATAGGTGCCTATTAAAGAGAAAAGTGCTGTGTTTTGTTGAATTGATAATGTTTGCCCTTGGCAGGTTAGGTAACCTATAGGAGGAAAATTAAACGCTAAAATTTTAATTTCTCCGATAAATGGTTCAGTAGACATAGTTGTAAGTTTTAAAAAGATTAGAACCAAAATTAGATGATAATGAATTCATGAAAACAGGTGTTTTTACCTGTTTTTTAATTGAATGAAACAATTTATATTGGTAGAAAGCCAAAAGGCTACTGATCTTGCAAGTTTTTAGACTTCTTTAAGAAAAGCTGGAGCATAAAAAAACCGCCATTGCGGCGGTTTCAATTTATTGATTTCGATCCTGTAATATCGACTCGATATCCTCCAGTCGGAAAGCTTTGGCTTTTAAGAGGATCAGGAAGTGATAGAGCAAATCGGCAGCTTCATTTTTGAATAGCGCTGCATTTGTATCTTTCGCTTCAATGACCAATTCAACGGCTTCTTCGCCTACTTTTTGTGCTATTTTATTCATGCCACTCCTATATAATAAGTTGGTATACGAGTTTGGCGCATTGGTATCAATCTTTTCACTGATGGTTTTTTCGAGTTCATATAAAAAACCTTTACTGTTCGGTTGACTTTGAAAGCAGCTTTGACTTCCGGTATGGCAGGTTGGGCCTGCAGCAGTTACTGAAATCAATACAGTATCCTGGTCGCAGTCGGTACTAATTTCCTGTACGGTAAGGAAGTTGCCGGAAGTTTCCCCTTTGGTCCAGAGTTTTTTACGGCTTCGGCTGTAAAACGTCACGATTTTTTCAGTTACTGTTTTTTCGTAGGCTTCCGCATTCATATAACCGAGCATGAGTACTTTTAAGGAGTAATAATCCTGAATGATAACAGGAATAAGTCCGTTTGTTTTAGTAAAATCCAGATTCATCGTATCGCTATTTTTTCGTTTCTTAAATAATTTTTTAAATCGGGTATGCCAATGCTGCCATAATGGAATACACTGGCCGCTAAGGCTGCGGTAGCTTTCATTGTGGTAAAAACTGCTTTAAAATGCACTTTTTCCCCGGCACCTCCCGAAGCAATGAGCGGAATAGTAATGCTATCGCTTACAATAGCGGTAATGTCAAGTGCAAAACCGTTGCGAGCCCCATCATTGTTCATAGAAGTCAGGAGGATTTCTCCGGCACCCAGTCTTTCCACCTTTTGTGCCCACTCCAAAGCAGTGTAACTGGTAGCTTGGGTTCCGCCATTGCTAAAAACCATCCATTCACCGTTTATATATTTGGTATCAATGGCCACTACTACAGCCTGGCTGCCTAAATGTTTTGCAATTGCAGTAATCAGTTCGGGATTTTTAAGGGCTGAAGAATTAATACTTATTTTATCCGCTCCCGAACGGATCAGCCGTTCCGCATCAGCCACAGTCGTAATGCCTCCACCTACAGTAAAAGGGATATTGATCTCATTCGCTATTGCTTCCACAAGGGAGGTCAGCGTTTTCCGGTTTTCCATTGTGGCTGCAATATCAAGGAATACCAATTCATCAGCACCCTGGCGGGCATATGCTGCAGCCATTTCCACTGGATTACCCGCATCTTTAAGGTCGAGGAAATGAATTCCTTTTACCACTCTCCCGTCTTTAATATCAAAACAGGGAATAATTCTTTTCTTTAGCATAATGTACTTAATTCTTTTAGGGTGATATAACCTTCATAAATGGCTTTGCCAATGATAGCACCATCACAACCGATAGTTTGCAGCCGGATAAGATCCTCAAGGGAATGAATGCCACCGCTGGCTGTAAGTTGTATTCCGGTAGCCGTAATAATTTCGGTATACAAGTCGAAGGCTGGCCCCTGGAGCATACCGTCTTTGGAAATGTCAGTGCAAATGACGTTACAGATTGAATGCTTTTGATATTCCCGGATAAAATCCAGTACATCGAGATCGCTTTTTTCCTGCCAGCCGTGTAAGGCAATTTTACGATCCTGGCAGTCGGCACCTAAAATTATTTTTTCCGGTCCGTAATCCCTGATCCATTCCTGTACCTGTAGTGGTGCTGTGATGGCGATGCTCCCGGCCGTAATCTGATTGGCACCATTATCGAGTGCAATTTCGAGATCGGTATTGCTTTTCAGGCCACCGCCGAAATCAATCTTTAGACTTGTTTGTGATGCAATAGCGTTCAGGACTTTATGATTGATGATCCTGTTGGATTTTGCCCCATCCAAATCGACCAGGTGCAGGTATGCTATTCCGGCATCTTCAAATGATTTAGCCATGGCAACGGGATCAGTACTATATGTTTTTTGGGTGGTATAATCCCCTTTGGTCAGGCGCACACATTTTCCGTCAATAATATCAATAGCAGGTATAATTCTCATAAGGCTAAAAAGTTTTTTAAAATCTGTATTCCAACAGCACCCGATTTTTCGGTATGGAATTGCACGGCATAAAAGTTGTCTTTTTGCAGGGCTGCGGAAAAAGGCAGGATGTAATCACAAATGCCGATAGTATTTTCGGATACTGCTGCATAATAACTGTGAACATAATAGACATCATCAGCAAGTTGTACATTGCTGAACAGGGAACCATTTACCGCAGTAAAATTATTCCAACCCATGTGGGGCACTTTATCCCGGGGTGGAAATTTCTTGACGACCACATCAAAGATTCCCAGTCCGGTTGTTTCGGATTCTTCAGAAGAAGCACACATCAGTTGCAGGCCGAGGCAAATACCCAATACCGGTTGGGTTAGATCCCGAAGCACCTGATCCAGTCCAGTGGCCTGCAGGTGTTGCATCGCAGATCCTGCTTCACCCACTCCGGGGAAGATTACTTTATCCGCTTTCCTGATTTCATTTTCATCTGCTGTTACAATAAAATCATAGCCCAGGCGGCGAACCGCATTTTCAACTGATTTTGTGTTTCCGGCATTGTATTTTACTATCGCAATCATAAACTTCCTTTGGTGCTTGGGATCGTATAATTATCCGTTAGTTGTACTGCTTTTTGTACTGCTTTGGCAAAAGCCTTGAACAGGGCTTCAATTTTATGGTGCTCATTTGTTCCTGTTGCGCTCATATTGAGGTTGCATTGTGCCGTATCGCTGAACGATTTGAAGAAATGCATAAACATTTCGGTAGGCATGCCACCAATGATTTCCCGTTTAAAATCAGCTTCCCACACCAGCCACGGCCGACCGCCAAAGTCAATAGCTACTTGGGCAAGTACATCATCCATAGGTAATAAAAAACCATAACGTTCAATTCCCTTTTTACGGCCTAAAGCAATCTTAAAAGCTTCACCAAGGACCAAAGCCGTGTCTTCTATCGTGTGGTGTTCGTCAATATAAAGGTCACCTTTAACTTGGATATCCAGGTCAATAGTGCCATGGCGGGCGATTTGCTCCAGCATATGATCAAAAAAACCAATTCCGGTAGCAATATTGCTTTTTCCGGTTCCGTCGAGACTGATGGTAATGGCAATCTCCGTTTCTTTTGTTTTTCGAACCACAGTGGCTTTGCGGGGATGGGATTTGAGAAACTGGTAAATTTCCTGCCAGCTTTGGGTCACCAGATCAGCTTGTTTCATTTCCGATCCCATATAGATGGACTTACAGCCTAAGTTTTGAGCCAATTGTATATCTGTTTTCCGGTCACCAATGACAAAAGAGGCTTCCAGATTATAGTTTCCTTTTATATAATGGGTCAGCAATGCTGTTCCGGGTTTCCGGGTCGGAAGGTTTTCGTTTGGGAAACTCTTATCGATAATAATCTCTGAAAAAAGAATCCCTTCATTTTCAAAAGCCTGAATGATTTTATTTTGGGCAGGCCAAAAGGTAGCTTCCGGAAAAGAGGCAGTACCCAAGCCATCCTGATTGGTCACCATCACCAGCTCGTAATCCAATTCGGTGGCGATTTGGGACAGGTAACGGAATACGCCGGGATAAAATTCCAGTTTCTCCAGGCTGTCCAGTTGCAGGTCAGTCGGCGGTTCGATGACCAGCGTACCATCGCGGTCGATAAAAAGTATTTTTTTCATGATTTTATATTTTGTAAAGCTGCTAATAACAGCACATTCTCTTCCGGTGTTCCAATGGTAATCCTAAGGCAGTTTCGGATCACCGTATTCCGGTTGCGGACAATCAGGTTTGTATCGGTCAGTTGTTTGTAAACCCGATCGGCATCACTAACGGTGACCAGTATGAAATTCCCTTCGGAGGGATAAACCTTCCGGATGATGGGTGACTGTTGTAAGGCTTCGGTCATCTTTTCCCTTTCTGTAATTAATAGTTGTTTTTGGGTCTCAAAAAGAGCGGTAGCTTCTAAAGCTTCCAGTGCGATTTGCTGCGCCGGGCTACTAATGTTATAAGGCGGTTTGATCCGGTTCAGTAAGCTCAGCAGCTCCGGTTGTGCCAAAGCAATACCAATTCGTAAAGCCGCCATTCCCCAGGCTTTACTTAATGTTTGCAGCACAATCAAATTGGGATACTGGTTGATTTTCTGGCTATACGATGGTCGGTTTGAAAAATCGATATAGGCTTCGTCGACTATGACAATCCCATTAAAATGAGCCAGGATAAAATCAATACCTTCTAAAGTATTACCCGTAGGATTATTCGGAGAACACAGAAAAACAAGTTTTAGGTTTTCAGTTTGCAATAGCGGTAGTACAGCGGCTTCATCAATCTGGAATGCTTCATTTAGCGGCAACTCCAATAGTGTAACAGTATTAATTGCAGCACTCACTTCATACATTCCATAGGTAGGCGTAAAGGTCAGGGCTTTGTCTTTCCCTGGCTCACAGAAAATACGGAAACATAAATCGATAATTTCATCACTGCCATTTCCCAAAAACACGCTATCTGTAGTAACAGATTTCACCTGGGCAATTTTCTCCCGAAGTTTTTGCTGATTTGGATCAGGGTAGCGGTTCCAGGTGCCGAACGGATTTTCATTGGCATCTAAAAAGACACCGGCAGTTCCGGTATATTCGTTGCGGGCACTGGAATAGGGCTCGAGCGAGAGAATCGTAGGACGAACTATTTTTTTGAGATCAAACATTGGTTGCATTTTTTAAGCGTAAGACAACAGCATTTTTGTGGGCATCGAGTTGTTCTGCTTCGGCCATAGTGGCGATAGCAGGGCCTATCGTCCGGATTCCATCAGCGGTTAGTTGCTGAAATGTAATTTTCTTGACAAAACTATCTAACGAAACTCCGCTGTAATTCCGGGCATAGCCATTCGTAGGCAGCGTATGATTTGTTCCACTCGCATAATCACCCGCACTTTCACAACTGTAATTACCCAGAAAAACGGAACCGGCATTCGTAATTTTATCGGTATATGGCTCCGGGTTTTCCGATGCGATAATCAGGTGCTCCGGCGCATAACTGTTGCTAAATGCAATACATTCTGAAATCGTAGGCAAGACAATCGCTTTGCTACTGGCTAATGCTTTTTCGATGATGCCCTTTCGGGGTAATGTTTTTAGCTGTACCGTAATGGCTTTTAGGATTGCACGGATCATTTCTTCATTATCGGAAAGCAGCATGACCTGACTGTCGGCGCCATGTTCGGCCTGGGAAAGCAGGTCGGCAGCAACAAATTCCGGATTGGCAGTTGTATCCGCAATGACCAGCAATTCACTGGGACCCGCAGGCAAATCAATCGCAACACCATAGTGTAATGCTGCCTGTTTGGCGGCAGTGACAAACTGATTCCCTGGGCCAAATATCTTATCGACTTTCAGGACACTTTCGGTACCAAAAGTCATGGCTCCAATGGCCTGTATCCCACCAATACTGTAGATCGTATTGATTCCGACTAATTGGGCCGCATATAAAATCGCGGGATTGATATTTCCCTGGGCATCGGGTGGCGTACAGAGTATAATATCACGGCAACCGGCGAGTTTGGCAGGAATCCCTAACATAAGCACTGTTGAAAACAGGGGAGCAGTACCTCCCGGGATATAGATTCCCACTTTATCAATAGCACGGGAAGCCCTCCAACAGGTTACACCAGGATTGGTTTCGATGTATCGTACTGTTTCTTTTTGGGAGCTGTGGAATTTCTCAATGCTGTTCTTTGCGAGTAGCATCGCATTTTTTAGTGCTTCTGATATCAGGGTCGAACTGTTTTCGACTATTGCCTCCGGAACACGCAGGTTTTCCAATTGGGCATTATCGAAAAAATAAGTGTACTTTTTTACAGCAATATCTCCATTGCGTTGGATTTCTGAAAAGATCTGGCGTACGGTATCTTCCAGATTTTGTACTGGTAATTGTGGTCTTTGGCATAAAGCCGGCCATTCGGCGGGCAATGGATTTAGAATTGGCGTTTGCATAGCGTACTTTTTTAAAGGATCATTTTTTCAATATTCATAACCAGGATGCCTTCGGCTCCGAGTTTTTTCAGGCGGTCGATAATTTCCCAGAATGTATCTTCTTGTATTACGGTATGAACACTGCTCCAGCCTTCCTGTAGTAAGGGTAATAGTGTGGGGCTTTTTATACCTGGAAGGAGTGCGGTGATTTCCGGAATGGCAGCATTAGGGGCATTGAGCAGAATGTATTTATTTTCCGCTGCATTTTTTACCGATTCCATGCGGAAAAGAAGCTGTTCTAAAATAGCATTTTTGGCTTCGGAAAGATTGCGGTTGCTGATGATTACGGCTTCGCTATTGGTCACAAGTTCCACTTCCCGAAGCCCATTCAGTTGTAGTGTGCTGCCAGTGCTGACAATATCGAAAATAGCATCTGCGAGTCCAATTCCCGGTGCGATTTCTACACTTCCCCCAATGGTTTCAATTTCCACCTCCAACTGTAATTCCTGAAAATAACGGGCTAAGATTCCCGGGTAGCTGGTTGCTATTTTTTTATTGTTGAAATACGAAATACCGGGATAGGTCTCGTCTTTTGGAATGGCTAAAGACAGGCGGCATTGGGCAAAACCTAATTTTTTGAGGATGGTTACGGCTTTGTCTTTTTCCCAGACTTCATTTTCACCCAGTATACCAATATCGGCAACGCCTTGTTCTACATATTGGGGGATATCATCATCGCGTAGGAATAAGATTTCGACCGGAAAATTGGAAGCGGTAGTTTTGAGCCTGCGCGCTCCATTGGATAATTTGATACCGCATTCTTTCAATAGTTGGAGTGATTTTTCACTCAGCCTTCCGTTTTTTTGGATGGCAATTTTTAATGTACTCATTTTTTAAAATTAAAGCCTGAGTAAAAAAGAATGGGAATGGTATAAAAACAAAAAACCCGTCTGATTTACTCAAACGGGTTCGGGAATATTTTAGTTCAATACAAACAAATCATTTCCATCTCGCCTGAGAGCCAGTATGAAAATGATGATGTAGTTGATTTAATTTCATGGGTGTTGCAATGAATTAATTGCTTTTATTACTGCTGCAAAACTATATAAAAAAAACATTCAAAATTTATTTTTTACAAAAAAATTATGAAGTGTCCACGGGAAAAGCTTTTTCAAGGCGCAGATTGGAAGCCTGTTTTTCGTTATCTTTGGGATAAAATAAACAGAAATGCCGCTTCATAAAACGTTTTGTATTGTATTGTTTTTTATCGCGTCCTTCGGTGCAAAAGCTTCTTTTGTATTGCTTCCGATGGATGAAACTTCCCAACAAAATCACCTTAAGGCCTATGGGATTACCTATTGGGCGCTCAATAAAAGTTATAAAGTCAGCTGGCTGCTCAATTATCGCGGCGGTTCTTTTTTGCTGCCCGACGCACCTGAAATCCGTAAAGAATGCCAGATTCGTGGTGTAAGTATGGAACTGCTTTCCGATGCACAGGCGAATACTATTCTCGATGAGATCAGTAGCCCTTCCCAGAATATGGAAACGGTAGTATTGGAAAAATCCCCTAAAATAGCAGTATATACCCCCAAAGGAAAGAAACCCTGGGATGATGCGGTTACGTTAGTACTCACGTATGCCGAAATTCCGTTTACCCCGATTTATGATGAGGAAGTGCTTTCCGATGCCTTATTGTTATATGACTGGCTGCACCTGCACCATGAAGATTTTACAGGCCAATATGGAAAATTTTATGGCGCTTACCGTAATGCACCCTGGTATATCGAACAAAAAACCGAGGCAGAAGCACTTGCGGCAAAGTTAGGCTATGCTAAAGTATCAGAAGAGAAATTAGCCGTTGCCAAAAAGATAAATGCTTTTGTAATTGGCGGTGGATTTATGTTTGCAATGTGTTCAGCTACGGATAGTTTCGATATTGCACTTTCCGCAGATGGTGTGGATATCTGTGAACCGATGTTTGATGGTGACGCGAGTACACCGAGTTACCAGTCGAAAATTGATTATAGCAAAACATTAGCCTTCAAAGATTTTGTATTGGAACGTAACCCTATTGTCTATGAATTTTCTGATATTGATATGACCCAAAAACGCATGACCCAAATTCCGCCGGATAAAGATTATTTTACCCTGATGGATTTTTCAGCAAAATGGGATCCGGTTCCTTCCATGTTGTGCCAGAACCATACACAACTTATCAAAGGATTTATGGGACAGACGACAGCTTTTGCGCGTGAACTGATCAAGTCTAATATTTTGGTGATGGGTGAAAATACTATTAATGAGGAAGCCCGTTACATTCATGGGACAAAAGGGAAAGGAATGTTTACTTTTTATGGCGGACACGATCCTGAAGATTACCAGCACCGGGTAGGGGATGCTCCAACCGTATTAGACCTGCACCCAAATTCTCCGGGTTACCGCTTGATTCTCAATAATGTATTGTTTCCGGCTGCCAAAAAGAAAAAACTAAAGACATAATTGCACAAGGGAATCCGGTATTTCAATAACCCTGTTGGCTATCGAAATGCTACGGTAAATTTCCCGTCAGGAATAAAATTAAAATTACGAAAAGAGGCTGCTTCGCAATTGTGAAACAGCCTCTTTTCGTATATCGTGTTTAGTGAAAGACTATCAGAGAGTAATAAATTGCTACAGGTGTGTGTACAATTTCTAAGTGTGCGGAATAAGTTGCTATAGGCGTGTATACAATTTCTAAGTGTGCGGAATAAGTTGCTATAGGCGTGTATACAATTTCTAAGTGTGTGGAATAAGCTGCTATAGGCGTGTATACAATTTCTAAGTGTGCGGAATAAGTTGCTATAGGCGTGTATACAATTTCTAAGTGTGCGGAATAAGTTGCTATAGGTGTGTATACAATTTCTAAGTGTGCGGAATAAGTTGCTATAGGCGTGTATACAATTTCTAAGTGTGCGGAATAAGTTGCTATAGGTGTGTGTAGAATTTCTAAGTATGTGGAATAGGTTGCTATAGGCGTGTATACAATTTCTAAGTGTGTGGAAAAAGTTGCTATAGGTGTGGGTATCGCTTCGGTGTTTTTTACTTTTGCAAAAGTAAAAGAGGCTATTCCACGAATCGTGAAATAGCCTCTTTAAAAATGTAGTTACTATGTTTTACACTAGTGTTCCCTCATTTTCTTTATCGAGGTATTGCTGTACAATTTCAATAGCATTACTCACTACATCGCTTAAAGCGGTGATATAGGTTCCTTCTTCCGCAATATTGATCGCGTGTTTGATGGCTTCAATTTCTTTTGGGATAATTTCATAAGTAACTTCCCTGCCGGATTCTTGTATACCTTCCAGGATGAGGTTAATGATTTCTTCTTCAGTTCGGCCTCTCAGGTATTTTTCCTGACGAATGATAATATGGTTAAACATTCGTCCGGCGATCAATCCACATTCACGGATGTCTTCATCCCTGCGGTCACCCACTCCGGAGATAATCCCGATTTTTTGGGTCGCATCTACCGTATTCAGGTAGTCTTCAATGGCCGCATAACCGGAAGGATTATGGGCAAAGTCAATCAGAACCTTGAATTTTCGGAATTCGAAAATATTCATTCTTCCCGGGGTCTGTGCCACACTTGGAATAAAAGTTTTTAAGGAAAGGCTGATGTCTTCGGTTTTAAAACCCCATAAATAACTGGCGAGTGTTGCTGCGAGGACATTGGCAATCATAAATTTTGCTTTACCGCCTAAGGTTAAAGGAACCTGGGTTACTTTTTCGATCCTGATTTTCCAGTCGCCTTTTTTTACGGTAATGAATCCATTTTCATAAACGGCTACCGTTTTTCCTTCTTTACTGAGTTTTTTGAGTAACGGGTTTTCTTCATCAAGGCTGAAAAAGGCCACATTACAGTCTAATTCTGAAGCCATTTTGACACATTCAGCATCATCGGCATTCAGGATCGCCCAGCCGTCTTTTTTAATGCTTCGTGCTACGGTTTTTTTGACACGGGCCAAATCAGAAAGGGTATGGATGTCACTCAGGCCAAGGTGATCGGCTTGGATATTGGTAATTACACCGATATCACAGCGGCTGAATCCGAGTCCGGAACGCAATATGCCACCCCGGGCGGTTTCTAAAACGGCAAACTCTACAGTAGGATCTTTTAAAATATATTCGGCACTCAACGGACCGGTAGTATCTCCTTTTTCCAACATGTGGTTCTGGATGTAAATACCATCGGAAGTAGTGTAGCCTACTTTATATCCATTGTTTTTTACAATATGGGCAATAAGCCGGGTAGTGGTAGTTTTACCATTGGTTCCTGTAACTGCAATAATAGGGATACGGCTTGGTTTTCCCGGAGGATACAGCATATCAATTACGGGAGCAGCGACATTTCGGGGCAATCCTTCGGAAGGGGCGAGGTGCATTCGGAAACCGGGAGCAGCATTGACTTCGAGGATCACACCACCATTTTCTTTTAACGGCTGTGTCAGGTTTTCGGCCATGATATCTATTCCGCAAATGTCCAGCCCTATAATTCGGGAGATACGCTCGGCAAGAAAAATATTTTCCGGGTGCAGCATATCGGTAATATCAACGGAAGTTCCACCAGTACTTAAATTGGCAGTCGATTTCAGGTAGACGATCTCACCACGCAATGGAATTGTTTCAAGTGTATAATTCATGCGGCTGAGCAAATCAAGTGTATCACGGTCTACCGAGATTTCGGTAAGCACATTCTCATGGCCATACCCGCGTTTGGGATCACTGTTTTCAATGGCAATCAGCTCTTCAATAGTAGTAGCGCCATTCCCAATAACATGGGCAGGAACTCTTTTGGCAGCGGCTACAATTTTATTGTCAATCACGAGGATTCTAAAATCAAATCCGGTGATGAATTTTTCTACGATAACTCTTTTGCTATATTTTTGGGCATATTCGAGTCCGGCTTTGGCCTCTTCCCATCCGGTAACATTGATGGAAGCTCCTTTGCCATGATTCCCATCCAGCGGTTTGATCACAATTGGATAACCTATCGTATGAATGGTTTTTTCAAGATCTTCTTCGTTGGTACAGATATCGCCTTTGGCCACAGGGATAGAGGCATTGTCCAACATGCGTTTAGTTTCCTCTTTATTACAGGCAATAGCTACTGCAATATTACTGGTTTTGCATGTCATAGTGGCCTGAAAGCGCATTTGGTTGATGCCGTAGCCCAATTGCACTAAGGAATTCGTTCCCAAACGGATCCAGGGGATATCACGGGAAACGGCTTCTTCGACAATACTTCCGGTACTCGGGCCCAGACGTACCTTTTCCCTGATTTCCCGCATGGTTTGTAAGTCGGCCTGAAGGTCATAGGGGGTACCGGCAATGAGTGCTTCGGCAATAGCAACAGCAGATTCTGCGGCAAAAATACCGACATTTTCCTCGAGATAGCTAAAAACTACATTGTAGGTTCCGGGTGTTTTTGTTTCACGCGTTCTGCCAAATCCGGTTTCCATTCCGGCCAGCGATTGGATTTCGAGTGCGATATGTTCGATCACATGCCCCATCCAGGTTCCTCTTTCGATTCGGGAAAAGAAGCCACCGCGTGTTCCTTCGGAGCACCGGTGTTCGATCAGGCTTGGAAGCATTTCTTCAATGCGTTCGCGAAATCCTTCAATCAGATTGGTCGGGAGTTGTTCCATCTCTTCCAGATCTAATCGCATTTGGATGAGTTTTTTTCGTTGTACACTCCAGATGTTAGGACCTCTGAGGGCCTGAATTTTGAGTATTTTCATAAATCGATAATTCGTATTAAGGGGGTTAGGAATTCCGGGTAAAAGGGTAATTAGTACTCTGGAAGGAAATTTAGAATAAAGTATATTTTCTTTTATTAATGCTGTTAAAAGAAAAAAATATAACGATACTAATATAGATTATTTTAGGATGTTTTCAAAGGATGACGCACCGTTTTACCGTATATGCTGCTGAATCCCCATTTTTTAAGATTTACCGACAAAACAAAGCATATAAAGTTGCCGATTTTATCTTTTTATTTATTTTTACCAAATGGAAGTGAAAGGAAAATTGATCGTTATAGGGGGTGCAGTAGACAAAGGAAGCTTTACAGAAGCGGATTATAATCTGAATTTGGTGCATAACCTCAATTTTTTCGAGACAGGAATTCTCAAAAGAATTATTGACGAATCAAAACATAAGGAAAAATCAAGAATTGAAATTATTACGACCGCATCCCATATCCCAAAAGAAGTGGGCCCGGAATATGTAAAAGCATTCCACCATCTCAATGCTGAAAATGTTGGAGTCATCTACCTTGCCAAAAGGGAGCAGGCTTCTGATCCGGAAGTACTGGATCTCTTGAAAGCCGCCGATATTGTTGTATTTACCGGAGGAGACCAGCTGCGCCTGACTTCCATCCTGGGCGGTACACCGTTTCATAATATGCTTTTGGACAAATACCAGAATGAGGAATTTATATATGCAGGCACTTCAGCCGGTGCTGCAGCTGCTTCGAATGCTATGATTTACCAGGGTAGCAGCCAGGAAGCCTTACTGAAAGGTGAGGTTAAAATTACCAGCGGCCTCGGGTTTATTAACGATGTTATTATTGATACCCATTTTGTACAACGCGGCCGTATCGGGAGATTGTTCCAGGCTGTAGTTGGAAATCCAAAAGTACTGGGAATCGGACTGGGGGAGGATACCGGACTGCTGATCACTGAGGGACATAAGATGGAAGCCATTGGTTCTGGACTTGTGATTATCGTTGACGGGCTCCAGATTAAAGACACGAATCTTACGACTGTAGAACTCGGACAGCCGATTTCTATTAAAAATATGATTGTACATGTGATGAGCCAGTATGATACCTACAACCTTAAAAACCACGACCTGGTCATTCATTCTTCACAATATATAGAATAGTTGCATCCTGGAATTGTTCCTGGATGCGTCATATTTAAATCCCAATAAAAATGAAAATAATAATTCACGGTGGTTTCTTTAGTGAATCTTCTACAAGTGCAGAAATGAAAGCGGCCAAGCAACAGGCATTATTGGAGATTGTCCATCAGGGATTTGATTTTCTGAAAAGCCATAGCGCTGTGGAAACAGTAGTACATACGGTTGCTTTATTGGAAGACAATATATTGTTCAATGCCGGAACGGGATCCCAGATCCAGCGTGACGGTATAATCCGGATGAGTGCCTCGATCATGGATGGGGATACCCAGAAAATGACAGGCGTGATTAATATTGAAAACGTAAAAAATCCGGTGCGTGTGGCAGAACAACTATTCCCGTATGAGGATAAGGTTTTGGGCGGTAGTGGTGCTATTGCTTTTGCAAGGCAGCAGGGCTTTACTGAGTTTTCAACCGAAATTCCCCAGCGCCGGGAAGAATATGAAGCAAAATTAAAAGCAAACGGAACTGGAACTGTAGGATGTGTGGTGTTGGATAGCGAAGGTAAAATCGCAGTCGCCACTTCTACCGGTGGAAAAGGGTTTGAAATTCCAGGCAGGATATCAGATTCGGCTACTGTAGCGGGTAATTATGCCAATTCGTTTTGTGGCGTGAGCCTTACAGGTGTTGGTGAAGATATTGTTAGTGGTGCGGTAGCAGCTAAAATCGTAACCCGTGTAACGGATGGTTTTTCGCTGCAGCAGGCTTTCGAAAAAACTTTTGAAGAACTGGCTTTGTTTGATGGTTTTGCCGGTGCCATTGCCATCGACCACATGGGGGCAATCGTACATCAGGATTCCCATCCCAGTATGGTATTCGCGAGTTTTGATGGTGAAAAAGAAATGGTTTTTAATTAAGGTAAAACGATTTTAGTATAAATTACAAAACGGCCTGAAGATCTCAGGCCGTTTTTTTGTATTCGATATTTTGCGTGCGGGATGGAAGCGGCATCCTTTTTTGCCTTTTTCTGGCAAAAAGATACAGCGGACAGCCCGTTAACACGCCCAAAAACAATTAAGCATCAAAATCGGTTGCCACAGAAATGGCTTTCCACTGATCGAGTTCAGCCCCGATTGCCGAAGCTTTCTTTTTGGCGGTATCATAAGCATCACTGCCTAAGAATAAATGCAGCGCCGGATTTTCTGTTGCAGCCATTGCGATGATTGCGGCTACCCCTTTTTCGGGATCGCCAGGTTGGTTGTTGTCGATTTTTTTTTGGTGAAGTTCCTGTGAAGCCCTGGTTTCCGGATAGTCGTCCAGTTGATTTTTTGATGTGACCAGCGATCCGGAGCTTAGGAAATTGGTGCGGAAATAGCCTGGCAATACTGCGGTTACTTTGATGCCAAATGCTTTTGTTTCTGCAGCCAACGCTTCTGTAAAACCGATAACGGCAAATTTGGTAGCACAATAAATACCAAATCCTGGAAAATCTCCGGTATATCCACCGATAGAAGAAATATTAAAAATGTGCCCGGATTGTTGCTGGCGTAAATGAGGAAGTGCCTGGCGGATTACATTTAAAGATCCGAAAACATTAACGTCAAAATTGTGACGTGCTTCGGCATCCGTCAATTCTTCGAGCGCGCCCAATAGTCCGTAACCGGCATTGTTCACTACAGTATCGATCCTGCCAAATGTGGCTATTGTCTTGTCAATGGCCAGTTTTACATTCGCTTCATTAACCAAATCCATTTCAAGGGGCAGGAAGTTTTCATTAGGGGCAATCAGCTGTTGCAGGTCATGAAGTGACCGTGATGTTGCTGCTACCGCCTGTCCTTTTTCGAGTAATTGTTTCACTAATAACAGGCCGAACCCTTTGGAAGCCCCGGTAATAAACCAAACTTTTTTTAATTCACGTGTCATAATTGTTATTTTAGATTATAAGGCAAAATTAAAACAGGAAGGTTTACACTTTAGTACTCCAATCAAACGGATGATTGTAAAAATCAAACATTTCTAAAATATCCTGGTGTTTGTTCGGTTTGTTTTTTGAAAAAATTATTAAAATGGGCAGCTTCTTCAAAACCAAGGCAATAACTGATTTCTGAAATATTCCAGTCGGTATGACGGAGTAATGCTTTGGCTTCAGCAACAATGCGTTCGGTAATGTAATGGGTAGTGGTTTTTCCGGTGGTTTCCTTAATCGCCCGGTTGAGGTGGTTGACATGAATGGAAAGTTGCTGCGCAAAATCCTTGGCTGATCGCAGGGTAAAACGCTGTGCGGTAGTCTCTATTGGAAATTGACGTTCCAATAGTTCGGTGAATACTGCAGTAATCCTGGAATTGGCATCCGGATGCTGGTATAACATTTCCGATGGTTGCCTTTTTAAGGCGTAATGGGTGAGCTCGGTAATGTAATTCCGGAGTAGGTCATATTTGTAGGCATAGTCGGAATCGATTTCTTCCAGCATTTTAGAAAAGATCGCACTTACGTCTGCGTCCTGTTCGGGGGTGAGGAAGTAGGTAGGTTTTCCGCCGTTGGCAAACATAGGGAGGTCATTGAGGCGCCCTTTTATTTTTTCGGTAAAAAACGATTCGGTGAAAATACAGAAGTATCCTGTGATGTCATCGGAAAGGGATTCCCAGGTGTATGGTACCTGTGGATTGAAAAACATTAAGGTCGTTCCTGCTATCTCTACGCTTTTGTCTGCATAGTGATACCGATTGGTACCCCTAATAAGGCTGATCTTATAAAAATCCCTACGGCTGTAACGCACTGTTGATCCCTCTTTGGAAAGACAATCCTCCAGTCGGAAAACATTAAAATGGCCGGTTGCTTGCTTGAGATTATCAGGTACCCCATCAAACTTATGTCTGTAAAAATCTTCTATGCTTTCTGTTTTCATAGTACAAAATTACAAAAATCAAACATACGTTGTATTAAAAAGGACAATAGTCCATTAGTTTTTTGCTAATGGACTATTGTAGTATTACTCAATTTGCATTTCGGTGGCAATGGCAAATCGGTTCCAACTGTTGATGGTAATGATCATCATCATGAGTTGTGCAAGGTAATTTTTGTCAAAAAGCTCTGCTGCATTTTGGTAGGTTGTATCAGAAACATGCTGTTGGATCAAAGTCATTTCTTCTGTCAGGGCTAATATTGCTTTTTCTTCGGGCGTGAATAGTGTAGCGGTATCACGCCATACGCTGACCAGGTAAATGCGCTGTTCTGTTTCTCCCAGTGCCCGGGCTTCTTTGGTATGCATGTTCAGGCAAAACGCACAACCATTAATTTGGGAGGCCCTGATCTTGATGAGTTCTTTGTGTATAGGCTGGAGTTTTGAATCGGCAAGGTATTTCTCAAATCCCAGTAAGGCTTTGTAAGCTTCCGGTTCGAGTTGGGCAATATTGATTCTCTTTGACATGATTAGAAGTTTTAAAATTGAATGACAAAGATCCGTCAGTACGATCTTAAAAAACTTAATCTACTTTAAGAAACAAAATCAGGGTTTGCCAGCACGAATTTTACTGAGGAATTCAGGTGTGAAATCAAGGTAAGAAGCCAGCATATATTGTGGTATGCGTTGTACAAACTCGGGAAATTTAGCATTGAAATGATGGTAGCGCTCTTCCGCCGACATAGTAAAAAGGTAATTGATGCGCATTTGTGAAGCGCCATAAGACAGTTGTAATACAATCCTGAAATAGCGTTCCAACTTAGGAATACGCTGAAATAAAGTTTCCCTTGCTTCTTTAGTGATGCAGAGTATCTCTGAGTTTTCGACAGCCTGTATCGCAAAGGCTGAAGGTTTGTCGTGGCTAAAACTGAGGTAATCGGTAAGCCACCAGTTCTCGATAGCAAACTGTATGGTTTGCTCGGTTCCTTTTTGGTTGAGGATATACAACCGCAGGCAACCCCGACTGACAAAATACAGGCTGTTACAATTTTTGCCAGCTTCAAGCAATAGTTCTTTTTTGGAATACTGCTGTTTTTCGAAACAGGAAGATAGTAGGCTTACTTCTTCCGGATCGAGTGGAATATAGTTTCGGATGTGTGCAATTAGAGTTTCCAGTTTTTGATGTAAATATACAGTTTTTAGGAAGTTCCTAAAAACAAAAAACCCATTCTAAAAGAACGGGTTTTTATATAAGTAAGTAAGATAATTATAGTTTATAAAACGTTTATTTTACTTTGTTAACGATAGCTGTGAAAGCTTCCGGGTGGTTCATCGCTAAATCGGCAAGAACTTTTCTGTTCAATTCGATTCCGTTAGCTTTTACTTTTCCGATAAATTGAGAATAAGACAATCCATGTAATCTTGCACCAGCGTTAATACGCATGATCCATAATGCACGGAAATTTCTTTTTTTCTGCTTTCTGTCACGGTATGCATAAGTCATTGCTTTTTCTACCGCGTTTTTCGCAACTGTCCAAACGTTTTTACGTCTTCCAAAGTAACCTTTGGCTTGCTTTAATACTTTTTTTCTTCGTGCTCTTTTAGCAACTGAATTTACTGATCTTGGCATAATTTTACTTTTTTTTGTAGCAGGCGTCCTGAATTGAATCAAGGCACTTCAAAGCCATACTCCAAGGTTATATTAATTGTTTTAACCTAAAGGATTATATAATACTAAAATTTCGGTATTAGATAATTCTTAATTGTTGTTTGATACTTTTCTCATCAGTCTTGTGAACCAATGCAGAGTGTGTCAGGGCAAGCTTACGCTTTTTAGATTTTTTAGTCAAAATGTGACTCTTAAATGCGTGCTTTCTTTTAATCTTTCCGGAGCCAGTAACTTTAAAACGTTTCTTAGCACTGGATTTGGTTTTCATTTTAGGCATCTTCTTCCTAGTTTATTTAAATTATCTTACTTACTTATTTTTTGTCCTGCAGCGGTATGAGTTGTATTGCATTCCCGTTGCGGCTGACTTTATTTTTTCTTCTTAGGCGCAATAAACATAATCATTCTCTTTCCTTCCAGTACCGGCATCGCTTCCACTTTACCATACTCTTCCAGATCGGTTGCCAGACGTAGCAATAAAATCTGCCCCTGGTCTTTATAAATGATCGAACGGCCTTTGAAGAATACAAATGCTTTCAATTTTGATCCTTCTTTCAGGAACTTCTCTGCATTCTTTCTTTTAAATTCATAATCATGCTCATCTGTCTGAGGCCCGAAACGGATCTCTTTCACTACAATCTGAGTAGATTTTGCTTTCAGCAGTTTATCGCGTTTCTTTTGTTCGTAAAGAAACTTTTTGTAGTCCATGATTTTACATACAGGAGGCTCCGCATTTGGGGAAATTTCCACCAAATCAAGTTCGAATCCCTCTGCCATCTGCAAAGCTTGCGAAGTTTTGTATACTCCTGGTTCTACATTTTCTCCTACCAGACGCACCTCAGGAACACGAATAAGATTGTTTATTCTGTGGGCGTCTTTTTTTTCTACTCGAGGTTGGTAACCTCTGTTGTTTCTTATTGCTATGGCTTTAAAATTTAAGTTAAACTGTAAATGTTTTTAATGTCTTTTTTATTTCTTCGTTCACAATTGAAGCGAATTCTTCAACAGTAACGGTAATATTTCCTTTTCCTTCTTGTCCGTGTCGTCGTACAGAGATGGTGCCGTTTTTCTCCTCTTCTTCTCCTACAATCAGCATAAACGGTAGTTTCTGAACTTCAGCTTCGCGGATTTTCTTACCGATTGTCTCATTTCTGTTATCAACCAGGGCGCGAATTTCGTGATTTTCCAGCAATTCTAAAACTTTTTTAGCATAATTTTCATATTTCTCGCTCAAAGACAATATAATAGCCTGTTCAGGCATCAGCCAAAGTGGGAAATTTCCTGCTGTATGTTCCAATAGGATTGCAATAAAGCGTTCCATAGATCCAAAAGGTGCGCGGTGAATCATTACCGGACGGTGTAACTCATTATCCGAACCTTTGTACGTCAGGTCAAAACGCTCCGGAAGGTTGTAGTCTACCTGGATCGTTCCAAGTTGCCATTGTCTTCCTAAGGCATCCTTTACCATGAAATCTAATTTAGGGCCGTAAAATGCAGCCTCACCGTATTCTACTACGGTATTCAGTTCTTTGTCTCTGGCGGCATTGATAATAGCATTTTCTGCTTTTTCCCAATTTTCGTCAGATCCAATATATTTCGCTCTGTCTTCCTGATCACGCAATGAAATTTGTGCGGTAAAATTCTCAAAGCCTAAGGAACCAAATACATAAAGTACCAGGTCAATTACTTTTTTGAATTCGGCATCCAGCTGATCCGGAGTACAGAAAATATGTGCATCATCCTGAGTAAATCCACGTACACGGGTTAAGCCGTGAAGCTCACCACTCTGTTCATATCGGTATACGGTACCAAATTCAGCATAACGCTTTGGTAAATCTTTATAAGACCACGGTCTTACATTGTAGATTTCACAGTGGTGCGGGCAGTTCATTGGTTTTAATAAGAACTCTTCTCCTTCAGCTGGTGTATGAATAGGCTGGAAGCTGTCTGCTCCATATTTTTCATAGTGACCTGAAGTAACATATAATTCTTTTTGGCCGATATGTGGTGTTACTACCTGCTCGTATCCGGCTTTTTTCTGTGCTTTTTTCAAAAACTGCTCAAGGCGATCGCGTAAAGCGGCTCCTTTGGGTAACCATAATGGTAATCCCTGGCCTACTTTTGCTGAAAAAGCAAACAGTTCCAGTTCTTTTCCTAGTTTACGGTGATCGCGACGTTTTGCTTCTTCCAGTAATTCCAGGTATTCCGTAAGGTCTTTCTGTTTTGGGAAAGAAATTCCGTATACGCGTGTAAGCTGTTTGTTTTTTTCGTCACCTCTCCAATAAGCACCTGCAACGCTCATGATCTTCATTGCTTTGATAATTCCGGTATTCGGAATATGTCCACCACGGCAAAGGTCTGTAAAGGTAGCATGGTCACAGAAAGTGATTGTACCGTCTTCCAGGTTGTTGATCAATTCTGTTTTATAAGGATTATCTTCGTTTTGGTAGAAAGCCAAAGCTTCTGCTTTAGTAGCAGAACGCATAGTGAATTCATGCTTTTCACGGGCTATCGCCAGTACTTTGTCTTCCACAGCTTTGAAGTCCTTATCGGAAATAGTGTGTTCTCCGAAATCTACATCATAATAGAAACCATTCTCAATGGCAGGGCCTATTGTGAGTTTTATGCCGGGGTACATCTCCTGTAGGGCTTGTGCCAGTACGTGTGACGTGGAATGCCAAAAAGCTTTTTTGCCTTCTTTATCATTCCATGTATATAATATTAGTGACCCATCCGTCGTCAGTGGTGTCGTCGTTTCAACAGTAGTGGTGTTAAAGCTCGCAGAAATTACATTTCTGGCAAAACCTTCACTAATGCTTTTCGCAACATCCATAGGAGTTACACCTGGTGCAAACTCTTTAACTGACCCATCGGGTAACGTAATCTTTATCATCATATAAAATTTATGACCGCAAATATAAAATAATATAAAATATAATAGGTAGCCTGTATATTAAAACTTGCACTATAGAATTAAAACTTTATTACGATGGGGGGTATTGGAGTGTTATTGTTTTCTCCTATTATATATAGGTGTAAAATTTTGATGTGCCCCCGTGTTAGATGGTTTTTGTGTTATAGTATGGTTTCGATAGTGGATGGGCTTCATTGCTTATAGCTTTATTGTTAGTATGGTGAAGGTAGGTATTGTGATCATGGCTATATATAAGGAGTGTGATAGCTTTGTTATGGTTAGATTTGGTGATATATACAGGGAGTATTACTGGAAGAACTGCGGTGATAGGGTGGTATTAGGGATTTGGTTTTATTGTAGAAAATAAAGTTGGCTTTAAATGGTTGTAAATAAGTGTTTTAAAAATAAATCCTAAAAAAAGGGTATTAAAGGCTAGGAAAAGCGGAAAAAGGGGTTACTTTTGCACCCGCAATAAGAATGAAGTTCATAAGAATATTGAGATGGGTTTAAGAAAAGGTATTGAAAAAATACTTTACAAAAAGCTTGTCAGAAATAAAGAGATGATTTACCTTTGCGCTCCGCAAAACACGGGAAGTTCGTTGAAAGATTGAGTAAGTAATAGAAGGAAAAGGAGGTGTTAAATCTTCCGAAAAAAAAACTTCAAAAAAAGCTTGCGAGATAGAAACGAAAGATGTAGTTTTGCAGCCGCTTTGAGAGACAAGCGAAACACAAGAAGACACGTTCATAGACATATTGAATTGACAGCAAATAAGAGAGAGTAAGGCTACTATAAGTAGTAAAGAATACGCTAAAATTTTCGTCGACAAATTATTAAAATTATACGATGAAGAGTTTGATCCTGGCTCAGGATGAACGCTAGCGGCAGGCTTAACACATGCAAGTCGAGGGGTATGGTTCTTCGGAACCAGAGACCGGCGCACGGGTGCGTAACGCGTATGCAATCTACCTTTTACAAAGGGATAGCCCAGAGAAATTTGGATTAATACCTTATAGTATTATTGAGTGGCATCATTTAATAATTAAAGATTTATCGGTAAAAGATGAGCATGCGTCCCATTAGCTAGTTGGTATGGTAACGGCATACCAAGGCAACGATGGGTAGGGGTCCTGAGAGGGAGATCCCCCACACTGGTACTGAGACACGGACCAGACTCCTACGGGAGGCAGCAGTGAGGAATATTGGACAATGGGCGCAAGCCTGATCCAGCCATGCCGCGTGCAGGATGACGGTCCTATGGATTGTAAACTGCTTTTATACGGGAAGAAACCCTGGCTCGTGAGCCAGATTGACGGTACCGTAGGAATAAGGATCGGCTAACTCCGTGCCAGCAGCCGCGGTAATACGGAGGATCCAAGCGTTATCCGGAATCATTGGGTTTAAAGGGTCCGTAGGCGGCCTCGTAAGTCAGTGGTGAAATCTCCCGGCTCAACCGGGAAATTGCCATTGATACTGCAGGGCTTGAATTATTAGGAAGTAACTAGAATATGTAGTGTAGCGGTGAAATGCTTAGATATTACATGGAATACCGATTGCGAAGGCAGGTTACTACTAATATATTGACGCTGATGGACGAAAGCGTGGGTAGCGAACAGGATTAGATACCCTGGTAGTCCACGCCGTAAACGATGGATACTAGCTGTTCGGGTGCAAATCTGAGTGGCTAAGCGAAAGTGATAAGTATCCCACCTGGGGAGTACGTTCGCAAGAATGAAACTCAAAGGAATTGACGGGGGCCCGCACAAGCGGTGGAGCATGTGGTTTAATTCGATGATACGCGAGGAACCTTACCAAGGCTTAAATGTAGATTGACAGGACTGGAAACAGTTTTTTCTTCGGACAATTTACAAGGTGCTGCATGGTTGTCGTCAGCTCGTGCCGTGAGGTGTCAGGTTAAGTCCTATAACGAGCGCAACCCCTGTCGTTAGTTGCCAGCGAGTCATGTCGGGAACTCTAACGAGACTGCCAGTGCAAACTGAGAGGAAGGTGGGGATGACGTCAAATCATCACGGCCCTTACGCCTTGGGCTACACACGTGCTACAATGGACGGTACAGAGAGCAGCCACTGGGCGACCAGGAGCGAATCTATAAAACCGTTCACAGTTCGGATCGGAGTCTGCAACTCGACTCCGTGAAGCTGGAATCGCTAGTAATCGGATATCAGCCATGATCCGGTGAATACGTTCCCGGGCCTTGTACACACCGCCCGTCAAGCCATGGAAGCTGGGGGTACCTGAAGTCGGTGACCGCAAGGAGCTGCCTAGGGTAAAACTGGTAACTGGGGCTAAGTCGTAACAAGGTAGCCGTACCGGAAGGTGCGGCTGGAACACCTCCTTTCTAGAGAAAGACGTAAAATGAAGCTCTTTATGATGTATATGATGCATTACTCTCGCTGTTAGTTCAAATAATACAAATTAAGCAAAAAAACAGAGTCTCGTAGCTCAGCTGGTTAGAGTACTACACTGATAATGTAGGGGTCGGCAGTTCGAGTCTGCCCGGGACTACTATTTTAAGCTTAATTAAAAGGAAATTTTAGAAGTATGAGTATGAATTACCATTAATTCAAAATTCAACATTCATAATTTAAAATTAGGAAATGGGGGATTAGCTCAGCTGGCTAGAGCGCCTGCCTTGCACGCAGGAGGTCATCGGTTCGACTCCGATATTCTCCACAATTCACGTAGAGTGAAAATAGTTCATTGACATATTGAGATAAGAAAAATATTAAAAAGTAGAAAGCACAATTTTTTGCATAGTAATATGTAAAGAGAAAGTACAATAAGCAAAATAAGGGCGTATGGGGAATGCCTAGGCTCTCAGAGGCGATGAAGGACGTGATAAGCTGCGAAAAGCTACGGGGATCGGCACACACGACTTGATCCGTAGATATCCGAATGGGGCAACCCGGTATGTTGAAGACATGCCACACCGATAGGTGAGCAAACCCGCTGAACTGAAACATCTAAGTAGGCGGAGGAGAAGAAAACAAAAGTGATTCCGTAAGTAGTGGCGAGCGAACGCGGATTAGCCCAAACCAAAGTTGTTACGGCAATTTTGGGGTTGTAGGACCACGCGATTTCTTGCGGATAGAATAAGAATTAACTGGAAAGTTAAACCATAGAGGGTGATAGTCCCGTATTAGTAATAGAAGATAAGAATAGTGGTATCCTGAGTAGGGCGGGGCACGTGAAACCCTGTCTGAATTTGGCGGGACCATCCGCTAAGGCTAAATACTCCTGAGAGACCGATAGTGAACCAGTACCGTGAGGGAAAGGTGAAAAGAACCGTGAATAACGGAGTGAAATAGATCCTGAAACCATACGCTTACAAGCGGTCGGAGCCCTTTCGTGGGGTGACGGCGTGCCTTTTGCATAATGAGCCTACGAGTTAACGTTGCTGGCAAGGATAAGTGGTTAAGCCACGGATCCGTAGCGAAAGCGAGTCTGAATAGGGCGCTTTAGTCAGTAGTGTTAGACGCGAAACCGTGTGATCTACCCATGGGCAGGATGAAGCTGTGGTAACACATAGTGGAGGTCCGAACCGGTTGACGTTGAAAAGTCTTCGGATGACCTGTGGGTAGGGGTGAAAGGCCAATCAAACTCGGAAATAGCTCGTACTCCCCGAAATGCATTTAGGTGCAGCGTTAGTTATAAAGTTATATAGAGGTAGAGCTACTGATTGGATGCGGGGGCTTCACCGCCTACCAATTCCTGACAAACTCCGAATGCTATATAATGTTCACTAACAGTGAGGGCATGGGTGCTAAGGTCCATGTCCGAGAGGGAAAGAACCCAGACCATCAGCTAAGGTCCCCAAATATATGCTAAGTTGAAAAAACGAGGTTTGTCTGCCCAGACAGCTAGGATGTTGGCTTGGAAGCAGCCATTCATTTAAAGAGTGCGTAACAGCTCACTAGTCGAGCGGACGAGCATGGATAATAATCGGGCATAAGCATATTACCGAAGCTATGGATTTGTAATTTATTACAAGTGGTAGGGGAGCATTCTAACAGGGCCGAAGGTGTATCGTGAGGTATGCTGGACCGGTTAGAAAAGAAAATGTAGGCATAAGTAACGATAATGCGGGCGAGAAACCCGCACACCGAAAGACTAAGGTTTCCTCAGCTATGCTAATCAGCTGAGGGTTAGTCGGGTCCTAAGGCGAACCCGAAAGGGACAGTCGATGGCCAACGGGTTAATATTCCCGTACTACTGATAACTGTGATGGGGTGACGGAGTGATGAAAGTGTCGCGAACTGACGGAATAGTTCGTTGAAGGCTGTAGCTATATTCTCGATAGGCAAATCCGTTGAGAATGGCAAAGGCCGATAGTACTCGGAGTCTTCGGACAAAGAGATAGTACACCTAAGGGCTTCCAAGAAAAACCTCTAAACTTCAGGTTATTAGTACCCGTACCGTAAACCGACACAGGTAGTCGAGGAGAGAATCCTAAGGTGCTCGAGAGATTCATGGCTAAGGAATTAGGCAAAATAGACCTGTAACTTCGGGAGAAAGGTCGCCAGCGCAAGCTGGCCGCAGTGAAGAGGTCCAGGCGACTGTTTATCAAAAACACAGGGCTCTGCAAAATCGTAAGATGAAGTATAGGGCCTGACACCTGCCCGGTGCTGGAAGGTTAAGAGGAGATGTTATCTTCGGAGAAGCATTGAATTGAAGCCCCAGTAAACGGCGGCCGTAACTATAACGGTCCTAAGGTAGCGAAATTCCTTGTCGGGTAAGTTCCGACCTGCACGAATGGTGTAACGATCTGGACACTGTCTCAGCCATGAGCTCGGTGAAATTGTAGTATCGGTGAAGATGCCGATTACCCGCAGTGGGACGAAAAGACCCTGTGCACCTTTACTATAGCTTAGTATTGACTTTGGATAAGTGATGTGTAGGATAGGTGGGAGACTTCGATCCAGCGTCGCCAGGCGTTGGTTAGTCATTGTTGAAATACCACCCTTTGCTTATCTGAAGCCTAACCCCGTATTGCGGGGGACATTGCTTGGTGGGTAGTTTGACTGGGGTGGTCGCCTCCAAAAGAGTAACGGAGGCTTCTAAAGGTTCCCTCAGTACGCTTGGTAACCGTGCGTAGAGTGCAATGGCATAAGGGAGCTTGACTGAGAGACATACAGGTCGATCAGGTACGAAAGTAGAGCATAGTGATCCGGTGGTTCCGCATGGAAGGGCCATCGCTCAAAGGATAAAAGGTACGCCGGGGATAACAGGCTGATCTCCCCCAAGAGCTCATATCGACGGGGGGGTTTGGCACCTCGATGTCGGCTCGTCACATCCTGGGGCTGGAGAAGGTCCCAAGGGTTGGGCTGTTCGCCCATTAAAGTGGCACGCGAGCTGGGTTCAGAACGTCGTGAGACAGTTCGGTCTCTATCTACTGTGGGCGTTAGAAATTTGAGTGGATCTGACTCTAGTACGAGAGGACCGAGTTGGACAAACCTCTAGTGTATCTGTTGTCCCGCCAGGGGCATCGCAGAGTAGCTACGTTTGGAAGGGATAAGCGCTGAAAGCATATAAGCGCGAAACCCACCACAAGATGAGATTTCTTTTAAGGGTCGTGGAAGATGACCACGTTGATAGGCTATAGATGTAAAGGCAGTAATGTCATAGTCGAGTAGTACTAATAACCCGTAAGCTTATGTACGAATCCTCCCGGGGAACCGGGAGGGTGCAACTTTCTAAAAATAGTAAATAAAAATACTTTCTTTATCTCAGTATGTTAAGATATTGTCTGTTGTTTTGCATCAATTTATGGTGTATTAATAATAGAAAGATTGCCCAAAGCAATTGTAACGACTTAAGGTGGTTATTGCGGCGGGGCTCACCTCTTCCCATCCCGAACAGAGAAGTTAAGCCCGCCTGCGCAGATGGTACTGCAGTTATGTGGGAGAGTATGTCGTCGCCTTTCTTTTAAAACCCTTCATCTATGATGAAGGGTTTTTTGTTTTACAAAACTTCTGTACAACAAAACAAACAACAAAAGTGTAGCATTTTTGGGGATCAAACGCAAAACTTGGGGAGGAATGTCAAAATAAAATCAGAAATTTGCAATCTAAGAATTTGATATGACCCCTATAGAGCTATTGAAGTTTATGCTTCCTGATTTTTTAGTTGCCCATTTTGAAGTGGTTTCTTCTACTAATACAGAAGAAATATTACACCTATACTTTGAAGAGAATGCCAAACCTCCGTCAGAATTTAATGGACTTCAGTTAATTTCAAAGGGTTTCCAGGATGAGATCACCATTCAGGACTTTCCTTTGAGAGGGAAGTTTGTGTATCTACACATCAAAAGACGTCGCTGGACCAATAAAGACACAAGTGAGGTCGTTAAAAGAGATTGGAATCTAGTTGCCAAGAGAACCCGTATGACTCAGGATTTTGCGGCTTTTTTAAAAGAAATTAATAGATAAAACTGCTACTGACTGTCGTACCATTGGAGGTTTCTTTGGAGTCAATGGAAAAAAATTACAAAGACAATACAAAAAATATTTAAGCTCCTTTAGTATGTGGGCTCCACGTGAACATGCGCATGAGTGGATTATTTATCCTGAAAATATAGGTACCCACTTGTCAATTGATGAAGTAGCCTTGTCTCAGGGTGAGCTTTTTACTATCGTAACTAATAAGGAAGCTAGAGGTAAAAAAGGTTGCCTAGTTGCTATTATTGCAGGGACAAAGGCAGATCAGGTCATTGAACATATCTGTAAAATTGATTACAAAAAAAGAAGTTGGGTTCAAGAAATAACACTTGACATGGCTAATTCCATGAAGTTGATTTCCAAAAAATGTTTTCCAAAAGCGGTACAGGTTACCGATAGATTTCATGTTCAAAAATTAGCTCTAGAAGCATTACAGGAGATTAGAATAAAATATCGTTGGGAAGCGATGGATACTGAGAATCGATTGATATTACAAGCGAAAAGAGAAAACAAAACTTATCTCCCAGATCTTTTATCGGAGACTCTGTAAAACAGTTGCTCGCCAGAAGTAGATATGTTCTTTATAAATCCCGCGATAAATGGACCGAAAGACAAAACGAACGAGCCCAATTATTATTTGGCTTATATCCCGATATTAAAAAAGCATACAGTTTAACCCAACAACTACGAGGTATTTACAACAATCATAACAATAAACACGTTGCGATGACAAAACTGGCACATTGGTACAGGAATATAGAGGAGTCAGGGTTTAAAAATTTTAATATCCTTTTAAATACTATAACGGTTAATTACCAGTCAATCTTAAACTATTTTGACAATAGAAGTACAAATGCTTCAGCAGAATCTTTTAATGCTAAAGTAAAAGCATTTAGGAGTCAATTTAGAGGAGTGCGTAAAGTAGATTTCTTCTTATTTAGATTATCTAATCTTTTTGGGTAATCCCCAAGTTTTGCGTTTGATCCCATTTTTGGGTACCGCTTCCACATAGTGTAGAAATAAAACTTCTTTTTTAGATTTCAATAAAGCACACCAAACTTCATAAGTCGCTGTAATATAATGGTTAAACATGGGTGTTTAATAAAACGATATGCTTTGGTATAGTTCTTTCATGCTGATTATACAGAGAACAAGTATAACCTATAAAATATAGCATTATGAAAAATTTATTTATAACAACCGCTTTAGTAATCGCCTTATCGTTTAATGCTTCTGCTAACACAGTAACTGAATCCACAACGAATAACACTACTATCCACCAGGAGAAAGAATATAAAAGAATCGACGGATCGGAAGTATCCCAGGAAGCGCTTCAAAATATCTCTAAAAAATATGGAGGTTACAGTATGGATGAAGCGTATGTAGCCGCTGATGGAGAATACAAATTGGTACTCTCGAAAGATGGGCAAAAAGTAACCGCTCTCTTCACCGCTGCCGGTGAATTTGTGAAAGAAGCTTAAAAAAAAAGCACTATAATAGTCCTAACCAAACAACAAAAAGCCAATGATGAAATCATTGGCTTTTTGTTGTTTGTAATTTATTGCGATTAACCGTGAATGGTCTCATTTTTACCATAATTAGTGATAATGGAAGTTTCAAATTTTATCCATTCTTTCCAGCGTTTGTCTACATCGATTTTCTCGATATATTTTCGCGCAAATCCTAAGAAAGTAGTATAATGCCCCGCTTCACTGATCATTAATTCAGAGTGAAATGTTATCCTGGTTATGGATTGATGGTGTGAAAGAGTAATATTGACTGTTAATTTTGCAAAATCATTTTTTATTTTGGATGTTACTCCTGAAGATTCTGGATAGTCTATTATTGAGATAGGGACTTTTTATTGAGATTGATTTAGGATGCTATTTTATATAGAAAATTTAAATAATTTTTCATGAAAGGCCTAAAAATAAAATATGGATGATGGTTTATTGGTCTGAAGAGAATTGAAGTATGCCTGAAATATAGGATTTTTGAAAAATTGAATATTTGGATGCCATTTTAGAGCGGTATTGATGTGTTTTATTTGTCTCTTAAATTCGATATTGAATCTGCATAGTTAGAGAATGACTGATTTTACAAGATGTTTAGGTGATTTAGGATTATAATCTATAAAATAAATTTACAGTTAATTTATTGTTTTCGAGCGGATTAAAATATAATATTAAATAAAACCTAAAAAAAGGGTATTAAAGGCTAGGAAAAGCGGAAAAAGGGGTTACTTTTGCACCCGCAATAAGGGCGAGTTCATAATTATATTGAGATGGGTTTAAGAAAAGGTGTTGAAAAAATACTTTACAAAAAGCTTGTCAGAAATAAAGAGATGATTTACCTTTGCGCTCCGCAAAACACGGGAAGTTCGTTGAAAGATTGAGTAAGTAATAGAAGGGAAAAGGAGGTGTTAAATCTTCCGAAAAAAAAACTTCAAAAAAAGCTTGCGAGATAGAAACGAAAGATATAGTTTTGCAGCCGCTTTGAGAGACAAGCGAAACACAAGAAGACACGTTCATAGACATATTGAATTGACAGCAAATAAGAGAGAGTAAGGCTACTATAAGTAGTAAAGAATACGCTAAAATTTTCGTCGACAAATTATTAAAATTATACGATGAAGAGTTTGATCCTGGCTCAGGATGAACGCTAGCGGCAGGCTTAACACATGCAAGTCGAGGGGTATGGTTCTTCGGAACCAGAGACCGGCGCACGGGTGCGTAACGCGTATGCAATCTACCTTTTACAAAGGGATAGCCCAGAGAAATTTGGATTAATACCTTATAGTATTATTGAGTGGCATCATTTAATAATTAAAGATTTATCGGTAAAAGATGAGCATGCGTCCCATTAGCTAGTTGGTATGGTAACGGCATACCAAGGCAACGATGGGTAGGGGTCCTGAGAGGGAGATCCCCCACACTGGTACTGAGACACGGACCAGACTCCTACGGGAGGCAGCAGTGAGGAATATTGGACAATGGGCGCAAGCCTGATCCAGCCATGCCGCGTGCAGGATGACGGTCCTATGGATTGTAAACTGCTTTTATACGGGAAGAAACCCTGGCTCGTGAGCCAGATTGACGGTACCGTAGGAATAAGGATCGGCTAACTCCGTGCCAGCAGCCGCGGTAATACGGAGGATCCAAGCGTTATCCGGAATCATTGGGTTTAAAGGGTCCGTAGGCGGCCTCGTAAGTCAGTGGTGAAATCTCCCGGCTCAACCGGGAAATTGCCATTGATACTGCAGGGCTTGAATTATTAGGAAGTAACTAGAATATGTAGTGTAGCGGTGAAATGCTTAGATATTACATGGAATACCGATTGCGAAGGCAGGTTACTACTAATATATTGACGCTGATGGACGAAAGCGTGGGTAGCGAACAGGATTAGATACCCTGGTAGTCCACGCCGTAAACGATGGATACTAGCTGTTCGGGTGCAAATCTGAGTGGCTAAGCGAAAGTGATAAGTATCCCACCTGGGGAGTACGTTCGCAAGAATGAAACTCAAAGGAATTGACGGGGGCCCGCACAAGCGGTGGAGCATGTGGTTTAATTCGATGATACGCGAGGAACCTTACCAAGGCTTAAATGTAGATTGACAGGACTGGAAACAGTTTTTTCTTCGGACAATTTACAAGGTGCTGCATGGTTGTCGTCAGCTCGTGCCGTGAGGTGTCAGGTTAAGTCCTATAACGAGCGCAACCCCTGTCGTTAGTTGCCAGCGAGTCATGTCGGGAACTCTAACGAGACTGCCAGTGCAAACTGAGAGGAAGGTGGGGATGACGTCAAATCATCACGGCCCTTACGCCTTGGGCTACACACGTGCTACAATGGACGGTACAGAGAGCAGCCACTGGGCGACCAGGAGCGAATCTATAAAACCGTTCACAGTTCGGATCGGAGTCTGCAACTCGACTCCGTGAAGCTGGAATCGCTAGTAATCGGATATCAGCCATGATCCGGTGAATACGTTCCCGGGCCTTGTACACACCGCCCGTCAAGCCATGGAAGCTGGGGGTACCTGAAGTCGGTGACCGCAAGGAGCTGCCTAGGGTAAAACTGGTAACTGGGGCTAAGTCGTAACAAGGTAGCCGTACCGGAAGGTGCGGCTGGAACACCTCCTTTCTAGAGAAAGACGTAAAATGAAGCTCTTTATGATGTATATGATGCATTACTCTCGCTGTTAGTTCAAATAATACAAATTAAGCAAAAAAACAGAGTCTCGTAGCTCAGCTGGTTAGAGTACTACACTGATAATGTAGGGGTCGGCAGTTCGAGTCTGCCCGGGACTACTATTTTAAGCTTAATTAAAAGGAAATTTTAGAAGTATGAGTATGAATTACCATTAATTCAAAATTCAACATTCATAATTTAAAATTAGGAAATGGGGGATTAGCTCAGCTGGCTAGAGCGCCTGCCTTGCACGCAGGAGGTCATCGGTTCGACTCCGATATTCTCCACAATTCACGTAGAGTGAAAAAAGTTCATTGACATATTGAGATAAGAAAAATATTAAAAAGTAGAAAGCACAATTTTTTACATAGTAATATGTAAAGAGAAAGTACAATAAGCAAAATAAGGGCGTATGGGGAATGCCTAGGCTCTCAGAGGCGATGAAGGACGTGATAAGCTGCGAAAAGCTACGGGGATCGGCACACACGACTTGATCCGTAGATATCCGAATGGGGCAACCCGGTATGTTGAAGACATGCCACACCGATAGGTGAGCAAACCCGCTGAACTGAAACATCTAAGTAGGCGGAGGAGAAGAAAACAAAAGTGATTCCGTAAGTAGTGGCGAGCGAACGCGGATTAGCCCAAACCAAAGTTGTTACGGCAATTTTGGGGTTGTAGGACCACGCGATTTCTTGCGGATAGAATAAGAATTAACTGGAAAGTTAAACCATAGAGGGTGATAGTCCCGTATTAGTAATAGAAGATAAGAATAGTGGTATCCTGAGTAGGGCGGGGCACGTGAAACCCTGTCTGAATTTGGCGGGACCATCCGCTAAGGCTAAATACTCCTGAGAGACCGATAGTGAACCAGTACCGTGAGGGAAAGGTGAAAAGAACCGTGAATAACGGAGTGAAATAGATCCTGAAACCATACGCTTACAAGCGGTCGGAGCCCTTTCGTGGGGTGACGGCGTGCCTTTTGCATAATGAGCCTACGAGTTAACGTTGCTGGCAAGGATAAGTGGTTAAGCCACGGATCCGTAGCGAAAGCGAGTCTGAATAGGGCGCTTTAGTCAGTAGTGTTAGACGCGAAACCGTGTGATCTACCCATGGGCAGGATGAAGCTGTGGTAACACATAGTGGAGGTCCGAACCGGTTGACGTTGAAAAGTCTTCGGATGACCTGTGGGTAGGGGTGAAAGGCCAATCAAACTCGGAAATAGCTCGTACTCCCCGAAATGCATTTAGGTGCAGCGTTAGTTATAAAGTTATATAGAGGTAGAGCTACTGATTGGATGCGGGGGCTTCACCGCCTACCAATTCCTGACAAACTCCGAATGCTATATAATGTTCACTAACAGTGAGGGCATGGGTGCTAAGGTCCATGTCCGAGAGGGAAAGAACCCAGACCATCAGCTAAGGTCCCCAAATATATGCTAAGTTGAAAAAACGAGGTTTGTCTGCCCAGACAGCTAGGATGTTGGCTTGGAAGCAGCCATTCATTTAAAGAGTGCGTAACAGCTCACTAGTCGAGCGGACGAGCATGGATAATAATCGGGCATAAGCATATTACCGAAGCTATGGATTTGTAATTTATTACAAGTGGTAGGGGAGCATTCTAACAGGGCCGAAGGTGTATCGTGAGGTATGCTGGACCGGTTAGAAAAGAAAATGTAGGCATAAGTAACGATAATGCGGGCGAGAAACCCGCACACCGAAAGACTAAGGTTTCCTCAGCTATGCTAATCAGCTGAGGGTTAGTCGGGTCCTAAGGCGAACCCGAAAGGGACAGTCGATGGCCAACGGGTTAATATTCCCGTACTACTGATAACTGTGATGGGGTGACGGAGTGATGAAAGTGTCGCGAACTGACGGAATAGTTCGTTGAAGGCTGTAGCTATATTCTCGATAGGCAAATCCGTTGAGAATGGCAAAGGCCGATAGTACTCGGAGTCTTCGGACAAAGAGATAGTACACCTAAGGGCTTCCAAGAAAAACCTCTAAACTTCAGGTTATTAGTACCCGTACCGTAAACCGACACAGGTAGTCGAGGAGAGAATCCTAAGGTGCTCGAGAGATTCATGGCTAAGGAATTAGGCAAAATAGACCTGTAACTTCGGGAGAAAGGTCGCCAGCGCAAGCTGGCCGCAGTGAAGAGGTCCAGGCGACTGTTTATCAAAAACACAGGGCTCTGCAAAATCGTAAGATGAAGTATAGGGCCTGACACCTGCCCGGTGCTGGAAGGTTAAGAGGAGATGTTATCTTCGGAGAAGCATTGAATTGAAGCCCCAGTAAACGGCGGCCGTAACTATAACGGTCCTAAGGTAGCGAAATTCCTTGTCGGGTAAGTTCCGACCTGCACGAATGGTGTAACGATCTGGACACTGTCTCAGCCATGAGCTCGGTGAAATTGTAGTATCGGTGAAGATGCCGATTACCCGCAGTGGGACGAAAAGACCCTGTGCACCTTTACTATAGCTTAGTATTGACTTTGGATAAGTGATGTGTAGGATAGGTGGGAGACTTCGATCCAGCGTCGCCAGGCGTTGGTTAGTCATTGTTGAAATACCACCCTTTGCTTATCTGAAGCCTAACCCCGTATTGCGGGGGACATTGCTTGGTGGGTAGTTTGACTGGGGTGGTCGCCTCCAAAAGAGTAACGGAGGCTTCTAAAGGTTCCCTCAGTACGCTTGGTAACCGTGCGTAGAGTGCAATGGCATAAGGGAGCTTGACTGAGAGACATACAGGTCGATCAGGTACGAAAGTAGAGCATAGTGATCCGGTGGTTCCGCATGGAAGGGCCATCGCTCAAAGGATAAAAGGTACGCCGGGGATAACAGGCTGATCTCCCCCAAGAGCTCATATCGACGGGGGGTTTGGCACCTCGATGTCGGCTCGTCACATCCTGGGGCTGGAGAAGGTCCCAAGGGTTGGGCTGTTCGCCCATTAAAGTGGCACGCGAGCTGGGTTCAGAACGTCGTGAGACAGTTCGGTCTCTATCTACTGTGGGCGTTAGAAATTTGAGTGGATCTGACTCTAGTACGAGAGGACCGAGTTGGACAAACCTCTAGTGTATCTGTTGTCCCGCCAGGGGCATCGCAGAGTAGCTACGTTTGGAAGGGATAAGCGCTGAAAGCATATAAGCGCGAAACCCACCACAAGATGAGATTTCTTTTAAGGGTCGTGGAAGATGACCACGTTGATAGGCTATAGATGTAAAGGCAGTAATGTCATAGTCGAGTAGTACTAATAACCCGTAAGCTTATGTACGAATCCTCCCGGGGAACCGGGAGGGTGCAACTTTCTAAAAATAGTAAATAAAAATACTTTCTTTATCTCAGTATGTTAAGATATTGTCTGTTGTTTTGCATCAATTTATGGTGTATTAATAATAGAAAGATTGCCCAAAGCAATTGTAACGACTTAAGGTGGTTATTGCGGCGGGGCTCACCTCTTCCCATCCCGAACAGAGAAGTTAAGCCCGCCTGCGCAGATGGTACTGCAGTTATGTGGGAGAGTATGTCGTCGCCTTTCTTTTAAAAACCCTTCATCTATGATGAAGGGTTTTTTGTTTTACAAAACTGTCCCGTCCTGAAATAGCGATACAAAAAAAAACTCAATTATGTCTAAAGAGAAAAATTATGTAAAGCGAACCCAGCGAGATTACAGTATGTCTCTCAAATTGCAAATCGTCCATGAGATTGAACGAGGAGAGTTATCTACACATGGAGCTTGTAAAAAATATGGTGTGCAAGCACGTTCAACAGTTGTTAGTTGGCTTAGAAAATTTGGTAACTTTGATTGGGAAACCCAAACCCCATCTCAAATGGCTAAAACACCTGAACAGCAAATCATGGAACTCGAAGCTAAAGTTACGCTTCTTGAAAAACAGAAAGCTCATCTGGAGCAACAAGTTAATTTTACGGATAAGAAAGCTATTATTTTTGATATGCTTATTGATATTGCAGAGAAAGAATATAATATCGATATCCGAAAAAACTCATCACCCGAACAATTGTCCTATTTAAAGAAGAACAAAAACAAACCTTAGGTTTTACCTGTAGTTTGTTCGGGATAGACAGGCAGGTCTATTATCGTAGCATTAAAAGAAAAATCTTAAAGCAATCAAAGTCTGAACAAGTCATTCTTATGGTAAGAAAGATTAGGATGAAAATGCCTCGTATCGGTACGAGAAAGTTGTATTATTTATTAAACCAGGAGCTTAGAGCATTGAAGATTGGAAGAGATATGTTTTTTAATATCCTCAAAGTAAACCATCTGCTAATATCTCCAAAACGGAGCTATCATATTACGACTAACTCATATCATCGTTTTAAAAAACACAAGAATTTAATTGAAAACTTAAAAATAATACGTCCTGAACAGGTTTGGGTATCCGATATTACATACATCGGAAAAAGAAGTAAGCCCTGCTATTTAAGCTTAGTAACAGATGCATATTCAAAACGGATCATGGGATTTAATGTAGCTACTAATTTAAATGCCGAAAATAGTCTTAAAGCTTTACAAATGGCTCTTAAGAGCAGGAAAAATAGTTGTTTGTCGTTAATCCATCACTCAGATAGAGGTATACAATATTGTTCTGATGAATATCAAAAAGTGATACGCAAGACTAAAAACCTGCGCTGTAGCATGACTGAGTCTTATGATCCATATCAAAATGCGGTCGCTGAAAGGGTAAATGGAATATTAAAACAGGAGTTTTTAGTAGATAGGTATAATGATCAGCAACTTAATATTATTAAGTTAGTAGTTAAGGAATCTATACAGATTTATAATCTAGTAAGACCGCATTGCTCTAATCATATGCTTACTCCGATGCAAATGCATCAGCAAAAAGAAATAGAAATGAAAACCTATAAAACAAAAAACAGAAGTAACCATGAAGCTACTTCTGTCTAAAAAATGTACTTTTATTATTATTAATCCTGTATTGCTATTCTAGGACTAGACAAACTTCTGTATAACAAAACAAACAACAAAAGTGTAGCATTTTTGGGTACGACTTCCCCATAGTGTAGAAATAAAACTGCTTTTTTAGATTTCCATAAAGCATAGGAAACTTCATAAAGTATTGTAATAGAACAGTTAAACGACAAGCTTGAATAAATAGCTGTGTTTGGTATAGTTCTTTCATACTGATTATACAGAGAACAAGTACAACCTTAAAATATAGCATTATGAAAAATTTATTTTTAACAGCCGCTTTAGTAATCGCCTTATCGTTTAATGCCTCTGCTAATACAGTAACTGAAACTACAACTACCAACACTACTATCCACCAGGAGAAAGAATATAAAAGAATCGACGGATCGGAAGTATCTCAGGAAGCGCTTCAAAATATCTCTAAAAAATATGGAGGTTACAGTATGGATGAAGCGTATGTAGCTGCTGATGGAGAATACAAATTGGTACTCTCGAAAGACGGGCAAAAAGTAACGGCTCTCTTTACTGCTGCCGGTGAATTTGTGAAGGAAGCTTAAAAAAAAAGCACTAACAGTTCTAACCAAACAACAAAAAGCCAATGATGAAATCATTGGCTTTTGTCGTTTGTAATTTATTGCGATTAACCGTGAATGGTCTCATTTTTACCATAATTAGTGATAATGGAAGTTTCAAATTCTATCCATTCTTTCCAGCGTTTGTCCACATCGATTTTTTCGGTATATTTTCGCGCAAATCCGAGAAAAGTGGTGTAATGTCCCGCTTCACTGATCATTAATTCACGGTAAAATGCTGCTAATTCGGAATCCTTGATGTTTTCTGATAATATTTTGAACCTCTCACAGCTACGGGCTTCGATCATTGCAGAAAAGAGAAGACGGTCTATTAATGCATCATTACGGCTTCCATCTTTTTTCATGAATTTGAATAATTCATTTACATAATGATCTTTCCGTTCCCTGCCTAGGACAAGCCCCTTTTGCTTGATAATATTATGGACCAATTGTAAGTGATCCAGTTCTTCTTTTGCAATAACTAATAATTCTGTTACAAGGTCTTCCAGTTCAGAGTTATACGTGATGATAGTGATTGCATTAGTGGCTGCTTTTTGTTCACACCAAGCGTGATCTGTAAGTATCTCTTCAATATTCGATTCCACAATATTAACCCAGCGTGGGTCGGTGGCAAGTTTTAATCCTAGCATTTTGTTCTATATTAAGTACACTGCAAAAATACAGCTTTTTATATTGTTATGGGACTACACAAACGCACTATGTCCGGTAATTGCTCTACCCACAATTAATGAATTGACTTCTTTTGTTCCTTCATAAGAATATATGGCTTCAGCATCAGCAACAAATCGGGCGATGTCATATTCAAGAAGAATACCGTTTCCTCCAAAAAGTTCCCGGGCATGGCCTACAATATCCCGCATCCTTGAGGTGCAGAAAACTTTGGCAAGCGAAGCGTGTTCGTCTGCTAAATCACCCTGGTCTTGCATCACAGAAAGCCGGTAGACCATCGCTTGCATGGCTGTAAGGTCGCCCAACATGGAAACAAGCATGCCCTGTACCAATTGGAAACTGGCTATGGGTTTACCAAATTGAATTCTTTCATTTGTATATTTTAGAGCCAATTCATAAGCGCCACGGGCACAGCCAACGGCTTGCCAAGCTACTCCGGCCCGGGTCATTCGCAATACTTTTGCTGTATCTCTAAAGGAATTGGCTTCTTGTAGGCGGTCGGTTTCGGGAACGCTACAATTAGTAAGTGTGATCAGGCCATTTTGTACAGTTCGCAAAGCCATTTTATCTTTCATTTTTTCGACTTCAAATCCTGGATTCTCCTTTTTTACGATAAAACCTTTTACTTTATCGTCATCAAGATCCCTTGCCCAGATAATTGTAATATCAGAAAAGGGGGAGTTACCAATCCACTTTTTCTGTCCATTCAATATCCACTCGTCACCATTCCTCTTACATGTGGTCGTTAATCCTCCTGCGGTACCGGAACCTACAAGTGGCTCAGTTAATCCAAAAGCACCAATAACTTCCATTTTTTGCATTCTGGGTAACCATTCCTGCTTTTGTGCTTCGGAGCCACAAATGTATATCGAACCCATTGCAAGTCCGCTTTGTACACCAAAAAAAGTAGAGATGGAACTATCGACACGTGCCATTTCCATAGCAATAAAACCTTCCAGCAATGCAGAATGCCCGGCGCAACCATAACCCTGGTAGGTAAGTCCGGCAATGTTTAATTCAGCAAATTTTGGGATGATGTCCATCGGAAATTCAGCTTTATTCCAGTATTCGTTTGCGATAGGCTTTATCTCGGTATTCATGAATTCGCGGACTTTAAGTAAAATTTCACGCTCATTGTTTGGAAGTGTTTTTCCTAATTCATAAAAATCACCATTTACTTCAGGAATTACTTTTTCTTTTTGATTGGATTTCATCATTTTCATGAGTTTGGCTAAATCACCATCACTCATTTTTGAAAAGGATTCCATGACTTCATTCAGGTCTACTTTTTTAGAAAGAGCTTCTAATTTACCAAAATCAAGATGTGTAATTATATTTTTTATAGTAGAAAAAGACTTTAATAGACTCATAAATCGTTTTTTTAGTTTCCTCTAAAATACGAAATATCCACTCACAGTCAGGTGTCAAAGATTAAATTTATAAAAACGTTATGATTTACGCAGCAGCATAATGATTTACTCCAAAAGGTTAACGTATAGAAGTTTCTAACATCTTCTTAAAGGTGGCTAATCCTTCACTGGCCTTAGCGGTAATTACAGTACAGGTATTTTGAATTGTAGGGATGGGGGCAGGGTTGGTATCTATATAATAAATCGGGGTAGTATCCGGAGCATAATCGATTAGTCCTGCTGCCGGATAGACTTGGAGTGAGGTACCTATAATCAGGAGAATATCCGCTTTTGCAACGATTTGAGCCGCTTCAGCTATCGCAGGAACATCTTCTCCAAACCAAACTATATTTGGTCTTAGTTGGCTATTTTCGTTGCAGAAGTCGCCTATTTTAATATCAGATCGGCAGTCATAAATCAAATGTTCATTTTTTGAACTTCTTGATTCTAAAAGCTGGCCATGGAGATGGAGGACTGTTATACTTCCTGCTCTTTCATGCAGGTCATCTACATTTTGTGTTATAATGGTAATGGCATAATCTTCCTCCAGTGCTGCAAGTATTTCATGCGCAGGGTTAGGGGATACCGTAAGTAATTGTTGTCTTCTTTTATTGTAAAAATCTAATACAAGTGCAGGATTTTTCCTCCATCCTTCGGGAGAGGCTACTGCCATAACATCATGACCTTCCCAGAGCCCATCACTATCCCTGAATGTTTTGATGCCACTTTCGGCACTAATTCCTGCTCCTGTGAGCGCTACAATTTTCTGTTTCATATCAAAAAAATGGGTTTTGGCGGCACTGTTAAAGTGAACCAAAACCCATTGTAATTAGTAGTTGTTTTATACTTTTCCTAAGGTGTACAATTGTTCTAACGTTGGTGCTTTACTGCCTCCTTCCGGTTCCAGTGTGATTCCAAATGCTTCTGCATCGGCTACATTGGCTACAGAAAATATCTTCAGGTTTTCTGCTGTAAAGTCAGATAATACTCCGATACTTGTTGGGGTAAGCGGATTCAGTTTTAAAGCCCATACCTGGTAGACCTTTCCTTTTGGAGGATCGGGTAAACCTGCAGCGTCAACATAGGCTACCTGGGTATTTTTGTTCCAGTACACTTTTGCTGAAGCCGTAGAATCAATGGCTTGTCCTGCTAATTTGATTGCCATATTATCATCATTTCGTACAATCGCCAATGCCTGGTTGCTGTGCTCATTTTGAGTCTGCACTAAAGCAAGGTTCTGTTCCAAAACACTTTTTTCCTTTAGATTTTGCGCCAGAAGCTGTTCTTTCTGGTTCAGTTGATAGCCAAGTAAGCCAATACCTAAAAGTAGGAGTATAGAAGCAGCCCATCCGATATAACGGAAGGAATTTCGGGATTCTTCTTTTTCCGCGATAGGAATGACTTTACTGTGTTTCTCAATGAGTTGTTTTCTTATTTTCTCATAATTTTCTGCTGATAAATAAGGTGCGAAACTATCGGAAAGGTTGATCACTGCTTTTTCTATAGATAGAATTTCTGCAGCTACTTCCGGATATTTTTTTGCAGATTCGGCTACCTCTTTGTTTTCAGCTTCCGTTAAGGTGCCAAAAACGTAAAGTTCTAAAATCCCAGATTCGATAAGTTCTGTTTTTTCCATTATACTTTTAATAAGTTTCTTAAATCGCTAATACAGTTCCTGTTTTGTGTTTTTACTGTTCCCAACGGCATTTCCAGTGTTTCTGAAGCTTCCTGCTGTGTGTATCCTTTAAAAAATAAAAGATCTAAAAGCTGGATGCATTTTGGTTTTAGCTTTTTCACAAATTCTTTAATTCCAATTGTATCAATTTTGTTTGATAGTGTATTGCTGTTGTCAAGAATATGTACGAAATTATCAGAAGATAAGTTTTTTTTATTATTATTAAATCCTTTGGATCGGAGTTTGTCGATTGAAGCATTACGGGCAATATTCAATAACCAGGTAAAAAAGCGCCCCTTTGATTCGGTATAGCTGTCGATGTTTTTCCATATTTTTATAAAAACTTCCTGGAGTACATCTTCGGATTCTTCTTTATCTTTTAATAGGTTGTAAATGATTCCGTAGAGACTTTTGGAATACATATCGTATAAAAGCTTGAACGCCCTGTCATCTTTTTTGTAAATTAGCGGTAGTAATTCTTCTTGAGTCATAGGTTGTGATTTGTGCTTTACTAAAGTAGAAAATCTATTGATAATACAGATATAAAAAAGCAGAAAAAGTTTGGAAAACACAGATTACCTCAGTTATTTAGAAAATTTTATAACGGAAAACAGGAAAAACAAATTCATGAAGGTTTAGAAACAACGTACCAACCATTTTACGGTCGCGGTAGAAGATGTTTTTCAACTGCATAATACCAGTGCTGTAATGCGGAGCTGTGAAGTATTTGGAATACAAAATCTTCATATTATTGAGGAAAAATACGGCAAGACCATCGATAAGGAAATTGCCATGGGCGCGCAGAAGTGGGTAGATGTTACCCGGTATAATGATATTAAAAATTGCATCACGACTTTAAAAGAAAAGGGCTACCAGATTATAGCCACAACACCACATGAGAATGACTGTCTGTTGGAAGATTTTGATATCACTAAACCTTCAGCTTTTTTCTTTGGTACCGAACGCCTTGGATTATCAGAGGAAGTATTGGAGCATGCCGACGGATTTTTGAAAATTCCCATGAATGGTTTTACAGAGAGCCTGAATATTTCTGTTTCAGCGGCGATAATTCTTCAAAACCTCACGAGCCGATTACGGGCTTCCGAAATTGACTGGCAACTGACTGAAGAAGAAATAACAGAGAAACGTTTGGACTGGACCCGAAAATCAATCAAAGACATCAAGCGTATTGAGCAACATTACCTGGAAAAAATCAAGTAATAAAAAAGCGATTAATAAAATACATTAATCGCTTTTGTGTTTTTTAGAAATTAAACCGTTCTAATTACGCTTTAAGATTTTATATTCTTCATAGCAGCCGCTGATAGCATCCATAATCTGAAGATCGTTTGCGGTGCGTATAAAAGTTTCAGAGTAGTTACAACGCTCTAAAACATCTTCTATATCCTTTTTGGAAAGTCCTAATAATACAGATAGTGTTTCCCTGTCAAACTTTGTCTGTAAAAGGTTCCGTACAGTATCGTCTTTTTTCATTTGTTTGAGCTTACCCAGTTCTTTTGGTTTTTTTCCAAAAACATTATAGAGTAAATCGGCAGGATTAAATACGGAGCCTAATACTTTAGATAAAGCATTTGGGGAATACTCACCAGCTTCATAACCTTGTGGCAAACCAGAGATGCTGAAACGATAATTTTCGGCAACTGGGATCAATTTAGTATCTACTTCAAGATAACCGGTAAGGTAATGGGATTTAATTACTACTTCTTCCAAAGCATATGCTTTTTCAGTAAGTTGGATTTTGGTCGTTTTTGCTTTCACCCAGTCATTGGTCACCCGGACTTTTATGGACTGAAAACCGACATACGAAATATGCAGTGTGTCATTAACGCGGACATTGAGTTCAAAGACTCCTTTGTTATCGGTTGTGGTTCCGTTAACAAGATTGATATTAATGATATTTACATTGCTCATAGGGAGCAGGGTATTATCGTTAATAATGGTTCCGGTAACTTTAGTTACAGTATTATTCTCCTGAGAGAAAGAGGAAACTGATACGAATAAAAATAAAAAAACTACAAAATATCTCATAACCTGTTTAGAAGGTTTAAAAGTAGTAAAACTTTCAAGATATTTTGTAGTTCAGTATGCAATTATAAGAATATTAACAAAAAATATTCTTAGCTTTTTCTTGGACGTTTTGGAGCAGATCCACCAAACCCTTCAGATCTTCTTGAAGATCTATCAGAGAAACCGCCTTCATTTCTTGGGGCAGAGGATGATCTTGAGCCAAAGCCACCTTCACGGCTTCCGCCACGGTCACCTCTTGGCGCACTGCTGCTTCTGGATCCGAAACCACCGCTTCTTTCTCCACCACCACGGTTGAATCCACCTCTGGAACCTCCAGAAGAACTTCTTCCATTATGGTCTCTTCTTCCGCCACCGTCATTTTTAGAAATTTCAACGTTGATACGTCTTCCTTCTAATTGTACGTTGTTTAGGATTTCCATGACTTTATCAGAGTGCTCTGCATCAGTATTGAAGAATGAGAATCCTTCTTTTACATCCACTTTAAACACGTCATCACGACCAAGATCCAATGTTTCTTTCAGGTAGTCTTTTAAAGACATCCAGTCAAAATTGTCTCTTGAGCCAATATTTACAAAATAACGAACCGCACCATTGTTGTTCTCTCTTGGAGCACCATCACTTTCGCGTCTTTCTCCAGCAGATTGAGAAGAAAGATCTCTTGTTTTTTTGTAATAGTTGATAAATCTGTTGAACTCAACAGATACCATTTTCTTAATCAATTCCTCTTTCGTTAAGTCCTCAAGCACATTATTGATAGCAGGAAGGTAGTTATCGATTTCGTGATCTACTTCTACATCCTTAATTTTATTGGCTAAGTGCAATAACTGTATTTCACAGATTTCAATTCCGGAAGGGATTGTTTTTTCTTCAAATTTTTGTTTGATGATTCGCTCAATTGAAGAAATCTTACGCAATTCACTTTTCGTGATAATTACGATAGAAGTTCCTAATTTACCAGCACGACCTGTTCTACCAGAACGGTGGTTGTACGTTTCAATTTCATCAGGAAGTTGGTAATTTACTACGTGAGTAATATTGTCAACATCAATTCCCCTTGCCGCAACGTCAGTCGCAACAAGCATCTGAATTTGTCTACCACGGAATGACTTCATTACACCATCTCTTTGAGCTTGTGATAAATCACCGTGCAAGGCAGCAGCATTATACCCGTCTTCGATCAATTTTTCCGCTACAGCTTGTGTGTCTCTTTTGGTACGACAGAAAACTACGGAGAAAATATCCGGGTTAGCATCGGCCAAACGTTTCAGTGCTTCATAACGGTCACGAGCGTTTACTAGGTAAAATTCGTGTGAAACTGTTGCAGAACCAGCATTTTTATGCCCAACCGTAATTTCTTGCGGTGTGCGCATAAACTCTTTTGCAATTCTTGCTACCTCTTGTGGCATTGTTGCAGAAAACAACCAAGTGTTTTTCTCATCTGGAGTAGTAGACAAAATGGAAACGATATCCTCATAGAATCCCATGTTCAGCATTTCATCTGCTTCGTCAAGAATACAGAATTCCAGTTGTGTAATATTAACCAGTCCTCTGTTGATCATGTCTTGCATTCTCCCCGGAGTAGCAACAATAATTTGTGCTCCTCTTTTTACCTCACGCGCCTGTTCTGTGATGCTTGCTCCACCATAGACTGCTACAGTGTTTAAGCCCTTAACGTATTTTGAATATTGTTTAATCTCATTTGTGATTTGTAAACAAAGTTCGCGTGTTGGTGATAAAATTAATGCCTGTGTGTTTCTGTTGTTAGCATCAATTTTCTGAATCAGTGGAAAACCAAACGCTGCAGTTTTCCCTGTACCGGTCTGCGCCAATGCTACAATGTCTGTGTTTTGCTCCAATAATAGGGGAATCGCTTTTTCCTGTACTTCCGACGGATTCTCAAATCCTAGATCTTTTATCGCCATCAGAAGCGATTCATTCAATCCTAATTGTTCAAATTTATTCATATATGTATTTAAAATAGGGTGCAAAAGTACTGTTTATAATTGACAAAAACTAATGCTATTTTGAAGTTTATTTTTTTATTAATAATTGATAATCAGAATGTTATTTTTTCAGGAACGCAATTAACTGCGCAATGGCCTTTGCCCGATGGCTAATTTTGTTCTTTTCGGTAAAAGGAAGTTGTGCAAAAGTCTCGGTAAAATGCTCCGGAATAAAGATAGGATCATATCCAAATCCTTGATTACCCAGCTTTTCGGTTGTTATATTACCCTGTATAGTACCTGTAAAAAGATGCTGATTACCATCTAAATTAAGTGCTATCACGGTTTTAAACTGTGCTGCCCTGTTGGGATTATTGTCCAATTCTTTCAAAACGCGATCCATATTAGCATTATCATTGCGTTCCGGTCCTGCATAACGTGCAGAAATTACACCTGGTGCATGATTTAATGCCATTACCTCCAGGCCTGAATCGTCGGCAAAACAGGCATAGCCGTATTTTTGTGTAACATAATCCGCTTTCAGTTTGGCGTTGCCTTCTATAGTATCCGCAGTTTCTGCAATATCTTCATGACAGCCAATTGCTTCCAGACTTACCACTTCGATAATATCTGGAAGCAGGTTCTGGATTTCTTTAATCTTATTTTTATTATTGGAGGCAAATACAAGTTTCATAGGGAAATACGAATTAGATTGATCGGCAAATTTATATTATTTTGGCGAAAGCAACTGCATCCCGTATATGGTTATACCTGGACTATCAATATAGTGTTATAGTGTAGGAGGATTGTTTTTTTCTACCCATTCTTCCGCCTTGATTTCTGCTTTTTCAGCGAATTCATAACCTTTATCGATCGAATTATTGATTTTCTGTTCCAATGAATTCAATTTTTCGTCTCTTTTATTCTTAAAGTTATTGAATTCATCTTCTGCTCTGTTGCATAGTTCGTTCAAATCAATTAACCCTCTTTTGTGAGCGTATAATGCTGTTCCTGCTATGGCTGCAACTCCTGCTGCAATTCCAAAAATTAATTTTCCATTACTCATAGTTGTATTTTTTTAAGATTAGATTCTTGATTTTATCCTCCTACTATTTCCCCACCATTCGGATGAATGACCTGTCCGGTAATATAGGAACTGTCTTCGCTGGCCAGAAAAACATAGGCAGGCCCAATTTCTGAAGGTTGGCCTGCTCTTTTCATCGGAGTGTCCTGTCCGAACACAGCTACTTGTTCTTCTGTAAACGTTGCAGGGATTAAAGGAGTCCATACAGGGCCTGGGGCTACAGCATTGACCCGGATTCCTTTTTCGGCAAGCATTGTCGCTGCAGAACGGGTGAAGGAAACGATAGCGCCTTTACTGCTGGAATAGTCCAACAGGTGCTCACTGCCGCGATAGGCGGTTACAGAAGTAGTATTAATGATGCAATCTCCCTGTTGCATTGATTTCAAAACCTCCTGTGTTACAAAAAACAAAGGATAAATATTGGTTTCAAAAGTTTGATGAATCTGGGAGGTGCTTATATTCTCAATATCTTTTTCTGGAAATTGCATGGCGGCATTGTTTACCAATATGTTTATAGTCCCAAATTCTGCAATAGTTTGTGCTACAACTTTCTTACAAAAATCCTCATTTCTCAGGTCACCACGTATTAGCAGGCATTCTGCACCTTCTTTACGGATTAATCTTTTGGTCTCTTTCGCGTCTTCCAGTTCATCATAATAAACTATGGCTATATTAGCGCCTTCCCGGGCAAAATGTACGGCTGTACTTCGTCCGATACCACTATCACCACCGGTTATAAGTGCTATTTTTCCTTTTAGTTTTTCACTTCCTTTATAATTGTCTCGTATAATTTCAGGCTTTGGATTCATCTCTGATTCCTTACCGGGCTGTTGGCTTTGGGCTTGTTTCGGAAATTCTTTAGGCTTATCCATATTATATATTTTCTACTGTTCATTAGTCATTGCTTATCTAAGGGGTAAAGCAATATTGTGCAATTTTTCGTTTAGGGAAAATGTCAGTTGCAAGGCATTTTCGATTGTATAAGTTGATGTTTATTTCAACTTTTCTCTTTCCCAAATACGGTGTCTTCCTAATGCATCAATAAAATTGGTTGAAAAGTCAGTAGAATCATCTTTAGCATTTAGGATAATGCCATTATTGGGGCTTTCCTGTTTGCTTAGCAGATTATAAAAATTAGTTAGTTCCAGGATTTCAATCCCCTCACCATCGGCTCCGATTACTTTACAATGCTTGTAAGCGTCATTGAGAAATTCGAAGACTGTAGGGTCATTTTTCAGGGCATCAATGCTCTTTTTGCCGGCAGGAATAAATAAAGCATCAAAAAGTACCGATGAAGAAGTGAGGAAACTATGATCAACTTTCAGTTCGCGTCCTTCACTGGTTTGTATGGAACCATTGTGGGTGGCTACAATTTTTGCCACTGCACCTTCTTTTTCCAGTGCCGTTTTTAATGCATTGAGTGATTTGCCATCGACACCATCGGTACATAAAAAACCGACGTGACGGGATGCTATAGTGGGGGTTATGGTTTTATTTTTGAGCATGCTCAATGCCGGTGAAGACGAAACTGACTGCTTTTTGCTTTTCGGTTCGTACTTTTCTTTGGAAGCATCAGCAGGAACACCATGATTCATTGGCTTTTTAGGAGCTTCCACAGGAAATCCCAGGCTTTCTGCAACTTTAGCTGCCAGTGTAGCATCAATTTGGGATAATAGGCCTACGGTTCTTTTCCGAATTGCAACGGTGGCTACTTTACCCAATTCAAAGCGTAAGGCATTAATGATATGATTTTGTTCTACCGGAGTCTGGCTGTTATAAAATAAAGTTGCCTGGCTAAAATGATCGCTAAAGCTCTCGCTTCGGTCGCGTATTTTTTGGGCATCAATACGTTCATTAAAACTATGGAATCCACCTTCTGCAATTTTTGCCTGATAGGGGCACCCACCACCAAGGGAGTTGGGGTGATAGCTCACGCGTCCTGTATTAATCTCCTGACGCATATGGCCATCACGTTGATTATTATGTAATGGAGCTATGGGGCGGTTGATGGGAATTTCGTGGAAATTAGGGCTTCCCAATCGGGAAAGCTGAGTATCGGTATACGAAAATAATCTTCCCTGCAATAGAGGATCATTAGTGAGGTCAATTCCAGGAACCAAATGGGCCGGGTGAAAGGCTACTTGTTCCGTTTCGGCAAAAAAGTTGTCCGGATTCCTGTCCAGCACCATTTTTCCGATTATAGTCACCGGTACCGTTTCTTCTGGAACTAATTTAGTAGGGTCGAGTAAGTCAAAATCAAATTTGTGCTCGTCAGCTTCAGGGATGATTTGTACTCCCAGTTCCCATTCGGGAAACATTCCACTATCTATGGCTTCCCATAAATCCCGACGGTGGAAATCGGCATCAGCACCAGATATTTTTACTGCTTCGTCCCAAACCACGGCATGTGTCCCTAATTTAGGTTTCCAGTGGAATTTGACGAAAAAAGATTCATTTTTGCGATTGATAAAACGAAAGGTATGTACACCAAAACCTTCCATCATACGATAGCTTCTTGGTATAGCACGGTCAGACATCGCCCACATGATCATGTGCATCGATTCCGGCATTAGTGAAATAAAATCCCAAAAAGTATCGTGGGCAGAGGCAGCTTGCGGAATCTCATTATGGGGTTCTGGTTTTACAGCATGGATAAGATCCGGAAATTTCATAGCATCCTGAATGAAAAATACAGGAACATTGTTTCCTACTAAATCATAGTTTCCTTCCTGGGTATAAAATTTTACTGCAAAGCCACGTACATCACGCGCTAAATCAGTAGAACCTCTAAATCCGGCAACTGTTGAAAAGCGAACAAAAACAGGAGTTTTTATGTTGGGATCCTGAAGAAAGCCGGCTTTGGTATATTTTTCCATCGACTTGTATACCTGAAAGTAGCCATGAGCAGCTGAACCTCGGGCATGTACAATTCGTTCCGGAATCCTTTCGTGATCAAAATGCGTTATTTTTTCGCGTAAGATAAAATCCTCCAGCAAAGAAGGGCCGCGTTCGCCTGCTTTTAAAGAATTTTGATCATCATTGATTTTTAATCCCTGATCAGTGGTCATAAACTGACCGTCTCCATTCTCTTTGTTCCTTTTCAAATCCTGTTGTTTCAGGTTTTCTGTTTCTCTTAGATCTTGTTTTTTGTCAGGCATAACGATTTTTTTAGGGGTTATTTAAAATCAGATGTAATATTCTGCAAGCCTTTCCAATTTTTGATAGGATTGTTTGTTTTCAAAAATGATATTCTCCAGTAAGCGGATTATTTTTTCTTTACGTACGGTAATACTGTAAGCTCTTAATATACCATAAGACATAACCTGATAGTGCTGAATTTTTTTGCAGTACGAAATAATTCCTGCATCCATAACATCTCCTGCATCTGTGTTATTCATGAAATCCAAAAGTTGTTGTGTCAGTTTTTCAACAGCATCAAATTCTTTCGTAGCCATTGGAAGGTTTAAGGCACTGAAGATACTTTCAAGGCTTGCAAGATGTATTGTTGCTTCCAGTTGCTTTAGGGTAAGAAAATCGACTAATTTCTTAGAGGTACTATTTTCTAACATGACATTGATTACAGGTAATATGGTCTGCTCTGTCCACAACATTTTTTTCAGGTGTTCTATGAATAGGGCATTTAATTCAACAGTATGGTTTATCTTTTTGGTATTAGGAAAATTGGACACAGCGTTTTGGGGGTACATAATGTAAGTAAGTGAATTATTGATTAATCGTTTCTTTTTTCGTAACGCTTTTAGCGCTTATTAACTTATGATGTCAGGCCAATTACAATTGCAGCAAACAGTGCAAAAATGGTAAACAACGTAATAAGGGGTTTTAAAATGGTCAAGTTTTTCATAGCAATTTATTTAGAAGGTATAGCAATTTTCTAAGTGAAACAAAGATTGCCATTTCATGATAAAAATGGGTTATAGAATTTTTATCTAATGTTACATCATTACAATCTCATTAATTTTGCATCAGGCAAATTGTTTTATAGGTAGTGTAAGAGGCTATTTCTTGCTGCTTACTAAAAAATAAAATCTTGAATTGCGTAGGATCTAACATGATGAGAATAGTAATCATATAGTAATCATTTAATTAGTAACGGAATAGCTTTAAGGTGATTGGCGTTATTGTTTTATGGTTTTGCAGTCAGGATTGAAATAAGTGTTGTGTTTATTTATTTTTAACGTTCTGAAAATGGGCTAAATGCAAAATATTATTTCCTTTCTTGTTAAAATAACTGATTATTTATGGCAAAAGGCTCTAAGCTTGCAATTTATGGTGCATTGGCAGCAAATCTTGGAATCGCAATTATAAAATTTATCGCTGCGGCATTTACGGGAAGTTCAGCAATGATTTCAGAAGGTATTCATAGTACTGTAGATTCTGGAAATTCGCTACTATTATTATTGGGTATTAGTAGAAGTCAGAAAGCACCCGATGTTGAACATCCATTTGGTTATGGAAAGGAAATTTACTTTTGGACTTTAATCGTTGCCGTGCTGGTTTTTGCATTGGGTGGGGGAATGTCATTATATGAAGGGATTTCACATTTGCAAAATCCTACACCTTTAAAAGATCCGACCTGGAATTATATTGTCTTATTTATCTCCATGGCTTTTGAAGGAGGATCACTGCTATTTGCTATTCGCGAATTCAATAAAAAAAAGGGGATACATGGATTTTGGAAAGAAGTCCGCTTAAGTAAGGATCCGTCACTTTTTGCCGTAATCTATGAGGAAAGTGCTGCTTTGACCGGATTGGCAATTGCATTATTGGGTATTTTCTTAGGGCATTATTTTAACAACCCACTATTTGATGGGGCAGCTTCTATACTCATTGGTTTATTATTGGTGTTTGTAGCGGTTATTATGGTTGTTGAAAGTAAAAATTTGTTGGTAGGCGAGAGTGCGCAACTCGATATTGTCAAAGGTATTTATCAGTTGGTCAATAATGAGCCTAACGTTTTTAGTTTGTACTATCCGGTAACCATGCACTTAGCGCCCAATGAAATTCTGTTGGCGATGGACGTCCAGTTTAAAAAAGAGATTACAATACAGGAACTCAATGAAACAATTCATAAGCTGGAAACCGAAATAAAAGCGTTGTATCCGGATGTTAAAAAGATTTATATCGAAGCCAATAATCTTTCCGGAAGAAAATTAATAACCCCATAAAAAATCCCCATTAGTGGGTATTTTTTAGCATATGCATAAATTATAATTTTACTGCACAAGTTTAAAATAATACTCGGATGTATGAAATATTATAATAATAACGAAGAACTGCTACGTTTTACGTACGAATTAAAAAAGTTATTATCGGACAATCAAATGTTTGATTCAGATGACCGAAAATCTTCTGGTGGATTTTCAGACAAAACACAGCTTTTTATTTTAAGCCAGCTGCGATTAGTAATACAATCTGTAATCGGCACGGAATGTACTACATTAAGGATGGACCACCATTTAAAGGATCAATTTGGTATCCGTCAGTTTCATAAGAAGATGTTTACCCGTTTTTTCAATTCTATTGTACGGGACATGCAGGGTAATAACCGCATTACACAGGCAGAATGTGTAAAGCTGGAAACGATTACTGATTGTGTTAACCTGATTCGGGGGAAGCTTTAAAATAAAAAACCGGATATGACTATCCGGCTTTGTGTTATGCTTTTGTGCTTTTAGAGATCGGGCTGATGATCTGAACATTATGAAAGGCGATAGCACCTTTTACAACTCCGGCAATCGTACTTCGCAGCGCTTCAATGATGTGTAGCTTTAATTCGCTTTTTGGATAAATCAAACTTACTTGTCTCGCAGGCGCAGGATCGTTAAAATGACGTAATTTAATTTTGTCTTTTTCCCTTAAATCCAAGGTGTGTAAATAGGGGAGTAATGTTGTCCCTAAACCTTCATCCGCCAGTTTGATCAATGTTTCAAAACTACCACTTTCCAATTGGAAATTAGGCGACTTGCTATCATGTTGTGTTTTGCACAGGTTTAAGATTCCATCGCGGAAACAATGCCCATCCTGTAGCAATAGGATATCATCAATATCCAAATCCTGGATATCAATTTTTTCTTTACCAAAATTATGATGGTTTTCAGGGATGTAGGCTACAAAAGGTTCGTAGTACAATACCATTTCTTTAATATGATCATCTTCCAGAGGCGTAGCAGCGATTGCCGCATCCAAATGGCCATTTTTTAGCTTCAGTATAATATCTTCAGTATTTTGTTCCTCTATGATAAGCTTCAGCTTCGGATATTTTTTGATGAAATTATTTAAAAACATCGGTAGTAAAGTAGGCATTATAGTTGGAATGATGCCTAATTTGAATTCCCCACCAATATAGCCTTTTTGCTGGTCTACAATATCTTTGATCCGGCCGGATTCATTCACAATATTTTTAGCTTGCGAAACGATTTTTTGGCCAATTTCGGTAAGCTGAATGGGTTTTTTAGAGCGGTCAAAAATAAGAATCCCTAATTCGTCTTCCAGTTTTTGAATTTGCATACTAAGCGTAGGCTGGGTAACAAAACATTTTTCAGCTGCAAGGGTAAAGTTCTTGTTTTCGGCGACTGCCAGGACATAATATAATTGAGTAATCGTCATTGTATAATTATTTTTGATAAAATTATAAAAACTATCAATTTATCCTATCATTAATGTAGTGAAATTTTTGATAAATTTGAAAATAACAATACAGAAATAAAAATAAGGACTTATGAAAATTAATAGCATCGGGCTTCCGGTAAAGGAAAGCCAAATTTTAGTAGATGATCTCAATACGCTTTTGGCGAACTTTCAGATATATTATCAAAACCTGCGCGGTATTCATTGGAATATCAGGGGGAAACGTTTTTTCGATTTGCATCCAAAATTTGAGGAATTGTACAATGATGCACAATTGAAAATTGATCTGATTGCAGAGCGTGTTCTGACACTGGGTGGTACACCACTGCATACTTTTGAAGATTATATACAGCATAATACACTCGAAATTGGAAAAAATATCTCCAATGATGAGAAAGCTGTAAACTTAGTGGTTACCTCACTGACAGGCCTTTTGGTTATTGAAAGGGCTATACTTGAAAAATCTGGAGCGGTAAATGACGAAGGGACTAACTCTTTAGTAAGCGATTTTATTACGGAACAGGAAAAAACGGTATGGATGATGAAAGCCTGGTTGGAAGAAGGTATATAATGGTTTAACTTTTTGTTAGAAAAGCAGCCCTAGGGCTGCTTTTCTAATTTAATTTTGCGTTAATTTTATTTATAATTCTTTTAAATAAGCGACTTATTTACTATCATTGCAGCATGAAAACGATTGTTAAACTGGTATTGATAATTTTTATCACCTTTCTTGCTGCTCCCACTATTGTGAGCATCATTAAGGAATCTATTGATACATCCCTGGTTTACAATATGTCCGAAGAGGAACATTCCCATAAAGAAGTAAAAGCAGAATGCAAACTTTTTTTCAACAGCATTGAAGATATTGTTATATTCTTTCCTCAAAATTCACAATCGATTGCTTCAGAAAATGATCAGAAACACGATAGTATTTCTGAAGAGATTTTCTCTCCCCCTCCTGAATTGATTTAATACTTTTTTTGCTTTTGCTGCATTGCGGCCAGAGCTGTCTTAGTCATGCTTATGATTAAGGCTTAGATAGTATTAAATTTTTTTAAAAGGTAATGACAAAAAAAATAAATCTTTTTGCCAGCCTCAAATCAGATTTTCCATCTGGTTTAGTGGTTTTCTTGGTGGCACTTCCCCTATGTTTAGGTATCGCTTTGGCCTCTGGTGCACCGCCCTTGTCAGGAATTATTTCTGGGATTATTGGTGGGATCGTAGTAGGCTTTTTAAGTAAATCACATATAAGTGTCACAGGTCCGGCTGCCGGACTCACCGCAATTATCCTCACCGCGGTTACTGATTTCGGTGCTTTTAATATTGCTTTGACTGCTTTTTTTCTGGCGGGAGTAATCCAGCTTATTTTAGGCTTTGTCAAGGCAGGAAGTATATCTAATTACTTTCCAACCAATGTCATTGAAGGAATGCTTGCCGGGATTGGAATTATTATTGTGATCAAACAGATTCCGCATGCGATAGGATATGATTCCGATTTTGAAGGCGATGAAACGCTGAGGCAAAGTGAAGGATTATTTTCGCCTATTGCAGAACTATTGAATTCAATCCAGTTAGGCTCTGTAATTATTACCGTGATTTCATTATTGATTTTAATTTGCTGGGAACGTATTGGAATTCTGAAAAGGCTAAAACTTGTTCCAGGAGCCTTAGTGGCTGTAGCGGTGGGAATCGTTATTAATGAATTCTTTATGAGCACAGGAAGTGCTTTGGCAATTTCAAAAGAACATTTGGTAAATCTTCCAATTCCAAAAAGCATTGATGAATTTAAAGACATTATTGTTGTTCCCGATTTTACTGCTGTGACCAATACCAAAGTATGGATTACCGCTGTTACTATTGCTATAGTAGCTTCGATCGAGACGTTGTTATGTATTGAAGCTTCAGATCGAATGGACGTACAAAAACGCTATACCGATACCAATGTTGAGTTGAAAGCACAGGGTGTTGGAAATCTCCTCAGCGCGCTGATCGGAGGGTTACCGATGACATCTGTAGTAGTTCGTTCCTCTGCGAATGTAAATGCAGGTGCAAAAACGAAAATGTCTACTATTATTCACGGGGTATTGCTTTTAGTGAGTGTCTTGCTAATTCCCTTTTTACTGAACAAAATCCCTTTGTCTACACTGGCAGCGATATTGTTATTAGTAGGTTATAAGTTGGCTAAACCAGCAACAATACTGCATTTTTGGCATAAAGGTAAATACCAGTTTATTCCTTTTATCTGTACCATGTTGGCTGTAGTTTTTACAGATCTGCTAAAAGGGGTAGCATTAGGGATGGTGATCAGTATTATTTTTATACTGAGAGGAAATCTGAAAAGAGCCTATAATTTTCGTAAAGAAGAATATACGGATGGGGATGAAATCCACATTGATCTGGCACAGGAAGTTTCTTTTTTGAACAAAGCCGCGATTAAATCTACATTATCTGCTATTCCGGAAAATTCGAAAGTAATTATTAATGCATCCGATACGGTATATATTGCCCATGATGTATTGGATCTTATTGAAGAGTTTAAGGAAATCAAAGCGAAGGAAGAGAATATAGAGGTCATCCTTATTGGTTTTAAAGAAGCCTATCAATTAGAAAACAGTGACTATGATATGACCAATGTCACAATTGAAAAACATAAATAAATAATAAAAACGATATCCTGAGCGTGTAAAATAATGGTACATAGCACTCCGGGGAAATTAAAAATAAACACAAAATGAGCGATTTTTATAAAAAAATATTAGACGGGAATAAGAAATGGGTAGAAAGTAAAATATCTTCAGATCCAGAATACTTTCAAAGATTATCAGAAGGACAATCACCACCACTGTTGTGGATAGGCTGTTCGGATAGCCGTGTACCGGCAAACGAAGTAATTGGGGCCCAACCCGGTGAAGTATTTGTACACAGGAACATCGCCAACATGGTAGTGCATTCTGACATGAACATGCTGAGTGTACTGGATTATGCAGTAAATGTCCTGAAAGTAAAACATATTATTGTATGTGGTCATTATGGCTGTGGCGGTGTAAAGGCAGCAATGGGTAATGACTCTATTGGTATTATAGACAACTGGATTCGACACATTAAAGATGTATACCGAATCCACCATGCTTACCTGGATTCTATCATTGACGAACACGATCGCTTTAATGCTTTTGTGGAACTAAATGTAAAAGAACAGGTCAATGACCTCGCCAAAACGTCAATTGTTCAGGGTGCCTGGAAAAACGGTCAGGAATTATGTGTTCATGGCTGGGTATATGGATTAGATTCTGGAATTGTAAAAGACCTGAATGTAAATCTTTGTTCTAATAATGACCTGGATACCGTGTACCAGCTAAAGTTTTAATAAAAGCAGTTAGTTGCTGAATATATAAATTGAAAAAACCTGACTGTAAAGTCAGGTTTTTTTATATAATGTCAACTCGTGTTTTATTCAGTATCGAGATTTTCATTGAACGCAGTAGGCAATAGCTGTGGGATGAACTTAATCAGGATTGGGAGTAATAAGGTGCCGCCGGGTAAAAGGAAGATGGTCAGTGAAGGGATCGTTTTACAGATTTCCAGCAATTGTTTTTTTATTTTTTTCTTCTCTTTTTCTTCGAGGTTTCGTTTTGTAGAATGCGCTAACAAAATCATTAACTCACCATTTTGTGACAGTTCTTTCAATAGCCTGGTTTTATTCCGATTGATCAGTAAAACGACAGTTTGCGTCATTTGATCGTAAAAGTGTTTGACAGGGTTGGAATAGTTAAAGAAAGGTATTTCTTTTTTATAATGGGTAATAAAAGTATTGGTAGTTGCAATACTTTCTGAAACAAATGCCTTTGAAACCTGCATAGTTTCTGCCAATTGATAGAGAAAAGAAGCTTCCTGCTTCTGCATGACCTGGTCGCTCCAGAGGGTCATTCCGGCCAAGTCGATGAGGTAATTTTTTTCCAGCGCGGATTCAAAATAATCCAGTCCCAGATTTTCCAGGTTTTGGACATTTACTTTAGAAAATTTCGTATACCGTATTGAAGCCTCAAACAGCCGAATCAACAAATCGTCATACTTTGATTTGTTTTCTTTCGTATTAAGGGATAGGGTGACAATGCTAACTATAGTTTCTTCCAGTTTTTTGAGATAATTATTCGGAATAGTTCCTTTTTGAAGGTACTGGTAAAACGCCAGCACATCCATAAAAAGAAGTGCATTCGTTACAATATGCGAGAAGTTTTTACTGATAATATTCTGGTTGGTTTGTACTTGCTCATCTATTATTTTCTCCAAAACAATAGCAGGCGAATTATCAGGCAGTATTTTTTTTAAGAGGCTAAAGCCTTCGCGATGCATTTCATTATAGAAGGCTACTGTCTTAATGACGAATTCCTTTGGATTGCTTTCATGCGTAACTATAGCATAAAGTCCGTACAATGTATTCAAAAGTGCTGTTTTGGAGATTTCCTCTGAAGTCCAGCCTTTAATGGTTATAGGAGTTACAGTATCAAAAGCGACGATATGCCCATAGATAAATCCGGTTTCTCTTGTCTTTTTATAAAAAGCATCGATATAGGGTACAACGGGGAGTTGTAATGGTTTTTGTTCGGAAAAAAATTTATCGATCCAGCCTTGGGCAGATGGATTCATGGCTTTTTGGTTTATAGTGCAAATTTAATCAAGAAATTGAAATTAAAGGAGTTACAGGAGGAATAAAAAGGGTTTTTTCTTTAAAGTTTATTTTATGTTAAATGCATGTAAATATAATTTTTTTTTAAGTGATTTAAAAGCCTATTTTTTATTTTTTAGGACAAAACGATATTTTAATTATTTTTTTAGCGATTTATCAATTATTGTTTTTTGTCGGTTAGGATTTGATTTATGCCAATTTTTTTTAATATATTTATACTCCCTAAGAAAAGCATGATGACGATCTATATAAAATACGATATCCACCAGGCTTGTAAAGTGATTTTGCAAGAGCAGTTGGAGAAAATGGAACTATCTTATAAAATAAAAGAGTTTGGAGAAGTAGAGATTATTGAGAATATTTCAGAGGCACAGCAGAATCAGCTTAATGATGCACTGGCGCGGTATGGAATTGAAATTATTAGTAATCAGAAAAGCGCTTTAATACAAAAAATTAAAGATACGATTATTGATTTGGTTTATGTTCAGGATAAATTGCCAAACGCCACGATTTCAGTTTATCTCGCTGAAAAATTGAACCATAGTTATGGTTATCTTTCCAATTTATTTTCAGAAGTAACCTATACTTCTATAGAGAACTTTATCATTATTCAAAAGATCGAACGTGTAAAAAAATTAATTATTACTGAAGAACTTACGCTTACTGAGATTTCTTATAAGCTAAATTACAGCAGTGTAGCACACTTGTCCAATCAATTCAAGAAAACTACCGGGCTAACCCCTACAGCATTTCATCGCATCATTACCAAGAGAAAGAATTTAAACATGTCATAAGCAGGAATTTTTCAATATTTTTTATTTAAAAAATGCCTTATCTTTGAACAGAATTATACCCAACCTTACTACTATATGTCGCAAATAATATATAATATTTTGCTTGCAGATGATGATCCGGATGATCGTCTTTTTTTTAAAGATGCATTAGACGAAACTAAGATTTCGACTAATATTAAAACGCTAAATGATGGGGTGCAGCTGATGAATTATTTGAATGAGCCGCAAATCGTTTTACCGCATATTGTATTCCTCGATTTAAATATGCCTGCAAAATCAGGTCTGGATTGCCTTAAAGAAATTAGAAATAATAGCCGTCTTAAAGGATTGACGGTGGCGATTTACTCTACATCTTCTTCTGAAGAAGATATTGAGAATACATTTGTGGAGGGGCGAATATCTACATTAAAAAACCAAATAGTTTTACAGAGCTTAAAAAAGTGCTGTCTGAAGTGATTAATCTGGACTGGCAGTATCATACCTCTGGGCTCAATAAAGAAACCTTCCTTTTAAATATTTAGTTTTTTAAGGGTTAAAATGGTATAAGATGAAAATTATTCCGGCTTTCAAATCTTCTATATTTTACATCATTCTTTTTGCAATCTCAGTTTTTGTAATTTTTTTTATTGCAGGAGTTTCAAATAAGCAAATCCAGTCGCTGAATAAATCCCAGGAGTTAATTATTAATTCCCATAAGGTACACATTCAGTTGGAGCAGCTTGTCTCTACAATTAAAGATGCTGAAACAGGGCAGAGAGGATATATTCTGACACATGACAATGATTTTTTGCAAGCCTATAACGGAAGCAGGATAAAAATCAATCAGTCATTGGAAAACCTGCATACTATATTTTCAGAGCATCCACAACGGCTGGAAAATTTAGATAAACTAAAAGCACTTATAGATAAGCATTATGTTTTATTGCTGCAGGGAATTGAAGTGTCCAATGCACCCAACTATGATGCATCCACATTGCGGGATAAAATGATAATGGGCAAAAATGTAATGGACAGCATCCGGACGCAAACCAATAAGATGATCAATGTAGAAATGAAGCAACTGCTAAAATATGAAAAAGATCATAGGCAGGAACTCAATCTGACTCCCATTACATCACTGTTTGTAGTATTATTTTCCCTTGTTGTTTTCCTCTTTTCATTTTACAGGATCAATTCGGATCTGAAGCGTTTCAAACGACTAAACCAGAAACTTACACTGGTCAATAATGCATTTGAACATGCGGAGTCAATCGCCAGTATCAGCCATTGGGAACGCGATTTATCGACGGATAAAATTACATTTTCAGATAATTATTACAGGCTTATTGGGTATCAGCCTCAGGAATTCGATATTAATATTGAAAAATACATGGAATTCGTGCATCCGGACGATCTTGATAAATTCAAGCGCGACCGTACCCGACACCAAAAAGATGAAAAGAATAAATCCATCTATTATAGGATTATCCGGAAGGATGGGGAGATTCGTTTCTTTAAATCTACAGCAAAAATAATCACGGACATTCATGGCAAAAGAATGATTGTCGGGGTGACCTGTGATGTTACCAAATCCCATAAAAACACAGTTGGCCTGGAAGAAAAAAATAGGGAACTGGAAATAAAAAACACAGAATTGTCTTCTTTTAACCATGTTGCCAGTCATGATTTACAGGAACCACTTCGAAAAATACAAATGTTCATTTCGCGAATCAAGGATAAGGATTTTTCCAATCTTTCAGAAAGTGGGCAGGACTATTTCCTAAAAATACAAAACTCCTCCAACCGCATGCAAATTCTGATACAGGATTTGCTGATGTATTCGCGTGCCAGTAAAGGCGAAATGATTACTGAGAACATCAACCTGAATTTATTGTTGGAAAATGCCAAATACGAACTGGCACAACTAATCGATGATACCAATGCTGTAATCGTTTCAGAAGATTTACCGACAATCTCCGTTGTTCCATTTCAGTTCCAGCAGGTATTGATTAATCTGATCAATAATTCACTGAAATACAGTAAGCTGGAAGAAACTCCTGTGGTCACGATAAAGGCATCAATTATTGATAGTAAGGACTATCCTGAAATAACGGTAAAAAAACACAAACTCTACCATAAAATAGTAGTCACAGACAATGGAATTGGTTTTGATCAGGCCTATGCCGATAAGATTTTTGTATTATTTCACAGGCTGCATAGCAAATCAGAATATTCCGGAACGGGAATAGGATTAGCGATCTGTAAAAAGATTATTGAAAACCATCAGGGATTCATAAGTGCAAGCAGCATCCCGGATGTAGGTACTACTTTTACGATATTCCTTCCTAAATAGTAGTCGCTATTTATTTTACTTTACCTAAATTAGTATGACTAAACCCCCAATGGCTATGAAAAGGAAAAGCATTTTTATCAAAATATACGACTTATTAAAAATGACAGTTAATGAATTTCTGGAGGATAATGCCATGAAATTGAGTGCTTCATTGTCGTATTACACCATTTTTTCTTTACCACCATTAATCATCATCATTATATCACTGGCCGGATTGTTTTTTGGCGAAGAGGCGGTAAGGGGTGAATTTTTTGGTCAAATTAATGGTTTAGTTGGAAATGATGCCGCTTTTCAGATCCAGGAAGCGATTAAAAATGTTGAGGTTTCCAGTGATAATAAATTTGCAATGACCATTGGGATCATAATGCTGCTGATTGGGGCTTCAAGCGTTTTTGCCGAAATCCAGACATCTATTAATTACATCTGGGGATTTAAAGCAAAACCAGACAAAGGACTAAGGAAATTTATACAGAACCGACTCATGTCTTTTTCCATGATTATCTCTGTTGGCTTTCTGTTATTGGTCAGTTTGATTTTAAACACCCTAATGGATGTACTTAATAAACGTCTTCTGTTGTATTTTCACGAAGGAACCGTTTACTTGTTTTATGGGCTGAATTTATTTATTGTTTTTTTAATTATTACGGCCTTATTCTCGCTCATTTTTAAAACGTTGCCCGATGGTAAAATAGGGATGAAAGATTCTCTTATCGGGGCTGGTGTTACGTCTCTTTTCTTTATGCTCGGCAAATTTGGGATTGGCGCCTATATTGGGAGTTCTACTGTAGCTTCAGTATATGGTGCGGCTGGATCGGTGATTGTAATTTTGGTGTGGGTTTATTATTCCGCTATCATTCTGTATTTTGGGGCCGAATTTACAAAAGTGTATGCTCATACCTACGGCAAGAAAATCATTCCAAACAAGTATTCTGTCGAAATTATAAAGCCTACTATAGTAGAAAAACAGAAAGAATAAGCCTGTATGCCTTGTGAAATGGCTTTTTTGATATGGGATATGTATATTCTGTAACATTTAATAATTATCGTGTAACGCCTCTTACCTTCATTTTTTACAATTTTGTAATATAGAATGTTTAACCAAACTAAACCATTTATTATTATGAAAAAAGTAAATAATTTAAGATCGATTTTATTGAGTAGTACATTCATTGCAGCCTCTATGGTATTCACCCTTACAGCATGTAATGACAAGAACAAAACTCCAGATACTGAAAAAGTAGCTGAGGATCAAAATGAAGCTAAATTCGAAGATACACAAAAAGAAGATGATGCTGATTTCTTGGTAGAAGCAGCAGCATTTAATATGGAGCAGGTTGAAGCAGGTAAATTGGTACAGAAAAGTGCTAATGCTGATACAAAAGCTACTGGTAAAATGATGGAAGAAGACCACCAAAAAGCTTGGAAAGAATTAGAAGCACTTGCTGCTAAAAAACAAATTACTTTACCTGCAGGTCTTACAGATGATTCTAAAAAAGATTTTGAAGACCTGAATAAAAAGACAGGTGCTGATTTTGACAGAGCTTATGCAAGCTGGTTAGTAAGCAGCCATAAAGATGCGATCTCTAAATATGAAGATGCCGCTAAAAACTCTAAAGATTCTGAAGTTGTAGCTTGGGCTAATGCACAATTGGATGTTTTAAAAGCACACTTGGCTAAAGCTGAAGCTTGGAAAGATAAAATCAAATAGTCAATACCCCGACTAAAGCAGTAAGGAGTTCCTTCCTTTATCAAACAAAACAATAACAATCTAAAACTATTATTATGGGAAATTTACTTTATACAATCGCAGTCATCCTGATTATCATTTGGGCAATCGGTTTCTTTGGAGGATTTGTAACAGGGAACCTGATACACATCTTATTAGTAATTGCAATCATTGCTGTAATTTTGAGAATTATTCAGGGAAAACGACCTATATAATTTATTAAAAACAAACTAACTAATTTTTCGAAAACAGCTTCTCTATTTGAGAAGCTGTTTTTGTGTATAAGAAAACCGCCTGATCTTGTGGATACAGGCGGTTTAACTAAACAAACTAAACTAAAGTTGATGCCGGAAATTAAAAGGAATAGGAATTATCCTCGATTAATTTCTTTGCAATTGTTTCTCTTAATGCTGCTACGTTAGGCAGGTTGGTGTATTTTGTAAAACGGCGCAATCCCATTAGCATCATGCGTTGCTCGTCACCTTCGGCAAAAGAAGCGATTCCTTCTTTTCCTTTTAGGTTTACAATATCCACCGCTTTGTATAAATACAACTGAGCCATAGCGATTTGTTCTTTTACGTTTTCCTGTCCTTTATTTGTTGCAAGTTTCTCTGTTCTTAAGATCACAGATTCCGCCATATAAATTTCTATCAGCATATCGGATGCAGCCATTAATAATTGTTGGTGCTCGTCTAAAGCAGGACCGTACTTTTGTACAGCACTACCGGCAACCATTAGAAATGCTTTTTTGATTTTACCAATTAACTCTTTTTCTTCTGCAAAAAGTTCGCTGTAATCAGGTGTATTAAAATCAGGGATTCCCATTAATTCTTCTGCTACTTTCATTGCAGGGCCTAATAAATCTACGTGGCCTTTCATTGCTTTTTTAATCAGCATTCCTACAGAAAGCATTCTGTTGATCTCATTGGTACCTTCATAAATCCGTGCAATCCGTGCATCTCTCCAGGCACTTTCCATTGGTGTGTCTTCTGAGAATCCCATACCACCAAAAATCTGGATTCCTTCATCAGAGCAGTTTTGGATATCTTCAGAAACGGCTACTTTTAAGATGGAACATTCGATGGCAAATTCTTCCACACCTTTTAGTTCCGCTTCCTGATGTGTTGCGCCTTCCGAGATACGGGCATTAATACGATCCTCGATGTTTTTGGCAGCGCGGTAGGCAGCACTTTCACCAGCGTAGATATTCGTAGCCATTTCTGCAATTTTAGAGCGGATAGCACCAAAACTGGAAATAGGGGTATTGAATTGAACTCTTTCATTGGCATATTTTACTGAAGCAGAAATAACGCGACGTTGTGCGTCAAGACAGGCAGCAGCCAATTTAATACGGCCAACATTTAAAGCATTCATGGCTATTTTAAAACCTTCACCACGTCCTGCCAGCATATTTTCTACCGGTACTTTGGTATCATTAAAAAATACCTGGCGGGTAGAGGAGGCGCGAATCCCTAATTTATGTTCTTCCTCATTCATGGAAATACCATTTGCAGGATCATTTTCTACGATAAAACCAGTAATGTTTTTATCGTCACCAATACGGGCAAAAACGATAAATACACTACAGAAGCCAGCATTAGAAATCCACATTTTTTGTCCGGTGATGGAATAATATTTACCATCTTCAGATAACACAGCTTTTGTCTTACCGGAATTGGCATCTGAACCCGCTCCAGGCTCGGTAAGGCAATAGGATCCAAACCATTCGCCAGTGGCTAATTTTGGGACATATTTTTTCTTTTGTTCTTCTGTACCGTATAATGTAATAGGCATCGTACCAATTCCGGTATGTGCTCCAAAAGCAGTAGAGAAGGACCCGGTAGCTCCGGATATGTAATCGCATACCAGCATGGTAGAAACGAATCCCATTCCCAATCCGCCATATGCTTCCGGAACTGCTACACCTAAAAAGCCTAATTCACCTGCTTTACGCATAGTCTCTTCGGTAAAAGCATAGTCTTTCTTTTCAAAACGGTCTTTGTGGGGCCACACTTCGCGATCGATAAATTCCTTTACAGAATCACGCATCATCAACTGCTCTTCTGAAAAATCTTCAGGAGTGAAAATGTCTTCACTTTTTGTTTCTTTTACGAGGAATTGACCTCCTCTTGTTATTGCTCCCATTTTTATTTTTTTTAGATTTTAGATTCCAAATGCTATCACAGTATTCCTGTTCGTACATTTGAAATCCTCTGATTTATTTATTTTTTAGTTTGTTGAGGTAGTACGTGAAGGATTATAGTATTTCATACACACCGGCACTTCCTTGCCCAGTTCCTACACACATCGTTACAATTCCATATTTATTACCCCTGCGTTTCATTTCATCGAATAGCTGAACAGATAATTTTGCTCCGGTACATCCCAGTGGATGCCCTAAGGCAATAGCGCCTCCATTGACGTTCACAATATCCGGATTGATACCCAACTCGCGAATTACGGCTAGGGATTGGGAAGCAAATGCTTCGTTTAATTCAAAAAGCTCGATATCATTCAGGGTAAGACCTGCCTGCTTCAAGGCTTTTGGAATGGCTTTTACCGGGCCAATTCCCATAATTCTCGGCTCAACACCTGCAGAAGCGAAATTCACTAAGCGTGCAATAGGCTCTAAGTTTAGTTCTTTGACCATTTCTTCTGACATGATCATCACAAAAGCAGCACCGTCACTCATTTGAGAAGAGTTCCCTGCGGTTACACTACCATCGGCAGCAAAAACCGGGCGTAATTTTGCCAAGGCTTCTTTGGAAGTATCGGCACGTGGGCCTTCATCTTTATTTACAATATAGGATTTTGTGGCTTTTTTGCCATTTTCATCCACATAGATTTGTTCAATAGTTATCGGAACGATCTGTTTGTCAAATTTACCTTCTGCCTGGGCTTTTAAAGCCTTCTGGTGCGAGTTATAGGCAAATTCGTCCTGATCCTCACGGGAAACGTTAAACTGCTTTGCTACAGCTTCAGCGGTTAATCCCATTCCCCAATAATAATCTTCATTTCCTTCTTTTGCGACAGCATAATCCGGAGTAGGCTTGTAGCCCCCCATCGGGATGAAGCTCATACTTTCGGCACCTCCTGCAATAATGCAATCGGCCATGCCTGCCTGGATTTTAGCGGTTGCCATCCCGATAGTCTCCAATCCTGAAGCGCAATAGCGGTTGACGGTAACTCCGGGCACATCTTCGATTTTTAGCCCCATCAAAGAAATTAGGCGGCCTACATTCAGGCCTTGTTCTGCTTCAGGCATGGCATTTCCAACCATGACATCATCAATACGTTTTTTATCAAAATCCGGAAGCTCATTCATGATATACTGAATGGTTTCTGCCGCCAGCTCATCCGGTCTTTTAAATCGGAATACGCCTTTTGGGGCTTTCCCCACGGCAGTACGGTATGCTTTTACGATATATGCTGTTTTCATAATGTTATTTTTAGAGTAAAGCGTTCAGAAATTTAGTCCTACTATGAGAACCTCATTTTCCGGTTTCTTTATTTAATTGCGTAATGGTTTTCCTTTGGTAAGCATGAATTGTATCCTTTCCAGGGTTTTTCTTTCGGTTGCCAGGGAAAGAAATGCTTCTCTTTCCAGGTCCAGAAGATATTGCTCTGTTACCAGCGTCGGTTCTGATAAATCACCACCAGCCATTACATACGCCAGTTTGTTGGCAATTTTTTTATCGTGCTCCGAGATGTATTTTCCAGCCTGCATGCTGTCAGTTCCCACAAGGAACATTCCCAAGGCTTGTTTTCCAAGGACTTTTACATCTTTGCGTTTTACAGGTTGTGTATATCCGGCATCAGCAAGGATAAGGGCGTGTTTCTTCGCTTCTGCGAGTTGTCGGTCTTTATTCACGACGATAACATCTTTTCCTTTTTGTAAAATACCCAAATCAAAAGCCTCATATGCTGAAGTGGAAACTTTTGCCGTTCCTATCGTAAGGAAGTATTCCTGGAGTACATTCAGTTCCACATCATTTTTATGGAAGGTATCTGAAGCACGGAGTGTCATCTCTTTAGATCCGCCGCCGCCTGGAATAAGGCCTACGCCAAATTCAACCAGACCGATGTAGGTTTCGGCAGCAGCGACTACTTTGTCTGCATGCATACTCATTTCACAGCCACCGCCCAATGTCATACCGTGTGGTGCGACTACTACCGGGATTCCCGAATAGCGTACACGCATCATGGTATCCTGGAACATTTTGATGGCCATATTTAACTCATCATATTCCTGTTCTACGGCCATCATAAAGATCATACCGATGTTGGCACCAACAGAAAAATTAGCGGCCTGATTACCGATAACCAGTCCCTGGAATTCTTTTTCTGCAAGATCAATGGCTCTATTAATCCCCTGGAGTACATCGCCTCCAATTGTGTTCATTTTAGACTGAAACTCCAGATTGATGATGCCATCTCCCAGATCCTGGATGATTGCACCGCTGTTGCTCCATATTTTTTTGCTTTCGCGGATGTTATTCAGAATAATGAAGGCATCCTGGCCCGGAACTTTTTTCTGGGACTTCGTAGCGATATCATAATAATAGGTTGCTCCTTCTTTAATAGAATAAAAACTTTTATTACCCGAAGCGAGCATTTCGGTAACCCAGGCTGCAGGTTTCAATCCTTCTGCTTCCATCAGGGCAATTCCTTGCGCTACACCAATAGCATCCCAAATTTCAAAAGGACCATTTTCCCATCCGAATCCCGCTTTCATCGCATCGTCAATCTTATAAAGATCGTCTGTGATTTCAGGTACGCGATTGGCGACATACGTGAACATGCCACTAAAGTTCTTGCGGTAAAATTCACCTGCTTTATCGGTTCCTTTTACCAGAACTTTAAAGCGGTCGATGGGTTTGTCAATGGTTTTTGTAAGTTCGAGCGTCGCGAAAGATGCTTTTTTAGCCGGGCGGTATTCAAGTGTATCAAGATCCAGTGATAGGATATCCTTATCTACTTTTTTATAAAATCCCTGTCCGGATTTGCTTCCAAGCCATTTGTTGGTCATCATGGTGTTGATGAATTCCGGTAATTTGAATAATTCATGGGATTCGTCTTCCGGAGCATTTTCGTAAATACCATTTGCCACATGGACTAAAGTATCAAGTCCTACAACATCTACAGTACGAAATGTCGCCGATTTTGGCCTTCCGATAACAGGACCTGTAAGCTTGTCCACTTCTTCAATAGTAAGCCCAAGCTCTTTGACCTGGTGGAACATACTCATGATTCCGAATATACCAATACGGTTTCCGATGAATGCAGGAGTGTCTTTAGCGACTACAGAAGTTTTTCCTAAGAATTTCTCGCCATATTCATTCAGGAAGTCCAATACTTCAGGAGTGGTTTTTGGTCCTGGGATTATTTCAAATAACTTCAGATAACGTGCCGGATTGAAGAAATGGGTTCCACAAAAATGTTGTTGAAAATCTTCACTTCGGCCTTCGCTCATAAAGTGAATTGGAATCCCGGAGGTATTGGAAGTAATTAATGTGCCCGGTTTTCTATACTTTTCGATTTGCTCAAAAACCTGTTGTTTAATATCCAAGCGTTCTACGACTACTTCAATAATCCAGTCAAACGTTGCGATTTTTGGTAAATCATCTGTTGTATTACCGGTAGTAATGCGATCGGCAAATTTTGGATGATAAATAGGAGAGGGTTTCGATTTTAATGAATTTGCCAAATGCTCATTAACGATTCGGTTCCGGACTGCTTTGCTTTCCAATGTCAGTCCTTTTTTCTGTTCTGCTTCCGTGAGTTCACGAGGAACAATATCAAGAAGCAATACTTCTAAGCCGATGTTCGCAAAATGGGCTGCAATACCTGACCCCATTATACCTGAACCAATAACGGCAACTTTTTTGATAATCCGTTTCATGTTTTTTGTTATTTGTTTCTATATCGATTGCGTAAAGCGTCCTAAAGAAAAACTTTACTTTTTTATTCTTTATGATCTTCTGTGAAAATATTTTTTTCGGAAATCAGTTCATTGATAATCTCTGATACCTCTATGAAATGCTGCATTTTTTCTTCTGAAATGTGCTGACGTACAGTTTCATTAAATTTCAGCACAGTGTTTTTGGAGAGCTCTCTTTTTTCTTTCCCGAACTTCGTCAGGTACATTAATACACCACGGCCATCATCCGGATTTTTTTTTCGGGTGATCAGTCCTTTATCTTCCATAGATTTCAGGGTCCTGGTGAGGCTCGTTGCTTCCATACCCATCTTAGGGCCTAAGGAAGTTGAGGGCGTTCCTTTGTCTTTATCGATACTCAATAAGGCAAATCCTGTAGCCATCGTCGCACCGTATTTTGAAGCTTGTTCATTATACATCCTTGCGACGGCTTGCCACGTTGCTCTTAAAATATAATCAATAGTTTTATCTTTCATAGTAATTTCGTGATATCAAATATACTAATTTATTTATTATGCATGCATAATAAATAGAATTATTTTTATAAAAAGGGGCAAAAAAAAGCTCCTATAAAGATAAGGAGCTTTTATAATTAATTTGTACCATATATTTTAGTATACAAGTCTTTATACATTTCCTTGATTACTTTTCTTTTGGGTTTGAGGGTAGGGGTGAGCTGCCCGGAGTCTACAGACCAAACGTCGGGTGTGAGTTCGAATTTTTTGATTTGTTCCCAGTGTCCGAATTTTTGATTCAGCCCATCGACTTCTTCCTGTACCCGTTGGTTGACTTCTTTATTGCCTACAATTTCTTCATTTGTAGTACCAATATTCAGGTGCTTGCGGGATGCCCATTGTTTTACGAAATCAAAATCAGGCTGAATGAAAGCAGCAGGCATTTTTTCGCCATCGCCTATCACCATGATCTGCTCTATAAAACGGGATTGTTTCATGGCATTTTCCAGCATTTGAGGAGCAATATATTTTCCGCCGGAAGTTTTAAACATCTCTTTTTTCCGGTCTGTGATTTTTAGGAAGCCGTCTTTGTCTACTTCACCAATATCGCCCGTACAAAAATAACCGTCTTTTAAAACTTCATCCGTTTTTTCTTTATCGTTCAGGTAGCCTAACATAACATTAGGCCCTTTGCAGAGGATTTCACCATCTTCGGCAATTTTCACTTCAACACCATTGAGCACTTTCCCAACAGTACCAATTTTGAAACCGTGGTTCCGCATATCATTTACCGCAATCACAGGGGAAGTTTCGGTAAGACCATAACCTTCCATTACCGGGATTTCAGCGGCAGCAAATACGCGTGCCAGTCGGGGTTGGATGGCCGCACTTCCGGAAACCATAAGTCCCAGGTTACCACCAAGCCCTTCTTTCCATTTACTGAAAATCAATTTACGGGCGATGGATAGTTTGAATTCATACCAGGCTCCGTTGGCTCCATAAGGCTCATATTGCAGGCCTAATTCAATAGCCCAGAAAAATAGTTTTTTCTTTATTCCGGTCAGATCAGCGCCTTTGGCATAAATCTTATCGTATACTTTTTCTAATAATCGAGGTACTGCCGTAATAACGTGCGGCTGTACTTCTTTTAAATTATCACTTACTTTCTCTATCGATTCAGCAAAATAAATTGCTACCCCATAATATTGGTACAGATATAAAATCATGCGCTCATAAATATGGCAAACCGGCAGAAAACTAAGGGCAACGCTTTTTCCGGCTTCAAATGGAACTCTTTCCGCACTCATCAATACATCGGATACGATGTTCTGGTGGGAGAGCATTACACCTTTTGGACGTCCTGTAGTACCGGAAGTATAAATTATAGTGGCAAGATCTTCTGTGTTTATGGAATCTTTTAAGGTTTCCACTTCCTGCTGATTGCTGTCGTCCTTCCCTAAATCCAGGATTTCTTTCCAGCTTTTACATCCCTGAATATCTTCAAAAGCATAAATCTCCTTTAGTTTTGGGACGTTATTGCGGATTGCGTTGATTTTATCGTAAACTGTTTTATCAGAAATAAAACAATAAATCGCACCGGAATGATTCAGTATGTATTCGTAATCTTCTTCAGAGATCGTTGGATAGACTGGGACATTCTGGGCAGCAAGCTGGAGGATACCAATATCCATAATATTCCACTCTGTCCGGTTGCTGGACGATATCACTGCAATCCTGTCATCTTTTTTTACGCCAAGCCGCAGCAAGCCACGGGAAATGGTATTGGATTGGTCAATATATTCCTGCGTGGATGTTTTAACCCATTTCCCGTCATATTTTGTAACAAGGGAGTTGGGAAGTTTGTGTTTTTCAAGTTGATAGTATGGAAAATCGAATAAGCGCGTTATGTTATTCATTATATGATAATATTTAGTGACTGCAAATTATAAAAATATATTTTATAAACCAATATTTTTAGAATATGAAAAATTAAATATAACATTCCGTGAATTAGGTATTGCTAAAACGGAAGCTATATTGGCAATAGTAAAAAATTGACCTTTGGTAGTGAACTTATCCCTTTGTGCTATTTTATGGTCGGATAATGCTATTGTATTGCATTTATAAAGTTGAACTTTGGGTGAAACTAAAATTTGTAATTATGAGCGATATTTTTAAAAGACCGGAATTTAAACCCAAATACGATAACTATATCAATGGTAAATTTGTACCACCTATCAAAGGAGAATATTTTGATAATGTTTCCCCTATCGATGGTAAAGTATTTACAAAAGCCGCAAAATCGAGCAAGGAAGATTTGGTAGTAGCGGTCGATGCAGCACATGAAGCCCTTAAGACCTGGGGGAAAACTTCGGTAACGGAGCGAAGTAACCTCTTGAATAAAATAGCACAGGTAATTGAAGACAACCTGGAATATATTGCTGTAGTTGAAACTATAGATAACGGAAAGCCTGTTCGTGAAACGTTAGCGGCGGATATCCCATTGGTAGTAGACCATTTTCGCTACTTTGCAGGCGTTATAAGAGCCGAAGAAAGTTCTATAGCCGAATTGGACTCTAATACGGTTTCTATCGCTCTAAGTGAGCCTTTAGGGGTTATTGCGCAAATCATTCCATGGAACTTCCCAATCCTGATGGCAGTATGGAAATTAGCTCCAGCTTTGGCAGCCGGAAATACGGTAGTTTTAAAACCAGCAGAAAGTACGCCAGTATCGATTCTTGTATTGATGGAATTGATTGGTGATATTTTGCCTCCCGGAGTAGTTAATATTGTGAATGGTTTTGGTGCAGAACTCGGACGGGCTTTAGTGACCAATCCGAAAGTATCCAAAGCGGCTTTCACAGGATCTACTGCGACTGGTCGCCTGGTTATGCAATATGCGACAGAGAATATTATACCGGTGACATTGGAATTAGGAGGGAAATCACCGAATATTTTCTTCCCGTCTATTGCCGATCATGATGATGATTTCTTTGACAAAGCAATTGAAGGCGCAGTGATGTTTGCCTTAAATCAGGGGGAAATCTGTACTTGCCCTTCCCGATTATTGATCCATGAGGATATTTACGATAAATTTATTGCAAAAGTAATCGAGCGCACTGAAGCTATTGTAGCGGGTAACCCACTGGATAAGAAAACGATGATTGGCGCACAGGCATCCAATGTACAATTTGAAAAAATCCAGTCGTATATTAAATTAGGAAAAGAAGAAGGAGCAGAGGTATTGACAGGAGGTGAAGTAAATCATTTAGAAGGTGAACTTGCCGGCGGATTCTATATTAAGCCGACTTTATTCAAAGGGCATAATAAAATGCGTATTTTCCAGGAAGAGATTTTTGGACCGGTATTGGCTGTCACCACTTTCAAAACGACGGAAGAAGCTATTGCCATTGCAAATGATACCATGTATGGCCTGGGTGCCGGTGTGTGGACCCGTGATGCACATGAAATTTACCAGGTTCCAAGAGCCATTCAGGCGGGACGGGTTTGGATCAATCAATACCATTCCTATCCGGCAGGCGCTCCTTTTGGAGGGTATAAATTATCCGGAATTGGTAGGGAAAACCACAAAATGATGTTAGGGCACTATCGCCAGACTAAAAATATGCTGATTTCTTATGATAAAAAGAAATTAGGATTCTTTTAATTTTAGATTTTAAAAAAGGCAAAGTCCGAACGGGGCTTTGTCTTTTTTTATTATATTATTTTTTTAAATGCCTAAATGGAAAAGGAAATGACAAAAAGAATTGATGCAACCCAAAAAGCAAAAGACCTGATTACACTATTGGCAGAAGAGCATGGTGAACTGATGTTCTATCAGGCTGGTGGTTGCTGTGAAGGGACACAACCGATGTGTTTTGAAAAAGGGGGCTACTACCTGAGAATGGGAGATGTATGCATAGGCCTTGTGGAAGGAGCAGAATTCTGGGTCGATAAGGATTTATTTGAATATTGGAAACATACCCATTTTACACTGGATGTTCTGGATGGCTTTGGAGCAGGAGGATTCTCACTGGAAACGCCTATGGGAAAAACATTCAAAATTGATTACCGCATTTTTACGCCGGAAGAAGAGGCTGATTTGGAACCGGTAACCACAGTAGAGTAAAACGGTGATACTAAGTAGTTAATTTCTGGTATTGCTTTGGCGTAATACCCTCGTGTTTTTTAAACAACCGGATAAAATAATTACTGTCATCAAACCCCAGCTCGTACGAAACCTGATTGATTTGGATATTGGGTTCATTTAATAAAGCTTTCGCCATTTTTATTTTTTCATGCATGATGAATTCAACGGGGCTCATGCCGAGTTCCTTTTTGAAAAAGCGGTGGAATGTCGTTTTGCTCATACAGGAAAAATCAGTTAATTTTTTCAGGGAGAGATCGTTGTTGAGGTTTTCACGGATGTAAGATACAATAGGCATTATGGTACTTTTGGAATCCTCGATAGTATCATTTTGAGTTGCTTTCAGGGTTTGCAACTGTATAATCTGTATCAGCATTTCCTGCAGGGTTAGATCTGCAATAATATCTTTTGTTACCGAACTACTCAGGGAGACTTTGATGAGCTTCTGGATGGAAGCAGCCAAATCGGCATTATTGTAAAAGAAATAGTTATTGGAATGCAGTTCCCAGTAATTATTGGTGCCCTCTTTAGGGTATTTTTCATTTAAGAAATTTAGTGTCTCATTGATTTTTGAATAGTCCAGCGCTAAAGCCAGGCATTGGGTTGGTTTTTTGTAAGAAGCTTCTGGAAAATCAATTTTCATCTCAATATTCGGTGGCACGATTACAGTTTCTCCGGGAAGGTAATCAAACCCTTTTTGGTCGAAAAGATGCATTACTTTTTTCCCCCGTAGCATACTGGTCACCACCAAATCATTAAATTTTAAAGGGACGAGCTGCGCCTGTTGGTAGGTTTCAAAAATATTGAGCTCACAGTGATTCAGGGTATATACCGTTCGGTTTTCTACTAAGGTTTTCAATGAATTCTGGTTGGATAATTGCGGTGCCTGAAGTAATATTCCCTGTTTGGTAATCATAAGTACTGAATTATAAATAATTGTAATCTCATAAAATTACATTATTTTATTGGCAATCAATAATTAAGATACGTTAATTTTTTGTTTTTCGTAAAAACAAAAAAGGATTAATCCGCAGGGATTAATCCTTTTTTTATTCTTTTTCGATGCTCTAAAATAATGCAGGATAGGTGTTGGGATCACTCTCATGCATGATGGCATAGATTTTTTCGTAAATATCTTCTATTGAAGGTTTGGAGAAATAATCCCCATCTGTGCCATAGGCCGGACGGTGTTCTTTTGCAGCCAATGTTTCTGGTTTGCTGTCCAGGTATTTGTACCCATTTTGGACTTCCAGAATATTTTGCAAGATATAAGCAGAAGCACCTCCGGGAACGTCTTCGTCAATCACTAAAAGACGATTGGTTTTGGCAAGGCTTTTTACAATATCATGTTGCGTATCAAAAGGGAGTAAAGACTGGATATCGATAATTTCGGCATCAATACCTACTTCCATTAATTCTTTCGCCGCTTGTTCTACCAACCGTAAAGTAGATCCGTAAGAAACCAGCGTAATGTCCTTTCCTGCTTTTAGCGTTTCCACGACACCGATTGGGGTAGTGAATTCACCAAGATTCGTAGGCATTTTTTCTTTCAGGCGGTAACCGTTCAGGCATTCTATTACAAGAGCAGGTTCGTCGGTTTGCAATAGAGTATTATAGAATCCGGCGGCTTTGGTCATGTTCCGGGGCACTAATACATGAATACCACGAATGGCATTGATAATCATTCCCATTGGAGATCCGGAGTGCCAGATTCCTTCAAGTCGGTGGCCACGTGTCCTGATGATTAGTGGCGCTTTTTGCTTTCCACGGGTTCTGTACTGCAGGGTAGCTAAATCATCACTCATGATTTGTATAGCATAGAGCAGGTAATCGAGGTATTGGATTTCTGCAATAGGACGTAAGCCCCGCAGCGCCATTCCAATTCCCTGCCCGATAATACTTGCTTCACGGATGCCAACATCGGCTATACGTTCTTCGCCATATTTTTCCTGCATGCCTTCCAATCCCTGGTTTACATCACCAATATTTCCGGCATCTTCACCAAAAATAAGGGATTCCGGATATTTGGTAAAAATAGCATCAAAATTATCACGTATGATCAATCGCGCATCTACATCTTCGGCATTATCGTCATAAGTAGGCAATAATTCTTTTACAGAATCAATTGCTGTTTTCGACTGGGAATACAGGTGGGAGCTGAAATTAGGCTGGATTTTTTCGGTATACGCAGTAACCCATGCGGAAAGGGCTGCTTTGCCATTTTCCCGGATCACCATGCGCAATACTTTTCGCGCAGTCACGAGAATATCTTTACGGATAGGCTCTTTAATTCCTTTTAAGTTTGCGGCAGCATTTTCAATAAAAACCTTATTGTCGCTTGTTGCTGCAATTTGCACTAAAAGCGTTACCAATTCCTGCTGTTCTTCTTTGATAGGGTTGAGGTAAGCGTTCCATGCTGCTTTTTTGCCTTCCAATACCTCTTTACGAATCGTTGTTTCTATCGTTTCAATTTCAGCGTCGGTAATGAGATTGTTTTCGGTCATCCAAATTTTCATTTGGCGCAGGCAATCAAAATTACCTTCCCATTCCAGACGCTCCGCATTTTTGTAACGTTCGTGTGAACCAGAAGTGGAATGTCCCTGAGGCTGAGTGAGTTCATTCACGTGTACTAAAACCGGTACATGCTCCTCACGGGCTACTTTTGAAGCTTTTTCATAAGCCGTGATCAGCGCCGGATAATTCCAGCCTTGTACACGGATGATTTCATAGCCTTTAGTGTTTTCATCCCTTTGGAATCCTTTCAGGATCTCTGAAATATTTTCTTTTGTAGTTTGATGCCTTGCGTGTACGGAAATCCCATATTCGTCATCCCAGACACTCATTACCATAGGCACTTGTAATACGCCGGCAGCATTGATGGTTTCAAAAAATAAACCTTCAGAGGTACTGGCATTACCAATGGTGCCCCAGGCTACCTCATTTCCATTGATCGAAAAATCGGTTTTATTTGGAATTCCGGTAACATTCCGGAATATTTTAGAAGCTTGTGCGAGTCCTAATAAACGTGGCATTTGCCCGGCCGTAGGAGAGATATCTGCGCTGGAGTTTTTTTGTTGGGTAAGACTTTTCCAGGACCCATCTTCGTTTAAGCTATGGGTAGCAAAATGACCTCCCATTTGCCTTCCTGCAGACATGGGTTCCTGCTCAATATCGGTATGGCCGTAAAGTCCGGCGAAAAATTGTTGGATTGTCATTTTTCCAATGGCCATCATAAACGTTTGGTCACGGTAATATCCGGAACGGAAATCCCCGTTTTTAAAAGCTTTGGCCATAGCAAGCTGGGGAAGTTCTTTTCCATCCCCAAAAATTCCAAACTTGGCTTTTCCGGTTAGTACTTCACGTCTTCCCAGCAAACTGCATTCCCGACTGGTAACCGCAATTTTATAATCGTTAAGTACCTGGTTTTTAAAATCTTCAAAAGATAGCGCCTGCTTAGTGGGTGTTTCTGTCATGTTTATGAAGTCAAAAAGTTATTCGTTGCAACAAATTTAATCAAAACAATGATACAAAACAAAAAACATAAATTTTAATTATTCGTAATGAATAGGCATCATATGATAATTTGGGTATGCTATTGTTAGTATAGTGATGCTTAAAATAAATTTAATATAAAAAAAAGTCCTTTTCTTTGATCATAAAATTCTTTTTCAAAGTGTATATTCTTCTTTTATTGCACAATTCCTAAAAGCATTTCCATGCTGTTGCTCTCAGGGAAGATAAGAAGGGAAAGTTTTATCAGACTTATTTACAGCCACTTTCGGGTGAAAAGATTCAGCAGCGTACCGGGACTTATCGTAACGATAAAACGTATTTTCTCATTATAATTGGGTTGGGCAATCTCCCATCCATTACTGGAGTACACCGGGAAATACAATTCAAAATAATCCGTTACCAAATTCAGGCGGATCCCACTGTCGTAGATGAATTTTGGATCGCTGTATTTATTTTTGACCATTCCTGCATCGCCATAAAGCTCTATCCAGTTCCAGATATTAAAGCTGCCGTTTACCGTTGTGATCCATTGGTTCGCATAGGGAATGTCGAGTTTGGATTTGAATCCCCCTTCAGCAATAATTAATTGTTGGCTAAACAGGCCGCTACTTTCTGATCTACCGTAATAATTGTAATCAAAAAGGTAATCGGTCGGGCGATCGGTCGCAAAACTAAAGAAATCGGAGTCTGTTTTACGATACAGGAATGTACCGCCATAAAAACGCAAATTCACCTGACGGTTGTTATCAAACAGGTGCCTGTATTCTAATTGTCCGGAAAACTTACCAAAGGCGTTGGATACCTGTACATCGGTCAGGAAGCTAAAATGATTGGTCACTTCGGTTTTTGTACTTCCATACCGGATATCCAAAACAGAATAATTCTCATTGTTTTTGTCCATCGTAAATATGCTTTTTTCCCGATCGACCATCACGTAACGCAGACCGATAAACCGCTTTTTATTATTCCGCAGGTTTTCTTCGCGAAAGCGAAAGGTAACCGATGGAGTCAGTTTCAAATAGGCCGCATCAGGAGCGTAATGATAATAGGAACTGCTCATCCCATAGCGGATATTATACAACCGTGAATCGCGAATCTGCTGATTGTAAGCAACAGAAGCTGAGCCGATCAGGGACTGCGTTTTGAAGGAAAAAATAGGAGTTACATCGTAACTGAACGGTTTGTCCAAAAGCGATTTATTATGCAGGCGCATTCCCAAAGCCAACCCATCATAGAGATTGTATTCAAAATCGGGGACATAGAAAATCTGGTTGTAATACGGATGTTCCAGATCTTTCATCAGGTTGAATTTAATGGGCCTGTTGGGAACGAAAAATCCTTTCAGGGACTTCCAGTTGTTTCTTTGGTTGTATTCCGGAACTTCGTCAGTATAGTTTAAAGCCAGTTTATCGGCACCATTTCGGGGAATGGTAAAAGTGCTGTCGGTTTTGATATTTTCAAGCCATTCTTTAAAAACGATTTTGCCGTTTTTGAACCCGTATAAAGAGATCGGAACTGTGGCTTTCTGATTGTTTTCTACGGTTACGGTAAGGCTGTCTTTTGACCGGACCACATTTCCAAACCGATAATCTATAAGTTCCCGGCTATGGACTAATGTATTAAAAAACCAATCAATATTTTTATCGGTTCTTGATTTTAGGATGGTTTCAAAATCGTATTCTGTCGTTTGCTGTTTTTTATTCAGGCTGTAAAAGTCGGTAATGGCTATGGTTAACGTAGCATCTCCCAGAAACTGATCCAGGTAGTTGAAACTGAGGCCGGCTTTATATTTTCCTGCGATCTGCTCATTGAATTTAATGAATGTAGTCTTAGCGTCTCCTATAGGCTGATCTAAGTTTTTACGGGCCATCAGCAAATAGAGGTAGTTGAACTGCCCGTTGAATTCAATGTTGGTTAAATAAAAACTTTTCAGCAGCTTGAATTTTGAGATATTCCCCATCATTTTCATGTCCGGGTGGTTCTCTTCAATGTATTTTATGATAAGGTACATCTGCAATCCGTCATAAATCCAGTTTTCTTTGCGGGGATCCAGTTGCAGGCTGCTTTTTAGGAAATTATTGGTATAGGTTTTCAGGAATTTAATTTCGTACAAAAAATCGTCTGAAAATGGGGCTAAAAATGCTGGAAGCTGGTTAAGCCCATAAAATGGATCACGGTCATAATCCAGTTGGGACACGGTAATTTTTTCATGGGGAAAACCGCCGACATTATCATTTACAAAAAGGACTATTTTATCAATCAGGATCGCTTTTTGTATTTCAGTAACCCGATTGCTTTTTATATCGGTGACTACTTCTGTGATAGTATTTTTATAACTGCTGTAGTTTATAAAAGGGCTGATGACCAAACTAAAATTATGACGGTTTTTCCCTTCGAATGTGTAGATTGTTTTTTCCGCTTTCTCTTCGGTACGGATCTGGTTCAGGTCTGAAGTGATTTCTTTGTTTTTGGGAACCGTGAGCAAGAGCGTATAATCACTGGCTGCATTTGCAGCATCATCGAGATTTTCGTTACTATAGGTGGTAAAAGTCTGATCCTGAAATCGGGCAGGCATTAAAAACCAGTCTTTCAGGTTCATTTCCCCATTGCTGTTATAACCGTATCGGGTAAAACGGTCGCTTGGAATTTTAATGAGGTATGTTATTTTTAGACGGATCCTCTGGTGGGGCATAACCGGATTCTGCAGGGTCACCAGTACGAGGTCGGGATGTTCGGGAGGCCGCGTATAGTGTAGAGAAGTATATTCCGGACCAATGATAGAAAGGATGTTGGTATTACCGCGTTCTTCATCATTGGCTAAATGAAAACTTCGGGTAAACTCATCCGAAAATCTTCGGGCCAGCGGAGTATCTTTGGCAGAATAGGCATTGTTCCAGTCATTCAGGACTATAGCATTTAAGGGTACATCGGAATCATTATAATAATCCAGCTCCTGTTCTGCAGCAATGATTTTTGTTTCCAGATCGACTTCAGCTTTCAGTACAATACGATGTTGCGCATAGTCTTTAACCGACGACAATAGAATTAATAGGATAACTATAAATTTAAATAATTTCAATGTTCTGTATGGATTAATTTTACCCCGGCTTGATCCCTGTAATATACTGTATTCCCAAACGCAAAGTACAGCTTCAACTTTAAAAATAAAAGGGTGTGATGTTTTATTTTTTAATTGCTGATAATCAGTATTTTGTATTCATTCACGACATAAAATGGACAGATAAGTCCTATTCTATAGAGGGAAATAGGTGCAAAAGGTTGCTTGGACAGAAGTTAAATAAGCACTGATGTTGGATATGAAGAATAAAATGAGAATTAATGTACTGCAATAATTAAAAAATGTTTTTTCGGGTCATAAATTGTTAAATAACTTATCTTTGATAAGACTAAAAGATAAAATTATGCAAAAAACACTACTTTTTTTCTTGTTGATGATTTTCAGTTTTTCCCATAGTCAAATTGTTATTAATGAGCTGGATTGCGATACACCCAGTATTGATGACAAAGAGTTCATAGAACTCAAATCAGAAATCCCCTATTTTTCCTTAGATGGTTACGTACTGGTATTTTTTAATGGATCCGGAGCGGGAGGCAACCGAAGTTATTATACAATCGATTTGACAGGACTTACTACAGATAGAAACGGCTTAGTTGTGGTAGGAAATACGGCTGTTTCTCCGGTGCCCCAACGTTTGTTTCCCACCAGTATTATACAGAATGGTGCAGATGCTATAGCCATTTATCAGGCTGCGTATGATGATTTTCCAGACGAAACCCTTGCCACAACAGAACATTTGATAGATGTGCTGCTTTATGATACCAGTGATCCGGATGATGCTGGCCTTATGAATATTTTTGGGATTACGACACAGGTCAATGAGAATGAGAATAATCTGAGTACTCTACATTCGATCCAGCGTAAAATGGACGGAACTTTTGAAGTTAAAATACCCACACCCGGTACGCATAATGATGGAAGTGGTTTTATATTTAATGGCGTATCCTATACCGTTTCTACACCGCTATTGGAAGAAGGTGGAGATTTTACCATTTCTTTTACCACTCAGTTTGCAGTCGAAACGCCGCTAACTTTTAATTTTATCCTTGACAATGGAACATTTGATACGGCAGATTATACAGGAAACACAATAGTAACTATTCCTGCTGGTAGCACGACTTATAGCACCACCATCCATACTATTGATGATAGTATGGATGAAGGGGATGAGGTGGCTTTGATCCGGATTTTGTCGCTTCCCGAGGAATTTGTACGGTTAAACGATAATTATGAAGTACGTATTGTGGATAATGATTATACCGTTTCATCCTGGGGAACTCCTTTGAATCCTACTTATGGAATTGTGAGCAGTACCCAGGATCCTGATTATTATGCTTCTTTGGAAGGATTGTCTGGAGCTGCTTTAAAGCAGGCGGTGCAAGATATTATTGCCAATCCGGCGGTTGTACGGGCACATAGCTATCGCGATGTTACTTCAATCTTATATGAAGCAGATCAGAACCCGCTGAATAGCAATGAAGTCTGGCTGATGTATACAGAGCAGGGGAGGGCAAAGTACAAATTCCAGCTTACCTCGAATAGTGTTGGCTTTTGGAATAGGGAGCACATTTTTCCACAATCCAGGGGAGGTTTTAGTAATGGGACGTCTCCGTTGGCAGACGGCATTGCAATTTACCTCCCGACCAACGCGGATGATATATTAAGCGGGCATGCCGATGCCCATGCGTTGCGAAGTGAAGATGGACCTGAAAATAGTGCCCGAAGCAATCGGGATTATGGGCTGAATGACTATAATGGGCCAGTCGGGAATCAGGGAAGCTGGCACGGGGATGTGGCGCGTGCCTTATTTTATATGGCAGTACGTTATACTGCTTTGGATGTTGTAAATGGAAACCTACCCGATAGTACGCCATATAAAATAGGCGATCTGGCGACGCTTTTACAATGGAACCACGCTGATCCAGCTGATGATTTTGAAATGAACCGTAATAATATCATTTATACCTGGCAACACAATCGCAATCCGTTTATTGATTATCCTGATCTTGCTGATTATATTTGGGGAACCAAAACAACTATTCCCTGGTTTGCCGCACTTTCGAATACCGAGATTTCAAAAAACGGTTGGGGGCTTTATCCTAATCCTGCTAAAAATCACTTTAGGATAACCGGACTAACCGGAGCCTATACGGTGGCGATCTATTCGGTATCGGGGCAAAAGCTAGGCATACACCATTGTTTTGGGGAGAGTGAAATACAACCGGAACTGGCATCGGGACTTTATATCGCGAAGATCAGTGCAGCTGATGGTATAACGACCCAAAAACTCATAATCCAATAGGAACGTAAAATTTAAAGATACCCTATAAAAAAAGCTGTCGGTAAAGACAGCTTTTTTGAATTTATAGGCCTAAAAGTTAGGGCTTAAATTGTATTTTTTATAGAATGCATCCAGTGCCTGAACGACTTCTTCCTCATTATCCACCACTTTGATCAGGTCAAGATCGGCTGGGCTGACATTGGCATATTTTTCCACCAAAACCGTTTTAACCCATTCCAGTAAACCGGACCAGAAATCAGATCCTACCAGGATAATTGGGAACTTACCTATTTTTTTGGTTTGGATCAGTGTGATCGCCTCAAAAAGTTCATCCAATGTACCAAATCCACCAGGCATCACTACAAATCCCTGGGAATATTTGACAAACATTACCTTACGTACAAAGAAATAATCAAAATTCAGGTTTTTATCACGGTCTATATACGGGTTGAAATGTTGTTCGAAAGGCAATTCAATATTCAGCCCTACTGAAGTACCACCACCCAGATGCGCTCCTTTATTACCTGCTTCCATGATTCCAGGACCACCACCAGTAATAACACCGTAACCGGCTTTACTGATTTTAAAAGCAATTTTTTCAGCCAGCAGGTAGTATTTGTCATCGGGTTTGGTTCGTGCGGATCCAAAAATAGAAACGCAGGGCCCGATACGCCCCATGTTTTCGTATCCATTGACAAATTCAGCCATAATTTTAAAAATGGCCCAGGAGTCATTGGTTCGTATTTCGTTCCAGGTTTTCTGCTTTAATCGATCCTGTATTACTTTATCTTCGTCATTATCAAAATCTTCTAATCTCATGTTTTCTTTTTTAATTTTTGTGCCTGCACTACACAGGAATATTATTTTTAAAAGGAATTAATGCAATTCTTTTTTGAGGAATTGAGCGGTATAGCTTTTTTTAACTTTCACAATTTCCTCTGGTGTCCCTTTAGCAATCAGCTGCCCGCCGCCTTTCCCACCTTCGGGGCCAATATCGATAATATAATCGGCTAATTTGATCACGTCCATATTGTGTTCAATAATCAGTACTGTATTGCCTTTGTCGACCAGTTTATCTATCACCTCCATCAGTACCCTGATGTCCTCAAAATGGAGGCCTGTAGTGGGTTCGTCCAAAATGTAAAACGTATTTCCGGTATCTTTTTTCGAAAGTTCTCCGGCCAGTTTAATACGTTGTGCTTCACCGCCGGAAAGCGTAGTGCTTTGCTGCCCCAGTGTAATATAACCCAATCCCACATCCTGCAATGTTTTTACCTTACGGTAGATTTTAGGGATGTTTTCAAAAAATGGTACCGCTTCATCAATGGTCATATTCAGGATATCCGATATGGATTTGCCTTTATAGCGAATCTCAAGGGTTTCCCGGTTGAAACGTTTGCCCTGGCAGGTTTCGCATTCTACATATACATCCGGCAGGAAATTCATTTCAATGACGCGTACTCCGGAGCCTTCACAGGTTTCACAGCGCCCACCTTTCACATTAAAACTAAATCGTCCCGGTTTATAACCCCGAATCATCGCTTCGGGAGTCATGGTAAATAGGCTTCTGATCTCAGCAAATACTTCGGTATAAGTAGCTGGATTGGATCGTGGTGTACGTCCTATGGGCGATTGGTCAATATCAATAACTTTATCAATATGTTCCAGGCCTTCTATTTTTTTATAGGGCTGCGGTTTTTTAACACCGTTGAAGAAATGGGCATTCAATATCGGATATAGTGTTCCATTTATCAACGTTGATTTTCCACTTCCTGAAACTCCTGTTACACAAATCATCTGGCCTAATGGAAATTCTACGGTAACATTTTTCAGGTTGTTTCCGGTAGCGCCGCTCAACTTGATCGTTTTTCCATTTCCTTTCCTTCTTTTTTCAGGAATAGCCAGCATTCTTTCGCCGTTCATGTAGGAAGCGGTAAGTGTATGCTCTTTCAGTAATTCTTTTGGTGTACCGGTACTGATGATTTCGCCACCATGTTTACCGGCTTTTGGGCCGATATCAATGACGTAATCTGCCCGTTCAATCATATCTTTATCGTGCTCGACTACGATGACAGAGTTTCCAATGTCCCGGAGCTGCTCCAGAGAATGAATCAGTTTTTCGTTATCGCGCTGGTGTAATCCGATACTTGGCTCATCCAGTATGTAGAGCACTCCCACCAACTGGGAACCGATTTGCGTTGCAAGCCGTATACGTTGTGCCTCTCCACCGGAAAGGGTTTTGGATCCCCGGTTCAATGCGAGGTAATTAAGGCCTACATTCATTAAGAAACTCAGCCGCGACTTGATTTCCTTGATGATTTCAGAAGCTATAATGATCTGTTTTTCAGAAATATTATTCGTAAGATCGCCAAACCATATTTCCAAATCCGAAATATCCATCGCAGAAAGTTCCGCAATATTCTTATCGTTGATTTTGAAATACAATGCTTCTTTTTTCAAGCGGGAACCGTGACATACCGGGCATTCGATTTCGTCCATAAAATCCTTCGCCCATCGTCTGATGGAAGCTGATCCGGGATCGTCATGCTGGCTTTTAATAAAATTTGAAATACCTTCAAATTCAATTTTATATTCTTTTGTTACGCCTAATGTCTTGGAAGCAACGGTGAATTTCTCTTTACCACCGTTCAGGATCATAGCCATCGCTTCTTCCGGAATTTTTTCAATAGGATCGGTGAGCTTAAAATCATACTTTTCACCTATTGTTTCCAGCTGTTTAAACATCCACGAGCTTTTGTATTCACCTAAAGGAGCAAAACCACCACTTTTGATTGAAAGTTTTTGATTGGGTATGATTTTCTTCAGGTTGGTTTCGTGTACGATGCCAAGGCCATTACAGTAATCACAGGCTCCTTTTGGGGAGTTGAAAGAAAAATTATTAGGTTCCGGATTGGGATAGGAGATACCCGAAGTCGGGCACATCAGGTTCCGGCTGAAATAGCGCGTTTCACCTGAATCCTGTTCCAGGATTAATAATACATTCTCTCCATGGTACATGGCGGTTTTAATGCTTTCGCTCAAACGCTTGTCCGTATCTGGCGTATCTTCTACAAGCATACGGTCAATGACGATCTCGATATCATGGGTTTTGTAACGATCCAGTTTGAAGCCACTTTCAATATCTTTTACCTCACCATCAACGCGTACTTTAAGGAAACCCTGTTTTAGGATCTGCTCAAATAACTCACGGTAATGCCCTTTTCGGGAGCGGATCACCGGAGCGAGGATATTGATGCGTTTGCCACTGAAATTTTCAATAATCAGGTTTTTGATCTGCTCATCGTTATAGCTGACCATTTTCTCCCCGGTATTGTAACTGTAGGCATCTGCACCACGTGCATAGAGTAATCGCAGAAAATCGTATATTTCTGTGATAGTACCTACGGTAGAGCGCGGGCTTTTACTGGTTGTTTTCTGTTCAATAGCAATAACCGGCGAAAGTCCGTCAATCTTGTCGACATCCGGACGTTCCAGGCCACCCAGGAATTGCCGTGCATAGGCAGAAAAAGTCTCTACATAGCGGCGTTGCCCTTCGGCATATATGGTATCAAAAGCCAGTGATGATTTTCCAGACCCCGAAAGTCCAGTAATTACAACTAATTTTTCCCGGGGTATGGTTACATCTATATTTTTAAGATTGTGCACACGAGCGCCCAATACTTCGATATTATTATCCTTTTCGATCATAGATTTATAGCAAAATACAAAGGTACTATTTTGAAGTTTATTTTTAGCAACCGTATGGGTATTAAGGACTATTATAACATTTATTTATAACCAGGGCGAAGTATGGGCTTCAGTTTTACACCTCAGGTTTTTTTATTCAATAGTCATGGTTTTTACCTGGGCACGATAGTTTTCCAGGATAAGTGTCTTGGATACCATAGCAGAAAGCTTGCCATTTTTTATCATGGGTAGTTCCGGAAGTTGTGATGCCTCAAATTTCTTTAGCATATAATACAACGTATCCTCATCGGTAATAGGATGAATGTCTTTTGTAATAATCTCTTCCATAGTGGTATGCTTGACCCGGAAAGGGTTAAAGACGACCTGCCGTACAGCATCAAAGTTGATTACGCCCACCAGTTCATTTTCGGCATTGACCACCGGAAAAATGATTTGTTTGGTATCGGTAAGGTATTCTACTACTTTTTCCAATCGGTCGGTAATCTGCAGGGTCTTAAAATTGGTGACGATTATTTTGGATAACTCAATGGTAGAGAGGATGTTTTTGTCTTTGTTACTGGTAAAAACCTGTCCTTTTGCGGCAAGATCCTTAACATCCATAGAATGTTTTTCAAAACGTTTAGAAACAGCAAAACTAATCGAAGAGACGATCATCAGTGGAACCATCAGGTTATAACCGCCGGTGATTTCCCCAATAAGGAAAATTGCGGTTAGTGGCGCATGAAAAAGTCCGCTCAATATACCGGCCATCCCTACAATCGTAAAATTGCCTACTGGCAACTGGTGCGGTAATCCAAGGAGGTTAAAAAACTTGGCAACAAAGAAGCCGAGATAGGAACCAACAAAAAGGGAAGGGGCAAAATTCCCACCGTTTCCACCACTGCCTAACGTTAATCCTGTAGCAAAAACTTTCAGCATCATTGTTATTCCTACAAACAGCAATAATAACCATTCATTACTTTTATAATCGTCTAAAAGCGTATTGTCCAATATTTTCTGCGGTGTGGCATTGGATAATATTTTGATGCTTTCGTATCCTTCCCCAAAAAGGGTTGGGAAGAAAAATATCATGACCGCCAGCATGGAAGCACCAATCAGGGCTTTTTTATAGGGTTTATTATATTTATGAAAATAGCTTTCCAGTTTTTGGAAGTTCCGGGCATAATAAATAGACACAAATCCACCCAATACTCCCAGTAAAATGTAAAAAGGGATATTATGAAAATCATAGTGCTGCTGATGCCCGAAAGAGAGTAATACATCTTCTTTCAGTACAATAGTGGATACAATCGCACCCGTAGCTGCAGAGATCATTAGTGGGATAAAGGCAGTAATGGTCACATCGGTCAGTACCACTTCAATAGCAAAGAGCACGCCGGCAATAGGAGCATTAAAGGCAGCAGCAATACCGGCAGCCACACCACAGGCCAATAGCAATATCCTGTCTTTCTGCGAAAGTTTATATTTTTGGGCATAATTGGAACCGAAAGCTGCCCCAGTGATGGTAATTGGCGATTCTAATCCTGCAGAACCTCCCAATCCTACAGTCAGGGAACTGGTGATAATCTGAGAGTACATCTGTTTTCGAGGCATGATACCGCCTTTACGGGCTACAGCATACAGAATTTTGGAACTTCCTTTTTCCAGTTTGCCGTCCAATATGTTTTTAATTACAAAAGCCGTCAATAGAATCCCTACAATTGGTAATATACTGTTGATAAAAGGCAGTTTCAGGTACCCGTTGATGTAATTGGCAAAAAGAAATACAGAATGGGCAAAACTCTTTAATAAAATTACGGCAAAGGCACACGAAATCGAAACGATGATACAGGATAAATATATAAACTGCCTGTCGCTAAGAAAACCCTTCAGGATGAAGAGAACAGTTTCAAAAGAATTGAAAATATTCCTGAAAAACTGTCGTATTTTTAGAGCTGCAGTATTGGGCATTTGAATTTTTTTGATGAAAAAAGGAGGTTATTATTTCGAACTGCTAAAATAAGATTTTTAACAAAAAGAAAGGTCAAAAACCAGGCATAAATTGTATAATAATTAACGTAGGTATGCGATTTGGCCAGTTTCTTAAAGAATAGCCCGTTTCGCTGCTACATGTGTTCTTAAATCTTCAAAAAAGATAGTAAATTCGGATTCAAATTCGGAATAATAGGCTTCAAGCTCTTCCGGTGAATGTTTCATTTTCGATTGATTCTTTGTCCTGTTGTCCATTTGGGCGAGAATTTTAGAAATTCCTGGGACAGTAGCATAACTGACGAGCCAGTTTTGTTCGGTCATATACGGCAGCATGTTTTGTGTTTTTTCGGATAAGATCGGATAATGCTTTTCCAGCGAATCGTAGAAACGCTGGACAAAATCTTCAAGCTTTTCTTCGGAGTATTTCGCCCAGTTTTTTGCCAGGAAATGATCGTAAAAAACATCGACAATAACTCCCGCATAATGATGGTATTTCTCATGAAGCCGCTTGGTGCTCTGCCGAAATACAGCATGGGAATCCGTGTAGGTGTCGATAGCGCGATGCAATAGAATTCCTTTTTGGATCGCATCAGGGTAGCTTTCATATTCTTTGCCACGGATACCATCTGCCATGAAATTGCCAATTTTTATAAGATCATTATCTCCGGATAAATAGATGTGTGCGAGAAAATTCATTTTTAATTTCGTGTTTTAGCGGTCATATTCCAAAGTTACAAAGTATTTCCTGGGTGTGGTGGTAAATTGCCGTTTTAAATGCAAAGTACAGAAAGCCCTTTTTGTAAATTAGTATAATTTTTTAATAATGCGAAGTTTTGACTGTTGTCAAGTTCTTATATTTGCGTTACCAAATTAATTTAAAACAAATGACCTTAATAAAATCAATCTCCGGAATCCGGGGAACTATAGGCGGAAAAACAGGGGATAACTTAACTCCATTAGACGCTGTAAAATTTGCTTCGGCTTATGGAACCTGGCTGAAAGCGTACTCTAAAAAAGAAAAACTTACTGTTGTTATTGGTCGTGATGCCCGTATTTCCGGTCCTATGATCCATAACCTGGTTGTTAATACACTCATCGGTTTAGGGATTGATGTTATTGATCTGGGACTTTCTACTACACCAACAGTAGAGATCGCGGTGCCTTTGGAAAAAGCAGACGGCGGGATTATACTAACCGCAAGCCATAACCCGAAACAATGGAATGCCTTGAAACTACTGAACCAAAAAGGAGAATTCCTGAATGGGGAAGAAGGAGAGAAAATACTCGCCATAGCCGAAGCCGAAGATTTTGATTTTTCGGATGTGGATTCGCTGGGGACAATTACGCAAAATGATGCTTATATGGACATTCATATTGACGAAGTGCTTAATTTGCCTTTGGTTGATGTGGAAGCTGTAAAAAAAGCAAAATTTAAAGTGGTGGTAGACGGTGTCAATTCTTCGGGTGGTATTATTATACCAAAATTACTGGAACAGATGGGCGTGGAAGTGGTAAAGCTTTATTGTGAGCCGAATGGGCATTTTCCGCATAATCCGGAGCCGCTGAAAGAACATCTCACCGATATTTCCGAGTTGGTTGTAAAAGAAAAAGCCGATTTAGGAATCGTTGTTGATCCGGATGTAGATCGTTTGGCTTTTATCAGCGAAGACGGAGAAATGTTTGGTGAAGAATATACGCTGGTTGCCTGTGCTGATTTTGTATTGGGGAAAACACCCGGGAATACGGTTTCTAATATGTCTTCTTCCAGGGCATTGCGGGACGTGACCAACAGTCATAAAGGAACATACGAAGCCAGTGCTGTAGGGGAAGTGAATGTCGTAGAACTGATGAAGAAGAATAATGCTATTATAGGAGGTGAAGGAAATGGCGGTATCATTTATCCGGCATCTCATTACGGGCGGGATTCATTGGTAGGGGTAGCTTTATTCCTGACACATCTGGCCGAAAAGCAAATGAAAGTTTCTGCTTTGCGTGCATCTTATCCGGAATACTACATGAGCAAAAATAAAATTGAACTTACCCCGCAAATTGATGTTGATGCTATTTTAGCAGCGATGACCGAAAAATATAAATCGGAAGATATTACTACTGTTGATGGGGTGAAAATTGACTTCGAAGACAATTGGGTGCACCTGCGCAAATCCAATACAGAGCCTATAATTAGAATTTATACAGAGGCATTCTCGCAGGAGGCGGCAGATCAGCTTGCTTTGCGAATTATAGATGAAATACGGCAGATTGCCGGAATTTAAAATAAAACCCCGGCATTTTGATAATTTGCCGGGGTTTTTTATATTTATGAAATGAAAAATAGATTTCAGGTTACCTTAGTTTTCGTACTATTAACAATGGTTGTACAGGCACAGAAGATGAAAAATAAAGCAGAGAAGTTCAGTAAGGAGGAGATGGAGCTCATCACATCAGGAGAGGGGAAGCTGCGCATTATCCAGGTTACCGAACCTGCAGAGCTGGAAATTCTTACCCATGCTTCTGCTGATGTACGGCCGGGAGAGAAGCTGTTGAGTGTTCTGGCGAAGCGTATGTTGCTGTCCATGAATGATCCGGCCAATCCCGGTATAGGAATTGCGGCACCCCAAATTGGAATTAACAGGAATGCAATATGGGTGACCCGTTATGACAAACCCGATGATCCTGCGGAATTCTACCTGAATCCCAAAATTATCTGGTACTCTGATTTATTACGTAAAGGAAACGAAGGTTGTTTGTCCATTCCGGATATACAGGATGATGTATTGCGGAGTTATGCCATACGCCTTTCATACATGCTGGAATCGGGAGAGGTTATGGAAGAAATGGTACAGGGATTTACAGCTGTGATTTTTCAGCATGAGGTAGATCATTTGAATGGTATTCTTTTTACCGATCGTTTATTGGAACAAACCCGTAGGGAGCTAATTCCTGCAAATGATGAAATGGAACTTTTTATAGATAGAAAAATTCAAAACTAATACCATTGCTGGATGGTAGTCATTAATCCGGTATCCGGGTCAGTGAATATATAGAGGCATCCATCATCGTGAAATAAGTCGCAGTTTTTGATGGGCAATGCCCCCAGATAAAATAAAGGCTTTTCATTTACAATCGGCCAGGCAGGATTCTGGATCCATTTTGGTGGTTTGCCATGAAACCTGAAAAGTGTTGCAAACCTTTCTTTTACCAATTGCTGTTGTGCTGTTTTGGAATGCTCCGATTCTTTTGGAAGGATGTGTTTTTCAATAAAAGCGGGCGGTGCATCAACGTATTTCGGTTGAGCGCGGGAAATAAGCTCATAATCTTCCCTGTATTTTTTGTAATCAATACTTTTTATGCCTGATTTTTCCAGGAACAATTGAATCATTGCCTGCGCTTCGTAACGTCCTGTAAGGGTTTGAATATTCATTTCAGCCAAATACAAATAAGGCGTAGTATGCTGTAAATAAGTATGCTGCCAATCAAGGGACGGGTTGGAAAGGCAGGCCTCCATTTGTGGGTTCTCCTGCAATTGGAGCTCCAATTCCAGATCGGTTAGAATTCCTTCTGCAAAATGTTTTAAAATAGTAATTGCGTCCATCGTATTTTTTTTAATCGCCTACAATTAAAAGATCCGTTTTTTTGGCTGTGAAATACCGGATAAGTCCTTTAAACTCCAATATGGCTGAGGTTTTTTCTTTATTGGCGTTGAGGTCTGTTGCAGCGACGTATTCATCAATAATCTGTAATAGTAAACGTTGCAATTCCAGGCTTAGTTTCACGTCTCCATACGGATCAATGTACAATCCCGAACGCAGTCGGAATATTTGGAATATTTCAGAAAGTAACGCAATCTGGCTGTCTTCGAGTCGGAATAAATATTTCTTGTCTTTAATACTATGGAAATCTAATGTCATGCTTATGGATGTAATTGCCCTGCTAAGGCTATACTTTGAATGGTTATTGGTGTACAGAGTTCATCGAGCTCTATTTTTTGAGTTCAAACGTTTTTCAAACCTAATTCTTTTCCAATAACTTTCCAAAAGATTACAGCGTTTGGGATTGTAAATTTTAGTTAAATAAAAGGCAGCGCAATAATTAGATCGGGGTACACATTTTCATTTCCATAAAAAAGCATAAATTTGCGACAAATCAATATAGTATGAACACAGCTGAAAGTACCGTAATACCAACCAAGTTAGAAACGTATTTCCAACAATTCAGATCCAATATCATTGGAATTGACCAGGAATTTGAATCTCCTTTTGGGACACAGAAAATTGTTTATACAGACTGGACAGCGAGTGGAAGGCTCTATCGGCCGATTGAAGAGAAAATTATAAATCAATTTGGCCCATTCGTAGCCAATACACATACGGAAACGACTATCTCCGGTACCGTGATGACAATGGCCTATCATAAAGCCAGGCACATTATCAAACACCATGTCAATGCCAGTGAAGATGACGTCCTTATTACAGATGGTACAGGAATGACCGGTGTTATTAATAAATTTCAACGCATCTTGGGACTTAAGGTTCCGGAAAATTTAAAGGAATTTACCATAGTACCGGAAGAAAAAAAACCGGTAGTGTTCATTTCCCACATGGAACACCATTCCAATCAAACATCCTGGCTGGAAACGATTGCCCGGGTTGAGGTAATCCCGGCTTGTGAAAAAGGATTGCTTTGCTTGGAAAGCCTGGAAAAACTATTGGATAAATACAAAGATTGTACGCTGAAGATTGCTTCGATTACTGCCTGTTCGAATGTGACAGGAATCAAAACACCCTATTATAAGGTAGCTGAGTTAATGCACCGCCATAACGGGGTTTGCTTTGTGGATTTTGCTTGTTCGGCGCCTTATGTGGCAGTAGACATGCATCCCGAAAATCCGGAAGCCTATCTGGATGCTATTTTCTTCTCTCCGCATAAATTTTTGGGAGGCCCGGGAACATCAGGGGTTCTGATTTTCAATAAAAAACTGTACAAGAATATGATTCCCGACTGTCCGGGAGGTGGAACAGTAAGCTGGACCAATCCGTGGGGAGAACATAAATATGTCACCAATATCGAAGATCGCGAAGATGGGGGAACCCCGGGATTTTTGCAGGTGATCAAAACAGCATTGGCCGTACAGCTTAAAGAAAAAATGGGTGTAGCAAATATCCTCGAACGTGAAAAAGAAATCATTGATTATGTTTTTTCGGAACTGGAACCTGTGGACAACCTGAATATATTGGCGCCGCTACACCAAAGCCGACTGGGTGTGATTTCTTTTTTTATTGAAGAATTGCATTTTAATCTTGGCGTTAAAATCCTAAACGACAAATTCGGTATACAAACACGCGGTGGATGCAGTTGTGCCGGTACGTATGGACATTATTTGTTACACGTAGACCAGGCCACTTCCAATGACCTGACCTGCAGGATTGATTCCGGTGACCTGATGCAAAAACCAGGTTGGATCCGGATGTCCATCCATCCTACAACAACGAATGAAGAAATTCAGTTTGTTTGTGAAAGCCTGAAAGCCCTTGCAGCAAATCATAAAGAATGGGCTGCAGATTATTCTTATAATAAAATATCCAATGAATTTATCCATAAAAACGCCGGAACATTTGAGGCTGATATGGTAAAGCAGTGGTTTCAATAATAAAGAGCAACAAAAAAGAGGGAACCGATATGAGTTCCCTCTTTTTTGTTTTTAAGAAGCTTGTGTGGTTACCGGATCCCTGCGGTGCTTGAATCTTTTGTGTGTCCACAGGTAATATTCGGGAGCTTCAATTATTTGCTGTTCCAGTAGTTTTATAAAACAATCAGTAATCTGGTAATTCGGTATTGTTTTGGGCTCGTCAATGTATTTGATGAAGTTAGCTTTGTAATAGCCTCTTTTTACTTTTTCGCCTTTTACGAACATGATATTCATATCCAGCTTTTTTGCCAATAGTTCTGCACCGGTATGTACTGGTACTTCCACACCGAAGAATTTAGTATAATGGTTGGTACGGTGTAGTTTTGGCGATTGATCGCTGATAAAGCCATAATATCCTAAAATACCTTTTTGCTGGTTTTCTTTCATTTTTAATGCGGCCTCTTTTGCATCAATTAATGTGGCATCAAACTTACCCCTGATCCTTCGGACCAACCGGTCGAAGTATTTATTATAAATGCGTTTGTAGATCCCAAAGCCCTGGAATGAGATGTATTTGTTCATGAGCAATAACCATTCGTAACTGGCATAATGGCCGCACATGAGAATAATGCTTTTGCCTTTTGCCTCAATTTCTTCAATGATTTCAAGGTTGTCAAATACAAAGCGTTTTTTTATTTCCTTTTCTGAAATTGTCATGGTTTTGATCATTTCCAGGAATGTATCACAAAAGTGGTGGTAGAATTTCTGTTCTACGATTTTACGTTCTTCATCTGTCAGGTGGGGGAGTGCTATAGCCATGTTTTCACGTACGGTTTCTTTACGATAGCCCACAATATGATATACAATGAAATAGATAATATCAGAAAAAAAATAAAGTATCCTAAAAGGCAGAATCGAAATGCACCACAAGATTGGATAAACAAGTATAAATACGAATAATTGCATTATAGATTTTTTTACAAATATACTTTTTATTATTCTAAAAAAGAATTCTGGTTTTTCGTATAATTTATTCTTTCGCTAACTCAATATGCCCGGGGAATGGTTATTTTTGCTACTTAAAATCTTTTTATGGATATTTTTTTAATCAGCATTATTGTATTAACTTGTATAGTCAGTTATAAGGGGTTTACCGATCCGGCTTTTTTCCGAAAGTATGAGTTTCATATTGGGAGTATACGTGCCGGAGATCAGATCCGGATGTTTTCTTCAGCTTTTTTGCATGCCGATATCATGCACCTGGCATTTAATATGCTTACGCTATATTTCTTTGCTCCTGTAGTAATTGCTTATTTGGGTAATTTTTATTTCTTACTCATTTATGCTGCCAGTTTATTAGCAGGAAGCCTGTTGACCTATTATTTCCATAAGAATAATTACGGCTATCGCGCCATCGGAGCTTCGGGTGCTGTGACAGGCATTTTATATGCTGCTATTTTATTACGGCCAGATATGACTTTGGGATTGTATTTTATAATTCCGGTTCCAGCCTATGTCTTTGGTATTGGGTATTTATTATATTCTATCTACGGAATGCGGGCGAAGCGCGATAATATAGGGCATACAGCGCATTTTGGAGGTGCGATAGCCGGATATCTCATCACACTGGCAAGAGTGCCGGAAATGTTTACAGAAAACACATTAATGGTTGTTTTGCTGGCTATTCCCATCGTGCTGTTGTTTGTACTTGAAAAAGCGGGTAAACTATAGTGGCATACCTTTTGCTTTATGACAGAAAATACATTGTAAAAATGAAAACAAATCTAACAAATCAAATTATGAAAAAATTAGTCTTTATTTTATTCGCAGCAACATCAACCTTAGCCAATGCTCAGGATCACAAATTAGTACCACAAATCAGTGTAGCTGGTGAAGGTAAGGTTAAAGTAGCACCTGATTTTGCTATTATCACGGTAGGAGTAGAAAACAGTGGTGCTGACGCTACAGAGGTGAAGAAGAAAAATGATATGGCCATTGATGCGGTGATCAAATTCCTTAAAAAGTCAAAAATAGCGGAGGCTGATTACCAAACGCAACGTGTAAGCCTGAATAAGAACTACGATTACGATAAAAAGAAATACAATTATTCGGCTTCACAAACGATTGCAATTACCTTGAAAGACCTGAAAGGGTATGATGTACTGATGACCGGATTGGTAGATTCAGGGATCAATAACATCCAGGGAGTAGAGTTTAAATCAACAAAACTGGCGCAATATGAATCGGAAGCACGTGTGAAAGCAGTAGCTGATGCCAAGCTAAAAGCGAATGATTATGCAACAGCTTTAGGGCAAAGAGTAGGGAAAGCAGTTTTGGTTTCCGATAATACACAGCCTTACTATCCACGTCCAATGATGTCAGCTATGAAAATGAATGCTGGAAGTGCTGATATGGCTCCGGAAACATTAGCCATTGGCGAGATTGAAATTACTTCCAATGTAAGTATCAGTTTTATGCTGGAATAAGCAAATAAGTCAATATCCCGGGTGTTAAGCCTACGGATGATCTAATTCTTGAAGAGCCTTCAAAACTACGTTTTGGAGGCTCTTTTTTAGTTGCTATATTAATGTGTTGTATTGGAGCATTCGGTCAGGAGAAAACAGGGCAAAAAAAAACCTGGACAATGTCCAGATTTTCGTGGGGAGAGCAGGATTCGAACCTGCGAAGTTTTCACAGCAGATTTACAGTCTGCCCTCGTTGGCCGCTTGAGTATCTCCCCGATCCTCTGAAAAGCCTGAGCTTTTCCGTTCAACGAGTGCAAATATAGGACTGTTTTTTTAGTATACAAACAATTTCAGAAGATAATTTTAAGGTTTTTTTTAATGTATTGGTTTTGAATAAAATAAAAAAATCTCCCGGAGGAGATTTTTTGAAATTGTATGTGTCCGGTAGGAATTAAGCGCCTAAAAGTTCTTTTACTTTCGCTTTTAGCGCTTCTCCTCTAAGGTCTTTTCCTACGATTTTACCACTTGCATCCAGGATGAACATTTGTGGGATCGTTTGGATGTTGTATTTAACAGCAATAGGATCCTGCCAGAATTTAAGGTTTGAAACCTGTGTCCAGGTTAATTTATCAGCGGCAATAGCTTGTTTCCATTTTTCAGCATCACCTTCTTTATCTAAAGAAACACCGATGATGTTTAGGCCTTTATCATGGAATTCATTGTAAAGTGCTACAACGTTTGGATTTTCAGCACGACATGGTGCACACCAGGAAGCCCAGAAATCAATGATTGTAACTTTACCCAATGATTCTTTCAGGGATACTGTTTTTCCTTCTGGAGTAGGAGCAGAGAAGTCAGGAGCCATTTGGCCTACTACTACAGCTTGTACTTTATCCAGTTTTTCCTGAATCGCTTTACCAGGTTTAGTGGCTTTCAGGTCAGAAGAAAGCGCATTGAAATATTTTTTTATCTTAACCAGGTCTGCATCAGGCTGCCCCAGGAAACCATCGATCAACAATACAGAGATGAAGGATTTTGGGTGGCTTTCTACATATTTATCAGACTGGTCCAGCATTTCTTTTTGGAAACCATTGAATTCTTTTCTTAATTTATTGATGGCTACAGTATCGTTTGATTTCTGTGCTTCAGTCATTACAGCCATATTAGCTTGTTGAAACTCCATCATTTTCTTTTGAATCTTTTCGCCTTGTTTGTTGAAAGCTACAAATTCATCATTATTATATGTACCGCTAATTTTACTTGCACGCACACTATCTTTATAAACCACTACATTGATTTCACCATTTTCAAGGATCAAAGGAACTTTACCTTGTACAGCACCAACCTGGATTAAATGAAATTCTGGTTCTTTTGCTGAACCTTCAAATTTAAATTTTCCATTTTCAACTTTTACGGTATCCACAGGAACTAATTGTCCCAGGTCTCCTTGTTTTTCAAGAATAACATTTACACCATTTTCAACACCAGCTACTGTTCCTGAAATTACATACGCATTTTCAGTTTTATTGCACGATACTAATACTGCTGCAACAGAAGCGAACAAAAGAAATTTTTTCATTTTTTACTATAAGTTAATTTAGAGAGCAAAAGTATTTAAAATTATGATGGATTAACTACTTTTAAATCTAATTTTTTGTTATTATTTAGGACTATTTTTCAGTATTATGATAAATTCAGGATATTCTCTAATAGTGTTTAAGAACCTGACGGGCAAACGAATTGGGTCAATGGCATTCCTTCATTGCGGATTCCACTAATTCCTTTTTCAACATTGATGATATTATGGTAGCCTCTTGATTTTAGAATCGATGCCATAATAACAGAACGGTAGCCACCAGCACAATGGAGGTAGAAATCCTGACCCTGTGGAATTTCGTGTAAATGCTCATTTACAAAATCAAGTGGAATGTTCAGGGCATTTTCCACATGCTCTGCAGAAAATTCTCCGGGTTTGCGGGCATCAACTACAGGCAAATTATTCTGTGCTACATCATCAACAAACTGCTTCGGCCCTACGGACACTATATAATCGGTTTCGAGGCCAGATTTTTTCCAATTGTCCAAGCCACCGTTGAGGTAGCCCAAAGAATGATCAAAACCGACTCTCGCCAGTCGGGTAATGGCTTCTTCTTCTTTTCCTTCCGGAATCACCAGCAAAAGCGGCTGATTGACATCTTTGATAAGTGCACCAACCCAAGGGGCAAAACCACCATTCAGGCCGATAAAAATGGAATTTGGAATGTGTTCTTTTACAAAATCACCTTCAGGGCGTACATCCAGGATGATCGCACCCGATTCATTTGCCAAAGCTTCAAACTCTTTAGGCTCCAGCGCAATTTTACCTTTTGAAATTACCGTATCGAGACTGTCATAACCATTGATATTCAGGCTCACATTTTGAGGGAAATAGGCGGGAGGCGCCCCAAGTCCATCCAATAACTCTTTAGTGAATTCCTCACGGGTCATATCTGGGCGAAGGGCATAATTCACTTTTTTCTGATTCCCTAAGGTATCTGTAGTTTCCTTACTCATATTTTTTCCACAGGCACTCCCGGCACCATGGCTTGGGAATACAATAAGGTCATTGGGCAAAGGCATGATTTTATTGCGCAGGGAATCAAATAAATGAGCAGCGAGCTTTTCCTGAGTCAGGCCATTAGAAAAATCCTGTGCCAGATCGGGACGGCCTACATCGCCTATAAATAAAGTATCACCTGTAATTATACCATACGGGATGTTTTGTTCATCGGACAAAAGGTAACAGGTACTTTCCATAGTATGTCCCGGTGTGTGGATCGCTTTTACCGTATAACGGCCTACTTTAAATTCCTGATTGTCTGTTGCAATAATGGTTTCAAAAGCAGGTTTGGCATTTGGTCCGTATACAATAGCTGCACCCGTTTTGGCTGCAAGATCCAAATGGCCCGAAACGAAATCGGCGTGGAAATGGGTTTCAAAGATGTATTTGATACGGGCATTGTCTTTGGCTGCCGTATCAATATACGATTGCACTTCCCGTAGCGGGTCAAATATAGCGGCTTCTCCATCACTTTCAAGATAGTAAGCTGCCTGTGCAATACATCCGGTATATATTTGTTGGATTTTCATGTTCTTTTGTTTTTCAAATCGATTGGATTACAAAGATACCATTAATTCTATAAAATGAAATACCACCTATTTTATTCATTGTTAATTGTGTATTAAGAACTTCCGGGACTGAAATTCAAAAGTTTTTGGAATTAATGGCTAAATGCGCCTTGGAAATCGTAAATTGCGCCCTCAAAATAGAAATAGTTTAAACAGAAAAGAATGTTTCAAGAATTAGAAAAATACAAAAGCAGTAATTATTTCACTTTTACAAAAGACGAAAGCCTGGAAGAAAAGTGTAATGCTCCAGAAGGTGCAAGCGGTGTTTACCTGGTATATAGCGTAGAAAACAGTACGAAAGAACTGGTAATGGTGGGTTCCTCAGGAACAATCCAAAACAATGGCGACCTGAAAACCAAAAATGGTGGATTATACGACAAAATCGTTAATGGGCAGCAGTTTGTGAAATCAGCGCGTAAATACACCTGGCCAACACAAATGGAAAAAGAAAATATCGATGCTTTAGAAGTGGTTTGGTATGAAACATTCAATACTGAATCCAAAGGGATTCCAACTTCGGTTGAAGGCTATGTTTTGCAAGAGTTTTTTGCAGAAAATAACCGCCTTCCAAGATGGAATGTAGCATTCTAAATACATCATCCTGATCGTATCAACCGGAATCATTTTTTGATCTCCGGTTTTTTTATGTTGTATAGAATACATCATAGGCAAACCGTATCAGTGTACCGATTACTACAATCAAAAAGAAAATACGGATAAAGCCATTGCCTTTTTTGATTGCAATTTTGGCTCCTATCCAACCGCCTAAAGCATTGGAGGCAGCCATGGGTAAAGCAATTGCCCATATAATTTTGCCTTTTAGGCTAAACAGGCAGATGGAACCGAAATTAGTAGCCAGGTTCACCATTTTAGCATTTGCCGATGCATGCAGGAAATCAAATCCCAGTAGGGCAATACATCCCAATACCAGGAAACTTCCCGTTCCAGGGCCTATAAAACCGTCATAGAATCCAACCAAAAGGCTAATCCCTATGGCCAGTACAATGCTCTTTTTACGCGAATATTGTTTTGCCGTGTGTTGGCCGAAATTTTTTTTGGTAAACGTATAAATGGCAAGCAGCAATAAAATAACGAGTAATAAAGGTTTCATGAAGTCGTTGCTGACATAGGTGAGCAATGTGGATCCGGCAAATGCGGATACAAAAGCGCATACTGCCATAATACCCAATAACTTCCAGTCCATCGTAACCTTTTTCAGGTACTGAGCCGCCGCAAAGGCTGTCCCGCTGAATGCCGGGATTTTTAAAGTACCGATTACGGTAGACACCATATGCCCCGGTAATAAGATCAGCCCGGCCGGGGTTTGTATGAGTCCACCGCCACCCACCACTGCATCTATAAATCCAGCAGCAAAGGCGGCAATACACAATAAAATCAATACCTGGGTTTCCATAGCGTGTAAAATTACCGCACAAAAGTAGGAGAGATTACAGTATGATTTTAGATTTTACCGGATTATTTTTAGTCGCATTTTCCGTCGGGAGTACAACTCTGCCCATCAATGATTTCAAAATTATTTTTAGGCTGTTCTTTTTTATATTCTTTGTAGGATTTTTGCAGTACATCTTCAAATACCGTACTGGCCTGGGCGCCGGAAACGGCATATTTTCGGTTAAAGACGAAAAATGGCACTCCATTAATCCCTATTTCAGCGGCTTCATTAATATCTGCCTTTACAGCATCGGAAAAATCGGTACTGTCGAGTACTTTACGCACTTCAGCTGCCTCTAATCCAATTTCAGTCCCCAGTGCAACAAGCGTATCGTGATCGCTAAAATCTTTGCCTTCGGTAAAATAGGCTTTGAAGAGCCGTTCTTCGGCCGCATCGCCTAAATGGTGTGTTTTTGCCAGTTGTATCAGTCGATGAGCATCAAAAGAATTGGCCACCACTGCACTATCAAAATTGTAAGTTAGTCCGGAGTGTTTGGCATTTTCGGCCATTTGCTGGTGCATGGCTACTGATTGCTCGTAAGGGACCCCTTTTCGTTCGGAGAAGTATTCATATAAATTTTTCCCATGATTCCCTTCTATATCCGGATCGAGTTGAAAGCTATGCCACTCAATTTCAATATCCCCGGCATCAGGAAATTGCTCCAGTGCGGCTTCAAAACGTCTCTTCCCAATATAGCAAAACGGACACATGATGTCCGACCAAATTTCAACTTTCATAATTTTATCTTTTCTATTTTTAATAAAGTTATAAAAAAAATGGACTTATGATAAGAATTTGACAGAAAGATTTTCATCCAGCAGGATCTGATATTTACGCCCTACAGGAATTGTTTTGTCATTATGGAGAATTAGTTTCTGTTTTGAAAAATGTTTAATATGCAGGGTATTCACTACAAAAGAGCGGTGTATCTGAAGGAATCCTTTTTGTTTGAGTCCTGCGAATATATGTGCCAACGTCCCATAGACCACCATTGGCCTGGACAACGACAGCCGGTACACTTTTACATAATTACCAAGGCTTTCGATATAAAGGATATCCCGGTGTAATACTTCCTCAATTTCTTTGTTGTGACGCAACGGAATGGTAAGTTCGGTATTTTGTTTCCGTTTTTTAGCCTCACAAAATAATTTAGCTTTTTCAATTGCCTTCAGGAAACCGGAGAGTGGAATGGGTTTTAAAAGATAATCTACAGCATCCTGCTGGTAGGATTCCAATGCAAAATCTGAATAGGCCGTCGTAATAATAGTGACAGGCCGTTCCGGGAGAATTTTCATCAGTTCAATACCATTGATAAGCGGCATGTTGATGTCGAGAAAAAGAATATCAAAATTCGTTTCACGCAGCATGGCTAGCGCTTCAGTACCATTGTAGGCACTTCCTGCATATTCAAATCCGACACTGTTCATAATATGGGAACGAATCACCTGATGTGCGGGTTTTTCATCGTCTACGATAAGGCATTTAAGGGAAGGTTCCATAGTTTTAATTCTGAATTAAAAATTCCGTTTTCTTTTTGTAAGGTTAATGTGTAGCGTATCATGGATACCTCCAGCCGTCTTTTGAGGTTTTCAATCCCGGTTCCGGTTCCTGAAGCACTGCCATCTTCATTGTAGTTATTCGTAATATAAAATGTCATGTGATTTTTTCGGAAAGTCCAGGATATCCGGATATCCGGCCGGGCGGTTTCCAGTGTAAATTTCACGGCATTTTCTACCAAAGGCATAAAAAATAAAGGGGGGGACTTTCAGGTCGTTACCACTGCCGTTATGTTCCTCTTTTACAGAAAGGTTATGGCTTCTATAGGTGTGATAGCCTAAATACTGCTCTATAAAATGCATTTCCTCTGAGAGGCTGATAAAATCTTTTTTGGTGGCTTCAATCTGGTAGCGCAACAGTTCCGACAGTTTTAAGATCTTATCGGGCAATGTTTCGGGAGCCATCAGCGCATCGCCATAGAGGTTGTTCATAGCGTTCAGCAGGAAATGCGGATTCATCTGTTGTTTTAGTAAGGAGAGTTCCGCTTCGGTATTCAGGAGTTTTATCTGTGTTTTAAAGATGTTTTGCAAAATCCACTGATGGATGAAATAAATACCGGATCCAATTAGGGAAATCATGATGATGCCCATAATGTCATTGAAAATGGATATCGTTTCTTCCATAATGTAATGGGTGATTTTAGCCACGACTAAAAAGAAGCTCCAGAGTAGGGCAAAGCCAATGAAAAACAAGTTGTATTTTTTTTGATACAGCAGGAATGGCCGGATAAGGAAGAGGTTATTAACCAAAACTAAACCATACACAAATGTAAAAACTACAATAAGCTCCACAAACATATACAGCGGATCTTTATCTTCTGTGGTGTAATTGGCAATGTAAATGATGGAGAACAGGAAAACATATATTATACAGTTCCTGATCCAAATATTTTCGTAGGAGAGTCTCATTACCCGCAAAAATAATGAAAAACAAAACGGTATTGCATGACAGGGGCGAATTTACGCCAACGCCACTAACATAATTTACAACTCTTCCGGTATAATTTAGAGCAGTTTACAACGCCTCGGCGAATATATTTGCTGCGTTTTAAATCAATTAACGCTTATAAATTAATACAAATGCTATCATGAATTTAAAGAACATCTTTTGGTTGTCGCTTTTGATTATGGGAATCTTTTCTTTTACAGCGCGGGCACAGGAAAAATATACACTGAGCGGTACTGTAACGGATGGTAAAACCAGTGAAACGCTTATCGGGGTAACCGTTTACATCCTCGAATTGCAAAAAGTAACGGTGACCAATCAATACGGCTTTTTTTCGATTTCATTGCCTAAAGGCGAATATACAGTACAGCTCGATTATATGGGCTTTCAGCTACAGCAGGAAAAAGTAGCCTTGAACACCGATATCCGAAAGAATTTTGGCATGGCTGAAAATAGTGAACAGCTGGAAGAAGTCGTGATTTCTGAAAAGAAAAACCGGGTGGCCATCCGGAAACCGGAAATGAGTGTCAACAAACTCAGTATTAAGGACATTAAAAAAATGCCTGCAGTAATGGGAGAGGTAGATGTATTAAAATCGATACTACAGTTGCCCGGAGTAACCAATGGAGGTGAAGGGGCTTCCGGTTTTAATGTTCGTGGTGGAGCTGCCGACCAAAACCTGATCCTTCTTGATGAGGCCACGATTTACAATGCTTCCCACTTATTTGGTTTCTTTTCGGTATTTAATTCGGATGCGATCAAAGACCTGAAACTCTACAAAGGTGGGATTCCGGCGCGTTTTGGCGGCAGGGTTTCTTCGGTTTTGGATATTTACCAGAAAGAAGGAAACAACAAGGACTTTCATATGACGGGCGGTATTGGTGCCATTTCCAGCCGTATTATGGTTGAAGGGCCTATCGTAAAAGATAAAGCTTCCTTCCTGATAGCCGGACGCAGTTCGTATGCCCATTTGTTCCTGAAATTGGCCGATATGAAAAACTCCGCTTATTTTTATGACCTGAATACCAAATTGAGCTACAAGGCCAACGAGAACAATACGTTATTCCTGTCCGGTTACTTCGGGCGTGATGTTTTTGATTTTGACAAGTCTTTTAATATGACGTATGGGAATACGCTACTCAACCTGCGTTGGAATCATTTATTTTCGGATAAGCTCTTTTCCAACCTTTCCATGATCTACACGGATTACTATTATGGGTTGTCATTGGGAATGGTGGGGCTTGATTGGGATTCCGGTATCAAAAACTACAATATAAAGTATGACCTGAAGCATTACCTGACTGATAAATTCACGTTGAGTTATGGTGTCAACGGGATTTACTACAACTTTAATCCCGGAACGATACGTCCTACAAATGAATCTTCCGGAATCAATCCGAGGCAGTTGGATCGTAAATATGCTTTTGAACAGGCTGTATATGTAGAAGCAGAACAACAGCTGAGCGATAATATTGCCGTCAATTACGGATTGCGTTACAGTCGTTTTAACCGCCTTGGCGAACAAAAGGTTAATACGTATGCCAATGACCAGGCGGTAGTTTTTAATACGGAATTGCAATTGTATGAAAAAGGAACCCCTACCGGAAGCCAGAGCTATGGAAAAAATAAGTCGATTGCTGACTTTGGAAATTTAGAGCCCCGTGCTTCCATTGCCTATACGCTGAATGATAATGAATCGGTTAAAGCGAGTTACAACAGGATGGCACAGTACATCCATTTGATTTCCAATACGGCTTCTGCAACACCTTTGGATGTTTGGGCGCCGAGTGACAATTTTATAAAACCGCAATTGCTGGATCAGTATGCCCTGGGCTATTTTAGGAATTTTAAGGACGATGCGTATTCCCTGGAGGTAGAAGGATTTTATAAAAAGATCAAAAACAGGATTGACTATATTGATGGTGCCGACCTTATTGCCAATGATGCGATCGAGCAGGTAATCCTTAACGGAGAAGCCAGAGCGTATGGCCTTGAAGTCTTATTGCGTAAGAATACTGGTAAACTCAATGGATGGATTTCCTATACCTTATCGCGTGCAGAGCAAAGAACGCCGGGACGTACTCCTGAAGAGACTGGAATCAATAATGGGGAATGGTACCGTTCGACCTATGATAAAATGCATAACCTTGCGGTGACCAGTTCCTATAAATACACAGAGAAATGGTCCTTTGGTGCCATCCTTGCCGTGCAGTCCGGCCGTCCGGTTACGTATCCGGAGGGCCAGTACCAATACCAGGGAATTAATGTTCCGGTGTATGGTGAACGGAATAAGAACAACCTGGCAGCTTATCATCACCTTGATATTTCGGCGACTTATACGCCTAAGCCCGAAAAAACAAAGGGATGGCAAAGTGAATGGGTATTTAGTATTTACAACCTGTACAATCGCAGGAATGCTGCTTCGGTGACTTTTACCCAAAATGAAACTTCCGGAATCAATGAAGCTGTGCGCTTGTCCATTTTTGGATTGATCCCGAGTGTTACGTATAATTTTAAATTTTAAATCCCATGAAAAAAATATATTCCCTCGTGCTCTTGGTTTTGATTTTTAGCCTTACCGGATGTGAAGATGTGGTGGATATCGATTTAGATACCGCACCGCCACGATTAGTTGTCGAAGCTTCTATCGACTGGCAGAAAGGAACTACCGGGCAGCAACAAAAAATCCGGCTGACTACTACTGCAGGATATTATGAAACTACTGTGCCTCCCGTTTCAGGAGCAATAGTGACGATAACGAATAGTACCAATACCGTTTTTAATTTTACCGAAACACCGGGTACCGGCGACTATGTGTGTACTACTTTTGTCCCGGTCATCGACGAGGCGTATACACTTACAATAACTGTCGACGGGCAAACTTATAAAGCACAGGAAACCCTCAAAGCAGTACCTGAAATTACGAGTGTGCAGCAGGAAACTACCGGCGGATTTGGTTCGGAAGACGTCATTGAGGTTAAATATTACTACCAGGATGATGGGGCAGTCAACAATTATTACTTAGACAGTTTTAAGGCAGATTTTTCCGCTTTCCCGGAATATAGTGTGACTTCGGATGAATTTTTCCAGGGGAATCAGATGTTTGGGCTTTTTAGCAATGAGGATACCAAACCGGGAACTCAGGTTGCCATCCGGTTATTTGGCATTTCAGAACGGTATTACAATTATATGCAGGTTTTATTGAGTATTTCCGGTGGCAATGGAGGTGGGCCGTTTCAGACACCTCCGGCGAGTGTTCGGGGGAACCTGGTCAATCAGACCGACAGTAAAAATTATGCCTTGGGGTATTTCAGGCTTTCGGAAATGGAACAAAGAATGTATACCGTACAATAATCGGTAGGGCAGTAGTGCTACAAAATTGCTTTAAAAGTTATTTTGTAATTGCGGATATCCTTATATTTACGGTATTGATAAATTTAAATAACCATAGAATTATGAGAATCCAAAAAAAAATCAGCATGCTTCTGATTGCTTTTGTAATGACCGCTTTTGCGAATGCACAACAAAAAGAAAGCCCGGCAACTACTGCTACAGGAACTGTTAACGGAGCAAAAATTACAGTATCTTACGGAAGCCCTTCTGTAAAAGGAAGAGCCATTTGGGGTGAATTAGTTCCTTATGGACAAGTGTGGAGAGTAGGCGCAAATGAGGCCACTACATTTGAAACCAGCAAAGATATTATGGTAGAGGGTAAAAAACTGGCAGCAGGGAAATACTCTTTTTTCGCAATTCCTGAAAAAGGAGAGTGGACCATTATCTTCAACACTGATGCCAAACAATGGGGCGCTTATAAATATGATGCCAAAAAAGATGCACTTCGCGTTAAAGTAAAAGCTAAAAAATCGGCTGCCTTCACAGAGAAAATGACCTTTAAGGTTACAGCAAACGCTGTAGTATTGAACTGGGAAAACCTGGAAGTACCGGTAGCTTTGAAATAGTCTAAGGCCATCAAATACCTATAATGAAAAAGCGCTACAGGAAAACTGTAGCGCTTTTTGTTGTTATATGCGTATTGTAAAGTTTTATTCTAGGAATTGGCCACGGCTTTTCTTTCCACCAGGTTTTCGAGTACTTCCAGCACCCCGTCTTTATCATTGGATTTGGCTGTAAAACGTGCCATGGCAATGATATCCGGATGCCCATTTTCCATACCATAACTGTAGTAGGCCTGTTGCATCATTTCGGTATCGTTGAGGTAGTCACCAAATACCATAGTTTCATCAATGCTGATTCCAAATTTCTCTTGCAGCAACCGGAGTGCATTTCCTTTGTTTGCCAGTTTATGGGAGATATCCAGCCATATTGGCCCTGAAACCTTTACGGCTACACTCTCATGAAAATCTTTAAAAAAGAGATAGCTATTGCTTTCGGAACCGGCAAGGTCACAAAGGGTAATTTTCAGGAAGTCATCATCGGGAAGTTCCGTAAAGTCTTCTATAATTTCAAATTTGCGGTAATGCTTTTCAAGCTGCCCGACAAATTTAGGATCGTAAGTATCGATGTAAGCCATCTTTTTACCACAAAGGATAATAAAGGTATCCGGGATTTGTTTTGCCTGTGCAATTGCGGCTTTTACTACATTTCGGTCCAGTGCCTGTACCAACAGTTCTTCGCCTTTGTACATAACATAACTACCATTTTCAGCTACAAAAATCATTTCCTCCTGAATGGGCTTGAACACCGTTTCCAGGCTGAAAAGCTGGCGGCCACTGGCAGCAGCAAATAAAATGTTTTGGGATTTCATTTTTTCGAATATCGGAAAAAAGGTCTCGCTTAATTCTCCTTTCGAGTTGAGTAACGTGCCATCCATATCGGTGGCAACCAGTTTGATATTGGATAAATTCATCTGGCTAATTTAAGCAATCCGCCGGAAATCCCTAAACTTTAAAAACTAAATTATTGGTAAAAACCAAAAGCAATAGAGGATTTTACCGGATCAGTAGGTTTTATTTTTTACCCGGTTCTCCCAATGCTGTCCGGATCTCGCCCGCCAAAAGACCACTCCCACCACCATAGTGCTGCACAATTACAATCGTGGGCTTGTGGTTCGTAAAAAAGGTGCGAAGTGCGCTTTCTGCCAATTCGCTAATCCCACACCCCAAGAGGACGAGATCAAAATCGTATTCGCAGAACAGCTGTTGTGCCTGCTCACTTCCCGAAGCACCGATTCCAAATTGCCCCGGCATTGCATTGAGCAACCGAACTACGATTTCCAGAATTTCAGGATGGTTTCCGATGTATAATATATTTCTTTTTTTCATGGCAGTATCAAAATAAAACCCCACGATACTATATCGTGGGGTTTGGTATTCTTTATTGTTTTACGAACTGAAGTTCAATGTTCAGCCGAACTTCTTCACTTACTAAAACACCACCGGTTTCCAAAGCAGCATTCCAGTTTAATCCCCAGTCTTTACGATTGATCTTTCCGGTGATTGTAAATCCGGCTTTTGTATTTCCCCATGGATCTTTTGCCAGCCCACCGAATTCTACCGCCAGTGTTACTGGTTTTTCGGCACCGTGTAATCCCAGTGTTCCGGTTAATTCATAATCGCCTTCACTGATCTTTTTAAAAGTATCGCCTGTGAATGTGATGGTAGGATATTGTGCCGCGTCAAAGAAATCAGGGCTTAATAAATGAGTGTCACGATCGGCATTTCCAGTGGTCACGGAATCAATAGCACCTGAAAAAGATATTTTCGCATTTTCGAAATTGTCGCCTTCTGTTTCGATAGCAGCTTCGAATTGTTGAAATTTCCCGGACACATTAGTGAACATCATGTGTTTTACTTTAAAGCCTATTTCGGAGTGTGTTGGGTCTACTGCCCATTTTGTTGTTGCCATTTTGATATAAATTTAAGTGTATAATTATTTTTTATTGTTTGTATTATAAAACCATAGGTACTTCCATCAACAGGATTTCGGCATCCTGTGAGTTGGCCTGGATGGTGATGGAATCCGTGTCCCAGATACCCAGGCCATCACGTTCGTTCAATGCTACAGTACCAATGGTAAAATCACCTTTGATGATGAAGGCATAGATCCCGTTTCCTGGTTTTTTAAGGTTGTATGTCGTTGTAAAACCGGTATCGAAAGTCCCTAAATGGAACCAGGCATCCTGATGGATCCATACTCCTGCATCATCAGGATTGGGTGAAATAACCTGTTGTAAAGCATTGTGGCGTTCGCCCTCGTTAAGAGTGATCTGGTCGTAACGTGGGGTTACATTCTTTTTATTAGGATACACCCATATTTGCAGGAATTTTGTGGGCTCATCTTTATTGAGGTTGTACTCGCTATGAAAGATACCGGTACCGGCGCTCATTATCTGGATGTCTCCTTTTTTAATCACCGCTACATTATTCATGCTGTCCATGTGTTTCAGGTCACCTTCCAATGGGATGGAGATAATTTCCATATTGTCATGTGGGTGTTTTCCAAAACCCATTCCGCCATCGACACGGTCGTCATTTAAAACGCGCAATACGCCAAAGTTCATCCGGTCCGGGTTATGGTAATTGGCAAAACTAAAAGTATGATGTGAATCCAGCCAGCCATGATTGGCATGACCACGAGTTGCTGCTTTGTGTAAGATTGTATTTTCCATGATTTTTGAAGTTGTATTAGGTAAATGATTATAGCCAACGGGCGCTAAAGGTGTTAATGTTTTTTCGTTTTGTAATGTATTGCCGATCGCAGTTGAGGTTACGAACATTCCTGTTCCCATAATCCCTTTTCTGATAAAATCTTTTCGGTTCATTGTATTACTTTATTTATAGTACAAATTTCGGGTCTTTGGAATCGCTGTGCATTGAACCAGGACAAGAAATCAAATGAGTAGCGGTGCTATTTCGTACTAATTATAAGGCAAAGTTGGGGCTTCCCGGATTCAAAAACATTGAACCAGGACAAGAAAAACAATTGTAGTGTGAGTAGCTTATTTTAGTGTTTGGCGAGTTTAGCCCTTATTTTGCTGAGGAACTCTGCAGAAATACCCAAATAGGAAGCAATATAATGCTGGGCGACACGCTGTGGTATTGTAGGATACAGTTCCAGAAAGTCTAAGTATTTTTCGGTAGCGCTTTTGGCAATGGTACAAAAAAGGCGGTTTTGGGTAACCGAGAGGTTGCGTTGCATCAGGATGCGGAAGGCGCGTTCGAACCGCGGTGCTCTATCGAAGAGCTCTTCCTTGGATTCCGGAGAGAATACCAATAGCACACAGTCTTCGAGCGTTTCAATAAATACCTGACTGGGTTTGTCTTCATAAATGCTAAAGGAGATATCGCTAATCCATGCATTTTCGACTGCAAACTGCAGGATGACTTCCACACCATTAGTATCGATATAATATTTGCGAAGGCAGCCTTTGACCACAAACGCTTCAAAATCACAGCTTTCACCGGCACGCAGCAAAATGCTTTTTTTAGGCACTTCCCGGTATTCCAATAGGCTGTCAAAAATAGCGAGTTCTGTATCGGAAAAGGTAACATAGCGGCTGATACCAGTGTTGATTTGTGTGTACAATAGGAATGTATTTAAATGAAGGTTTGAAAGTAACAAAATAAAAGTAAAATACGGTAACAGTGTTCGTTTTTTATGGAGAATCACAATTTATCATCGGATTTTGATTGCTGAAAAAGTGCTAAATTTGCGCTATGGAACGAAAAACCTATCACCGGCACAACTTTTTCAAACATACCTTTTGCATTTTTACCGAAGTGCCAAAAGATGTGCTTGCCGATCGTGTACCGGATCATAAAAGCAGTTCAGGGAGCAGTTATTATTTTTCCCCGTCGGGTGTGTACCGCCTTTCCAATCATTGGGGTAGGGCTGCCAATTGCCGCTGGCGCCTTGAAACGGCTGACAGGAAACAGTCCGGTACCCGATTGGGCTATGCGGCATGGAATGATTTTTATGCGAATAACGACCAGGAAGCATTTTATTATATCGGAGTTGATTATGAAACCAAAACGGTTCAGTTCTACCATAAAGATGCACCCGATTATGATGGGATTGCAATTTTGAGAAATGCTGCCGAAACAGCCCGCCACATTCGGGACATCCGAAATCTTTTTGAGAATGAAAGCTGGGCGAAATATATGGATTATGACGATATCGAGACGCTGCGTACTGCAATAATTACTACGTTGGTCACCACGAAAAAATCATTGCAGCAAATTAAAGCCGCCTATGTAAACCCGTGAAACGATTTGGATGCGTAAATGTATTCCTACAGGTGTGTTTTAAGTTTCTATAGGCGTGTTTTGATCTTCTATAGGTGTGGATTTAATTTCTATAGGCGTGTTTTGATCTTCTATAGGTGTGGATTTAATTTCTATAGGCGTGTTTTGATCTTCTATAGGTGTGGATTTAATTTCTATAGGCGTGGTTTAATCTTCTATAGGTGTGGATTTAATTTCTATAGGCGTGTTTTGATCTTCTATAGGTGTGGATTCAATTTCTATAGGCGTGTTTGAACCTGCTATACGTGTGTAATTAATTGATACAGGTTTGCTTTAAGTTGCTATAGGTTCGGGAGTTATTGCTATAGCTGTCAAAAGCACATTTACAGATGGGCCTGTTTATAAATAAGAAGGATTAGTGTTGTTATCACTACAAAAAATACGATTATGAGTAGTAAAAGAGATTTAAGCAAGAAGTTATATTCAAAAATTGTCAACCAGAAAAAGGCGCGGGACAAAGAGGCACAACAAGAGCGTAAAGCAGCCCTGAAGGCTATTATGAAAAAACACAAGACACAACAGGAAGGCAAAGCCGGGGATACACCCGAAATTTAATCTGCCTATTTTTTAGTAATCGGAAAACAGATTGTGTCATAAAATGATAGGATAAAGGAATGTACTTTTTACAGCCCTTTATCCTATGCTTGTTTTTGGTCGGGATGTGTCGGTAGCAATTATATAAAAACTTTAAAAAATTGTATAAGACGGTATATCGATAATGGGTGTTACTTTATATAGTCATTTTTTGACATTAACCCCAAAATATAATGCTATGAAAAATTCAGATGTAAAAACAGAAAAAGACGGAAGAAAGGCCAGAACTGTGAAAGCGAAACCTACAGCAGCTGAGGGCCTGCGTGAGTTATTTGTAGATGAGTTAAAAGACATTTTATGGGCCGAGCGGGCTTTGGTAAAAGCCTTGCCGAAAATGGCTAAGAATGCTACAGCTCCAAATCTGGTTGCTGCTATCGAAGACCACACCAAAGTTACGGAAGGGCAGATAGAGCGCCTGGAACGTGTTTTTGAAATTTTGGGAGAAACGGCACGTGGTAAAAAGTGTGATGCTATGGATGGCTTGTTAAAAGAAGGCGAAAGTATTATGGAGGAAACAGAACCGGGACCTGTTCGTGATGCCGGAATTATTTCAGCTTCCCAAAAAATTGAGCACTATGAGATTGCATCTTATGGGACCTTGTGTGCCTTTGCGAAAACGTTAGGAGAAGACGAAGTTGCTTCTTTATTAGCCGAAACATTGGCGGAAGAAAAAGAAGCTGATGTGACCCTTACGGAGTCCGCTTACAATACGATTAATTTTGATGCGGCTGAAGAAGATAACGCCAAATAAAATTAAGGATACCCTATAAAGAATTGCCCGAATAACATGGTTTATTTGGGCTTCTTTTATAGTAGTGATTTCTCAACGATTCTTAACGCAGTACCATAACGGAACAAACATGAAAAAATTCATTAAAAACAATAGTCTTTCCCTGATGTTCATCCTGCTATTTTTAATGGCTATTGTGGGCCAGGTTATTTTTGGTTTTAAGGAATACAATTCGGAACGGCTGGAGGAAGGGGCAACTGCAATTACGATAGGGCATTATTTCACTTCGGGGCATTTTATCCAATCGACTTTTGAAAACTGGGAAAGCGAATTTTTACAAATGGCAATTTTTGTGATCCTGACGATATTTCTACAGCAAAAAGGATCTTCAGAATCCAAAGATTTTGACAAGGAGGAAGCGGTAGACCGTGAGCCCGACCCGAATCGGAAGGATGCACCTTGGCCGGTAAGGGCAGGAGGGTGGTTATTGGCCGGATATAAACATTCCCTTACTATTGCCTTGTTGCTTTTGTTTTTAGTATCTTTCGTACTCCACTTTTACGGAAGCCTGAAAGATGAAAATGAACAGCTATTCTACCAGCATAAACCGATGGAGACCGCTTTACAATACCTGGGGAATTCCAGATTTTGGTTTGAATCCTTCCAAAACTGGCAGAGTGAATTCCTTTCCGTTTTTGCAATTATCATATTGTCGGTATTCCTGAGGCAGCAAGGTTCCTCACAATCCAAGCCTGTTGATGCCCCGAATGCAGAAACGGGAGATTAATATTGAAATACTACTATAAATCCTTTAAAAAAGAAAATAAGATGAGTGATTTTTCAACCCTTATTCAGTCCGATAAGCCGGTGCTGATTGATTTTTTTGCCACCTGGTGCGGGCCCTGCAAAATGTTGGCTCCCATACTGAAAGAAGTAAAAGACGAATTGGGCGACAGTGTATCCATATTAAAAATAGATGTGGATAAAAACCAGCCACTGGCCATTCAGTACCAGGTCAAAAGCGTACCGACGATGCTGTTATTCCGAAATGGGAAGCAATTGTGGCGGCAGTCGGGTGTATTGTCCAAAGAGGAAATTATTAGAATTATCCGGGAAAAGCAATAAGATTGCCTTCCCGGAATTATTAGGCTACCAAATCGGCAAAGAGCCGTTGTACTGTGGCTTCGAGATTGTCGGATAGTCCCGGATGCGGGCGGGAGGTCTGGATTACGGAACTCCGTACAGCAGTGAGCCACCGGAAGCGGGACGGAATATCCATCTGTGCTATGGGGCCGCCATCCTTAGTGCCATGGCCTATCTTTTGGAAGGATTCGAGGTTGAGCACCAATTGCTCATAATCGAATTCCGGCGCGAGTGCCTGTAATCGTTTTTCATCCAGCGCATAAAGCACCTGTATGAATTTTGATTTTTTACAGAATACGATAATGCCGACATTCAGGAATTCTTCACGCTCCACCCTGGGCAGTACGCGGATTACAGCGTATTCATATAAGTGTTTGTCTTGCATTTTGAGCTTCTTTTATAAAAATTTCCGAATGGGCTAAGCGAGTGATTAAAAATTGGGAATAGACTTCCCGTAAGGCTTCCGGTGATTCCTCAGTATCTTCCCACTGCAGCCAGTCTTCGGGGATCAATGCGGTGATCTGCCTGATTTTTTCCGGCGTCAACAGGGCTTTGTATTCCTGATTGACCGTTTCCAGTTCCGAGGCCTGGGGAAGCAATACATGGTCTTTAATCAGTGCAAATGGACTTTTGGCATGTTGCTCCCAATTGATCCATGAATGGTGAAAATATAGGGCTGCGCCATGATCAATAAGCCATAGTTCTTTGTGCCAGATGAGCATATTGGTATTCCGGAAGGTTCGATCGACATTGGTAATAAAAGCATCGAGCCATACAATTTGTGACGCCAGTTTGGGTTCCGTTTGTGTGACTACCGGGTCAAAGGTAAGGGCACCCGATAGGAAATGTAGTGCGAGGTTCATACCCTGGCTGCCCTGCAATAGATCCTGGATTTCTTCATCGGCTTCAGTTCTTCCAAAGGCTTCGTCCAGGTTGGCAAATACCAGTTCCGGCAGTTGCAAACCCAGCTCACGTGCGACTTCACCACCGATGAGTTCCGCAATGAGTGCTTTGACACCGTGGCCGGCGCCTTTGAATTTGAGTACATATTTAAAATCATCATCCGCTTCTGCCAATGCCGGTAATGATCCGCCCTCCCTGAGAGGACTGATGTACCGGGTGACATTCACGGTTCTGAGATGGGGTTGGTTCTCCATAGTGCTACTTGTTTTAGTCCCATGTCCATAAATGGAATGCGGAACTACAAAGCTACTTTTATTATTTTAATTTGAAATATCAAAAGTGAAAGCTGTAAAAAAATCTATTCGGCAGAAAATTAAAGACCACAATAAGCTTTGTAAATACAATCAAAAACAATAATTGACGATCGGCATTAATTTTTTACTTTTGCGGCACTATGAAAACAGCGCTCCCTTTTTTTGATTTTTCCCAGAAAATAAACTACAGTAATGAAATCTTAGCCGGACTTACAGTGGCTATGACCATGATTCCGGAGTCGCTTTCTTTTGCGATTTTAGCAGGTTTCTCACCCCTAACAGGCTTGTATGCTGCTTTTATCATGGGATTGGTTACTGCTATATTGGGAGGCCGGCCGGGACTGATTTCGGGAGGGGCAGGAGCAACGGTAGTGGTACTGATCGCGCTGATGCAATCGCATGGTATTGAATATGTTTTTGCGGCTGTAGTCATGGCTGGAATTATCCAGATCGCAGTTGGTATTTTTAAGTTGGGTAAATTCATCCGCTTAGTGCCACGGCCCGTTATGTTTGGATTTGTGAATGGGCTTGCAATCATTATTTTTATGGCACAGTTAGAACAGTTTAAAACGGTTACCAATGGCACGTCTACCTGGATTAGCGGATCTGTATTTTGGGTTATGGCAGGTCTGGTAGCCCTTACAATAGCGATAGTGTTCCTTTTTCCTAAAGTGACCAAGAAAGTACCGGCTTCGCTCGTGGCCATAATTGTTGTGGCTGTGGTGGTATTGGTTTTTGGTATCGAAACTAAAACAGTAGCCGATATCGCTTCTATCAGTGGCGGATTTCCGCCCTTTCATATTCCCGCCATTCCCCTGACCCTGGAAACGTTAAAAATAATATTGCCTTATGGTTTGATTATGGCTGCTGTAGGATTAACGGAAGGCTTACTGACCTTAAACCTTGTCGATGAAATTACCGGCACTAAGGGAAAACCGAATCGGGAATGCATTGCACAGGGTACGGCTAATATTGCCAATGGTTTTTTCTTTGGTATGGGCGGTTGCCCGATGATTGCCCAAACACTGGTGAACCTTTCTGCTGGCTCACGTGCCCGTTTATCCGGAATTATTGCTGCACTAACCATATTGCTGATCATACTCTATGGTGCCCCGGTGATTGGCAGGCTGCCAATGGCTGCTTTGGTCGGTGTGATGATCATGGTGGCTATCAGTACCTTTGAATGGGCAAGTTTTAAAGTCATCAACAAAATGCCGAAGTCGGATATCATAGTCGGGATATTAGTGGCTGCAATTACTGTGGTGCTGCATAATCTCGCCCTGGCCGTCTTGGCAGGCGTAATCCTCTCAGCTTTGGTATTTGCCTGGGAAAGTGCCAAAAGAATCCATGCAGCGGTACACACAGATCCTAAGGGTATAAAATATTATGAGATCCATGGCCCTTTATTTTTTGGTGCTACTGCAAATTTTATGGAATTGTTCCATCCTGCAGAAGATCCCGGGACGATCATTATTGATTTTCGGGATAGCCGCATTGCAGATATGTCGGCCATAGAGGCGCTGAACAATCTGACACAAAAATACCACACATTAGGGAAAACAGTACACCTCCAGCACCTGAGTCCTGATTGCCGCCAATTGTTGAAGAATGCAGCAGCCATTATTGAAGTCAATGTCACCGAAGACCCGATATATACCGTAGCGGAATAAAAGCAGAAAAGAATTACACTCGGGAAGCCTCCATTTTTTTATTCGAAATAAACCTCCATTTTTGTACCATAATCTGCCGCAGCATTCTGTGAGTCCCTTATTTTGATAGTGTAAGGAATGTACCTATGTATATTCAAGATATCCTGATCTGTTGAATACAGTTGCCGGTAATTGCCGGACTGGTATTGTTGTTAATTTTTACAGTTTCAATAAATTGATAATGAATGCTTTATTTGGCTGGTATTTTAAAAATAATTGTATTTGTAGGGACAATTAATTTTAAATTTTGTAGGTTGTACACCCTTTTTTTTATAAATTAGTAGTAGGCCATTTTTTCTTTTTTCTAAAATATCGTAATCCTATTCTGGTATTTTGGGAGTAGTAAATTGATGTTGTGGTTCGGAATTTTTTCTTGTTTGTAATATTACAGCCCCAAATAATTCACTACTAAACGCCAGTATTATGAGAATAGAAACTGTAAAATTTGAAATTGATGCAACAGCATGCCATCATATTGCCGATCCTGTACAGAGTCCCTACAAAAAGGTTTTGGTGGTTCCTATTATTACAACCCCGGATGCAGCTATTTATAGTAAAGCGAAAATTGAAAAAGCGCAACAGCGGTATGCGATTATCAAACCACTACTCGGAGACAGGGGAAATTTGTCAGCTATCAAAAAAATAGCTTTAAAAAGGGGAATCAGTATCGCAACGTTATACCGTTGGTTAAAAATATATGATACTTATGGCACGGCAATAGCCCTGTTAGGCAAAGTAAGAACGGGAGGCAAAGGCACAAGCCGGTTAACTCCGGAGCAGGACAGCGTGATTGATGCTGTTATCAGCAAGATAGTCCCTCAGGATACAAAGATCATTATAAAGAAAATTATAGAACGTATCCAATCGGAATTTGCCATCCAAAATATTACCCCACCACATCCTAATACTATTCGAAACCGTATCAATGCATTTTACAAGAACAGACTTCAGGAATCTCAGAAAATTATTGGAACTTAAGGTACTGTTATCAAAAGGGCAAAATAATACTGTTAATAGAACATAATTATAGAAGTTCCCCGGTTCAGCCGGGGATTTTTTTTGCAGTTGCTCAAGTTGATTTTTGCAGCTAACTTCTATCGAAGCAATCCTGTAGAGTTGCTTCGTAGGATTTTGTTAAGTTTGGGGGCAGTTCAATTTGCATATTCCTTTTTTATGGTTTTCTTATCGGGCAATAATCAGTACTTCAGTCCTCCGGTTTTCCTGATGCTCTGCTTCGAAACATTGTACACCATTGCGGCAATGATTAACCAGATTGGTTTCACCATAACCTTTGCCTGCCATCCTGCTTTTTGCAATTCCTTTTCGTTCCAGGTAAGCCATAGCTGATTGGGCTCGTTTTCGGGACAACTCCATGTTGTAGGCTTCTGTTCCTCTGGAGTCGGTGTAGGATGAAATTGTGATCCTGACTTTAGGATATTGTTTCAGTAGGGCAGCGAGATCATCCAATACTGCTGAAGCATCCGGACGTATGCTAGCTTTATCAAAATCATAATAAATAATAAATTTTTCGCCTTCTTTAGGAAGTGTTGTACCTGATGAAGATCCATTATCATCTGGTTGCTTATCGGTTATTAAAGGCACAGTGATTATTTTTTCCGGACTTGTTTTCGGAGTTACAATACTACAACTGTAGATATCATCATTGCCCATACCGCCTTTTCTATTGGAAGCAAAATAACCATTAGTTGCATCGAGCATCGTTAAATAAAAATCATCTGCTGGTGAGTTTACCGGGCTTTTTAAGTTTTGGGGGCTGGACCATTGATTTTTTTGTCCCATTGTACTGAAAATATCAAATCCTCCCATCCCCGGATGCCCTTTGCTGGCAAAATACAATATGTCGTTTTCACCTACCGTAGGAAATGCGTCATCTTCACTGGTATTAATAGCATTGCCACAGTTTATAGGAGTTCCCCAGCTGCCGTCGCTATTTTTCTCGCAGTACCAAAGATCGGTTTTTCCACTTCCACCCGGCATATCACTGCTAAAATAGAGTGTATTCCCATCTTTGCTGATTGCGGCATGGCCGACAGAGTAGGATCCCGGATTATTATAGGCAAAAGCAACGGGTTGCTGCCACTTGCCATCTGTAAAAGTACTGCTATAGATTTCCAGTCTCCGGGCACCGTAATAATTATAATTTGGTGCTTTGACATGTGCTATTTTGTCCGGATTGGTCACTGTAAAATAAGCCATAGTATAGTCGGAAGAGAAGGTTATAGGGCCTACATGGTATTTGAAATCATTGAACTCTTTTGAGAATTGCGCAATGGCATTGGCATCCGAATTTGGGTTAAACTGGTAGAGTTTGATAAAAGAGCGGCCGGTCCAGCCATATTTTGCTTTTTTATTGATTTCTTTTCCAAATAAAGAGGCGCGAAGGGAATCGGAAGTAAAGATGATACTTTTATCTTTATAGGCTGTTGCGCCCCATTCCGATGCTGCTGTATTGACTTTGCTGAGGTTTGCAACGCTACCGGAAGTAGGGCGGTTCAGCCATACCATAGCCGAATCACAACCCATAATCCGGGTAGTGATATCTTTGGATTCCTTTTGCCTGTACTGCAGATATACTTCTTTTGCTTTCGTATAATTGCCCTGGTTTTTTAGGACATCACCATAAAAAAGGAAAGAATCGGCACTCGCATCATTTTTCTGGGTAATGACCTGATACCATTCTGATGCTTTGTCATAGTTATTCATTTCTTTATGACTGTATGCAAGCTTTTCCAAAGTTGCCGTTTTGACATTTTTTTTACGGGCCAGTTTTTCATAGACCAGTGCTGCCTGCTTGTATTGATACCTGTCGAAATATTCATTGGCTACTTTAAGTTCCGGTTTACGGTCCTGGGCAGTTGCACTTAGGTTGCTTACCACCAATAATAGTGCTACGTAGTATTTTAGAAATCGATACATATTACTCTTGTTTAGGTTAAACCGCTATTAAAAATAACGCGGACTGATGATGCGTTCCGCTCTTTTTTTGTTGAATAATAAAAAACCAATTGAAATTTCATGAGAACCTTTCTGGTAATTATCCAATTTGCTCGTCGTAAAGTCATAGGCATATCCTACCCGAAGGCGTTCCGTGATGAAGAATTCCGCCATAACACTGGCAGCATCGTTTTGTTCCAGGCCTTTCTGAAGGTTATCTTTATTCCACAATTTTACTCCGGATCGGTAGGATCCTCCAATCCATACGCGTTCACCCAGTAAAAAGAAAGCATTCAAGTCAACATTTGTAGGGCCTTTGAAATCCTCTTTTATCATGATCGATGGTTTCAGTTTTATGTCTTCTGATAAAGTGACCATAAATCCTGCCGTTAGGTAATAATGTGGAACTTTACGGGTGACCAGGCAATCATAATTGTTTTTTCCAACAAAGATATCATCATAGATGTTGCTTGGAAAAAGATCGAGGATGGAGAACCCAACATAAAATGAAGGATTGTAATAATAGGCTCCAAAATTCGCATTGGGTTTTGTAGTGCTGACCTTTCCTGCAGGAAGATTGGGATCACCGGCATCTGTAGGAGACAACCGATCCCCATTAATGGAATATTGATTCACACCTACACCGAGTCCTAATGCCAGTCGGCTGTCATCTTCCTCATTCAGACGTATCCGGTAAGCATAGGAGGCATAAAAAGATAGGATATCCTGTGGACCGACCCGATCCCAGGTAAACTGTGCTCCCAGTCCTACGGTTTTATTTCCCAGTATATTCGCCAATCCATCGACTGTTAATGTACCTGTTTCCGGTGCTCCCGGAAAGCTGACCCATTGTTTACGATAGGTAGAATTGATAAAAATATCTTCTTTGTATCCTGCATATGCGGGATTCACGCTGAGACCATTAAAGACATACTGGCTAAATTGTATATCTTGCTGCGCAATAGCCGTGAGGCCTGAAGTTGTTACCCATACTAATAGTAAACATAACTTTAATTGCATTACACTATCCTTTGTCATAATATATGATTTTTTATAAGAGCCCCGAGAACTTCGGGGCTCGAAATTTTTCTGTTATTTCATTACTTCGATCCAACCGTTATAGTCTTTATTCCCTTCAGCTGTTTTGAGTTTAAAGATGTAGTAGTATGTACCTCCGCTTAACCCGTCTCCACTAAAACTATTGTCATAGCTGTCAGAGCGGTACACCTGATTCCCCCATCGGTTATAAATCATCAGGACAGAACCCGGATAATTTTCTAAGCCTGTAATAACGAACGTGTCGTTTTTACCATCTCCATCCGGTGTTATCACGTTCGGAATGAAAATGCCTGGAGCAGTTGGTGGAATCGGATCCGTAGTACAGGTCGTGCATGGCCCTGGTGCCGGATCCGGCGTGGTACTGGTTGTCGTAACGGAATTGCTCAATGGGCCTTTGAAATCAGCCGGAGTCTGTACGGTCACTTCATAAATGGCGACCAGACCATCTGCTAAATTCGCTAACGTTTCATTAAGGTTACCGGTACCCGAAGTATTCGGATAGGTCACTCCTGGAGAAGGGATCGCAGTCCAGCTGCTGATCGTTGTTCCTGCAGGTGCGTTGTCTACAATAGTTACCGCTGTGGCGTCACTTGGTCCATCGTTGGTTACTGTAATACGGTACACCACTGCCTGACCTGGTACAAATGAAACCTGAGTCATGTCGTTAAGCGTTTTCACTGTAGTGAGGTGCGCTCTTGGAGTTGGCGGAATTGGATTCGTATTACAGGTCGTACAAGGTTCCGGAGTTGGATCCGGAGTTGGAGAAGTCGCAATTACCGAGTTACTCAATGTTCCTGTAAAATCAGCAGGTGTCAGGACATTGACTTCATAGATTGCGGCCAGACCATTCCCTAATACTGCGAGGGTTTCATTTAAGTTACCCGTTCCGTTGGCATTAGGGTAGGTTACACCGGTAGAAGGGATTGCAGTCCAGCTGCTGATCGTCGTTCCGGCTGGTGCGATATCTACAATGTTTACTGCTGTAGCGGCATCAGGTCCCTGATTCGTCACTGTAATACGGTAGGTCACCACTTCACCTGGTACAAAGGATGTCTGTGCCGGATCACTCAGGGTTTTCACTGTATTAAGGTGTGCCTGAGCAATCATTGGTGAAATAGGATCTGTAGTACAAGTGGCACATGGTACAGGATTATCATCTGGCGTAATCATACTGATACTTACTGTATTACTCAGTGTTCCTGTAAAGTTAGCCGGAGTCTGTACGGTTACCTCATAGGTAGCGGTCAGTCCATTACCTAATGTCACCAGTGTTTCATTTAAGTTACCGGTTCCGTTGGCATTAGGATAAGTTACACCCGTTGCAGGGATTGCTGTCCAGCTGCTGATGGTTGTACCGGTTGGTGCATTATCGATAATAGTTACACCCGCTGCATCACTTGGTCCATTATTGGTTACTGTGATACGGTATACTACAGCCTGACCTGGAACAAACGAAGTTTGCGTAGGATCACTCAGTGTTTTCACCGCATTCAGGTGTGCCTGTGCATTTGGTGGTAGCGGATTGGTAGTACAAGTGGTACAAGGTCCCGGAGTTGGATCCGGGGTTGTACTGGTTGCAGTTACCGAGTTACTTAATGTTCCGGTATAATTAGCTGGAGTCTGAACGGTTACTTCATACGTAGCTGTCAGTCCGTTGGCTAATGTTACCAGTGTTTCATTTAAGTTACCGGTTCCATTCGCATTTGGATAAGTTACACCCGTTGCAGGGATTGCCATCCAGTTGCTGATGGTTGTACCAGCAGGAGCATTATCTACAATGTTTACTGCTGTGGCATCACTTGGTCCATTATTGGTTACTGTAATACGGTATACTACAGCCTGTCCTGGAACAAACGAAGTTTGCGTAGGATCACTCAGTATTTTCATCGTATTCAGGTGTGCCATCTCTGCTGCTGGCAGTGGATCGGTAGTACAGGTGGTACAAGGTCCCGGAGTTGGGTCCGGTGTTGTAGTGGTTGCAGTTACGGAGTTACTTAATATTCCGGTATAGTCAGCCGGAGTCTGTACAGTCACTTCATAGGTAGCTGTCAGTCCGTTGGCTAATGTCCCCAGTGTTTCATTTAAGTTACCGGTTCCATTCGCATTTGGATAAGTTACACCCGTTGCAGGGATTGCCATCCAGTTGTTGATGGTTGTACCAGCAGGAGCATTATCTACAATGTTTACTGCTGTAGCATCACTTGGCCCATTATTGGTTACTGTGATACGGTATACTACAGCCTGTCCTGGAACAAACGAAGTTTGCGTAGGGTCACTCAGTGTTTTTACCGTATTCAGGTGTGCCATCTCTGCTGCTGGCAGTGGATCGGTAGTACAGGTGGTACAAGGTCCCGGAGTTGGGTCCGGTGTTGTAGTGGTTGCAGTTACGGAGTTACTTAATATTCCGGTATAGTCAGCCGGAGTCTGTACAGTCACTTCATAGGTAGCTGTCAGTCCGTTGGCTAATGTCCCCAGTGTTTCATTTAAGTTACCGGTTCCATTCGCATTTGGATAAGTTACACCCGTTGCAGGGATTGCCATCCAGTTGTTGATGGTTGTACCAGCAGGAGCATTATCTACAATGTTTACTGCTGTAGCATCACTTGGCCCATTATTGGTTACTGTGATACGGTATACTACAGCCTGTCCTGGAACAAACGAAGTTTGCGTAGGATCACTCAGTGTTTTCACCGTATTCAGGTGTGCCATCTCTGCTGCTGGCAGCGGGTCGGTAGTACAGGTGGTACAAGGTCCCGGAGTTGGGTCCGGTGTTGTACTGGTTGCAGTTACGGAGTTACTTAATGTTCCGGTAAAGTTAGCCGGAGTCTGAACGGTTACTTCATAGGTAGCTGTCAGTCCGTTGGCTAATGTCACCAGTGTTTCATTTAAGTTACCGGTTCCATTCGCATTTGGATAAGTTACACCCGTTGCAGGGATTGCTGTCCAGCTGCTGATGGTTGTACCGGTTGGTGCATTATCGATAATAGTTACACCCGCTGCATCACTTGGTCCATTATTGGTTACTGTGATACGGTATACTACAGCCTGACCTGGAACAAACGAAGTTTGCGTAGGATCACTCAGTGTTTTCACCGCATTCAGGTGTGCCTGTGCATTTGGTGGTAGCGGATTGGTAGTACAAGTGGTACAAGGTCCCGGAGTTGGATCCGGTGTTGTACTGGTTGCAGTTACCGAGTTACTTAATGTTCCGGTATAATTAGCTGGAGTCTGAACGGTTACTTCATACGTAGCTGTCAGTCCGTTGGCTAATGTTACCAGTGTTTCATTTAAGTTACCGGTTCCATTCGCATTTGGATAAGTTACACCCGTTGCAGGGATTGCCATCCAGTTGCTGATGGTTGTACCAGCAGGAGCATTATCTACAATGTTTACTGCTGTGGCATCACTTGGTCCATTATTGGTTACTGTAATACGGTATACTACAGCCTGTCCTGGAACAAACGAAGTTTGCGTAGGATCACTCAGTGTTTTTACCGTATTCAGGTGTGCCATCTCTGCTGCTGGCAGCGGATCGGTAGTACAGGTGGTACAAGGTCCCGGAGTTGGATCCGGCGTTGTACTGGTTGCTACAGCACTATTACTTAATGTTCCTGTGTAATCCGAAGGCGTTTGTACAGTAACATCGTAAATAGCCGTTGTACCAGGGGCAAGCAGGGCAATGGTTTCATTTAAGTTACCAGTTCCCGTTGCATTTGGATATGTCACTCCATTAGACACTTCAGTAGTCCAGCTGCTGATGGTTGTACCAGCCGGTGCATTATCCACAATATTTACGGCTACAGCATCACTTGGTCCACTGTTCGTTACGTTAATACGATAGACAACCGCCTGACCCGGTGATCTTTCAGCACTTTCAATACATTGAGGTGTGCCTGTGCATTTGGAGGCAATGGATCAGTGTTACAAGTGGCACAAGGTCCCGGAGTTGGATCCGGCGTTGTACTGGTGGCCACCACACTGTTACTTAATGTTCCGGTATAGTCAGCAGGTGTCTGAACCGTCACTTCATAGATGGCTGTTTGTCCATTAGCTAATAGCGTTATTGTTTCATTTAAGTTTCCAGCACCGCTATTGTCTGGATAAGCGACTCCAGGAGAAGGGACAGTCATCCAACCGGTGATCGTAGTTCCCACCGGAGCATTATCCACAATGTTTACTGCTGTGGCATCACTAGGCCCGTTATTGGTTACTGCGATACGATACACCACTGCCTGACCTGGAACAAACGAAGTTTGTGTAGGATCATTCAGGGTTTTCACTGTGTTGAGGTGTGCCTGAGGTGTTGGTGTAACCGGATCACTGGAACAGGTTGTACATGGCCCCGGAGTTGGATCCGGAGTCATACTTCCTGCGTTGGCAGTATTCACCAGACTGGCCGTAAAATTCGAAGGCGTCTGTATGGTGATGTCATATATTGCAGTTAGTCCATTCGCCAGGGTTGCTATTGTCTCATTAAGACTACCACTACCTGTAGTATTAGGGTAAGTAACACCTGGAGAAGATACTGCTGTCCAACTTGTGATTGTGGTATTGGCAGGAGGAGTATCCTGTACATTAACACCTATAGCATCACTCGGACCATCATTGGTTACAGAAATGCGATAGATCACTGCTTCACCTGGTACAAATGTGGTTTGTGTAGGGTCTTTAATGACTTTTACAACCGTTAAATGTGCTCTCGGATCTGCTGTTGGAGTGGCGGTAGCACTGTCATTATCCGGAGCCGGATCATTTTCGTTTCCGGTAATGGATGCTGTATTGGCATAAGGCCCATTTTCATTTACCGTTGCGGTAATGGGTAATGTAGCGGTTGCCGCATTAGTCATGGTACCGATGTTCCATAAACCTGTTGCGGGATCATAATTTCCGATTGACGGTATGGCACTTACATAGGTATATCCGGCAGGTAACAAATCTGTTACTATGATTCCGGTACCGTCACTCGGGCCATTGTTTGTCGCTACTAATGTAAAGACAACGTTGCTACCCACAGCTGGATTCGGTTGATCTACCGTTTTAGTAATCGATCTGTCCGTTGTAGGTACAGCTGTTGGAGTCACTGTTGAACTGTCATTATCCGGAGTAGGATCATTTTCAGCTCCGGTAATAGAAGCAGTATTGGCATACGGCCCGGTGGCATTTACTGTTGTTGTAATAGTAAGTGTCGCACTATCTTCATTGGCAAGCATCCCAATAGTCCATAATCCACTTCCAGGATCATAAGTCATGCCTGTTGACGGCGTTGCACTCACATAGGTATATCCAGCCGGAAGTAAATCGGTTACTGTAATTCCGGTACCATCACTTGGTCCGTTATTAGTAGCCACTAACGTGAATACTACAGTATTTCCTACTGCAGGATTCGCATTGCTTACTGTTTTCACAATAGCGCGGTCAGAAGTTGGTACCGCCGTTGGTGTTGATGTCGAACTATCATTACCCGGTGTTGGATCATTTTCAGTTCCGGTAATAGATGCTGTGTTGGCATAAGGGCCAGTAGCATTTACCGTTGCAGTAATGGTCAGGGTGGAAGTAGTCGCACCGGTTAATGTACCGATGGTCCATAATCCACTCGTAGGGTCATAGGCAGTTCCTATAGGAGCTACACTGCTTACATAAGTATATCCAGCCGGAAGTAAATCTGTAACTGTAACTCCGGTACCATCGCTTGGGCCGTTATTAGTGGCAGCCAGGCTAAATGTTACGGTACTACCTACTGCAGGATTCGGGTTATCTACTGTTTTGACAATAGCACGATCAGAAGTTGGTACCGCTATTGGGGTTGATGAAGAACTGTCATTGCCCGGAGTCGGATCATTTTCGTTTCCGGTAATAGATGCAGTATTGGCATAAGAGCCGGTTGCATTTACCGTAGCTGTAATGGTCAGTGTGGAAGTTGCAGCATTTGCTAAAGTTCCAATGTTCCATATCCCTGTAGTGAAATCATAGGTGGTACCCGTTGGTGCAACAGCACTCACATAAGTATATCCAGATGGCAATAAGTCATTCACTACAATTCCGGTACTGTCGCTTGGCCCGTTGTTGGTTGCTACAAGCGTAAACACTACGTTACTACCTACTGCAGGATTTTCATTATCTACTGTTTTGACAATAGAACGGTCTGTGGTTGGTACAGCTGTTGGTGTAGCTGTCGAGCTGTCATTACCTGGTGTTGGATCATTTTCAGTTCCGGTGATAGAAGCTGTGTTGGCATAAGGGCCAGTGGCATTTACTGTTGCGGTAATGGTCAAAGTTGATGTGGTACCGTTTGCTAAAGTGCCTACTGTCCACAATCCCGTGGCCGGATCATAGGTAGTACCTGTTGGTGCCATATTGCTTACATACGTGTAACCTGCTGGAAGCAAATCGGCAACTGTAATTCCAGTACTGTCACTTGGCCCATTATTAGTTGCAGCCAGGCTAAATGTTACCGTACTTCCTACCGCAGGATTTTCATTATCTACTGTTTTCACAATAGAACGGTCAGAAGTTGGTACCGCCGTTGGTGTGGAAGTCGAACTATCATTACCCGGTGTTGGATCATTTTCAGTTCCGGTAATAGATGCTGTGTTGGCATAAGGGCCAGTAGCATTTACCGTTGCAGTAATGGTCAGGGTGGAAGTAGTCGCACCGGCTAATGTACCGATGGTCCATAATCCACTCGTTGGATCATAATTAGTTCCTATAGGAGCTACACTGCTTACATAAGTATATCCAGCTGGAAGTAAATCTGTAACTGTAACTCCGGTACCATCGCTTGGGCCGTTATTAGTTGCAGCCAGGCTAAATGTTACGGTACTACCTACTGCAGGATTCGGGTTATCTACTGTTTTGACAATAGCACGATCAGAAGTTGGTACCGCGGTTGGCGTTGATGAAGAACTGTCATTGCCCGGAGTTGGATCATTTTCGTTTCCGGTAATGGATGCAGTATTGGCATAAGAGCCGGTTGCATTTACCGTAGCTGTAATGGTCAGTGTGGAAATTGCAGCATTTGCTAAAGTTCCAATGTTCCATATCCCTGTAGTGAAATCATAGGTGGTACCCGTTGGTGCAACAGCACTCACATAAGTATATCCAGATGGCAATAAGTCATTCACTACAATTCCGGTACTGTCGCTTGGGCCGTTGTTGGTCGCTGCAAGGCTGAATACAACTGTGCTACCTACTGCAGGATTTTCATTATCTACTGTTTTGACAATAGAACGGTCAGAAGTTGGTACCGCCGTTGGTGTAGCTGTCGAACTATCATTATCCGGAGTTGGATCATTTTCAGTTCCGGTGATAGAAGCTGTGTTGGCATAAGGGCCAGTGGCATTTACAGTTGCGGTAATGGTCAGGGTTGACGTGGTCGCACCGGCTAATGTACCGATGGTCCATAATCCACTCGTTGGATCATAATTAGTTCCTATAGGTGCTACGCTACTTACATAGGTATATCCAGCCGGAAGTAAATCCGTCACTATAACTCCGGTACCATCACTTGGTCCATTGTTAGTTGCAGCCAGGCTAAATGTTACCGTACTTCCTACTGCAGGATTTGAATTATCTACCGTTTTGACAATAGAACGGTCAGAAGTTGGTACTGCCGTTGGTGTTGATGTCGAACTGTCATTACCCGGTGTTGGATCATTTTCAGTTCCGGTAATAGATGCTGTGTTGGCATACGGGCCAGTAGCATTTACCGTTGCAGTAATGGTCAGGGTGGAAGTAGTCGCACCGGTTAATGTACCGATGGTCCATAATCCACTCGTTGGATCATAATTAGTTCCTATAGGAGCTACACTGCTTACATAAGTATATCCAGCCGGTAGTAAATCTGTAACTGTAACTCCGGTACCATCGCTTGGGCCGTTATTAGTGGCAGCAAGGCTAAATGTTACGGTACTACCTACTGCAGGATTCGGGTTATCTACCGTTTTGACAATAGCACGATCAGAAGTCGGTACCGCTATTGGGGTTGATGAAGAACTGTCATTGCCCGGAGTCGGATCATTTTCGTTTCCGGTAATGGATGCAGTATTGGCATAAGAGCCGGTTGCATTTACCGTAGCTGTAATGGTCAGTGTGGAAGTTGCAGCATTTGCTAAAGTTCCAATGTTCCATATCCCTGTAGTGAAATCATAGGTGGTACCCGTTGGTGCAACAGCACTCACATAAGTATATCCAGATGGCAATAAGTCATTCACTACAATTCCGGTACTGTCGCTTGGCCCGTTGTTGGTCGCTGCAAGGCTGAATACAACTGTGCTACCTACTGCAGGATTTTCATTATCTACTGTTTTGACAATAGAACGGTCAGAAGTTGGTACCGCCGTTGGTGTAGCTGTCGAACTGTCATTACCTGGTGTTGGATCATTTTCAGTTCCGGTGATAGAAGCTGTGTTGGCATAAGGGCCAGTGGCATTTACCGTTGCTGTAATGGTCAGGGTTGACGTGGTTGTACCGGCTAATGTACCAATGTTCCACAATCCTGTGGCCGGATCATAGGTAGTTCCTATAGGTGCTACGCTACTTACATAGGTATATCCAGCCGGAAGTAAATCGGTTACTGTAATTCCGGTACCATCACTTGGTCCATTGTTAGTTGCAGCCAGACTAAATGTTACCGTACTTCCTACCGCAGGATTTGAATTATCTACTGTTTTGACAATAGAACGGTCAGAAGTTGGTACTGCCGTTGGTGTTGATGTCGAACTGTCATTACCCGGTGTAGGGTCATTTTCGTTTCCGGTAATGGTAGCCGTATTAGCATAAGAGCCAGTTGCATTTACAGTGGCTGTGATAGTCAGTGTAGCAGTAGTACCACTGGCTAACGTACCAATAGTCCATAGTCCGCTTGCGGAATTATAGGTTGTCCCAACAGGAGCTACGCTATTTACATATGTATATCCAGCAGGCAACCAGTCCATTACGGTGACACCGGTTCCATCACTTGGTCCGTTATTAGTTGCAGCAAGGCTGAATGTTACGGTACTTCCAACTGCCGGGTTTTCATTGTCAACTGTTTTAACCAATGAACGGTCTGAAGTAGCTATCGGCACAGGAGTTACAGTTGAACTGTTATTTTCTGGCGTTGGATCATTTTCAGTTCCATTTATAGTAGCCGTGTTGGCGTAAGGCCCTGTTGGATTTACAGAAGCTGTGATGGTCAGTGTAGCGCTGGTAGCATTTGAAAGTGTACCAATAGTCCATATTCCGGTTGCGGGAACATAAGCTGTTCCTGCCGCTGGAGTTGAGGTAATGTAAGTATAACCTGCCGGAAGAAGGTCCGTTACACTAATGCCAGTACCATCACTAGGACCTGCATTGGCCGCTACTAATGTAAACACAACGGTGTTACCTACACTTGGCATTGCATTATCAACTGTTTTAGTAATCGCTAAGTTGGTTTCTTTGCTGATGATCGTAGTTACAGAACTGCTGTTATTGGCCAGGTTGTAATCGGTAACGGCAGCAGATGAAGTCACGGTAGCATTGTTACTTACGGTCGTTGCACTTGGAGAAGGGCTTACGGTACCGGTGATGTTAATCGTGATATAATTTGCTGGTCCGGCTGCAATATCTCCAGTTAACTGGATGGTATTGGTCGTTCCGGCAGCAGTTCCATTTATAGCAGCTGCCCCGGTAGCGGTAGCGGTCCAGTTTACATTCTGTACGTCAGAAGGAATTAGATCCTGTATGGTTAGCCCCTGAACATCAAGCGGGCCACCATTACTTACTTTAATAGTATAGGTTATAGGAGCACCTGCTGTAGCTGTCTGGGAACCGGTTTTTTGGATGATCAGGTCGGTAGACTGGTTAATGGATGTAGTCACAGAACTTTGCATTACATCGTCTGAAGTTACTGTCACTGTATTCGTAAACGTACTTAAAGCATTGGAACTTACGATACCATGTACTATTATAGTGAGTGCTGTAGCAGGATTACCATCAGCCGGGATATTTCCGGAAGTAGTAACAGTATTAGTCGTTCCTGACAATGCGCCATTAATGGTAGCACCTCCGCCAGCTGTAATACTCCAGTCAGATACAGTTACTGATGTAGGAACATTATCCTCGATCAGTGCATTAAAAATATCTCCCGCACCACCATTGGATACTACGATAGTATAGGTGATAGGATCATTGATATTGACTGATGTATAATCGCAAAAATGAATTGTACAAAAATAAAAAATGAATTGTACACGTTTTGGCCAAATAGTCTTATTTTCAAATAATGTTTAAACGCGTTTTAATTACGCAAAACCGTAAGGTTAGAACAAAAGTAGCACATAAATTTGTGTACTACTAATTTAAACTTACACCACATGAAAAGAATTATTTCTTTCTTATTATCTAGCACAGTATTTATATACGCCATATTATCAAGTGTAGAAACCTATTTTATGATATTTTTTACTGTTATATACTGCATCAGTATCGGTTATTTTTTATACATCAACCTGAGAAAGAAAAAAGCATTATAACGCAAATGCGCCGACCAACAATATGTTGGCCGGCGCATTTTAATTATATACTGACTTCGCTATCGGTAAAGCACAAGTCATTTTAACGCTGCCGTTTTGATTAGCTAAAAAATTCAAAGTAAGATTATGAGATTGTAAAATAACCTCGTATATGCCTTTATCAACGATCTGCGCATGATTATTAAGTATCTGATAAAAAATCTTTTCCGGGTCAATTATAGCATTCATTGGGATGGATATTCCACCAGTGGACGTGCCGCCAATTTTAACAGCTTCTAAATTAATCAAAACAAGGCCATCTTTTAGACGCATACGACAAACGTTAATTGTTATACCCGTATCTGCTGGCGGCGTAAAAGGTATATTTACCCAATCTGTTGTCTGAACCAATGACTTTAATTGCCGTAAATTTATAGCTTGATCTGGCAATAAACCATCGGGTAAAGATACAGGCAGTTTAAAATTATAATGACCATCGCGACCAATTGTTAGAGCCACAAAATTATCACTACTTTGATCAAACCTAACTATTGTATCCAGTGTTCCGGTTGAACTATAATTCGGGATAACAACCCATTCCCGGGCATCAACGGAATTAGAGTTCTTTTTAAATACGATTGACCCCGTACGATTGGATTCGCTTACGACTTCGGAACTACATTTCACAATTCCGATTACCGTCAGTGCTTCTAAAAATGTTTTCTGCCCCCCGATATCTTGATTTAGGGATTTATAAACAACGTTATTACTGGCAACCGATGAAATATTTAGCCAGTCCCTAATCGTATCAGAACCGGCCTGCTTCCAGGTGGACTGATTGCCAGAGCGTATCATTATCGAAGATATATCACTATTTGGCACGAATTGATCTGAGTAGGCATAACCACCCAATCCGTTTGAATGCTGCGAAACAATATTCCAAAACGATAGGGGGGAAACGTTAGAGCCGTTTATATTTGCTTTTGCGGATTCGACGGTTTGCAATTGCGAAAACCTCACAGCTTGGCCAGCGGTTGTGGCTACTGGCACAGTTACGCCCCCGACAAAATCTTTTATACCCTGCACAACTTGATTTCCTTGCGTCTTAACATTGATAATATCCTGCGCAATAAGCGAAGTGACATTGCCATTAATGGATTCTAAAGCATCATTCGTTTGGCTAACGAATCCGTTATAAGCAACTACAGATATTTTTGAATCCAAAGCAGATTGTAGCCCGGAAATATTTACGATATTAAAATTCACGAATGAAAGGACATTACCAGCAGTATCTTTTAACTCCAGGACATTGGCCTGACCTGATTTGAAATTGATAGATTTTGCCACATTTGTAACAAATGAACCGACCGGAACGGCAGAAAGCATTTCACCCTGATCGTTCCACAACTCTAAATTATTCGTGGTTTGGTTAAATCGGAACTCGGTGCCCTCGTTATTCAAAAATGAAACATTCAAAGTCGCAAGTATGTCCCCGGCACTATTGCGCAATTCAATTTCCTGGGCTGCCTGATTCGCTATAAGTGTCAACCCATCATTAACCGCAATTGCGTCGGCATGCTCGTTTAAGGTCTGCTGCAAGCCTAAAACTTCGGGATCATGTGAGTATGCCCCACGTCGCTTTTAGTGGCTAATTTGTCAGCTATGCCGTGCGCATTAGCGTCGGCGATATGACCATCAAGCTGTATTTTGTCAGCTTTCCCTATTAAAGCCCCTGGTAACCCGTTTACACTTGACTGGGGTATTTGTTCGTCTTTATGCCAAAACGACTGCCAGGAAGCCCAAAATTGAGCCTGTGAGGGTTTCTTTCCTGTTGTGAACCATTGTAATATTGTACTGATTGGAGTTGCCATATTATCCTACGAATTTTATGAAGATTACTACCCTGTATGGGTTTAAAATTGAAAATGCGACATTGGAGCCGGTTGCGCTTGTATTACCGTGTGCTGCGGCCTGATTGCTACCGCGGAGTACGTAATTTTCATTTCCTCCACTTCCGCCGTCATAACCGTTTTTCGCGACCTGGTTAGTTGCATTAACTGGAAAAACCGGTCAATTTGACCACCTAATTCCGGAGTAAATTGACCACCCGTTCCGGAGCAAACTGACCACCTAATTCCGGAGCAAATTGACCACCAAGTTTTGTGGTGAATTAAGTATTAAAAACTATTGATTTTTTCATGTTGTTAGAACCATACATTCGTTAAAAATTTACGGATTATGGCAAACAAAATAACAGACATGAGTAAAATTAGAAAAGTAATTAAATTCTATTGTAATGGAAAGAGTAAGTTATTTATAAGTAGCTACTTATCCCTTTCAAGAAATACGGTAAAGAAATATATTTCTTTATTTGAAGTTCTCGAATTAAGCTTTGAATTAATCGACCAAAAAACCGATGCAGAGCTGGAACTTTTATTCTCCCAGACTAGTGTAGAGGCCATTAGCCCGAGATTACAGACACTTTATGATTTTTTTCCTAAAATGGAACGTGAACTAAAAAAAGTTGGCGTTACCGTACAGCATATGTGGGAACAATATATTGCTGTAAATCCTGATGGTTATCGAACTTCACAATTTCATTATCATTACAATATATGGGGCAAACGAGTTAATCCGGTCATGCATATGAACCATAAGGCTGGTGATAAAATGTATGTTGATTATGCCGGAAAGACACTCTCAATTATTGATATAGATACTGGAGAAGTCAAAGAAGTACAATTTTTTGTAGCAATATTGGGCGCTAGCCAATACACGTATGCTGAAGCTTCCATGAGCCAGCAAAAGGAAAACTTTGTTGACTCGGTAGAAAATGCCATGCGCTTTTTTGAAGGCACTCCTGCCGCCATTGTTCCAGATAATTTAAAATCTGCCGTAATAAAAAGCAGTCGTTTTGAACCGACAATCAATGAAACCCTGGCTGATTTAGCAGAACATTACGAAACCACAATTTTACCTGCCAGAGCTTACAGGCCCAGAGACAAGTCACTAGTTGAAGGAGCTGTTAAGATATTATATCGAAGGATTTATGTAACCATAAAAGAAACTAAGTTCTTTTCTCTGGAAGAATTAAACCAGCAGATCTGGGATTTACTTGACTCTCACAATAACAGAAAACTGACAGGACGCCCTTATTCCCGCTTTGAATTATTTTTAGAAGACGAGAAAGAAAAACTGCGTCCACTCCCACAAGATCGTTTTGAAATTAAATACCAGTCTTTTGCAACAGTAATGCAAAACGGTCATGTTCAATTAAGCCAGGACAAAAACTATTACAGCGTTCCGTATCAATATGTAAAGAAGAAAGCCAAGCTGTTATATACCAAATCAACAGTAGAGATTTATTATAAATACAATCGAATAGCTGTACATCCAAGAAACTACAAACCTTATGTCTATACAACAACTCCTGAGCATTTAGCCAGTACACATCAATTTGTAGCCCAATGGAGTGCTGCCCGCTTCATTGAATGGGCTAATAATATTGATGAGTCAGTAGGAGAATATATAATGCAGATAATCGAAAGCAGAAATCATCCAGAACAGGCTTATAAAAGCTGTTTAGGAATACTGAATTTTGAAAAAAAGGTAGGCAGACAGCGATTAATAAATGCCTGCAGGCGGGCACTTGATTTTAAAATTTACAATTTTAAGACCATACAAAACATTTTAGAAAACAACTTGGATCATATTGATTTTGATCAAGAACCTGAGCAGGAACTTCCCGATCACAGTAACATAAGAGGAAAACACTATTATAACTAAATTAAATCTTGAAAAAATGAATGAATCCACAGTAACCAAAATGAAACAAATGAAGCTTTATGGCATGTTTAATGCTTTTAAAACAGCCATTGAAAGCGGGAAAACAGATCATTATACCCTTGACCAGTTTGTATCGATGATTATTGATGCAGAATGGGATGAAAGGTACAATCGTCGTATTGAACGAAGTATCACTAATGCCAAATTCCATTACAAATCAAATATTGAAAGTATCAATTTTGATGTATCACGTAACCTGGACCGAAACATGGTACTGCGTCTGGCAGAATGCGAATTTATAGAGAAAAACGAAAACATTTTAATCACTGGAAGCACCGGTGTCGGTAAAAGTTATTTAGGTACTGCATTAGGTTATCAAGCCTGTATACAGGGTTTTAAGGTAAGTTATTTTAATACCTTAAAATTGTTCGCTAGACTAAAAATGGCTAAAGCAGATGGTACTTATCTACGGGAACTTACCAAAATACAAAGACAGGATGTTATAATACTTGATGATTTTGGACTCCAGGCACTTGACAGCCATAACCGAATTACTCTTTTAGAGATCATAGAGGACAGGCATAATAACGGCTCTATAATCGTGACATCACAAATACCAGTTCAAGGCTGGTATGATATAATTGGAGAAAAAACGATAGCCGATGCAATATTAGACAGACTTATACACCAATCTCATAGGCTTGAATTACATGGAGAATCCATGAGAAAGAAAAGAGGAATAAACAAAGAGTGATATTTTATTATATTTGAATACTAATTAACAGATGAAAAAATATAGTTTTTAATCAAAACGGAGGTGCTCACTTTGCACCGGAATTAGGTGGTCATTTTGAACTGGAATCAGGTGCTCACTTTAAAACGGAATGGGGTGATCAATATAACCGGAATTTGCAGGAAGACCTCATACTTAAAAATAAAACGCTAAGTAAGTATCACAGATTAAACACTTTAAATATTGTGAAGTTTTTAAATACTAAAGATCAAGATACTAAAGATTCAAACAGATATCTTTACGAAAATATTAAAAGAATAAATGATTCAATTAATAAAAAACCAATTGATTCTTTGCTTTATATTGATTATTTCTCCATGAAAATGTTTTTAAACGGGAAAAACAAAACGTTAATTGAAATTGACAGTATGCAAAAAAACAATAAATCCTATTCAGATGTTTTTTATGAGATTTTAAGAGAAAACATACAAGTATATCCAGAGAAATAATTTAAAGCCTGCAGAGAGCAGAGGTTTTGCGAGATTATTATGAAGTTATATAGCTTATTCAGGTATTTTATAGTGGTTACAATCTTGTTATCACTTTTAGCTAATTTGGTTGTGAGCATAGGAGAACAAGATTTTGGAGGTACTGTATCTTTTAGGAATTTATTTCTTCTTGTTTTTTTTAGCTGCTTTATTTTTTATAAAAAGTGGTCGTTAGTACTGCTCATGTTTATAAATATTACATTTTGGTATTTTTAATTTAGCGAAAGCTCGGTCGCATCCTTTCACAATCATCCTGTTACGAATTACACTTACTCGTTAAGTACTATTCTTGGCAGCGGTTCTAGGGCTGTAATGAGGATTATTCTATTTATTCCTTTGATAATAAATATTATGATTTCCTTTACAGACTTTCCTTTTCGCATTATCAAACTCAAAAAGGGATCGTAAATTATGAGACATTGATGCAAGAATGAAATGAATAACGGTATTTTTGAGGTTGGAATAAGAGGATAAGGGAAATTAAATGTTTGTTCAAATCACTTTATAAAATGAACAGGGCTATTTTGAATATTATAGTTGCTAAGGATACTTTATTAGGAGGAGCAATACAGTTAGTACGCAACAGGAAATTAATCCAGGTGTTTTATCTATCGCCGATAATTATTTTGGAACATCCGGATTACTTACACTCCACGAGGTTACCGAATCTTATCAAGGTGCTTTGATTACTCAGGCTTCGGGAATTTCAGTAGGATCAGCAACGAATGCTGATGCCGCTAATCCAAACAGTGTATATATGCAGTCACATAATGCTGCAACTCCACAAAATATGATAATTAATGAAAATGTTTATGATGCACAAGGAAATCAACTTCAATCTCCATTTACGGGGGCTACTCGGGTTGATTATACTGTTCAACAAGGCACCAAAGCTCCGCAAACTATAATGACTTATCCATAAGCTATGAAAATATATTTTCGTTTTACCTCAATTTTAATTCTCGTAACTTTTTGTTATCTCGCGTCGTGCGCCCAAAAAGTTAATATTAAGAAATCTGGTCAACTCACAACTACTGCCAAGTTGGACTCCATTTTTACAGTTCGTAAGATTGATTCCATTAATAATTACTATCTTATTTATGCTAAAAGAAACAATAAATGGTTTAAGATTGTATCAAAAAAGGAAAAAAATATACGTAATAATAAAATTAAAATTAATACTGATTATAGGTTTTCGTTACATTCAATTTGGAATGAAAAAGTTATGATAGGTGGAATAAATGTTTCTCCATCTCAAACTCCTTATGTCACTTGTTTAGGTTTTGAAGAGAAAACAATGATTTGTATTGAAAGAGATTCCATTAACGATCTGTTTAGCTCTAAAAACCTCAATGGATTGAATTATATTAAAAATAAGGAAAAAGAATAATGTAGGTATGTCAAATCTTCTCTTAAATGGAAAGGGAAGTAAACCTCAATAAATTATGAATAAGTATATTTTTATTTTTTACCTATGTGTTTTGTTTGGATGTAAATCTGAAATAAAAAAAGAAATTGAGGTTCATCAGAATACTCAAGAGTTAATTCATGAGAAATTAAAAATAGACACAACGATATCTGTATTCCCAAATGTTGTGAATGGTTTTTATTATTGTGATTTAGTTAAGTCGACCGGTTTCAAGCTAATAAAGCCAAAGCCTTATTATGTTCCAAATACTGATAGTCTTTCTTATCATTTCAATATTGATAAAGATACGATTGTTTTTAGTTATCAATTTTCAGCTACCAAAGAAGGGGAGGATAGAAAAATTATCATGTCGGGTAAACCATTACATTTAAAAAGAATTTTTATTAAAGATAGTATTGAATTTAATTTTACTGGTTTTATGTCTGACTATCGTAATGCAAAATTGTATTCTAATAAAAATTTTATTCTGATAAAGTCACAGCCAACACAATGGACTGGCTTAATCAATCAATACGAATTTTACCAGTTGATTGATAGATCAAAAAAGATAGCATATGAGTTTTTTGTTAATGAGTATTATGGTTGCGAATAGTGATTAAAACAATGAAAAATTTAATATTAATAATAGGTTTAATCACTTGTATAACGTTTTCAAGTTGTAACAGTGAGAAAAGTAATAAAATTGATATGGTTATATATACAATTGAAATTCCTCATGATTGGAAAAAAATAACTATTCAAGGAATAGATTCTAATGTAGCTGCGATATTAACAAAGTCTGGAGACACCATTATCAGTGATTATGGTAAATATTCAGAAAAATTTGATGAAACAAATAAAGTATTTTCCAAAGCACAAATATCAAAATATAAAAGGTTAGGAATGGACACGAAAAATTTATTTTTTTCTGATTGCCCAGAAATAGACCAAGCACAAGGCACATTTTTGAATGAATATTATATGTATGAAGTTATTGATAATTATAATGTCAAATTTAGAATTTCAAAAAAAGATAATGAAGGAATTACAGGTATTTCAGTTGATAGTCTTTTTAAAACCAATAATCGATTGACTATTTATTCTAAAAATTTAAATAAAATTGAAAAAGATTTATTAATCAACGCTCTCTATACCGTAAAATTTCATAAAAATTAATATTTAATTTCCTTTTCACCATCTTGTCTGCTATAGCAGCAGTAAAAGGTGAAAAATCAAAACTCAAAACTCAGGAGGATGTGTAATTTCAGATTGCCAGCCAACCTGGTTTTGTGAAAGAGATAAAAATGAATTTTAAATGCTAGATTGTAATTGTTAGCCGTCACCAGTCTAATCAAAATGAGAGGACTACCTAAACTAGATGTGACATTTTAAAACATTTCCTATGAAACTAAAAAATATCAAAAGAATATACTTATTTTCTATTTTATTCATGGTTAGCTCCTGTGCTGCACAATCTATTATTTATGAGCCTGTAGGGATAATGGACAAGCCCCTTCCCACAATAGAAATTTATACGAAAGAAAAAAAGAAGGAAAGGAACAATGTCAAAGTTTTTATCGTCAATGATAAGACGTTTGCTTTACTAAAAAAGCATATTTCTAATAACGTCATAAAATCAAAAGTAGGTGAAGAATATCAGTATGGTTCTTATAAAGTTAGCTGTACTAACGGTTCTGAAAAAATTGAATATATAATTGAATCTAAAGAGGCGAGCCACATTTTTTTTCAGCAGCAGCTATCCATAGTAAAACAGGACAAACAATTATATGAACAATTAAATACGTTACTTATGAGACTTAGATAATCACATCGCTTACTTTTCAATGGTCTCAATAACAGGTGAATATAGTTGTTTTGGTGGAGCTCTTATACATATAAACAAGCAAATGTTAGAGGAAAAAAGAAAACAAATTGAAGCGTTAGAAGCTATGAGCAAAAAACATTAATAGTTTTGCGTAACCATTCCTTTTACCGAACTTACTGCCATAACACGAATCAAACCATCACATGAAACATTTTACAGACTTTGCGTCCTATAATGAATACATCGGTTTAGACAGTCCTTTAGACCATGATATTGACGTTGGATATTATAATCCCCCAACGATGCTATTGAAGTCGGAAGCTGTATCTGTGGACTTTTACAGGATTTCCATTAAGATTAACCTGGTAAACAAGCTGAAGTCAGACCGGACTCCCATTACCGCAGTGTTTTTTAATAGCCCCACTTTAATCGTACCCGCAGGATGGGATGTGGAACCGACCTATACCGGAATGTATGTGCAGCTATCTAAAAAAATAATTGAGGAAAACCGCTACCTGTTCAAATCGTATCTCGATTATGGACAGCATGAGGCCTTGTACCTAAATGAAGAGGAAGTGGAGGAAATCAGTGCTGTTTTTCGACTGATGGTAAAATATTATGAAAGCGAAAAGCAAAACTATAATGTGCTATTATCATACGTAAATGTGCTTATCTCGTTGGTAGAAGCTTATTATAAAAGACAATTCTCGACCGACCCTAAGCAATACAATCGCATTGTTACTCAATTTCAGCAAAACTTGATCGAATATTATGACAAACCGGTTACACAGATTCCGAACGTTCAGTATTTCGCAGACAAGCTGGGATTGACCGCAAACTACCTGGGCGATATCATAAAGCATTTTACCCAAAAATCGGCACTGGAAAACATCCATGATTTTGTAATTAGGAAAGCAAAAGAATTATTGGTCGAAAATCCAAAACTGAATACTACCGAAGTTGCATATGAACTGGGATTTGAATACCCCAATTACTTTTCCAAATTCTTCAAAAAGCAAGTCAGCCTTACACCAAAAGAATACCGGATGCAGGCAAACAATAAAAATAGACACGAACAAACGCCTTCCTAACGGGGCGTTTTTTTATATCAGTAATTTGTTTCTTTTTTGATAGTAGTTTGTTTCCTCTGGAGACTCTGCATCCCGTTAGCTTTGTACTAGTAAAACAATTGTAAAATGGAAGACAATAATTCTAACAGCGGAAAACGTTCAAGGAGGCATTTTATGCAGCAATCAGCAATTGCAGGCGCAGGTTTATTTTTTGCCCCTAACATCTTGGCTGCATCTGAAAGTCTAAACGAAAGCAAGTACCATAAATCAGATAAAGAAGGAAATAGGAGCATGAGAAAATTAGGAAGTTTGGAAGTATCGGCATTAGGAGCGGGTTGCATGAGCATAAGCGCAAATTATGGTGCGCCGGCAAAAATAGAACAAGGAGTAAAGACACTACACACAGCTTATGAAAATGGCATTACCTTTTTTGACACAGCTGAAGTATATGGGCCTTTTACCAATGAAAAACTTGTCGGTGAAGCATTAGCCCCTTTTAGAAATAAAATTTCAATTGCGACTAAATTCGGTTTTGACATTGCATCTGGGTCAAAATCCGGTGGACTGAACAGCCGGCCTGAACAAATTAAAAAAGTCGTCGAAGAATCATTGAAGCGCTTAAAAACGGACCGTATCGATCTTTTGTACCAACACAGAGTCGACCCGAATGTACCTATCGAAGATGTTGCCGGAACTGTAAAAGAGTTAATCAAAGAAGGAAAAGTTTTGCACTTTGGCTTGTCTGAAGCGAATGTATCAACCATTCGAAAAGCACATTCGGTACAAACTGTTTCAGCAATCCAGACGGAGTATTCTTTTATGGAAAGGAGTGTTGAAAAAAATGGCGTACTGGCCGTCTGCGAAGAATTGGGCATTGGCTTTGTGCCCTGGGGGCCAGTTGGCATGGGATATTTGACAGGAAAACTGAATGCCAGCACTACGTTTGATCCTAAGTTTGATGGGCGTTCTAATTTCGAGCGTTTTACTCCTGAAAACCTGGCAGCGAATATGCCTATAGTAAATCTGCTAAACGATTTTGCTTCTAAAAAAAATGCAACAGCCTCTCAAATTGCATTAGCCTGGCTCCTGGCTCAGAAATCCTTTATTGTATCGATTCCGGGGACAAGAAATATTCCCCACCTAAACGAGAATTTAGGGGCACTTGAAATTAAATTGACAGCTGCTGATTTACAAGAATTGGATACTGCATTTTTAAAGCTAAAAGTATATGGTGGCCGTATGAATGCAAAAGAAATGGCTGTTTGTGAGTAATTGCGAATATATTTTTTTGGCTCAGCAAAGGCTATCCGGCCTACCTGAAAAAAGCATTCGGCGTTAAATCTTAATGATAAAAAAAATTAGATAATAGTACAATGGAAACAACAAAAAGGTTTTATTAATCAATACACATTTGACTTATCCAAACTGGTCAGAAGGTCTTTTGAACGATGCCTTTACCCAAAAAGCAAAAGACTTTTTTAAAGCTCATAATTATGAGGTTATAGTAACCAAAGTCGAGGAGGGGTATGATGCAGATGAAGAAGTAGAAAAACACCTGCAAGCCGACATCATTATTTTACAGACTCCGATCAATTGGTTTGGCGCTCCGTGGATCTATAAAAAGTATGTGGATGAGGTTTTCAACAGTGGATTGCATAGTGCTAAATTTCTATCTGGCGACGGCAGAACGCGGGAAGACACAACCAGGCAATACGGCACAGGCGGAAAAATGCAAGGCAAAAAGTTTATGGTATCGTCAACTTGGAACGCCCCATCAGAAAGCTTTGGCAATCCGGATCAGCAATTATTTAAAGGAGCAGGAACTTCTGATTTGCTGCTACAGATAACGAGTAATTACCGCTTCTGCGGTGTAGAAATCATGCAGGACTATAATTGCTTTGATATTTTCAAGGACGGCGATATTGCGAAGGATTTAGAGCATTATCCGAAACATTTGGAAAAAGTGTTCGGAATAAAATAGAGCATACACTAACTAAAAACACCTATAGACATGATGCTTATAGGTGTTTTTAGTTTAAGCAGGTAATCTGTAAATCCTAATACATTTTCAGCGGTATCGCTAAATTCTAAAGCCCAGGCAGGAAATAGTCAGTCGGGATAGGGATTCCCGGGAAAATAGATTACTTTTGCGCAGCAGACCGCCTTATCGCCGTTTTGATTTATCAGGAGGGAGGAAAGTCCGGGCACCATAGAGCAGCATAGCGGGTAACGCCCGTCACTGTGGGCAACCACGGGAGGACAAGTGCAACAGAAAGTATGTACAGGTAATGCTGTAGTGAAACCAGGTAAACTCTATGCGGTGAAATACCAAGTATATCGGCATTTAAGGGTTGCTCGCCCGTTGCCGAAGGGTAGGTAGATGGATCCCGGTAGTAATACCGGGGCTAGATAAATGATAAGGATCCTGTTTACAGGATACAGAACCCGGCTTATAGGTCTGCTTTTTTTACAATCGGAACTCCAGCCCGATATGACGGATGCTCTTGATCTCGATCTGGTCGTCATTTTTAAAATACTTCCGCAGCCTGCTGATAAAGACATCCATACTGCGTCCCGAAAAGAAATCATCAGTACCCCAAACCGCTTTTAAAATAGCTTCCCGTTTCAGTACCCTGTTTTTATTGTTGTACAGGAATAAGACTAAGGCCACTTCTTTTTCGGTCAGCCGTTGCAGCTGATCGTCTAAAACCAGTTCCAGCCGTTGCGGATTAAAGGTATACTTGCCAATAGCAATCTCGGCCGCAGCAAAGCTGGTGCTTTTCTCACTTCGTTTTAAGATGTTATTCAGGCGCAGGACGAGTTCGTCTGCTTCAAAAGGTTTGACAATATAATCGTCGGCACCCAGTTTCAGCCCGATGAGCTTATCTTCTTTTAGCTTTTTGGCTGTCAGGAATACAAAGGGTACTTCGGGATTGATCTTAATGATCTTTTCTGCCAGGGTAAAACCGTCGATCTTGGGCATCATCACATCAAAAATACAGATGCTATAAACGCCTTTCTGGAATAGCTCCAGGGCTTCTTCGCCATCGCGGGCCCAGATGATTTCAAAATCATGGAGTTCGATATACTGTTTGAGGATCATGGCGAAGTCATAATCGTCTTCGGCTAATAGTACTTTTCGGCTCATAGGGAAGGAATGCTGATGGTAAAAGCCGCACCCTGGCCCAGGTCGCTCACTACGCTGATGTTGCCACGGTGGGCTTTAATAATCCGGTTCACGTAATACAATCCCAGCCCCAGCCCTTTGGTGGTATGGATGTTCCCTTGTTCCACACGGTAGAATTTATCGAATAGCAGGGACTGTTTGCTTTTGGCAATCCCAATACCATCATCTTTGATACTGATCGTAAACAGGTCATTGTGGAAAGCAGTGCCAATGGTGATGGTATGGCAACCGTATTTAACCGCATTTTCCAATACGTTCGTCAGTGCTGTTGTCAGGTGGAACTTGTCCAGGTTCAGGGTTACCGATGTGGGATCAAAAGCGCTTTCCAGCGTTACATTGGGATAAGCCAGTTTAAAATCGTGGATAATGCTGTTCAGGAAGTCGGGCAGGAGCACCTTTTCCTTCTGCAGGTCTATTTCTTCAAATCCAAGGGAATTGCTCATCACCTGGTCGATGAGGTTTTGCAACCGGTTATTCTGGCGGGTAATGGTATTGAGGACATTCTGGTAGGCCTCATTGTTTTCCCGGACTTCCTTACGTTCCAAAATCTTTGTAGAAACGGATAGTGTCGTGAGTGGGGTTTTGAGTTCGTGGGTGATGTTATTGATAAAATCGGTTTTGATGTCGCTTACTTTCTTCTGCTGGATCAGGGCTTTAAGGGCGATGACAAACAAAGTCACGAGCGTCAGGATGCATAAAAAAGCAAAAGCCAATAAGAGCTTCATCCGGCTCAGGACAATCATTTCCCATCCTTTCACCGATACATACAGTGTATCTTCCGTCAGCAGCCGGTAATCAGAATCTAAGGTCTCCCGGCGGAGTGTACCGCTCGTAGTCCCTACATAATTCCGGATCAGGAAAGCATCGTCCAGCGAAGCCAGGTTGCCATAGAGCTTATTACGGATAAAAGGCTTCTCGGCAAAGATGGTATCGGCTCCCTTGGCGGCATCAAAGACAACAAATTTGTCCAGGACTATGGCAAAATCCAGTTGGAGGTCGGGGATTTCGCTTTTAAATTCCTCTTGCAGTTTCCGGGTTAGTTCCTCTTTGAATTCATTGCGCAGGATATCGTTTTTAACGTCAAAGCGGGTCTTGTTATCGCGGATGTAACTCTCGGCCAACTGCTTGTATAATAAATCTTTCTTGTAGAAGATCGTCGAGTCGATATCACTGTAATCATTAGTGATAGCTGCGATCTTATCTTTGATTTCGGTCCGGAACTGCTCGACCTTATACTCATAGGCCGTTTTGACCAGGTAGTACTGCATCGCCGATAAGGCAATGAGGATCAGGGCGGCAAAAGCGATCAGCAAATTTATCTTACGTTTCATGCTTGGAGATTGTGGTTCAAAAATAAGGGTTTTAATCCTAAAACAACACATTAACCCGCCATTAACCGGGCATTAACCTACGCTGCTGATTTTTGACCCAATTTTGTACCAGAACACCAAGTAACCGTCCACCCTAAATCACTTTATTATGCTGTTATACTCTAAACCGTATTCGCCTTTGCAAAAGAAAAGACCGGAAGATTTCGGGTACCGGTATTTCGCCCTGAAATTCCAGGATGACCCGGTAGACCTGATCGTGATATCCAAAAAAGGAGAGGAGAAGCTCGCCAAGCCGCTATTGTTTTACTGCCAGGATTGCCAGCCACAGCCCGTTATTAAGTATGGCGAAAAGGGACTACTGGGTACATTGCCGTTTGACGAAAAACCTTTCCTGGAGGAGTTTCATATTGTAGTCCCGGGCAAACCTTTTATCCCGATCATTGCCGATACTGCCATACTGGGGCCGCAATACCAGTACTATAAAAACCGGGAAAGCGCCCTGCCACCCAAAGCATTTTTGGAGCGGAATTCCTTAGATTATTATGTGTACCGGAATAATTTTATATTAAAGCAATTGAGTAAAGAGCGGTGGGTAAAGAGCAGAAAGTTAGTAGTTACCGGAAATGCTGAAGGGAGTTCGGTTGCGGCAAAAATGGCCGCGGTGAATAAGAAGGTGACCCACCTGATTTATTCCGGGGGCAATCCTTATGGTAAAATAATGAACCAGCTGGCACAGGCACGTTATGAGGAAAAAGACAGCCTTCCCCAAGCCGACCGTACCATTGCCTACTGGAAAACGGTAGTGGCCAATTCCCGGACGATCAACCTGGATGGGGGTGATTGCTATAAGACGACTTATGAATTTTCGCTGCCGCAAAAAGAGAACCTGATGCAACTGGAAATCCCGGTGCTGTTTGCCTATGCCACCGGGGACTGGTCGGCAGCCTTTAACGACCTGTTCCAGATTGAAACCATACGGGAACAGAAAACCAATTTCCAATTCCGGAGCTACCGCAGCCTCGAGCATGGCTATTATCCGGTAGCCGGACACCACAAACCCGATTATGCCCAATACAACTGGGAGAAAGTAGGCCGCGACTGGCTGGAATGGCTCAATACCAATACATAAACAGAAACTACCCCCTAATGATTAAAAAATACAGTATCCTGCTGTTACTGGCGACCACCTGGAGCAGTATGGCACAGGAAACCACCGTTACAGATAGTATTCCTGCTAAGGAAAACCAACTTGATGAAGTACATGTCGAAAAGAAGAAACCAACCTACACCACCAAAAATGGGGTGATTAAAGTGGACATTGCCAACTCCATTTACAATAGTATTCCCAATCCGTTGGACGTTTTGCGTAAATTGCCTAATGTCATCGTAAGCGCTGACGGGGAAGGAATCACTATTATGGGGCGTGGTACCCCGCTGATCTACCTGGACAACCAGAAAATCGGGATGAATGAACTGAATGCTTTGGTTACCGATGATATCAAAAGTATCGAGATCATTTCCAATCCCTCTTCCAAATATGAGGCCGATGGGCGTGCGGTGGTCTTGATCACCCGGAAGATCGGACGCAGGGAAGGATTTACGACTACAGTAGCCGAAACCGTTTCTTTTAAAAGGTTTTACAGTAATTACCTCAACCTTAACTCGAGCCTTCAAAAGGGACGTTTTGAAGTTAAAGCCAACCTGTCGTACAACCAAAGCAAGCCCTGGGAAGGGAATGCCAGTAACTTCACTATTGCCGAAAAAGACCTGCAGTCGGGTTATGATGTACATGCTAAAACCTTTAAGCCTGAACTGAACAGTGGCGTAGGAGTAGTGTATAAAATCAACGACACCGATTACTTTTCTTTTACCGCCAACAATCAATATATAGAAGACCACAGCACCATTTATGCAAATTCTGCGCTGATACAGGAGGCAAATGCTACCCGGGTGGCTACAGATAGTGATACGCGGGCTTACCGTAACTTTTTGAATGCCTTCCTGAACTACCAAAAGAAGTTTAAGGAAAAGGAAGCCCAGCTTTTTACAGGATTCCAGTATTCCGGCCTTAACCGGAAGGGGAACTATGACGTCTATAATACCTATAATGATGCGGCTCCTTTGTATTCGCAATTCCGGAAGCAGCATTTTATCCTGGATGCTTTTTCGGGCCGTATCGATTATGAACAGCTGATCGGAAAAGGGATCAAGTGGGAAATTGGGGTACTGTATGGGATTACCACGGCACGATCGGTATTTAACGTGAATGATTATGAGCAACAGGCCACAACCCATTCCAATTACAGGCATCAGGAGCAGCAGGCCGCGGCTTATACCCAGCTCTCCGGTACGTTTCATAAAATGAGTTATCGCTTGGGTGCCCGCATGGAAGATATGAAAGTCCGGGGGCATTTTAAAGACGATAGTGCGCCGCCCATCCGCAAACAGCTGGACAACTTCTTCCCTAAGGTACAATTGGACTTCCCGGTAGACAGTACCCAGACGATCAGCCTGAATTATGCCCGCAGTATCGAACGTCCGGAATATGCCTCGTTAACCCAGGTGACGGCCTATATTAATCCGTATTATGCCTTTTCGCAGAATAGCAACCTAAATCCTGCCTTTACATCAGAAGTGACTTTAAACTACCAGCGGAACGATAAATCCATAAAGCTGACCTATTATGACCGACGGGGGTCAATGTATTACGGCTATGATTATGACGCAGCAAAAACACTGCTGACCTCGCTACCGCTCAACTTCAAAAAAGAAACCGGATATACGCTGGAATTTACAATGCCTTTTACCCATAATAGTTGGAACAGCATCAATATCGTGAGTGTGTTATGGAACCGGGTTGAAGATCCTTCGGTAGCGCCCCGAAAGTCGAATCCGTTCCTGTACCTGTATTCCAGCCAGATGTTTACACTGCCGCATGATTTTACAATTGCCGTTTCAGGCTGGGCGATAGGGAAGCGCACCGAGACTTTTTTTAATGTCGAGCCTTTATGGTGCATGGACCTCTCGGTATCCAAAAAGTTAGGGAAGAGCTGGCAATGTACCATTAGTTGTAACGATATCTGGGAGAGTATGGCCTATAAGCAGGATATGCAATTGTATCCGGTTGCGATCCAGACGACTTACTTTACCAATGTCCATGAGTTCGCCCTTAACCTGCGCTATACCTTCGGGAAAGTCAAAGCCTCCGCATATACGGAGAAAGTGGTGGATGAAAATACCAATAGGATTCGGTAATGCCAATTAGAAATAGTACCCAAACGCCTTATCCCCGCTATAGGCGGGGATAAAGCGTTTATTTTCGTAAGATATTGATCGTAGTAAGGTGCAATTATCCTTCTTCGGTAGCGTCCAGTCCGGTGTCTTTGACATCTTCCGATTCCTCATGGTTGAGTTCAAAGAAAGTGAATACCGATCCGCCATAGTTTTTATGGAAGGAATAATTGATCATGTGGTCGAGTTTGGTATGCTTGGAATGTTCGATAACCATCATCCCATCATCATTCAGCTGTTCGTTTTCAAAAACAAGCAGGACGATCTTCTCAAACGAAGCCTGGTCGAGGTTATACGGAGGGTCGGCAAAGATAAGGTCATAGGAAGCCTTGTTCTTTTCTAAGAATTTAAATACATCGCTTTTGATGGCCGAGATATTAAAGTCAAATTCCTCTGCCGTTTGCTTGATATACTTGATACAGCCAAAATCGCCATCTACAGACGTGATATTATCACTGCCGCGGGATCCGAATTCATAGCTTATATTTCCCGTTCCGGAAAACAGGTCCAGCACCTTTAGCCCTTCAAAACTAAAATAGTTGTTGAGGATATTAAAAAGGGCTTCTTTGGACATGTCTGTAGTCGGCCGAACGGGGAGATTCTTAGGTGCCGTTAGTCGTCGTCCCTTATATTTTCCGGAAATGATTCTCATAAATTAAATAAAATAAAATGCTTTAGGTTCTGTAAAGCCCCAAAATTGTTATACTGCTCCAAGTTGGCAGTGTCCAGTAATGCCGTATTCCGTACGTATTTATACGCAATCGCATACAGAGGGTCTTCTTCCGATATCGCGCCCAGCAAGCGGAGTTTAAAGTGCTCCGGATTCAGCTTTAGTTGTTCCGCGGTAAACAGCAGGTAGTAGATAAAATCCTCCGGCGTATGGTATTCAAAAGAATTGAACAGCAAGAGCTTTTGGTTTTCGACCACTACAATCTCAAACTGTTGCTTCCGAAAGTGTACAAACACCTGTTTCTCATCGATATTCTTCGACAAGTCCAGCAGTTTTTCTACCAGTACCGTCTGGGTATGCCGGTATTCGAACGGCCCAAACTGGTCGATCAGGTAATTATTGACATTCACATACGGGATATACACGTTTTTCATATCATAATTCTCCAGCGTATCAAAAGCAAAGAAATCCGTTTCAAAAACCTTCGTATTGTATTCTAAGTAGTGGCTCAGGTACTGCTCATCAAATAATGCATTCGGCACAAACGTCGAAAGGTTGTTCTCATGCACCACCACAATCTCATCATACAGCTTCATTAACTCCGGATAATCCAGGAATGCCTTCCAATAGTGGTCTTCCACCTTGTCAGCTTCCGGGAAATCGGCAAAATCAATCTCCTTTACCGCTACCACCTCAAAGTTTAACGTATCGAAAATACAAAATGAAAGCCCTTTCAAAGATACCTGAAGGGACAGTTTTTTGTATATTTTTTCCGTTATGCTTGTGTTATATTTTAATGACATAGGATTGGGAAAGCGACTTTTTTAACGTCCTGAACTACTCTTGGGACAGTCCGCAAACTTACAATTTTTTTAGATAGCATGGGGATCAGGAGCAAAACTTTCAGCATTTTAGCGGCGTTATTCCCGCCATACGCTTGTATTTTTTTGCCCACCCGTTTTTAAGCGGAAAAGGACCGGCGTACGGGCAAAAAAGATACCGCTGCTGTCGGGGCTATACCATCAGCCACAGCCCGGTTTTAGCGCAAGCGAATTTGAAATAGCCTACAATTTTTTTCCACAAAGGCAGGTGCCAAAGAATTCATGCTTATCTTTGAGCCTCCAAAAATATACAACACACTAATGAGTTCAGGACTGTTTTATGCCATTCTAAAAAAGAAATTCCCTTTTCGCCTCACTGTGAAACAGGATCTCTTCTTCCAGCAAATCGCCCATTTTGTCACCAATACCAATAGGGATGAAATTTTTGTACTGAAAGGCTATGCAGGAACCGGGAAAACAACGGTGATTGCCACGATTGTCAACCACCTTCAGGATATTGATAAGAAATTTGTGCTATTGGCGCCTACAGGGCGTGCAGCCAAGGTTATTGCCAATTATTCACAGAAGCCAGCCTTCACGATCCATAAAAAAATCTATTTCCCCAAAGCTGGTGGCGGTGGTGGCGTAAGCTTTACCAAGCAACCCAACAAACACAAGAATACGATCTTTATCGTCGATGAATCCTCCATGATCTCCGATGTGAATACCGATAGCAGCATGTTTGAAACCGCTTCCTTGCTGGATGACTTAATTCAGTACGTTTACAGCGGTACCAATTGTAAGATGATCTTCGTAGGAGACACCGCGCAGCTGCCACCGGTGAATATGGATGTAAGCCCGGCACTCAATACAGAAACCTTAGGCATCCATTACAATATGGACGTACAGCATATCGAACTCGATGAAGTAATGCGTCAGGAGGAAAACTCCGGGATCTTATACAATGCAACCGAATTACGGGAAATACTCAAATCAAACTTTATCGATACCTTTCAGTTTTATGTACGGGGCTTTAAAGATATTGTTCGCCTTAGCGATGGATATGTTATCCAGGATGCCATTAATACCGCCTACAGTAATTATGGGGTGGAGGATACGGCGTTTATTGTGCGTTCCAATAAAAGGGCGAACCAGTACAACCAACAGATCCGTACCCGGATACTGGACAAGGAAAGCGACCTATCTACCGGGGATTTCCTGATGGTCGTGAAGAATAATTATTTCTGGCTCAAGGAATCGGACGAAGCAGGATTTATTGCCAATGGGGATATTATCGAAGTACTGGAGATTTTTAAGATCCAGGAACTCTATGAATTCAAATTCGCCACTGTCAAAATCCGCATGGTCGATTACCCGAACCAGAAACCGTTTGAAACCGTCCTGCTACTCGATACGATAAGCAGCGAATCGCCGTCACTTACTTATGAACAGTCCAATAAACTCTATCAGGAAGTGCTGTTGGATTATGAATCGGAATATTCGAAATACAAGAAATTCCAGAAAGTGAAAGCCAATCCGTATTTTAATGCGCTGCAGGTCAAATTCTCGTATGCCATCACCTGTCACAAATCGCAGGGTGGGCAATGGAATACCGTATTTATAGAACAACCCTACCTGCCCAACGGAATCGACCGCGATTATATCCGCTGGCTGTATACCGCCGTGACGCGGGCCAAAGACAAACTCTACCTGATTGGCTTTAAAGATGAGAATTTTAATGAAGCCGGACACTAATAGCAACACCAAAATGAATCCTTAGTTACCCTACGATTATGAAAATAATAGCCATGATACCCGCCCGTTATGCCTCGACCCGTTTTCCTGCCAAACTCATGCAGGACCTGGGCGGCAAAACCGTTATTTTACGCACGTATGAAGCTGCTGTAGCCACGGCACTATTCGATGATGTCTTTGTCGTAACCGATTCGGACAATATTTATGATGAAATCGTTTCACATGGCGGTAAAGCCATCCGGAGTATTGCCGAACACGAATCGGGCAGTGACCGTATCGCCGAAGCTGTAGCAACGATGGATGTGGATATCGTGGTCAATGTGCAGGGGGATGAGCCTTTTACCAACCGCGAGCCGCTGGAGCAGGTATTGTCCGTTTTCAGGAACGATGGCGAGAAGAAAATTGATTTGGCATCCCTGATGCGGGAGATCACCATTCCGGAGGAGATAGACAATCCGAATAACGTAAAAGTAGTGGTGGATCAGAATGGCCTGGCATTGTACTTCTCGCGTTCGGTAATCCCATTTCCAAGGGATACGAATGCCGGCGTACGCTATTTCCAGCATATCGGGATTTATGCGTTCCGTAAAGAGGCCCTGATGGACTTTAGCCGCCTGCCGATGAAAAGCCTTGAAGCTTCTGAAAAGTTAGAGCAGCTGCGCTACCTGGAATATGGCAAGAAAATAAAAATGGTCGAAACTACGCATGTAGGCATCGGGATCGATACTGCAGAAGATCTGGAGAAAGCCCGGAAAATGCTCTAAACGCTTACCGTAATTTTTTAATAGTGTACAGCTCATTGTGGTCTTCCACTTTGGGATACATCCGCACGGAATAATCGCTGTCAAACTTCGAACGGTAGTCGAGGTTCCGTTGTGTATGCTCCGGGGTTAGCGTCATCGTGTTGAATAAGATAAACCCCTCTTTGCGCAACAGGTAATTGATGCGGTGGATGAAAAACTCCTCAAAGAGGAAATTCGGCATCGTCAGGTCCTGGAAAATATCAATGATGATGAGGTCGTAGCGGTTTTTGGTTTTCAGGATAAACTCAAAAGCATCGTCAATGATGATTTCCACATTCGGAATCCGGTCCAGTCCAAAATACTCATTGGCAATCGCAATCACGGCTGGATCAATCTCAACGCCTGTGATATGCCCTTTGCATTTTATTTCTTCGGCCAGTGTTTTGATCACGCTGCCGCCAGCCACACCCAATACGAGAATCTGTTCAAAATTCCGGATACGCTCAAATCCGATATACTGCAATCCTTTGCGTAAAATACGCTGCAGGCTCCCGTACGAGTAATTGGTGTTTTTGGAGTCGAGGACCAGTTGTCCGTTATTCCAGGTCACTTCGAGATTTTTATTGATCTCCGATTTCTTCTGGTAGACCATCACCGGAATAAAGTAACTGAAGAAGCGTTTGAGCATGTAATTTTTTCTCAAAAATAAAAGAATAATATTATTTTTACCGCAATATAAAATCAAAAGATGCAAAAAATATACCGATGGATTTTCCTGAGGCTACTCGGCTGGAAAATTAACGGCACAATTGACAGGGAACTTAAAAAATGCATCATGATTGTGGTGCCACATACCAGCTGGTGGGATTTCTTTATCGGCGTCCTGACCCGGGGCAGTATGGGAATAAAAATGAACTATGTCGCCAAGAAAGAGCTTTTTCGTTTCCCCTTTGGCCCGTACCTGAAATGGATGGGTGGCGCACCCTTAGACCGTACAAAAGGGCAGAACAAAGTAGAAGCGATAGCAGAAGTGATTAAAAGAGAGCCGGTATTCCGCCTGGCCATAGCTCCCGAAGGTACCCGTAAGAAAGTAACGGAGTGGAAGACGGGATTTTATTATATCGCGATCAAAGCCAACGTGCCTATTATCCCGGTCGCATTTGACTACGGTAAAAAAGAAGTAAAGATCGGAGCACCCTTTTATCCGACAGGTGACATCACTGCCGACCTGAAAATCATCCGGCAACATTACAAAGGAGTTTCGGGCAAGAATCCTCAATATAATTTCGACGTCGACTAATCACCGACATCCGTTATACTATAATACCTGTTCCGTTTGGAGCAGGTTTTTTTATGCCTTGTTGGGATTGTAGTGCCGGAACGTACCGTCACGGTAAAATATTACAATCTGCTCAATGGCTTTTTCTGTGGTACTATCCGGAAGGGGAAGGGGGCGTGTTTCTGTTTTTGGAAGTATCGGTGCAGTGGTTTCGACGGCATCCCATAAATCAGGCTGGGTACTGGCCGTGATTTTTTCCGGAGCCGGAGCCTTGATTTTTGGTTCGGCCATTGGTACCCCATCATCACTGGACCCAGGAAATTGCCCTTTGCCTTTTAGCAGCCAGTACAAATTGACCTCTGGAAATTCATCGGTAATTTTTAGGATCAGGTCGAGGCTGGGTTTGTTTCTTCCGGATAGGAGATGGGAGAGACTGGAGCGCTGCACATCAATTTTCTCGGCAAAGGCAGAAGCATTGAGCGCATAATAATCCAATATCTTTTCCAGCCTTTTTATAAAGTCTTCTGTGTTTACCATTGTAACATGTTTATTGGAATGCTGTTGATTACAAATGTAACAAAACAGAATGATATACCGTGGATATTAGCATTTATTTGCAAATATACTATAAGTGAAGGATTAAATAAGCAATGTTAACTGATTGAATGTTAGGTTATATTTGTTTTGTAATTAAATATACATAACAGTGCTGTTAAAGCATGGTAAGGTGAAAATATAAGTGGTTACAATATTAAACTAACCATCAAATTGTATTGTTTACAATTGTAAAAAATAAGATGTTTACTTTTGTAAATCTAAAATAAAGCCATGAATTTCGAAAAATTAGCCCAACAGTATACTGTAGCATCCCTATCAGGACGCTATATTACTTTAGACCATATTGAACCCTTATTACAGGAACCGCATCGGAAACCGCATGTAAAAATAATCGGGCATTCGGTCCTCGAAAAACCAATTTATGAGTACCGGATCGGAACCGGTAAAACGAAAATATTGATGTGGTCGCAGATGCATGGCAATGAAGCAACGACAACCAAAGCTGTTTTTGACCTAATGCTTTTTCTGGAGAGTGACGAGGCGAAACCAATTTTGGATGCGGTTACGGTCCTTATTATACCAATGCTAAATCCGGATGGTGCTTCCTTATATACTCGGGCTAATGCTAATGCGGTAGATCTTAATCGGGACTCACAGGATCTGACACAGCCGGAGAGCAGGGTATTGCGTGCGGTATTTGAAGGTTTTATGCCGGATTATTGCTTTAACCTCCACGATCAACGGACCATTTTTGGCGTAGATACTACCGGTAAACCAGCTACAGTATCCTTTTTAGCGCCTTCCTATAATGATGCACGCGAAATCAATCCAACACGTGAGGCGGCTATACAGCTTATTGTAGCGATGAATGAGGTGTTACAGCACTTTATTCCCGGACAAATAGGACGATTTGATGATTCTTTTAATATCAACTGTATTGGAGATACATTTCAGCACCTGAATGTACCAACAGTACTTTTTGAAGCCGGTCATTTTCAGGAAGATTACCAGCGTGATGTTACCAGGAAATTTATTTTAATTTCATTATTAGCAGGAATTGAATGTATTTACGAAAACGTTTTAGTTGCTAAAAATCTGCACGATTATTTCCTTATACCACAAAATAATTGTGTATTTTTTGATATGATGTATAAAAATATCAAAATTAAGTATGATAATAAAGAAATAATTACGAATTTTGCAATTCAATATACAGAGAAGCTAATTGAGAATAATATAATTTTTGAGGCTCATATTAAAGAAATTGGAAATTTAGAAGGTTTTTACGGACATTTTGAATTCGATGCAAAAGAGGCTATTTATGCTGACAATAGCCACCCGATTCCTGAAATAGGTCAAAAAGCTGACTTTTATTTGGGAAATAAGGTTAAAATTGTTAACGGAATGCCAAATATTTAATGATTTGCTCTAAAATCTGATTTTTTTTAGTTTTTTTGCTGTAGAATAATAGTAAAATTTTTTAATACTGAATACACACTATGAGTAAGTTTCGTTTAGATGAGGTAGATCATCAGATTTTGGATATGTTGATCGATAACACAAGGGTTCCATTTACAGATATCGCCAAGAAATTATTAATTTCTGCCGGTACTGTACATGTGAGAGTGAAAAAAATGGAGGATGCTGGTATTATCACAGGGTCATCACTAACATTGGACTATGAAAAATTAGGGTATTCTTTTATTGCCTATATTGGAGTATTCCTGCACAATACCTCACAAACAAAATTTGTTTTAGAGCGTATTAATGATATCCCATTTGTAACTGTAGCACACGTTACTACTGGAAAGTTCAATATCTATTGCAAAATCCGAGCTATGGATACTAAACATGCCAAAGAAGTAATTTTCATGATCGATGATATCGAAGGAGTTTACAGAACTGAAACTATGATTTCACTTGAAGAAAGCATCAATGACAAAAAACGTCTGATGCATACCATCTTCAAAAACATGTAATTCACCACGCTTTTTACTGGGTACTCTATAGCGTAATATGATGCAGTGCTTTTTCGGCATTGCCTCTTTTAGATTGTCGTAATGCGACGGTATGACAGGGAGATATTACGAATTTACATACAAAGTTTAAAATTTATTTAAGACCTCAGATACTGTTATCTGAGGTTTTTTTATTAATTTAATAAAAATTTTAAGCCGATGTATACCCCCACGAAAATGGAACGTTTTAATAATAACGTTCTTTTAAAATACCAGCTTTTCAATAGTATTTTTATCACACTTCCTTTTGATTCTATTGATAATACAGGTGCCCTTCTTCCCCTTTTTTCCGAATGCTGTGAAGCCGGCTTTAAAAAAGGAGATTCTCCCAAAGATATTGTAAACGGTTTTTCCGAACGTTACCTGGAAAATGCCAGCGAACAGCAGAAGATTGATATAATGTTTCGCTTTATACAGTATGTAGAGCGGCAGGTCGTCCTTTTTGACGCCATTGAGGATGCTTCATTTGCCGTTGTCCATAATCTTGAAGGAACAGGTTCCCTGCGTAATATTAAGGAGAAAGCGGAATCCAACAATAAGATGGGTAAACTGCGGGAAGTGCTGGATGATTTTAAGATCCGTACGGTCCTTACCGCACACCCGACACAATTCTATCCCGGGTCTGTATTGGGGATCATTACCGATCTTACTGCAGCGATAAAACAAAATGACCTGAACAGTATTCGGCAGCTTTTAGCGCAGCTGGGAAAAACACCTTTTATCAAAAAAGAAAAGCCGACACCTTTTGACGAAGCAGTTAGCCTGACCTGGTACCTGGAAAATGTATTCTATTATTCCATTGGGGAAATCCTTCAATATTTTCAAAAGAATATCTTGGGCGGAGAACTGAAAGACAATGCAATTGTCAACCTGGGATTCTGGCCTGGAGGCGATCGGGATGGAAATCCTTTCGTTACAACTGATATTACTCTCAAAGTGGCAGCACGGCTGAGATCCTCCATATTAAAGTGTTATTACAAAGATATCCGTGCTTTAAAACGAAAGCTAACATTCTCAAAAATAGATGCTATAGTATTGGATGTTGAACAAAAGCTTTACCGTTCGGTATTCTATTCTGATGGTGAGATATTCATTACCGTAGCAGAGTTTAAAGCGAAATTAAAAGAGATACGGGTGTTGCTGATCAATGAGAAGCAATCCCTATATATCGACGACATCAATGACCTTATTAATAAGGTGGATGTTTTCGGATTCTATTTTGCCACACTCGATATTCGCCAGAATAGTAAAATCCACGATGGCGTTTTCAAAAATATTGTTGCAGAAACACAAAAAAGGAACCTGTCTATTTTTCCGGATAATTATTTTGAACTGGAGGAAGTAGCACGACTGAAAGTTTTGGCTGCAGCAAAAGGAAACATACAGGCAGACTGGTTTACGGATGAGATGACAAAATCAACTTTGGAATCTGTAGCGGCAATTAAAACAATACAGCAGGAGAATGGGGAACTGGGCGCTAACCGTTATATCATCAGTAATAATGAAAATGCCCATAATGTCTATGAAACCTTAGCGTTGTTTCAACTGACCGGATGGGAACAGCCGACAGTAGATATTATTCCTTTATTTGAAACCGTGGAAGACCTTCATGTTGCTGATACGGTAATGGAGCAGTTGTACCAGAATGAATCGTATATGGAACATTTGGCTCGAAGGGGCATGAAGCAAACCATCATGCTTGGTTTTTCTGACGGAACCAAAGACGGAGGCTACCTGATGGCTAACTGGGGAATTTACCAGGCTAAGGAATCCCTGACGGCCATGTCACGCAAATATGGCATCAAAGTCATATTCTTTGATGGCCGTGGTGGCCCACCGGCACGTGGTGGCGGTAAAACCCATAAATTCTATGCTTCACTGGGACCTAATATCGAAAATGAAGAAATCCAGATTACTATCCAGGGACAGACGATAAGTTCCAATTTTGGTACCCGCGATACCTGCCGTTACAATCTTGAGAATCTCTTAAGTGCCGGAATCTCCAATGAGATTTTCAGCAAAGGTGAAAATATGCTTTCTACCAGTGAGGTGGAGACCATGGACAGGCTCGCAAAATATGCCTATGATGAATACCTGGCTTTTAAAAAACATCCTAAGTTCATTCCGTATTTGGAGCGTAGAAGTGCTTTAAAATATTATTCCATGGCCAATATCGGTAGCCGCCCTGCCAAAAGGAGTAAATCGGCAACGCTTGATTTTAATGACCTGAGGGCGATTCCTTTTGTAGGAGCCTGGAGCCAGCTGAAACAAAATGTTCCTGGATTCTTTGGACTGGGTGGTGCACTAAAATCATTTGAAGACAGCCAGGAATGGGATAAAGTCCAGGATTTATACAATAACTCCATGTTTTTTAAGACCCTGATCGAAAATAGTATGATGTCCCTTGCTAAATCCTTTTTTGCATTGACAGCGTACATGAAAGACGATCCGGAGTTTGGGGAATTCTGGCAGATTATTCACACCGAATATTTGGAAACCGAACGGCTTTTGCTTAAACTTGCAGGCTTTGAAACGCTGATGGAAAATTATCCGGACAGTAAAGCCTCAATTAAAGTGAGGGAAAATATCGTACTGCCACTATTGACTATCCAGCAATATGCATTACTGAAAATTAGTGAACTTAACGAAGAGGAAAATCAGGATGAAGCAATGATCGCTGTTTATGAGAAAATCGTAACACGCTCCTTATTTGGAAACATCAATGCCAGCAGGAATTCCGCTTAAATACAATACAACTAAAACATATGAGAACAAGTCAATTAAAAAGTACTGATTATGCGCCGTATTATGCCAACTATGTAAGCCTTCTGAATGATGGGGACTTAGTGGAGGAACTGGAAATATCCGTTCATGATTTTATCCGTTTTGTGCAGGATATTCCAATGGACAAACACGATTACCGTTATGCTCCCGGAAAATGGACTATTAAAGATATTATCCAGCACCTGATCGATACGGAACGCATTTTTGCTTACCGGGCATTATGTTTTTCCAGAAACGATCAAACGCAGTTGCCAGGATTCGATGAAAGTTCATATGCCGAAAATACAAACGCGAATGCGAGGCACCTGAAAGACATGCTGACGGAAATGGCATTGGTACGTCAATCCACTATTGCACTGTATAAGACTTTTTCGGAAGAACTCCTGGAACGTAAGGGAATTGCTTCTGAAAATGCCATAACCGTAGGTGCATTAGGTTTTATGATTATCGGGCATCAGAAACACCACGAAAAAATCTTCCGTGAGCGTTACCTGACGGAAGAATATGTACACGAAGCATAGGACAGTATTGTTTAGCATATAAAACCCGGAAAGCCTATTGCAGGCTTTCCGGGTTTTTGTTATGTAGGATTATAGATTTACTGAATTGCTTCAGCATCTAAATGTTCTTTTTCGATAATAGCGAGTGCTAACCGGATCTTTTCGTAAGAAATAGCTTCTTCAAAATGATCAAAGTAGGCTTTCAGGCCTGTAGGGTATCCCAATTGCAACTGCACACTCTGGATTTTGGTCACTTCTTCCCGGGAAACGAAATCAAACATATTGATGTTTTTGCCATCCATGTATAATTTTGCCAGATGCGACATAATAGTCGTCAGGCTCAGTTTGCGGGCTGCGGCAATAGCTTCCGGGCTATTTCCTTTGGTATAGAAATCAAAAGTCTCCAGGAAAGTATCGGTTTTTCGGGCTTTAGTTTTCTTTTCTTTTTGAAATTGTTGGACCAGCGCAATGAATTCGTCACCATATTTTTCCATTTTAGCTTTTCCGACACCATCAACAGCTAAAAACTCGGTATCTGACATCGGGCGTTCATTTTCAATATTCCGGAGTACGGCATCACTGAATACAATATAAGCCGGGACCTTTTCTTCGGTTGCAATTTGCTGCCGTAATTTACGGAGCATTTCAAATAGGGAGGAAGCAGCCGCTTTTTGCCGTGCAGGTTTCTCGGGTTTCGGCGCAGTAATGGGTTGATTGGCTTTGGTCAATTGTACCGTATGATTTTCAAACAGCACTTTTTTTGCAAAAGCGGTCAGTTTAATTTTATTATTCTGGTGAAAAGCGATTTCGCAATAGCCGAGATTGATAAGCTGGATCAGGTATTGGTTCCAGTCCTGCCATGAAATTTCAGTACCTATACCATAGGTTTTTAGATTTTGATAGCCATGGTCAAAAATATGGGCGTTTTTGGAACCTCTCAGGAAATCTACAATGACTCCGAGGCTTTCATTTTGGTTTAAACGGACTATGGCTGAAAGTGCTTTCTGGGCGATCACTGTCCCATCAAAGAAAGCGGGTGGATTTTTGCAAACATCACAATTCCCACAATCTTCGGAAATAAGTTCCCCGAAATAACTGAGCAGAATTTTCCGGCGGCAGCTTAGCGCATCGGCATATTGTTTCATACGGTCGAGTTTAGCCAGCTGGAATTCAGCATTAGCCGATTCATTGGCAAACTGCTGCAACTGGATGACATCGCCATAACTTTGAAATAATACGGTTTCGGAGGGAAGCCCGTCCCGTCCGGCACGACCGATCTCCTGATAATAGCCTTCGATATTCTTGGGCAGGTTGTAATGGATGACCCAGCGCACATTTGATTTATCGATTCCCATCCCAAAGGCAATGGTCGCACAGATAATCTGTACCTGGTCATTGATAAAAAGATCCTGTGTTCTGGAACGTTCTTCATAATTCAGCCCGGCATGGTAGGCTTTTGCATTGATACCGGCTTTTTGAAGCTTATCGGCTATTTCTTCCGTAGATTTCCGACTGAGGCAATAGATGATACCGGAATCTGTAGGTTTTTCGGTGATGAACTCGATAATCTGCTTGATCCTGTTTTGTGCAAGCCGTACTTCCAGGCTCAGATTCTTACGGTCAAAAGAGGCAACGAATTTATTAGGGTGCTGCAGGTTGAGCTGTGTGATGATATCCTCACGGGTGGCTTTATCTGCGGTAGCGGTAAGTGCCAGTACCGGAGTAGCGGGGAATCGGTTTTTTAAATAACTCAGGTTGGTATAGGCCGGCCTGAAATCATGTCCCCAGGATGAAATACAATGCGCTTCATCGATAGCGATTAGGCTCACGGTAAGGTCGTTAAAAGCTTTATCAAGATAGGAAAGGCTTTCGGGTGCAAGGTACACCAGTTTAATGGTATGGTTTCTCAATGCTTCGATAAGTAGCTGCTGCTCAATGGCCGATTGGGTGCTATTGATAAAACAGGCACTAATGCCATTGGCTTTCAGGCTGTCTACCTGGTCTTTCATCAGGGCGATTAACGGGGAGATCACAATGGTAATCCCGGGAAGCAAGAGGGCAGGAAGCTGGAAACAGATTGATTTTCCGCCTCCGGTAGGCATAATGGCTACGGTATCGGTACCGGCAAGCACCGAATTGATAATTTCTTCCTGGTTGGGCCTGAATTTTTCGAACCCAAAATTCTCCTTTAAGGTGGCGTGTAATTGATCTGTCATGGCGTATATATTTATGTAAAAATACTAAAATATGTTATAAATGGCGCTATTGGTGTATTTTAAAAAAATAACGGTATAAAAAAAAGGAACTCAACAGAGTTCCTTTGATTGTATTTTTAGTAGGATGTATTAATCTTCGTCCTCATCTTCATCTTCTTCGTCTGCGATATCTTCAGTATCCCTGTCATCATCATCGTCGTCATCCTCACCATCTGCAGCATCATCAGAATCTTTGATTTTATCGTCATCATCATCGTCGTCATCGATATCATCGTCGTCATCGATCTTAAGGCCTTTGATTGGCGCTGCTACTTCATCAATATCGATATCTTCATCGAAATTTTCAATTCTGTCAGCCAGTTTGGTACTTACTTTTACGAGATAGATAGTATCTTCTGTACGAACTTCCACTGCTTCGATGGTTTCATTTTTGGCATTTTTAAAGCGGATAATGTTGGAATCATCATATCCGTCGGGGAATCTTTCAACCAATAGGGTCAAGATTTCATTGGTTAATTTGGCGTAATCAACAATAACTCTTTTCATAAAAATCGATTATAAATCTAGTAGATAAGCAAAAATTAATGGCGCAACGATAGTAGCATCCGATTCGATAACAAATTTTGGGGTATTGATATCCAGTTTCCCCCAGGTAATTTTTTCGTTAGGAACCGCACCGGAGTAGGAACCGTAACTGGTAGTTGAGTCAGAGATCTGGCAGAAGTAGCTCCAAAATGGTACATCATGCATTTCCATATCCTGATACAGCATCGGAACGACACAGATTGGGAAATCTCCTGCAATACCACCACCAATCTGGAAGAATCCAACACCTTTACTGCTATTTTTGCTATACCAGTCAGCAAGATAGGTCATGTATTCGATCCCGGATTTCACCGTAGAAGCTTTTAATTCTCCTTTGATTACATAGGAAGCAAAAATGTTACCCATTGTGCTGTCTTCCCATCCCGGAACAATAATCGGGAGGTTTTTCTCAGCAGCAGCATACATCCAGCTATCTTTTAAGTCAATTTCGTAGTATTCTTCAAGTACGCCGGAAAGCAGCATTTTGTACATGAATTCATGCGGAAAATAGCGTTCGCCAGCATCTTCAGCATCTTTCCATATTTTATGGATGTGTTTTTGTAGTCTGCGGAAAGCTTCATGCTCCGGAATACAAGTGTCAGTAACACGGTTAAGTCCTCTTTCCAATAAATCCCATTCCTGTTGTGGTGTAAGGTCACGATAGTTAGGAACACGCTCATAATGAGAATGTGCTACCAGGTTCATGACATCTTCTTCCAGGTTGGCACCTGTACAGGAAATGATCTGAACTTTATCTTTACGGATCATTTCGGCAAATATTTTTCCGATTTCGGCAGTACTCATCGCACCGGCCAGGGTAACCATCATTTTTGCACCGTTCTGAAGCTGTTGTTCGTAAGCTTTCGCCGCATCTACAACAGTAGCGGAATTAAAATGCAGGTAGTATTTTTCAATAAACTGACTTATTGGTCCTTTACTCATTTGTTTTGTTTTTTGTTTTCTTTGTCAAGCTTTCTTTTCTGTTATATAAATATCAGAAAATTATTTTTCAAAAATAAATTATTTTTTATCGTATCCTAATATTTTTAATACATCTTCTGAACTTTGTTGTTCTGAAAAGACTTCGGTTGCCAGGATCCCATTTTCATCCCTGTCGATCAGGATGTGTTTTGGCTGTGGGATCAGGCAGTGGTGTAGTCCACCGTAACCACCGATCGTTTCCTGGTAAGCGCCTGTATTAAAAAATCCGATATATAATGGTTTCTCTTTGTTGTATTTTGGCAGGTAAATGGCATTCATGTTCTGCTCTGAGTTGTAATAATCATCGCTATCACACGTCATGCCGCCTAATAACACACGTTCGTACTGGTCATTCCAGCGGTTGATGGCCAGCATGATAAAACGCTTGTTAATCGCCCAGGTATCAGGAAGTGTTGTAATGAATGAAGAATCAATCATGTTCCATTTTTCCCGGTCATTTTGCTGTTTTTGGTACAGCACCTGGTAAATAGCTCCCCCACTTTCACCTACGGTAAACGAACCGAATTCTGTGAAAATATTAGGAACATCTACTTCTGCTTCTTCACAGGCAATTTTAATCTGGTTGATGATTTCATCAATCATGTACTGGTAATCGTATTCGAAAGCCAGGGAATTTTTGATTGGGAAACCGCCACCGATATTAAGACTGTCCAGGCTTGGGCATTCTTTTTTCAGGTTTACGTACACTTTCAGACATTTTACCAACTCATTCCAGTAATAGGATGTATCGCGAATACCGGTGTTGATAAAGAAGTGCAGCATTTTCAACTCTACATCTTTATTCTCGTGGATTTGCTTTCTGTAAAAAGGAACGATGTTTTTGTAACCGATTCCAAGTCTTGAAGTATAAAACTCGAATTTAGGCTCTTCTTCGGCTGCAATACGAATCCCGATTTTGAATTTGCCATCAATGGCATTTTGCAATAAATCAAGTTCTTCGTAATTATCGATGATCGGAATGGTTTTGTTGTGCCCATTATTGATCAGTCGTGCAATGTTGTCAATGTACTGGTCTCTTTTGAAACCGTTACAGATCACAAAGGTATTTTTATTTATTTTTCCTGTTTCCAAAAGGTTTTCAACGATATTCACGTCAAAAGCGGAGGAAGTTTCAATATGGATGTTGTTTTTGAAAGCTTCATTCATGATGTATTCAAAATGAGAGCTTTTTGTACAGTAGCAATAGTAGTATTTACCTTCGTACTTGTTTTTTTCCATAGCTTTCCGGAACCAGCTTTTGGCTTTGTTGATGTTCGTGGAAATCTGTGGCAGATAAGTGAACTTTAATGGGGTTCCGTATTGCTCTACAAGGCGCATCAGGTCGATATTGTGGAACTGAAGGTTGTCTTTGTTGAGTTTGAATTCTTCCTGTGGGAAATAGAAAGTCTGGTTGATCAGGTCAAAATATTTTGTATTCATTTAGTCGTCAGGGGATTTAAAGTTAATTGCTGTGAAAACGGATAGGAAATCCTATTTTCAAACCCTGATGTTAGCGTAAATGATAGGCAGTTTTACCTGATAGGTATTGCAGTATTGAAAAATATCAAAATTATGGATGCCTTTCACCGAAAATAACCGGCACAACAGCTTCTGGAAAGCACTATTGTTTTCGGTCTCTTTGGGAGATTGGAATCGGTAGTTTTTGTTTTTTCGCATCGGGCAAATGTAAAAAATATTATAGCTGCAAAGCAACCATTTTTATTAAAAAAATATTAAGATTTATAATCTTCAAAAGCCATGTTAATTAATTCATTGTCAACCGTTTGATTAAGGGCTGTTTTTCCGATGCCATCAAGCAGCGCAAATTGTATTGTACCGTATTCATTTTTCTTGTCATGAATCAGGAGTTCCAGTATAGGGGCAAGGTCTCTTTTCTCGAAAATGATGTCTTCAAAAACATTCTGGATACCGCGCTTGATCTCTGAGTATTCTGCATCTGTCAGTAGATTTTTCTCCATGGCAATATAGCTTTCCAGGATCATTCCGGCTGCAATAGCTTCGCCGTGCAGCAAGGTTTTCTTATTTTCATTTTCCAGGAAATAGCTTTCTATCGCATGTCCGAGTGTATGTCCGAAATTCAATGCTTTCCGGATTCCTTTTTCTGTAGGGTCCTGCTGTACAATTTTGTTTTTGATCACTACCGAATCATAGATCAATGTATCAAGATCGGCAAGATCGAGTGTACTAAGGTCGGCAAACTGGGTCCAGTAGGCTTTGTCATAGATAAGGCCATGCTTGAGCATTTCTGCCAGTCCGGAGCGCAGTTGCTCTTTGGGTAAAGTATCCAGGTAGTCGGTATCGATCAATACCAGTTGTGGGACATTAATAATTCCAATCTGGTTTTTGAGATTGCCGAGGTCAATCCCATTTTTACCACCAACGGAAGCATCGACCATCGAAAGGAGTGTGGTAGGGACATTGATAAAATCAATCCCTCTTTTAAAGGTAGAAGCTACAAAACCACCCAGATCAGTCACTACGCCACCGCCAACATTAATCATGAGGCTTTTGCGATCGGCTCCCAATTCTGTGAGTACATTCCATATTTCCACACAGGTTTCAATATTCTTAAAGGCTTCGCCGGTTTCAAATTCGATAATTTCGATCGCTGTTTCTGTAGCGAGTTGCTGCAGGAACAGGGGGAGGCAATATTCGGAAGTGATGGTATCGGCTAAAATAAATATTTTGGAATATTTTTTCTCCGGTAACAACGCGTTTAACACTTCATATCCGTGCTGGTTGAAAACGACTTCGTAACCGTTGGCTTGTATGGTTTGCATAAGGTATTGGATTTTCCTGTCGCGCAGGCATTGGTATTTTCATTTGTATTAGTGTCGGAGCGGGGTTTCTTTCGAACCTTTTGTGATCCTTTAGCCCCGATGGTTGCGGGTATCCTTTTGGCTCCGGGGTTCTGAGCCAAAAGATACAGCTTACAGCGGGAAATACACCCAAAAATATGCCGGAACTTTTGCTCCCGGACAAAATTAAATAATTCCGTTTTTAGAACGGGTAAAATAAGGCAATTTTTAAGAAAAAATAGTTTTATACTATTTATATTTGCAGCATTATTAAAATTATGATGGAAAAAATATTCAACAATACACAAGTCGCATTTGCCCTAAAAAGTGATACGGAGCTCGACAGGGCTTATTTTTTGTTTAAAATGATTGATTCCCAGCCTCTGGTGCGGATTGGTACAGCAGTGACTAATTTTGCACTAAAAGCGCATTTACCGGTAGAAGGATTGATCCGTGCTACTGTTTTTGACCATTTTTGTGGCGGTGTGAGTGAGGATGATTGTCTTTCGGTAGTGGATAAAATGTACACGAAAGGGGTTTCTTCGGTATTGGATTATTCTGTTGAAGGGAAAGAAGAAGAGAGCCAGTTTGACCTGGCATTGGATATGACCCTGAAAACCATCGAATTTGCAAAAGAACGCCAGGCAATTCCTTTTGCGGTTTTTAAGCCTACAGGTTTAGGCCGATTTGAATTGTATGAGAAATTGGGTGAAGGCCAGACGCTTAATGCTGAAGAGGCGGCGGAATGGCAAAGAGTAGTGACCCGTTTTGACTTAGTATGCAAAACAGCCCATGAAAAAGATGTGGCATTATTGATTGATGGGGAAGAGAGCTGGATGCAGGATGCTGCTGACGCACTGGTGACCGAGATGATGCGGAAGTATAATAAGGAGAAAGCGATCGTTTTTAATACACTGCAAATGTACCGTTGGGATCGTTTGGATTATTTGAAAAAACTGCACGAACAAGCGAAAACGGAAGGGTTTTATATCGGAATGAAACTGGTTCGTGGAGCGTATATGGAAAAAGAAAATAAACGTGCCGAAGAAAAAGGTTATACTTCACCAATTTGTGTGTCCAAAGAAGCAACGGATATCAATTATGATGCTGCTGTAGCTTATATGGTAGAACACCTGGAAAAGATGTCCATTTTTGCAGGAACACACAACGAAGACAGTTCGTACAAACTCATGCAGCTGATGCAGGAAAATGGTATTGCCAAAGGCGATCACCGGGTTTGGTTCGGGCAGTTGTATGGAATGAGTGATAATATCAGTTATAACCTGGCAGAAGCGGGATATAATGTGGCGAAATACCTTCCTTTTGGACCGGTTCGCGATGTGATGCCTTACCTGATCCGCCGTGCAGAGGAAAATACTTCTGTAGCCGGGCAAACAAGCCGTGAACTGACGCTATTAAAAACAGAACGTACACGACGTAAAGCTTAAATTACTATAGTTTTAAAATATAAGAAAGCACCGGATTCGGTGCTTTTTTTATTGCTTTTTTAGAAGCAGTATTCAAGTTTTATCAAACCATAACGTTCCATCAGGCGGTACTCGGTACTGGAGATACTAATGTCGCTCACGGTATAGTTCCTGAATGTTTTGGTATTGGATAAATTCTGGCCGGAAAGGAAGATAGTCAGCTTATTGGGTTTTATGACATACCGGGCTTCAAGATCCAGAAAATAATATCGATTATTGTTCTTGTCTAAATTACCGAAAAAGTAGCGTTCTGTTTGAATTTGTATGTTGAACTTACTGCTAAAAATAAAAGAAAGGTCAAGAAAAGTAAGGTTGTCTGTAAACGAATTATTGAGAGCAGGTGTTTTTACAGAATTAGTGAGCCATTTTGTTCCCAAGTGATAATTAAATACCCCCCGAAAACCCGAACGCAGTTCAGCACCATAATTGTAATTGCGGGAAGCAACTTTACGTAATTCATCATTGACAATATTTTTATATTCTGATTTACTAAACCCGGCCTCAAGTTTTAAGTTTGTAGACATAAACTTCAGATAGCGATCAACATTTGTTGCGGCCTGAAAGCTTTCCCGGTCTTTGATTATAATTTTTTCAGATAATGCATAGTTAGGATTAATGAATGAATTAGTACTAAAAAAATCATTGTTTTTAGTATAGGAGGCTACGGTATTGATAAAGAATTTATCACCCCAATCGCCGAGTGTATAATTAAGAAATGCTGATGAAGCCCCTAATTGATTGAATGTCCCGGTTCCTTTTGAAAAGTTGCGAAACCCCGTCAGAACATAACTGTCATAGATATCGAAAATCCGTGCATTGGTTGTCGTATGGGAATAGTTGGCTACAATTTTATTTTTTTGATTGATCTGCCATTCAACCCCTATTTTCGGATTTATAAAAAAAGGTGTTTCCTTTTGACTTTCTATAGTATTATCAAGTTTATTGTACAGTTGATGGAACTCTAAATTTCCTTCGATGGTAAAGCGCCGAAACTTATAGTTGTAGCGCCCATTGGCGAATAAATCGTTAGATAAATAGGCACTGTTGTTTTGATATCCCTCAGGAGCTGCAATTTCAGCCTGGTTTTCTTTTAAATAAAATGAAGATAATAACCTGTCTTTGCGGTATTGATTACCAAATTTAAACTCAAAAAGACTTCCGTTTTCACTTTTGTGGAGCAAATGGCCTTCGAGACTTCTGTATTCCATTTTGTTTTCACTGTTTTGTGCGATATTATTTATCGCTGCAGCCGGAGTAAATAAATCGGAGTAAAAGAAACGATTAACCGCATAGCCCTGCGGCGTTTTCTCATTGATATAATGTCCTGAAAGCAACATTACCTGATGCTCATTTAAACGATAGGTGTAATTGATTTTATGATCCATGAGCTCATTTTTGGATCGTAAGTTTTCATTGGTTGGGTCATTATTGAAAAGTAAATCGGTATGGGTCTTTTCTGAAGCATTATTGTATTTGCCGCTGTATTCCAACATCTGTGTTGTAGAAATATCATAAGAAAATTCAATTTTACCAAACCCTATTATTTTTTTCTTACGCATCTGATAATTTTCAGTATTGGTAAAGGAGTCTCCATTTAACACGAAAGTATCATAGCCATTTCGGTAAAAATTATTTTCATCCCAGTTGAAGAATCCCAATGTTTTTAATTTCATTTTTTTCGAGATGGTAAAAATGGCATTCAGCGACAGCAACTCGGCATTATTGAAAGTTGTCCTACTGGGCTTTAGATCGGGAAGCGATGCGGAAATATTCAGTAAAGTATAAGCTGTCTGGTCATCACCTAATCCACCGGGTTCCCCAAAACGATACGGCCTTATCAGGTTGTCTATATCTCCTGTAGCATCCATACCGGTATTGTTTAAATTGGTAAGGAAATAATATTTGGCCTGTTTGCCAAAGTTCATCAGATTACTTTTTACCTCATACCTATTTTCAGAGGCGAGGCCATACCCGGCGTTAATATTTCCAAACCATTGTCTCTTAAATCCTTCTTTTAGGGTAAGGTTTAGGGCTACTTTATCACTTTTTTCAACCCCTTTCAGCAAGCGGTTATTGGAATAACGCTGTAGCAGCTCGATCTTATCGATAGCATTGGACTGCATGTTTTTAGTAAGTATTTTATAGCCTCTTTCAAAGAAATCATCACCATCAATCATTACTTTTTCGACCTCCTGATTGCCAATTTTAATCACACCTTCGCTACTAATATTCAAGCCCGGTATTTTGCGCAATAAATCCTCCACGACCTGTTCATTTCCCTGGGCAAAAGCTTTAGCATCAAATACAATAGTATCTTTGCGTACTACTATAGGGCTGTCATTTTCAATGATAACTTCATCAAGGCTAAAAGCTTCGTATTTTAAAACAGCATTTTGCTTTATATTTTGATTTGTAGTAGTAATAGTTACCGGAACAGAAAATGCCTTATATGATAATGCGGAGATGTTTAATAAAAAATTTCCCATTTTGTCTGTCGTCAGTATATAGTTCCCCTTATCGTCGGAAGTACAATAGGCTGTAACAGCAGCACTATTTTCCGGGCTTATAGAAATATTAGCAAAGGGAATTGCAACATTGGCAGTATCGCGTACCGTACCTGAAAATGTAGTCTGTGAAAAAGAAATGACAGGAAGCAATAAGATTCCTGTCAGGATACTAATTTTTAATAAGATTTGGGGCATCTTTATTTTATTAGGGCTGATGTAAAAAAATTGAGGATGGGTTGTTATTTGAAGATTTCAACTTCCTTCACCGGATCCAGGTTATCCTCACTAAATAAGGCTTCTCCTTTGGATAGTTTTGAATTCAAATAACTAATTTGATCCTTATGCCTTCTTTTCCAGAGTTTACGGTATTCTTCCAGCGTTATTTTTTTTTCGGAATTGATTTTGCTTATTTTTCCGGCAATACTTTTTTTGGTAAGGCCTATTTTTGTAGCTCTTACTTTGTAAGCACCATCCTTATCGTAGGCTTCAAGGATAAGTCCACTGAGTCCATTAAGTTTCCACGGGCCATAGCTTACAGGGATTTTTGGGGTAAACCAAGCCGTGTATTCTCTTCCACGGAAAGTACCTGTAGCTTTTTGGCAGTCATAGCTGCCTATTTTTTTAAATTCGTTGCTGAGTTTCCATTTTATAGGCTCTGGTTTATCGTTTACAGCGATAATTTTTTGAGCAACACGTTGTTTAAAAACCAACGTATTATTTTTTAAATCGGTATAATAATATTCAGGAGTATTATCATTAAAATATTCGGCTTTTCTTTCCGTACCATCACTATCTGTACCCAGATCGGTTGGTTTGTTTTTTACAAGAACTTCTTCAAAATAGGAAGCTTTGTCATCAAAATATAAAATAAAATTACGACTGTAATCACCATGTCCGTAATTTACAGTGTGCTTGTATTCCACTTCACCATTAGAAGTTGTTTGGGCTTGGGTAGCCATGAATACAAAATAGAATAGTAGGTACTTTAGTAGGTTCATAAGGCAAAATTTATAAAATAAAAATATGAGGGTACTCTCGTAACCCTCATATTAAAATCGATAATTAAAAATAATTATTATTTTATCGGACTTAAGGTAGTTGAACCATTCAACTCATGAGTAACGTTACAGTTACCTTCAGTCCATGCTGAAGCATATTGCACGCCATCAATTGTTTTAATAGTTCTCCATCTGCATGGTACTGTTCCTGCTTCTGTGTCTAAACTTGTGAAGCTGCTTAATGTTGTAAATGCTGCTACTGCCATGAAACCAAATAATAAATTTTTCATAAAGATATAGTTTTTTTCCTACCTTCAGGTTTTTTTGTCCCCTGTGTCAGAGTTAATTCCGGACATTTTTTATAAATAGATATAACACTTTAATTCAATATCTAATATGCTTAGACTAAAATCGAATGTATTTTTTGTTGTGATTCTGTATTCCAAAACTAAGGAGGTTTTAGGCACTGTAAAAACGGATGTAATCTGAATTTATAAATTTGGGGTATTAAATTTATAAATTTAGGGCTCTTTTTTTACCGTGAAATACTGATTATACTGGTATAATTTATGTTTTATAGATTTGTTTCTGCATTATTTATGAGGCCTTGTTTGAGGGATAAAAAGGCTAAAATATTGTACTGGATCAATAAAAAAACAAAATAGTTGTACTGTTTTGAAGTAAGATATAAGGTAAAAAGTATGCGAATCTAGAATAGATCCGCATACTTTCTTAATTATGTATTCGCTATAAAAGGTGCCTGCCGGATAAAAGTTGTATCCTGCAATTGTTGCAAGAGGAAAATAGCAAGGCTGGTGGCACTAATAGTATCACCGGGACAATCCTGGAGATTGTGGGTAATTGGATTCCGTTCATCGGTTTGTACAATTAATGGGAGGCGTACCAAAGTCCAGTTCACAGTACTGTCTTTCAATAACTGGTATTCCAATTGTTTGTCTGAGCTAGTTTTAGGAAAGTTCTCCTTCATATAATTGGTTCCCCATTGTGTCTTAGGTCCTTTATTGTCCATTGGAGTGTCGACATTGAGTCCGGTAATAACAATGTAACGCTGTATCGAGCGAGATTCCATTGCACGGAGGATATTGATCGTCCCTTCGCTAAAAACGGTAAAAATACTATTCGGAATTCCCAATCCTAATGTGCTGATAATGGCATCACATCCTGCTGTCAGTCGTAATACAGTAGCATAATCGGTGACATTGCCCTGTATGACTTCAAGTAATGGATGCTGGATTGTAAAATGTTCTGGATTTCGAACGAGTACTTTTATTGTATAACCCTGATTCAGTGCTTCTTTTACAAGGTACTGACCTGATTTTCCCGTTCCGCCAATGATGGCTATTTTATTATGTAGTTTCATTTTGTTGCTTTATAAAATTAAATCATAGAAGTATACTGCCACTTATTTTGGGTGACAGTGTTTTACAATTACCGAAAGGTAGTTTTGTAAAAAAGGATCGTATATTTTATAAAGACATTGTAATGCTGTAAATATAGTTTTATTTCGGTGTTATTTTATGGTCTTCTTCTATTTTTTGAAAAGCCACTGCATTTTCAATTCCGGCAGTACTGGCAGTATTATTAAAATAGACATAGACCGTTTTCCACTGTTGCATGTTTAGGATTTGTTGAAATAGTTCCTGTAGTTCGGAAGGGGTGTAAGCGGAATAAAATAATTTGGGGCTCCCATGCAGCCGTATGTAACCGATATCGGTAGTGCCAATTAGTGTGGTAGGCAATTTGGGATAATTGACGCTGCAAAATGTAATCGTGGCTTTGTTAAGAGCTTCGTAGACTTCCGGCAGCCACCAACTTTCATTTCGGAACTCCACCACATTAGTAAAATCAGGATTTAAGGTGCTAATGATCAATTCCAGCCTTTCCGGGGTATAACTGAAACTGGGCGGTAGCTGGAAAAGCACGGGGCCTAATTTCTCCTGTAATCCTTCTTTACAGACGCTATAAAAATCGGATACAAGTTGTTGCACTTCTACAAATTTATTAAAGTGCGTGATTTGCTTTGGGGCTTTGACAGCGAACAGAAATCCTTCCGGGGTTTTGTCATACCAATTTTGCAGGCTTTTAAGGGTAGGAAACCGGTAAAAAGTAGCATTGAGCTCGTACGTTTTAAAATGGCTGGAATAATACTCAAACCACTGTTTTTTCATAATTGCTTCAGGATAAAAAATTCCAAGCCAAGAAGCGGTATTATAGCTCGAGCATCCGATATGTAGTGTTTTTGTGTCCATATTAGTAGTGTATCTGGCAGTTTTCACAGAAAAAACTCCTGCGTTTTTTGAATCCTGTGTATTCCTTGATCAATGGTAAATTACAGCGCAAACAGGTCTTTTTCCCATGTGCCAGCCAATGTTTTTTGAGTACATTTTTCTTTTTCCAGTCCAGGAATTCGAAACTGTAATTTTGTGCTTCAGCAATAATTTCGTCTATTTTGGAGAGTGGAATATTTCCGGTCAGTGTTTCGGGATGCACACGTACGCGATAGAGGACCTCGTTTTTTATGATGTTGCCTACACCGGAAAAGATATCCTGTTCGAGTAGGATATCGCAGATCATTTTATCGGGAAATTCTTTTAATTTGACTTTTGCCTTTTCAGGATCCCAATGGTCATTCATCACATCGGCGCTCCAGTCATAATAGTCGTTGAGTTTTCCTTCTAGTATTTTTACGGAACAGGTGTAAAAATTAATTTCGCCATCCTTAAAAGTAAGTCCCAAACGTATCAGTGCATCTTTTTTTTCATTGATCCGGTAGGTGCCGAATAATAGCAAATGGATCCGGATGGTGAAAGTGTCAAAACAAATCAGGAAATGTTTCCCCCAGGTTTTAAAAGCCAGTATTTTTTTGTTTTCCAGCCTTTGGATATCAATTTTGGCATTTCCGGTTGCGGAGATGATTTTCTTTCCTGTAAATGATGCAACCTGTTCTTTCAGGATTACAATACTGGGTCCTTCTGGCATAACATGATTTTTAATGGTTGTACTACAAAGCTTATTATTAAATGCGAAATCATAGTTACAGTATTTGCATTACAATTTGTAATATTTGCATCCATGGATTATTACATTTCCAGATCAATTGCTACATTTGAATTACGCTTTAAACCAATTGATTATGGAACTACTACGGGAAGCAAAGATGTCCGATCATGAAAAAATATCTAATTTACTGACCCAACTGGATGATCCGGGAACGGAGAAGTTCATGGCCTTGCAGCTGCAGCGGCTATTGCAACACCCGGACGAATCTATATTCGTATATGAATCTGACGGAAATGTGCTCGGATTTATGTCGGTACATTTTATTCCGCAACTTGCGCTGGAAGGCGATTTTGCCCGTATAAGTTACTTTGCCGTAGACGAGGTCGTAAGAGGAAAAAATATAGGCAGTCTGCTGGAAGCCCATGCTGTTACATTGGCAGAAGAACGGTATTGTGATCGTATAGAATTACATTGCAATTTCAAAAGGGTTAAAGCGCATCAATTTTACCAAAAACAAGGCTATGAGGAAGTGCCGAAATATTTTGTCAAATCGTTAAAGAAATAAAAAACAGGATAGGGTTGTCGTTTTTAGACTTCACGGCTTTTAGTATCTTTACTTCGTTAAATACAGCACAACATGAAAAATATAACCGTTTTTTGCGGTTCCAGCTCTGGAACTGAAAAAATATTTGAAGAACACGCCTATGCTTTAGGAAAAACCTTAGCCCAATCTGGAATCGGATTGGTGTATGGCGGAGCCAATGTGGGACTGATGGGTGCAGTGGCAAACGGGGCTATGGACAATGGCGGGATTGTAACCGGTGTATTGCCACACTTTCTGCAAGGTAAGGAAATTGCACACGAGCACCTGACTTCATTGATTTTGGTAGATACAATGCACGAGCGGAAAAAGCGAATGAATGATTTGTCCGATGGTGTTATTGCGCTTCCGGGTGGCTTTGGTACGCTGGAGGAATTTTTTGAAATGTTGACCTGGGCACAGTTAGGGCTGCACAAAAAACCAATCGCAATATTGAATACCAATGGTTTTTATGATACCCTAATTGAATTTATTGAGGTAATGGTCGATAAAGGATTTTTAAAAGCAGTAAATCAGGAGATGCTTATTGTAAGTGACACGATTGATGATTTACTCCATAAAATGCAACATTATACAGCACCAGCAGTAGGAAAGTGGATTACTAAAGAGACTACTTAGCTAATTCGTTTCCGGATAGAAAATTGTCTTACGATAGATTATATAGGCCATGATTATTTAAATTATAAAACTAATTATATCCAACCTTCATGTAATGATTTCATAACCAATGCTACAGCTGACCTTGTATTGGTTTTCATTAGCATATTTTTCCGATGTGTATCTACGGTAAACTTACTGATATAAAGTGCTATGGAAATTTCTGAGCTATTTTTTCCTTCACATAAGTATTTCAGGATTTGTTTTTCTCTTTTGGAAAAAAATTCCTTAACAGGTAAGTATATCATTTCTGGCTTCACATTTATAAAAGAAGGTTCATCATTAAGTCCAATAAATGAAAGTACCGGAATGCCGTTAGTTTTAAGATGGGAAATATCGGTATGTATTCCTAAAGTGCGAGTAATATTATACGATTCATCATATTGTAATGCTACCAACTGGTGCAATATTCTAACATATTTACCATTTTTGTTTTTTACTCTAAAATCATAACAAACCTTATAATTTTCTATCTGATTTGGTTGAAGTTTTCTAAAAAAGACATTAAGACAATTTTCGAAATTTAAAAAGTAAGGTTGGTCTTCAAGATGAATATTTTCTAAAAATTCGTTAGCAGTAATCGTATTAGGATCATATCCTAATACGGAACCAACTTCAGCGCTTATGAATTCAAAATTAGCTTCTGCAACATTAAAAATAAAATAGTAAAAATCACCAACCTGAAAAATACTTAGTAATTTTTTATGGATATTTAGTTCCAGTTCAAGGGATTCAAGCGTCGCATCCATAGTACTGTTTTTCCATATTTTTTGCGCTTGTTTAAAGAAAAAATTCTCCATATTTAGAATATATATTTTTATATATAAATATATTGAAAAAAAACATGACAATTTAGGTTTTAAGGTTTTGATATACCGATAATTAGGTATTTTTTAATTCCTTATTGAATCGTAAATTTGAAGAGATAAATGGAGTATTAATCTTAAAAAACAAGCTATGTTTGTAAAATTATTTTTTCATAAATTCATACTGACTTTGGCTTTAATTCTCACAGGATCTTTAGCCTTAGCACAAAATTATGAAAGTCCCTATGGGGGAAGAATTAAAATATTTAATACGGCAGGGCAAAACCCTAATGATTTTGAGTTTTCAAATGACGTCATTAATGGCGTGCATAGCTGTATCAATAATTTCTTAGTATATAATAATTTTAATAGCCCTACGAGTTTTAATTTTCAGATTTACGTTAATAATATCTTAGTTTATACGGGCAGTGTTACGGTTGCTCCTATGAGTGCTGTTAATTTTAATGATGCTTTCGTAAATTGCTATTCCAGAACAGGTGTGGTTAGGGTTACAATAATTTAAAAAGTACTTCTTATAAATAAGAAGTAACTACGTTTATTATATAGTAATATCCCGGGGATCCGTTTTTATATTCAGGATACTACTGACGGCTCCATTTGTGGTTACTTTCAGGGCTGTCAATCCATATCCGTAATAAGCTCCGGTATCGATATTCCAGGAGTTGGAGGATATGGTGTAAAAGGGTATAATATCCCTGAGCGGCGTATGGCCATGAACCTGAAGTTTACCTTTGTTTACAAGTTCTTTCCGGTTCCATAATACGCTGTCATCATGAGGTTCATCCAATGGATCTGGGGCATTGGAAAACCCGGCATGGCTTACTAAAAGGAATTCGTTTTCAAAGACCAGTGGCATCGTATGGAACCACTGTATTGCTGTCTCTATGCTGAGGTGGTTTTCTTTTAAATTATGGAGCGTAGCGTGTCCTCCCTGTGTGATCCAATTGTCATTATGTCCATTTTTACCATAATCAATGATTTCAGCTTCGTGATTGCCCTTTAAAAATACTGCGTTCGGATGTCCCTTTGCAATTTTAATGCACTCCAAAACTACTTTTGCACTGTGATTACCACGGTCAATAAGATCTCCAACACAAATGAGCATTTCATCTTCCCTGTTCCATTTTTTTAATATTTCCAGGAATGTATAATAGCATCCGTGGATATCTCCAATTATAAAATAATTCATTTTTTGAATTTTGGCAAAGATAGGATATTGAAATATTTCATTAAAGCGAAAGGGATTCCAAAACGTTACTAAGCTATAATTATTGGATCTATTTTTAAGCATAAAAAAACCATCCCGACGAATCGGGATGGCCTGCTAACGAAAAGCATGAAAAGTGAACCATCACTACTTAGTTCACATCCCAAAAAAGTTTGGTATCCATTTTATCACCACCAATCGCTGCTGCAGCTGCGGACCAATTGGCACCATTTTGGGTTTGTTCCGAAAGGGGATAGGTAAACCGTACGGGAACTGTAGTAATCACCTGTGCGGTAGGCGGTGCAACCAATGCCGGCGCATCGAGGCGCCTGAATACCGTCCAGGCTTCAAAACCACGATTGTATAACGCAATCCACGATTGTACGCCAATTTTTTGTTTGTAGCTTCCCGCTGCTGTAGTATAGGCTACTTCGGGTTGTGCCAGATAGGCCGAAATATCACTATCAGGAATTCCCCAATAGTTCATATTGGCTGTGATCGCCTGGTTGTATAATGTTTCGGCATTTCCACCTACATTATAACCTCTTTCTGTGGCTTCTGCCAACAAAAAACTCGCTTCGGAATAATCAAATAATACACCTTCCAAATCCGGTTTGAAAAAAGCACGTCCAATGTGGGATGTATTGGCATAGCTCGTTAAAGCGCCATATAACGCTCCAACATAAGCACCATCCAGTTTATCGACAAAAAATACATCCCTCCGGGGATCGTTTAGGCCGTTTAAGGCATTCACATACGTATCGGCAGGAGCGAAATCCCTTCGGTTACTCTGAACTAAATCGGCCCATAATGGATGGGTATTTGGAAAAGATCCAGAATAGGTGATAGTAGCATTATCGAGTGGATTGCTGATGACCCCACTGGCATACGCTTCTTCCACCAGTATTTTGGAAAGTGCCGGGTCACTATCGGCCAATAGCATTCCCATACGCAATTTGATACTGTTCCCATAGGTAAGCCATTTTCCGGCATCACCTCTAAAAATAAGATCAGCAGAACCATTGCCATACGGCTCTGTAAAACTACCATAATCAGGATCCAGGTCGAGGATGGCGGTGTTCAGGCGTTGGATCAGATCAGTATAAATTGTGGCAGCATCGTCATATTCCGGACTGATGTTGTTAATATCCAATGCCTGACTGTAAGGTACATTACCAAAAACATCAATCAGGGACTGCCAGGCCACTACAGATTGTATTTCCAGTATAGCCAGTTTGTTTTTCCTGCGTATCACGTCTTCTGCGGTATCACCACCACTTGCCTGTGCCTGAATAAGCTTGTGTGCTTCGTCCAAATCTTTAAGGATGTCCTTGTAAAGCATGCTCCAGGTTCTGCCGGCAACATTCCGTGTAGTGAGGTTATAATTGGACTCATCAGGATAGGAAATTCCGGTCCAATGTTGTGCAAATAACCGAAAGAGATTACGGTTGGAATTAGTATTCATCAACCATACGCCATATTCTTTCTGTGCATTGGTCATTAATCCTTCGGGCAGTGCTTTTTCAAAACCCTTATCGTTGTCATTTAACCCACTGAGGTCATCCGAACAGGAGATGGTGCAAAATAACAGCCCGCTGAATAGTATAAGAAATCTTTTTTTCATCGTTTTATTTTTTAGAATTGCAGTTTAATATTAAAACTAATGTCCCTCGTGGTAGGCATTACACCTGACTGAAAGCCCTGATTGTTTCCGGAGCTTAATCCGGCTTCGGGATCGGCATCCGGCATATTCTTGTGAATGATCCACAAATTCGATCCTGTCAGGGTAAAAGTGACATCTTTGAAAAATGTTTTTTCCAGCATTTTAGTGGGTACGGCATAGGCTAATGATAACTCCCTAAGTTTTACATAGGAACCATCATATACAAATTCGGAGTTTGGTAATTTTTTATACCCTGTAGTCCCTGAATTGTATTCTATTCTTTTGTCGTTTGGAGTTCCATCAGGTTTAACCCCCGGGTTGATAATCCCCCCACCTTCAGAAATCGGATTCCTTTTTGGGTTTCCAAGATCATTATTCCCGACGCTGTTTTCATACAGTCCGGTAGACTGTCCATAGGACTGGTCAATAGAATACACATCTCCGCCTTTTTTAACATCAATAAGAAAGCTCAGGGACATGTTCTTATAGGTGAAAGTATTGCTTACTCCACCAATCCAGTCGGGTTGTGAGTTTCCGATGATCTGGTCGCTATCAGAAATGACATAGAAACCGTTTTCGTCCACCAGGCGCTCTCCATTTACATAGACATAATCGGTTCCTTTCATGACACCTATTGGCTGCCCAACTTCGGCATTCATCGTCACACCACCCTGAAAACTCCCGAGAACAAGGTTGTCAACCCCATTATAAAGGGAAAGAACTTCATTTTTATTCTTAGACCAGTTGACATTCACTTTCCAGGCAAAATTTTCCGTTTTGATTGGTGTGGCGTTCAGCATTAGTTCTACTCCGGTATTCTGAACTTCTCCGGCATTAACCCAAAAAGAAGAATAACCAGTGGCTGCTGTAACATTAATGGGCATAATCAGGTTGGAAGTATTGCTTTTATAAACGGATACATCAAATCCCAGTCGTTTATTGAAGAATTGCATTTCCAATCCAGCTTCAACACTTCTGGTATTTTCATTTTTAAGATTCGGATTTCGCTTCGAATCGGGAACAGAAAAAGAATGTTCTGCACCTACGGAAGGTGGTTTGGAATAGAGGTCTCTCAACACTGCAAAAGCCGCATCACTTCCTACTTCAGCATAATTGGCTCGGAACTTACCAAAAGACAACCATTCCCCTTCGATATGGTTGGAGAAAATATAACTTGCTGTAAGAGACGGATAATAATATACTGCATTGTCTTTTGGAAGGGTAGAGGAATGGTCTCTTCGGATGGTACCTTCCATGAAAAAGGTATCATCCAGCCCAAATGAGGCACTACCATAAATTCCGTCTACACCTACGGTACTCCTGGATTCTGTTGGAGCATTGATCGGATTCAGGGAATTAGAAATGGTATATACTTCCGGTACCAAAAGGCCACCATTGGTGGTAGAGAAAACAGAGTTTATAGTCGTACGTCGAATATTAGATCCCAACATCCCCGCAAAAGAAATCCTGTCAGAAATTGCAGCCTTAAAGTTTAAGATCATATCGTAGTTCATTTCCCGGAATGTTTTGTCATAACGGCTGTATTTCGATACCGGATTTGATCCTACCGCTACACGTTCTTCCTGTAATTCGCTGTATTCATCTACAGAAACCCTACCGGTCGCTGACATCCAGCTGTTCACTTCATAATCCAGTCCTACATTTCCGAAGAAACGCTCCCGCGTGAAATTATTGTAATTTTTATACCGTTGCCAATAGGGATTATCCCAGTAAGCCGGCGATTTATCATCCGCACCATTCGGATTCCAGGATATATTCCTGCCTGTATTCTCAAAAGCTTGTCTTTGATCCTGCAGGTCTACGTTATTTTGCCACCATTGTCGGAATCCTGACAGTATATTATCAGAATATCCCGTTTCATTTAAACCCGTTCCATTGGTTTTGATATAATTGGCATTCACCGTTGCTTTTAATTTGTCATTGAGCTTATGGCTACCGCTAAAACTGGCATTATCACGAACTAATTTACTGTTGGGCAATATACCATTTTGATCAAATTTGGAATAACTCAAACGGAAGGAACCAGTATCGGAACTCCCTGTGATCGAAACACTATTGGTAAGTATCACATTGTTTTGAAAAAAGCTTTCCGGACCATTTTTAGCACCGACCCATGCTTTTTTCTTCATGTAATTAGGAGATTCAGGATCAAAGGAATCCCACTGGTAAACCATAAGGTTTGGATCAAAAGCGCTACCGAAGGAAGCATCAGCACTGGTTTGTGCTATTGGAGATTCAATCGTTCCATCGCCATTAATATCGCCCGATCCAAATCCTGGAGCATAACCGGCACCGTATTGTTTTTGGTACTTCGGAAAAGTAGAACGATCAATCTGGCCAATGGAAACACCACTGTTTACAGTTACACCCAGTCCTTTACCTTTTTTGCCCTTTTTAGTTGTAATGATTATAGCGCCATTTGCAGCTCTTGAACCATACAACGCGGTTGCAGCAGCACCTTTTAAGATGTTCATGGATTCGATATCTTCCGGATTGATATCGGAAGCTGTATTGCCATAATCATAACCGCCACCACCGGAAAGTTGCCCGGAAGTATTGGAATTGGAATTGTCAATAGGCATTCCATCGACAACCCATAGCGCCTGGTTGTTGCCCGTTAAACTCGAAGGCCCCCTGACAATAACATTCGTAGACCCTCCAATATTGTTGTTCCGCCGAATCTGTACCCCGGAAGCTTTACCCGAAATGGAATTGGCAATGTTACCGGAATTCACCTTATTCAGGTCTTCTCCTTTGATTTCCTGAGTGGCATATCCGAGTTGTTTCTTATCTCTTTTTATACCTAATGCCGTCACAACAACATCGTCGAGTTCATGTGCATCAGAAAGTAGTTTTACATTGATACTTGAAGTACTTACTGTAATATCCTGTGTTTGCATCCCCAAAAAGCTAAAGCTTAGCACTTGCCCTTTGTTTGCTTTTATAGTATATTTTCCATCAAAATCGGTAGCCACGCCTGTGGAGGTACCTTTTACAAGGACGTTTACCCCGGGAGTTGGGAATCCACTATCATCAGTAACAATACCGCTGACAGTAAGTTCCTGCCCAAACCCGGTTTGTACGACTAATAATAGCATTAGTAATAGTAAACCGCTGATTCTTTTTTTCATTTAATTGTTTTTTATAGGTTGATTATTGTTGTTGTAGTACAGGTGTTGGTCGCTCACTTTATGCCATAGGTATATTGAATTAAAAGGTTAAACATTATTTTAATTGTTGATGTATTCGAAATGGAAAATGGGATGGGGAAAAATAAAAATAGCGGGGGTTATATGGATGATACACTTTTTGATTTATAGTAGAAAACGTTTTCGTAGTGTATCTGAAAATCAAATGTATATTTTAGGAACAATAAAATGTACCCCAATAAGTTATAAAAATATCAGATTACGACATATTGCAAAAAAAATGTTAAAAAGGATTTCTAAATGAGAATGTGAGTTGTAGTGAGCAAAATATATTTTGAACCACTCAACAAATAAATTGGAAATTATTCGCTGTATATCAGGCAATAAAGTCTTTTTTTTACGTTATAGTAGTTATTAATAGAATACTAATTATATTTGGCTTTTTTAAAATACTTTAATACTATAATTAGCATAACGTAAAAACAATAGTGCTATAATTTTAAAGACGGCAATAAAATACCATAGATTGATGAAAATAATTAAAAATATAGGAAAAGGCATCGCTGTACTGGTCCTTTCAGCGTTTGTTTTAGGATTGCTTATCGCATGTTTACCATTTATTATTATCTATGCTATTTTTAGTTATTTTGAAGATACTCTTTTCCATAATGCCTATACAAAATACCTGCATTCTATTGAAGGAACCTGTTTCTTTTGTTATAATAACAGAGAAACCAGTAAGTCTTTTATTGAAACGGAAATTATTCCCAATCTGTCGGAAAATGTTGAAATTATCTATGTGGAAGGAAAATCACCGCGATCGGATTATACTACTGAATATATAGCTAAAGCACTTTTTAATATAAAAAACCGTTCAGGATACCCTTATTTGCTGTATGTTTCAAAAGGGAAAGTGGTGGATTTATCTATCAATAAAGAAGTGTACCAAACGCTTGAACATGCTTTTGAACCAACACTACTGACCACGCAAATTGCCAATTTCTTTAGTACAGCAGAATCGGGACACACCCCGGATCTTGAAGATATAGCGCTTCTATCTCTAAATTAATTTTTTGAATGCTACGATTATTATAAAAAACGCTTCTGTCACAGAAGCGTTTTTTTATGCAGTATAATGTTTGCAGAAATCAGGTATGCCTATGAAAGTATTACTTCACAGCAACAGGTTGGTTTGAATTGGCAGCATTATTTTTCCGGTAATAGTATATAATAAACCCGATTTGCATCAGGGTTCCCAAAACAGAGGGCAAAAACTGGCTATAAGGCTGGTAGTCTTCAAAAACGGTTCCCGAAAATGCAGATAGCAAGGCTGAAAAAGCGCCTATCATTTTAAAAATATGTTCGTAAAGCCATATATTTCCATACTTTGCTTTTGGAATGAGATAGCGGATAAAATCATAGGCGGTAATCATCAGTAATGTCCCTACCGTACTGTAGATAATGATAGGTGACCACATCATACCGATAGATTTGAAATAATACAAAAAATAAAATACACAGGCGATTGCGCTGACCGCGGCAAGTATATCAATCCATTTGGGCTGGTTGGATTTGGCCTGTAACGTACGGTATCCTGAAAAGCCAAAATAGCCGCTTAGTATTGTAATTACCAATAGAAATGTATTTCGCTTAAAAACAAAAACGCCGACCAGGCCTGTGACAATCACAATTACAAGCAAAAGTAAAAATAGAATACCGCTTTTGGTGTGTATCCTGCCACCCTTTTTTGTCAATAGCGCCACAATACCAATCAATAAGGCGATCGATCCTGCGGTTACATGGATAAAAATATTGGTGAGATGTAAAGAAGAATAGTGCTCCATAAGTCCTGTACAATTGCTGTGGTGAAAATACTGTTTTTTAAGAAGATACGGCAAAGAACTATCGAAGCATTGCAACTATAAAAAAATCTGAAGCCGGTGAAAGCTTCAGATTTGTAATAAGGCACTAAATCAGACTATTATTTTTTAATAATTTTTTTAGTGAACTCCTGTGTTCCGTTTGTAACCTTTAAAAAATAGGTATTCGGAGCAAATCCAGAGAGATCGATTTCAATTCCGGAATCATTATCATTAGTATAAACCCTTTGATTCAATATCATTTTTCCAGCGGTGTCATATATGCTATAATAGGTATCGTTATTTGTGGTATTCCCAATCGCCAATAGGAATTTTCCATCGCTTGGGTTAGGATAAATAGTAATATCAGATGCTTCCAGGCTGGTTACCGTATTACTTTTCCCAGCAGCACAGGCGATAGCCGTTTTAGATACATTTCCATTACTATTCGTCGTGGTACCTGTAGCATTTTTCGCTTTTATAGAGTAGGTATAGGAAGTCCCGGCCGTGATGAGGTAAGTGTTGAGAAAGGAGTTACCCGTTAAATCAGGGGCATAGAGGTTTCCGTTGCGATATACATCATAGGTTACGGCATTGGCTGAGGTGGTCCAGGTCAGGTTAATACCACTTTGAGTACCACTGCAAGTCGTGGTGGTAGCGATTGTAAAGGCTCCAGGTGCCGCAACAGCACTACAGGTGAGATTGAGGTCGGATTTAAGCGCATTAAAATAAGCAAGGGCAAAGTTATTCCTCCAGCTGTCGCTCGTTAGTTTAGCAGCATCAGTAGTATAATCTACAAAACCGATCTCATTAAGGCAGGCTGTAGTGGAAGAATAGCGCAGGACACCCAAATGGTAGGCCAGAAAATCAATATCATCTACACAACGCCTATTGTTCCATGAGCCTTGGGAAACCATATTGGCCTGGATTTTTTTTGCAAAAGCGATATCAGGAGCAGTATTGGTGTCGTCATAAGTACAATAGAATGTTTCTGTACCTGTACCGCCTCCGGCATTACAATGAATACTCAAAAAACGATCGGCATTCCAGTTATTGGACATTAATGCCCGTTGGTTTACAGAAATCCAGCCATTCAAATTTGTCGTTCGGGTCATGTATGCGGTCCAACTGCAGCTTCCCTGGATTAGAGTTCTTGTTTTTAATCCTACTGCGAGAGCAGTTTCAATTTCAGTAGCAGTCCTGCCATCAGGATTATCAGCTGTAGAAGTCCCATAGCCATGCCCCGGATCCAACACCACAATTTGTCCCTCCATTCCTAATGTAACAAGTAGTAAGCCCAGTATAAAAGTAATTTTTCTCATCTTATTTCAGGTTTAGGGTTGCTTTAAAAATTCGACCGGTTTTATCATCTGCAAAGATGACTTTGTCTCTGTGGATTGTAGGAAACATTTCGGCTACTTCTTCGGTATTGGTAATTTTTTTGGTGCGTGAATTTTGGACATCAAAAAGATACAATTCTGAATTTGAAACGGTGTGCCCGTTTTCACTCTCATCTAAAAAACCAATAATATACGTGTCATCATCGGACCATGCAGTTGCAATACCGGTACCTAATTTTTGGCCTTTCGCCTTGCCATCAATAGGATAAATGTAAATATCAGCGCCATTGTGTACGGCTACTTTTTTGCCATCATGGGATAGGATCGCATTGTAAAACTGCCCTTCATCGGGTGTTACGGTCCAGGTTTTCTCTGTTCCCAGTTCCCGGGCTTCAATTTTGAGATTGGTAAGGTTGGTATAAATCACTACAGGGGATTCTGAACCTTTAGCAGTCTGCAAATTCCGGTTATATTGATCACCCCATTCCGTTTTAAAGTGAGCACCTGATTCCAGTTCAAAATGACCACCTAATTCCGGTGCAAAGTGAGCACCTCCGTTTTGATTAAAAACTATATTTTTTCATCTGTTAATTAGTATTCAAATATAATAAAATATCACTCTTTGTTTATTCCTCTTTTCTTTCTCATGGATTCTCCATGTAATTCAAGCCTATGAGATTGGTGTATAAGTCTGTCTAATATTGCATCGGCTATCGTTTTTTCTCCAATTATATCATACCAGCCTTGAACTGGTATTTGTGATGTCACGATTATAGAGCCGTTATTATGCCTGTCCTCTATGATCTCTAAAAGAGTAATTCGGTTATGGCTGTCAAGTGCCTGGAGTCCAAAATCATCAAGTATTATAACATCCTGTCTTTGTATTTTGGTAAGTTCCCGTAGATAAGTACCATCTGCTTTAGCCATTTTTAGTCTAGCGAACAATTTTGAGGTATTAAAATAACTTACCTTAAAACCCTGTATACAGGCTTGATAACCTAATGCAGTACCTAAATAACTTTTACCGACACCGGTGCTTCCAGTGATTAAAATGTTTTCGTTTTTCTCTATAAATTCGCATTCTGCCAGACGCAGTACCATGTTTCGGTCCAGGTTACGTGATACATCAAAATTGATACTTTCAATATTTGATTTGTAATGGAATTTGGCATTAGTGATACTTCGTTCAATACGACGATTGTACCTTTCATCCCATTCTGCATCAATAATCATCGATACAAACTGGTCAAGGGTATAATGATCTGTTTTCCCGCTTTCAATGGCTGTTTTAAAAGCATTAAACATGCCATAAAGCTTCATTTGTTTCATTTTGGTTACTGTGGATTCATTCATTTTTTCAAGATTTAATTTAGTTATAATAGTGTTTTCCTCTTATGTTACTGTGATCGGGAAGTTCCTGCTCAGGTTCTTGATCAAAATCAATATGATCCAAGTTGTTTTCTAAAATGTTTTGTATGGTCTTAAAATTGTAAATTTTAAAATCAAGTGCCCGCCTGCAGGCATTTATTAATCGCTGTCTGCCTACCTTTTTTTCAAAATTCAGTATTCCTAAACAGCTTTTATAAGCCTGTTCTGGATGATTTCTGCTTTCGATTATCTGCATTATATATTCTCCTACTGACTCATCAATATTATTAGCCCATTCAATGAAGCGGGCAGCACTCCATTGGGCTACAAATTGATGTGTACTGGCTAAATGCTCAGGAGTTGTTGTATAGACATAAGGTTTGTAGTTTCTTGGATGTACAGCTATTCGATTGTATTTATAATAAATCTCTACTGTTGATTTGGTATATAACAGCTTGGCTTTCTTCTTTACATATTGATACGGAACGCTGTAATAGTTTTTGTCCTGGCTTAATTGAACATGACCGTTTTGCATTACTGTTGCAAAAGACTGGTATTTAATTTCAAAACGATCTTGTGGGAGTGGACGCAGTTTTTCTTTCTCGTCTTCTAAAAATAATTCAAAGCGGGAATAAGGGCGTCCTGTCAGTTTTCTGTTATTGTGAGAGTCAAGTAAATCCCAGATCTGCTGGTTTAATTCTTCCAGAGAAAAGAACTTAGTTTCTTTTATGGTTACATAAATCCTTCGATATAATATCTTAACAGCTCCTTCAACTAGTGACTTGTCTCTGGGCCTGTAAGCTCTGGCAGGTAAAATTGTGGTTTCGTAATGTTCTGCTAAATCAGCCAGGGTTTCATTGATTGTCGGTTCAAAACGACTGCTTTTTATTACGGCAGATTTTAAATTATCTGGAACAATGGCGGCAGGAGTGCCTTCAAAAAAGCGCATGGCATTTTCTACCGAGTCAACAAAGTTTTCCTTTTGCTGGCTCATGGAAGCTTCAGCATACGTGTATTGGCTAGCGCCCAATATTGCTACAAAAAATTGTACTTCTTTGACTTCTCCAGTATCTATATCAATAATTGAGAGTGTCTTTCCGGCATAATCAACATACATTTTATCACCAGCCTTATGGTTCATATGCATGACCGGATTAACTCGTTTGCCCCATATATTGTAATGATAATGAAATTGTGAAGTTCGATAACCATCAGGATTTACAGCAATATATTGTTCCCACATATGCTGTACGGTAACGCCAACTTTTTTTAGTTCACGTTCCATTTTAGGAAAAAAATCATAAAGTGTCTGTAATCTCGGGCTAATGGCCTCTACACTAGTCTGGGAGAATAAAAGTTCCAGCTCTGCATCGGTTTTTTGGTCGATTAATTCAAAGCTTAATTCGAGAACTTCAAATAAAGAAATATATTTCTTTACCGTATTTCTTGAAAGGGATAAGTAGCTACTTATAAATAACTTACTCTTTCCATTACAATAGAATTTAATTACTTTTCTAATTTTACTCATGTCTGTTATTTTGTTTGCCATAATCCGTAAATTTTTAACGAATGTATGGTTCTAACAACATGAAAAAATCAATAGTTTTTAATACTTAATTCACCACAAAACTTGGTGGTCAATTTGCTCCGGAATTAGGTGGTCAGTTTGCTCCGGAACGGGTGGTCAATTTACTCCGGAATTAGGTGGTCAAATTGACCGGTTTTTCCACATTAGGGCTCTTTTTGAAAATAAGGTTATAAGTTGGCAATCTGTTTACTATCACTATCGCAAGTGGAGTCTTTGCGGTTTCTGGAAAGCTTGTTGGATTAAATTCCTTAGCCGTCATCACTCAAAACTTGACCTTTCCAGTGTGGATTTGGACGGAAGCCATACTCCTGCTATCCGAGGCGGTGAACAGGTTGACTATCAAGGTCGGAAGAAGCGAAAAACAACTAATTCACTCTATCTAACCGATAGGCAAGGCTTGCCATTAGCAATGTCAGAACCTCTTGCGGGAAACCACAACGACCTGTATAATATTGAGGTTCAGTTTGAAGACATTACAGCAACATTAGAACAAGCCAATATTTCTGTAGATGGATTGTTCCTCAATGCAGACGCAGGTTTTGACTCTAAAGACTTAAGAAAAGCATGTTCAGATAAGAACATTCAAGCTAATATCTGTTTTAACAAACGTAACGGTCATAGTGAGAGGGATGAATATTTTGATGAGCAACTCTATAAGCAGAGATATACAATCGAACGCACAAATGCCTGGTTAGATGGGTTTAGGTCAATCTTAAATAGATATGACACAACAACTGAATCTTGGAAAGGATTCAATTATATAGCATTTATAGTAATAGCATCAAAAAAATTTAAAAAGGAAAAAGTTTAAACCACTTCAATATTAAGGATTGAGTGCTTTAATTCCATTAAGTATATAATGGACTACATTATTGAAAATTATCCAGGGAAGCAATACGGAATAAAAATAAGCTATGAAAAATGCACATCATATTATTATACTGCTACTTATAACATCACTTTCGAGTTGTCAAAGTAAAAGTGAACCAAAAAAAAATCTGGAAAAGGAAACAATTACAGACAAACCTGAATGCGAAATTATTTATAACAAGTATATTGAAAAAGCATCTAAGATGGAAAATGATAGTGCAATATACTTCCTAAATAAAAGTATAAACTGTGATCCAGCTAATAATGATTATAAATTTAGCAAAGCACAATTTTTCGTTGATAATCAAAAGTACCAAGAGGCACTTAATCAGCTAAACGAGATTAAAATTGATTCAATTGATCCGTCACTTAAGCTTTTTAGTTGTGCGCTAAAACTAAAACTTAATAATGATGATGCAGATAAAGACTTACGTGAGGTCTATACTAAAATAGCAAAAATTAAGAAACCAACTTCCAGCAATATTTTTTATAAGCTAGCATTGGACAATTATTTTAAAGATAAAGATTATGCGCTGGAACAGCTTAAATTTTACAAAAAACAATATGCATCAGATTATGACAAACAAAATTTAGATGCACTGGAAAATTATATTGTTACAGATGATAAAAGAAATGTTCTATTTAAAGTTTTCAATATTCGATAGCGTAATTAATGCATGAAAAAAATAATTTTAATTTTGGTGTGTATATTTTGTGAAATAGCATTGGCACAAGATGCAAAAAGAACATTCAATTTTATTATTACAGTAGATGAAAATATAGCTACAACGCTTCATGGTGGTGAAATTATTTTGAGTAAAGCAAATGATATTTTCAGAACTATTCACCTAACTTATGACCCGGGAAACTTATCCATGAATCAAACGGATTATGATGAAATCATAAAATTTGACGGATCAATAACCTTAAAATTTGATTATCACGAATATGTGAAAGACGAGCAGAAAGTTATAAATTATGAAATCGAAATGGGTAAAATTTGGTTTGAACAGTCATATCTAATTTTAAACATCTTAAACACCAATAAGAAAAAATACAAAAAGGTGGAACCATTACAAGGGAAAGAATATACTTTTGAGTTGCAGTACCCTACAGGGCAGATGCTGCGAGTCCGAAAAAAATAACATGATGGGAACGTTTTAATAGTAAGGTTCATATTGTTAGTAGACAGATTTTATCCGATTACTTAATTTTATTGTCCCCATCCATAAGTTTTTGAATATCTTCATAGCGATAGTACATAAGTCCACCAATTTTATTATAAGGAAGGGTGCCATTTATTCGTAGGTTTTGCAATGTCCCTGCTGAAATACTTAGAAGTTTACGAACTTCATAACTTTTGAGCCATACCCGCGTTTCCTCGCCTGGTTTACGCGGATATTGCTGGTATCTCCTAATTTCTTCTAACAGTTCTTTTTTAAATTTATCAAGGTCATCCCTAGTAATAAGATCCACATTCATAATTCTCACTTTTACATTGAACAATATCTAACTTAGCTTTTGGTAGTTTTTACAAACCATTACAAAGTAAACTCATCAGGGGTATAAAATAATAAACTGTCGATGTTTGGCTGATTGTGGCTCTCTTTTACCAGAAAAATGCGTTGTTATCATATAAACAAAAGGTGGTCTATATCGACCACCTTTTAAATTACTATCTTTTTTTGATTGTCTTATGCATCAGCAGACATTCGTTGTTTAAGATTATACATATCTTCACTAAGCTTAGACTCTACAACCTTTGCATATATCTGAGTAGTCCGGATACTGGTATGGCCGAGCATTTTCGAGACGCTTTCTATTGGTACCCCATTACTCAGAGTAACAGTAGTCGCAAAAGTATGACGTGCTATATGGAATGTCAACGTCTTGCTTATCCCACAAATGTCAGCAACCTCTTTCAAGTAGCCATTCATTCGCTGATTTGAAATTACAGGGAAGACTGTACCGTTATTTAGAGCCCTCGGATTATCTCTATATTTCTCCATCAATTCTATTGCCTGTGGCAGCAGCGGTACACGTACGCCAGTATCTGTTTTTGCCCTGCTTGTAGATATCCAAAGTCCTCCGTCTATACCTGTGATAACCTTGATGGGGGTTAGTTCATAGAGGTCAATATATGCAAGACCAGTATAGCAGCTGAAAAGAAACATATCCCTAACATGACTCAGCCGTTCGATAGACAGCTCTTTGTCTGCCAATCCAGCAAGCTCCTCGCTGTTCAATGACTCGCGTTCCACTTTATCGAAACGTTTCTTAAAGCTGGCAAAAGGGTCTTTGGCAAGCCAATCCAGCTGGACAGCCATGTTTATCATTTTGCGCAGCCTTTCAATATGCTTCATTATGCCGTTGTTGTTGAGTGGCTTTTGGTGGTCCTTGGGAACATAATTAAATAGGTAGCGTTCAAAATCTAGAATAAACTTGTACTTCAGCTGGGAAAGGGCAATGTCATTTCTATACAGTTTCTCCTTTAGGAATGCTTTTACATACCGCTGTGTGGTGTAGTAATTTTTCATTGTTCCGGGAGCGAGTTTGTGCAGCTGCTGCTCATTGTGATACTCCATCAGTGCAACTAATGTTGGAGCGAGGTGGTCTGTGCCTAAAACCCGGTCTCGAATTGCAGGCCCATCTATCGCGGCGTCGGTCAGAACCATCTGCTGGTACGCATTTATGATTTTTGCCTTGAATTGGTTTATGAACATGTTAAGTTCAGCTGTCTCTTTACGGTTTCCCTTTGTCATTCCCTTTCTTTCATCCCATTCACTTGCATTAACCGATCGCTTTACCGAAATCTCGGTCCGTTTCCCATTTACTGTTACTCGGGCACAGATAGGAGCCGAACCCTGTGCCGAAGTTTTTTGTGTCTTAAGGTAAAAAAGTACCCCGAATGTAGTGCTTGCTGTTTTCATATCTCAAAAATTTAATGTTTCAAAAGATTTGCACATTAAATGGTCTCAATACAGCTGATTTTATGATCAAATAAAAACGCGTATTCGAGATGCATCAAATGTTAAAATTTGAGTACAAGAGACTGAAAACGATGGTATTAAAATGATTTTTGGGACCTGCAAGGTAAAAAAAGAAAAGGGGTAGCCGAATAGGTCCCATTTACTTTGATACAACTTGAATATTTTGGAGTTGAATAAAAAGAAAAACCCCTTAAATCATTGGATTTAAGGGGTTTTGACTGCCTTTGAAAGGCTCTTTAGTCGGGGTGGCAGGATTCGAACCTGCGGCCTCCTGCTCCCAAAGCAGGCGCGATAACCGGGCTACGCTACACCCCGTAAACGTGAGTGCAAATATAAGTGAATTATTCAAATCTCAAAACATATTTTCAAAATAAAGTAATTTTATTTTTACATAGTTAAAAGTAATCTGATTATGCCCATAATTTTTTAATTAAAACTTACATTTGTGCCATCAAAAATTAGAACAAATAAGTTATGTCTGATACTATTGAACAAATAAAATGCCTTATTATAGGTTCCGGGCCTGCAGGATATACTGCAGCAATTTATGCAGCACGTGCTGATATGAAACCTGTAATGTATACCGGGATGGAACCAGGAGGACAATTGACAACTACTACCGAAGTAGACAATTTTCCTGGATATCCAGAAGGGATCGACGGACCGACCATGATGGTACAACTGCAACAGCAGGCGGAACGTTTTGGTACCGAAGTACGAATCGGATTGGTGACTGCAGTTGATTTTAGTACTACTGCTGGTGGTATTCATAAAGTGACTGTAGATGGCAAAAAAGAAATACACGCACAAACGATTATTATTTCGACAGGTGCTACAGCCAAATATCTTGGATTGCCAAGTGAGCAAAAATTACGCGGTGGTGGTGTTTCTGCCTGTGCCGTTTGTGATGGATTTTTCTATAGAAACCAGGATGTTGCCATTGTAGGAGCAGGAGATACTGCAGCTGAAGAAGCAACCTATTTGGCAAATATCTGTAAGAATGTTACGATGTTAGTGCGAAAAGGAGAGATGCGGGCCTCAAAAGCCATGCAGCACCGTGTTGCAAAAACACCGAATATTACAGTGTTGTACAATACAGAAGTAGCCGAGGTTTTAGGTGATACTGTGGTGGAAGGACTGCGCATGATCAATAACGAGACCAAGGAACTGACCGATATCGCGATTACAGGATTATTTGTAGCCATTGGGCACAAACCGAATACCGATATCTTCAAAGGACAATTGGAGATGGATGAAACCGGATACCTGATTACAGAGGCGAAATCTACAAAAACCAATTTACCGGGCGTTTTTGCTTCCGGGGATGTCCAGGATAAAGATTACCGTCAGGCGATTACTGCTGCTGGTTCAGGCTGTATGGCCGCTCTGGATGCAGAACGTTACCTGTCTACTTTGGAATAAAGAAGTATTACTGTATATAAAAGAAGCGGGCATAATCACTGATTATGCCCGCTTCTTTTTAGGGGAACTTGTGCTATTTTTCTCTTTTGAATAAAGTAGCACTCCCGGCAAAGTTTTTCATTTCTACTTTTGGGGCACCATACAGGTTGATTTCGGCTTTTCCAGAAGCATCAATACTCAGGTTTTGATTCACAAAAAGAGTACAATTAGCATATTGCTCTACTACAATATCACCAATGTTCGCGATCAGGTTTTTCCCGGTTAAGATGGAATTGTTATCCAGGCGGAGTTTTAATTCAGAAACATCACCTTCAATAGTCGCAGTAGTTTTTTGGTACATATCTAATTTAAAGGTATTCGCTGCAATCAAAGCTTTCAATTGTGCATTCTTGCTGAGTTCGACAGTAGCGTTTTCAGACTTTAAATTCAACTCAATGCGGGTTTTATCATTTGCAGTTAATTTGAATTTTGCCGCGTTCACATTCATAAAAGATTTTGAATTGTCCATATTGTTAATGGTGATATCCGGAAGCTGAATTTCAGATAAGGCATTTAATACCGATTGATTTTTCATGGTAACCGTTTTCAGGCTATCGGTATAGGTGACACGGATATTGAGTTTTTTGGCCCGTGTCACATCTTTCGAAGTGAATATTCTCAGGCTGCCACCATTGTTCTCAAACTGGATTACTTCATGAAGGTTTTCATCCGTTTCTACTTCAAGGGCACATTGCTCTCCTTTTACTAAAAAGATTTCTAAATTATCTTCGACCAGGATCTGGGTAAAATCTTCGGTTTTTTTGGATTCGATTGTGACTGTTTTTATGCCTTTAATTTTCTCTTTTGACTGTCCAAAGGTGAATGAAGTGGCAAAAACAGCTAAAAGCAAAATGATGTTGTTTTTCATGATCTGTTGTAAAAAAATATTTCTGCAAATATAAAGGTAACATAATAGTCCGCAAAGTTTTTAGCAGAGGAATACCATCCCCTTATATAACTGCAAAAAAAAATCCCGATATGGATCATATCGGGATGGAGTTTTAATTTTGTTGACTGATACTGGCTCCGGAAGATACCGATTTGCTGATGTGTTTTGGTGATCCGTAGTAGTTGATGGAACTCGCACTGGAGGCCTCTGCAGTTAAATTGACGATAGGATGGATTTCTGTAGAACTGCCGCTGGAACCTTTGGCGACTACGTCATTCACCAATAGCCCACCAGCATTAACCTGGCTGCCACTGGTAGCCTCCGTCGATAATTGTAATGCTTTACCACTAACGAGGACACTACTGCCACCACTCACATCTAAAAGAATATTGTCATATTCAACCTTAGCATTGATTTGGCTGCCGCCATCGGATTTCAGGATAAGTTGTTCACCACGTATTGTGTTAATTGTAGAAATATGGCAAGCACTCCTACTGGCCAAGGTATTGATTTCAGGGAGTCTTACCGTTACTATTGTTCTGGTTGCACTATAGCTGCCTTCCGAATAAATTTTTAAAGTGTTCCCTTCAATTTCCGTTTTGATAAATGGCATGATATTGTCATCGGCTTCAACAGCTATAGCGTGTTTGTCCGCTTGTTCTACATATACTTCGATACCATTCCCCGCTTCAATATTGCTGAAAGGGGTTGTGGCTGGTCTTTCCTGGGTGGTGACATTGCCATTTCCCTGTGTGCCTTCAATACGATTATGGCAGCTTGTGAATCCGAATATCACAAGGGTAAGCATCAGGAATTGGATCAGTTTATTTTTATTTGTAGCCATGATTTATTTCGTTTTAATAATAACACCGTCTTTACTGATTTCTAATCGATCAATTCGTTTGTTTGATTTTGTCCTGTTACCGTCTTTCACGATAACACCATTTTCACTGATCGTGATTGATTTTGAAGTGACCGTATCGATAGGTTCTGGTTCTGTTTCTTCGGGATTTAGTACTTCAAAGGAAGATAAGTCTTCCGGCTCTTCTTCATTCGGGCAATTCAGGCATTTTAATTGATCTTTTTTTACCATGTATACTGGAGTTGGATCTTCATTTTCATTATAGCCATTCAGATACAGGTTTGAATAACGGGTACTGGTGTAGCGATCTACAGAGGAATCAGGTGCCAAGATCATTCCGGTAGGAAGGTATAAGAATATTTTTACCTGTTGCTTGCGGTATTTGTTCTTAATATCTGTCAGCAGAAAGTTATCCAAAACTAAACGATTGCCATTGATGCTATAGTGGTAGGTAATATTGTCCGCTCTTTTCTTAGCATCGTCCAAAGATTTACCATGACCGGTTTTTTCTATTTGAATGTAAGGATTTGCCTCATCGGTATTCATAAAATGCAATTCTACATTGTTGGAATAGATCACACTTTTTCCAGCAGAATCCTGTGAGAAAATAAACTCCTCATTGTAATCAAAATTTTTAGCATAGAAATCACTATAGCGGAATTTTACAAAAAGTGTGTCTTTACGGGTAATGTTAATTTCTTTCTTCTCAACTGTTTTTCCCTCAGAACCAATTTCTGCAGCTTGTTGGATACCGAAAGCAATTAATAAACCAACAGTAATCAGCCATATCGCCAGTAGGGTATATTTCACGATGTTTCCCAGCGATTTCATATTGGTGATTAGTAATTTCAATCCCAAAATGAATAGGAAGAAAAATGGAATTCCAATAGCAAAGAAAAACAATAGTAGAAGACACCATAAAGGCAATCCGCTATAATTCATGGTTTCTATAGTTTCAAGCCACGGCATGTGCAGGAATGAAGTTGATCCAAGGGTAAACAGGCTGATGACAAGACCGGCCAGCATGGAAGCTGCAATAACTACTAAAAATGCACCAATGACTTTGGCAAAAACCTTAAAGATGGATACGATAATAGTACCTAAGTTTGAAACCGCTCTTTCGGCACCTGTTTTAGCATTTCGTCCTAAAGCATCGTAATCGGCTCCTTTTATTTTTCCGGAAATATTTTCAAATTCTTCCCGCACCTTTTTTTCAATGTTGGAAATATTGACTGGCTCTCCGGTCATTTCGAGTTTTTCAGAGGTGGTTACCGCTTCCGGCATAACAATCCAAAGCACGATATATACTAATATCCCTGTTCCGTAAAAAAATACCAGCACCAGGAACAAGATGCGCAGCCAAACTTTATCAATTCCAAAATAATGGCCTAAACCAGAAAGTACACCGCCAACTAAGGCTTTCTCTTTATCGCGGTATAGTTTTTTTGCTGTTTTTGTAAAGGAAGAAGTAGTACCATTGGTCTCTGCTTCATCATCCAGGCGATAATCTTCCGGTTGTCCCATAATACTGATTACCTCGTCAACATTTTTGCTGCTCACGACTTGTTTGTCACTACCGAGTCGTTCAGTTAATAGTTCAGAAATACGGATTTCAATATCATTCATTATCTCTTCCTGGCCATTGGAGTTGGACAGCGAGCGTTTTATAGCATCAAAATAACGAGTTAATTTTTGATAGGCATCTTCATCTATGTGAAAGAAAATTCCTCCTAAGTTGATATTTACTGTTTTGTTCATGACTAATGTTTTTGACTGGTTATTATGTTTACGGCATCAGACAATTCGGTCCAGGTACCATTCAATTCGTTTAAAAAGGTTTGTCCTAATTCGGTCAACCCGTAATATTTTCGTGGCGGGCCCGATGTCGACTCTTCCCATCTGTAATTCAGGAGGCCATCATTTTTGAGTCGTGTCAGCAAAGGATATACGGTGCCTTCCACAACTAACAATTTTGCGCTTTTTAAGGTATCAAGGATTTCAGAAGTATAGGCATCTTTTTCTTTCAGTACAGATAGGATACAGAACTCTAAAACACCTTTACGCATTTGGGCTTTGGTATTTTCAATGTTCATAAGGCTGTTTTGTTTTTTTAATTAAACGGTTCATTTCTTGATTGGCGATTGATGATTAGTTTTATATTAAAATGTTAGCTTTAGTTTTTATAAATAGCATATGAATTTTCGTCCATTTCTATTTTTTTAGGGTCACCAAAATAGAGTATCGATGAAGAATTGTCTGTTTTGGCATGCAGTGACGTAGTAACACTAATCGACACTGAAGAATTCTGTTGCGCATTAATTGTTGCATTATCCGTTACCAATTTATTCGATTGGAAGGTTGCCCCGGAGGCCGTATTGATTTTAGAAGTAACAGCATAACCATGTATTTTGATGCTTGAGCCACTTTTAAAACTGCCATTCAGTTCCGATGTATGGATCTTCCCAGTGTATGCGCTACCAGAAGTGGTTGTGATAGAACAACGCTTCACTGCTTTGATATCGCCCTGGAATGATCCTCCTGATCCTAATGTCACAGAAACTTCCGGTAAAATTAAGTCATTTTTAAATTTTATAGAAGCTCCTGCAATAGCTTTAAAAGAAGAAATTTCTTTTTGGCCTACGTATACTTTCAATTTTGCATACGGCTGGGCAGTCGATAAAGATTCCTCTTTATCTTTTAAATATATTTTTAATGTTTTTCCATTGAATTCTGTAATTACGTTTCTTAATTTTTCGGGTTTATCTGTTTCGACCATCAATGATGGAGTATCCTGTTGTGTAAAAATAACTTCGATACCGTTTTGTACTTCAATGCGGGTAGCGGTATTGGATTTTCGTACTTCGGTATTTTGTGCGCTGGCAAGAAGTCCTGTCAGAAGCACGGCTAATGTGGTAATGAGTTTAAACATAATTGTTCGTTTTTTTGATTGATGATTGATGATGATTGATTGATTGATTGATTGATTGATTGATGATTGAAACCTGTGATGATTGAGTAGTTGTTTGCTATTATTTAAAAAATTTGATTGATAAAGGATAAGTATACTGTTCTCCATTTGCGGCTTTTACTGCGGCGTAGATGACAAGGAAGAATTCAGCAAGTTTCAGGAAAATGAATAGTAGAATGGAGGTGGCAGCGACTAAAACAAGTCCACTGATATTTGAAAAATCCCAGTCCGTAATTTCAAATGTTTGCTCATTATTGATTACTGCATTGAAATCTAAGTTTTTTAACAGCGTAAAGAAAAAAATCGGCACCGCAATTATAGCCAGCAATAAAGTATATAAGAAAATGCTCAATTGAAAGTTCAAGGTTTGTTTACCGTGGAAATCAACAAAAGAAGATTCTTTTTTTCCAATATTCCAAAGTATAATTGGAATAACATAATTCCCAAATGGAATAAAATATTGTGTAAAAGTGCTCAGGTGTAATAAAGCAGCCAGATTTTTATTTGCTGCTGTAAGCTGATTGTCAATGTTTTGTTCTTCGATTTTGATTGATGCTTCCATGATTGTAAAAGTATATAATATTATCCTATGCAAATATATGGCTAAAAAAAGGTATTATGCAAAGCACAGTACCTTCAATTAACATTATTTTAACATATTTAAGATTTGATTGAAAGCTGATTTAGAGCTTAGTCCCTGTGAACAATGGCTTTTCGAATACCATACCTTAGTACTAAGGAATTTTGTTTGGGCTATAAATTAATTGTATATTCACGAAAAAATACTTTCTTATGGAATTCACAGTTAAAAATCTCAATAAGTTTCTGTTTTTTAAATTGCCTTCAGCCTTTATCTGCGGCGTGAGGGTTAAAGAAATTAATGATACTGCCTGTTTGGTGACTGTCAGGCACCGTTGGATCAATCAAAACCCTTTCAATTCCATGTATTTTGCGGTTCAGGCTATGGCTGCTGAATTGAGTACCGGAGCGCTGGTCATGCGACAGATTCATAAAAGCGGCAAAAAAATATCCATGCTTGTGGCCAACAATAAAGGAAACTTTAGTAAAAAGGCTACCGGAAGGATAAAATTCAGCTGCAATGAAGGGTATAAGATAGAAGAAGCAATACGGAATACTATTGCAACGGGAGAAGGACAAACGTTCTGGATGAAATCCATTGGTACCGATGAAAAAGGAGTACAGGTCTCCGAAATGGATTTTGAATGGAGTGTCCGAATAAAGCAATAATGCTGTTTTTCGGGAGTTGAGATAACAATAAATTAACTAAAATGCTTAGTTAAACCTTACTTAAAGCTATTTTATAACCAATAATGAGGTTGTAAATTTGAGAGAAACACTGCAATATGAAAATCTTAATCACAGGCGCTACCGGTATGATAGGGAATGAATTAGTTTCATTGCTATTGCAAAACGGTATCAGTATAAATTACCTTACCACTTCCAGGAAAAAAATAACAGATGAGCCAAGATACCAGGGTTTTTACTGGAATCCTCAGGAAGGTAAAATTGATGAAAACTGCCTGTTGGATGTCGATGTGATCATTCATTTGGCGGGTGCATCAATATCAAAACGATGGACGAGGGCTTATAAACAGGAGATCATCGAGAGTAGGATATTGTCTTCGAATCTATTATATAAAGTACTAAAAAATAATCCACACCAGGTCCGGCAGTTGATTTCAGCTTCAGCGATAGGGATTTACAAGGATGACCTGACAACAGTATATACGGAAGATGCCACGGCAGTTGATGATTCCTTCTTAGGCACTGTGGTGGTAAAATGGGAACAGTCCGTTGATAAATTCAGGTTATTGAATATCCAGGTGTGCAAAATCCGTACAGGGCTTGTGCTCTCAAAAAAAGCAGGCGTATTGGCCGAAATGCTAAAACCCATACAGCTTGGCCTGGGAGCGCCATTCGGATCAGGAAAGCAATACCAATCCTGGATTCATATTTATGATTTGGTTCATTTGTATTATTATGCAGTCAAAAATAGATGGGAAGGGGTGTATAATGCTGTTGCGCCTAAACCTGTAACGAATGAAGAGCTCACTGTGAAAATAGCAAATCAGGTGCAAAAGCCTTTATTTATGCCTAATATTCCGCAATTTTTGATGAAGTTAATGCTGGGGGAAATGCACATACTCTTGTTTACAAGTCAAAATGTAAGTGCTTCAAAAGCAATAGAGGCGGGATATGATTTTAAATTTAAGACAATTGAGGCTGCCCTAAAAGACCTGCTATAGAAATGTTCATGGTTTTTTCTATATGCCTGATATGCTGGTTGGAAATAGCTGCAGTTTAGAAGAGGCAGGTTGTATTGTAAGGATAAAGCAAATTATTACATCAAGACGTTAAGAAGCCTGAAAAGGCGATGAAATAGAGTACTTGAAACACAAAATAAAAAAGCTCCATTTAGAAAATGGAGCTTTTTTTAGCTAATAATATAAGGTGAATTAATAATTATTTAGCAGCTTCAACAGATATTTTAAGTTCAATTTCGTCATTTACAAATTTGTCACCCAAATCGCCAAATACAGATTTAGAAGCATAATTCACGCCCCACTCTGTTCTGTTAATAGTAAAGGTATCACTTACTAAAGCAATATGGGTGTTATCGATGGAAACCATCGCAGGGAATTTAATGTTTTTGGTGATGCCTTTCATTGTCAGGTTTCCTTCAATGATTGATTTCCCCTGAACGGCTGCACCAACTTTAGTGATTTCAAAAACAGCTTCCGGGTATTTGGCAACGTTAAAAAAATGATCTTCTTTTTCTTTTGCACTTCCTTTAAGGTGGCCTTCAAGATCGGCTTTTCCATCTTTTTCAGTAAGGTCAGTCACCGCAATAGAGTTCATGTCAATGGTGAACTTTCCTGATTCAACAGCACCGTTATTAGCGAAAATTTCTCCGCTTTTCAAGTGTATTGTGCCAGTATGTTTTCCTGTAGGTTTTGTTCCTGTCCAGTCAATAACTGATTTTGCAGCATCAACTTTGTATTCAGCAGCAGCTTCACTGCTTGCTTTTGCATCTGCAGCTTCAGTAGTTTGCGCTTCAGGGGCATTAGCCTCTTTTTTACAGCTTGTCAGGGCCAAAGATGACAGAATTGCAAGGCTTAAAATTACTTTCTTCATGGGTTTAAAAACATTTAATTTCAACAAATCTATCAAAAGAAATGGATAAACATGTTAAATATTTATTAAAAATAATCAAATTAGGTCCTTTTTGAATCATAAAGCAGGGAAAAATTGACATTATTCGGAAGGCCTGCAAACAGCTGTAATCCGGTAGTAGGATGGAGTAAACAATGAATGGCACTAAAAATGACAATTTGACATTTTAGGATAAATGGCAAACCTTTTGCTTTCACAGAAAATAAATTAATATGAAGTTTAAAAATATATTTAATAATACAAGCAAAATGAATACTGAAGATACCTCACAAGAGCAGGAATTAAACGCTGCACCATTAGAAAACAACAGTAACGAAACACCAGTAACAGAAGCGGAAATTCCTGCTGCTGAAACTTTAAGTGTGGAAGAGCAGTTGCAGGAACAGTTGGCAGCAGAAAAAGATAAGCATATTCGTCTTTTTGCAGAATTTGAAAATTATAAAAAAAGAACTTCAAAAGAACGTATTGAGCTTTTTAAAACAGCCAATCAGGAAGTATTACAAGCTTTATTGCCGGTGATGGATGATTTTGACCGTGCTTTGGTTCAGATTTCAAAATCGGAAGATGAGCTGATGTTGAAAGGTGTGGAATTGATTTTTAATAAATTGAAAGATACCCTGGCTTCAAAAGGACTGGAAGAAGTGGAGATAAAAGCAGGAGATACTTTTAATGCTGATTTCGCAGAAGCAATTACCCAAATTCCGGCACCTACACCAAAACTGAAAGGAAAAATTGTAGATGTTTTGGAGAAAGGCTATAAATTGGGAGACAAGATCATCCGTTTTCCAAAAGTTGTAATCGGACAGTAAGGCAGTTAAAAGCGGAAAATAAAGTTTATAACAGGTAGCTTTTTTTAAGAGCTGTTGGTTTTATCATAATAAGGAAATGAAAAAAGATTTTTACGAAATATTAGGCATTGACAAAAGTGCTTCTGCTGAACAGATTAAAAAAGCATATCGAAAAAAAGCGATAGCCTACCATCCGGATAAAAACCCGGGCGATAAAGAAGCGGAAGAGAAATTTAAGCTGGCAGCCGAAGCTTATGAAATATTAAGCGACCCTAACAAAAAAGCGAAATACGACCAATACGGTCATCAGGCTTTTGATGGCGGTGGTTATGGCGGCGGTGGTCACATGAACATGGATGATATATTTAGCCAGTTTGGTGATATTTTTGGCGGATTTAGCGGTGGCGGCGGATTTAGTGGTGGTTTCGGCGGCGGCGGCGGTCAACGCAGGGTAAAAGGAAGCAATCTTCGGATCAAAGTCAAAATGACACTCGAAGAAATTGCGAAAGGAGTAGAGAAAAAAGTAAAAGTTAAAAGAAAAATACAGGCAGCCGGAGTAAGTTATAAAACATGTTCGACCTGTAACGGGCAAGGTCAGGTGATGCGTGTTACCAATACGATATTGGGAAGAATGCAATCAGCAGCTACTTGTCCTACCTGTGGTGGTTCAGGCCAGATTTTGGATAAAAAACCAGCGGATGCAGATGCTCAGGGAATGACAACACATGATGAGACTGTTCCAATCAAAATTCCAGCAGGAGTAGTAGATGGGATGCAGTTGAAAGTTTCCGGAAAAGGAAATGACGCCCCTGGATCCAACAGCCTGTCCGGAGATTTAATTGTAGTTATTGAAGAGGTGGAACATGAATTCCTGAAAAGAGAAGGTGAAAACCTGCACCTGGATTTATATATCAGTTTTGCTGAAGCTGCACTCGGAACAGCTAAAGATATTGATGCCGTCAATGGTAAAGTTCGAATCAAGCTGGAAGAAGGTATCCAGTCCGGTAAAATACTACGACTAAAATCAAAAGGAATCCCGAATATCAATGGATATGGTAGTGGTGATTTGTTGGTACATATTAATGTGTGGACACCAAAAACACTAAACAAGGAGCAACGACAGTTTTTTGAAAATGCACTGACCGATGATAACTTCCTTCCGCATCCGGAAAAGACCGATAAATCTTTTTTTGAAAAAGTTAAAGATATGTTTTCATAATCTTTAAAAAAATTATACATTTGAAAATCACTATGTAAGTAGTGGTTTTCTTTTTCATAGCAATTTTTCCCATCCTTTTGGCAACAAATGGATGGGTTTTTTTTTTGGATTTGACTTGTCAGGATTTTCAGGCTTTTATCTCCCTGCTAATCTTTTTTTAAAGCCGTAATTTTCTTAAAACAAAATTTTACAAGGCAATTACGTCCGGTAAAAATGGACAAACTTTTAGAGCGTACAAAAACTGCTGTGATTTGCAATATTATTCTGTTTTCTGATCTGAAATCTCCTATATAATTTTTACTTTTACCAAAATCAGTAACAGAATGAACAACATACTTGAAGTCAGGAATGTGGTGAAGCAATATGGCAATTATACTGCTCTTAATAATGTTTCGTTGACAGTTCCTAAAGGTAGCATTTATGGGCTTTTAGGGCCTAATGGTGCAGGTAAGACCTCTCTAATACGCATCATCAACCAAATTACAATGCCGGATAGCGGCGAAGTGATTCTGGATGGTGAAAAACTCCAACCCAAACACGTACAGAATATAGGCTATATGCCCGAAGAACGCGGATTGTATAAAACGATGAAAGTCGGGGAACAATGCCTTTACCTGGCACAAATGAAAGGACTAACAAAAGCAGAAGCCAAGAAGCAACTCGATTATTGGTTCGACAGGTTGGAAATTACCGGCTGGTGGAATAAAAAAATACAGGAATTGTCGAAAGGGATGGCACAAAAAATCCAGTTCGTCGTGACTGTATTGCACAAACCGAAACTGCTGATTTTTGATGAGCCTTTTAGTGGATTTGATCCCGTGAATGCTAACATTATAAAAGATGAAATCCTGGAACTTAAAAAACAGGGAGCGACTATTATTTTTTCAACCCACCGGATGGAAAGTGTGGAAGAATTATGTGATGATATCGCATTGATCCACAAATCGAATAAACTGATTGAAGGAAAACTGAACGATGTGAAGCGTGAATACCGCAGCAACAGTTTCGAAGTTGGGATTATGACCAGCAATGTGGAAGGGCTGATGTACCAGCTGACGCAAAAATTTACGGTAGGGCAGACCAATTTTAAAACCCTGAATGATGATCTCAAGCTGGAAGTGCAGATTGGTAATTCCACTCCCAATGAATTACTTTCAATATTGACACAAATGGGGCAGGTTACCCATTTTGTAGAGAAAATACCAAGCGTAAATGATATTTTTATCCAAACTGTAAGCCGCAAATAATGAGTATCCTAACGTTAATTATAAAAAGAGAATTTATCTCTAAAGTCCGCAATAAATCTTTTATTGTGATGACATTCCTGAGCCCGCTGCTTTTAGTCGCTATGTCATTATTGATAGGCTATTTGGCGAGCATGAATAAAAACGAATTGAAAAATGTCGGGATTTACGATGAATCGGGATTGTTCAAGAACGAATTTAAAAATTCCGAAAGCATTGCCTACCATGACCTGTCCATGTTGCCATTAGCGACTGCCAAAGATTCTGTGGCAAAAGAAAGTTATGAAGGATTGCTGTACATCCCAAAATCAAGCGATACAAAAGTACTGGAAAAGCAAATCCAGTACATCTCCAACGATGATCCAAGCTTGAATTTTATTGGTGACCTGGAAGATGTGATCGATAATAAGCTGACCAAAATCAATTTTGAGAATACCAATATCAGCTATGAGCTGGTGGATAAAAACCAGGCAAAATCCAGTATTAGCCTGCAGAACATCAACGGCGAAAAAAGTTTCAAAGGAGTCAATATCATGAAAATTGCTATTGGGGGCTTTTTGGGATACCTGATTATGATGTTCATTATCATCTATGGCAATATGGTAATGCGCAGTGTTATTGAAGAAAAAACAAATCGTATTATTGAAATTATTATTTCGTCGGTAAAACCGTATCAGTTGATGATGGGGAAGATTATAGGCACATCAATGGCCGGGATATTGCAGTTTTTAATCTGGGTTATCTTAGGTGGAGGATTGCTGTTTGGGCTTTCTCTATTCCTTAATGTCCAACCGGGACAGGCTTCTTCCATACCGCCGGAAATGGCCCATGGTATTGCTGCCGATGCGCAGGTCTATCTGCAGGAATTCCTGAAATTACCGCTGTTTAGCATTTTCTTTGGTTTCCTGGTCTTTTTTATTGGAGGGTATTACCTGTACAGCTCATTGTATGCTGCTATAGGGGCTGCAGTAGACAGTGAAACCGATTCCCAACAATTTCTCCTGCCAATCATCATGCCATTAATGCTGGGTGTGTATATCGGTTTCTTTACCGTAATAGACAATCCGCATGGTACCGTGGCAACCGTGTTTTCCATGATTCCATTGACCTCACCGATTGTAATGATCATGCGTATCCCATTTGGGGTGCCGTGGTGGCAACTGTTGATTTCCGTAGTGCTGCTGTTTGGAACTTTCTTTTTAATTGTATGGTTTGCTGCCAAAATATACCGTGTAGGAATCTTAATGTATGGAAAGAAACCGACCTATAAGGAGATTTTCAAATGGCTGAAGTATTAATTTACCATAGCGCGATAGTGTAGCATTTCAGGATATTAAACCTTTGTGAATTTTTAGTATTTCGGTACAACTCTGCCTATCTTTAAAACCATTAAACTAAAATTTTATGCCAAAAATATTAATTATAGAGGACGAAGCCAGCATACGCCGAGTTTTAGGGAAGATCCTGTCAGAAGAAAATGAAACCTATCAGGTAGACGAAGCCGAAGATGGGCAGATAGGACTGGAAAAGATCAAAAATGAAGACTATGACCTGGTACTCTGTGATATTAAAATGCCCAAAATGGATGGTGTAGAAGTGCTGGAAGCAGTACGGAAAATAAAACCCGAAATTCCAATGGTCATGATCTCCGGACATGGTGATTTGGAAACGGCCATTAATACAATGCGTTTGGGGGCTTTTGATTACATCTCAAAACCACCGGACCTGAACCGACTGCTGAATACCGTAAGAAATGCACTGGACCGTAAAGAACTAATCATTGAAAATAAATTGCTGAAGAAAAAAGTCAGTAAGAATTATGAAATGATTGGCGAAAGCGAGCCGATTAATTTGATCAAGGATATTATTGAAAAAGTAGCGCCTACCGAAGCAAGGGTATTGATTACTGGGCCTAACGGAACCGGGAAAGAGCTTGTCGCCCATTGGCTTCATGAAAAAAGTGAACGGGCCAATGCCCCTTTTATAGAAGTAAACTGTGCCGCAATTCCATCAGAGCTTATCGAGAGTGAGCTTTTTGGACACGTTAAAGGTGCTTTTACCTCTGCAGTAAAAGACAGGGCCGGTAAGTTCGAATCTGCCGATAAAGGCACAATTTTCCTGGATGAAATCGGTGATATGAGTTTGTCTGCACAGGCGAAGGTATTGCGGGCACTTCAGGAAAATATGATCACAAGGGTCGGAGCCGAAAAAGACATTAAAGTAAATGTACGCGTTATTGCAGCAACCAATAAAGACCTGAAACTCGAGATTGCCGAAGGGCGTTTCCGGGAGGATTTATACCACAGGCTGGCTGTAATATTGGTAAAAGTACCTTCTTTGAATGATCGGCGGGATGATATTCCGTTATTGATCAATCATTTCACAGAAAAAATAGCCTTGGAACAAGGCAATGCACCCAAACGTTTTTCAGAAGACGCAATAACGCTGCTGAAGAAATACGATTGGACAGGAAACATCCGGGAATTACGAAATGTAGTGGAACGCCTTATTATTTTGGGCGGAAGTGAAATTTCGGAAACCGATGTAAAATTATTCGCAAGTAAATAAAATAAATTGGGGAGACTTCAATGGTGATGAAAGGGCAAGTAACCGGAATGACCATAAAAGCATCAGAACCCCTACAGCATAAACAAAATGAAATTAAAAAAAATAAACGAGAAGCTGCAAGAGGCTTTGATTGAGAACGGACTGACAGAAGCCAATGCATTGCAAAAAGAAACTTTTGCTGCGATAAAAAGCGGGGCAGATGCTATTGTGATTGCACCGCCCAAATCGGGTAAGACGACGACTATTGTCCTCAATGTAATCCAGCGTTTGGAGAAGGAATTTGAAGAATCTCCAAGAGCCCTGATTATGGTGGAAACAAAGGAAAAAGTGCAGGAAATGAAAGACCTGTTCGAAACCTTAGGAAACTATACCGATTTAAGAGTGTACGGTGTACATGAAAAGGGAGATGTAGATTTTGATAAAAATCAAATTTCCATGGGTATCGATGTGCTGATTGGGACACCCAACCGACTGAGTGACATGATGTCATCTGCAGGCTATGATGTGAACCAGATCAAAATGTTCATTATTGAAGATACAGATATCCTGCTGCGATTGCGTTTTGATACCAAAATAGCACGCATCTCTGAAGCTATGGGAAAAACCCAGCGATTGTTTTTTTCAGAGCATACTACAGAACGTATTGAAATACTGGCGGATAAAATAATGATTGAGCCTTTCTTTTTTGAAATCGAAGAAGATGAGGAAGAAGGAGAGCAGGAAGCAACAGAATAATAACCTTAAAAATTACAAGTATGGGATTGATGAAAGTATTTTCAGGAAGCGAAATTTTAGCATTGTCATTACAGTCTAAAATTGAAGAAGCAGGAATTACAACTGTTTTGAAAAATAATAATCAGGCAAATGTATTACCAAGTTTGGAAAATTTATCGCCTGCAGTAGAGGTTTTTATCCAGGAAACAGATTTCTCCAGAGCGAATCCAATTATTGAGGATTTCAGGATGAGCATCTAAAGTATGGAAAAATCATTTGAGACCGAACGGCTTCTTTTACGTGAAATGCGTACTACAGATGATGCAGGCATGTTTGAACTGGATTCAAATCCCAAGGTACACCGCTTCCTTGGAAATAATCCGGTAAAAAACATCGAAGAAAGCCGTGCTTATATAGCGATACTCCACCAGCAATACAAGGAAACAGGAATAGGGCGTTGGGCAGTAATCCTTAAAAGCACCGGAGCCTTTATAGGCTGGGCAGGATTAAAACTCGAAAAACACCCTGTTGATGGGCAGCCGTATTATGACATTGGCTACCGTTTCATAGAAGCGTACTGGGGCAAGGGTTATGGCAGCGAAGTGGCAACTGCTTTCCTGGACTACGGTTTTAACGTGCTGAAGCTGCCAGTAATCAATGCGTATGCCGATGCTGATAATGCAGGTTCCAGGAAAATTCTCGAGAAATCAGGACTGCGTCTACTGCACTCATTTGAACTGGATGGGCTATCAGCAGTCTGGTATGAAATAAAAGCAACTGATTTTTTGCGGTAAAGTGCGCAATAGCATTTTTCAATGCGTATAGCATATAAAAGATACACAGCACCAGTATAATTCGGGTTCTGGTATCTTTTTTTATTTTGAGGAAAATGGAAAGTAGCACTACACTAAACGCTTTCCGAACATTCCAATAGCATATTGCCTAATTCCCACATTATCCTATCTTTGCAGCTTCAAAAAATCAGCGGTTGCCTATTTACGGGCAATCTAAATCCAACAGTCCAATAAAATGATTTCAATAGACGCAATTTCAGTCCAATTTGGTGGAACAAGCCTTTTCAGTGATGTTTCTTTTTCCATAAATGAAAATGATAAAATCGCCCTGATGGGGAAAAATGGAGCGGGAAAATCAACGCTTTTAAAAATTATTGCCGGAGAAGCCAAACCTTCTTCCGGAGGTGTTTCAGCGCCTAAAGATGCTGTAATTGCTTATTTGCCGCAACATTTACTAACTGCAGATGGTGCGACTGTTTTTGAAGAAGCCTCCAAAGCTTTTTCTGTGATCTTCAAAATGAAGTCGGAAATTGATGTCATCAACGAACAGCTTACCGTGCGTACTGATTATGAATCCGATGAGTACATGAAATTGATTGAGCAGGTCTCTGATCTGAGTGAGAAATTTTATGCTATTGAAGAAGTAAACTATGAAGCAGAGGTAGAAAAGATATTATTGGGGCTTGGCTTTATGCGGGAGGACTTTACCCGACAGACTTCTGAATTTTCAGGGGGATGGAGAATGCGTATTGAGCTGGCAAAAATACTTTTACAGAAACCCGACCTGATATTGCTGGATGAGCCGACCAACCACATGGATATCGAATCCATACAGTGGCTGGAAGATTTTTTGATTAATAGTGCCAAAGCGGTTGTGGTGATTTCACATGACCGGGCTTTTGTAGATAACATTACCAACCGTACGATTGAAGTTACAATGGGAAGGATCTATGATTATAAAGCTAAATATTCTCATTATCTGGAACTAAGAAAGGATAGAAGGGTACACCAACAGAAAGCATATGACGAACAACAGCGTATGATCGCTGATAATATGGAGTTCATTGACCGTTTCAAAGGAACCTATTCCAAGACACTACAGGTACAGTCGCGCGTAAAAATGCTGGAAAAGCTAACCATCGTAGAGATTGATGAAGTTGATAATTCCGCTTTAAAATTAAAATTCCCAGCATCGGTACGCTCCGGGCAATATCCTGTGATCGTAAAAGAACTTTCGAAAGCCTATGGCGATCATGTAGTGTTCAAAGACGCTAATATTGTGATTGAACGTGGGGACAAAATCGCTTTTGTCGGTAAAAATGGAGAAGGGAAATCCACGATGATCAAAGCCATTATGAAAGAAATTAGCCCGGAAGGTGGGACTGTAGAAATCGGGCATAATGCACAGATCGGTTACTTCGCACAAAACCAAGCTTCGTTATTGGATGAAAATGCCACTATTTTTGAAACCATTGATAATATTGCAGTAGGGGATGTCCGTACTAAAATCAAAGACCTGTTGGGCGCATTTATGTTTCAGGGTGATGATGTGACCAAAAAAGTAAAAGTACTTTCCGGAGGTGAAAAAACACGTCTGGCTATGATAAAATTATTGTTGGAACCGGTTAACCTCCTGATTCTCGATGAGCCTTCGAATCACCTTGATATGAAGACTAAGGATATCATTAAAGATGCCTTGCGGGATTTTGACGGGACATTAATCCTCGTATCACATGATCGTGATTTCCTGGACGGATTAGCTACTAAGGTTTTTGAATTTGGAAATAAAAGAGTGAAAGAACATTTTGAAGATATTAAAGGCTTCCTGGAGCACAAGAAAATGGATAACCTACGGGAAATCGAGCGCAAATAATCGATAGCCTGAAGAATTGCCTTTCGTGTAATCGGGGATGTATTTCTACAGGTGTGTATTGATTTCTATAGGCGTGTATTGACCTTCTATAGGTGTGTATTGAATTTCTATAGGTGTGTTTTGATCTTCTATAGGTGTGTATTGAATTTCTATAGGCGTGTATTAAGCTTCTATAGGTGTGTTTTGAATTTCTGTAGGCGTGTATTGAATTTCTATAGGCGTGTATTGATCTTCTATAGGGGTGTGTTGAATTTCTATAGGCGTGTATTGAATTTCTATAGGCTTGTATTGATCTTCTATAGGGGTGTGTTGAATTTCTATAGGCGTGTATTGATCTTCTATAGGGGTGTATTGAATTTCTGTAGGCGTGTATTGATCTTCTATAGGGGTGTGTTGAATTTCTATAGGTGTGCGCCAATCTTATACAGGTGTTGAAGCACCATCAAGGACTATTTATAAAGGGTCTGTTGCTTGCAACAGACCCTTTACTTATTTATTCCAGTGCAAACCGTACCATTACTTCACTTTCGATATTGATTTTTTCAAAGTCAAGGCTGCTTTCGTAATCAGTACTGTCAGCCATAGCCCGAATTGTTAAACGATTAGAATAAGTATCGTTTCCTGCTGTTTGCAGATTGCTGATAAAAAGCGCATTTCCTACTTTCTGGTTTCCAGGTTTGGCATAACTTGCTGCATTCTCTTTGGCATTGATCATCGCTTTACTGTTTAATAGCAATTGCATTTTTTTATACCCGGAATATTCTGCCTTTTCAATAGTAGCATTTGAAATACCAATTTCCTCCAATGCAATAAACACTTTTGAAGCCATCTTTCCGCTATTCACCAGTATCGAATAGGATTTCGACTTTTGGATGTCAGTTGCTTTCAGGATGTATTTTTTGAAATTGCTGGACATGTCTTCAATCGTTATATTTTTATCGGTGTCAATACCGATTTGCTTCATTTTACCAATCATATCCTTTTCGAGGCTTTCAACTGATTTTTTGCCTTTGGTATCTTTTTCAAGTAGCGATACACTGATGTAGATTTTATCCGGAACGACCAGTGTATCGGCTTTTCCCTGTACTTCAATATAGGGCTTGTCAATAAAGTTTTTTTCCTGGCTAAAAGCTGTAAAGCTGATGGTTGTTAGGGCTATTGCGATGATTGTTTTCATGATGCTGTGTTTTTAAATTATTCTATAGTTTCAACTAATCGTATAAATTCGGCTTTATAGCCATCGGGATCATGGGATTTTGCTTTTCGGGCCAGTGCTACTATATCCTGTTGGTTTTTATTGGGCACATATTCGGAATCCCGGAGTTTTAACCCAAACCAGGCCACGGCGGTACTGAACCTGAAATCTTCGGAAGCGTCCTGCAGGGGCACCGATTGGTTTTTGATAGTTTGAACGATCTCGGTACTTTTATTCCCATCCGGTTTTTTATACCGGAATTTTATGGTAGCCAGCTCGTCAGTATGGGGCGCTGTTGCTTTGGTATCCGTATATTTCAAAGGTATTGCACTGGTGCCAAATGGGCTGTTACTGCCTGCCGGGATAATTTCATATAGTGCTGTCACGGTATGCCCGCTTCCTAATTCGCCGGCATCGATGGCATCATCGGTAAAGTCTTCATTGCGGAGTTTACGGTTTTCATATCCAATCAGTCGGTATGATTGCACATGTTTCGGATTGAATTCGATCTGGATTTTTACATCTTTCGCGATAGCAAACATGGATCCTTTGAATTCCTTACCCAAAAACCGATTGGCTTCCTGCATGTTGTCGATATAGGCATAGTTGCCATTACCTTTATTCGATAACAGTTCCATCTTACGGTCTTTGTAATTGCCCATTCCAAATCCCAGGCAGGTCAGGAAAACACCGCTTTTTCTTTTTTCTTCAATGAGGGATTGCATGGCTTTATCGGAAGAACTTCCTACGTTAAAATCCCCATCCGTAGCTAAAATGACCCTGTTATTTCCGTTTTTGATGAAATGTTCGGCTGCGGTTTTATAGGCTAACTCAATTCCTGCACCACCAGCAGTGCTGCCACCGGCATTCAGATCGTCCAGCGCTGCAATAATGGTTTGCTTGGCTGCTCCGGAAGTGGGAGGCAACACCATCCCGGCTGCTCCCGCATAAACGATTATTGCTACGGTATCTTCTTTCCGCAACTGATCTACCAGTACTTTCATGGACGCTTTCAGGAGCGGAAGCTTATTTTCATCTTCCATGGAACCGGAAACATCAATCAGGAATACAAAGTTGGAAGCAGGTAATTCATTTGTTGGAATGATTTTCCCTTGCAGCCCGATCCGTACAATCTGATGTTGTATATTCCAGGGGGCAACACTATATTCAGTAGTGATGGAAAAAGGATGAATACCTGTGGGCTGCGGGTAATTGTATTTGAAAAAGTTGATCATTTCCTCTACCCGAACGGCATCTTTTGGTACCGGTTGCCCATTGTTGATGAACCGCCTGATATTGGTATAGGAAGCATTGTCAACATCAATCGAAAATGTGGAAAGTGGATTGTTCTGTGGGTTTTCGAATGCATTTTCAACAAAGGAATCATATTCTTCTTCTGAATTTTCCACTGCAGATAGCGGGGATACAGGAGATTCTTTTTTCAACTGACGGAGTTTTCTTCGGATTTCCCTGTTGGTCATGTTTCGGAACACTGCATTTTTGGAGGTTAGGATAATAGCGCCATTTTTGCCAGTAGTACCATAGTGTGCTTCTGCTTCGCTGCTCTTTACGATGGTTATCGTTTCAATGACTTCCGGATTCATTTTTTTTAGATTACGGCGATTAATGATCACTCCGTCAATAATGTACAACGGTTGATTTTGGCTTTGGCTGCCTGCTGCACGAAGCACGGTGCTACCAGATTGCACTGTGTCTGCTGTAACAGTAAGCCCTGTGATCTTTCCTGCTAAAGCTGTAATGATGGTAGGTGTACCGTCGCTTTTAACTTGTTTAGCCCTATTACTCCTTTTTGGGGTAGCCATCGCTTCCATTCTGGCTTTTGCTAATTTACGGGTTTTGCGATTGGCCTTCTGATAGCCCATGACTACTACTTCCTGTAAGTTTTGATCATCAGCCTGCAGTGCAACGTCCATTTCTTTATTTTCTCCTACAGTTAGCATTGTCGTTTTCATTCCTGGATAACTAAATTGCATACGTTCTCCAACTTGCACCTGTAGCGTGAAATTACCATCAACATCAGTCTGCGTTCCGCGGTTGGCCTGTACTACCGCTATAGAAACACCTGGGAGTGGAAGTCCTCCTTCGGTAACGGTTCCTTTTATCGTTTGAATTCCCGTTATTTCGTTGGTACTTATTTCCTTTACGATTACGTCCTGTGTCACGGTACTGCGGCTCATAAGAGTGGACGGTGCGGCCGCTTTTTTGGCTAAAGCTGGGGCTGCGGTAGTGTTTTCTTCAACAACTGCAGTTGCTTTTTCCAGCATGACCGGAGCATAATTGGTATAGGTTGCTTCTTTTTGTGGCTTGGTTTCTTCTGCCATTACAACAACTTCTTTTTGGAGTTGCTTTTTAATGATTTTTTCTACTTCCGGTTGTGGCAGGATTTTGGTTTTAGGAATGCTTGCAGCAGGAGTTGTTTCCGGAACTGCTTTCTCAGCAGGTAAATCGTTTTCCAAGACAATACTGTTTTCGGGTACAATAGGGTGTGGCTCAGGTTTCAGGAATTGATAGCCCAAAGAAAAGAATAACAATAGCGAAGCAGCTACCCCGATTTTCTTCCAGAGTGCGATCACTTTTTTGTCTTCTTTCTGATCCAGCTTTTCTTCTACCCGTGCCCAGACTTTATCCAATGCGGGGAAGTCTTTGTTTTCTTCAGAAATACCAGCGGCTTTCTGAAATTGTTTGTCTAATTTATCGTGATTGTCCATGACTATTTCGCTTTTTGATAATAAAGATGTTGCACCAATTCTTTTAGTTTCGTTCGGGCGGCATTCAATTGTGATTTTGATGTTCCTTCGGAAATACCAATCATACCTGCAATTTCTTTATGGGAATAGCCTTCAATGGCAAACAGGTTAAAAATGGTCTTACAGCCTTCGGGGATGCGGTTTAATAGCAGCATTAAATCTTCGGCTTCCAGAAAGGTCTCTGTGGCGCTTTCGGGTTGGGAGCTGGATTTCATATCCTCGAGGTAAATGTTGAAATTGACATTTTTCTTAAGGCTGAGCAGGCACTGGTTCACCGCGATCTTACGGGCCCAGGCTTCAAAGGCAAGGACTTCTTTTAACTGATCCATTTTGGTAAAGATCGTATAGAAGGTATCGGCCATGGCTTCCTCGATCTCTTCCTCTTTTTTCAGGTACCGCTTGCAGGTGCGGTACAACCTGGGAGCCATAAGCTCATACACCTTCCTCTGAGAGTCCCGGTGCATTTTTTTGCAGGCTATTATTAATTTTTCGTCTATCACAATTGATGTCTTTCTGGTATAGAGTGTTATTTTGTAGCAAAGGTTGGGACGACAGTCAAATTTATTTCAAAAAAAATCCTGGACGTCTTGCAGATCATTCAGGATTAGGGCGTTTATTCTTTTAATATCATGTCAATACACATTACGGCTGCAAGGATCAATTGGCGTACCGGATCTTCGGGTGTAACGTCGTCGCTGATTTTCAGTATGTAATTATCGGCAGACGTGAAAAATTCCTTTCCAATACCGGCCCACTTCTTACTGACATGCGCCAGTTCGGTGTTTTCTTTCATGAATTTGAAATCCCAACCGGTCCATTTCCCCTGTAAGGTACAGATTTTACGGCTCTGAGTATCAAAAATATTAAACTTGCTACCAATCGAGAAGAGCTGTTGTTTGAAAAGGCCGATAGGACGGTCTCTTTCATCCAAAATTTCCACATCAGATTTAAAAAAGGTAATGCCTCTTTTGACACTGATTATTTTTTCACCCGCCTTATTTTTAATTTCAATATGAAACGGTGTCATGCGTTTGTAATCGGTAAAACGGAACATTTTGGTAAAAAAACCAAGTGAATCTTCCCGCGTCTGCATGATCATCTCATTGCTTTCGGGATCGTAGATGTCATAATTGTTGGCCGCTTTGAAAATGCCGATATGTTCCTTAATTAAGAAAAGGTTTTTGTTTAAAATTGGATTCATTTAACGGGTATGCTAAGTTTATAAATATCGGATTGGAGTGCATCGGTATCATTATCTTCACAGAGGAGGAATTCGATACTTTTTTTATCTTTTTTGTAAAGGGAAATACCTTCAAATTTATGGTTATCGGTAATCTTTTGTGTGAAATCAATAACCATCGTCTCCCGATTGATACTCCCGACAAAACTTCCCAGGATCTCCCCGTCATTATAGGTGGAGTTTGTATTCTCAACGGTAGCCAGGAAATAAAGTTTTTGATCTACCAGGATAACATCGGTGAAGCTGGCTTCTACGTCTTGGATTTTGGGTAGAGTAAAGGGAGTAAAGTGAATCGTGTACTGGCCTGAAAAAAGATCACCTTTTACGGTAAAAAGACCATTGATCCCGCTTCCGCCATTGCCGCGTTGGAGGAAATACCAGTTTTTGCCATCATAGGCGCTTCCTTCGATATTATAGTCGGCAGCTTTAATACCAGCCACCTGTTGCATTTTAGCATGCAGGGGAGCGAGATCGTATGTGCTGGTTACTTTTTTGCTTTTCAAATCATAGACTATTGCATTTTGCCTGCTTGCTGTAGAGGCCGATCCAAATACGTAGAGGCATCCTTTATAAGCACATACGGATTCGAAATCCTGCTTGAGTTTCTTAGGGATATTTTCAAGGGCTTCTCCGGATTTGGGAGCAATTAGGATTGATTTTTCCAATGTCTTTTCGGAGATGTGATACTCATATAAGTAGGCGCTGTTGTCTGAAACGACATACACCGTATTGTCTTTATAGAATAATCCCGAAGCAGATCCGATTCCAATGATCCGGATCAGCAGGTCAAGGTAAAACTGCTGCATTTTTTTAGTATCTTAGTTAGTGCTATTTTTTGAAGGATAAATATAGCAGTAAAAAACAAATATGTACCAAAACTAACCCTATGAAAACACTGACAATTGAAAATTTTCTGGCGGATAAAAACATACGACTGGAAAAGTTTCCTACACACCTTGATATTGAAGCGTCCGAAAAGAAAAAGCAAAAAGCACTGGATAAAGTAACTGGTAAAATCAGTGAAATCCAGGAGAAAATGTATGCGTATAATAAATACAGCGTACTGATTTGTCTTCAGGGTATGGATACTGCGGGTAAAGACAGCCTGATCCGTGAAGTTTTCAAGGATTTTAATCCTCGAGGGATGGTGGTCAGCAGTTTTAAAACACCGAATTCAGCAGAACTGGAACACGATTACCTTTGGCGGCATTACATTGCGCTTCCGGAAAGAGGGAAATTTGCAGTGTTCAACAGGACCCATTATGAAAACGTACTGGTGACCCGTGTACATCCGGAATATATATTGAAAGAGAACCTGCCAACGATTACCAAAGTAGAGGACATTGATAAAGGCTTTTGGGAATCCCGTTTTGAACAGATCAATAATTTTGAAAAACATATAACCGCGAATGGTACGATCATCTTAAAGTTCTTTTTGCACCTGAGCAAAGAAGAGCAGCGGCAGCGATTAATCCGTAGGCTTGAAAAGGAAAAACACAATTGGAAATTTTCCCCTGACGACTTGAAAGAACGCGAGCATTGGGATGAGTACCAAGAATATTACGAAGAAGCGATTGCTAAAACAAGTACCAATTATGCTCCGTGGTATATCGTTCCGGCTGATAATAAAGAAACCGCCCGTTTTATTGTTGCCGATATTATTCACCAGCAGTTAGAGAAATATACCGATATCAAAAATCCGGAATTGGATGACGCCATCAAGGATAACATTACAGTCTACCGAAGGGCGCTGGAAGAAGAAAAATAGATCCTGCCCAGTCATAAAAAAAGCTCCGATTGCTATCGGAGCTTTGCTTTTTTTAACAAGGCCGTGGATTAGAGTTTGAACCCGTAAGCCAATCGTAATGCCACCTGTCCCGTGTTGAACTTTTGGTAATCTTCATAACGGATACTGATATCAACATATTTATTGGCATATCCGATACTCGGTGCCCATAAAAAAGAAGTTTCATTATAGCCATTGGTTACTGCAAACGCAGCACCGGCTTCTCCCATGATATAAAAGCGATCTTCCCAGATGAATCCTTTGAAACCTGCTTTTGCAGGAATAAATCCTAAATCTTTAGCACCATCGCCAATAAACAGGTTGGTAAATCCTGTAGTCAGGGTTAGAGATGTTTTTTGAGAAAGGTCATATTGCAACCTTACGTCACCACCCAAGGCAAAATCGTACGGATTTGAGGTCGGTGCTCCGGCATTCACACCAAATCCCAAACGGAATCCTTGTTCATAAGTAGAAGATGCTGCTGTTTTTTGCGCATTCATGGAGTTCGTCGAGAATAGTGCCATAATAGCCACCAGTAATAGTGAGGTTTTAAACATGTTTTTCATAGCTTGTTCAGTTTTAGTTTATGTAAGATTAACGCGAATATCTTTTTAAAAGTCTTAATTAAATTCTAAATTTTTAAGATGTTAAAGTTTTCGGCGTGTACCGTTGTGTATTCCAGTAATTTTGTCCATATTTTTTAACACTTGTTTTTGGTGTCAAAGGGACTGTTAAGTCGCTTTGAGTAGACAATTCCAATTGAAAATAATGGTTTTACAATCGGAATAAGCATTCCTAAGAATTCAGGATATAATGGATTTTACTTTATATATTTGCCAAAAATTGCAGTAGTGAATTTAGCACAATACAAGAACGAGTTTTCGAGGAATTTCCAGCTCGCCTATCCAGTTATATTGGGTATGTTAGGTCATACGATGATTTCTATCGTAGATAATATTATGGTTGGAAAACTGGGAACAACGGAATTGGCAGCAGTATCTTTGGGTAACAGCCTGATTTTTATTGCGATGTCAGTTGGTATTGGTTTTTCTACGGCTATTACTCCCATTGTAGCCCAGGCAGATGCGTCGGACAATAAAGAAGAAGTACGTTCAGCATTCCATCACGGGTTGTTTTTATGCCTCGCCTTGGGAATCATGTTATTTCTGATTGTGTTTGTATCGAAACCGCTGATGTACCTGATGCACCAGCCGGAAGAGGTAATTAATATGGCTTCCCCTTTTATCAACTGGGTTGCGTTTTCATTGATCCCAATGGTAGTTTTTCAGGGCTATAAACAATTTGCGGATGGCTTGTCCCTGACCAAATATTCAATGTATGCTGTTATATTTTCCAATGTAATCCATATTTTCCTGAATTATATGCTGATCTATGGGATTTGGATTTTTCCTAAATTGGGTATCTTAGGTGCTGCATTGGGTACTGTGATTTCAAGATTATCGATGGTGGCTTACATGCATTATATCCTGTCCCGAAATGAAACTCTTACGATGTATTTCCAGGATTTTAGCTTCAATCAGATCAAGAAGTCAATGTTGAAAAAAATTACAGCTTTAGGATTGCCGTCCTCTATGCAAATGTTTTTTGAAGTAGCTTTATTTACAGCTGCTGTTTGGCTTTCCGGTTCTATTGGAAAAACCAGCCAGGCAGCAAACCAGATTGCACTAAGCCTTGCTTCCATGACTTTTATGATTGCGATGGGTCTAAGTGTAACAGCGATGATCAGGGTAGGGAACCAAAAAGGGCTAAAAGATTATAAATACCTGCAGACAGTGGCCAAATCCATTTTTGTTTTGGCATTGGTAGTAGAAATTGTTTTTGCCGGCTTGTTTGTCCTTTTTCACCAGCAATTGCCACACTTGTTCCTGAATATGGAGAATATCACGGATTTGGCTGATAATTCAGAAGTTATTGCGATCGCCTCAAAACTGTTGTTGGTTGCTGCTTTATTTCAAATTTCGGATGGAATCCAGGTAGTGGTGCTTGGGGCATTGCGTGGATTGCAGGATGTAAAATTCCCCACCATTATTACTTTTATCGCCTACTGGATTGTGGGATTTCCAATATCTTTTTACCTTGGGGAATATACCGATCTAAAAGCAACCGGAATCTGGATTGGATTGTTAGCAGGGCTGAGTACTGCTGCGCTATTTTTGTGTCTTCGATTCAATTACCTGGCCCGAAAATTAATACATAACAACGGACAATAGCTGTATTGGCTACCGTATCAAATAAATTTTAAACTATGGAATTACCAAAATTTTTATTAGGAGACAACACAGATTTTCCAGAGGATATCTATATCATCCACCTGGATTACCCACGATTTATCATTAACTTAAAAGATGATGAAGTAGAGATTCTGGAAGAACCGGAAGATCTGGATGAAAATGAATTGAATGCGGAAATGGAAAACCTAATTACCCTTGCCAATGAATTTTATGACAGGGAAATGGAACGTTACGAAGAGTAAGCGAACTAAAATCGATACTATTTAAAGTATTTTTCCAACAACACACTGGCGGCTGCAAATGGTGATATTTCATTGTTTTGCACCGCTTTTTTGTAGGATTCCAGGGAAGCCATGATATTGGTATCGGTATAAAAATGTTGTTTCAGTTGCTCGTTTATGGTTTCCATAAGCCAGTATTGATTTTGCCCGGCCCGTTTTTCTTCAAAATAGTGATTGGCTGCAGTGAGTTCCAGGAAAGCGGAAATAGTATCCCATACGGTAGTAATACCTTCATGGGTAATGGAACTACAGGTGGTTACCGTTGGTGTCCATCCCGATTTTTTGGCAGGAAATAAATGCAGTGCCCTGTTGAATTCCGTTTTGGCATATTGTGCCTTTTTAATATTATCACCATCCGCTTTATTGATCACAATAGCATCGGCCATCTCCATAATCCCACGTTTGATGCCTTGTAATTCATCTCCCGCACCAGCAATTTTGAGGAGCAGGAAAAAGTCAACCATACTGTGAACGGCAGTTTCGCTTTGGCCGACACCCACCGTTTCGATAATAATAGTATCAAATCCTGCTGCTTCACAAAGGATAATGGTCTCCCGTGTTTTTCGGGCCACACCTCCGAGTGTTTCTCCCGAAGCCGACGGTCGGATATAGGCATTCGGATCTTTGACTAATTCTTCCATACGGGTTTTATCGCCCAGGATACTGCCATGAGAAATCGTACTGCTCGGATCTACAGCCAGAACCGCCACTTTTTTGCCCATTCCGGTCAGGTATTTTCCAAAAGCTTCTATAAAGGTACTTTTTCCGACACCCGGTACACCGGTGATGCCAATGCGAACCGATTTATTGGAATAGGGGAGACAGGCTGTAATAACCTGATTGGCTTTCTCGAGATGGTTGGGATTTGTACTTTCTATAAGTGTAATGGCCTGGCTGAGTGCCGGGATTGCACCGCTTACGATACCCTTGGTTAAGGTTTCGGCGGAAATAGGCCGGCTGCGCAGTTTTTTCAGTTGCGCTGCAGAGGCAATATTGACAATTTCAGGAGCTGAAATTCCTTCTTTTTCCTGTAAGGCCGATTTGGATGAGGCAGATTTTGTCACAAGTACGATTTTGAAAGTAAAAGTAATGAAAACAAAAACAGTTTCAAAAAGGCAGGCCTTAAAGAAACTGTTTTATTATGGATTGATCTTGTGGTGTTACTGCACTTCTGTTACGGTACCACTAATCGGAATAATCTCATTTTTAATGCGCAGATAGGAGTTCACCACATGGGTGTTCCAATTTACCACCTGGCTTACTCCGAGGCCATCTTTTTCAATCCAGGAAATGAAAATGATCCCCGGAGCGATGTCCTGCCTGTAATAGCGTTCTTCTCCCGTTGTTCCTTTGGAAGTACCCGAGAGGCTTTCCCAACGGAGAAGGGTATCATTTTTCACAGTAACCTCATACTGGGAGTCACCATAATCATAATGGATTTTTTTTCCGCTCAGTACTATTGGTTTTGTAAGCGCTGTTACAGCTTTGGCCTCCTTTGGTTCCTGTTTTTGTTGGCAGGATACAAGAAAAGCAAATGATAGTGCGGAGATGAGGGCATAATTTTTCATACCCAATTAATAGGCTGCGGTAAAACGCTGCTGATGGTGTTTTTGATTTTCTGCTTCGTCAGCGATCACTACTGCAAGGTCTTCTACTGACAAAATGCTTCTTTGGTTTTCATCAAATACAGGATTTTCGAGTCCCAAACGGTAGTTTCCGGTTCTGCCGGTAGTAATGCCTGCATGCATTTCGAAAGCAGGGCTGAAAAATACCCAGTCCAGTTCTTTTTCTTCTTTGATAAAGTTCAGGTAATCACGCGCTGCTGTGGCACCGGCTTTATAATCAGCAGGGAAATCGGGTGTGTCTACAGCTTGTAAGCCTGGAGCAACGAAAAGGCTACCACCACCACCAATTACGATAAAACGTTTAACACCGGCTTTTTTTACTGCTGCCTGTATGGCTTTTGAGCCGCTGATAAAATCATCATAAAGATTGGGATTGGCCCAGCCTGCATTATAGGCACTTACCACTACGTCCTGACCTTCTAAGGCGGCAGCAAGTGCTGCTGTATCGAGTACATCTGCCTGTACCCAATGGACATTTGCTGCAACAGATGTTTTTGGATTTCGGGCAATGGCAGTAACCTCATGGTTTCTGCCCGCAAATTCATGTAATAGAGTGGAACCTACAAATCCTGTGGCTCCGATAATAGCTATTTTCATATGGATAAAATTTATATATAATAAAAAATGTTACAGTTTAAGTCAAAAAAAAGGTCAGAACCTGCTTGTAAACGCTTCCAATGTAATTGTATGAAGCGTACTACTGATCTTTTGGTTGATATCATCATAAAGATAGTCAAGATTTTGGTTAATTTGTTTCCCTACAGGACAATCGGGATTAGGTGTGTTTTTTGAATATCCCAGGGAAACTTTATCAAAAGTCATTTTGAAAATGGCATCCAGTGTAATTTGTGCAGCAGGTTTTAATAAACGGGTACCACCATTCTTTCCTTCTTTACTTTCTACAACAGCATGTTTTTTCAGGTTGGCAATTTCTTTTCGTACCAATACAGCACTCATGTTCATGCTACCCGCAATATATTCAGAGGATAAAAAATCATCCGGGAATTTTGAGAGGAGTGTGAGGATATGTAATGTTATGGCAAACTTACCTGAAATCATACTGTAATAAAATATATTACAAATGTACAATTGTTTTTGGTTCCAGTTTATTTTTTTCTTTAAAATTGAAGTTAAAAAGTAGAATTACAAAGTTTAGGAAGATATTAGTAAGTATTTTTGCGCCAATTATGGCTTGGTCACATAATACCCATCATTTTAATGCTTGGATGGCGCTTTATACTGATACTGAATGTGGACTTTAAAAGTATCTTTTTCGTAGTGTTTGTATGGTGTCAGGCTATTTTTTAACTTTTATTATTGTATGAAAACAACCGTAGCGTCCCAGGAGGGAATCGAAAAGAATGCTGTAGAAAAAACAGTATATCCTATATTATTTTCTATTGCTTTTGCGCATTTGCTGAATGACATGTTACAGTCTGTCATCCCCTCAGTTTATCCCATCATTAAAGATAGTTTCAATCTTTCTTTTACGCAGATTGGGATGATTACCTTTGCTTATCAGATAGCTGCTTCGATCTTACAGCCTTTCGTAGGTATTTATACCGATAAGCGGCCACAGCCTTTCTCACAGATTTTCGGGATGCTATTTACTACTGCCGGAATAGTGGTGCTGGCTTTTGCTGCTAATTTTCACATGATTTTGGTGTCCGTAATATTAGTGGGTATCGGGTCGTCTATTTTTCATCCTGAATCTTCACGGGTTTCCTATCTGGCCTCAGGGGGTAAGCGTGGCCTGGCACAGTCCATTTTCCAATTGGGCGGAAATGCCGGAAGTGCGATCGGCCCCTTATTGGTAGCATTGATAGTCGTACCTTACGGGCAAACGCATATTTTATGGTTTGTCATTATATCTGTTATCGGGATGGCGATTTTGAGTAAAGTTGCCTTTTGGTACCAAAGCCACCTGACCCTGAAAAAAGTCAAGAAAGCCATTGAGTTACCGGATTTATCTAAAAATAAAATTATCTGGTCTGTGGTAATCTTGCTGGTACTGATATTCTCCAAATATTTTTACATGGCAAGTATGTCCAGTTACTTTACGTTTTACCTGATCGAGAAATTCCACCTTTCAGTTCAGGATGCCCAATTCCACTTATTTTTATTCTTAGGGGCTGTTGCTGCAGGAACATTGATTGGTGGGCCGCTTGGCGATAAGTTTGGAAGAAAGTACATCATTTGGTTCTCCATTTTGGGTGCTGCCCCTTTTACTATGATGCTGCCGTATGCTGATTTATTCTGGACCGGGGTTTTATCCGTTATCATCGGGATTATTATTGCTTCTGCTTTCTCGGCCATATTAGTGTATGCACAGGAATTGTTGCCCAAAAATGTAGGAATGGTATCCGGGTTGTTTTTTGGTTTCGCTTTTGGAATGGGAGGGCTTGGTTCTGCTTTATTAGGAAATTTAGCCGATCATACCAGTATTGACTATGTGTACCACCTGTGTGCCTATCTTCCCCTAATTGGGGTAATTGCGATATTCCTTCCCAACCTGAAACATAAGAAAGCGGCATAATGTAATGAGGCAATAGCGAATACCGATTAACAATTCACATAAGTTTAACGGTTTATGAAATAGTCTTTGTTTTAGTTTTAATAAATTTATAGGAATCTAATTAACCCTAAACGAATACTATTATGGCTCAAAAAAAATGGACAATTGATCCGGCACACTCGGAAGTTCAGTTTAAAGTAAAACACCTGGTGATTTCAACAGTTACCGGTAATTTCAAAACATTTGAAGGAACGGCTGCTACAGAGGAAGATACATTTCAGGGTGGTAGCATAACAGTTACTATTGATGCACAAAGTATCAATACTAATAATGAACAACGAGACGGGCATTTGAAAAGCGCCGAATTTTTTGACGTAGAGAATACACCGAAAATTATAATTAAAACGACTTCAATTCGTCAGACGGATGATGATGAATATATCATTCAGGCGGATTTAACTATGAAAGGGGTAACAAAACCTGTAGAGTTTAAAGCAGAATACGGTGGAATAGTTACTGATGGCTACGGACAAACGAAAGTAGGTCTTGAAGTGAAAGGGAAACTGAACCGAAAAGATTTTGGACTCAACTGGAATGCTGTCATTGAAGGTGGCGGACTTACCGTTAGTGAGGAAGTAAAATTGATAGCAAATCTTCAATTTATCCAGGAAAAATAAATATTTGTAAGCCATCTATTACAGATGGCTTTTTTTTCTTATTTTTAGAACCTATTAATAATAAGGAAGATGAAAAGAATATTCAGTACCAGTGCCAATAAGGGGCTATACCATATCGCTTTATTTATTGTAAGAGCAACCGTGTCCGTATTTATGCTGGTTCATGGGTTGCAAAAATTAAACATGCTATTATCCGGAGGGCCAGTAAAATTCCCCGATCCTTTAGGTGTCGGAATTACTAACTCCCTTACATTGGCTGTTTTTGCCGAAGTTTTATGTTCGATATTTATTTTTATCGGATTGGCTACACGAATTGTTGTTTTTCCATTAATCATTACTATGTTCGTCATTGTTTTTGTTGTTCATGGTATGGACGGATTTGAAGTTAGGGAGCTTCCAAGCCTTTATTTGTTAGTATACCTTTTTCTTTTAGTTACTGGTAGTGGAAAATTTTCAGTAGATCATTTTATTTCACGACGTGATAAATATCCTGCCTATTAAGATTCAGCAGGAGTTATTTTTTAGATTTCGTGGGGTATAAATTCACCTTGGTCTTTTGGCTCACCGTAATAAATAGTACTTTTGTAGCTTCCTCGGATATCTTCGGGGTTTAGATACTTGTACCCATGACGACAGTAAATATAACAGCAGCAGTGATTGCCGACCTTGAGAACATAGTAGGGCAATCATTTGTATTTGCAGACGAGGCCACGCGAATCGCTTATGGACGTGATGAAACGGAAGATTTTTCATTTCCTCCAGCTGTACTCGTAAAACCTTCCAACCCAAAAGAAATTTCTGATATATTACAACTAGCAAACCGCCATCGGATCCCGGTTACCCCTATTGGTGCCCGCACGGGTTTAAGTGGTGGTGCCCTGAGCATACACCAGGGAATAGGGCTTTCGATGGAACGTTTCAACACCATTATCGAAATCGATGAAAAAAATCTCCAGGTGACTGTAGAGCCCGGCGTAATTACTCAAACACTACAAGAAGCTGTCCTGGATAAAAATTTATTTTATCCACCCGATCCCAGTAGTCGCGGGAGTTGTTTTATTGGTGGGAATGTAGCTGAAAATGCAGGAGGTGCCCGTGCTGTAAAATATGGGGTGACCAAAGATTATGTGCTCAATCTCGAAATGGTGCTTCCAACAGGAGAAATCATCTGGACAGGTGCCAATACTTTAAAAAATGCAACAGGTTATAACCTGACTCAACTGATGGTGGGAAGTGAAGGGACATTGGGCATAATTACCAAGATTGTCATGAAACTGCTTCCTAAAAATACCCATACCATATTAATGCTTGTTCCTTTTCATAATGCCAGTGCGGCATGTGAAGCCGTATCTGAAATTTTCAGGGCTGGTGTTGTCCCGAGCGCCCTGGAGTTTATGGAGCGTGATGCCCTGGAATGGGCCCTGCGTTATGTAGATGATTCTCCAATGCCAATAGGGGATCACATACAAGCGCATTTATTGATTGAAGTAGATGGGAATTATCCTGAGGTTCTTTTTGCGGAAGCAGAAAAAATAAGTGCTGTCGTTGAAAAATTTGATATAGATGAAATTTTGTTTGCCGATACCGAGGATCAAAAGAATGCATTGTGGAAACTGAGACGGGCTGCGGCAGAAGCGGTGAAATCCAATTCAGTCTATAAAGAAGAAGATACTGTGGTACCGCGTTATGAGCTTCCAAAATTATTACAGGGCATAAAAGCGATTGGCCTGAAATATGGCTTTAAATCGGTTTGTTATGGTCATGCGGGCGATGGAAACCTTCATGTCAATATTATTAAAGGTGACCTGACAGATGCCGAATGGACTACGGAGATCCCAAAAGGAATACGGGAAATTTTTGAGTTGACTGTTAGCTTAAAAGGAACGCTCTCCGGAGAACATGGGATAGGGCTGGTTCAGAAAAATTATATGGATATTGCTTTTAACACAACGCAACTGCATTTGATGAAAGGGATAAAAGATCTTTTTGATCCTAATGGAATCCTTAATCCCGGGAAAGTGCTTCCGGACAATATTGGGCAACAATCCTAAAATTGATGTTTTATAGTTATCATTACCGCTTAAACCCAATATAGGCGGGTTCCTATAAAAAAATCAGCAGTTATAGCTGCTGATTTTTTGTTATGGATTAAAGTGAATTACCAAATTAACTTGTTTCCTGCGCTAAAACTTTATTAGCATATTTTCCAATCGTCAGTCCTTGTACGATTATGGAGAACACTACAACAAAATAGGTAATGGCTATGATAAACTGTTTGTGTGGGCCTTCGTTTATGGAAAGCGCCAGCGCAATGGAAACCCCGCCGCGAAGTCCACCCCATACGAGAATCTTGATGGTGCCATTGCTAAATTTCTTCTTGAAAGGAATAATCATTGTCGGGAACCAAACGGAGATGTATCGGGACAATAAAACAATCATAATACATAAAGCACCGCTTATCCAATAGCCGGATATATCCGGAATAAGCAGTAATTCGAATCCGATAAAAAGGAATAATATGGCATTTAGGATTTCATCGATAAGTTCCCAGAATTTGTCCAGGTAATCTTTAGTGATGGCAGACATCGCTGATTTTTTATTGAAAATACCAATGATGATACCTGCGGCAACCATGGTTAACGGGCCAGATATGTGCATGGCGTGTGCGATAAGATAACCGCCCATTACAATAGAAAGTGTAATTAATACCGATACTTTATAATCGTCAATTTTTCCCATTGCCTTTGCGGCAGTAATTCCTAATATCGTTCCCAGGATAAATCCTCCCAAAGCTTCTTTGATCAAAAGCCAGGTGATGTGGGGTAACGAGAAATCACTATTGGTGTCCTGTGCCAATTGCAGGATAACGGCAAATACCACTACGGCAACCCCATCGTTGAACAAGGATTCCCCCGCAATTTTAGTTTCTAATGATTTTGGTACCTTCGCTTCTTTCAGTATGCTCAATACCGCAATAGGGTCGGTAGGAGAGATGAGTGCGCCAAATAACAGGCAATAAATAAAAGGGACAGTTACCCCAACGAATGGAATAACGTAATATACAATAGTTCCTACAGCAAAGGTTGATATGATCACGCTGATGGTGGAGAATACCATAATGGGCCCGCGTTGCTCCCTTAAATCCTTTAGGTTGATATGTATGGCGCCTGCAAACAACAGAAAGTTTAACATCGCTCCCATCAATACTTCCGTGAAGTCAAATTCAGCAATAAGTTTAGAGAAACGAGTCAGCGTTGTATTCGGGATAATGTGTCCAAAAACTACCAGGAATATCGAGACAATCATGGCGATAATCATTACGCCAATGGTAGAGGGCAATTTTAAAAAGCGGATGTTCAGGTAAGCAAAAAAGGAGGCAAGTACAATAAGAACAGAGAAAGAATAATATAATTCCATGAGTGTAACGAATGTTAATGTATTTAGGTGGCATAGATGTGATAAATGCAAAAATACATAAATCAGGCAAAATACCTAATTATTGTTACTTTTTTAATCTTTTATTATGATTTAATGCTTGGAAATTAGGGATTATCGGTGTTTAATGCAATGAGCGTTTTTAAGTAAATAGTTGCAGGATTGCATAGCGAAATAGCCAAAGAAATAAAGATTGTATTTATTATTTTGAACCTGATATTTTATGGCTTTAAGAGATATTTTAAATTTAAACCATAAAAAAATCCCCAATGCATTGGGGATTAAATTTAGTCTCTTGGTTTTGTATTTTTCTTTTCTCTTTTTTCCTCTTTTTTCTCCTTTGCGGTCTTCAGAGGTTCTTTTTTTACGTTCTTCTTGGAGTCCTGACTTTTTGCCATAATCGTATCGTATTAATGTTAACAGTTGGTGATCGTCTAATTGATTTGTTAGTAAAGTTAAGGAATAGTAGTTCAAGAACGATTCTATTTATGCTTTTTTTTATTGCTTATTTGTAAGGATATTCAATGATTTTTAAGATGTTACCCGGAGTGCTATCCGATTTTACTAATTAAAAAACCCGGTTATCAGAGACAACCGGGTTTTGATATGGGCATAAAATTACCCTGTATGCGATAGCTTAGTCTACCAAAATCCATTCTCCCGAATGCAATAAGGCTTCTGCTTTTTTAAATTTCATTTCTTCCGTTTTACCGCTCACCACATGTTTGATGGTAACCGTGTCGTTACGGTTGATTTTTGGAGCATCACGCACTACTGTTTCGGTTACCTGGCGTTGTGTGTGCTGTGCTTCATTTTTGGATGCTACTTCATCCGTATTTGGAATTTCATCTTTAGTGATGGTATAATTCTCCTGCTGTACTTCTTTAGCCTCACTGATGTTATTCGGGTTTTGACTTGGAAGGTCTCCTTTGTAAAGGAAAGAAATTGCTTCTTTGTTAACCTCATCAATCATTTTCTTGAATAAATTGAATGCTTCGAATTTATAAATCAGCAATGGATCTTTTTGTTCGTGGACAGCCAGCTGAACGGATTGTTTCAGTTCGTCCATTTTACGTAAGTGTTTTTTCCAGGCTTCATCAATAATTGCCAGTGTAATGTTTTTCTCGAAATCAGACACTAATTGTTTTCCATTGGAAGTATAGGCTTTTTCAAGATCTGTTACCACATTCAGGGTTTTGATCCCGTCGGTAAAAGGTACTACAATACGTTCGAACTGACCGTTATTGTTTTCATATACATTTTTGATGATTGGGAAAGCATCTGTTGCGTTGCGTTCTGTTTTTTCAGTATAATGCTGTAATGCTGCTTTGTATACTTTACCGGTGATTTCCATTTCGGAAAGACGGCCAAATTCAGCTTCATCAACAGGAGAACTGATAGAGAAGTAGCGAATGATTTCAAACTCGAAGTTTTTAAAATCAGAAGCGGCTTTATTGTTCTCTACGATCAATTCGCAAGTGTCATACATCATATTGGCAATATCCACTTTCAGACGTTCTCCGAATAGAGCATGACGACGACGTTTGTATACCACTTCACGTTGTGCATTCATAACATCATCATATTCCAGCAAACGCTTACGGACACCAAAGTTGTTTTCTTCTACTTTTTTCTGCGCACGTTCGATTGATTTTGTCATCATAGAATGCTGAATCACTTCGCCTTCTTTTAGTCCCATACGGTCCATAACTTTGGCTACTCTTTCAGAACCGAATAAACGCATCAGGTTATCTTCCAGCGACACATAGAACTGGGAACTTCCCGGATCTCCCTGACGTCCTGCACGACCTCTTAACTGACGGTCAACACGGCGGGAATCATGACGTTCTGTACCGATAATAGCCAAACCGCCTGCTTCTTTCACTTCTTTCGTTAATTTGATATCCGTTCCACGACCCGCCATATTCGTTGCGATAGTCACTACTCCGGGTTTACCAGCTTCTTCTACGATCTGTGCTTCCTGCTTGTGCATTTTAGCATTCAAAACGTTATGGGCAACGCCTCTCATTTTAAGCATTCGGCTCAATAATTCCGAAATCTCTACAGAAGTAGTTCCGATAAGTACCGGTCTTCCTGCAGCAGCTAATTGTGTTACATCTTCAATTACCGCATTGAATTTCTCCCGGGTAGTTTTATAAATTAAATCTTCTTTGTCTTTACGGGACATCGGCCTGTTGGTTGGAATTTCAACAACATCCAATTTGTATATTTCCCAAAGCTCACCCGCTTCTGTAACAGCTGTACCGGTCATACCACCAAGTTTGCTGTACATTCTGAAGTAATTCTGTAGTGTTACTGTAGCAAATGTTTGAGTAGCGGCTTCAATTTTTACATTTTCTTTCGCTTCAATGGCCTGGTGTAAGCCGTCGGAATAACGACGTCCGTCCATAATACGTCCGGTTTGCTCATCAACAATCATGATCTTGTTGTCCATGATTACGTATTCTACATCTTTTTCAAATAGAGAGTATGCTTTTAGCAACTGCGTAAGGGTGTGGATACGCTCACTTTTGATTCCGAAATCCTGGAATAACTGGTCTTTTTGCTCTGCTTCTTCCTCTTTTGAAAGATTTAGTTTTTCGATAGCAGCAATTTCAGTTCCAATATCCGGTAAAACGAAGAAGCTGTCATCGGTATCTTTAGAAAGGAATTCAACACCGTTGTCAGTAAGCTCTACCTGGTTGTTTTTTTCTTCGATTACAAAATACAATGCTTCATCCACTTTGTGCATGTCACGATTGTTATCCTGCATGTATTGGTTTTCTGTTTTTTGAAGAATCTGGCGTACACCTTCTTCACTCAAAAATTTAATCAGGGCTTTATTTCTTGGCAGGGCACGGTAAGATCTCAAAAGGTTGAAACCACCTTCTTTAGTATTCCCGTCTTTGATTAGTTTTTTAGCTTCAATCAAAAACGCATTGGCAATCTGGCGTTGTAATGTTACCAGGTTTTCTACTTTTGGTTTCAGTTCGTTGAATTCATGACGGTCTCCTTGCGGTACCGGGCCTGAAATGATCAATGGTGTTCTGGCATCATCTACCAATACAGAATCGACCTCATCGACGATGGCAAAATTATGTTTGCGCTGTACCAATTCTTCTGGCGTATGTGCCATATTATCTCTCAGGTAATCAAAACCAAATTCATTATTTGTCCCGTAAGTGATATCTGCATTATAAGCTTTACGTCTTCCCGGTGAGTTAGGCTGGTGATTGTCAATACAGTCTACCGTTAATCCGTGGAATTCAAAAAGAGGCGCTTTCCAGGAGCTATCACGCTTGGCAAGGTAATCATTCACCGTTACTAAGTGTACACCGTTTCCCGTTAAGGCATTCAGGTATAATGGTAATGTTGCTACGAGTGTTTTTCCTTCCCCGGTTTGCATCTCTGCAATTTTACCCTGGTGCAGTACCATACCACCAATCAGCTGTACATCATAATGAATCATATCCCAGGTAATTTCCTTACCGGCAGCATTCCATTTGTTCGCCCAGGTGGAAGTTTCGCCATCCAGGGTGATATAACTTTTATCCGCAGCAAGTTCTCTGTCTTTCTCTGTTGCTGTTACTGTTATGAAGTCGTTTTCTTTGAATCGTTTGGCAGTTTCTTTTACGACAGCAAAAGCTTCCGGAAGAATCTCCAACAACGTTTTTTCAGAAATTTCATAAGCTTCTTTTTCCAAAGCATCGATAGCAAGATAGATATCTTCTCTTTTATCAATGTCTTCAGTAGTTTCTACTTCCTGTTTTTTAGAAAAAATAAGCGCATCTTTTTCAGAACGTGCTTTTTGGATTACTTCTTTGAAGTAAATGGTTTTGGCTCTTAGTTCATCGTGGGACAATGCGGCAAGAGCAGCTTCCAGTTCCTTTATTTTTTTAATGACAGGCTGGGATGCTTTAACGTCTTTCTCGGATTTATCTCCAACAAAAGCTTTGAGTAGGCTGTTTATAAAACTCATAATTATTTGTATTTCTATTTTTTAGTGTATGCTCTTTATTCGTGTGGCTGTCGTCAATACGGACACTTAATCCTACAAGGGTGGGGCAAACCTGATCCTGTATTTTTAAAAATCTCCGTGAGCAGCCTGGAATGCCTCTGTAAAGGTACTCCTTTGTATGCGTATCATAAAAAAAAGCCTCTATTAGAGACTTTTCATGATTTATTTTCTAATATTCATCCTCGTTCCAAAGATAATCTTCGTCTGTTGGATAATCAGGCCAGATTTCTTCCATTGATTCATATATCTCACCTTCATCTTCTATAGACTGTAAATTTTCAACCACTTCCAGTGGTGCTCCAGTTCTGATAGCGTAGTCGATAAGTTCGTCTTTGGTTGCTGGCCAAGGAGCATCGCTTAAGTAGGATGCTAATTCTAAAGTCCAATACATCTGATATCGATTTTAATATTTTATGCAAAAATAAATTTTCTACTGATATAGTCAAGTAAAATTCGATTTATTTTAAATAAATTTAAGAACGTAGTTTATAATTTTTGCTTTCGAACGATAATAGTTCCTATTAAAACTCCAAAAGCTCGGTTTAAGCAGTAATTATTGCTTTTGCGGAATCCATTTTACTTCCTCCGCTTTTAGGTCTGAGGACAACTTTCGTGCCAACACAAAAAGGTAGTCAGAAAGTCGGTTTAGGTACTTTATAACATACGCATCAGTAGGTTCAAGCTCGTTCAAATGGACTGAAAGACGCTCTGCACGACGACAAACACATCGGGCAATGTGACAATATGACACAGTAGTATGGCCGCCAGGGAGTACAAAATGAGTCATTTGTGGTAATTGGCTTTCCATAGCATCAATTTCATTTTCAAGTAATTGAATGTCGCCTTCAATTATTTTGGGAATATTAAGTCGTGGTTTTCCGTTTTTCAGGGTTTCTTTTTCGGGTGGTGTAGCCAAAATGGCACCGACAGTAAACAGCCGATCCTGAATTTCAATCAGGATTTCTTTATAATGCGAATTGATTTCCTGGTCGCGAATGAGCCCGATATGGGAATTCAACTCATCTACAGTACCGTAGCTTTCAATACGGATATGGTGTTTTGGCACTCGGTCTCCTCCAAATAATGCGGTGGTACCTTTGTCTCCTGTTTTGGTATATACTTTCATTTGATGTTTTTATTTGTACTTATAGATTACCGATTGGGTTTGTCACTTTCGATGATTCCATCGCGCAATCGTATGATACGGTGAGCGTATTCGGCAATGTCTTCTTCGTGAGTGACCAGGATGACAGTATTGCCATTGGAATGGATTTCGTCAAAAAGATTCATAATTTCAACCGAAGTTTTACTGTCCAGATTTCCTGTAGGTTCATCTGCCAGTATAATTGAAGGGTGGTTTACCAGGGCTCTGGCTACGGCAACCCGCTGGCGTTGTCCTCCCGATAGCTGGTTCGGCTCATGATCCATACGGTCTTCAAGCCCTACCTGTTTCAGTACTTCTGCAGCACGTTTGTTGCGTTCGGTTTTGGAATAGCCGGCATAGACCATCGGTAGTGCCACATTGGCCAATGCTGTTGTCCGTGGCAAAAGGTTGAACGTCTGGAAGACGAATCCAATTTCCTTATTCCGGATTTCCGCTAGTTCATCATCTTTCATCTGGCTGACATCTTTTCCATTCAGGATATAATTTCCGGAGGTGGGCGTATCCAAGCAACCCAGCAGGTTCATCAGTGTAGATTTTCCGGAACCGGATGGTCCCATCAGTGCCACATATTCCCCTTTTTTAATTTCTATATCAATGCCTTTAAGCACATGGATGATCTCTGTTCCGAGGACGAAATCGCGCTTTATGTTCGTGATTTTTATTAATGAATCTGACATACCGTTGTTTTGAGGCTTAAAAGTAATGATTTTTTTAGATATGGCTGTTGTGCATTTCATTATAATAAATACGAAGAGATCCAGCATCTGTGCGTATAAAGCCAATTCTTTTGACAGGAAATAGATTGCCAAAATATTAAATTATTCTTAATAATGTAGTATTTGTATCGTTATGTCATAATCGTTTTTGTAAATTTAGACTAATAATTTTTAACTAAAACCAAACATTATGAAAACAAAAAATGTAGTACTAGGACTTGCAGTTATTGCAATGGGGTTCACCTCATGTAAGAACGAAACAGAAATGAAAGCAGAGAAAACAGTAGATTCTTATGAGAAATATGTGGATTCTGTAGGTAAAGTTGCAGAAGTGGATGCCAAAGCCAACTGGGCTGCTGTAGAAGCAGGGTATGAAGCCAGAACAGCAGAAGCAGAAGCAGCTCTTGAGAATTTCAAAGATAAAACCAAAGCTCAGGAAAGACTGCATGCCAGTAAAGCCAAATATGCAGAATTAAAAGCGAAATATGAAGCTCAGGTAGCTGCAGAACAAAAAGCAAAAGCTGAAACAACTACTGCTGCTACAGGAAACGGTTTAAGAGATACTTTTTTTGGTGGTAAACTTGGAGAAGATATGAACTTTAATTGGGTAAATAAAGATAACATCCTGAGTGTATATCAGAATTTTGTAGATACATTCAATAAAAATAAAGATTCCTACTCAAGAGAAGATTTTGATAAAATCAAAACCTGGTATGAAGCTTTGGATGCTCATAAAAATAAAGTAGAAAAAGAAGGACTTACTTCTAAGGATAATTTACAAATCGCTAAGTTGAAATTAGAATTTGCTCCAAAATTCAAATGGGAGCGTATGACTGCTAAAGCAGATGAGAATGCAAAAGCTAAAGAATAATTTTTTAAATTAGTTTTTTAAAAGGCGGCCTAAGGGCTGCCTTTTTTTATGGCTATTGCTGAGTTTAACGGAAGGTTAACGTGCTTGTTTCCAATTGTTGGCTAACTTTAATAGTATGTTTAATCTTTAAATGAATGATTATGCCAAAGAAAAGCCCAGGTTCGCAGGTTAAAAATAAGGACCAATATGAAGCCTTACGGGATAAGGGATATAGTAAGGAAAAATCAGCCCGGATTTCCAATAGTCCCGGAGCCGAAAAAAGAGGAGGAAAGGCTAAAGCATACGAAGACCAGACCAAGGTACAAATTTACGATGAAGCTAAAAAAGTGGGTCGTTCCAAAATGACTAAAAGTGAACTGATAAAAGCATTGCGTACCAATTAATCGAGCAGCCCCCAGAGTTTACGGATCCCTAAAAAAGCATTCAGGAATTTTGAGGAAGATGCGCGAATCACAAAATGCTGCTTTTCCTGTTCCCGACGAAAAAAAACAATCCCCCACTGAAAGGTATCTATCGTGACACTTACTTTGGGGTGTTTTTTTAGGATTTCCCAGGCTTCTTCCATACCTGCAGACCAATGAATGTCGTCAAAAATCCAAACTGTATCGTTGGTTGCTGTTGGGAGAAGCTGCTCAAAATAGGCTAATGTGGCTTGCTTTTGGTGATTGCCATCAAAATAAACGAAATCATAAGAAATTGTTTTTGGTAGTGTATTAAAATAAGCACTAAACTCTGTGGTATGGACCGAAACATTTCTGAAATCATATTTAGCCAATTCTGCCCTTGTTTTTTGTGCGGTAGCCGAACAACCTTCGAGCGAAGTAATAGTAGCTTTTGGACTCCCTGTAGCTAAAGCGGCAGTGGCTAAGCCCAATGAAGTTCCGATTTCTAAAATACTTTGAGGTTCAAAATAGCGGCTAAGACGGAAAAGGAGTTCTCCATCTTTAGTCGAAATACCTGCATTAGTTGCAATTTGTTGGACAGTTCGGCGGTTGCTGATAAAAACCCGGGATCCGGCCCCAAAATCGGTTACCTCCAGGACTTCAGTATTCTCCTGAAGTCCTTTGCGGTATTGTTTTAACAGATTGTATTCCGGATAAGCCGTAGTGTCATAAAAACAACGGCTCACCAATCGGTACACGAAAGGCGAATGCAATCCGTGTGCGTTTTTGGAGTTCCAAAGGAATTTGAGATACGATTTTAAAAGATGTAGCATCGGAAAGGTTATAATGACATACGTTCTCGTATGGCGGCCAGGTTGTCGTCTATTAGTAACTTACCGTCAGAAAAAACGACTTTTAATTCTCCTGATTTCTCCTCTTCCCAGGTACAGTCATCTTTTAATTGTAACTTCCCTTCGTTATCTTTATAGATTTGCAATAGTCCTTTAGCAGATTTTTTGGTACCATCATCAGTGATTGGGTTTTTGAAAATCGCTCTTCCTTCACCATTGACTTCGCCATAGGTTGCTTTCATTGCAAAGCCGAAAGTATCGCGTGTGTTATATTGATAAGTATAAGAGCCTATTCCGAGCACGACATTGGTGGAAGCAAATCCTTTTTGTTGCAGGCGGCTGCAGATTTCTTCTGCTCTTTCAAGATTGATGCTGTCACCGTAAATAGCACCTATTTGGGGAATCAATTCTTTATATCCCTTGTCGTTGGTCATACCGCCAAAAGTATCCCATAACAATTCGATTACGCCTTTTTGTTCCTCGACTGTTTTTCCTTCGGGATTTCCGCAAATTATGGCTACCGGATCACCACTATCGGGACGGATTACTACTTTGCCCTCACGACCTATGATTTCATTTTTTAATCGGGGTAAATAATCAGTGAGTACTTTCCATAAGTCCCAGGTATCGGATACAATGGAAATGATACCCTTTGGATATACTGTTGTAATGAGTCTTTTAAAAGTCTCAAGTTCACCAGTATTCGTTCCCATACACATTACAGAATGTTCAGTAGCCGCCACTGATCCTCCAATGAGTTCCATATCGGAATCCGCATTATAATAATCTTCAAAGAAATCAATTGCCGGTATGGTATCAGTTCCTGTAAAGCTTAAGAGGTGGCCAGCTGCTGATAGTGTAGCAGCTTCAATTCCTGACATTCCCCGCATCGAGAAGTCATGTCCCTGCCAGTTTACAAATTCAGGAACAGAAGAAGTTTCGGAAGCATAACGATCCAGGATGTTACGGTATTGTTTGGCTAATGTTGCAGAAGTGCATGGCATCCAGATTACGGTAGAAAGCAACGTTTCAAAATAATTTGTAAGCCAGAAAAACTCCGGTTTGGTGTTGTAAAGTGTAAACATGGGAACCCGCATAGGAACTGCTGTGCCTTCGGGAAGCGCTTTTATGGTCATAGGGATATAACCCAGGTCATGAAGGTCTTCAATATGTTTTGTGCCAACCTGATTTTCTCCGAGGAAATTATTAATTCTCCGGGCATATTTTTTTACAACTGTTGCTTTTGGCTGTTGAAAGAAATAATGCTCAAAATCGTGTAAGATGTATTTTTTTATGAAATATTGCAGTCCCAAAAATACAACAGCATCAATGTCTTTATTTCTGCTTTTTCGGGGAGTCCAGTTCGAATATACTAAAGTGGTATGGTCTGGGTATTGTCTTCTGTGATCTACTTTGTAGCCGTCGGTTAATAATAAAGGATTCATAATAATGGGATTTAGGAAATATACTTTAGTGCTATGTTTTAATAATCGAGGAATATTTTGTTTGTTACATCAGGTCTTTAATATCCATTTGTATAACATTCGGCTCTTTGATATCTTGGAAAGAGTTAGTCGTATATATTTTTGCAAATACAGCATTCAGGGTATCAAAACCTTTATTGAAAATACCGTGACTAATGGCTAAATATAGTTTGCCTGCATTATTTTTTATCAATTCTTCGGCAAGGCCTAAAAAGGTGCCGCCACCATCACAAATATCATCTACGATCAGGCAATTTTGTCCTTTTAAATCGTCGGAGTATACTTTGAAGCCAGATAATTTTCCAGATTTTACATCTCTTTTTTTACTGCATTCTATAACTTCTTTTCCGCCTAAAAATTGAGATACTTTATAAATTTTCTTTAACGCTCCACCATCGGGAGCGACTAATAAAGTATTCTGGCCAATTTCTTTCAATACCTTTTGTATAAAAATGTGATTCGTCAAGGCTTCGCAGTTATTAAGTAATGCAGGAGCCACTTCGGAATGGGAATCGAAAATGGTAATTTTGTTTAATTGGAGTGCATTTATGATTGTAGCATTGACTTTTACAGAAAGTGGTTCTCCCGCAATCATAACACGATCCTGGCGTGCAGCTGGAAAATAGGGAAAAAAACCTTCAATTGATTGTACACCCATTCTCCTGAGTGCGTCAACCGCAAGGCAAACCATGCCAATTGCATCAAAAGAATTTAAACGATGGGTGATGGTCACGGTTTCCGCAGTATTAAAATCAGGATCGATTTTAATGTGTGGCTCACCACCTGAAAAAGTGAAGGATTGGAATGCAATAGTATTTTGTGTAGGAAAGGGATTGAAGCTGTTATCTAAATTGAGTACCATAATAATATGTATTTGTGTTATTATTACGCAAAGTTAATCGAAAAGAATTTTACACACAAGTTATTTGTGTATAATTTACGCAAATTTAATTTCGAAGAAGAAACCTGCTGTGGAAAGGTCGAGGTATTTTTGTTTATTGAATCTGAAAAAACGAGCCGGGCGACCGCTTTTGGAAGGGGCGATCTTATTGGTTTCATCAATGATTCCGAAGCTTAAAATCTTTTTCCTGAAATTGCGGCGGTCTAATGGTTTTTCAAGTATGGTCGCATATAGGTTTTCCAAATCTGAAAATAAAAATTCATCATCCAGCAGGTCAAATCCAATAGGCTGGTAGGTTAATTTGCTTTGCAATCTTTCAAAAGCAGTATGGATGATTTTTTTATGATCGAAACCCAGCTCAGGCAGTTCGTGGATAGGGAACCATTGGGCTGATTCTGCATCCGTAGCAGTTTGGGTAGTCAGGATCATTTTTGAAGGTTCAATCAGGGCAAAATAGGCTACTGAAATCACCCTAAAGCGTTGATCCCGGTTAATATCGTCTCCAAAAGTATAAAGCTGTTCCATATAGTTTACCGTAATACCGGTTTCTTCATGAAGTTCCCGTGTTACTGCTTCGGTTAATGTTTCTTCATTTAAAACGAAACCACCGGGAAGACACCAGGTATTTTTTAAAACACCTAATTTCTGTCGTACTAATAATACGAAAAGCTCATTTTTTTCATAACCGAAAACAATAGCGTCTACGGCTACTTTTATATCCTGGGAGATTGGCATTTTTTTTAATTTGAATTAAAAGTAAAAAAAATCGAAGTCTTTTGAGGACTTCGATCATATTTATTCTTCCATTTTGGCACTCAGTTCAAACCAGCGCTCTTCTTTTTCCTCCATTTTGGAGATGAGCATCTGGAGTTCATCGGCTTTTTTCTGGATATCGGTATCGGGAACTTTTCCATCGGCAAATAACTGTTCAATGGTTGTCTTTTGTGCTTCGAGTTCTTTGATCTCTTTTTCTATTTTCTGAAATTCTTTCTGTTCGTTGAAAGTCAGGTTACCTGTGGGGTTGTTTTGTTTCCAGGCTTTTTTCTCGGCTTTGTTTTCTTCTTTCTGTTGTACATCGGCACTATCTTCATAGGCGCGGAAATCAGAATAATTGCCAGGGAAATTTTCAATAACGCCATTTCCACGGAACACAAACAGTAAATCGACAATCTTATCCATGAAATAACGGTCATGCGAGACTACCAATAAGCAGCCTGGATAATCCAAAAGGAAGCTCTCCAGTACATTTAGTGTTACAATGTCAAGGTCGTTTGTAGGCTCATCGAGGATCAGGAAGTTTGGGTTTTGGATCAAAACTGTACAGAGGTACAAACGTTTCAATTCACCACCACTTAATTTCTCGACAAAATCATACTGTTTCTTGCTGTCAAATAGAAAACGTTCCAGCAATTGGGAAGCAGAGATGATCTTTCCTTTGGTTAAAGGAATGTATTCACCATATTCTTTAATAACATCGATAACACGTTGTGCTGGTTTTGGATTGATACCGCTTTGGGTATAATACCCAATTTTAATGGTTTCCCCCACTACTACTTTCCCACTGTCCAGGGGTAAGGTTCCGGTGAGTAAATTCAGGAAAGTTGATTTTCCAGTTCCATTTTTTCCAATAATACCAATGCGTTCCCCACGTTGGAAGTCAAAAGAGAAGTTATCCAGAATAACATGGTCGTTGAACTTCTTGGATACTTTATGGAGTTCAATGATTTTACTACCCATACGTTCCATGTTGATTTCAAGCTCGACTTTATTCTCCTTACGGCGGCTTTCAGCTTTTTCTTTGATCACATAGAAATCATCCTGTCTCGATTTGGATTTTGTGGTTCGCGCTTTTGGCTGGCGGCGCATCCATTCCAGTTCTTTCTTAAAAAGATTCTGTGCTTTGTCAACACTGGAATTTTCAGAAGCAATACGTTCTTCTTTTTTCTCTAAGTAATAAGAATAATTTCCTTTATACTGATATAATTTTCCATTATCCAGTTCGATGATCTCGTTACAAACGCGTTCCAGGAAGAACCGGTCGTGCGTTACCATGAACAGGGTGATGTTTTCTTTGGCGAAATAACTTTCCAGCCATTCGATCATTTCAAGATCCAGGTGGTTGGTAGGCTCATCCAGAATTAACAAATCCGGACGGCTGATCAGGATGATCGCCAGCGATAATCGTTTTTTCTGTCCCCCGGATAGGCTTTTTACTTTTAGCTTAAAGTCTTCCAGTTTGAGTTTGAACAGAATCTGTTTGTATTGTGTTTCAAAATCCCAGGCATTGTGCTGGTCCATTTTGTCAAAGGCTTTTTGATACGCTTCTTCATCATTGGGATTTTCCAGTGCCGTTTCATATTCGTGGATGACTTTCAGGATAGGATTGTCAGAAGCAAAAATGCTTTCTTCGATCGTCAGGTCATCCTGGAGTTTATTATCCTGGGATAAGAAAGCCATTTTGATGTCTTTACGCAAAACCACTTGTCCAGTGTCCGATTCGTCCTCACCATTGATGATTTTCATAATGGAGGTTTTACCTGAACCGTTTTTGGCGATAAAAGCAATTTTCTGGTCTTTATTAATCCCAAAAGAAATGTCTTTAAAAAGCGTGCGCTCCCCAAAGGATTTCGAAATATTCTCAACTGATAAGTAATTCACAATACAAAATTTTTGCAAAAGTAAGGTATTTGTTTTTAACTTGAAGCTTCCGTGGTACTGTCCTGTTTGTTTGGACGATAAAAATCAGCCGTAATCCTTCTTTTATACTGTGATAGTTGTGCTTTAAGAAGAAGGAATTTTACATGGTTTTGCTGTAATTGATTGAGGTTATAAATGGTGATTTATTTAGTATAGTTGTCGTACTATAATTTATTTATTAGTTTTTTTGGAATGAATCAGGAATTGTTAGAACCGCATTATAATTCGTTTTTGAACAAAAACAGATTGTTGGTAATAATTTTTTTATTTAAGTTTAAACGTAATTTTTATTAAATTAAATATCATATAATTGCACAAATCATTTAAAGACAATGGTGTTAATTTAATTTTTAAAGTATGAAAAAAATATTACTACTATCTATGTCAGTTATATCAATAGTATCTTGTCAATCTGAATCTGAACAGGTAAAAATAGCTAAAGCTGAGATGAAAAATATGGGATATAAGGATTTCGAAATCGAACCGTACACGTTTACGGTAAAAGAATTCAACGACAAAGATATTTACTTAATGATTGAAAAGAAATATGCTGAAAACTTCCATCGCATTAGCAAAATCGGCACGTTTGATGAAATTACTGCCGTACAAAAAAAACAGATGGAAATTTTAGAAAAAGCAAATAAGTCTACTGGTGAAAAGTTTTGGAAGGTTCAAGCAATCCAGATGGATGGCTCTGATACACTGCATAATAAAATTATCTATATCGATAATGATAATAAAGTAGTAGATAATTATAATATAAAATAATATTGCGAGTCTCTTTTAATGATTTCGAGTTGATGAACGATTTTAATTAAAGGCTCCATATTTGGATTTTAAGATCAGAATTTTTAAGTTTTATGATTTTTTTTTTTTCATTTCGTATAGACAAGTGTTATGATTTTTTTTGAATCTTAGTTTAACTTTGAAATTTGTTGGAAAATGTTTAGATCATTAATATTGATGTTAGTGACAAAAACAAATTTCAAATTATATTTGTCCCATGCAGTTATCCGTAATCATCCTTAATTATAATGTGCGCTATTTTCTGGAGCAGTGTGTTTTGAGTGTCCAGGAGGCCATTAAAAACCTTGATGCCGAAATTATTGTGGTGGATAATAATTCTGCTGATGGCAGTTGTGCTATGATGAAAGCGCGATTTCCGGAGGTTACTTTAATCGAAAACACAGAGAATGCCGGATTTCCGAAAGGCAATAATATAGGTGTTGCGATTGCAAAAGGAGAGTATGTTTGTATCCTTAATCCTGATACTGTAGTGGCAGAAGATACTTTTGAAAAAGTGCTTGCTTTTGCCCGTAATACAACCGACTTAGGTATTGTTGGGGTAAAATTGATTGATGGGACCGGTAATTTTCTGCCGGAATCCAAAAGAGGTATTCCCACACCTTGGGTGGCTTTTACTAAAATCATGGGATGGTACCGGTTTTTTCCCAAATCAAAAATACTGGGGCGGTATTATGCCGGGCACCTGGATAAAGATCAGGCAGGCAAAGTCGAAATCCTGGTGGGCGCTTTTATGGTGCTGCAACGGGATTTGTATCTGCAATTGGGTGGATTTGATGAAAAATGCTTTATGTATTCCGATGATATTGATTTGTCCTATTGCGCTTTGATGGCCGGAAAATCCAATTATTATTATCCGGAGACTACTGTAATCCATTATAAAGGAGAGAGTACTGTAAAGGATAGTACCTATATGAAGCGATTTCAGGAAGCGATGAATTTTTTCTATGCCAAGCATTTTAAAGTAGCGCCTGTTTTTTCCTTTTTTATGAGTATGGGGATTGTATTCTTTTCTGCTATTAAAAGGTTTCAGGGGAAACCCCGTCCCAAAAGAGTTCCGGATCGCTATGTACTACGATCGGAAAATGGTATTTTAAAAGCAAAACTCGAAAGTATTTTGCAAAAAAATGTGGCTTTGGATTCTTCAAAAATAGAAAATAACGTATTTTCGCATCAGGGCTACGGAATGGGGCCGGTAGAGATTATCCTCGATAACAATGGTATGTCTTTCCGAAGTATTATTAAGGTGCTCGAAAACTCCCAAAATCCGGCTGCCACATTTAAAATCCTGCCACAACATTCCGCATTTATAATCGGAAGTAACAGCAGTAATGACAGAGGCGAAGTAGTGGTCATTGGGCCATGAGAAAAATTGATGCTAAATCGGACATAAAAATTACATTAAATTAAATTTTAATTCGAAATATTCATTAATTTCGCAAGCAGAAATTAAAAAACCACCTTTAGGCTAACGATATGGCAAGATTTGAATTGAAATTACCCAAAATGGGTGAAAGCGTTGCAGAAGCAACAATTACCAATTGGTTGAAAGAAGTTGGAGATACGATTGAAGCAGATGAAGCGGTACTGGAAATAGCAACAGATAAAGTAGATTCAGAAGTGCCTTCTGAAGTAAGCGGAGTACTTGTTGAAAAACTTTTTCAGAAAGATGACCTGGTACAGGTTGGACAAACTATTGCTATTATCGAAATATCCGGTGGTGTGGTAGTAGAAGCTCCTGCTACGGAAACAACAACAACGACAAATAACATACAAGCGGTTGAAAATACAATTACTGCAGCGAAAGAAACAGTAGCACAGGATTTTTCCAATTCCGAAAAATTCTTCTCTCCTTTGGTAAAAAATATTGCAAAAGAAGAAGGCATTTCTGTAGCCGAACTGGAATCTATGAACGGATCCGGTAAAGAAGGCAGAGTAACCAAAGATGATATCCTGAATTATATTAAAAATAGAAGTAGCCAGCCAGCTGTGGTACCCGCTGTTGCTCAAGCACAGGCCAGTGCAGCACCGGTTAAAGCTGCTGAGGCTCCAAAAGCAGCACCTGTTTCTGTAAATGGAGGTGACGAAATCATCGAGATGGACAGAATGCGTAAACTGATCTCGGGCTATATGGTGGCCTCTGTACAGACTTCCGCACACGTTCAGTCTTTCATTGAGGTGGATGTGACGAATATTGTGAAATGGCGCGATAAAGTGAAAAATGCTTTTGAAAAAAGAGAAGGTGAAAAACTGACTTTTACACCTATTTTCATGGAAGCCGTGGCTAAAGCATTAAAAGATTTCCCGGGAATGAATATTTCTGTGGATGGCGATTATATTATCAAAAAGAAAAATATTAACCTGGGTATGGCAGCAGCCTTGCCAAACGGGAACCTTATTGTGCCGGTTATCAAAAATGCCGATCAATTGAATATCGTTGGAATGGCCAAAGCCGTAAATGATTTAGGAAACCGAGCGAAAGCCGGAAAACTAAAACCAGACGATACACAGGGTGGTACTTATACGGTAACGAATGTAGGAACTTTTGGGAGCGTTTTTGGAACACCAATTATCAACCAGCCACAAGTAGGGATTTTAGCACTGGGTGCGATCCGTAAAGTGCCGGCTGTAATTGAAACGCCAGAAGGAGATTTCATCGGGATCCGTCAGAAAATGTTCTTATCCCACAGTTATGACCACAGGGTTGTTGATGGTGCATTGGGAGGAAGCTTCGTAAAACGCGTGGCCGAATACCTGGAAGCATTTGATGTAAACAGGGACTACTAAAGAATGTAGCAATAAAATTAAAAACCTCCCAAGCGTTAGCCTGGGAGGTTTTTTTATATCTCAAAATATTGATTTTGGGCATTTTCAAGCCTCTTGGCAATCCTTCGGATAAGATGGCGCGGTGAGACAACCTTGATTCCGTCGCCAAACCCTAGTATTTCACGTTCCAATTCAAAATTGAGGATCACATCAATACGGATCCTGATACCGCTTTCATTTTGCTGGAGTACCGTCTGGGAATGATGCAGCGGTTTGGTGATGACATACGGGGCATGGGCATTCGTAAATTCCAGGATGACTTTTTGTGCCCGTTCCTGTGCCGTTTTGGTAACACCCAGTACATCATCAAAATAGCGGTCAAAGTCAACCCCTTCATAAGCTATGAATGAGGCCTGTGGTAAAATATAGAATCCTATGATCCGATCCAGTGCCAACGTTACAAGATGAGTGTGTTTGGATTGTCCAATAAGGAACCAGCGGTTACGGTATTCTTTAAGCAGGTAGGGATGGTAGATCTCCTGACTGGATTTTTGAGCCTTAAAAGACTTGTATTCGATAAGTAATGGATTTTTACCCAGGATCGCCTGGTAAATGGGATTGATGTGTTCCAGTCCCTTTAATTGGGCATTACTTTCAAACTGGATGTAGTTCCTGCCCTTGTCCGAAGATTTATGCAGGTTGTTTTCCAGTTTGGCAATCATGTCACTCATTTCATCAAAATAATGAAATCCGTTCAGGTGTTTCAAAACACTGACAATCTCCTTCATCTTCTCCATATCCGCACTATTGATCGGGGAATTGGCAATGCTGAATTTCGGGTCTTCATAAGTATAATACTTCCGGTCCACAATAACAATCGGGGCATTGTATCCCAATTTGTCGCTTCGCATCAACTGGAGATCGCTTTGTAGCGTACGTTTGCTGATTCCCGTCGTGATCCCTTCATATTCATATAAGGCATCGGATACTTTTTCCATCAGGTCTTCCAAGCTCCACTTTCGGAAACGGTTTTTCAAACAATTGTCTATTGTTTTATAACGAATCAAAGCCAGTTTATTTGTTGCCATAGTATTTCAGTTTTATTTTGGGCGTGTCCCTGCGGGCCGGGCTGTCCACTCTATCTTTTTCTCCCAGAAAAGGAGAAAAAGGATGCCGTTTCCATCCCTCACGCAACAGTATAGCAGTATAAAATCCTAAAATTGGAATGCTGCAGGATTTCAAAAATACAAATTTAGCGGATTACTACGCGGTATAATTGCGTAGTAAGAGTGCGGAAAGTGAATTTTAAAATTATTTTATTTTTTAAAGCTTTATTATATAGGTGTTTGTTTTTTTTATTGAAATTTTTTTATGCTGCGCAATTGTGTTGCGTAGTGAGGTGGCCATCTTTGCAATGTCAGAAACGAACAAGGATTGATTTGTTCCAGAGAGGTACTAATTCCTAAATCTAAATAGTATGAAATTCAATTTTAATAATAAACAAAAAACGGTAACGCAAAATCACGAAAATGCAAAAGCATTTGTGATGACGCCTGAAATGGAATTGTATACTGCAGTAGTAACTACCGGATTGAATGATTCCTTTTATGAAGCTGACAATGTAAGATTCGAAAGAATTAGCGGATTATTGCAAAAATGTGCCCCAGAGTTTGTCGCTAAACTGGCTGTATATGCCCGTACGGTGATGCAGCTGCGTTCGGTTTCGGTACTGCTTTCGGTAGCGCTGGCTCAACGGGTTTCCGGGGGATCCCTGGTACGGCATACGATTGGTAAGGTAGTGCAGCGTGCTGATGAGATTACCGAGTTATTGGCTTGCTACCAAATGCTGAACGAAAGAACAGCGGTAAAAAAACTGAACAGGCTTTCCAAACAGGTACAAAAAGGATTGGCGATTGCATTTAATAATTTTGATGAATACCAATTTGCCAAATATGACAGGAATACAGCGGTAAAGCTCAAAGATGCTTTGTTCCTGGTGCATCCAAAAGCAAAAGATGAAGGCCAGCAGCTTATTTTTAATAAAATCGCTTCCGGTACACTTGCGACGCCTTATACCTGGGAAACGCAGCTTTCCGAATTGGGTAAGATCCAGTTTGCAGATGCGGATGCTAAAAAAAGAGCGGTAGCCCAAAAATGGGAAGCGCTGATTGAAAGTAAAAAAATCGGGTACATGGCTTTGATGCGTAACCTGAGGAATATAATCCAGGCTGGTGTTTCGGGGATTCATATCCAGATGGTATGTGATTACCTCTCCGATGCAAAAGCGGTAGAAAATTCAAAACAGTTGCCTTTTCGTTACTTATCCGCTTACCGCGAAATAAAAGCACTGGACTCCGGTTATGTGCCATTGGTCTTGCAGGCGCTGGAAAAAGCTGTATTGCAGGGCGCAAAGAATATTAAAGGTTTTGGTTTGGATACCGCAGTAGTAATTGCCTGCGATGTGTCGGGTTCGATGCAGGGACCGGTTTCTGCCCGCAGTTCAGTATTGCTGTATGATATCGGACTGATGCTGGGCATGCTGATGCAGTCCAGATGTAAGAATGTCATCAGTGGAATGTTTGGGGATACCTGGAAAACCATTCCGATGCCGCAACATAATATTCTGGCGAATGTTCAGGAATATTATAAAAGAGAAGGCGAAGTTGGGTATGCTACAAATGGATATTTAGTATTGGAAGACCTGATCCGGAGAAAAAAAGTGGTTGATAAAATCATGCTTTTTACCGATGTGCAATTGTGGAATAGCAACGCTACGAATAATACTATGGCATCTTCCTGGAAAAACTATAAAAAAATAGCGCCTGCCGCCACGCTGTATCTTTTTGATATGGCCGGACATGGAACTACGCCTTTACAAATTCAGGAGAACCAGGTATACCTGATTGCAGGTTGGTCGGATAAAGTATTTGAAATACTGGACGCTATTGAAAATAAAGAAACTGCATTGGATACTATCCTGCAGGTTCAGTTGTAGGCTTCTCCCGCAATCAGGGAATTGCGGGAGATTTAAAAATAAAAAATGCAAGTGCCGTAGGTAAGGGTTACTTCGCAATTGTAACGCCCAGGTCGCAGGTTCGAATCCTGCCATCTGTAAGATGTAGCTCAGTTGGTTAGAGCAGGACAGTCTCTTATCGTTTTTTGCCTTGCTTTAATTATAAAAAACAGGATGCCGTAGGGAGGAGTTACTTCGTCGCTATAAAGGGAGGAATAGTGAAGTTGTAGTAAGCAACAAGACTATCCGGTTCGACTCCGGCATGACAAGCCCTGTTACTCACCCGCTTTTTGCTTCTGTTTCAAAAATAAGATGCCGTTTGCAAGTGTTACTTCGTCTGGTAGTTTTGTCAGGTTCGAATCCTGAAAGTAATACAACACTTGTTATTGTAGCTCTTACTAAGAGTGCCGTCGTAAAGTGTTACTTCGTCCAATTAAAAAATAAACATTTTACCAAAGTTGCCTCTTTTAATTTTAAAAAAAAAATAAATCATGAAAAATACAGTATCAGGAACGGATTTTATGGCCGTTGGTTATGAGCAAAATAAAATTTTAGGAACTGCAATTGAAATTGCCAATATGCATTTTGAAGCACTTCCAGTAAAAGAAAAAATAGAATTATTCCAAAAAGTAGTAGAAAATCCGGCGCATTTTTTAGCAGATGCTGTTATAGCGCCACTGGCTTCTCAGTTGATTGAAAGTGCTAAAATGCCACAGGATGAAACTATTGCTTTGCGGGAAGAGATCCAGGATTATGCAGTATATGGAGCAGATCAGATTGTAGCGGGAGCCAGAGATCAGATGGATGTTGCAATGCGGCTTCCGGTAACCGTGGGTGGAGCATTGATGCCCGATGCTCACCAGGGATATGGATTGCCGATAGGTGGGGTGCTGGCAACTAAAAATGCTATCATGCCGTATGGGGTAGGAGTGGATATTGGATGTAGAATGGCGCTATCGATTTATGATGTACCGGAAACTTATTTTGAGCAAAACCGGGCAAAATACCAACGGGAATTAATTGCACATACGAAATTTGGTGCAGGGCGTGGCTTCCATGGGCAGTATAAATCGGGGCATGAAGTGATGGATCGGAATACATTTGACCTGACACCCCTGATGAAGAAATTGAAAGATAAAGCCTGGTCACAATTGGGATCTTCCGGAGGCGGGAATCATTTTGTTGAATTTGGAATTATCGAATTCAGTGAAAGAGATGAGGTGCTTAATATTAACAAAGGACGCTATGTCGCTTTATTGACACATTCTGGTTCCAGGGGATTTGGCGCTACTATCGCCGGACATTATACCCAATTGGCAAAGCAAAAGACAAAATTACCCAAAGAGGCTGTAAATCTTGCTTATCTGGATATGAATACGCAGGAAGGTCAGGAATACTGGATTGCAATGAATTTAGCAGGAGATTATGCTTCGGCCTGTCATGAAGTAATCCATGAGAAATTAACCCGTGCCATTGGTGGAGTCGTTTTGGCTAAAGTTGAAAATCATCATAATTTTGCATGGAAGGAAATCTGGAATGGGGAAGAAGTGATCGTACATCGTAAAGGAGCTACGCCTGCAGGTAAAGGTGTGATGGGAATCATTCCGGGATCGATGACGGCTCCTGGGTTTTTAGTGCGGGGGAAAGGGACAGAAAATGCTATTAATTCCGCTTCCCATGGTGCCGGTAGGCTGATGAGCCGTACACAGGCGATTAAGAGTATCACAAAATCAGAAATGAGGCAGCAGCTAAAAGATCATAATGTTACGCTAATCGGTGCAGGAAAAGATGAAGCCCCTATGGCGTATAAAGATATTCATCAGGTCATGGCTTCACAAAAAAACCTGGTTGACATAGTAGCTCAATTTACACCAAAAATAGTCCGTATGGCGGATGATGGAAGTCGGGAAGATTAAAAAACCTCAAAAGCATATCGCTTTTGAGGTTTTTTTATGCCTTAAAACGAGTGAGGATATCAATATAAAAACTTAAACAGTAAAGCAGTTTACGTGTAAATCTTTATATTTGTCATCCATACAAAACATAAAAAATGGAACTTAAATTAACTAAACCAATCTGCTTTTTTGATCTTGAAACCACTGGAATCGATATATGTAAAGACCGGATTGTTGAAATATCGGTATTTAAAGTATATCCCAACGGAACGAAAGAGAGTAAAACCTGGCTTGTAAATCCCGAAATGCCTATTCCGCCTCAAACGACTGCCGTTCACGGAATCACGGATGAGAAAGTGGCTAATGAGCCTACTTTTAAAGAACTGGCTACAATTATTCATAACATGATGAAGGATTGTGATCTGGCCGGATTTAATTCGGATCGTTTTGATATTCCATTGTTGGCAGAAGAATTGTTAAGGGCCGGAGTAGATTTTGATATGAAAAATAGCGTTGCGGTAGATATTCAAACGATATTCCATAAAAAAGAAGAGCGTACATTGAGTGCTGCCTATAAATTTTATTGCGGGCAAAGCCTTGAAAATGCGCATTCAGCAGAAGCGGATACTATGGCTACCTATGAGATATTGAAATCCCAGTTGGATCGTTATGAGGATTTGCCTCATGACATGAAATCGCTGTCGGAATATACAACCCGTAAAAAATCAGTGGATTTTGCAGGTTTTATTGCGTTGGATAAAGACAATGAGGAAATTTTTGCTTTTGGAAAACATAAAGGTGTCAAAGTAAATAAAGTGCTGGAAACGGAGCCGGGCTATTTCGGATGGATACAAAATGCCGATTTCCCTTTGTATACCAAAAAAGTACTGACGGCAATTAAGCTGCGAAAACTGAATACTAAATTAAATTGATTGGATCGTTATAATCCAGAATCATAACCCACAATCATCCCAATTGTATGAAAATCATCTGCATCGGCAGGAATTATGCCAAACATATAGAAGAGCTTCAAAATGAGCGCCCGGAAGAGCCGGTAGTTTTTTTAAAACCCGATTCCTCCATTTTAATCAAGCAAATGCCTTTTGTGATCCCGGAATTTTCAGATGATATCCATCATGAGATAGAAGTGATTGTGAAAATTACCAAAGTCGGTAAATATATCGAGCCTAAATTTGCCCATAAATATTATGATGAGGTTGGAGTAGGGATTGATTTTACTGCGCGTGACTTACAGGCAAGATTAAAAGAAAAAGGATTGCCCTGGGAGAAAGCCAAAGGTTTTGATGGCGCAACTGTACTGGGTGATTTTGTGCCTAAAGCACAATTTGCGTCCTTGGATAATGTAAGTTTTGAGCTCAAAAACAATGGTGAAACTGTCCAGCTTGGAAATACAAGCCACATGCTTTGGAAAATTGACGAGCTGATTTCCTATGTTTCCAAATATTTCACCCTGAAAATTGGTGATATCCTTTTTACCGGAACTCCGGAAGGTGTGGCGAGGGTACAGCCCGACGATATCTTGGAAGGATACTTGGAAGGTCAAAAGCTTTTCAGAATACAGGTGAAATAATGGCGATAAATTATAACTTAGAAAAAGTGTACGCTATTTCAGATAACGACACGGAATTCGTGCTCCAGATTATTGGACTGTTTGTCGCCGATGTACCCCAGGATTTGAAAAAAATAAAAAATGGGATCAAGGAAAAAGACTTTCAGGAAGCCTATAGTTATGCTCATAAAGTAAAGCCTACTATTGATTTACTCGGGATGGATTCCGCTTTGGAAGAAGTTGTTTTGGTAGAGAAGTGGGCGGAAAAACAGGGCAAGAAAAAAGAAATTATTGAGGTGCTTAAAAGTTTGGAAAACCATATCGAAAAAGCCGTCAAAGAAATAAAAAAGGATTTTAATTTATAAAATCTGCAGTGATTCAGGAGGAAGGAACAGCACGAAAAGGAAGGACTCATCGGCAGATTATAGCTAAAAACAACAGTAATGAAGGCAACCATAGTCACCATAGGCGATGAGATTCTCATTGGCCAGATTGTAGATACAAATTCAGCATTTATAGCAAAAACACTTGATAAAGTAGGGGTTGAAATACATGAAATACTTTCGATAAGTGATAGTAGGGAGCATATTTTAGCCACTTTTAAAAAACTGCAAAACCAGGTAGACCTGGTAATTATCACGGGTGGTCTTGGCCCGACGAAAGATGATGTCACGAAAAAAACATTCTGCGATTATTTTGAAGATGTTTTGGTAGTTGATGAGAAAGTGCTGGCCCATGTCACAGAGCTGATAGAAGGGTTTTACAAGCGCCCTATTTCCCAAATCAATAAAGACCAGGCACTGGTGCCATCCAAATGTACAGTGCTTCCAAACACAGTAGGTACAGCACCGGGCATGTGGATGAAAAAAGAAAATACGGTATTTGTATCACTTCCGGGAGTTCCTTATGAAATGAAATACCTGGTCGAAAATGAAATACTGCCCAAGGTGATTAAAGAATACCAGCGGCCTTTTATACTGCATAAAACTGTCCTGACTTACGGGCAGGGGGAAAGCCTGGTGGCAGAGCGGATTGAAGCCTGGGAGAACAATCTCCCTGATTTTATCAAACTGGCCTATTTGCCCAATCCCGGAAGAGTGCGCCTGCGTCTTTCTGCCCGGGGAACAGACGAAGCTTTTTTGATGAAAGGCATTGAAGACAATGTGATTTCCCTGACAAAAATCATTGGAGATATTATTGTAGGTTATGACGATAGTGAAACATTGGAATTCGTAGTCGGGCAACTGTTGGCAAAGTATAAAAAAACGATTGCTACAGCTGAAAGTTGTACCGGAGGCGGACTGGCAGCTCTCTTAACGTCCATACCGGGATCCTCGGCCTATTTCCAGGGCAGTGTGGTCAGTTATGCCAAAGCGGCTAAGATAGATGTCTTACACGTGTCTGAAGAGACAATTCGCGACTATTCTGTGGTAAGTGGACAGGTTGCGGAAGAAATGGCATTGGGAATACAAAAGATAATGCACACGGATTATGCCATTGGAGTGACCGGAAATGCCGGTCCGTCCAAGGATGATACCGAGGCAGAAATCGGTGCTGTTTTTATTGCTTTAGCCACCCCAAACGGTGTTACGTCCGAAGAATTTAACTTTGGGCAGCCCCGGGAGAAAGTCATTGACAGAGCGATAAATAAGGCTTTAGAGATGATTCAGAAAGAAATTTTAAAAAACTAGATTAATTAGTTTGCTTTATAGGTTTCTTTTTTGTTTCTTTGCACCCTGATTTTGAATAACGATAAAAGATAAGCATAATGTCAAGAGTTTGTGACCTTACGGGTAAAAGAGCGATGGTAGGAAACAATGTTTCTCACGCGATGAACAAGACTAAGAGAAAATTTTCTGTTAACTTAGTTAAAAAACGTTTTTATCTTCCTGAAGAAGACAGATGGATTACTCTTAGAGTAGCTGCATCTACAATAAAAACAATTAATAAAAATGGAATTGCTGCGGTTTTGAAAAAAGCCAAAGCTGAAGGATTTATTAAATAATCCGTTCCTAATAAATATATAGCAAGATGGCAAAAAAAGGTAATAGAATTCAGGTGATTTTAGAATGTACTGAACACAAAACAAGTGGTCGACCAGGTACATCAAGATACATAACAACAAAGAACAAAAAAAATACTCCGGACAGATTAGAGATTAAGAAATTTAATCCAATCCTGAAAAGAGTAACTGTTCATAAAGAAATTAAATAATAATTAGTCATGGCAAAGAAAACCGTAGCAACATTACAGACAGCTTCTAAGAGATTATCTAAAGCGATCAAAATGGTAAAGTCTCCAAAATCTGGTGCATATACTTTCGTTGAAAGCGTTATGGCTCCTGAATTAGTAGAAGAATTCTTGAAAAAGAAATAATCTAAGACATAAATATATAGAAAAGCTACTTTCATTTCGGAAGTAGCTTTTTTATTTTTTATATTTACGTCAAATTTGAGGAGAAGCATATCCCCGGCTCTTATCGCACAAGAAGAAGGAAATGGTGGGGCTTTTAACTCGTTTTTTTTAAATTTTGAACTGTTCCTTCTGGAATATCGAAAGAGTTAATAATCAATCAATCGCGCACAGCAATGAGTTTTTTTAAGAAAATATTTTCATCCGACAAAAAAGAAACCTTAGACAAAGGCCTGGAAAAATCCAAATCAAGCTTTCTCTCGAAACTGACAAAAGCAGTAGCGGGAAAATCAAAAGTTGATGATGAGGTACTGGATAACCTGGAGGAAATACTTGTGGCTTCCGATGTAGGTGTGAATACAACTCTAAAAGTTATTAAGCGAATCGAAGAGCGGGTTTCTAAGGATAAATATGTAGGAACCGAAGAGCTGAATGCTATATTGCGTGAAGAGATTGCGGGTTTGCTTTCTGAAACAAATACTGGTGAATCCACAGAATTTGATATCCCTAAAAATAAAAAACCATACGTGCTGATGGTGGTCGGTGTTAATGGTGTAGGTAAGACTACAACTATTGGAAAACTGGCATACCAGCTTAAAAAGGCAGGATATAGCGTGGTATTAGGAGCTGCAGATACTTTTCGTGCAGCAGCAATAGACCAATTGCAAATTTGGGCCGACCGTGTAGGTGTGCCTATCGTAAAACAACAGATGGGGAGTGATCCTGCTTCTGTGGCATTTGATACGTTACAGTCTGCGGTAAGCCAAAATGCCGACGTAGTTATTATCGATACTGCTGGTCGTCTGCATAATAAAGTAAACCTGATGAATGAACTTACCAAAGTAAAAAGGGTAATGCAAAAAGTCGTTGAAGATGCACCGCATGATGTCTTGTTGGTTTTGGATGGGTCTACCGGACAAAATGCTTTTGAACAGGCAAAGCAATTTACTGCTGCAACCGAAGTGACTTCACTGGCAGTGACTAAACTTGATGGTACTGCAAAAGGTGGTGTTGTTATAGGAATTTCAGACCAATTCCAGATTCCGGTAAAATATATCGGTGTAGGGGAGGGAATTGAAGATCTGCAGGTATTTAATAAAGTAGAATTTGTAGATTCTTTCTTTAAATAAAATTAAATGGCTGTTTCATTAAAAAATGTAAAACCAGTACATTACTATGTCCTGTTTGTAGTCTCCATCCTGATTGCACGCCTCTTTGAAAATAAGATTGCAATACTCTACTACCTCTTTGTGTTATTGGGTTTTGCCTGCTTGTATATAGCGGCTAAAAAGTTCTTTACCCGAAAAAAATAAATTTCTTTTATGGTGCGGTAGTGCCAAATTTAAGTTGTGTTTTTAATACGACTGTATTGTCTATAGGGTAATTCTTGTTGTTTACAGTTCTGAACTTTCAAGAGAGAATAGTCCTGTACAAAGCATATCAATTGTGAATAAAAAACCGATTTTGTTTGGCTGCAAATAACAGGCTTTCCAGAAATTTAGGCCTAACTTTGTCTTCCGGTATAAATAAATCCAAAAGTCTTTTCTATGAAAAATATCTTAAAAATCATTCCTGTTTTACTACTTTTTTGTGCCTGCCATCAGGAACTTGATCTTGCGCAGATCAATGGCTATTGGGAAATAGAAAAAGTAATCCAGCCCGATGGTAAGGAGGTTGATTTTAAAATCAATATGAATTATGATTATTTTGAAATAGGAAAGGACAACAAAGGATTTCGAAAAAAAGTAACCCCACAGCTTGATGGTACTTTTCTTACAGACGATACCAAAGAAGATTTGCAATTGATAAAAGAAGGTGATAAAGTACTTATTAATTATACCTCACCGTACTCCAAGTGGACTGAAGAGCTGATTGCACTTTCTGATTCAGAATTAGTTGTACGCAATGCGGAAAAAAAAGAATACCATTATAAAAGAGCTAACCCAATAAATATCACCAATGGCGAAACGGAAAAATGATAACAGTAGCATCAGTGATGTGCTGAAAGAGATCATGCAGTCAAATAAACTCCAGCCGGGAATAGACCAGGTGGCTGTTAAGGAAGCCTGGAGAAACCTAATGGGAAATGGTGTTAATAGTTATACCCAGGATGTAATGCTGAAAAATAATACATTATATGTAGCATTAACATCTTCTGTCTTGCGACAGGAGTTGAGTTATGGGAAAGAAAAAATAATCAAAATGATTAATGAGGAATTGCGGAGGGATGTGGTAAAAGATGTCGTATTGCGATAAAAAAAAGCCTGACAATTTAAATTGTCAGGCTTTTTTTATGAATTGTAATGGGATTAGAATTGCTCTCTTCCTGCAAAATGAAACGCACCTTCAAGGGCTGCATTTTCATCGCTATCAGAACCGTGTACAGCATTCTCACCAATAGATTTTGCATATTTTTTACGGATAGTTCCTTCAGCTGCATCAGCAGGATTAGTAGCACCAATTAAAGTTCTAAAATCTTCAACAGCGTTATCTTTTTCTAAGATAGCAGCAACAATAGGGCCTCTTGACATGAATTCTACTAATTCTCCGTAGAAAGGTCTTGCAGCATGCACTTCATAAAATTTCTGAGCATCAGCAACAGTAAGTTGCGTTAATTTCAGGGATACGATTTTGAAACCACCTTCGGTGATCATGTTTAGAATTCCTCCGATGTGTCCATTTTCGACAGCATCCGGCTTAATCATTGTAAAAGTTCTATTTGTTGCCATTTTGTTTTTTTAAATTTGCTGCAAAAGTAGGTAATTTCTATGGAATAATGCTATTAATTTAGAAGTTGAATGCCTATAAAAGTCTTCTTTTTATAAAAAATTCAAATAAATAATTGCTGTTTCGTTTAGGAAACTACAATTATAGTAAAATCCTGGCGTAAAGGATGCAGTTGGGTAAAGAGGTTTTCAATCAACTGGGAGCCACTTTCTAAGTAAAATTCAGAAAAGTTGGCCTGCCGTTCCTGAAGGCTATTGTTTGGGAAAAGCATATTTTGTAATTCCGTAATACGTTCCAGTTGATCGGCATGTTTTTTCTTTTCTGCCCGTACTAATTTCTTTTCAAGGTTGTCCAAACCTTTCAATTGTTTCGTTTCCTGCGCTTTTACAGCACCTGCAAAGGAATCATCCGTTTTGGAAGCAATTTCAGAAAGCAAGGCAAACTGCTCTTGCAACAGTTTTTTTTGTGGTGTAAAGTCAAGTGCGAAGGTGGAATAGAAACGTACTTTCTCATTGACTAAATCGGATTGCTTTTTAAAAAGGTCTGCCCACGATAAATTTAGTTTGTCGGCTTTCTCGGCAAGTTTTTGGGAAGCCAGAAGCGCGGAGTTACGAAGCAATAGTATCGGGAATGTAACAGCTGATCGGTCAAAATAAGACTTTAGCTCCAGCCAGTAAGCCAGTTCACCTCCACCACCAACATAGCATAAATTGGGTAGAATAACTTCCTGGTAGAGGGGGCGCATAATTACATTAGGACTAAAGTGCTCCGGATGTTCATCTACCAGTCGAAGAATTTCCTCCTGCGTAAATACCAGGTCAGTATTGTTAATATAGTATAAATCATTTTTCAGGATGATCCTTTCACGGAATGCTCCGCCGATATAAAAAAGATTGATCTCTCTCGGATTTACCTGAATCTTATAACCGGACAATAGGGAGGTGCTTTCCGCAACACAACTATTGGCGGTCTGATAGGATAATTCTTCTTTGATATGAGGGATAAAAAGCCGTTTCAGATTACTTTCATCAGCATCCATAACCACCAGGCCGTAGTGTCCAAAAAGAGCATTGGCGAGAAAATGGGTAGCAGCTGCCAGGGTATCATGTTTGAGATAAGCATCCGTAAAGAGGGTTTTGAGGTATTTGGCATTCGTGCCTATTCCCAGTTCTTTTTCAAAACATTCAAAAACTTCATCAAGCCCTTCGGTAGATAATCGCCCTACAGGACCTGAACTTTCGCGGTTCCAGCGTATTTTTTTGCCTTTAAAATTAAAATAATTAATTTCTTCAAAATCATGGTCTTCGGTGGCCATCCAATATACAGGCACAAAATTATATTCAGGATATTCCGATTTTAATTCTTTCGTCAGATTGATTACACTAATAATCTTGTATAAGAAATAAAGCGGGCCTGTGAATAAATTGAGTTGGTGGCCGGTAGTTATTGTGAAGGTATTGGATGCTTTGAGCGATGCGATATTTTTTTGCGTTAACGAAGAAACTGTAAGTTTTTTGTACTGTTCTTCCACGGCGTTAACCAGTATCTGCCGCTGGTTGTCATTAAAATTTTGTTGTTTTTCTAAGATTTGAGGACCAAAATTCTCCAAAGTTGGAAAACGATTGTATAGCGACTTGAGGTTTTCCTTTTGTTCCAGATAATCATTCATTAAAGGAGAGAAATATCCGGAATCCTGGTAGCTAATACAGTCTGATGGCATGGTAAGGTTACTTAAAAATTTTAAGCAAAATTAACGAAAATTACTGGTATGGGAATGCCTTTAACTTTTTGTTTACGGATTCCGGGATAAACTTTTTCTCTGTAATAGCTAAAAATATTGCTATTCCATAAATAAGCAATATTTTTGCAGACTAATTACTTTGTTTTGAATCCAACCGTTTTTCTAATCACACCGCCCTTTACACAGCTGAATACACCTTATCCGGCCACAGCTCATATTAAAGGATTCCTAAATACAAAAGGCAAGTCATCTTTTCAGTCTGACTTAGGAATTGAAGTGATTTTGAAATTATTTTCGAAACAGGGGCTAAAAGATATTTTTCTGGAAGCAGAAAAGAATCCGAATCCAAAATCGGAGAATGCTAAGCGTATACTCGCATTGCAGGAAGATTATATCAAAGTGATTGATGCTGTGATTCTTTTTTTGCAGGGAAAAAATCCCACTTTATCGCATTTGATCTGCCAGGAAGATTTCCTTCCCGAAGCTTCCCGATTCGCACAATTGGAAGAGTTAGACTGGGCTTTTGGAACCATGGGTACGCAAGATAAAGCAAAGCACTTTGCGACACTATTCCTGGAAGACATTTCAGATTTGATTATCGAATGTGTCGATGAAAACTTTGGCTTTAGCCGTTATGCAGAACGAATGGGGCGATCGGCCAATTCATTTGATGATTTGTATGGTATGTTGCACAAAGAACTTACCTATATCGATACTTTGCTTTTGGCGAACCTGAACGATAAAATGCAGGATCTTCAACCGAAGCTGGTTTGTTTTTCAGTACCATTTCCCGGAAACCTTTATAGTGCCTTCCGGAGTGCACAATTTATTAAAAAATATTTCCCAGGAGTAAAGATTGCGATGGGCGGTGGTTTTCCGAATACAGAATTACGCTCGTTAACAGATGTCAGAGTAATGGAATTTTTCGATTTTATTACGCTGGATGATGGCGAGGCCCCATTGGATAACCTGATTGAGCATATCGAAGGAAACAGGGAACTCAAGGATTTAAAGCGCACTTTCGCCTTGGTAGATGGAGTGGTAAAATACATTAATAATTCACTGACACGGGACTACAAACAATCGGAAACTGGAACACCAGACTATTCTGATTTATTGTTAGACTATTATATATCGGTCATCGAAATTGTCAACCCGATGCATCGGATGTGGAGCGATGGCCGTTGGAATAAACTGACGATGGCTCATGGCTGCTACTGGGGGAAATGTACTTTTTGCGATATTTCTTTAGATTACATAAAAGTGTATGAGCCCGTCGCGGCAAAATTACTCTGTGATCGGATGGAGGAACTTATGGAACAGACCGGTCAGAATGGGTTTCATTTTGTTGATGAAGCAGCACCACCGGCTCTGATGCGTGCCCTGGCATTGGAAATACTAAGGCGTAAACTTGCAGTGACCTGGTGGACGAACATCCGCTTTGAAAAAAGCTTTACAAAGGACCTCTGCCTGTTATTGAAATCCTCAGGATGTATCGCTATTTCGGGAGGTCTTGAAGTAGCATCCGACCGTTTACTGCAACTAATTGATAAAGGAGTGACGGTTTCGCAGGTAGCCAGGGTAACCCGGAATTTAACAGAAGCGGGTATTATGGTTCATGCGTACCTGATGTATGGTTTCCCGACGCAAACCGCACAGGAAACAATTGACTCGTTGGAAATGGTGCGGCAACTGTTCGAGATTGGAATTTTACAATCGGGATTTTGGCATCAGTTTGCAATGACGGCGCATAGTCCAGTGGGAATGTATCCTGAGAAATTTGGAGTATTGAAAGAAACGGAAGCCATAGGTACTTTTGCCAATAATGATATTGTACATATTGATACTGTAGGAACCGACCATGAGCAGTTCAGTTTTGGGCTAAAAAAATCACTGTTTAATTTTATGCACGGTATCTGTTTTGATTTTCCACTACAGGACTGGTTTGAATTCAAAGTACCGCGTACCTCGATAGCCTCGGACTATATTTATGATGCTATACAAGAGCAGGAAGAACTCGCTGTAAAATCAAGTGCTAAGGTAGTATGGTTGGGAAATAAACCTGCAGTAGACTATTTTACAAAATCTAAAAAAGGCAATAGTTGGGAAATGGTTACCCTAACTTTTCATGACAGAAAAGAAAGTTTCAGCGTTCAGCTCAATATAGAACAGGGAAACTGGCTAAAGGGACTATTGCTGAAAATTAGCGTTTCCAATGCCAAGATCTTTACTTTTCAGGAGGTAAAACGCGAGTATGATGACCTTGGACTGGAAGACTTTGAATTATTCTGGTTCAGTAAACCTGTAAAAACACTCAGATCCTATGGATTGTTATTGCTGTAAAAGCTATTAACGCTTCATTTTTTTCATTTGATCTTCTTTCATTTTAAGATATTTTTCGGATTGTTCTTTTGATAGTAATTTTAGAATTTCAACATCAATTTTATCACCGATTTCCCGCATTTTATCTTGTTTTTCAGCATCTGTAATGTCCATGGCCATAATTTCATCCATAGGCGTTTTATAATCATTTATAATACCTTTGATGGCAGCTTGTTGTAATCCGTCCAAATTAAGTTCTTTAGTGAAATATTCCACTGTTGATTCTGCGTAATCGATTTTTTTATCATTCTTCTTTTTTGTTGAATGATCCATACGTGCATTTTGTCCAATTGATCGGTTCACGCCATTACCATAATATTGCGCTGATGCTGTAAAGGAAAATGTTAGAAAAGCGAATAATAGGAGGAGTTTCTTAGTAGCCATGAGAATAAAATTTACAAAATCAAACTTACTCAATTTTACACTACTATGAAATAATTGCAATGATTATTTCGCAGAAGGGTTTTAAATTCCTACCATAATTTGATCGTTTAGTATTGCCATCGGAAAATGCTTTTTGATAACTTTACAAAAAATGTAAGTAATAAAGATGCAATTCCTAAAAAAAACCACCCTATTATTGTTCTTATCCTATTCTGTTTTAGGAATAGGGCAGCAGCAATCCCAAAAAGTTAATTTTACCTATCAGGGCCGTATGGAACATCCATCCGCTGAAAAAGTCATCCTTGTTGGTCCGGGAGCTGCAGTAACATTTCGTTTTAAAGGTTCGGATTGTGCAGTAGCGTTAAAAAGCATGACGGCTAATCATAATTATGTAGCCTTAGAATTAGATGGTAACTATCAGGGCAGGATTCGTGTTGAAAGCGAACTCAAAAACTACAAAATTGCTGTAACAGCTAAAAAAAATATCCATACACTGACCATTTATAAGGCGACAGAAGCTGGAAACGGTGCGATAGCAGTTGAGGACATCAAAGCAAACATCGTCAAAACTGAAACAACGCCCCGTGCAAAAATCGAGTTTATAGGAAATTCTATTACCTGTGGCATGGGTGCCGATACGCAAGAGATTCCTTGTGGAACGGGGGAATGGTATGACCAGCACAATGCTTATCTCGCATATGGTCCCCAGAGTGCTAAAAGCCTCAATGCAGAATTTCAGCTCAGTTCCGTATCCGGTATTGGGATGTACCGCAACTGGAATGATGAACATAATAAAGAAGCGATTATGCCGGACGTGTATGGTAACCTGTACCTGAATACCGATGCTTCCAAACCATATGATTTTCAATTTAAACCCGATATTATCAGTATTGCACTTGGGACAAATGATTTCTCCGATGGTGATGGTAAAAAAGAACGACTACCTTTTGATGCGCAGCAGTTCATCAATCGCTATACTGCTTTTATCTCGATGCTGTATGAGCACAATCCCGAGGCACAGATTGTATTAGTGAACAGCCCGATGGTCAATGGTACAAAAGACCAGGTTTTTACGGAATGCCTGGAGAAAATAAGGGACTATTTTAAGGATGATAAGCATAAGCCCATTGCGGTATTTAAGTTCAGTGCAATGAACCCGAACGGTTGTGGCAGCCACCCCGATGCTGCCGATCATAAATTAATGGCAGCGCAATATATTCCATTCCTAAAAAAAATCCTGGATGAAAAAAAATAGTCATTTCCTGATTTTACTTTTGTTTGTGTTTTTACATGCTTCCGCAAATGTTACATTACCCACGATCTTTTCAGATGGTATGGTATTGCAAAGGAATGCAAATGCAAAAATCTGGGGTTGGGCGGATCCCGGAGAAGCAATTACGATACTCACAGGGTGGAATGGTAAAGAATATAAAGTCACCCCAAACAATCAGGCATACTGGTCTGTTGAAGTGATGACCCCGGAAGCCGGTGGGCCTTTTGGTATCACAATTAAGGGATACAATGAAATACAATTAAAAAATATTCTTATCGGTGAAGTCTGGATCTGTTCGGGACAATCGAATATGGAAATGAATGCCGGTTGGGGTATTGCCAATGGTGATGCGGAAGTTGCAAAAGCAAATTATCCGGACATTCATTTTTTTACGGTTTCCAAACGGGCTTCCGACTCACCCCAGCAGGATTTTCCGGGATCCTGGACAGTATGCACACCAGAAAGTATGAAACGTTTTAGTGCTGTGGGGTATTACTTTGCATTACGATTGCGGGAAGACCTCAAAGGTGTTCCCATTGGGCTGATTAGTTCCAACTGGGGAGGTACTCCGGCGGAAATCTGGATGTCAGAAAAAACGATAGCGCAAAATAGCGTAGTACAACAGGCTGCAGCAGCATTAAAGCCTTCGCAATGGGGGCCAACTGAACCGGGACGTGCCTATAATGCCATGATTCATCCATTAATTGGTTATCGGATTGCAGGTGTGCTTTGGTACCAGGGCGAAAGCAATATAGGCTCTGCTGTATACGACCAGACATTGGGGGCATTAATCAATTCCTGGCGAAATTCCTGGGGCTATAATTTCCCTTTTTATTATGTTCAGATTGCTCCGTATCGTTACGGGGAGGATCATCCAGGTGGTGCGATCATTCGTGATGCCCAGCGAAAGGTGCAGAATACCATACCGAATACAGGAATGGTAGTGACTTCCGATATTTCTACGATTGACGATATCCATCCGAAAGATAAAAAAACAGTAGGTACTCGTTTGGCAAACCTGGCATTAGTTGACTGGTATAAAACAAATAATGCTACCGTAAATGGGCCCCTTTTTAAAAGTACAACAGTACGTAATGGAAAACTGTATGTGGCATTCAATCATGCACAGGGATTGTATTTTAAGAATAAAAAAACAAGCCTATTCGAAATTGCAGGTACTGATGGGCAGTTTTATCCTGCACTGGCGAAGATTGTTGGAAATGAAATAGCATTGTCAGCTATTAAAGTACCCAATCCGGTTCATGTGCGGTATGCCTGGAAAAACACAGATCAGGCGGATCTTTTCAATGCAGCGGGGCTTCCGGCTTCCACTTTTCAATCGGAATAAACAGAGTAGTACTTTTTCTAAAGCAGAATCTACAGTACACTTGGCTATATAATCTTATTATGAACAGAACTAAAATGCTTACCACAGGAATTGTAATCCTGATGACACTTGGAACAATGAATGCACAAAAGAAACCATACCTGGACACCAAAAAAACAATAGAACAACGTATTGATCTGTTATTAAAAGAAATGACCCTCGAAGAGAAAGTCGGGCAGATGAATCAGTATAATGGTTTTTGGGATGTCACAGGACCAGCTCCTAAAGGCGGGAGTGCTGAATTAAAATACGAACACCTGCGTAAAGGATGGGTCGGTTCGATGCTAACAGTACGGGGTGTAAAAGAAGTCCGTGCTGTACAGAAAATAGCTGTCGAAGAAACACGACTTGGGATCCCATTGATTATTGGATTTGATGTAATTCATGGCTATAAGACTTTGAGCCCAATCCCATTGGCAGAAGCCTCAAGCTGGGATATGGAGGCGATTAGGAAATCGGCACAGGTGGCTGCTGCTGAAGCTTCGGCTTCGGGGATCAACTGGACATTTGGGCCTAATGTAGATATTTCCCGCGATGCCCGTTGGGGCAGGGTGATGGAAGGTGCCGGAGAAGATCCTTATTTAGGAAGTAAGGTAGCTATTGCCAGGGTAAAAGGATTTCAGGGAGATGATCTTGCCGCTGTAAATACCATTGCAGCCTGTGCCAAGCATTTTGCAGCCTATGGTTTTGCAGAATCCGGAAGAGATTATAATACTGTAGATGTAGGAAATGCTACATTGTACAATACCATATTGCCACCTTTTAAAGCCGCCCAGGAAGCCGGAGTGCGAACGATGATGAATTCTTTTAATATCCTAAATGGTGTACCCGCAACCGGTAATAGCTTTTTGCAACGGGATATCTTAAAAGGGAAATGGGGATTTGATGGTTTTGTAGTGTCCGACTGGGCCTCCGTTCGGGAGATGATTACCCACGGATTTGCCAAAGATGGTGCCGAAGCAACCCTTAAAGCCGTAAAAGCAGGTTCTGATATGGATATGGAGTCCCATTTGTATATTTCGGAACTGGTACAACTGGTGAATACAGGGAAAATTGAAATTGCTTTGGTCGATGATGCTGTACGGCGAATCCTCCGGGTAAAATTTGAATTGGGATTATTCGATAATCCATATAAGTATTTGGATGAGAAGAGAGAGCAGGAAGTGATTGGCAGTAAAGCCAACCATGAAGGAGTACTGGATATGGCTAAAAAATCAATTGTACTCTTGCGCAATGAAAAAAATATATTGCCTTTAAAACGTTCCGGACAGAAAATAGCCCTGATTGGTGCTTTGGCGGCCGATAAAAATAGCCCTTTAGGCAGCTGGAGAATTGCTTCTGAAGATAATACCGCGGTATCCGTACTGGAAGGCATGCAAAAATACAAAGAGAATACTTTGCAGTATGAAAAAGGATCAGATCTTACTGTGGGCAAAACAACATTTTTGGATGAACTGGTTTTTAATACGACAGATAAAAGTGGTTTTGAATCGGCTATCAAAGCAGCTAAAGACGCAGATGTTGTCGTAATTGTCCTTGGAGAGCACGGATTCCAAAGTGGTGAAGGCCGAAGCCGTACCCAACTGGATCTGCCAGGGAACCAGCAGGAATTACTGGAAGCTGTTTATGCTGCAAATCCTAATATTGTTTTAGTATTGAATAATGGACGTCCTTTAGCATTGCCGTGGGCCAGCACTCATATTCCAGCTATAGTCGAAGCCTGGCATTTGGGAACTGAAGCTGGAAATGCAATCGCCCAGGTGCTGTATGGAGATTATAATCCGAGTGGAAAACTCCCGATGAGCTTTCCGAGAAATGTAGGGCAGGTTCCAATTTATTACAACCAACACAGTACCGGCCGACCTGTAGATAGTGATAAAAATGTATTCTGGTCCCATTATACAGACGTTGAAAAAACGCCATTGTATCCTTTTGGCTATGGATTGAGCTATACGACATTTGACTATAAAAATTTGAAAGTTGGAAAAGCAACTTATGCTAAGGGCGAAGCTGTGACCGTAAGTGTAGCAGTTAAGAATACAGGCCCATACGATGGAAAAGAAGTAGTACAATTATATATTCGCGATATTTTTGCCAGCCTTTCCCGTCCGGTAAAAGAGTTAAAAGGATTTGAGCTCATCAGCCTTAAAAAAGGTGAAACCAAAACGGTTACTTTTAAGCTGACAGACAAGGAACTGGGGTTTTATGATAATGACGGAAATTATCTTGTAGAACCCGGACAGTTTAAAGTTTTTGTAGGCACCAGTTCCGAGAATGTTCAGGAAGTGGGATTTGAATTGCAATACTAAAAATTAGAACGATAGTATTAAAAGCCCGGGATAACATTCCGGGCTTTTGCTATTTTGTTCAACACCACACTTTAGCAGTTTGTAGTAACTACAAGTTGTTATTGTTAGGCTAAAAGAGTCTTTTATACTTAATTATAGCCGTTCATAATGCTGTAATGTACCATTTTCATTAAACCGGATCTGATAGGATTCCCGATCGCCTGTAATAGTAGAGGGATACCATTTAATTCGTCCTTTACTAATGTAGGCATAACTATGATCAGCGGGTTTCGCGCCCACAACCGTTTTTGCTTTTTCATTATAGACCCTAATGATTTTTGCAATAGTTGTAAAAGATACTCTGTCCAGTGCAACCAGGTTCTCAGAAAGTTTATCATGCAGGTAGATTTTTACCGGTTTTGGCGTATTCCATTGGTCATTCCTGTAATCATATTGATCTGCATAATCAGGATTTTCGGGATTTTGGACTTTAATTGAAATTCTGCCGTCGTCAAAAAAATGAACCGACTGGTACACATAAATAGTTTTGCCCCGAAATTCCGGTAGTGTCTTTAATTCCTGTTCTGCTTTGGCAAGTGCATCGCTATCAATCAGGAAATTGGGGGGTACTGCTTTCGTCTCTACGATTGCTTCTGTTTCTTTGATTGGAGCAACTGGTTCTGTCGCGCTGTGTGGCGTAGCCATCTTGGCCCGTATTGGCTTGTCCGGAGTAGCCTTTTCGGATTCTTTTTTTGAATTAGGTGCTTTGAAAGTATCGGAGATGCTGTTATTGATGCTTTCACAGGAACTAAATCCCAATAACAGGATGCAGGCGATACTCTTAAAAATAAATCGGATTGACATACACAGCGGATTAAGGGGTTTTAAAATCATCCGCGAAAGCAATAATCTGCGGGTTCTCTTTCAGGTAAAAAATACGAATGCTCGGTTGTTGCGTGATGTGTACTTTTAATAAGCTGATCACTTTTTTCAGGCTTGCGTGTTGTGTTTTGCCGTGCAGGTCCTGGAATTCAAATTCAAATTTAACCTGAGGCTGGTCATTGATCAACATTCCGGTCTGTGTGGCCCGAATCAGTTTGGCGTCAGTTTGTATTCCCCGGTATTTTAGTTCATTTATATTTTTAGGATTTCCTTCCAGCCGATTATAGATCAATGCGAGCAGGAAGCCATAGCTTAATAGTATGATAGGGCAAAGCACCAATGGGTGCCAGAATTGTAAAAACCGCCATCCTGTGCCGCCATTTTCAAAGTTATACGAAAAGATGTAATAGCCCACAACAAAGACCACAAAGAGCAACCATACCAGTATTGCCAGTATTATTTTTTTTGTATTGTAATGTATAGCAGCACCATCTACGGTAATATAAGGGAATGATTTTAGCTCCTGATCGACCCTGATTTTTAGTTTGTTTCCAGCAACATAACGGTGTAATCCGGGTTTCGTGTCCACGAGTATCATTTTTTCCTGTATCGGTGTACCGACTAAGTTTTCAAATGAAAATACCACATCATATTCGGTGTTGTGATCTACTATAGCACCTGTTTTTACGGCCGATACCACCCTTGCTTCTTTCAGGAGTCCCCGTTTTTGGATGTTGTTTAGATCTTCTTTTAACCGGAAAGTAGCAAGTACCCATTTTTTGAAATACCGCACCAAAAGGATGGCCCAAAGCATTATTGAAATTCCAAGAAGAATAAGGCTCAACACCGGAGAACTCAACCGGTCGGTGGAATAGACCTCCTCGCTATAATTGATACTATAATAAAGGATCATAGGGAAGGGGATTGCAAAAAAGAGCATGTAGAGTATCCAGAATATTGAAAAGCTTTTTTTCATACTGTTGGAATTATAATCTCAGTTCGGAATTGGCAATGCCGTGCTTTTTACAAAAGGCTAACGGCCTGAAATTAATATTAGCTACGTAAAAATAAATATTAAAACGATAAGTTCCACCATTTTATTCCAAATAGGAATAATTAGAGGCCTTAGGTTTAAAGTATTTTGTTGTGTTATTGTAAAATGGATTGTGGTCCTTTTGGAAAATCTTATTTTTCGAGTGCTTTATGCCTTCCTCCCCATTCGCTTAACTGTTTCCAGATTGGAATAAGTTCTTTGCTAATATCTGTAAGTTCATATTCTACCCTTGGAGGTACCTCTGCATATACGGTGCGTTTTACAATCCCATCTTCTTCTAATTCGCGGAGTTGCAGGGTCAGCATTCGTTCGGTAATGTTGCCGACTTCCTTGCGCAATTCTCCGAAACGAAGTTTGCCCTTTTCCAGTTTACACAAAATTAAAAGTTTCCATCGTCCACCAACGAGGCATACCGAATAGGTAAGATTACAATCGGTGATGTGTTTTCGGTTCTGGGTATTGGTGGAGTTTTCCTTTCTGGCTGCCATTACTTACATTTTTGTTAGTATCATACATTGGGTCGTATAGCATACAAAATTAGTAGTTTCAATTTAATTTTGCCGCATCAAATTTTAAAAATAATATTATGTTTAGATATTCATTTATAGCAGCTGTTGCAGCGTTGGGTGTTCAGGCTGCAGCACAGGCGCCTTCCACTTTACCTGCTAAAAATATCGATCGTTTAGCGGAAACATTGTTACAGCAACAAACAGTTTCCGGAATCACTATACTCCTGGTAAAGGACGGCAAAACCATTTATAATAAAGCATTTGGTACCGCTGATGCGAGCGGCAGTGTCCCTATGAAAACGAATTCGATATTCCGGATTGCTTCCCAGACAAAAGCGGTCACCAGCCTGGCAGCGATGCTATTGTGGGAAGAAGGTAAATTTCTGCTGGACGAACCGGTTTCCAAGTACATACCGGAATTTAAAAATCCGCAGGTCCTGGCTGATTTTAATAAAAGGGATAGTACCTACACTACAGTAGCGGCAAAAAGGGAAATTACCATTCGGGATTTGCTGCGGCATACTTCGGGAATTAGCTATCCTGTCTTTTCTATTGATGAACGGATGAGTGCGATTTATGCTAAAAATGGGATTGCTACCGGAATAGGAAGTACTGGAGTTTTGGCAGATCAAATCCGGAAACTGGGGCAACAGCCTTTGTTACACCAGCCTGGAGCTGCCTTTACCTATGGCCTTAATACCGATGTGTTGGGTTACCTGGTCGAAGTGTGGAGTGGTATGCCTTTGGAAGCTTTTTTACGGCAACGGATTTTTGAACCTTTAGCGATGCACGATACCTATTTTCGCATTCCTGAAACAAAATCAAACCGGCTAGTGGCATTGATGACGAAAAACGCCAATGGTTTTGTAGCAGTTAATAGTCCTATTTATGAAGGGAATGCGTTCAATTATCCGCTACAGGAAGGTGTTTATGCCTCCGGTGGAGCAGGTCTCAGTTCCACCACTACAGATTATGCCCGTTTCCTGCAATTGTTCCTGAATAATGGAAAGGTAGGTGGAAAGCAATTGATCGGCTCCCGCACTATTGCCCTGATGCTGACCAATCAATTGGCTCCCGGGACGAAAATCAATGGAGAAGATGAAAATTTTCAATTCGGGTTAGGTTTTTCACTGGTTACCGAAAAGAATAAATTCCTACACAGTATAGGGATTGGGAGTTTCTATTGGGGCGGTGCATTCAATACCCACTATTGGGTGGATCCCAAAGAAAAATTAATCGGATTAGTGTTCACACAGGAATATATGCCGGAGTCCTACTGGGATCTCGGGTATCGTTTTAAAAATATGATTTATAGCACGCTGGCTTCCGAAACCCTAAAAAAATAAAACAACATGAAAAAGACTGCTTATATCGGATGCCTTGGAATGATTGGCATCATTAGTACTGAATTTGGTATTATCGGAATATTGCCCCAACTCGCGGCACATTATGCTATTACAATTGACAAAGCGGGGGTATTATTAAGTGCTTTTGCTTTGGTCATTGCACTGACAGGGCCTTTTATGACGTTGTTGTCTTCAGGCTTTGACCGCCGTAAAATTATGCTTTTGGCCATAAGCCTGTTCCTGATTACAGGAATTGTATCCTCATTATCACCTCCGTTCTGGCTGTTAATGGTTGTACGGGTACTGCCTGCTTTTTTGCAGCCTGTTTATATTGCGACGGCCATTGCTGCAGCTGTGGAAAAAGGAGAGAAGCAACATGAAAACCAATTGATGGGTATTGTAATGGGTGGGATTGCCATTGCTATGGTCACTACAGTGCCTATTGCGACCTATCTTGCGGGAATATTTAGCTGGCAGGCTTCTTTTGTAGTGCAAGCTGTAGTAAGCGGGATAGCACTGTTAGGGATATTGAAAGCATTGCCGCCAATGCCAGTCCGGGAAAAGAAATCCTATGGCAGCCAGTTGCAAATTTTGAAAAAGCCGACATTCTTACTGAGTGTGGCAATGAACTTTTTTATGATTGCCGCCTGGTTTTCCACTTACAGTTATTTTGCAGAATATTTAGGAAAGGAGAAACAGATGGATACCGGAATGATCAGTATAATGTTGTTTTTGTTTGGAGTGATGGGTGTGATTTCCAATGGTGTTGCCGGTAAGATGCTCGGGTGGAGTATTCCCGGAACAACGGCGATCTTTCTGTTAGGAACCTTAGCGGTACCCATGGCTTTACAATATTCCGGAGGTGGAACGACAGGTATAATTATTATAGTGGCCTTTTGGGGATTTATGTATGCACCCTGCTTCCTGAATGCTTCGGCCTATATGATCTCTGCCGCGCCTGATGCGCTTGAGTTTGCCAATAGCCTGGCCACTTCGTTTGGAAATTTGGGTGTCGCTGTTGGGACTGCTGTAGGCGGATGGATTATCGCGGAATACAGTACAGGCCTGATACCCTGGGCGGGAATGGGATTTGGGATTCTTTCGCTCCTAATGATAGGAACCAGGAGTTTACTAGAACAAAGGGCGGTACGATTACAGCAGGTCACGATCTGATGAGGATAAGCAATAATCTATAAAAGGAATGCTACTACTTTGCTGCCATAATGATTCGTAAGAATACTACGAGACTGGTCGAAATTTTGTGTAAACAGTTCTTAGTGTTTAATATTACACCTTTCTCCAAATATGACCAAGAACTGATTCATGATTAATCCCCAGCTTGGTATTGCATTTATCCAGCTTTTTTCACAATTTTGTATTGCTAAATAGACTGATTTCTTGACGCTTTTTTCATCTGGGAACTGCACTTTTGTTTTGGTATATTTTCTAATTCCCCTGTTTAAGTTTTCTATTGTATTTGTGGTGTACATTATTTTCCTGATTTCAGCAGGATAGGCCAAAAAAGGCATGAGATTTTCCCAATTCTTTTCCCAGGAGCAAACGGCATATTTATATTTTGCTTCCCAGTTTTTTTTAAATTCAGCCAGAGCTAAAACGGCTTCTTCCTGATTTATTGCAGTATATACTTCTTTCATTGCACTGCAAAATGCTTTTCTATCCTTAACTACTACAAACTTAAGGCTATTCCTTATTTGATGAACAATGCAAAGCTGGGATTCTGTATTTGGAAAAACACCTCTGATAGCTTTTGTAAATCCGGTAAGGTTATCTGTACAGGCAATGAGAATATCCTTTACTCCACGAGATTTTATGTCAGAGAGTACAGTCATCCAAAATGAAGCCGACTCTTCTTTATTTAGCCACATTCCTAATACTTCTTTCTTACCATCTGTTTTTAGTCCGATTACAATGTAAATTGCATGGTTTTCATATTTCCCATCTGTTCTTACTTTCATATGCACAGCATCCATCCAAACAATCAGATACTGTGGTTCTAAAGCCCTTTTAGTCCATAAATCAACATCAGCCAGTATTCTATCAGAGATGGTCGAAATCGTGGACTCACTTACTGATATCCCATAAACTTCTTTAACTTGTTCTACAATATCACTACGGGTCATTCCACGACTGTACATTCCTAAAATAGCATCTTCAATCTTTTCACTCATCGATTGGCCTTTTCCGATGACCTGAGGCTCGAATTCACCATTTCTATCCCGGGGAATAGCCAGGACCATATTGCCCAAAGTCTCTGATTTTATATTCTTTGAGAAAGAACCATTACGGCTATTGCCTGTATTGTATCCGTCAATATTATGCTTCTCATATCCCAGATGAGCATCCAATTCTCCCTGGAGTAGCTGTTCAATGCCTTGTTTATACAGGTCTTGAAAAAAAGTATGGAAGTCTTCTTTGTTTTTAAATTGCTTTGCAAAATCTTTGGGTAATTTACCATCTTCGATCATAATCCGCTCTTTTTAAATTATTTAAATGTAGTTCTTTTAAATTCTATACTTAATGATCTGTTGTTTTTTGGCTAAGCCTTAAAATCTCAAATCAAATTAAAATCAATTTCTACGTTTACACAATCTAACGACTACTCCCAATACTACCGATTTATAACGTTCTTCGGTTGGTGTGTCTCTACTTGCTGTAGGCGTGTATTGAGCTTCTATAGGTGTAGATTCAATTGCTGTAGGCGTGTATTGAGCTTCGGTAGGTGTGTGTTTAATTTCTATAGGCGTGTATTGAGTTTCGGTAGGTGTGTATTTAATTTCTATAGGCGTGTATTGAGTTTCGGTAGGTGTGTATTTAATTTCTATAGGCGTGTATTGAGCTTCGGTAGGTGTGGATTCAATTTCTATAGGCGTGTATTGAGTTTCGGTAGGTGTGTATTTAATTTCTATAGGCGTGTATTGAGCTTCGGTAGGTGTGGATTCAATTTCTATAGGCGTGTATTAAGCTTCGGTAGGTGTGGATTCAATTTCTATAGGCGTGTATTTAATTGCTGTAGGAAGTTCCTGTTTTTTTAGGGATGTTCTGGAGCTTCTGTTATAGTGTATGATTGTAACCATGACATATCATATATTAATCAACAAAAAAAGAGGCTATTTCACGATTTGTGAGATAGCCTCTTTTACATTGTAAGAGCTGAAGCAATACCTTATTTGATAATCGAGACAGGCTCTTTATTTTCATTTACCGCAACAAAAGTAAAGTTGCCGGTAATTGCTTTTTCGCGCTCGGTAGAATACATTTTTTCTACAAAAATTTCTACGTGAACCTGCATACTGGTATTTCCGATATGGGTTACTTTCCCGATAAGTTCGGCAAAAGTCCCGGCAGGGATTGGTTTTTTAAAATCAATACGGTCACTGCTTACGGTTACAACACGCTGGCGACTGAAACGGGTAGCTGTAATAAAAGCCACTTCATCCATCAGCTGCATGGCTGTACCTCCGAATAAAGTATCATAGTGGTTTGTGGTATTGGGGAATACTGCTTTAAAAATATGGGTTTCGGCAGCATTTATTTTTTCTTCTAATGTCATTTTGAATTTCTTAATAATTGTAATTTGCTATAAGGGTGAATGGCCTATAAGCAATAACAGTTTGCAAAAAGGGTATTATTTTAGTTGGCTTTTCGCAAAGTTCCCCATTTCAGGTAGGTACTCCCCCAGGTGAATCCGGCTCCAAATGCGGTGAGTACAATGTTCTCTCCCGGTTTGAAATCGTCTTTAAAATCCCACAGGCATAACGGAATCGTTGCTGCTGTAGTATTTCCGTATTTCTGGATGTTTATCTTTACCTTTTCGATAGGGAATTTTAACCTGTCGCTTACGGCTTGTATGATACGCAGGTTAGCCTGGTGCGGAATGATCCAGTCTACAGCATCGGCATCGAGGTTATTTCGTTCCATGATGGCACTCGAGGTACTGCTCATTCCGTTGATCGCATTCTTAAATACTGTTTTCCCATCCTGATGCACAAAATGTTTTTTCCCTGCTATAGTTTCCTCAGAAGCCGGATATAATGATCCGCCTGCAGGAACCGATAGGAATTGGGTACCACTACCATCTGTTTTAAAAATACTGTCGATCACTCCTTCGCCTTCGTTTGCAGGCTCTAATAAAACTGCACCGGCACCATCACCAAAAAGCACGCAGGTATTACGGTCTTCATAGTTTACAATGGCACTCATCTGGTCTGCACCTACGACTAACACTTTTTTATGTCGGCGGCTTTCAATAAAAGCAGCTCCGGTAGATAATGCAAATAAGAAACCGCTACAAGCGGCATTAAAATCAAAACCCCAGGCATTTTTAAGTCCTGCTTTTTCACAGACAAGACTTGCAGTCGGGGTCAGGATATGATCGGGTGTGGATGTGGCTAATATCAGGCATTCTATTTCTTCTGGGGCTACACCGGAATTATCCAGTAAGTTTTTGATAGCAAAAGCAGCCATATCAGAAGTAGCAAGTGTGCTATCGGATAAAATCCTACGCTCTTTGATTCCGGTTCGGGAGGTAATCCACTCGTCGGAAGTATCTACCATTTTTTCAAGCATTTTATTGTCCAGAATGGTGTCTGGGGTGTAACCTCCTAGGGCAGAGATTACTGCATTTTGTTTAGTGATCATTTATTGTTGGGAATAGTAGTCTTTTTCTAATTGACTTTTATTTTAAAGTTATAAAGCGAGGTGATTTTTTACGTGCTATAAAATTAAATTAAAATAATGAACTATAAAAGAACTGGTCGCGGTATTCTGATTTCTTTAACAAGAGCATCTGTTTTGCCCTGTAAATGGCGAAGTAAAGCCAGGTCAGGAACAGGTAAAGGATGACGGATCAGGGCATTGCTCCAGGTTTTCTGAAGCCGGATGTAGCTGCCCATTTCCAGGGTGCTGTGGCTAAATGTCTGCATGTTTTTCTGCTTTTAAAAAATTAAATAAATTAGTTAAAAGCTCTTTGGCCAGATTTCACAATGCCTTAAGAAGCAGGAAAACAGTAGGTACAGGATAGAGCTATCCCATAGAACAGTAACCAAGGCTTCAAACCGCGAAAGCATTGTCAAGTTGGTAAAGGCAGGTCTCCTGACTTGTAATATTTTACCGTCCTTCCCATCAGTGTGATGACAGTGGACTTCAAGGGTAAAACTTATAGTATTACTTACAGTTGCGCGACAGTTCGTGATTTGCACACGATTCCCTATTCACCCCGGTTGCCGGGGACCTTTTCCATTTGAAAGAAATAAAGTAAAAGAACTTATTGGCGCAAATATACCAAACAATAGCAGACGGAAGCCTCCCGCATTGAAATACTCCTGATGAAAGACCTAATTCATAGGCGGGTTTTCTTTTCGGTATTATTTCCTGATTTTGGCATTGTATTCCTTAATGAGCTCTAATGTAGTCGTATCAGTGGAAAAAACAGAATTAAATCCCTGCGGTTCCTGTGGAGGATCGGCAGTAAAGTCATCTCCCTTTTTCCATTTCCCATTTTTGGGATCATTTTTTCCATAACCACCATAACCCCAGAAGTTGAGGGCTGTAAATGGTTCGTGTGCTTCAATGCTCGTCACAAGTCTTTGAAAGATGGCTTTATAAAACTGGTTGCGGTAGGTAAGCTCCGCTGTTTTGGACAGGCTTTCCTGTGCTCTCGGATAGCCAAACTCTTCTAATACGATGGGTTTATTCAGTGCTTTTGCTACAGTAATATGGCTGTCGATATATTCGATTGTTTTGGCAATAGCGACAGGGGTAGAGCCAGCTTCATCATTGACTTGGTACCAGCCCCAGTTTTTGGGCCAGATGTGCATGGTCAGGTAATCTATTTTTGGATTGTCATGGGTTCTTTGGAAGGTTTGCAGATCATCATTCGATCCGGCTTTACCTTCCGATCCTGTAGAAATCAGGTGATTGGGGTCTAAGCTGTCGATTAGGTTGACGGTAGTAGTAAGCCATGCTGTAAATGCAGCTTCATTTTCCGGAGTAAAAATGCGGGGTTCGTTTGCCAGCTGCCAGGCCATAATCGCGGGATCGTCCGTGTATTTTTTATGCGTATAGGCATTAGTTCTCCCCAGTATAAAGCGAATATGATTTTCAAAAGCCAGTTTGCATGGTGCACAACTGTAAAACTGTTTGGTATAGGCCATAAACTGCGGCCAGGTGTTTGGGGCTACATTAGGGTTGGGAAGTTTTCCATACCCATTCCACTCCAGGTATTGTGCCATTCCTCCAGACCATTCCCAGTTGTTGTTGAGGTAAAGTACGGCGTCCATATCACGTTTGCCCATTTCAGCTAACAAGTAATCCAGTCCGTCCAGCAAAGTCTCATCGTATGTTCCTTGTTGTGGCTGCAGTGCCGGACTTACAGTAAAGTCCTGTTCTCCGCTTTCGGCTCCTACCAATATACGGAGGTTGGTAATCCCCCTGGATTTCAGTTCGTCCAGTTCCTTAAGCACTCTTTTCCGGTCTCCATTTTTGGCTGCCGCCAGTCCACCATACCAATAGTTGGCACCAATATAGTGATAGGGCTTTTTATTTTTGATAAAATTACCATCCCGGACAGTGATGAATTTTTGTGCATGGGAGGGTGTTACCAAAAGAGAAAGCAGCAATACGGTCAGGGCGATTATTTTGTTCATAAGAATATTTTTTGGAAGCGATGTGTATCGGTAAAATTGTGCTATGCTATTAGTTATGAGGTTCTTCATTAAGACGTTTTAGGACTTCGATACAGGCTCTGGAATTATGATATGGACATTTCCAGAATCCAGCTTTGTCTTTGGCTATTGATGTTGTATCAGCATGGATACCCCAAATCCATTCGCCGTTTTGAGTATCCAGCAGGTATCGCTGTACAAAGCGCCAGTTTTTTTCAAAGATTTTGTAGTATGCTGCGTTACCGGTAAGCTGCCAGGCATTGATCATCCCAATCCAGAGCTCCGCCTGGGGCCACCAGTGTTTTTCGGCAATCATTTCTTTTTTTTCAGGGTCAAATTCATACCATAATCCACCATCAGTATCGATTCCTTCTTTGGTAACTTCAGCCATTTGTACAGCATACTCCCGGTATCGGGCTATCAAAGGTTCGGATTCCGAGATTTCGGCACACCATTGTAACAGCCAGGCTGCTTCAATATCGTGGCCATAGGAAATCACATCGGGTTTTTCGTTCCATAAATCATCAAAGAATAATTTCAAGTGCCAGGTTTCAGGATTGATAAAATGGGCCGCAATGGTTTCCAATAGCTGGATTATCACGGTGCGCAACGTTTCATCTTTCCATACCCGGTATAAATTTGCATAAGCCTCCACAATGTGAAGATGGGTATTCATTGTTTTCTTTTCGTTGGCATCTTTATCACTCAGCCTTTGGTCCTGGATCGGGTTCCAATCTTGTGTAAAAGCTTCAAAATAACCTTTATTTACCGGATCAAAACTGTATTGTTCTATTTTTTGGTACAATCGGATGGCCAATTGCAGGGCTTCTTCATTTTGGGAGACGGCATAGAACTCACTCAGCCCATAGATGGTAAAGGCAATAGCATAGATTTGATTTTTGGTGTCTTTAGGAGTACCGTCATAGTGTACACTCCAGTAGATACCACCATTTTCCGGATCATAAAAATAATCCCTGAGGTAGTGGAAAGCCCTTTCGGCCAATTCTAAATGCTGCTTGTCTTTGGTAACCGGATAGGCTGCTGCAAAAGACCACAATATACGCGCATTCAACACTGATCCTTTTTCGGCCAGTTCCTGAATTTGGTTGTCCGTATCAATCTGACCGATAAATCCACCATGTTGGGTATCTACGGTATGTGTACTCCAATACTGGAGGATGTTGTGTAGTTCCTGGGATATTTCGGAGGTAATAGTGTGATGTTGCGGCATTGGTGTAAAAGATATTAAACCTGCAGCTTGTGGCTGCAGGTTAGTAGTATAAAGCGGGGCTTATAAAAATGATTTATTGGTATCTACCAATTGAATGATCGTTTGTACAGATCCTGCAGAGGTAAAGGTGTCCTGTGGAGAATTCAATACATAATCAACCAGTTTGTCTACTGAGGATACGGCTACATGCATGCGCGTATCGGAAGAAGCATAATAGATATAGACCTTTCCATCAGTATCGGCAATCCATCCGTTGCAAAAAAGCACATTGGAAACATCGCCTACGCGTTCTTCATTTTCCGGTGCCAGAAAATGACCGGCTGGAACGTGGGTTACTTTAGCAATATCGTTAAGGTCTGTCATAAACATATAGCAGGTATAACGCAGTCCTGCGGCAGTATTCCGCACGCCATGTGCCATGTGCAACCAGCCTTTGTCGGTTTTGATAGGTGCCGGGCCCAGTCCGTTTTTCAATTCGTAAATGGTATGGTAGATTTTTCCAAATATAATCGTTTCATTCAGGACTACAGGATTTTCCATCGATTCTACATAACCGAGGCCAATTCCACCACCGTTTCCAACGTCAATGAAGCCATCCTGCGGACGGGTATATAAAGCGTATTTTCCATTGATGAATTCTGGATGCAGTACCACATTACGCTGTTGCCCTGTCTTTGAAATCAGGTCTGGAAGCCTTTCCCACTGCACTAAATCTTTGGTACGTACAATCCCTGCATTGGCAATGGCTGCACTGGTATCTCCTTTGGGCGCACCCGGATCTTTACGTTCTGTACAGAATATCCCATAAATCCAGCCGTCTTCATGTTGTACCAAACGCATATCATAGACATTGGTATCCGGTTCTCCCGGAATCTGTGGGATAACACATGGTTTTTCCCAGAAGTTAAAGTTGTCTACGCCATTAGGGCTTTCTGCGATAGCAAAAAAAGATTTCCGGTCTACACCTTCCACGCGTACGCAAAGGATATAACGATCCTGCCATTTTAGGGCGCCGGCATTGAAAGCTGCATTGATGGCTACACGCTCCAGCAGGAATGGATTTGTCTTGGCATTAAAGTCAAAACGCCAGGCTAATGGGGCATGTGCTGCCGTAACAACAGGATTTTGATAGCGTTCATAGATCCCGTTTCCGGCAGTGGATACCGGATCATTTTTTTTATGGGTTAGCAGCTGGTGTTCTTGTATCAGCTCACTTTTTCGATCTTCGAAAATGGTGTTGGTTATTGTAGTCATATACTATAATTCTGGATTCTGTATTTAGTCAATTATGAAAGTTTTCTTTTGGTGTTCAGGTCATTTTCGATGATTTGCAGCTTTTCTTCTGTCAACGGATAAAAAAAGATGAAAAGTACCGAGATAATGGCGGCTGCGGCCGGGAGTAGGCTAAGCATGAGCTGGATGCCGGTTTGGGTAGTGGCGGTTTGTACGACATTGGCCTGGAATCCGTAATAGCCCAATAGCCATCCGGTTGCTGCACCTCCGATAGTCCATCCGAATTTTTGTGACATGGAAGAGGCGGAAAATACAAGCCCCGTAGCGCGCCTGCCCCGTTTCCATTCGGAATAATCGGCACTATCGGCATACATCGACCAGATTAACGGGAAGATGCATCCTGCACAGATGCTGATGAGCACCTGGAAAATCATGATAAGGGCAACATCTTCTTTCCCGAACCAAAAAAAGATACAGCTTAGCAGTGCGGCAAGTGCCGTAGCCCCTAAAAAGGTCTTTTTCTTGCCAATCCTGTTGGCAATTGGTGTTGCGGCAATAACCCCGATAATATTGGCAGCCTGTCCGAGGACCAGGTATAAGGAAGTAGGCGTCATGTTAAAACTTTGTCCAAAGAGTTCCAGGCTGATCCCGGTAGCATTGCTGACATAATACTTGAAATAATATACGGCAGCACCATCGCGGATGGAATTGAATATCAGTGCACCAATTCCGGCACCGAGAAGAATCCACCAGGGCCTGTTTTTAAATAAATCGCTAATGTCTGCCTTCAGGTTATTTTTTTCTTCGGAAATGGGTTGTACTCTTTCTTTCGTCAGGAAAAAACAACCCCAGAAAAAGAGTGTAGTAATACAGCCGAAGATGATACTGGTCATGAGCCATCCGGTTTTGGAGTTCAGGTTTCCACCAAAATAGAGTACTAACGGCTCCAAAAGCCATAAGGCTAAAAGGCTTCCGGCAAAGGCAAATACCATTCGGTAGGAGGAGAGTGTCGTACGTTCTTTACGATCCGGAGAAATAACGCCCAGCAGTGAAGCATAGGGTACATTAATCATCGAATACACCATCATCATCAGGGAATAGGTGATGTAAGCATAAATTATTTTGCCTTTTTCGTCAAAATCGGGAGTGTAAAATGTAAGCACACCGATAACACCAAAAGGAATGGCTACCCATAAAAGATAGGGCCTGAATTTTCCCCAACGGCTTTTGGTACGGTCGGCAATAATCCCTACTATAGGATCAAAGCAGGAATCCCAAATGCGTGTGACCAGGAACATCGTCCCTACCACAGCGGGTGCCAGCCCGAATACATCGGTATAAAAAAACAGGAGGTACATGCTGAATATTTTCCAAAACATGGAGGAAGCAGCATCCCCAAGGCCGTAGCCTACTTTTTCTTTTAAAGAAACTTTATCGTGCATTCTAATGGATTGTTTTAAGTTGAAATGGTGGCTGTTACTTTTTGCGATACAGTTTTTCTTTGGTTGCATCCGATTGGAACAAGGTGTTTTTCAAATGATAGAAATCAATAAAATCCTGTTCATTAGGACCTCCTTTGTAAGGTACATAATAGTGCATGCGCGGCGGTGTGGAACTTTCATTCCAGCCATGGTTTCTCCAGGCCAATACGAAGGATACTTTATAGGTGCCAATGGCTTTTAATAGTGTTTGGGTCCACCATTTTGGATAAGGGATTGCTTCATATCCGGTCTCGGCAAACGCAATCAGTTTGTGCTGTTCCTGGGCAATGGTATCAATGATAGCAAACTGCCGGTTGACATTGCTTTCAAAATCCTGGTTTTCAGCAGGATCTTTATATTGGTAGGTATCAAAACTCAATATATCGGCATATTCAGGGCCGGGATAGTATTCCAAAAAGTCAGCTTTGGAGGTGAAATCGGAGGTGTTGTACACATAAATCAGGTTGTGTACTCCTTTTGATTTCAGGTAATTGACAGTATATTTCCATAGTGTTTTAAATTCTTCGGCTGTACCATTATTTTTGCACCACCAGAACCAGGTTCCCGTAAGTTCATGATAAGGGCGGTATAGTATTGGGATGGCTTTTCCATCGCTGCCTTTTAGGGACAGGAAAAATTGGGCCGAAATATCCAGCCAGCTGTTGAATAACTCGTGTTTTGCGCCACCGGGTACTACTGAAGCTAATGACCCTGGAGTGGTATCCCAGGCATTTTTTCCAGTAAGCGGATTGTCCTGGTGCCAGCTGATGGTATTGACTCCGCCACGATCGTAAACAGCTTTGATAAGCGTTTTCATTTTGGAAAATGGCACCCCGTCAATATTTTTATCGCTTTGCTGTTCCAGGCCGCCAATATCCCAGCCATATACTCCCGGATAATCGCCTGTAACTTCTTTGACATCACTTCGGCCTGATTCACCCCGCCATTTTACACCATACGCCAGGTCATCCTGGTGGCCAAACAAAAATCCTTTTTCTTTTAAGGCAAAAAGATTGCGGTAGAGGTTTTGGGTTTCGGGTGTGGCACTGCTATCGGATACGACCGGTAGTTTATTTTTTTGCTGTGCCAGCATCCCACCCGAAAAGCAGAGGAATGTGCAGGCAATCAGTAGTAAAGCGTTTTTTTTCATGTTTATGGTATTGTGGTCAGCTATCCTCTGAATACTTGAAAAGGCAGTTCAGTAAATAGTGTTATTTTTTGTCAATTTCGTAAGGAATGGACAAATATATTTAAGGAATAAAATATTTACGAACATTATTTTTCCTAAACCTCAAAGATAGGGAGTCAAATAAATTTGGGATAATATTATTTTATCAAATTTATATCATATAATTGCAGCAAAAATAACAGATATGAATCCCCTCAATAAATTCCATCGTGAAATTACACCACTTTCTTCCGGAGACAGCTTTTTGGTCTTTGATCGGGTTAAGGATAATTTTGATTTTCCGATTCACTTTCATCCGGAGTACGAAATCAATTTTATCTCCAATGGGAAAGGCGTGAAGCGCATTGTTGGGGATCATATGGAGGAGATTGATGATATCGAACTGGTATTGGTTGGCCCGAATTTATACCATGGTTGGGAATTGCATCAATGCAGGCAGAAGAAAATCCATGAGATTACAATTCAATTCCACAATGATCTTTTTGATGACACTTTATTGTCACGAAGGATCATGATGCCTATTAAAGATATGTTCAACCGCTCTATTCATGGCATTTTATTCTCTAAAAAGACTGCCAAAGAGCTATCCGAACGCTTTGTTCAGATATCGCGGTTAGACGGAATGGATTATTTTGTAGAGTTCATTTCCATCCTGCATGATATGGCAAATTCCAGGAACCAACGCTTGTTATCTACCTATACAGTCGACTACGATACTTTTGAAGATGATGATAAAATGAAATTGGTGTATGAATATGTCCAGAAAAACTTTTCAAATAAGATCACACTCGATGAGGTTTCGGCTATTGCCAATATGAGTGCTGTGTCCTTTAACCGCTTTATTAAAAAACGGACCGGGACTACTTTTGTCAACTACCTGAATGATATCCGGGTGGGCTATGCTTCGCGCTGGCTGGTCGAAAAAGACCTGAGTATTTCGGAGATTGCCTTCAAATCAGGATTTAATAATATTGCAAATTTTAACCGCATTTTTAAAAGCGTGAAAAGTGCAACACCCAGCCAATACCGCGAAGAATTCTATGGTTTGAAGCGATTTTTGTAAGAGTGGGTGTATTTTTTGTCATTTAAGTATAGTGGTTTTATTTCTGGTATTGTATTGAAAAACAATACTTTATTCCCCGTTTTTATTAGTTGCAAAGTGAGGTTGTACTATTTACGCAAACGTTAGAGAAAATATTATCAATAAATGATAAAATAATATTAACGTTTGGTTAACATGTCGACTAAATTTGTTTTTGTTAATAATTAAACTATATAATTATCGATTTCGAAAATTAACGGTTTGTTTATTTCATAATTACTAAATATAACTTATAACTACTATTTACTATGGGGAATTTATTATTCAACGTTAACCAATGGAATAAAAAAGCCGGGCTGTTCCTCCTCCTGCTGCTTTTTGCTTCCGTTTCTTCACTGAAGGCACAAAATATCAGTGGGGTAGTTTCGGATGCTAAAGGAATGACTATTCCGGGTGTTTCTGTTACTGTAAAGAATACACAAGAAGGAACAACAACTGATATTGATGGGAAATACGAAATCAAAGCAGCTTCCAATGCGGTGCTGGTTTTTTCTTTTATTGGCTTTAAAACTCAGGAAATAGCAGTAAACGGAAAGAAACAAATTAGTATTGTTTTAGCCGAAAATACCGAAAGCCTTGATGAAGTAGTAGTTATTGGATACGGAAAACAAAAGAAAAGCGATATCAACGGTTCTATCTCTTCTATTAAAGCAGAAGAACTTCAGAATATTCCGCAGGTTAGTATTGATCAGATGATGTAGGGTAAAGCTGCCGGGGTTTCTATAACCAATAATTCAGGACAGCCAGGTAGTTCTGTTTCCATGAAAATTAGGGGAACGACTTCAATATCAGGTACCAACGAGCCCCTTTATATCATCGATGGTATTCCGATTTCGGGAGATGCTACCAATCAGTCTACGAGTGGAAGATCGGTTGCGGGGAATGATTTTACTTCTGCAGGAAGCAATGCTGTCAGCCCTTTAGCTATGATTAACCCCAATGATATTGAAAGTATCGACATCTTAAAGGATGCTTCTGCTACGGCGATTTATGGATCACGTGGAGCTAATGGTGTCGTAATTATTACTGCTAAATCCGGTAAAAAAGGATCGGGTAAGATGACATTTGACTCTTCGATTTCCTTTCAGGAACAAAGTAAATTCCTCGATGTAATGAACCTGCAGCAATATGCAAGGTTACAAAATGCATTGGCGGTAGAATACAATCAAACCCCAAGAACAGAATTTTCACACCCTGAATTATTAGGTAGTGGAACCAACTGGCAAAAAGAGATTTTCAAAACCGGAGTCCTGAAAAACCATCAATTGGCTTTTTCGGGGGGTAAAGAAGGAATTTCCTATTACCTCTCCGGAGGCTATACGGATCAGGAAGGTACAGTAATCGGTTCCGGATTCAAGCGTTATACTTTTAAGGCCAATATTGATGCTAAAGTGAAAGAATGGCTAAAAGTAGGTGCCTAAGTTACTGGTGCTATTACCAATGAAGATATTACCCTGAATTCAGCTCAGAATGGAATCGTAAGCACTTCGCTGCTCCAGGTTCCGGATTTGGCAGTGCGCAACCTGGATGGTAGTTATGGAGGGGCTCCGGCCAATAACCAGAGTGTTGCTGTAATTAACCCGGTTGCACTTGCGCTGACCAAAAGTAATGAATTGGTGCGCAAGAATTTCATGGCAAATGTATTTGCAGAAATGAAACTGGCGAAAGGGTTAGAGTACCGTTTGGAATTGGGCGCTAATACCGAATTTTCTGAAAATAATGAGTTTACACCAACCTACCAATGGGGGACCTATAAAAATGAAATCGCCTTGCTGAATGTGAGAAGGCAGGATTGGTATTCCTGGAACTTAAAAAACTTAGTAACCTACCGTGCTTCTTTTGGAAAACACAACATCTCCCTTTTAGGAGGACAGGAAGCAAATGAAACAGTATGGAAAGGAATTACGGCTACGGCTTCAGGATTCCTTAGCAATGATATTCATACTATCAGTGCCGGGCAGGCGAGTCGTACTACGGCTACTGATTATAAAGGAAGCCAGGCTTTGTATTCTTATTTTGGGAGGTTTATCTATGATTTTGATAGCAAATACAGCCTTTCTGCTTCTATAAGAGCTGACGGTTCTTCTAAATTCGATCCGGTAGCAAAAAAACAATGGGGTTATTTTCCATCGGTTTCAGGATCCTGGAAATTATCCAATGAATCCTTTATGGAAGGTACCCGTAAATATATTGATAATATTAAATTCAAAGCGGGCTACGGAGAAGTAGGGAATCAGCAGATTCCAAACTACCGTTATGGAACTGGAATTACAGCAGTACCCACCGGTTTAGGGACAGGCTTCCTGTTTGCAAATATGGCGAATCCAAACCTGATCTGGGAAACTTCAAAACAAACCAATTTAGGTATTGATTTTACCCTTTTCGAAAGCCGTTTAGGTGCTACTGTAGAGGTATACAAAAAGAAATCGGAAAATTTCTTAGTGAAATTGCCATTACCCGACTTTCTTACCGGTGGACCGGATTATGAAGGTGGAGTAGGAGCTCCGACATCCAATATTGGAAGCATGCAGAATACGGGAATTGATGTTACATTAACGTATAACACCAATCCCGGTAAAGATTTTTCCTGGAGCTCTACACTTGTAGTATCTCATTATAAAAATAAAGTATTGGCACTGAATAATGGACTGGATTTATCCCAGTCAATTTATACCAATGACTATACGCAGGTAACTGCCACAAATACAGTGGTAGGACAGGCGATGGGCCAGTTTTTTGGATTGCAGACTGTAGGTGTGATCCACAACCAGGCCGAATTGGATGCTGCGGTACCCGTTCAGTTTGGAACTGTAGCCACACCGCTTCAATTGGGAGATGTTGCTTATGTAGATCAAAATGGAGATGGTAAAATTACCGATGCTGATAATGTATTTATCGGTAACCCGCATCCGGACTTTACTTATGGATTTACCAATACATTCCGTTATAAAGGCATTGAGTTGTCAGTGTTTTTACAAGGGTCACAAGGAAATGACATTTTAAACCTGACCCGTAGAGCTGGTACTTTAAATGCGAATCTCTATCAGAATCAATTGGCAGAAGCGTCTGATTTCTGGACACCGGAAAATGCAAGCAGTAATACTCCACGGCCTGTGGCCAATTTAGGGCACAGTAACCTGAAAATCTCAGACCGTAATGTAGAAGATGGATCATACCTGAGAATACAAAACGTAACATTAGGCTATTCCTTACCTACGGATATCATCAGTAAAGTGAAACTGAGCAAACTTAGGATTTATGCCGGAGTACAGAACCTACATACATTTACCAAATACAAAGGCTATGATCCGGAAGTGGGATCGTTTAACCAAAATGCCCTGTTGATGGGAGTGGATAATGGACGTTACCCGTCTGCAAGAACAATTACAATGGGATTAAATGTTGAATTTTAATTAAGAGCTACAATGAAAAAATATATAAAGAATATAGGGATTGTTTATTTGGCAGTATGTGGACTGGCGATAACATCCTGCAGTGAGGAGTTCCTGAACAGGGCTCCGGAAGATGGTGTTACCCTGGATAATTTTTACAATACGAATGAGCAGGTGAAAGCCAGTACGAATGCATTGTATAGCAAAACGTGGTTTAACTTTCACAATAAAGCCTTTTTTGCGATCGGGGAAGTAGGTTCCGGAAACAGCTATACGGGTTCCAGCGACGTAAACAGTTTACGTACTTTAATGATTTCAAGTTCTGATCCTGAAATGGCCAATGCCTGGAGGTCACTTTGGGCTACGGTGGCGCAGTCGAACAGTTTGATCAACTCATTGCCTTCCAGAGCCGGATCAGCGGTAGATCCTGTGGTTTTGAATAATGCCTTAGGGGAAGCCCGTTTTATGCGTGCCTTGTCCTATTTCTATATTGTACGTTTGTGGGGTCCGGTGCCAATTATTGAAAATAACCTTGACTTTGTAGAGAATCCTCAGATTCCAACAAACCGTAAAGAAGATATTTATGAGTTTGTAAAAAGAGATCTTTTGTATGCTATAGAGAACCTTCCGGAGAAAATAAGAGGTGTAAATTATTCAGATAACGGACATGTGTCCAAAGGTTCTGCCCGTGCAGTCTTGTCCAAAGTCTATCTTTATGATGGTGATTATGCCAATGCGAGATTAATGGCTGAGGCTGTAATTAATAGTGGAGAGTTTAAACTTTTTGGAGGTACAGAAATGCCGACGAAAACATTTGGGGACCTGTTTTTAACGACCAATAATAATAATGAAGAGTCTATTATTGCGTTGCAATGGATTAATTCAGGGCAATATGGTACAGCAAGCAACTGCAATACGCAGTTTGCCTATTCTGCTGATATTAATATGGCAACGTACGGTGGTGTTTTTGCTCCTTCCCAGGATTTACTGGCTTCTTTTGAAGCCGGGGATCGCAGAAGAAAAGAAACAGTGATGCTACCCGGAGATCAATATCCTAATATTACTTCCAGTATCGGTTCCGGTTTTACTGTTCCTGCGACGATTGATGCTCAGGGATCAGGATCCGGGATTAAAAAATATGTAGTAGGGAAAAATAGTGCCATTGCCGGAACAGCAGATGCCTGGGGAATGATGTCGAATAACACCTACCTAATGCGTTATGCAGAAGTATTGCTGATTCATGCAGAAGCAATATTGGCCGGAGCTTCTTCTACTTCAAACGCACAGGCATTGGAATCCTATAATAAGGTGCGTACCAGAGCTGGACTTTTGCCGGTTACCTCTTTTACATTCAACGAATTGTTTCATGAAAGAAGAATTGAACTGGCTTTTGAAGGAGATTATTGGTATGACCTGGGCCGTATACCACGTTCTCAGGCAGCGGCAATTATTGCGGCACAAAACCGTGGTAATGTCCTTACTCCGGAATTTATCCCGGTACCAACAGGAGATTTCCTAAGATTGCCTTATCCAGCAACGGAACTTGTGAAAAATCCGTTATTGGGACAGGATCCGGTTCCTTATTCTTTTAATTAATAAAGCAGTTATCATGAAAAAAATTAAATTCATACAATTATGGGCTATCGTGGCCGTAGGGATATTCGCTGTATTTTTTGCTTCCTGTGCCGATGATGACCAGGGCGGCATAAATACCAATCCACCGACTATTATCAGTGTAAGTGAAGCGGTACAGGATTCTCTGGTAACGACTGGTTTTGCGGATAATACCTATATTATCAGGGGTACTGGTTTCAGTGCGCTGCAAAAGATCTATTTTAATGATACGGATACTTATTTCAATCCAACATTGGTTACTGATAATGTTATTTTCGTAACGATTGACCGGGACACTCCTTATGCAGATGTTCCGAATGAATTGCGTATCGTGACAAAATATGGTACTGCGGTATATGGTTTTGTAGTGGCTCCACCGGCACCAAGAGTGGATAGCTTTAATCCGATTAATGCGAATGACGGGGAAGTGATTACTATTTACGGTTCTTTCTTTTTAGATCCTGAGGTTACCATTGGGACTACACCAGCCACAGTGATTTCAAATACATTAACCCAAATAGAAGTAACAGTACCTCCAGGCTCCAACCATAAGTATGTAACCGTAACTACAATTTCGGGAAGCAGTACCTCCAAACAGGCTATAGGTACAGCACTTTTTGATGATGCACTTTCACCTTTAGTGACTAATGTTAGTGCTTGGGCAGGATTGCCAATTGATTTTGAAAATAGTGATGCCACTCAGGGTGTAAAATCTATTAAATATGCATTCCCGAGCTATTCCGGTTTGCAGTTTGATATCAATAATGCTATTACAGCGGGTTATAGTGGAATCCGTATTGCATTAAAGGGAAGCTCTGAAGGGCGTGTGCAAATGATACTGAATGGTAATTTTAATCCTTCAGAACAGCTTAATATTATCAGTTTTACTACCCAGTGGAAAACATTTTTCATTCCTTTCTCTGCTTTTCAGGTAAATAATCTTACAGCAGTGAACCAGATTGTTTTCCAGGAATGGGGAGTACCTGGAGGAAATACAATATTCATTGACGATATCGGTTTCACATTAGAATAAATTTGTTAGAGTTCGTTTTTTGTAGCATTCCCTGATTCGTCGGGGAATGTTTTTTTAATCTTAATTTAAAATACACGATATGACCGGAAAATATTTTTTAGCCCTGTTAGGCATTTGTGTTTCAGTGGCTGTGATGGGTCAGGGAAATACCCATAAATCGGAATCGGGAAAATATGAAGGACTGGCGATGACACCGTCTATGGGATGGAATTCATGGAATACCTTCGAAACCAAAATAGATGAACAATTAGTAAAGCAAACTGCTGATATTATGGTTTCTTCCGGTATGGTCGCAGCAGGTTACAACTACATCGTATTGGATGATGGCTGGATGACACGTGAAAGAGATGGGGATGGTAACCTGGTTCCAGATCCGGAGAAATTCCCAAACGGTATGAAAGCCCTCGTGGACTATGTACATGGTAAAGGATTGAAATTTGGTCTTTACAATTGTGCCGGGACAAAAACCTGTGCGGGATATCCCGGAACACGGGGTTATGAATATCAGGATGCGCGCCTTTATGCATCGTTTGGTATTGATTTTCTGAAATTTGACTGGTGCAACACGGAAGGGATTAATGCAAAAGAAGCTTTTACGACAATGAGTAATGCCTTGAAAGTGGCTGGCAGGCCAATATTATTTAATATTTGTGAGTGGGGCGACAACCAGCCCTGGAATTGGGCATCACCTATAGGGAACTCCTGGCGTATTTCAGGAGATATTTACCCTTGCTTTGACTGTGAATACAAGCATCCTGAAAACTGGTCGTCGTGGGGATTCATGAAAATTATTGAAATGCGTAAAGATATCCGGCAATTTTCCGGGCCTGACCATTGGAACGATTTTGACATGCTTGAAGTCGGGAATGGGATGACCTATGCAGAGGATAAGTCACATTTTACGATGTGGGCACTTATGGCATCGCCATTGATTACAGGAAATGATTTGCGTGTGATGACCAAAGAAACGTTGGGAATACTCACAAATAAAGATATTATCTCCGTAAATCAGGATAAATTAGGAATCCAGGGTTTTAAATATGCTACGGAAGGGAGCATTGAAATATGGGTAAAACCATTAACGGATGGCAGTTGGGCCGTGACCTTCCTGAACCGGAATGAAAAGACGCAATCATTAAATTTTGACTGGAAAGCGCATACTATTACCGATCCAATTAATAAGCTAACGGCCGATTTTAAGGGGGATGTTTATATGATTAAAGACTTATGGGGTGGAAAAACAGGTGGGACTACCCAAAAGAACCTCATTGCCCAAATTCCTGGCCACGATACTGTTACATTGCGATTAACGCCAAAGTCAAAAGGAAAATAATAACCAAACCAGATTTATCATGAAGATGAAAATACAATGGGCAGTATATTTCCTGCTTTGTACATTTTTGGCTCAGGGGCAATTTGTGAAGTCTCATGGTGCGCTCAAAGTAATGGGCACGCAACTGACCGATCAGAATGGACAGGATGTTATGTTACGCGGCATGAGTTTTGGATGGCACAGTATGTGGCCTCGGTTTTACAATAAAGAAGCCGTTGCATGGTTGCATAAAGACTGGAAAGTAAATGTGGTACGCGCTGCTATGGGCGTGGAGCATGGGGAGAATTTTTATCTGGAGAACCCTGAATTTTCAAAAGCTAAAATCAAAGCAGTCATTGAAGGGGCGATTGCAGAAGATATTTATGTGATTATCGACTGGCACAGCCATAATATCAATCTGGAAGAAGCCAAAGTGTTTTTTGCGGAAATGAGCCAAACGTATGGGCAATACCCGAATGTGATCTATGAAATTTTCAATGAACCCGATTATGAAACCTGGCCCGAGATAAAGGCTTATTCTGAAGCAGTGATCAAAGTGATCCGCGCAAATGATCCCAATAATATTATATTGGTAGGATCACCCCGTTGGGATCAGGATGTTAACCTGCCTGCAGAAGATCCTATAAAAGGATACGCTAATCTAATGTATACCATGCATTTTTATGCCGGAACCCATAAAAAGTGGTTGCGTGACCGTACCGATGAAGCCCTGGCTAAAGGACTACCGATATTTGTGTCAGAGTCAGCAGGAATGGAAGCAACGGGCGATGGGTCTCTGGATTATGCCGAATGGCAATTGTTTATTGACTGGATGGAATCGCGAAAAATCAGTTGGATTACCTGGTCTGTATCGGATAAAGAGGAAACCTGTTCTGTATTGCAAAAATCAGCAGCATCAACCGGAAAATGGAAAGCAAAAGATCTTAAAGCCTCCGGAATTAAGACCCGGGACTATTTACGACAACTCAATAAAGGAAATAACTAAATAGAGCAATAGTTTGATTTCCAGTTTTCTAAATGGAATGAAAAATAAAAACGCCCGATTTTTCAATCGGGCGTTTTGTATGAATATAATGTCCCGTCCTGAAATAGCGATACAAAAAAAAAACTCAATTATGTCTAAAGAGAAAAATTATGTAAAGCGAACCCAGCGAGATTACAGTATGTCTCTCAAATTGCAAATCGTCCATGAGATTGAACGAGGAGAGTTATCTACACATGGCGCTTGTAAAAAATATGGTGTGCAAGCACGTTCAACAGTTGTTAGTTGGCTTAGAAAATTTGGTAACTTTGATTGGGAAACCCAAACCCCATCTCAAATGGCTAAAACACCTGAACAGCAAATCATGGAACTCGAAGCTAAAGTTACGCTTCTTGAAAAACAGAAAGCTCATCTGGAGCAACAAGTTAATTTTACGGATAAGAAAGCTATTATTTTTGATATGCTTATTGATATTGCAGAGAAAGAATATAATATCGATATCCGAAAAAACTCATCACCCGAACAATTGTCCTATTTAAAGAAGAACAAAAACAAACCTTAGGTTTTACCTGTAGTTTGTTCGGGATAGACAGGCAGGTCTATTATCGTAGCATTAAAAGAAAAATCTTAAAGCAATCAAAGTCTGAACAAGTCATTCTTATGGTAAGAAAGATTAGGATGAAAATGCCTCGTATCGGTACGAGAAAGTTGTATTATTTATTAAACCAGGAGCTTAGAGCATTGAAGATTGGAAGAGATATGTTTTTTAATATCCTCAAAGTAAACCATCTGCTAATATCTCCAAAACGGAGCTATCATATTACGACTAACTCATATCATCGTTTTAAAAAACACAAGAATTTAATTGAAAACTTAAAAATAATACGTCCTGAACAGGTTTGGGTATCCGATATTACATACATCGGAAAAAGAAGTAAGCCCTGCTATTTAAGCTTAGTAACAGATGCATATTCAAAACGGATCATGGGATTTAATGTAGCTACTAATTTAAATGCCGAAAATAGTCTTAAAGCTTTACAAATGGCTCTTAAGAGCAGGAAAAATAGTTGTTTGTCGTTAATCCATCACTCAGATAGAGGTATACAATATTGTTCTAATGAATATCAAAAAGTGATACGCAAGACTAAAAACCTGCGCTGTAGCATGACTGAGTCTTATGATCCATATCAAAATGCGGTCGCTGAAAGGGTAAATGGGATATTAAAACAGGAGTTTTTAGTAGATAGGTATAATGATCAGCAACTTAATATTATTAAGTTAGTAGTTAAGGAATCTATACAGATTTATAATCTAGTAAGACCGCATTGCTCTAATCATATGCTTACTCCGATGCAAATGCATCAGCAAAAAGAAATAGAAATGAAAACCTATAAAACAAAAAACAGAAGTAACCATGAAGCTACTTCTGTCTAAAAAATGTACTTTTATTATTATTAATCCTGTATTGCTATTCTAGGACTAGACATAAAATAGGGTGTTACGCAATAACGGCTTCACCATATAAATCAAATTCAGTGGCATCGGTAATTTTAACGTCTACAAATTCTCCGGTTTTCAGGTACGCTAAAGAAGCATCAATTAGTACTTCATTATCTACATCAGGGCTATCAAATTCTGTTCTTCCTACAAAGTGTGCTCCTTCTTTACGGTCAATAATACAACGTAATGTCTGCCCGATTTTTTCCTGGTTCAGTTCCCATGAAATTTGGGACTGAATTTCCATAATTTCATTGGCACGCTGTTGTTTTACTTCAGCAGGAACATCATCTTCCAATAGATAAGCGTGGGTATTTTCTTCATGGGAATAAGCGAAACAGCCCAAACGTTCAAAACGCATTTCTTCCACCCAGTTTTTCAGGATCTGGAAATCTTCTTCAGTTTCTCCCGGATAACCTACAATAAGTGTAGTACGGATGGTCATTCCAGGAACAGCCTCGCGGAATTCCTTTAATAACTTGGTCGTTTTTGCCTGTGTCGTTCCACGTCGCATGGATTTTAAGATCTTATCAGAGATATGTTGCAATGGAATATCCAGGTAATTACAGATTTTAGGCTCCCGCTTCATTAATTCCAGCACATCCATAGGAAATCCTGCCGGGAATGCATAATGAAGGCGAATCCATTCGATACCTTCAATAGCAGCAAGGTTCTCTAATAATTCAGCAAGGTTTCTTTTTTTATACAAATCAAGACCATAATACGTAAGGTCCTGTGCAATAAGGATAAGTTCTTTTACACCATTTTTTGCCAATCCTTTTGCTTCGTTTACTAATTTCTCAATAGATTGCGAAACGTGTTTACCACGCATTAAAGGGATAGCACAAAAACTGCACGGACGGTCACAGCCTTCTGCAATTTTAAGGTAAGCGTAGTTTTTAGGAGTTGTGGTAAGGCGTTCCCCTAATAATTCATGTTTGTAATCAGCACCTAAAGCTTTTAATAGTCCCGGTAATTCTGTAGTACCGAAGTACTGGTCAACATTCGGGATTTCCTTAATTAAGTCTGGTTTGTATCGTTCGGATAAGCAACCGGTAACAAATACTTTGTCTACCAGTCCTTGTTCTTTCTTGTCGACATAGTTAAGGATCATGTTTACAGATTCTTCCTTTGCATTATCAATAAAACCACAGGTGTTAATAACAATGATGTTTCCTTCTTCATGAGCAGGGGCTTCATGCTGTACGTCTTTACCGCTGGCACGCAACTGTCCCATAAGGACTTCACTGTCATAAACGTTCTTAGAACATCCTAAAGTGATTACATTAATTTTATTTTTCTTTAACGACTTGGTTCTCATAGAATTGTAAATTGGAGTGCAAAATTACGCTTTTTATCAATAGCGGACTAATTGTTACGGCATATTTTATGCTTCGCGGTTATTATCGAAACGGGGTAGAAATAAAAAACCATCCTGAATAGGTCTAGAGGATGGTTTTAAAAATAAATAGGGGTATCTTAAAAATCGAATGTTAATCCTAAAGAAACATTGTTATTGACTGATTTAATACGGGAGCTGTCTGTTAACCCGGTGTTGAACATTTGCTGGTCGTAATCTCTTTTGGCGTAAGAGTAGGCAAGGTCGAGTTTGGTTGCGCCAAAGTTGTATCCTAAACCTCCCGAAAAGCCCTGAAGATCACCAATTGTGTTTCCGTTTTTATAGGGACTTTGCTCAAAGCGATAACCGCCACGAAGGCTGAAATTCTGAATACGGTATTCAGCACCCACCCGAACTTCAGAAGTAACGTCCAGTATGTTTTTCATAATGCTGTTGTATTCCTGGAATGTAGGGTCATCGCTGGGTTTTAATTTGGTATCGCTGTAGGATTTTAAGGCGTAATCGATAGAGATCAATCCGTTGCTACCAAAGATATAGGCAAAACTTCCAGTGTATTTACTTGGTGTTTGTACTCTGTAGGAAGGATATACATTGGTAATACCTTCGTCAAATATAGCCGGAATACCACTACCGTCCCTGTAGGCTACCAGTGATTGTCTCAATTTGTCGTTAAGTTTCATCCAGGTTGGTGATTCGTAAGCAAGTCCAAAGCGGATGGCATTAGTCACTTTCGCAATCGCACCAACCTGAAAAGAGAAACCATTTCCATAGGTATACAATTCATTGCGGAAACGGATATTCCTTACATTAGTGCTGCCTGGTACAGCTGCGTTGTTATTGTTTTCGTAAAAATCGGTAGTGCTGGTGTAATCAGAAAAATGGGTGTTCAGGTTTAACCCCAAAGAAAGCCAGTCCTGATATTGTGCTGCTGCATTAAAAGAAACCTTACCATTGTAACCGGACGAATTAATATAATTAGCCTGGCTGTAATTTCCTCCCGGAACAACATTGGATGTGTAAAGTGTATTTTGTGGATTGGTGCTGTTCGGTTCCAATATGAAACTATCATATCCTAAAAAGGCATTTTGGTAATTTCCACCAAAAGCACCCAGGTAAGAGTAGAGTCCACCGGCAGTTTCTCCAGGTCGTGTTACGAGGTAATCCAAAGGCACGCCGTTCGCCTGATTGACAAAATACTGGCCTATTGAAGTCGTAGGGTTAGTTCCTGCCGAATAGAGTGAATTGTCAAAATTATTGGTATTTTCATAATTGACTGCCAGCGTAAGTTTTCTCCAGGAACTTTCCGGATTGTTATTGTTAAATACAAAAACACCACCAATTTGATTCAGGTCAAAAGAATTATCGTTTGCACTGGTTGTGGTCCCAAAATAATTGGATTTATTTTTAGTGTTGTAATTACTGATGGTAAAAGTAACCTGATTGTTGTTGAATATGGCTGAACCCGCCGGATTTACATTCAGGGAAGACAGATCGCCTCCTAAGGCACCAAATGCGCCACTCATGGCTCTGAACCGCGCTGTTCCATTCAGGTTGGTCTGCGAGTACCGCAGGGCATCAGAAATATCCTGAGCTTTTACAGCAGTGACACTTAAGCCTATTAAACCGAGAAGTAAGTATTTTTTCATTTTTTGATGTATTTTAATTGACAAAAAAAATACCCAAGTAAACCGCATTTGCAGTATTTAAATGGGTATTCAATAAAAGATTATAGCTTAACGACGACCTCCGCCACCGCCACCACCGGATCTTCCTCCTCCGCCACCGCCACCGCCAGATGATCTTCCGCCGCCATAACTTGGAGAAGGAGATGATGATCGGGTAGGTGTGTAGTTGCTATTGTTGCTTCGGGTTGACGAATTATTGGAATTATTATAGTTATAATTTGTATTGGACGATCTTGTAGTATTACTATTATTATAGTTGCTCCTTGTGGAGTTGTTCGGATTATAGGTATTTCTTGTAGTGTTGTTCGGATTATAGGTATTTCTTGTAGTGTTGTTCGTAAAGTTACTTCTGCTTCCACTATTAGTATAGTTAGAACGGGTATTGTTTGTCGTGAAAGAAGATCTTGAATAACGGTTTCCGTATCCAGAGCGTGTAGAGCTTAAAGTGCTTCTTCCTCCGTTGCGGTTTGCATAGCTGCTTCGGGATCCGTTATTGAAAGTGTTTGCTGCAGGGCTTCTGTAAGCGCCACGCCTTCCATTCACATAGGCATAATTTCCACCACCGTACCAGCCGTTACCATAATAAGGAGACCAGCTATTCCAGCCCCAACCGTAGTAAGGAGTGTACCAGTTGTTCCAACCCCAGCCCCAGCCAAGTCCCCAACCCCAGCCACCACCGTAGCCGTACCAATTGTTCCAGCCCCAGTTGGAGCCACCGTAGATATTTATAGAGACATTCTGGTTGTCATTGCCCCATCCGGAATATCCGCTGGTATATGCAATGTTACCCTGTGAGGTTTGATTTCCATTTTCATCAGCATAATAACCGTCCACATCAGTAAAGATTTCAACAGGCTCTTCTGCTACTTCATTAGAAAGAGAGCTGAAATATTCCTGGTAATGGTTACTATTTTGGTTTGAATTATTTGTGGTCCTGTTATTATTCCGGTTTTGTGAACCTGAACCGTATATCCCGTCGTTATCATAATAGGACTTGTTTTGGTATGAACTGCATGAAGCCAGAACAACACTAAGAAATCCAATTATCGTATAAAGGGAAATTTTCTGGGTTGAAAAATAATAAGTTTTCATATATCGGTAATTTAATTGTTGGACAATACAAAAATAGTTAGTTTTGTGGAACTATTTTAGTTAATTTAAGTTAAACAATATTTGTGCCAAATAATTAAAAATGAGCAAGAACTTGACAAAAAGATCGGAAGATTATTCCAAATGGTATAACGAATTAGTGGTAAAGGCTGACCTTGCCGAAAACTCAGGCGTTAGGGGTTGTATGGTGATCAAGCCCTACGGTTATGCAATTTGGGAAAAAATGCAGGCGGAGCTTGACAGAATGTTCAAGGAGACCGGGCATCAGAATGCCTATTTTCCTTTGTTTGTTCCGAAAAGCATGTTCGAAGCCGAAGAAAAAAATGCGGAAGGATTTGCAAAAGAATGTGCAATTGTTACCCATTACAGATTAAAAACAGATCCTGACAATAAAGGTAAGTTAATTGTTGACCCCAATGCAAAGCTGGAAGAGGAATTGATTGTGCGTCCTACAAGTGAAGCTATTATATGGAGTACTTATAAAGGATGGGTACAGTCGTATCGTGATTTGCCCCTGCTGATTAATCAATGGGCGAATGTAGTGCGATGGGAAATGAGGACACGTCTTTTTTTACGAACTGCGGAATTCTTATGGCAGGAAGGGCATACGGCGCATGCGACGCAATCAGAAGCGATCACAGAATCAGTACAAATGATGAATGTATATGCTGAATTTGCCCAGAATTTCATGGCAATGCCAGTAATTAAAGGATTTAAAACAGAAACGGAGCGTTTTGCAGGAGCGGAAGAGACTTATTGTATCGAAGCGCTAATGCAGGATGGAAAAGCATTACAGGCCGGGACATCCCACTTTTTAGGGCAAAACTTTGCCAAAGCTTTTGATGTGAAGTTTGCTAATGCAGAAGGAAAGCAGGAACATGTATGGGGAACTTCCTGGGGTGTTTCCACCCGATTGATGGGTGCCCTGGTAATGACACACTCTGATGATAACGGATTGGTATTGCCACCAAGCCTGGCACCAATACAGGTGGTTATCGTGCCTATCTATAAAACAGAGGAGCAATTGGAGACTATTTCTGCAGAAGTGGCTACACTAACCGCAGAATTAAAAAAACGCGGTATTGTAGTGAAGTATGACAATCGTACTACGCATAAGCCCGGATTTAAATTTAATGAATATGAATTAAAAGGCGTGCCCGTTCGAATTGCTGTTGGTCCAAAAGATCTTGAAGAAGGTACTTTTGAAGTTGCCAGACGTGATACGCTAACTAAAGAGGTTGTTTTGAAGGGAAGCATCGTAAATTATGTGAGCGACCTTCTGGAACAGATCCAGAGTGATTTATTTACAAAAGCATTAAATTATAGGGATGCTCATATTACGGAAGTAAATAGTTTTGAGGAATTTAAGGAAGTTTTAGAACATAAAACCGGCTTTATTTCGGCACATTGGGACGGTACAGCCGAAACAGAAGAGCAAATTAAAGACCTAACAAAAGCAACAATTCGTTGTATTCCCCTTGACCGTAAAGAAGAGGCTGGAACCTGCGTGTTTACTGGGAAACCGTCCGTTGGAAGAGTGCTTTTTGCTAAGGCTTATTAAAAAAAATGAAAAAAAGTTGCTTCAGCTATTGTACGGATAAAAAATAGTTGTATTTTTGCATCCGCAATAACGAAGTAATGGTCCGTTCGTCTATCGGTTAGGACGCCAGGTTTTCATCCTGGTAAGGGGGGTTCGATTCCCCCACGGACTACAAAAATCAGGATATTGAAATATATCCTAAGCAGAAAAATAGGTAATGGTCCGTTCGTCTATCGGTTAGGACGCCAGGTTTTCATCCTGGTAAGGGGGGTTCGATTCCCCACGGACTACAAAAAAAATAATAAAGAAAAAAATCATTTAAGAAAATGGCAAATCATAAGTCAGCTTTAAAAAGAATCAGAAGCAACGAAAAGAAAAGAGTGTTGAACAGATACCAACACAAAACTACTCGTAACGCTATAAAAGCATTACGTTTAGCTACAGATAAAGGAGAAGCTTCTGCAAAATTATCAAGTGTAATCTCTATGATCGATAAGTTAGCGAAGAAAAATATCATTCATGATAACAAGGCTTCTAACTTGAAATCTAAATTGACAAAACACGTATCTGCACTATAGTTGATACATATGTTTTAAACATATAAAAAAACTTCCGGTCTTCACCGGGAGTTTTTTGTTTTACATCCATTTGCTTTTTAAATTTTCCAGCATTTCCTTAGAGATGGGTTTTGATAAAAAATCAATTACAATGGGGAATTCGCCTACTCTTCTCAGGTCTGCAGGGTCAATGGTAGAGGATAGGATAATTACTTTCGTACCCCGGAACGCGGCGTACTCCTCGTTTGAAAAGCGTTCTAAGAACTCCCATCCGCCCATAATAGGCATGTTCAGGTCCAGGAATATCAATTCTGGATAATCCATCGGCTCAGAATTCTCGCTTAATAGTGTATCATAATATTCCAGCGCTTCCTGTCCGTTAAAGGCTGTAATGATTTCGTCTGTAAATGCTGCTTTTTTAATGACCATCTTGTAAAGCATCAATGCGATTGAATCGTCGTCAACGCAGAAAACTTTTTTCAGCATAGTGTTATTTTTTGAATATTAATTTGAATTTGGTGCCTTTCTCAATCTCGCTTTCTAATTCGATCGTGCCGCCCATGCTTTCTACCTGGGATTTTACTAAATATAGGCCCAGTCCTTTGCTCTCCTGGCTAAGATGGTGGAATTTTTGATACAATCCAAAAATTCGGTCCTTGTATCTTTCGGTGTCTATGCCAAGTCCGTTGTCTTCAAAAGTCATTTCGATAGTTTTCTTTTTGATTTTTACGGTTACCGCTATTTTTAATGCTCTTTCTTCTGATTTGTATTTTAGCGAATTTGAAAATAAGTTGGATAAAATGCTTTCAAAATAGCTTTTGTTAATCAGTAATTCAGTGTTTTTGGGTACGCTAATTTCGATGCTCGCATTTGTTGTGTTGATTATGGCTGGAATCTGGCTTATTGCCTTTGAAATGGTTTGATGTATGTCTATTACCTCTGTATTTAATGATGGATTATCTTTTATGATAATTACTTTCACAAGGTCGTCGATAGTTTCGTTGAGCTGGTGCGTAGATTTTCTAAAACCCTGGAGAAGTTCTTCGAGTTCCGGGTTGTCTACTGGAATTTCCTCTAATAGGTTTAATAATCCGGTTAAATTGGATAAAGGGGCTCTTATATTATGTGATGTAATGTAAGAGAATTGTCTTAGGTCTTTATTATTGCGTGTGAGTTCCCGTATCAGGTGTTCTTTTTCCTTTTCCTGTAATTTTCGTTCAGTAATGTCTCTTTGTATGGCAATGGTGTGTGTGGTACCTTCACTGCTGTCTACCGGAACGCCAGAGATATTGGTCCAGAACTCTTCTCCGTTTTTCTTATAGGTTATGATTTCTATTTCGCAGGATTGCCCGTTGTCTATGGTGCTGTTGAGTTTTGTAAGTTCTTTGGCATCTGATTTAGGACCAAAAAAGATGGCAGAAGATTTTCCTAAAAGCTCTTCTTTCTGATATCCGGTCATTTCGGTCAGTGCGTCATTGACATAAACGATTTTTGCGTTATTGTTGTGTTTTTGTTTTTCGGTAATGATGATGCCTTCTTTGGTGTGTGTGATGACGGATTCTAAAAGGCGAAGGCGTTGTTCTTCCTGCTTTTGTTTAGTGATATCCTGCATAGAGGCAATCATTCGCAATAGGTTGCCATTTTCGTCGCGGACTAAAAAACCACGGTCAAAAACATATTTATAAGTGCCATCCGCACATTTGAGGCGGTATTCATCTTGCCATTTTTCGACTTTTTCTTCTAAAAAATTATAGAGTTTTACAGACACGCGCATGCTGTCTTCCGGATGTACACGGTCAAACCACCATTTGGAGTTTGTGCCTACATCTTCTTTTTTGTAGCCGAAAATGGTTTCGATGCCCTTGTTCCAGGTGAACTTGTCTTCCGGAAGGTTCCAGTCCCAAATAGTATCGCTGGTAGCCTTGGCGACCATATCGTAGCGTTCTTTTGCGTATTCGGTTTCCTCAATGTTGCTTTTATTTTCCATCAGGACGCCTAACAGGTTGGCAGCTCTTTCTATAAAAGCAATTTCCTCGTCTTTCGGTTTCTTGAGGTCTTTAAAGTATAATACTATGGCGGCAAATATGGTGCCGTTGCTTTTTCTGACAGGAATGAGCCAGCAGGATTGAAATCCAAATTCTGCAACTAAAGGAGTGTATTCCTGCCATTTTGTATTATGGCTCAGGTTTTCAATATAGATACTTTTTCCCTTGATAAAAAATCGTTCATAGGCTTCCGGATTGGGTAGGAATTGAATGCTGCTGATGATTTTAGCATAAGGCGCCGGCATTTTTTTACCGGACAGGAATTCGGCAATATTTTCGTGATCCAGTTTTTGTATCGAACACCAGGATGCCGGAATAAGGTTTTCTATATTTTCGGTTAATTTATGAAGCACTTCCGTGAATGGTATTCTTGGGGAGGCATTGAGTTCGTAAATTTTCTTTTCGAAGCCCAGGATTTTTTCCTGGAACTTTCGTGTGGAAATATCCTGCATGGCACCCAACTTTCGAACGGCCTGGTTATTTTCGTAAATGATAAAAAAGCGATCCAGGATATAAGCATAAGTCCCATCGTTTCTCCGGAACCGGTATTCGATCTGGTGGTTGGAGGGATTGCCGGATTTTATAATTTTAGAGGTAAAGTGTAATACTTTTCGCTTGTCATCCGGATGGATGCGTGATTCCCAAAATTTTAAATTTTCGGAGTTGTTTATTATATCGTAGCCAAATAGTTTTTTATAGCCAGAGCCGGAAAGGTAAATTTCACTGGTGTTAAAGTCATAATCGTAAATGGCGTCGCTGGTGGCCCGGGCAACAGATTCGTACCGTTCGGTGCTGATTTTTATTTTTAAATCGGCTTTAATCCTTTCGGTGACATTTCTGGAATTTGCAACGATGCCATTAATGGTAGGGTCGTTCAGCATATTCGTGATTACCGTTTCGAGCCAAATCCAGTTTCCATCGGCACATTTGAATTTGAATGGTGCGATGTGTATCCTTTTTTGGTCGTCAAGGTTTTGGTACAATTGGTAGAAATAATTATAGTCTTCTTCAAAAACAAACTGACGGACGTTTTTGCCGATCATTTCCTCATTGCTATAGCCTAAAATCGATTCGTGATTGGGACTGGCGAACTGAAAGTTGCCTTGGTGGTCGAGTACGGTTATCAGATCAGTACCTTCCTGTACCAGAGAACGCAGGCGGATGGAGTCAATTTTTAAATTCTGCTTTTCTGCTTTTTTTAGATTGATGTCGGTAACGGTTACAATGCGCGCATTCCTGCCTTTGAAAGTGGTTTCTATACTTTTGACTGCTACATAAATAATTTTGCCATTTTTTTTAATATGGCGGTGTATGCCCCGGTTTATTTTTTTAGAATGTTTCTTTTCGGACAAGCGTTTGTGGGCTTTTTCTAAATCATCTTTCGGGATGATGTCGGTTACTTTCATCTTTAGGAATTCTTCTTTGCTGTATCCGTAGGATGCTATTGCAGCATTGTTTACGTCAAGAAAATCAAAGGTATCAATGTCGTAAATCAGGTTGTTTTCTGGAATAGAGTTGAAAACCGCATTATAAGGATCGAAATTAGGCTGCTTTTTTAGAAGTAAGCTTCTTTCGAGGGCAAAAAGTATTCGTTTTTGAATGAATTGTATTGGTAGTCCTGTGGTGTCCAGAACGTCCAGGGCACCTTGTTGTATGTACAGAGCTTCGGTTGTGTCAATTGTCGTATTGTCCCGGGTAAGTATGATAAAAGCGGGTATATCTGTAGTTTCGTTTTCTTTGTTTTTTAAGTTTTCTGTCGTGTGTAATTGTTCGAAAAAAACAGATTGTAAAAGAACGAGGTCAAAGTTGCTTACTATGCTGGTGTCAGTAGGGAATGTGCTCGTGTATGTTGTAGAAATTATATAATTGCCAAGCATGGGGTCAATTATTTCTGCATCATCTGAAGCGGTGCTTATAATAAGGATTTTGAGTGTTCTGATGGAATCCGTCATGTAAGTAAGTGTATTTTGTGTATTTTCTCGAATGGTGGTTCATGACATGGGATAGTTTAGTTTTTATTTAAACTATTGAATTACAATGGCTTCTAAAGAGTGTCTTTAGGGGTTGACTTCATGATTTCAGAATTAGTTAAGTGTAAAAATACATTATTTTTTAATTAAATCTTAAACAATTATAAATATGATGAAAACAATCATTTGTGAGGGTGATGTGGCGTAAATCCTAAGTGTTTCGGGGAGGTCAAAATGAATTGATTATTACCACATTATTATTATATTACTGGATACGATAACTGCCTTATAAAAAACATTTTATATATCAAAATAAAGTGTACCTTTGCAACTTCAAAAAAATACAGATGGAATCTATCAGGAACATTGCAATTATTGCCCACGTCGATCACGGTAAAACTACTTTGGTTGATAAAATTATGTATCATTGTCAACTTTTCCGTGAAAACGAAAATACGGGAGACTTAATTCTTGACAATAACGATTTAGAACGTGAAAGAGGTATTACTATTACTTCTAAAAACGTTTCTGTAATGTATAAAGGAACAAAAATCAACATTATAGATACCCCAGGTCACGCGGATTTTGGTGGTGAAGTAGAGCGTGTATTGAATATGGCTGACGGTGTTTGTCTGCTTGTAGATGCTTTCGAGGGGCCTATGCCTCAAACGCGTTTTGTATTGCAAAAAGCGATTGACTTAGGATTGAAACCTTGTGTAGTAATCAATAAAGTAGATAAAGAAAACTGTACTCCTGAAGAAGTTCATGAGAAAGTTTTTGACCTGATGTTCGAATTGGGCGCTACCGAAGAACAATTGGATTTTCCAACTGTATATGGTTCTGCTAAAAATAACTGGATGTCTGATGATTTCAGAAACCAGACGGATAACATCGAGCCTTTGTTAGACATGGTTATTGCTAATGTTCCAGCTCCTAAAGTATCTGAAGGTACACCTCAGATGTTGATTACTTCTTTAGATTTTTCCGCTTTTACAGGTCGTATTGCTATTGGTCGTCTTGAAAGAGGAGTTCTTAAAGAAGGTATGCCAATCTCATTAGTAAAAAGAGATGGTAGTATATCTAAATCTCGTATCAAAGAACTTCATACTTTTGAAGGACTTGGTCGTAAAAAAGTACAAGAGGTTATTGCTGGAGATATTTGTGCAATCATTGGAGTTGAAGGGTTTGAAATTGGTGATACTATTGCTGATTTTGAAAATCCTGAAGGTCTAAAAACGATTGATATCGATGAGCCTACAATGAGTATGTTGTTTACAATTAATGACTCTCCTTTCTTTGGTAAAGAGGGTAAATTTGTAACTTCTCGTCATATTAGAGAAAGATTGACAAAAGAATTAGAGAAAAACTTAGCGATGAAGTTAGGTGAAACTGATTCTGCTGATAAATTCATGGTTTTTGGTCGTGGAGTACTTCACTTATCTGTTCTTATTGAAACAATGAGAAGAGAAGGGTATGAGTTGCAAATTGGTCAGCCACAGGTTATCATCAAAGAAATTGATGGTAAAAAATGTGAGCCAATTGAGGAATTGACTATCGATTTACCAGAATCACTTTCAGGTAGAGCGGTAGAGTTTGTTTCTTTCCGTAAAGGAGAAATGTTGAGTATGGAAACTAAAGGGGAACGTATGATTATTAAATTTAATATTCCATCACGTGGAATTATTGGATTGCGTAACCAATTACTTACTGCAACAGCTGGTGAGGCTATTATGGCGCACCGTTTTATTGGATATGAGCCTTACAAAGGAGAAATTTCCGGACGTAACAAGGGTTCATTGATTTCTATGGAAAAAGGAAAAGCTATTCCTTATTCTATCGATAAATTACAAGATCGTGGTAAGTTTTTTGTTGAACCAAATGCCGAAATCTACGAAGGTCAGGTAATTGGAGAAAACTCTCGTGGTGATGATATGTGTGTAAACGTAACTAAAGAGAAAAAACAATCTAACGTTCGTTCTTCTGGAAATGATGAGAAAGCAAGGATTATTCCTCCGATTATTTTCTCATTAGAGGAAGCTTTGGAATATATTCAGAAAGATGAGTATGTAGAGGTTACGCCAAAATCTATTCGTTTGAGAAAAATCTATTTGACAGAAACAGATAGAAAACGTTTCAAAATATAATTGTCTATTGAGGCAATGCTAAAAAAGCCATTCGAAAGAATGGCTTTTTTATTTTAGAGAAACTGCGGATTATTGCAATTTCAATTGCATGATTTCGAGGTCCAGCCAGCGGTCAAATTTATGTGCTACTTCCGTGATAGTGCCGCAGGATGTGAATCCGAATTTTTTATGGAAGGCGATACTTGTTGCGTTTGCAGCATCAATACACCCAATCATCAGATGATAGTTTTGGGCTTTGGCAGTGGTTATAAGTGCCTCCAGCAATATTTTTCCAACACCATGACCAGTATGTTCCGGGTCAACATAGACGGAATGTTCGACTGTAGGGTGGTAAGCTGGTTTTTCCCGGAAAGTCCCATAGGTGCCAAATCCAATCGCTTTTCCGTTAAGGTCTGCGACCAGTACAGGGAAGTTTGCAGTAATTTTATTTTCATACCATTTTTCGTGTGCTTCCCACGTTCGGGCTTCGTAATCGTAGAGCGCGGTAGTGTGGAGGATGGCGTGGTTAGTGATCTTCAGGATCATTTCCAGATCTTCTGTTTTTGCCGGCCTGATTTTTAGTTCCATTATCCTGTTGCTTTTATTTTTTAATCCGTTCAAAGATAAAAAAACTTTAGACTAATTTGTATGAAAGTCTGCTTGGGGAATAGTAAATTTGCTCTACTTTGAGTGAAGCTTTTCGCTATGCTTATAAGAAATAATAACTTCAGAATCTACAGGATGATATACCCCAAAATACCTTTGGCGCAAAGTATAATAGAAATTTGTAAAAGCCGGGGCATCAAGAATATTGTAATTTCTCCGGGCTCCCGGAACGCACCTTTGACTATTGGATTTGTGAATAATCCGTATTTTAACTGTTATAGCATCGCTGACGAGCGCTGTGCAGCCTTCTTTGGTATGGGAATAGCGCAGCAAAATTCCGAGCCAGTAGCATTGGTATGTACGTCGGGATCGGCATTGTTGAATTATTATCCAGCAGTTGCTGAAGCTTTTTATAGCCAGATCCCACTATTGGTTATTTCGGCCGACCGGCCCCATGATAAAATCGATATAGGGGATGGGCAGACCATACGACAGGAAAATGTCTACCAAAATCATATCTTATATAGTGCTAACCTTGCAGAGATGGCGTCGCCTGAGAATGATTTGGAAATCCATAATGCGATTACTATTGCGAAACGGCAAAAGGGCCCGGTGCATATCAATGCGCCCTTTGAGGAGCCTCTATATGAGACAATCCCGGAGGCTACGGTTGTTTCCTTGGTTGTTGCAGACGGCTTAGTGAATAATTCCATTACTTCCGATGAACTAAAGCCCTATGCTTCGCAATGGAATACCGTAAAAAAGAAACTAATATTAGTTGGGGTTAATCCTCCGAATGTGTTGGAGCAGGAGTTGTTGGAGCAGTTGGCAACTGATGGATCTGTGGTGGTAATGACAGAGACGACTTCGAATCTGCATCATCCAGATTTTATCACCAATATCGATACTATTATCACGCCATTTACAGTTGCCGATTTTGAGGCTTTCCAGCCTGATATCCTGCTGACCTTCGGTGGTATGGTGGTTTCTAAAAGAATAAAAGCTTTTCTTAGGAAATATAAGTCACAGTTGCACTGGCATGTTGATGTGCTTCGGTCCTATGATACCTTTGGGAATCTGACAAAGCATTTTGAAGTAAGTCCTCAAACATTTTTCAGTACATTTTTGCCATTGACGATTCCTGTCGAAAGTGATTATGATGAAAAAATGCAAAAAATAAGGGAACTGCGAAGTATAAAACATGAAGAATACCTGCGAAAAACACCATTTTCAGATTTCAAGGTTTTTGAAACGGCTATTCCTTCGCTTCCTAAAAACAGCCAGCTCCAATTGAGTAATAGTTCTACGATCCGCTATGCGCAACTTATTGCAATCGATCCTGCTATTGAAGTGTATTGCAATCGGGGTACAAGCGGCATTGATGGAAGTACTTCTACGGCTATTGGTGCTGCAGTAGCTTCGGGCAGGCAAACGGTGCTTATGACGGGCGATATTGGCTTTTTGTATGATAGTAATGCGCTGTGGAATACTTACATTCCGGCTTCATTCCGTATTATAGTCCTGAATAATGGTGGTGGTGGTATTTTTCGCATTCTGCCAGGACATCAGGAAACACCGGTATTTAATACTTTTTTTGAAACCTCACATCACTATACGGCAGCACATCTTGCGAAAATGTATGGGTTTACCTATGTGACGGCGCATGATGAAAATGAACTTAAAGTTCAACTTAAAGGATTTTATGAGCCAGGTGATGCTCCGGCTATTTTAGAAGTTTTTACGCCTATGCTTGAGAACGATGCTGTTTTATTGCAGTATTTTAAAGAACTTGTTTAGAAATAAAGAGCTTGTTTCTATTGTAAGGCCGCTTCATTGAAGCGGCCTTTTTTTATGGGTCATTTTTTAGGCCATTTCAGATTGTAATCATTACATGGGAATCACGAAAGGGATTGGTTTTGTATTTACGGCATTTTTCTATTTTTGGTTTTAATTTAAAACCAAAATAGCTTTATTTGTTTTAATAATTATATTAATACATCAAATTTGCTTTAGTAAATAAATGAAAACATTAATAGTAAGAATATATGTGTGGAATATTAGCCATTATAGGAAAAGGAAAAGATGAAGAGTTGGTCAAACTGCTTTCTAAAAGAATGTCTCACAGAGGGCCGGATGAAAGTGATTTAGTTGTTACGGAAAAAGGGCATATCCTGAGTCATGAAAGATTATCTATTATTGATCTTACTACAGGGAAACAGCCTATTCAGGGTTCTAATAGAGCCTATATGATCCATAATGGCGAAATTTACAATCATCAGGATCTGAGGGATAATGAATTGCAGCACCATGCTTTTCGGACGACTTCCGATTCTGAGGTTATTGTGCACTTGTATGAAGAATACGGATATGATTTTTGCAACAAGCTTGATGGGATTTTTGCTTTTGTTGTTGTGAATGGTGATGATTTTATTGCCGGACGAGACCCTTTGGGTGTAAAGCCGCTGTATTATGGGCTTGATGAAAGAGGGCGTATTTATTTTTCTTCAGAAATGAAAGCGATCTCAGACCAGTGCAAGACATTTTCAACCTTTCCTCCGGGACATTATTACACGGCAAAAACCGGTTTTGTTAAATATTACAAACCACAATGGGAAGATGCTGCAAAAGCTGTTGAGGATTTGGACTTAGCAGTGATTCGCGAAACCCTTACAACTGCCGTGCAAAAAAGGTTAATGAGTGATGTCGAGATTGGTGTATTGCTTTCCGGCGGGCTTGATTCTTCCTTGATTTCTGCAATTGCAGCCCGCTTGATGAAGCAGGAAGGAAAGCAGCTGCATTCCTTTTCTATAGGGCTTAATGCGGAGGCTCCAGATACAAAAGCAGCACGAAATGTGGCAGAATTCCTGGGTACAGAACATCATGAAATCCATTTTTCGGTAGAAGAAGGGATTCGTATCCTGGATAAATTAATATGGCATCTTGAAACGTATGATGTAACGTCAGTTCGGGCGAGTACACCCATGTATTTTCTATCCCAGGCCATTACGGATTTGGGAATTAAGGTGGTACTGTCGGGAGAAGGTGCCGATGAGATATTTGGTGGTTACCTTTACTTTAGAAATGCCCCTTCCGATGATGAATTCCAGAAAGAAACCATCGAGCGCGTACAGAAGCTTTTTACCGCTGATTTACTCCGCGCCGATAAGTCCACCATGGCTTTTGGGCTGGAAGCCCGCGTTCCCTTTTTGGATAAGGCCTTTTTGGAAGCTGCAATAAAAATAAAATCAGTTGAAAAGCAGCCTAAAACCTATGATGGCATAGAAAAATATATCCTTAGGAAAGCTTTTGATACGCCTGAAGCACCTTATTTGCCGGAAGAAGTATTATGGCGCCAGAAAGAACAATTTTCGGATGGCGTAGGATACAATTGGATTGATGAGCTGATAGCATATTGTTCGATTCAGATCACTGACTATCAATTGGAAAGGGCAGGGGAGCGTTTTCCATACAATACCCCGACCACGAAAGAAGCTTATTTTTATAGGGATATTTTTCATAAACATTTCCCGCAGGTTAGTGCGGCACAGACCGTGCGGAAATGGATTCCTAAATGGCAGGAAAACACTGATCCGAGCGGAAGAGCCAATGCGGCTCACGTAAATGCGGATACTACCATTGCCCATGGTGTATCTGTAGCGCAGGATTAAGTTTAGTTAGTTTGGAAAAAAGCATCAGCATTACCTGCTGATGCTTTTTGTGTTTTAAGGGTTTATTTGTAGCAGATTAGGTATCGATTCCTGATTTTGCAAGATGCTTTTAGGGTTTGGGAATAAATGCCGATTTTCTGATGGAAATGTTGATAACTTAAAGGCTAAAAACATCATTTGTACCCGATTATCCCTTCGGTTTTCATATATTTGTTCGTTAAACATAAAAACATACAGAATAACATTTATATGAGCGAAGAAATCAAAAAAAATAATTATTCAGCAGACAGTATTCAGGCTCTGGAAGGAATGGAGCATGTAAGAATGCGACCTTCGATGTATATTGGAGATGTAGGAGTTAGAGGATTACACCACCTGGTTTATGAAGTTGTCGATAACTCTATTGACGAAGCGATGGGTGGGCATTGCGATACCATTTCGGTTGCTATAAATGAGGATAATTCGATTACCGTTGAAGATAACGGTCGTGGAATTCCGGTGGATATGCATAAAAAAGAAGGCGTTTCTGCTTTGGAGGTTGTAATGACCAAAATTGGAGCCGGAGGTAAATTTGATAAAGATTCTTATAAAGTATCCGGTGGACTTCACGGGGTAGGGGTTTCTGTTGTAAATGCACTTTCAAACCATATGACTTCTACGGTTTTCCGCGATGGTAAAATCTATGAGCAGGAATATGCAAAAGGAAAAGCCCTTTATCCTGTAAAACAGATAGGGGAAACGGAAAAAAGAGGGACAAGACAAACGTTTTATCCGGATGATACCATCTTTACACAGACTGTTGAATTCTCTTTTGATACATTATCTGCCCGTATGCGGGAACTTTCCTTCCTGAATAAAGGAATTACAATCACCTTTACCGATAAAAGAGAAGTTGATAAAGAAGGAAATTTCATTTCTGAAGTATTCCATTCTACAGAAGGATTAAAAGAGTACATACGCTTCCTGGACGGAAATCGCGAGCCGATTATTTCCCATGTGATCAGTATGGAAAATGAAAAAAGTGAAATACCGGTAGAGGTAGCGCTGATTTACAATTCCAGTTATGCTGAAAATATCTTTTCGTATGTAAATAATATCAATACACACGAAGGAGGGACGCATTTGTCAGGATTCCGTAGAGGGCTTACAAATACGTTGAAAAAATATGCCGATGCTTCCGGGTTATTGGATAAATTGAAATTTGAGATTGCAGGGGATGACTTCCGTGAAGGATTAACGGCTATTATATCCGTTAAGGTGGCTGAACCTCAGTTTGAAGGACAGACTAAAACGAAGTTAGGAAACCGTGAAGTAGTGGCGCCAGTAAGCCAGGCAGTTTCTGAAATGCTGGAAAACTATCTGGAGGAAAATCCAAACGATGCCCGAATTATTATCCAAAAGGTAATATTGGCTGCCCAGGCTCGTCATGCTGCTAAAAAAGCACGTGAAATGGTACAGCGTAAAACAGTTATGGGTGGTGGCGGACTTCCTGGAAAACTTTCAGATTGTTCTGAGCAGGATCCTGCAAAATGTGAGGTTTTCCTTGTCGAGGGAGACTCTGCAGGTGGAACCGCTAAACAAGGACGCGATCGTAATTTTCAGGCGATTCTTCCTTTAAGGGGTAAGATCCTGAATGTGGAAAAAGCGATGCACCACAAAGTATTTGAAAACGAAGAGATCAAGAATATATTTACCGCTTTAGGAGTAACAATAGGGACTAATGAAGATTCAAAAGCTTTGAACCTTGAAAAGTTACGTTACCACAAGGTAGTCATTATGTGTGATGCCGATGTCGATGGTAGCCATATCTCTACCTTAATCCTGACTTTCTTCTTCCGATTTATGCGGGAGCTGATTGAAAACGGACACGTATACATTGCAACGCCACCTTTGTACCTTGTTAAAAAAGGAAATAAAAAAGAATATGCATGGAACGATAATCAGCGTGACATTGCGAATGAGAAAATGGGTGGTAGTGCCGGTATCCAGCGTTATAAAGGTCTTGGAGAGATGAATGCAGAGCAATTATGGGAAACCACTATGAATCCTGAATTCAGAACGCTAAGAAAGGTAACAATTGATAATCTCCCGGAAGCCGATCGTATCTTCTCTATGTTAATGGGGGATGAAGTGCCACCACGAAGAGAATTTATCGAGAAAAATGCAGCCTATGCAAAAATCGATGCTTAAATAGTGGGTCAGTTCTGCTGTCAATGATAAAATGTTTAAAAGGATGCCTGAAAAAAGGCATCCTTTTTTTTGTGTTCCTATTTTTAGTGTGATAAGAGCTGAAAATAAATAGTTTTTTATAGGGAGTACTCAATTGGGTTTTGATAAATTTGTGAGAACAACATTTTAATCGGCTATCGATTGTATTGCCTGAAGTGTTATTTTGAAAAGTATAGGGCATTGTAATCGGATAGTTGTATAAAATTGATATATTTAGAAAGAAATTAATACTATAAAAAATTAAAGATATGAAAGTTACTATTGTAGGTGCCGGAAATGTAGGCGCTACCTGTGCAGATGCTATAGCATACCGAAGAATTGCAAGCGAAATTGTCTTATTGGATATCCGTGAAGGTTTTGCAGAAGGTAAAGCGCTTGATATTTCTCAAACAGCAACGACTTTGGGATTTAATACCAAAGTGACAGGAAGTACAAATGATTATTCAAAGACAGCGGGCAGCGATGTGGTGGTGATTACTTCAGGTATTCCAAGGAAACCAGGGATGACCCGTGAGGAACTGATAGGCATCAATGCTGGCATCGTTAAAACTGTTGCGGAAAATGTGCTTAAATTTTCACCGGATACTATAATTGTAGTCGTTTCTAATCCTATGGATACGATGACCTACCTGACGTTGAAATCTACCGGGCTTCCTAAAAACCGAATTATCGGAATGGGTGGTGCATTGGATGGTTCGCGTTTTAAGACCTATTTGTCGCAGGCATTGGATAAACCGGCAAATGATGTTCAGGGAATGGTGATCGGTGGTCACGGAGACACTACAATGATCCCATTGACGCGTTTAGCTACTTATAATGGTATACCGGTTTCTCAATTTTTATCAGTAGAAGAACTTGCTAAAGTAGCAGCTGATACTATGGTTGGGGGTGCAACACTGACAGGGCTTTTAGGAACGTCAGCCTGGTATGCTCCGGGAGCGTCTGTAGCCTATTTGGTGGATAGTATCCTGAACGATCAGAAAAAACTAATCCCATGTTCCGTTTTTGTAGAAGGAGAATACGGTCAAAATGATATTTGTATCGGTGTTCCTTGTGTAATCGGTAAAAATGGCGTAGAAAAAATTGTAGATATTCAACTGAATGATGCAGAGAAAACCCTCTTTGCCAAAAGTGCGGATGCAGTAAGAAGTATGAATGATGCCCTGAAATCGGTACTCGAATAAATAATATAAAATGAATACCCAAAAAGACTGCAGCCGTGCAGTCTTTTTTTTGATATTAATCAATAAATTAATTGGTTAATCCTATGTTAAATTATATATTTGCTCGTTTTTAGAAAAAATGGAGCCATACAATTTGTAAGTCTAAAGCTTTTTGGAGTTATAAATGGTATTGTTTTGTTTTGACAAAAGCAGGGAATACAAACAAAAATTAATTAATTTTAGTACTAATGCAGAATAAAGGACTTATTAAATTTTTTGCAATAATATTTGCACTGGTAAGTATTTACCAACTTACGTTTACCTATGTTGCCGACAAAGTCGAGGGCGATGCGAAAGCATTTGCTAAAGGCAACGAAGCTGTGGAATTGAAATATCTGGATTCCATGAACAGTGAAAAAGTTTATCCGTTATTAGGATTTACTTACGGCGAGGTACAAGATAAAAAGATCAACAAAGGTCTTGACCTTGAAGGAGGGATTAACGTAATCTTACAAGTGTCTGTAAAAGATATCGTGAAAGGGTTAGCGAACAATTCTAAAAACCCGGTATTTAATAAAGCCTTAGCGGAAGCGACAAAAAACACTGAAAACAGTAAGCGTCCTTACCTGGATGTATTTTTTGAAGCTTTTGACAAAGCCTCTGCTGAAGCAGGTGGAAAAATAAAATTAGGCTCTCCTGAAGTTTTTGCCAACAGAAACTTAAGTGGTGAGATTGATTTTCAAATGTCCGACGCCCAGGTTAAAACCGTTATCCGCAAAAAAGTAGATGAGTCTATCGAAAGTGCATTCCGTGTTTTAAGAGAGCGTATCGACAAATTTGGTGTAACACAGCCTAATATCCAAAAATTAGGAGAAACCGGAAGAATCCTTGTAGAGCTTCCAGGTGCAAAGGATGTGGATCGTATCAAGAAATTATTACAAAGTACAGCTCAGTTAGAGTTCTGGGAAGTATACAAAGCAGAAGAAATTGGCCAGTTCGTAATGGCGGCTAACGAAGCTTTGAAAAAAACAGAGAAATCTGTTGAAGTAAAAGAAACGGCTAAAACCGGTATCGATACTTTATTGACCAGCGCAACTAAAGATTCTGCAAAAACAGTAAAAGGAAACAATCCTATTTTTGATAAAATTATCGCTGGTGGTGGTGGTCCTATCCTGGGCTATTTCTCTCCAAAGGATACTGCAGTAATCAATAGCTATTTCAAAAGAACTGATATCAGAGCTTTGCTTTCAGCAGATCAGCGTTATGCCCGATTTGCATGGGGTAAACCAACTTCTATCAAAAATGAAAAAGGAGTTAATGTTGACGCTGTAGAATTATATGCTTTAAAAGGTAACAGAGAAAACCAACCGCAATTGGGTGGTGGTGCTGTAATTGACGCTAAAGCTGATTTTGACCAATTCGGAAAACCTTCTGTAACCATGAAAATGAGCCCTGCAGGTTCTAAGAAATGGGAAGAAGTAACGAGAAATGTAGCAGCTCAAAAAGGAGCTATCGCTATTGTTTTGGATAACGTAGTATATTCTGCACCGAATGTAAATGAAGCAATTTCTGGAGGAAGCTCTGTGATCACTGGTAAATTTACACTTACAGAAACTAAAGATTTAGAAAACGTATTAAGAGCGGGTAAACTGCCTGCTGCAGCTGATATCGTACAATCAGAAATTGTAGGGCCATCTTTAGGCCAGGAAGCAATTGATAATGGTATCTTATCTTCTATCATCGGTCTTTTATTAGTGTCCTTATGGATGGTAGTTTACTACGGTAAAGCGGGATGGTATGCTAATATTGCATTATTGGTTAACTTATTGTTCCTTTTTGGATCATTAGCCAGTTTAGGAGCTGTATTGACATTGCCTGGTATTGCAGGTATCGTTTTGACCATGGGTACTGCAGTGGATGCAAATATTATTATCTATGAGCGGGCGAAAGAAGAGCTTCGCATGGGTAAATCACTTAGTGAGTCGATTAAAGCGTCATTCAGCTGGAGAGGTGCGATGTCATCTATTACAGATGCTAACGTTACACACTTATTGACAGGTGCAGTATTATTAATCTTCGGTACAGGTCCAATCAAAGGATTTGCAACGACTTTATTAATCGGTATTATAACGTCTTTATTTACTTCTATCTTCATTACAAGAATGTTATTGGATTGGAGTATCAACAAGAAAAACAACCTCACGTTTGTGACTTCAATGTCTAAAAACTGGTTTACAAATTTCCATTATGACTTCTTAGGGAAAAAGAAATATACTTACATCATCTCCAGTATTGTTGTAATTGTAAGTATTGCTTCTTTATGCATCAATGGACTGGAAGAAGGAGCTGACTTTAAAGGTGGGCGTACTTTCCAGGTGAAATTTGAGAAACCAATTTCTACAGATGAAGTAAAAGAAGAACTTTCTAAAGTTTTTGGAACTGCTGAAGCTAAAATATTTGGTAATTCAGATCAGTTGAAAATTACGACTACTTATAAAGTAGAAGAGCATGGAGTTCAAGCAGATGAGGAAGTAAACAAACTGATGTATGAGACGTTGAAAAAACATTATACTACAGGAATTACTTATGAGCAGTTTGTAAACGCTTATGCCGGTAAGAAATTAGGAATCCTTCAGGCTTCTAAAGTGGGACCAACGATTGCTGATGATATCAAAACAAATTCATACTATGCGGTATTGGGAGCTATGGCAATTGTTTTCCTTTACCTGATGATCAGTTTTAGAAAATGGCAGTACAGCCTTGGTGCTATCGCTGCTGTAGCGCATGACGTTATATTTGTATTGGGTATCTACTCTTTATGCTATAAATTTATGCCTTTCAACATGGAAGTAGATCAGCATTTTATCGCGGCTATCCTTACAGTAATTGGTTATTCTATGAATGATACTGTAATTGTATTTGACAGGATCAGGGAATATCTGGCAGGTAAAACTACAGGTACTTTTAATGAAATTGTAAACCGTTCTATCAATACGACAATGTCCAGAACAATCAATACTTCCTTAACGATGGTCTTGGTATTATTGATTATGTTTATCTTCGGTGGTGAGTCTATCAGAGGTTTCATCTTCGCGATGCTTGTGGGTATCATTGTAGGAACTTATTCTTCTTTGTTTATTGCGACTCCGGTACTTTGTGATACTATCTCTGATGCAGAGCACAAAAGAATTGAAGAACTGCACAATAACAACGCTCAGGAAACAGTTTAATTCCAAAGCACAAATTATATATAGAGAAGGATCTGGGAAACCAGGTCCTTTTTTTTGGTAGCAACCCTATTGATTTTGCGTTATTTTTATAAAAGATAATGGGCTGGTCGTCGCATTAAATCGTATAAAGACATTCTTTCTAGCAGGGGAAGTGAGGTGTAGTGAGTGCTGTAAGAAATAGTGTTAGGCCATAAGAACCTTTTAATTCTTAGGTGCTATTTTTGTATAATTAATAAGGGTTACACGGAGTGATTCGTATGAAGGAGTGCTGGTGTGAAATGCGGGCTTTTAAGCTATGGTATAGTGATGCTGGTGAAAGATGTCGTGTTTTTAGAGTAATAGGTTTAGAAGTGTGCTTATATTGGAAAAACCGGTCAATTTGACCACCTAATTCCGGAGTAAATTGACCACCCGTTCCGGAGCAAACTGACCACCTAATTCCGGAGCAAATTGACCACCAAGTTTTGTGGTGAATTAAGTATTAAAAACTATTGATTTTTTCATGTTGTTAGAACCATACATTCGTTAAAAATTTACGGATTATGGCAAACAAAATAACAGACATGCGTAAAATTAGAAAAGTAATTAAATTCTATTGTAATGGAAAGAGTAAGTTATTTATAAGTAGCTACTTATCCCTTTCAAGAAATACGGTAAAGAAATATATTTCTTTATTTGAAGTTCTCGAATTAAGCTTTGAATTAATCGACCAAAAAACCGATGCAGAGCTGGAACTTTTATTCTCCCAGACTAGTGTAGAGGCCATTAGCCCGAGATTACAGACACTTTATGATTTTTTTCCTAAAATGGAACGTGAACTAAAAAAAGTTGGCGTTACCGTACAGCATATGTGGGAACAATATATTGCTGTAAATCCTGATGGTTATCGAACTTCACAATTTCATTATCATTACAATATATGGGGCAAACGAGTTAATCCGGTCATGCATATGAACCATAAGGCTGGTGATAAAATGTATGTTGATTATGCCGGAAAGACACTCTCAATTATTGATATAGATACTGGAGAAGTCAAAGAAGTACAATTTTTTGTAGCAATATTGGGCGCTAGCCAATACACGTATGCTGAAGCTTCCATGAGCCAGCAAAAGGAAAACTTTGTTGACTCGGTAGAAAATGCCATGCGCTTTTTTGAAGGCACTCCTGCCGCCATTGTTCCAGATAATTTAAAATCTGCCGTAATAAAAAGCAGTCGTTTTGAACCGACAATCAATGAAACCCTGGCTGATTTAGCAGAACATTACGAAACCACAATTTTACCTGCCAGAGCTTACAGGCCCAGAGACAAGTCACTAGTTGAAGGAGCTGTTAAGATATTATATCGAAGGATTTATGTAACCATAAAAGAAACTAAGTTCTTTTCTCTGGAAGAATTAAACCAGCAGATCTGGGATTTACTTGACTCTCACAATAACAGAAAACTGACAGGACGCCCTTATTCCCGCTTTGAATTATTTTTAGAAGACGAGAAAGAAAAACTGCGTCCACTCCCACAAGATCGTTTTGAAATTAAATACCAGTCTTTTGCAACAGTAATGCAAAACGGTCATGTTCAATTAAGCCAGGACAAAAACTATTACAGCGTTCCGTATCAATATGTAAAGAAGAAAGCCAAGCTGTTATATACCAAATCAACAGTAGAGATTTATTATAAATACAATCGAATAGCTGTACATCCAAGAAACTACAAACCTTATGTCTATACAACAACTCCTGAGCATTTAGCCAGTACACATCAATTTGTAGCCCAATGGAGTGCTGCCCGCTTCATTGAATGGGCTAATAATATTGATGAGTCAGTAGGAGAATATATAATGCAGATAATCGAAAGCAGAAATCATCCAGAACAGGCTTATAAAAGCTGTTTAGGAATACTGAATTTTGAAAAAAAGGTAGGCAGACAGCGATTAATAAATGCCTGCAGGCGGGCACTTGATTTTAAAATTTACAATTTTAAGACCATACAAAACATTTTAGAAAACAACTTGGATCATATTGATTTTGATCAAGAACCTGAGCAGGAACTTCCCGATCACAGTAACATAAGAGGAAAACACTATTATAACTAAATTAAATCTTGAAAAAATGAATGAATCCACAGTAACCAAAATGAAACAAATGAAGCTTTATGGCATGTTTAATGCTTTTAAAACAGCCATTGAAAGCGGGAAAACAGATCATTATACCCTTGACCAGTTTGTATCGATGATTATTGATGCAGAATGGGATGAAAGGTACAATCGTCGTATTGAACGAAGTATCACTAATGCCAAATTCCATTACAAATCAAATATTGAAAGTATCAATTTTGATGTATCACGTAACCTGGACCGAAACATGGTACTGCGTCTGGCAGAATGCGAATTTATAGAGAAAAACGAAAACATTTTAATCACTGGAAGCACCGGTGTCGGTAAAAGTTATTTAGGTACTGCATTAGGTTATCAAGCCTGTATACAGGGTTTTAAGGTAAGTTATTTTAATACCTTAAAATTGTTCGCTAGACTAAAAATGGCTAAAGCAGATGGTACTTGTCTACGGGAACTTACCAAAATACAAAGACAGGATGTTATAATACTTGATGATTTTGGACTCCAGGCACTTGACAGCCATAACCGAATTACTCTTTTAGAGATCATAGAGGACAGGCATAATAACGGCTCTATAATCGTGACATCACAAATACCAGTTCAAGGCTGGTATGATATAATTGGAGAAAAAACGATAGCCGATGCAATATTAGACAGACTTATACACCAATCTCATAGGCTTGAATTACATGGAGAATCCATGAGAAAGAAAAGAGGAATAAACAAAGAGTGATATTTTATTATATTTGAATACTAATTAACAGATGAAAAAATATAGTTTTTAATCAAAACGGAGGTGCTCACTTTGCACCGGAATTAGGTGGTCATTTTGAACTGGAATCAGGTGCTCACTTTAAAACGGAATGGGGTGATCAATATAACCGGAATTTGCACTTATAGTGGCTATCGGAACTTTTTTTGTGGTGATGGAAGCTTTGTAATGTCAGTAATGTTTCTATTATATAAAACAGCTGCGCATAAAAAAACCGGTAGTTGTTGGCTACCGGTTATAATGTTATGCTGTGAAAATATTAAATGATATCTGGATTTTTCTTTGCCTTAATCATGAAATACAAGCCTGCGATAATAAATGGAATACTCAGCCATTGACCTGTGAGCAGTATGGGATTCTCGCCTTCAAAGCCTCCCTGGCTTTGTTTAACAAACTCCACGATAAAACGAACAGTCCATAAGGTTACTAAAAATACACCGAACAAGTATCCCGTTTTTTTACGCGCATCGGTTTTCCAGTAGAGGAAATATAAGATGGCAAAAACAAAGATGTAGCCAAATGCTTCATACAATTGTGCCGGATGCCTGAAAGGGATGGCATTAAGGTATTCTGCAAACTGCGGATCATTTTGGATGAGTTTGTAGGCCTGATTAGTGTTGCTGGTTTGGGTGATCTGGTTTAAGTCATGATTTTGCCAGAATTCTTCTTCCCGAATGAATTTTACTGCAAATGGTGAATCGCCTGAAGTCACATGGCCATAAATTTCTGAATTTAAAAAATTACCTAAACGTACAAAAATAGCACCACTGGCAACGGGAAGTACAACACGATCCAGTACCCATAAGAGCGGTCTTCGGATGATATTTTTACTGTAATAATACATCGTCAGGATGATGGCTATAGCCGCACCATGACTGGCTAATCCGGCAAATCCTGTGAAGTGGAATTCAGGCTCAAATTTAACCGGCAGAAAAATCTCCAATAAGTGATTTTTAAAATAGGGCCAGTCATAGAAGAAAACATGTCCCAAACGTGCTCCAATCAATGTAGCGATAACGGTATAAATGAATAGGGAGTCTAATTTTTCGATAGACTCATCTTCTCTTTCAAAGATTTTCTTCATGATGTACCAGCCTAAAGCAAAGGCAACGACAAACATGAGGCTGTAAAAGCGAATGGTAAATGAACCTATGGCGATACCTTCTGAAGGATTCCAAACAATTCCTAAGGGATGTGTCATATTAAAATAGATTGTGTTTCTGTAAAAGTAAAGATTTATTCCCGGAGTATACTTTTGTGTCGGTTAGCATTTATATATTTTTTCAACACTGTTATGTTGATTTCAGGGTACAGGATCATAACCACTGCCTCCCCAGGGATGGCAACTGCCTATGCGTTTTAGTGCCAGCCATCCTCCTTTGAATAACCCGTGTTTCTGTAAGGCCTCAGCGGCATAATGGGAGCAGGTAGGAGTGTAGCGGCATACTGCAGGTGTAAATGGTGAAATGGCACCCTGGTAAAACCGGATCAAAACTATAAAAGGGAATATGATTATTTTTTTAATCAAAATAGGCTATCGATTAATTGACGGAAAATGTAGTACCGTCTTTACCATCTTTTAACTGGATACCCAATGTAATCAATTGGTCCCGAATTTGATCGGAAAGTGCAAAATCCTTATTCGCTCTTGCTTCGTTTCGCATTGTGATAAGCATGTTCACGATTCCTTCCAGTTTTTCGGTCTGGTCGTTCGATATATTTTTGTCAGCAAGGCCTAAAACGTCAAAAACAAAAGCGTTCATTGTTTTTTCGATTGTTTTTAAATCTTCTGCAGTAAGTGTTTCCTTAGATTCTTTTAGCAGATTGATATAGCGTACGCCTTCAAATAAGTTAGCTATCAGGATAGGGCTGTTAAAGTCATCATTCATAGCATCATAGCAGGATTGTTTCCAGGTTTCGATGTTCAGTGTTGATGTTTTAGCGGGATTTATTTCAGCCGTGCTTTCCAGGGCTTCCATCAGGCGGTTAAATCCTTTTTCGGCAGCCAGTATAGCGTCATTTGAAAAATCCAGTATACTTCTGTAATGTGCCTGCAGCATAAAAAAACGTGCTACAGCAGGGGAGAATGCTTTGCTTAGGGCAGCATTGTTTCCTGTGAAGATTTCTCTTGGCAGGATATTGTTTCCTGTAGATTTTGACATTTTTTTACCATTCAGCGTAAGCATATTGGCATGCATCCAGTAATTTACCGGTGTATGGCCTGTGCAGGCTTCATTTTGTGCAATTTCACATTCATGATGCGGGAATTTTAAATCCATACCGCCTCCATGAATATCAAAATGATTGCCCAGGTATTTTGTACTCATAGCGGTACATTCCAAATGCCAGCCCGGAAAACCATCGCTCCACGGGGAAGGCCATCGCATGATATGTTCCGGTTCTGCTTTTTTCCATAAAGCAAAATCCTGAGGATTCTTTTTCTCCGATTGCCCGGCAAGTTCTCGGGTATTGGCGAGCATATCGTCTATATTACGACCGCTTAAGATACCGTAATGATGGGTTTCATTATATTTTAATACATCAAAATAGACAGAGCCATTTACAACATAGGCGAGGCCATTATCGATAATTTTCTTGATAATTTCGATTTGTTCGATAATGTGGCCCGTGGCAGTAGGTTCAATACTCGGTGGGAGATTGTTGAATAATTCCAGGATCTGATGAAAATCAACCGTATAGCGCTGTACGACTTCCATCGGTTCCAATTGTTCCAAACGTGCCTTTTTCCCAATCTTATCTTCTCCTTCATCTTCGTCATCCACAATATGGCCTACATCCGTAATATTACGGACATACCGTACTTTATAATCCAGGTGTTTCAGGTATCGGAATATTAAATCAAAAGAAATAAAAGTTCTACAATTTCCCAGGTGTACTAAATTGTAAACGGTAGGTCCACAAACATACATTCCAACATTACCTTCGTGTATTGGCCTGAAAACTTCTTTTTCTCCCGATAAAGAATTGTATAATTTTATAGTTTGATTTTTATATAATGGCATATTATGATTTTGTTTTAGTTGGTTTTCTTTCTGTCTGCCTGTAATTAGAATCGTATGCAGGCCTAAAAGTTACCGGATAACATAGGGTAAACGCAATCAGGATTAAAACTTAGTATCCAGCTGGATATAGTTCAGGAATTCCCTGCGGGTTTGTTCTTCTTTGAATTTTCCGCCGAATTCAGACGTTACCGTGCTGCTTTCAATATCGCGGATTCCTCTGGAGTTTACGCAAAGGTGTTTAGCATCGATCACACAAGCTACGCTATCCGTACCTAATACCTTCTGAAGTTCCTGTACGATTTGCATGGTTAGTCTTTCCTGTACCTGTGGTCTTTTTGCAAAATAATCGACAATGCGGTTCATTTTAGATAATCCGACTACAGTACCATTTGAAATATAGCCAATATGGGCCCTGCCTATAATAGGTAAAAGGTGGTGCTCACAGGTGGAATAAAGAGTAATGTTCTTTTCAACCAACATTTCCCCATATTTATAATTGTTATCAAAAGTAGAGGCACTTGGTTTTTTGGCTGGATTAAGTCCTCCAAAAATTTCCTTGACAAACATTTTAGCAACCCGGTTTGGGGTTCCTTTCATGCTGTCATCTGTAAGGTCCATTCCCAGGGTATTTAGAATGTTTTCTACGTCTTTTTTTATACGCTCAATTTTTTGGTCGTCTGAAATATCAAAAGCATCTTTTCTCAGGGGATTTACTGCATTTGTTGCGATATGATTGTCTCCAATTTCGTCTGAAAAATCTTCGTTATGGATCATTATGATACTACTGTGTTTAAGTTTGAAAAATAATGAGCAAAGATAAATAATTAAACCTAAACAAATAGAAAAGAAAATAGTGAGATGTTAATATTTGAAAATTTATTAAATTTAGTACAATTATTTCTTAAAATTATGTAAATTTCGTCCCTTAAAACATGTTATCAAGATGAGAATAAAGTACCTATTATTACTATTTTTGGGTTTTATCGTTACCAAAAGCGTTTCGCAGAATCATAATGATGCGCCAACAAGTATTGAAAATCTCAGTCCCGCTACGGTAGATCCGAGAATTTCAGAAGTTTTTGGAAACCAATTACAGGCGTTAGTACTGAATGTTCCTAATCGCTTAAAAGACCTGAATGATATCCTGACCAAAAGGGTTAAAATTGAGGATTTGAAAGCAGAAAAGGACGAAAAATACCCAAAACTCTCTTCGGTACCATTGTATACTACCAATAATCCTGATTTAAAGCGTGATACTGTAGTAGATGAGAATACTTTCAATCCTTTGAAGTATGAATTCAGGTTTCATGCCCGAACTACCGTAATCTATAGAATAGATAATACAGATAAAGTCATTGTTATTTACCCCCAACCCGTTTTAAAAAAGTAACTAGTTATTATGAAGAAGCTTTTACTCTTATTTTTTAATTTATTATTCTTTTCTGTATTTGCTCAAAATTATAACATGAGCAACGCGCCAGTTAATACTTGTGCGGGGACATTTTATGATTCTGGGGGAGCTACCGGGAATTATGGGAATAATCAGAATTTTACAAAAACATTTTGTCCAACGACACCCGGGGCAGGGATACGACTGAACTTCTCAGCGTTTAATCTCGGTACGGGTGATGTAATGACGATATATAATGGTCCTAACACGACATCTCCGGCATTCGGGACATATTCCGGGACAGATAGCCCTAGTGTCGTTCAGGCTACTACGGAAAACCCAACAGGATGTATCACGGTTCAGTTTACATCGGATGCATCAGTAACCGGCACAGGCTGGGTTGCTGCAGTTTCTTGTATAGTACCTTGTCAGGCTATTAATGCCGTTTTTAACGGTTCTTCGCCGGCACAGGATGCAGATGGTGTTATTCGAATCTGCCAAAATACGGCGGTTACTTTTAATGGTTCTGCAACCTTTTCTTCAAGCGGTGTAGGAGCAACCTATACATGGGATTTTAATAATGGAAGTACCGGTACCGGAGCTTCTGCTACTACAACTTTTGTGAACCCAGGTGTTTACAGGGTAAATTTATTAGTACGGGATGCTAATAACTGTACCAATCAGAATTTTTTAAATATTATTGTCCAGGTTTCGACCACCCCGGATTTTACAGGGACCACTGGACCCGGTGAAATTTGTTTTGGGGATCCCGCGACCTTGACAGGAGTGGTCACTGCAGTGCCCTTTAATTATCAGTGTACTCCACCGGTAAGTGGTACTACATTTCTTCCTGATGGGTCTGGAGTATCCTATCAAACTTCAGTAACGGTAGATTGTTTCTCTTCGGGACAGACATTGACCAATATCAATCAATTACAGCAGATCTGTCTTAATATGGAACATTCCTATTTAGGAGATTTGGAGATTACTATAACCAGTCCAAGCGGACAGGTAGCCATTTTGAAACCTTACAATGGTACAGGCGGTGGTGGTGGTGGCCTGCATTTAGGGCATCCTTTTGATCCGGGAGGAACAGCAGAGGATGTGGCAGCAGGACCCGGTATAGGCTTGGATTATTGTTTTTCCATGTCAGGAACCACCTTTTTAGTGAATGGAGCAACCATTCCATCTACAAATACACCAGGAAATACAGTTGCACCAGGGACCTATTTACCAACAGGATCATTTGCATCTTTAATTGGTAGCCCTTTGAATGGTAACTGGACGATTACTGTTACAGATAACCTGGCCAGTGATAATGGTTATATTTTTTCCTGGGGATTGACTTTTGATCCTGCTTTAGTACCTGGAGACCTCTCTTTTACACCGACCATTGTTTCTGCAACATGGGATGTTGGTACGGGGAATCCTGTGACGATTACTCCAACTACGGAAGGAGAACATTGTTATACCTATACTGCAATTGATAATTTTGATTGTGAATATCATCATGTAGTATGTGTGAACGTACAGCCGGAAATTCTTTTAGGAACGCCTAAGAATTTTGAATTTTGTACACCACCACCAGCAACAATTGATTTAACAGAAAATACGCCACTTGTCCTTGGAGCATTAAATCCAGGGGATTATTTAGTAAGCTATTTCCATAGTCAGGCTGATGCCAATACTAACTTTAGCCCAATATTTCCGGATAATGCTTATGTAAGTACGCAAACGGAAACTATTTATATCCGCGTTGAGAGTTTTAATAGTGGCTGTTTTAAAACAGTTCCTTTCCAAATCATATTCGGCGCAGTGACAACAATCGGTACTTTACCGAATTTAAGTATTTGTGATGAGAATCCGAATGATGGTATTGGTGTTTTCAATTTAACAAGCCAGAATGCTGCGGCATTAAACGGCCAGAATCCAGCGAATTATACGGTTTCTTATTATAACAACCAGGCGGATGCGGATGCAGGGCTCAATGCAATTGGAACTCCGGCTACTTATACCGGAAACAACAATGAGGTAATCTATGTAAGAGTAGTAGGTTCAACACCTACCTGTTTTGCTACAACCAGCTTTACCCTTTTTGTAATCCCTACTTCCGTTATTTTCGATCCTGCCCCGATGCATGTTTGTGATGAGAACCTGAATTATGACGGATTCTCAACGTTTATGCTAACGAATAACAATGCTGCAATCACGGGTGGTAACCCAGATCTTGTAGTGTCCTATTATGCTACCCAGGCCGATGCGGCTTTGGGAGCCCCATCATTAGCGTTACGGTCACCATATCCTAACATTGTCCCTAATACACAAACTGTTTATGTTCGTGTAGTGAATGTAAATGCACCACCAACAGGACCACAATGTCCGGCATTTACCACTTTGGTACTGATAGTTGATCCACGACCACTGATCAATACCAACGTTTCCAATTATGCACTTTGTGATTATGACAATCCAGGGGATGGTATCGAGGTTTTTGACCTTACCACTAAAAATGCAGAGTTAATCGCAAATGCTACCGGCATGGTGATTACGTATTATACGAGCCAGGCAGATGCTACGGGAGGAACCAATGTTATTGCGGTACCCACAGCACATGTTGGTGGTCCGGATGATATTATCTGGTTCCGGGTAGAGAATACTGCTACAGGATGTTTCTCTGTAGGGTCATTCCATATTATTGTTAATCCACTACCAACAGTAGTGCAGCCAACAACTTTATTTGCGTGTAGCGATGGAATCAACCCTAACGTTTCCGTATTTAACCTGTCCACAAAAAATAATGAGATTACAGGCGGAGCTACCGGAGTGACAGTAAGTTATTACTACACCCAGGCCGATGCCGATAGTGCGACTTCCCCATTACCATTATTATATACCAGCGATGGTAATAACCCACAGACCATTTATGTACGGGTGCAAAATGATGCCACTACCTGTTATGATACAACGACCTTACAACTGGAGATCATCCCGGGTCCGGTAGCCATCACCCCGGAGCCGCTGACCTATTGTGATCCTAACAGTGACGGTTATGGTATGTTCAACCTTGCCGATGTAATTGCTGCTGTAACTGGTGGAGCCACCGGAGTGACAGTAACCTTCCATGAAACACCGGAAGATGCCGATAACTCGATCAACCCGATCAATACGACTTTACCTTACAATAACGTAACACCATGGCTTCAGACCATCTATGTGAATGTACATTCTACCCTGACGCCTTGTTACGATATCGTGGAATTGCAACTGATCGTATATCCTACACCAATTGCTACAGATCCGACACCTTATGAGCTTTGTGATGATGATGGTACTATTGATGGGGTACACCTGTTTAACCTGACCACTAAAACTCCAGAGATTCTTGGGACTTTAGATCCGGCGCAGCATACCGTTAGCTACTTTACTTCCCAGGCGAATGCCGTAGGAAATATCAGCCCGATCCTTAATGTTCTATCCTATCCAAATACCAGTAATCCTCAGACGCTTTATGTGCGTGTAGAGCATAACACTACCGGATGTTTTGATATTGTACAACTTATTTTAAGAGTTAATCCACTTCCGGTGGCTACTTTACCTAGCCTTTATGTGCTTTGTGATGATGTTTCTGGAGATGGAGTAGAGGTTTTTGATCTTGGAACCAAAGTTCCTGAGATCGTAGGTACCCAAATAGGCATGGTGGTTACATTCTTCTTTGATGAAGCTGCTGCCAATGCAGGAACGGCGCCACTACCTTATATCTATACCAATCAGGTGCCTTATGCCCAAACGATAGTAGCCGTAGTTACCAATCCTGCTACAGGATGTGTATCACGTACCTTCTTAGATTTAAGGGTAAGCCCAATCCCAACACCAATGCCACCGACAGAAAACTATACTGTTTGTGATGCTGATGGCGATGGATATGCATTTTTTGACCTTACGACTTTAACTCAGGACATCATCGATGGTGCTCCAGGAGTAAGTGTTACCTATTATGAGACAGAAACCAATGCCCAAAATGGCAATACAGGTATTTTAGATGAGACTACATTCCAGAATTCAGTTGCTTTTATGCAAACGATCTGGGTGCGTATTGAGAATGATGATACCGGTTGTTTCCGTATATTCCCAATTGTATTGGAAGTGAAAGCTGCTCCGGTAGTTCCAACTTTATCTGATCTTACCGTTTGTGATACCAATCAGGATGGATTTGCTCCATTTAACCTGAACCTTCAGACGCCAATCATACAGGCCGCTAATCCGGGTGGTACCTATACGATCCGTTATTATGTTTCGTTAGCCAATGCAGAACAAGGTGTTCCAGCTATCAGTAGCCCTGGAGCTTTTATCAACTCTGTAAATCCACAACCGATCTGGGTGCGTATTGAAGATACCGCTACAGGCTGTTTCGACATCGGTACATTCAATGTTAAGGTGAACCTGCCACCGGTAGTTACAGCCCCAACACGATTGTATGTTTGTGATGATAATGGGCGTGCGATTTTTGATATCACGGTTAAAAACCAGGAAATCATAGGAGCAGGAAACGATGTATCCTTGTATACTTTTGAATTCTATCCGACCCCGGCAGATGCTCAGGCAGGAACAGGACTGATTACCGATCCACAACATTTTGATAATGCAGCTTATCCTTTAGGGCCACATACATTTGGCGTAAAAGTGATCAATAATGCAACAGGATGTTTCAGTTTTACTACTTTAACTTACGTAATCCTTCCACTTCCAAATGTAGCTACCACAGTAGCCCCATTTGAATTGTGTGATAACAATAACCCTGGAGATGGTATTGAAGAATTTGACCTTACCTCTTACGAACCTGTTATTGCAGGTTCAGAAGTGAATCTTACCTTCGGTTACTACCTGACACCGGAAGATGCTTTGGCCGAAACCAATGCCATCCCAACAGCTCAGATTACAGCATATCCGGCAGGACCATTGACCACGATCTATGTTCGTGCTACGAATTCACTAAGCCCAGGGCGATGTGGTGTAGTAGTGGAACTGGTTCTGAAAGTGAATCCGCTTCCGACAGTTCATAACTCGAACTTTGTAATGTGTGAAACCGATGGCAATGGGCAGGAGGTATTTGACCTTGCAGGACATGTGCCAACGATTTTAGGATCGAATGACCCAACTCAGGTACCGCCTCAGGATCCTGCAGATTATACCGTAACGTATTACCTGAATGCTACAGATGCACAAAATGGTGTTGGCGCATTGCCGAATATGTACCAGAATGTGACTATCCCGCAACAGACTATTGCTGTAAAAGTGGTGAACAACGCTACGGGTTGTATCCGCATTGCTGACCTGATCTTATTGGTTGAAGATGCAGCCGTGGCTACTAAACCGGCAGATGTTACCCAGTGTGATGAAGACGGTACTAATGATGGCCAGATTGCTTATGACCTGACTACTCTTGATGCTATTGTTCGGGGTACACAAACTCCGGTAGCAGACTTCCCGGTAAGCTATCACACTTCTGAGTCCGATGCTATAGCAGGTGTGAATGCCATTACCGATGCAACAGCGCATATGGTTGGTCCTTTGACTACGATCTGGATCCGTATTGTAAACGGTCAGACTACGACTCCATGTGTGGCTACTACTTCGATAGTATTTACCATCAATAAACTACCGGAACCGATTATCAATAATGGTAAGGGAGTGATTTGTGTGGATTCTACCAATGGTAATGTATTGTCTGAATTAGTATTGACAATTGAGCCTGCGAGTTATACTACGGCTACTCATAGTTTCCAATGGTATTTAGGAGGAACAGCAATTGTAGGAGCTACAGGGAATACCTATTCCGCAAGTGAAATTGGAGACTACACGGTACAGGTAACAGATACCGCTACAGGATGTGTTTCTTTAATGTCACCAGTTTCAGTAGTAGGACAATCCGGCCCGGCAGTATTCACTACTACGGTAAGCGGAGCATTCTCTGATGAGCAAACCCTTACAGTGAATGTAACAGGCGGTTATGGCGACTATGTATTCCAGTTGGATGAAGGTACACCACAGACGAGCAATGTGTTTACTAACGTAACGCCAGGGGTTCATAATGTGAAGGTAATTGACCAGAATGGATGTGACTTTAATGCTCCGGTAGAGGTTATTGCCATCAACTATCCGCATTACTTTACGCCTAATGGAGACGGTTACCACGATACCTGGAATATTATAGGACTGGAGAACCAACCTAACGCAAAAATTTATATATTTGACCGATACGGCAAATTACTAAAACAAATCAGCAGCACCTCAGAAGGATGGAATGGAACCTACAACGGTCAACTACTTCCATCAACAGATTACTGGTTCACTGTGACATTTGAAGAAGATGGACAAACAAGAGAATTTAAAGCTCACTTCTCATTAAAACGATAATGTAAAATGAGAATACAATAAAAAAAGCTGCCATTATTTGGCAGCTTTTTTTTGTACTAGTAAAAGCAGAAAATTTCTTAGTATGCTTCTAGACCATAAAAAAGGCCTGATTCAAAACTGAATCAGGCCTTTTTTAATATTAGGTGAGTTGTTAGTTCTTGTAGGCTTTTAAAGCTTCCTTCAGGATGGCCACTGATTTTATCAGGTCTTCTTTTTTCAATACATACGCTAAACGAACTTCATTTAATCCAACATTTGGAGTAGAGTAAAAACCTGCAGCAGGTGCTACCATTACAGTTTCTTTATTATAGTCAAAGCTCTCCAATAACCATTGAGCAAACTGGTCGGCATTGTCAACAGGTAGCTGGGCAATACAGTAGAAAGCTCCTTTTGGCGAGGCAACTTTTACGCCTTCTATCTTTTGAAGTTCAGCGATTAAAGTGTCCCTGCGATCTTTATATTCCGTGATAACTTCATCAAAATAACTTTGTGGCGTTTCTAATGCTGCCTCACTGGCAATTTGTGCAAATGTAGGAGGACTCAAACGTGCCTGTGCAAATTTCATAGCTGTTGCCATTACTGCTTTGTTTTTGGAAACGATACATCCTATTCGGGCACCACACATACTGTACCGTTTGGAAACAGAATCAATCATAATCGCATGTTCTTCCAGTCCCGGAACATTCATAACAGAGAAATGTTCTTCTCCATCGTAAATGAACTCACGGTATACTTCATCAGCGATAAGAAAAAGATCATGCTTTTTTACAATGGCTGCAAGTTGCATAATTTCTTCTTTAGAATAAAGATACCCTGTAGGGTTACCTGGATTACAAATTAAGATTGCTTTTGTTTTTGGTGTAATTAATTTCTCAAATGCCGCAATTGGAGGTAACGCAAACCCATCATCGATGGTAGAGATAACGGGAACTACTTTTACGCCAGAAGCGATAGAGAAACCATTGTAATTTGCATAAAAAGGCTCTGGGATAATGATTTCATCATCCACATCCATCGTACTTCCCATGGCAAACAATAGGGCTTCGGAACCGCCGGTAGTAATAATGATATCTTCCGTTTCAATTGGAAGCCCGTGATCGCGGTAATATTGTGAAAGTTTAGTCCTGTAGCTTTCAAAGCCTGCAGAATGACTGTATTCAAGAACTTTAATATCAATATTCTTAACCGCATTAATCGCTACTTCTGGAGTCTTAATGTCCGGTTGCCCGATATTCAGGTGGTATACTTTATTTCCGTTTCTTTTTGCAATTTCAGCATAGGGAACCAACTTTCTGATGGGTGATTCCGGCATTAATTTTCCTTTATTTGAAATAGATGGCATATGATAAATTTTAGTTGTGCAAATTTGCAATTTTTTTTAAAATTATACAGTATCAGGCAGTTCGAAAAATTGGGTTCAAAAAATATTTTACTGTTAATTTTTACTAACTTTAGGCAAATCCTTCCCCATGCGCCGAATTTTTTTTATAATCCTTATTTTTGGCCTCCCAATCTTATCATATTGCCAGGATTCGTTATCCTGGCGACCGGATAAAAACAAGATTGTAATTCCGTTTAAGTTCGTCAATAACCTTATTGTTTTTCCCGTTGTTGTCAACAAAGTGAAATTTCAGTTTATCCTGGATACGGGTGTGGAAAAAACGGTTTTATTCAATCTTGAAAATATAGAAGAACTCAACCTTTTTGATGTAGAAAAAATAAGCCTCAAAGGACTCGGGAGCGGAGCGGCTTTTGAAGCTTTGAAATCAAACAATAATACAATGGAAATCGAGGGGATGAAAGACTTTAAGCATACCCTCTATATTATTTCTGATGGGGATATCAATTTCTCTTCACAACTCGGAATTCCTGTGCACGGGATTACAGGGTATAATTTCTTTAAAAATAATATAGTGGAAATAAATTATAGTTCCAGGAAAATTATAGTCTACAAAAGCCTGGAAGATGTAAGGCCACGGAAGTTAAAAAAATACGATGTATTGGATATCAGCATCGAAAAAGGAAAGCCCTATGTTATGTCTGCTGTGGTACTTGAAGAAGGATTACCCATTCCGGTGAAATTACTGGTGGATTCCGGTAGTACCAATGCTTTATTCCTGTTTGAAGATACTAATGAACGGCTAAAAATTCCAGCACATAATTTTGAAGACTATCTGGGAACTGGGTTTAGTGGTGATATTTATGGCAGAAGAAGTAAAGTTGCTGAATTGTACTTCGGAAAAGAAATGTTTCAGTACCCGCTGGCAGCATTTCCAGATGATGCCTCTTTACAGCATCTTTCGATTGTACAGGGCAGAAATGGCTCTGTGGGGAATGAAGTATTAAAACGATTTTCCTTAATCTTTGATTATAGAAATAATACCTTATACTACAAAAAGAACAAATATTTTTTAACGCCCTTCCATTATAATATGAGTGGGATTGATATTGAGCATAGTGGCAAACAATGGATTGCAGATGATAAAGGTATTTTTGTTTCCAATTTATCCTCAAATTCAACCAGTAATTTCAATATTGGGGGCAATGATTTCAGGTATAATTATATTTTAAAACCCATTTATCGTATTACGAATGTCCGGAAAGATTCGCCTGGGGGAGTTGCAGGATTACTTAAGGATGATATACTGGTTTCCATTAACAACAGGCCGGCATATCGCTATTCAATCCAACAGATTACCGACTTGCTGCAATCGGAGGAAGGAAGGGTGGTTAAAATGCAGGTCAGGCGTAAGAACCAAGTGTTGGAGTATGAGTTCAGGCTTAAAAATATACTATAAAAAAAACACCCCGTTTGAGGTGTTTTTGTATTGTGTTATGATCCCGGAATGGCTTTTTTCTTTTCCATTATGTTCGTCTCTTTCGGGACTTCGACGTTTCCTTTAATTTTAAGTTGCACACGTCCACCCTCGATATTTACCGCATTCGATTCTACGGTTAATGATTTACGTATTGGGCCAGGGCTCATATTATATTTTACTTCGATTTTGCCTGTTTTTCCAGGCATTATAGGCTCTTTAGAGTAGGAGGGAATAGTACATCCACAGGAAGACTGCACATTTACGATATTTAGTGGAGCATCTCCGATATTGGTAAACTCAAATGTTCTCAGCCCATTATCACTGTCTTTAGTTACAGTTCCATAATCAATTGTTTCTGTTTTGAATTGAATTTTAGGGCCGGATTGTGCATAACCGGAAATACCGATTATTGCGACAGCCATCAAACCTAATAATTTTTTCATTTTTTTTTGAATTAATTTAAAGTTGTTTTCGTAAAAATACTTACTTTTAATCAAAGCACAAATATTTAAATCCCTTTTTTTATATTGTGCGAATAATTACTTTTGTAAAGAATTACAATAATCAGTCCAAAATATAACCTGAGAATAATAGTATTCCGTAGCCAGTGCCGCTAAATGATCCTGATCGCACTTTATTCCAAACTGAAGTTCCTGCGTTATGTTATGCATAATGGGGCTGCGTTTGGCTTTAATAGTATATGTTGTAAACAGGGCTTAGCATAGAGGCTGGCCGAATACACCTGAAATAAAAACAATTTATGACAATCCCTGCTCAATTTGATGCCAAATCTGTAGAAGAAAAATGGTACGCTTACTGGATGAAAAATAATTATTTTCATTCGGAACCCGATAATAGAACGCCCTATACTATTGTAATCCCACCACCTAACGTAACTGGCGTCCTTCACATGGGACATATGCTGAATAATACCATTCAGGACGTTCTGATCAGGAGAGCGCGTTTAAAAGGGTTTAACGCTTGTTGGGTACCGGGGACGGATCATGCTTCTATTGCTACAGAGGCCAAAGTAGTCGCTAAATTAAAAGCAGAAGGAATTAATAAAAATGATCTTACCAGAGAAGAGTTTTTAGATCATGCCTGGGAATGGACACATAAATATGGCGGTGTAATTTTAGATCAATTGAAGAAATTAGGGGCTTCCTGTGACTGGGAACGTACTAAATTTACAATGGATCCGGAAATGTCCGCTGCTGTAATCCATTCTTTTACGGATTTGTATAACAAAGGGTTGATCTACCGTGGCTACCGAATGGTAAACTGGGATCCGGAAGCGAAAACTACCCTTTCTGATGAAGAGGTAATCTACGAAGAAAGACAAGGCAAATTATACCATTTAAAATATAAAATTGAAGGCTCGGAAGAATTCGTTATTGTAGCGACTACCCGTCCTGAAACCATTTTGGGGGATACTGCTATTTGTATCAACCCGAATGATGAACGCTATTTTCACCTCCAAGGAAAAAAAGCGATTGTGCCTATTGCCAACCGTGTAATCCCTATCATTTTTGATGAATATGTGGATATGGAATTTGGAACCGGATGCCTTAAGGTAACGCCGGCACACGATATGAATGACAAAACGCTTGGAGAAAAGCATAATCTTGAGATTATTGATATTTTCAATGAAGATGCTACACTGAATTCGTTTGGTTTGGAATATCAGGGTAAAGATCGTTTTGTAGTTCGTGAAGAAATTGCGGTAGCATTACAGGAATTGGGTAACCTTGATAAAATTGAAAACCACCTGAATAAAGTCGGGACTTCAGAACGGACTAAAGCTGTGATTGAGCCACGATTGTCAGATCAATGGTTCCTGAGCATGGAAGAACTGGTGAAGCCGGCCATAAAAGCAGTCTTAGAAACGGAAGAGGTAAAGTTATATCCAAAACGTTTTGATAATACCTACAGGCACTGGCTTGAAAATATTCGCGATTGGAATATTTCCCGTCAGTTGTGGTGGGGGCAACAAATTCCTGCTTATTATTATGGTGATGGTAAGGAAGATTTTGTAGTTGCCGAAACCAAAGAGCAAGCCTTAGAATTGGCAAAATCCAAAACAAATAATCCGGGTTTAACCCAGGAAAGCCTAAGACAGGATCCGGATACATTAGATACCTGGTTTTCTGCGTGGCTGTGGCCAATGTCTGTATTTAACGGCATCACAAAACCGGAAAATGAAGATTTTAAATACTATTACCCGACCAATGATTTGGTTACTGGGCCGGACATCTTGTTCTTCTGGGTAGCCCGAATGCTGATTGCCGGATATGAATATACAGGGCAAAAACCATTTTCTAATGTGTACCTGACCGGTTTGGTACGGGATAAGCAACGTCGAAAAATGTCAAAATCATTAGGGAACTCACCAGATCCGTTGGATCTTATTGAGAAATTTAGTGCGGATGGTGTTCGTGTAGGATTGCTTTTGAGTGCCTCTGCCGGTAACGATATTATGTTTGATGAAGAATTATGCAATCAGGGAAAAGCTTTTACAAACAAATTGTGGAATGCTTTCCGATTGATAAAAGGGTGGGAGGTTAGTGATACAATCCCGCAACCGGAATCATCCAAAGCTGCTATTGCATGGTATGGAGCTAAATTACAAAAGACCTTAGTTGAAATTGAAGATCACTTTGAAAAATACAGGATTTCAGATGCACTGATGACCATTTATAAATTGGTATGGGATGATTTTTGTTCCTGGTTCCTCGAAATGATTAAGCCGGCTTACCAGGCTCCAATTGATAAAGCTACATTTGATAGTGCTATAACCATGTTGGAGCAAAACCTGAAATTGCTGCATCCATTTATGCCATTCCTTACAGAAGAGATTTGGCACATTATCCAGGAAAGAACAGCGGAAGATGCATTAATTGTATCTACCTGGCCAGAAATCACTTCCTATGAGGAGAAAATCATTACAGATTTTGATTTTGCAGCCGAAGTAATTTCCGGAATACGAACGATCCGTAAAGACAAAAATATCGCATTCAAAGATGCAATTGAGCTTAAGGCGATTAATAATGAGGCAACCGATACTTATTTTGACTGTATCATTACCAAGCTTGGAAATATCAGCACTTTGGAATATGGTACTGAAAAAGTAGATGGTGCTTTATCCTTCCGTGTAAAATCAAATGAATATTTTATTCCGGTGACCGGTTCGATTAATATTGAAGAAGAAATAGAGAAATTAACAACTGAACTAAAATACAATCAGGGATTCCTGAAATCAGTGCAGGCTAAGTTATCAAACGAGAAGTTTGTCAATAATGCCCCTGAAAAAGTATTGGCTATTGAAAGGCAAAAAGAAGCAGATGCTTTATCGAAGATTGAAACAATAGAGCAGAGCCTGGCAGGCCTGAAATAGTGAGATCAGATGATGGTTTAAAAAAGTCCCGGTATTTCCGGGACTTTTTTATTTAAAAAAAATGTCCCGTCCTGAAATAGCGATACAAAAAAAAACTCAATTATGTCTAAAGAGAAAAATTATGTAAAGCGAACCCAGCGAGATTACAGTATGTCTCTCAAATTGCAAATCGTCCATGAGATTGAACGAGGAGAGTTATCTACACATGGCGCTTGTAAAAAATATGGTGTGCAAGCACGTTCAACAGTTGTTAGTTGGCTTAGAAAATTTGGTAACTTTGATTGGGAAACCCAAACCCCATCTCAAATGGCTAAAACACCTGAACAGCAAATCATGGAACTCGAAGCTAAAGTTACGCTTCTTGAAAAACAGAAAGCTCATCTGGAGCAACAAGTTAATTTTACGGATAAGAAAGCTATTATTTTTGATTTGCTTATTGATATTGCAGAGAAAGAATATAATATCGATATCCGAAAAAACTCATCACCCGAACAATTGTCCTATTTAAAGAAGAACAAAAACAAACCTTAGGTTTTACCTGTAGTTTGTTCGGGATAGACAGGCAGGTCTATTATCGTAGCATTAAAAGAAAAATCTTAAAGAAATCAAAGTCTGAACAAGTCATTCTTTCGGAAAAAGAAGTAAGCCCTGCTATTTAAGCTTAGTAACAGATGCATATTCAAAACGGATCATGGGATTTAATGTAGCTACTAATTTAAATGCCGAAAATAGTCTTAAAGCTTTACAAATGGCTCTTAAGAGCAGGAAAAATAGTTGTTTGTCGTTAATCCATCACTCAGATAGAGGTATACAATATTGTTCTAATGAATATCAAAAAGTGATACGCAAGACTAAAAACCTGCGCTGTAGCATGACTGAGTCTTATGATCCATATCAAAATGCGGTCGCTGAAAGGGTAAATGGGATATTAAAACAGGAGTTTTTAGTAGATAGGTATAATGATCAGCAACTTAATATTATTAAGTTAGTAGTTAAGGAATCTATACAGATTTATAATCTAGTAAGACCGCATTGCTCTAATCATATGCTTACTCCGATGCAAATGCATCAGCAAAAAGAAATAGAAATGAAAACCTATAAAACAAAAAACAGAAGTAACCATGAAGCTACTTCTGTCTAAAAAATGTACTTTTATTATTATTAATCCTGTATTGCTATTCTAGGACTAGACAAAGTTCAGTGCATAAAAAAATCCGCTTATAGCGGATTTTTTTATTATGAGACTGTGCTATTATTTTACAGCAGGTACAGCTGGACCTTTTGCAGCTTCAAATCTTTTGGCAACAGCATCCCAGTTGATTACATTAAAAAAGGCGGTAATATAATCGGGTCTTTTGTTTTGGTATTTCAGGTAGTAAGCATGTTCCCATACATCCAGGCCTAACAGAGGTTTTCCGGAGATTTCCATTTTTGGCATTAGTGGGTTGTCCTGATTCCCGGTACTACCAATAACCAATTTACCTGTTTTGTCTAAAACTAACCAGGCCCATCCTGATCCGAAACGTTTTGCAGCAGCATCACTTAATTGTGTTTTGAAAGCTTCAAAAGATCCGAAATCTTTATTGATCGCTTCGGCCAAAGCACCTTTAGGCTCACCACCTGCTTTTGGTCCCATGATCTCCCAGTATAGGGTATGGTTGTAATAACCACCTGCATTATTGCGTACGGCTTTGTTTTCAAGATCCAGCTTACCTAAGATATCTTCGATAGATTGTTTCTCAAGCTCAGTTCCGGTTATAGCTTTATTCAGCTCATTCGTATATTTAAGGTAGTGTTTTGAATAATGGATCTCCATTGTTTTGGCGTCGATGTTCGGCTCTAATGCATCATAGGCATAAGGAAGTGCCACAATCTGGAAAGGTCCGGCATCCGCTTTTACATCTGCAGGATTGCCCAATGCAGGAACTTCAGTCTTTTCTGCAGGTAATGGAACTTCTACAACTTCTTTTAAATTGTCTTTTTTGTTGCAGGACTGTAAACCTGCAGCGAATAATAATGTTGCAATAAACAAACTTGTCTTCTTCATAATGTAGGTTGTATTTAATTTATAATGAATTAATGATTTCAATGTATAATTGTTTGGCTTCTTCCGAGCTTAGGTGGCTGACCTGCATCCATGCATTCATTTTAAAAGCATCACGAATATCATGGTTTGTTCCTTGTGAGAAACCCGCCCTGCCATAAGTTGCCTGTTTGTAATAAGCATAAATGCGAAGCATTACATCCTGAGGAAGCAGCTCAGTCATATTGGAGGCTTTTTCATAAGCTTCCTGGAACCGTGTATCTAAATCCTTCTCTGTCATTAAGATCGTACAGCAATGATTGTTTTACCGCCAATTGCTTTTTCATTAAGCTTTACATTCAACTCAGTTCCTAAAGGTAAGAATAAATCTACTCTTGACCCAAACTTTATGAAACCCGCATCTTCACCCTGAACGACCTGCATGCCTTCTTTTGCATAGTTTACGATTCTACGGGCAAGAGCTCCGGCAATTTGTCGGTAGAGGACTTCACCAAAAACTGGATTTTCGATTACGATAGTCGTGCGCTCATTTTCCTCGCTTGCTTTGGGATGCCACGCCACTAAATATTTACCAGGATGGTATTTACTGAATTTGATAAGTCCGCTTAAGGCGTAACGTGTAACGTGTACATTGATAGGAGACATGAAGATGGATACCTGCAGGCGTCGGTCTTTAAAGTATTCGGATTCAAAAACTTCTTCGATTACAACTACTTTGCCGTCTACAGGAGCAATGAGTTTAAAGTCATCACTGTTGACCGGTCTTTTAGGGTTTCTGAAAAACTGTAGGATCAACAGCAGGAAAACTAAAATAGCGACCTGTACTGTTTTCTGAATCCAGAGTGTTTCGATTAATGAATCGGCAAGCAGCAAGGTGCCTACGGTAATTACTAATGCAATTAAAATTATTTTAAAGCCTTCTTTATGAAACATAATTTATGATTTGGTAAAACAAAAACAAAATAGGTGATACAAATATAATACTATCCAGGCGATCCAGGATACCTCCATGGCCCGGCATAATTTTTCCGCTGTCTTTTACGCCAGCAATGCGTTTGAATTTAGATTCAATTAGATCCCCAAAAGTACCGAAAATACTAATGATAAGCGCAGTAGCCATCCAAATATAGTTGGGCTGGTTCAGGTAATGCGCAATTATAAAACTAAATAATAAAGTAAATATAATGCCACCAAAGAAACCTTCCGTGGTCTTTTTAGGGGAAATGCGCTCAAATAGCTTTCTTTTTCCGATCGATTTTCCAACGATATAAGCAAAAGTATCGTTAGTCCACATCAGTATGAAAATTCCAATGATGATACCCGGAGTATAAACACTATTGATGAATGGAAGTTTGGTGATTAATGTTATGGGTAAAACGATATAGCCGATGAGATTGACAAATTTTGACAGCTGGTCGGTTTTTTGCGGCCGGTTATCAAAAAGAAAGTACAAAAGTTTTACGGATACAAAAAGGGATGCGGCTACAATGAGCAATGTAGTGGTGGCATCAAAAGAAGTATAAAATGAAAACAGCGTATAAAATACCAAAGCAATGGCGATCGGTAGTGTTTTACTTAGGTGGGTGAGATTACAAAACTCAATTACAGCAATGAGCATGAAGATACCAAAAAGAATAATAAAGCTTATTCCGTTTTCGGTAATCAATATCGCGGTAAGTAATAAAAGGATATAAATAAGACCCGATAATGTCCTTATGAGAGTTTCACGCATCTTATAGATCTTCTAATAGCAATAAATACAGGTTTTTTGCGGAACTTCCGTAATGCAAAAAATCCTCTTCTTTTGCCTTTTCAAAATATTTTATTGTGGTGATATTGGTAGGGTAGTCTTTTTCGTATTTTTTCTTAATTTCCCGTAAACCATCACTGGTCCCTTCAATGATCTGGCTGGTTGTTGCAAAAATAATAATATTTACCGGCAATTCATTGGGTTTGTTCTGCTTGATTTGCTTGGAAGAGAAAAGTACAGATCCTTCTTCGGCAATCAGGTTTTCGCAGGTAGCAAAGAAAAATTTGGGTTGTGCTGGTGCGTTATACGTTAATTTGTTTTCATCAAGGAAGCTGTAAAGCTTCGAATCAAAACACAATACTTCAGATTCAAACCAGTCATTCTCTTCTAAAATATTTTCAAACTGATCCCGTACTTCATTAATGTTTTCACAGTACAAAAATTTGCCGCCGTTTTTTTTGAAGTTTGAGGTAAAGCGCTCATCGATTGGAATAGAAGAATCTGCTTGAAAAGGATTGTAGTCATTATCCTTGTCATCATTGGATGATTCTCCTGAAGCGCCAAAAAGTTTTTTAAAAAGACTCATATGTTATAAAATCCTTAGTATTTGCATTAACTAAGAATCAAAGATAAAAAAATCTTAATTCAATAGTGCTATCGAATTAAGATTTTTCCGAAAAAACCATAAAAATGGCTATTATAATGTAGTTTCTTCCTGCAGATTTTTGTCAAACGGTCTTTTTCCAAAGATATTCTCCAAATCGTCTTTAAAAATTACTTCTTTGTCAATCAGAATATCGGCTAATTGGTACAGTTTATCTTTGTTTTCTTCAAGAATTGCGATAGCTCTGTGGTATTGCGCTTCAATTAGAATAGAAATCTCCTGGTCAATTATTTTTGCAGTCTCTTCTGAGTAAGGTTTTGTAAAACCGTATTCATTTTGTCCTGAAGAATCATAATAAGTAATGTTACCTAATTTTTCATTCAGTCCATAAATAGTTACCATCGCACGTGCCTGTTTGGTTACTTTTTCCAAATCACTCAGTGCTCCTGTAGAAATTCGGTTAAAGGCTACTTTTTCAGCAGCACGACCACCCATAGTAGCGCACATTTCATCCAGCATCTGATCCGGACGTACAATTTGTCTTTCTTCCGGAAGATACCAGGCAGCTCCAAGGCTTTGTCCACGGGGAACAATAGTAACCTTGATAAGCGGTGCGGCATGTTCCAGCATCCAGCTTACTGTAGCGTGGCCTGCTTCGTGAATCGCAATAGCTCTTTTCTCTTCTGGAGAGATGATTTTGTTTTTCTTTTCCAAACCTCCTACAATACGGTCTACCGCATCCAGGAAATCCTGTTTGTCTACCGCCTGTTTGTCATAACGGGCTGCGATAAGTGCTGCTTCATTACAGACATTGGCAATATCAGCTCCGGAAAAACCAGGAGTTTGCTTTGCAAGAAAACTGGTATCCAGTCCTTCTGCTTTTTTCAACGGGGCTAAATGTACTTCAAAAATTTCCTGACGCTCACGGATATCCGGAAGGTCTACAAAGATTTGCCTGTCAAAACGACCAGCACGCATTAATGCTTTATCTAATACATCTGCACGGTTGGTAGCGGCTAATACAATTACGCTTGTATTCGTGCCAAAACCATCCATTTCTGTCAACAACTGATTCAGTGTGTTTTCACGCTCATCATTAGAACCTGACATGTTGTTTTTTCCACGGGCACGTCCTACTGCATCAATCTCATCAATGAAGATGATTGCCGGGGATTTCTCCTTAGCTTGCTTGAAAAGGTCACGTACTCTTGAAGCACCAACACCTACAAACATTTCAACGAAATCAGAACCTGAAAGCGAAAAGAAAGGAACTTGTGCTTCGCCTGCTACTGCTTTGGCTAACAAGGTTTTTCCGGTTCCCGGAGGACCTACCAATAGCGCGCCTTTTGGGATTTTACCTCCAAGGTTGGTGTATTTTTGTGGATTTTTAAGGAATTCAACGATTTCCTGTATTTCCTCTTTCGCACCTTCTAATCCTGCAACATCCTTAAACGTTGTTTTGATATCGGTCTTTTCGTCAAATAATTTTGCTTTCGATTTACCAATATTGAAAATCTGGCCGCCACCACCACCGGCAGCACCACCTGACATTTTACGCATCAGGAAGATCCAGATTACTACCAGGACAATAATGGGTAAAATGAACCCAAGGATATCCATGAAGTAGTTCGGATTCGACTGTATTTCGTAGGACGATAGTTTGCCTTCTTTTGTCGCTTCAATCAGTTTGTTTTCAAAAATCTGATCATTACCAATTGAAAAACTAAAGTGAGGGCCTGTGTTTTCTTTGTTTAATAAATTCTTTTTAGGGATTTTACTGAATTCGGGTTTTTCTAAAGCACTGGGCTTTAAATAAACGTCCGCCTGTGTTTTGTTAACGATGATCACCTTGTTAACATCTCCGTTGTCCAGGTATTTTTGGAATTGGGAAATGTTAGTCTGAATAGGTTCCTGCCAGTTGGAATTATTAAAATAGCTTGCAATTAAGAATATTCCTAAAATTCCGCCATAAATCCACCAAGGGCTTATTTTAATTCTTGAAGGTTTCGGATCTTTATCTTTAGCCATGAATTTTGTATGTTTAGTATTTGTTTTCTATTGTTGTGATTTTAGCATCACCCCAAAGGCTTTCAATGTCATAATACTCCCGGATATGCTTCTGGAAAACATGCACAACGATGTTTACATAGTCCATAAGGACCCATTCCGAGTTGTCGGTTCCTTCCACATGCCAGGGCTTGTCTTTTAAACTTTTGGAAACTACTTTTTGGATAGAATTAACGATTGCGTTAACCTGTGTATTGGAGTTACCGTTGCAGATTACAAAATAATCGCACACGGTGTTTTCGATTTCTCTTAAATCCAGAATGTCAATATCATTACCTTTTACTTCTTCAATTCCTTTAATGATGTTAGCCAATAAATCATCATTGTTTATATTTTTTTTCGCCATTTAAAATTTTGTATGTTTTCGCAAAGTTATCATTTTTTGTTTTTAATTTTGAACCTTAACATAAGATTAAATTAAATACTTTTTTATTATACAATGAATATTATCAAACTCGATGCCATTAGTTCTACAAATGACTACCTTAAAAAGTTAATGTCGAGACAGTATGTGGAAAACTTTACGATAGTAACAGCCGAAAACCAGACACAGGGCAAAGGGCAGATGGGGGCTGTGTGGAATGTAGAGCCTGGTAAGAATCTGACGTTTAGTGTTTTGGTTCGGGATTTTTTGCTGGATATCGGAGAGATATTCAATCTGAACCGGGTAGTTGCTGTAAGCATCGTAGAAGCATTGGAAACTTTTCAAATTCCTGATTTATCGATCAAATGGCCTAACGACATTATGGCAGGCAATAAAAAGGTTGGTGGCATATTGATAGAGAACACCATAAAGAATAATGGTGAGATCTTTTCGGTAGTAGGAATTGGGCTCAATGTGAATCAGAAAGATTTTTCAAACCTCCCCAAAGCCGCATCGCTTAGCGTGATTAAAGGCATGGAGTTCGACAAACAGGCCGTTTTTTATGAAATAGCAGAAAACCTGAAACAGAATATGGCTGCTATACTACACAAGAATACCCTTGTTTTTTTAGAAAAATACGATGCGAGATTATATAAAAAAGGTGTGCCAATGCCCTTTCAGGATTTGGCAGGGAAGCAGTTCATGGGGATCATCCGACAGGTCTCACCTACAGGAAAACTGGAGGTAATCGATGAAAATGAAATTATCCGCTATTATGATATCAAAGAAATCCAGATGTTGTACTAATAAAAAATGCCTTTACGATCAGTAAAGGCATTTTTAGTATAGGAGGTAAACTCTTATAATTTGTGCATATTGCTCACCAGGGTTTCAATAAATTTTGAAATAGGCCCTTTGACCATCATCGCCATCATCGCGTTGAATTCACCGTCAAAATGCAATTGTACAGCACTGGAGTTTTCGCTGATAGCATCAATGTTTCCAGTAAGTGTAAAAGGCAGCTTGTCGCTGGCAGCACCAAGGATAATTTTCGAAGGAGCCGTTTTATCTTTCATTTTTAATTTGATCTCAGGCATGCCTTTTAATCCGAAGATAAAAGAGTCTTCACCGGTTACCTCGAATTTGGAGATATTATCCGGCATCAATTTTTCAAAATTCTTCACGTCTGTCAAAGCATCAAAAAGATACTGAGCCGGTTTTTTAACGGTTACTTTAGGGCTTTCTAAGTTCATTTTTTATGGTATTTTAGTGTATAGCAGCAGCTTTTTTTAGTCTTTAAAATTTATACGCCCCAAATAGAAGGGTTCACACGCCATTCGCTGAGTGTTTCCTGTTCTTCTTTCTGGATATAGCGTTGTGTAACTGCCTGTTCCAATAAAGCATCATAATTGCTCAGGGTGTATAGGTCAAGATTGGCTTTTTTGAAATTTTCTGTAGCGACGTCAAATCCGTAGGTGAAAATAGCGGCCATCCCTTTGATGTTTGCTCCGGCTTCGCGTAAAGCGGTAACGGCTTGCAGGCTACTATTTCCTGTACTGATTAAGTCTTCAACCACTACCACATTTTGGCCTTTTTGCAAAAAACCTTCCACCTGGTTTTGACGGCCGTGTTTTTTAGGTTCCGGTCGTACATATACAAAAGGAAGCCCTAATGATTCCGCAACCAATATCCCGATTCCGATAGCACCGGTAGCAACACCAGCAATGACATCCGGTTTTCCGAATTGTTTTTCTATGTTTTTAGAAAATTCATCACGAATGTAATTCCGTATGGCTGGGAATGAGAGGATTATGCGGTTGTCGCAATAAATAGGGGATTTCCAACCCGAAGCCCATGTAAAAGGATTTTTCGGATTCAATTTAATTGCATTTATTTGCAAAAGCAATTCAGCAGTTTTCTGAGCTGTATCTTTATTAAAAATCATAGTACAAATGTATAAAGTTTTTGTGAACGACAAACCTCTTTTTCTAACAAATCAAATCATAAAAGAAACCGATTTTCAGTTTTTTTTACTTGAAAGTGTTGATATAGAGCAAATTATTGTAAAAATGTTTCAGGATAAAATTCAGAAAGCTTTTTTATATGACGCGGATGAAAAGGAAATCATGAAGAAATTAAAAGCTAAAATCCCTGTAAATAAAGCTGGCGGCGGCTTGGTATACAATAAAAAAGGAGAGGTGCTTTTTATTTTTAGGAACGGAAAATGGGATTTGCCGAAAGGCGGAACAGAAAAAGCCGAGGATATTACCGATACGGCCATGCGGGAAGTGGAAGAAGAAACGGGCGTCAATCAGTTGCGGATTACCGAAAAACTGCAAAAGACCTATCATGTATTCCGGCGTAATGGAAAGTACAAGCTAAAAATCACGCATTGGTTTAAAATGGAAACGGATTTTGAAGGAACCCCCAAAGGGCAAATCGAAGAAGGAATCGAAAAAGTAGCCTGGCTGAATCCGGAGCAAATCCGGGAAGCGCTAACCAATTCATATGAGAATATAAAGCTGTTATTTGATGTGGATGTGGAAGAAATGAAACAGGCAGCTTCCGATAAATAGGATAAAAAATAAAAAGCGATGCATTATAATGTGTCGCTTTTTTGTTTTTATGGGTAAAATACCGGGAATGTGTTTAAATTTGCAGCATGAAAAAGAATGACTCTCACACTACGATACTCCAGAATTTAGGAATCCAGGCACTAAATACCATGCAGGAAACTGCCGGAACCGCAATTGTACAAGATACTAATGTGGTACTGCTTTCTCCTACAGGATCCGGTAAAACACTGGCTTTCCTGTTGCCTTTACTCACGTTGCTTGACCCGGAGGTTTCTTCGGTACAATGCCTTATTCTGGTGCCTTCAAGGGAATTAGCATTACAGATTGAACAGGTCTGGAAGAAGCTAAAAACCGATTATAAGGTCAATGTTTGTTATGGAGGGCACTCGCTGGATACGGAGATCAAAAACCTGAGCAATCCACCAGCAGTATTAATTGGTACACCGGGAAGGATTGCCGATCATATTGATCGTGGAAATTTTAAAACAGACCGTATTAAAACGCTGATCCTGGATGAATTTGACAAATCACTGCAACTGGGCTTTCACGATGAAATGTCTTTTATCATTGGAAATCTAAAAAAACTGAGTAAACGTGTTTTGGTTTCGGCTACTTCAGAAATTGAAATCCCGAAATATACGGGTGTGGTAACACCTACGGTTTTGGATTTTATTGTGGAAGAAGAACCGACAAACCTGACGGAGAAAATTGTCATATCAAAAGAAAAAGACAAGATTAATACGCTTTTTCAACTGTTGTGCTCCCTGAAATCGGAATCGGCATTGATTTTTTGCAACCACCGGGATGCTGCAGAGCGTATTAGTGATGCCTTAAACGAAAAAGGTATTTATTCGACCTACTATCATGGTGGGATGAACCAGGATGAAAGAGAACGCGCCCTGATCCAGTTTCGAAATAAAAGTGTTTCCTATCTTATTACGACCGATCTTGCCGCCCGTGGGCTTGATATTCCGGAAATGAAACATGTGATCCACTACCACCTGCCGGCCAAAGAAGAGGAATATACCCACCGGAATGGAAGAACAGCCCGTATGCTGGCTTCCGGAACCGCCTATTTGCTGTTTCATGACAGTGAGAAACGTCCTGATTATATTTCGGGATCGCTTCCTGTACTCACACTTCCGGCCCAGTCACAACTTCCGAAACCACCGGAATTTCAAACGCTTTATATCAGTGGCGGTAAAAAGAACAAACTGAATAAAATTGATATTGTAGGTTTCTTTTCGCAAAAAGGAAAACTGGAAAAAGGGAATTTAGGGCTTATCGAAGTGAAGGATTTTATCTCTTTTGCTGCGGTAAAATATGGTAAGGTCAGAGAATTACTGCAAAATATCCGGGAAGAAAAAATGAAAGGCCGCAAATATAAAATTGAAGTGGCCCGTAAAGTGATTAAAACAGAAGAAAAATAAAGGAAAAATTCGAGATAAAAAAACCTGCAGTTTAAGCTGCAGGTTTTTTTGTGGTATAATGTGTTTTTATTTTACGCGTACGGCATCGGGTACCAAAACAGTATAGTCACCATTATTCCGGATAACGTCACGTACGATGCTCGAGCTGATATAGGAGGTGTTGGCTGCAGTCAGCAGGAATACCGTTTCCACTTTAGAAAGCTTTCGGTTGGTATGTGCAATGGCTTTTTCAAATTCAAAGTCAGCGGGATTGCGTAAGCCTCTCAGGATGAATTTTGCTTTGTGCACTTTGCATAAATCTACCGTAAGACCCGTATAGGTGATCACGGAGACTGAAGGGTCATTTTCAAAAGCGGCTTCCAGGAATTGCTTGCGCTCTTCTAGTGAAAACATATACTTTTTTTCAGCGTTCACGCCAATGGCTATAATAATCTCATCAAAAAGCGGAATGGCTCTTTTGATAATATCATAGTGCCCAAGCGTCATAGGGTCAAAAGAACCCGGGAATATGGCTTTTCTCATACTTATTTTGTGTCTGTGGCCAAAGCCAGTTCCAATGCATTCCCAAACAAATCAGCAAGGCTGATCCCGGCTGCTTTCGCCTGTTGGGGTAAAATACTTTCTGTGGTCATTCCCGGAATGGTATTCATTTCCAGCATGTAGGGTTCGTCGTCTACGATAATGAATTCACTTCTGGAGAATCCTTTCATTTTCAGGACTTCATACGCACGTTTTGCAACGGCGCCTACTTTTTCCGTTAGTGCATCAGAAATGCGCGCTGGCGTAATCTCCTGTGATTTTCCAAGGTATTTCGCTTCGTAATCGAAGAAGTCATTTTCAGAAACGATTTCAGTAATCGGCAATACGGTAATTGCTCCTTTATAATTGATGACGCCAACAGATACTTCGGTACCGTCAAGGAAACTTTCAATGATCAGTTCGTTGTCTTCTTTGTAGGCATTTGCAATAGCATATAAAAGCTCATCCTTGGTTTTAACTTTGGAAATCCCAAAACTGGATCCTGCCTTATTGGGTTTTACAAAACAGGGAAGGCCAACGGTAGCTATGATTTTATCCTGGTCGATGGCATCACCTTCATTAAGGTAATAGGAAACTGCCGTTTTGATGCCATAAGGCCTCAGTACGGCCAAAAGATCCCGTTTATTGAAGGTTAGTGCTGCCTGGTAATAATCGCAGGCTGTTTGTGGAATACCCAAAAGCTGGAAGTACGCTTGTAAGAGGCCATCTTCACCGGGAGTACCATGAATCGCATTGAAAACTACATCAAAATTGATTTTCTGGCCCTTCACATCCGCAGAAAAATCATGTTTGTTAATCGGGTAATGTGCGTCATCTGCATCGACCAATTCCCATCCTTTTTCCAGGATATGGACGCGGTAAAGGCTGTATTTTGATTTGTCCAGTGATTGGTAAACCACATTTCCGCTTGTAAGGGAAATTTGGAACTCGCTGGAATATCCGCCCATAATAATGGCTACATTTTTCATAGATCGTATCGTTTTAATAAGCTGTTTTTTTTATCTGTAGCAAAACTCCAGGCAGGTATGATCCCTGTTCCCGCCATACGCTTGTATTTTTTTTCGGAAAAAAACCAAAAAAAAGATACCGCTGCTGTCGGGGCTATTCCATCCGGCAAAAGGCTTCTTTTTTGCTGTGGGAATTCAATTCCAATCCCCATCCTTTTGCAAAACAAAAATATCATTATTTCATTGAAACAAAAAACGTTTAGTATTTTATATCTTTGCAGCAAATTAAATATTATGAGTCTGAAAAATTTCCTTACCAGCCGGGTGTTTATAAAGCAGCTAATCATAGCGTTCCTGATTCTTGGTGTTTCTATTTTTTTACTATTGCAATGGCTGAATTTCAGTACGAATCATGGGGAAGAAATTATTGTTCCCAACCTTAAAAAACTGAGCGTGGCTCAAATGGAGGACAAACTAAAAAGTATGGACCTTAATTATGAAATTACCGATTCTATTGACTTTAAAGAGGATTTTCCGGTAGGTTCTGTCGTAGAACAGGATCCGCTTCCAAATACAAAGGTGAAAAAGAACCGAAAAATATATGTACGGATCAATTCTTCGGGATATGCTAAAATCAAACTTCCGGATTACGTACAAAAAACATACAGGCAAGTGCTGCCTTCCTTATTATCTTTAGGGCTGGAAGAAGGAAAGATTACTTACCGTCCTAACCTGGCAAAAGATATGGTGCTGGAAGTGAGCCAAAATGGTAAAATCCTTAGAGAAGGGGATGCAGTATTGAAGAAATCTAAAATCGATTTGGTTTTGGGTGATGGAAAAATAGGCTTTGATGAACAAATAGATAGTACAGAGATACAATAATTATGGATCAGTTTCCAACAACAGATGTCGATTTAGAAGATGAGTTATTCGAACATTTTAAATTTGAAGCCTCCAAAGGGCAGTCACCGCTAAGGGTGGATAAATATTTAATGGGACTCATTTCCAATGCAACCCGAAATAAAATACAAAACGCAGCCACATCAGGCAATATATTTGTCAATGATGTGACTGTAAAATCCAATTATAAAGTCAAAGCTGGGGATGTGGTGAAGGTGATGCTTTCACATCCGCCGTTTGAAAACAATGTAGAACCGGAAAACATTCCTTTGGATGTAGTGTATGAAGATGATGCCTTGCTGATTGTCAATAAACCGGCAGGATTGGTTGTGCATCCGGGACATGGTAATTATACCGGTACTCTGGTCAATGCGCTGGCCTATCATTTTGAAAACCTCCCGATGAACAGCAGTGAGCGCCCGGGACTTGTGCACCGTATCGATAAAGATACCACGGGGCTATTGGTAGTGGCCAAAACAGAGGCGGCTATGACGCATTTAGCGAAGCAATTTGAAGCTAAAACTTCCGAAAGGGAATATGTAGCCTTAGTGTGGGGGAATGTCGTTGAAGAGGAAGGGACGATTACCGGAAATATAGCACGCCACGTAAAAGACAGGATGCAAATGGCTGTTTTTGCAGATGAAGAAATCGGGAAACATGCAGTAACGCATTATAAAGTACTGGAGCGTTTTGGATATGTAACGTTGATTTCCTGCAAATTGGAAACGGGACGGACACATCAAATTCGGGTACACCTGAAACACATCGGGCATACCTTATTTAATGATGCGCGCTATGGCGGGGATATCATTCTGAAAGGAACCACGTTTACAAAATACAAACAGTTTATTGATAACTGTTTCAAAATATTGCCAAGACAGGCGCTGCATGCCAAAACATTAGGTTTTGTACATCCTGTAACCGGCGAAATGATGCGTTTTGATACCGAATTGCCTCAGGATATGAAAGATATACTGGAAAAATGGCGTACGTACTCCAAATCACATACGGTAGAAGAGGAGGAAGATTAATTTTTTTACTGCATTTATACCTACAAGAGGGGCTATCCATGATAGTCCCTCTTTTTTATTCCGGTGTATTTTTGTAGTTTTGGGATTAAATCTACTCCCGCATGAAAATTGTCATATCGCCTGCCAAATCTCTGGATTTCGAAACTAAATTGCCGATCCGTAAATACAGCCAACCGGATTTTTTGGCGGAATCGGAAATCATCAATGCGGTGCTAAAAGAAAAATCACCAAACGATTTGAGTGCCCTGATGCATATTTCAGATAAGCTGGCCAATCTCAATTGGGAACGGAACCAATCCTGGAGTACACCTTTTACGAAAGAAAATGCCCGTCCTGCGGCATTTGCTTTTAATGGCGATGTATATGGAGGATTGGACGCTTATACCATTCCGGCAGCTAAAATCGATAAGCTCCAGGATACGCTGCGCATTTTGTCAGGATTGTATGGACTGCTTAAGCCATTGGACCTGATTCAGCCTTATCGTTTGGAAATGGGGACAAAACTGCCTGTAGGAGAATCTAAAAACCTGTATGAATTCTGGAAAACCCAAATCACGGATCAGCTCAATGAAGAACTTACTGAGAAAGAGATTTTTATAAATTTAGCCAGTAAGGAATATTTTGACGCGGTAGATACCAAGCGGTTGAAAGTTCCGGTAATCACTCCGGAGTTTAAAGACTATAAAGACGGTAAGGCAAAAATAATAAGCTTCTTTGCCAAACGTGCACGTGGCTTGATGGTACGGTATATATTGGACAAAAATGTACGCACTATTGAAGGGCTAAAAGGATTTGATAGTGAAGGCTACCGGTACGATGAACAGTTGTCTAAAGGTAATGCATTGGTTTTTACCCGATAAGGCTGGTATAAAAAACATGTCCCTCTTTCTTTTTTACAGATCAGCAGCAAATCCGTCTAATCTTTCGATTACCAGTTGTGTTTTGATTAAAATGAATCATTTTTAATGGTGTTTTTTTTAATTTTCAGCTTTTTATCAGGTGTTACTTTCAGTTGCTATGCTTTTGCAAAAGTGGTTCAAAAAAGAATCTTCGTATCTTTGCAAAAAAAATCAAATGAAGCATCTTTTAAAAATAGCTTTAGTAGTTATTTTCTTTATCACCAGCTCCGGCAGCCTATTTGCCTGGGGAACAACCGGACACCGTGTGGTAGCCGAAATCGCGGAACGCAACCTGTCCCGTAAAGCAAAACGAAACATCCAGAAATTGATCGGGAATCAATCTTTGGCGTATTGGGCGAACTGGCCTGATTTTATCAAATCCGATCCTGCAATGAAATTTTCCGATACCTGGCACTACGTTAATGTGGAGGGCAACCTGTCTCATGATGATTTCATGAAAGAACTGGCGAATTCTTCAGAGGAGAATTTGTATAAAAAAGCCTTATTTCTGGCAGACCAGTTGAAGAACAATAAAAACCTGGACCTGAAAACCAAACAGCAGTACCTGTATTTTATCATCCACATGATCGGGGATGGGCACCAGCCATTACACGTTGGTCGTCTGGAAGACCTGGGAGGCAATAAGGTTACAGTAGAGTGGTTTGGTAGTAAAACCAACATTCACTCAGTATGGGATTCAAAATTGGTAGATTTTGACAAATATAGCTTTACTGAATATGCTACGGTATTGGATTTGAACGATAAAAAACTAAAAAAAGAATTGGCACAGGGTACATTGGCCGACTGGATTTATGATTCGTATACCATTGCCAATAAGATTTATGCTGAGGTAAAGCAAAACGATGACCTGAGTTACCGTTACCATTACCTGAACAAAGATATTCTGGAAAACCAAATGCTAAAAGGCGGTGTACGTCTGGCAAAAGTTTTAAATGAAATCTACAATTAACAAAAAAAGGGCTGTCTAACAGCCTTTTTTGTTAATATAAAATTATAGAAGTAAGTAATCAGCGCACAAAAGAGCAAGGTTATCGTATCGACATAGCATAAAAAAGCCCCTGACTCAGGGGCTTTTTTGTATAGTAGGCTAATGGCTTATTGTGACTTTAGCTTTTTCATGAAATCGCCAAAGGCGGGATAGAATTCATCGAATAAAGGATGTTTTCGGTTTTTGAGCAGGACTTCACTGAATAACTTTAACCCTAACCCGAATTCTGTGGCTTGTTGTGGATCGTCAAACAGCTGCTTTTGTTGTATCTTTTCAATAACAGCAAAAATATCATCATGATTTTCTATATCAATTTGCAATTCGGGCTGTATCGGAGCTGACTCTTTCGCACTTTCCAAATGCGTTACGGTAATCCGGTATTGGTGGTTTCTTTTATTCATACTCTCAGTGTATTGTCAATTAGTGCATGGCATCTGCCGGATTGATCTTGTTTTGCCCTTTTTTGATGAAAAAAATAATTGGGATACAGCACAGGAACATAATACCCAGGTACATAAAGATATCCATATAGGAAAGCACTGTTGCTTGTTTCATGACTGAACCTTCCAAGACCTGATAGGCTTTTCCAAGCGCTTCACTGGCACTAAATCCTTTGGACATAAATCCTTGTTGCAACTGGTGCACCCTGTTTTGTACTTCTAATTTATCGGTACTCAGGTTAGCTACCAGGTTGACACGGTGGTCCTGGCTGAAACGGGTAATAAAGGTGGTGATGATCGCAATACCAAAAGATCCGCCCAATTGGCGCATCATTCCTGTAAATGCCGCACCTTCACCAATATGTTTTCCTTTCAGGGTAGAAAGGGCCAGCGTGGTGATCGGTACAAACAGTAGTCCAAGTCCAATTCCTCTCAGGATCAGGGGCCAGAACATGTGTTCCGCTCCGGTATCCGGTGTGATTACATTATGCATCCAGAAGGTAAAGAAAAAGAAAATCAGGAACCCGATACCTACCATGTAACCCTGTGGTACGCCACGTTGCAGCAATTGCCCGATAATCGGCATCATGATCGCTGTGGTGATCGACCCTGGAATCAGTAGTAATCCGGCGTCGAGTGCGGTCCATCCCAATACCGATTGGGTATAGATCGGGAGGATCAGCGTCGAGCCGTACAATCCGAAACCAAGGATAAAACACATAACGGTTCCAATCCGCAGGTTTCCATCTTTTAATACACTCAGGTTAACAATCGGGTACTGATAAGTGAGCTCTCTCCAGATGAATAGCACGAGGCCAAAGAGGCTGACTACACTCAGTATAACAATCAATGGTTCGTCGAACCAGTCATCCTGTTGTCCGTGTTCCAGTACAAACTGTAAGGATCCGATAAATGCGGCTAAAAGTATGATTCCCCACCAGTCGACCTGGTTGGCTTTTAATTTCTCGCCATATTTCGGGCTTTTAACATAGGTCAGTGTTAGTAATGTAGCGATAATACCCAATGGGATATTGATATAGAAAATATAAGGCCAGGAATAATTTTCCACCAGGTAACCTCCCAAAGGCGGCCCTAAAGTAGGCCCTACAATAACTCCCATCCCGTAGATGGCTTGTGCCATTCCACGTTTCGCCACAGGATAACTTTCTGTAATGATAGTCTGTGCGGTTACCAGTAAGGCACCTCCTCCAAGCCCTTGTATGAAACGGAAGGCTACGAGTTCCCAGATATTGGAGGCGTTTCCGCATAAAAATGATGAAACGGTAAATATAATAATTGAAACGGCAAAATAATTCCGTCTTCCAAATTGCTGTGACAGCCAGCTGGTCATTGGGATTACGATTACGTTTGCAATCGCATAAGCAGTAATTACCCAGGCAACGTCGGTTAGGGTTGCACCAAGGCTTCCGCGCATGTCGGTTAAAGCGACATTAACGATCGTGGTATCGACGATCTCCAGCAGGGCGCAAAGTACCGCAGTAATCGTAATGATCACCCTCCTGAAGCCGTATTCGACTAAACTGTCTTCTCCTGCAGTTGCTTCCATTTAATATTTTGTTTAAAATGTATGGTATAGTAGACCTTCGGTCGCGTAATGGGTTGTTAAGTACAGCTGCAGCAGATGATACGCTGCAGCTGTAAATCAGGAATACTGCCGTATTGATAGGCCAATCGATTATAAAATCAGCTAAAGGCGGTAGTATTGCCGGAAAACTTTATTTTAAATGTACATCAACATCTACATTCATTCCTGGACGCAGATTTTTGATTTTTTCAGGATCGTTATTGGCATCCAGGCTGATTTTTACCGGTAGCCTTTGAATTGTTTTTACAAAGTTTCCAGTAGCATTATCCGGAGGCAGCAAAGAGAAACGTGCGCCGGTAGCAGGAGAGAAAGAGGTGATCGTTCCCATGAATTCTGTATCAGGATAGGCATCGACAGAGATGCCCACTTTTTGTCCAATAACCATTTTGCTCAACTGGGTTTCTTTGAAATTGGCAATAACCCAGGCTTCACTGTTGTTGATGATATAAAACAGGGATTGTCCCGGTTGTACTAATTGTCCCGGCTGAATGTTGATTTTAGAAACCTGTCCGTCAATAGAGGCGGTAACTACAGTGTAACTCAGGTTTAATTTTGCTGCATCAAGAACCGCCTGTGCTCTTTTGATATTAGCTGCGGCAACTTCAGTTTGTTTGTTCGTTACATTAGAACGGGAAGAAGCAACCGATTTTTGGAAACTGCTGGCTTTCTGTTGTTGTTGTAAAATACGAACTTCGCTTTCCGCTTCCAGTTTTGCGGCTTCAGCCTGCTCAAACTGTTGTTTGGTAATCGATTTGTTTTTATACAGGTTTTGGTAGCGTACAAAGTCATTTGTAGCTCTCGAAAGCCTGATTTTTGCAGTTTCGATGTTTCCGCCTGCAGAAGAGATGTTAGCTTCAGAAATAGAAATATTGGCCAGGGCACCACCGATATCTGCTTTGGATACTTCCAGGTTACCTTGTGCAGCAACTAAAGCAGCGTTTGCTTCTTCTACTTTGACCTGGTAATCTTTGTCATCGATAGTGAAAAGGGTATCGCCTTTTTTGACAAAGTCATTATCTTTCACATATACTTTGGTAACATATCCTGTTACCCTCGGAATGATAGGGTTCATGTTTTTTTCAATCTGGGCATCATCGGTAGTTTCGTGAGAAAGCGAGTGCACATACTTGTAGATTCCATAAACGAGGCCTATGGATACCAAAGCAATAATGATGATGGTAAATTTCTTATTTGTTTCTTTCTTTTCCATTGTGAAAATACTTTTTAATTTTTGGTAAGGTTGAATGAGTTGGTTAATTTTCCAGAGGCGTTCAGCAAGGCGTAATAACTTTGAGTAATATCTGCTTTTGAATAGGCTTCGTTGATTTTGGATTGCAATTGTTGCACGTCGGCTTCCAGCAGGTCATTGGTGTCCGAAAGCCCATTGTCGTATTTGTCTTTTACAATTCTGTAATTTTCAGTAGCCTGTCCTGTAGCTTCCACATATACTTTATTTTGCTTGATCATCAGGTTGTAGTTTTCCTGTGCTTCCTGCACTTCTACTTTTACACGGTCTGTTAATAGCTCTACGGACTGTCTTGTCTCAGAAGCACGGCTGGTTGCTAATTTCACGTCTTTGTTGTTTTTGAAAATAGAAGACAGGTCATAAGACAATCCAATACCGAAATTAATCGCATTGGTGACTTCTAAGACGTTTTGAAGATTAAAAGCAACATAACCTCCAGTTAAAGATAAAGAAGGGTAATAATTAGCCTGTGCAATTTTGATATTGGCTTCCGAAGCTTTTTGTTGCCATCTTAAGGATTCCAGGTCGCTTCGCCCTTCCAGTGCATCATTTTCATTGATGGTGGCAGTAGCATTCAGCGCATTTCCAAAAATAGGATCACTCGGTGTGATTTGCGTATTTTCAGGAAGCTTCAGTAACGTAGCCAACTGGTAGGTGATTGTGGTCACTTGTTTTTTGGCTTCGTCTAAGGACAGTTGAATATTGGAAGCCTGCAATTGTGCTTTCAAAAGATCATTACGGGCAATCAGTCCATTTTCCTCCATCGCAGTAAAATCTTTGACGCGTTGTTTGGCACTGACGATGTTTTCATTGATCAGGGCAACCGACTGTTGTGCCTTGTAAAGGTTCACATAAAGAATCACCACATTCATGGCCAATTGTTCTTTTGTATTTTTAGCATTGTAGGTTTCTGCCTGCAACATGTTTTCAGAAGCCTTAATGCTGTTCCTGATTTTAAAACCACTGAACAGGGGTACAGCCAAACTGGCTTGCCCCAAAACCAACTGGTTTACTTTTGGCGAAGCAGTAGTTTCACCTTCCTCTGTAGAAGAACCTCCAGTGTTGATTTTGAAGTTAACATTAGCTTCCGTAAGACGTTGGTACTGGCCCGAAATTTTAAGGGTTGGATACTGGTTGTTTTTTACAGTCTGTAGTTCGTATTGCGAACTCGCAACTTTGGTGTTGGCCAAATTTGCTTCGGTGCTTTTTGTGAGTGCTAAATTAATAGCCTCATCAAGGGTGAGTGTACTTTTTTCCTGGGCATATATTTCGGATATACCAAACAGGAAAAAAAGACTCAGTAGAAAATTTTTAATTTTCATAAACGAGAAGAGCTTTAATGGTTTGTTGAATGTGCTTTGTTAAATCTGTTTTTATATAGTTATCATAATCCTGCTCTGTTTTCAAATCAAAAATTTCCTCGTAATAGGGGCGATTCATGTTGAAGTGAAAATAGGTTCCTAAAATGGTAGGAGGGATGAGCGCGATGACGATATTTTTTTTAAAAATTCCAAGATCCTGGCCTTCCGTAATAATCTTCTCTAAAGATAATAAATTACTTTTTTTAACCTCTGTAAATGCCTTGAAATCTACCGATCTTTTTTGAGACGAAAACTCGAAGTGAAGGATCTGGTAAATGCATTTGTTTTTATTAATTCGGTGGACATAGAATTCAATCAGCCGGTCAATTTTTTCCATTGGGGGGATGGCCTCATTCCGGAGGTTTTCCAATTGGATTTTTAAGTCTGCCGTCCGGGAGAAAATCAAAGCCTCAAGGAGCTTTTCTTTAGACCCGAAATAATAGGATATCATGGCAATGTTGATTTTTGCTTCTTTCGAAATATCCCGTATTGAAGTCCCGTCGAAACCTTTCTCTGCAAACAGCCTTTCAGCTACCTGGAGGATGTCAATCTGTTTCTCGTTAAACTCGGTCATTTTAATGGGGGTTTTTAAATCCGGCACAAAGTTAAACACCCGTTTAAGTTAAACGTTTGTTTAATTTAATTTTAACTTTATTTTAACTTAAAAAATCAGCCGTCTGGCTGATTTTTAATCCATAGAGTTTTTCTATAGTAAATGTTTAAATTATTGTTTACCAGTAGCTATGGATTTATTATTTAAAGTATATTTTCGATAAATAATTTAACATCTTCAATTCTGTTGTTTTTAATGAAATTGACAAAAGCGCTTCCGATAATGGCTCCTTTCGTATGCTCAGAAGCTTGCGAAAACGTTTTTTGAGAGCTAATTCCAAAACCGGTAATGAGTGGGTTTTTAAGATTCATAGCGGCAATTCTTTTGAAATAATCCATTTGTTCAGGACCAAATTCTCCTGCTCCCCCGGTAACGGCTGCTGTACTAACGAGGTAGATAAAAGTGGAAGAAGCGGCATCGATTTCCAGGATCCGGCTATCGGAAGTTTGGGGTGTAACGAGGAATATGGCTGATAATCCGTGTTTTAGGAACAGGGGTTCGTATTCGGCTTTGTAAATTTCCAGTGGGAGATCCGGAATGATCAAGCCGTCAATCCCGATTTTACTGCACTGAATACAGAAAGCTTCTACACCATATTGGAGTATCGGGTTGAAATAGCCCATGATTAATAATGGGATTTTGACTGTTTTCCGGATATTTTGGAGCTGTTCAAAGAGTATTTTAGTAGTCATTCCGTTGCTTAAAGCTTGTTTGGAACTGGCTTGTATAATAGGTCCGTCTGCTAAAGGATCACTAAAAGGAAGTCCGATTTCGATGAAATCAACACCATTTTTTTCTAATTCTTCTATTAAAGTAACAGTGTCGTTAAGTTGCGTAAATCCTGCTGTAAAATAGATAGATAGTGATTTTTTATTTTCTAATAATGTAGTATGTATCCGGTTCATTTGAAATTGTTTTAATGGAGCAGGTAGTATAAGGCTGGCTCCTGATTTATGTTTGGCTACAGTTGGAAATAATCAATATAGGTATCGAGATCTTTATCACCTCTTCCGGAAAGGTTGATGATGACAATCGCTTCTTTTCCGAACTTTTTTTGTTGCAATACGGCAAGTGCATGGGCACTTTCTATGGCAGGAATGATGCCTTCCAATTGGCATAATTCGAGTCCTGCTTCCATGGATTCCGCATCAGTAGCAGCGAAAAAACGAGCCCTTCCGGTCTGGAATAAGTGGGCATGTAAAGGTCCAACTCCGGGATAATCGAGGCCTGCAGAGATAGAATAGGGCTCTGTAATCTGGCCATCTTTTGTCTGCATCAGGAGTGTTTTACTCCCATGAATTACCCCGGTTTTTCCGAGTACGGAAGTGGCTGCACTCTCCCCGGAATGCACTCCTTTTCCCGCAGCTTCTACCGCAATTAATTGTACAGAAGGAGTGTCTAAAAAGTGGTAAAAAGCACCTGCGGCATTACTGCCACCACCCACACAGGCGATCACATAATCGGGTGTTTCAGCACCTTCTTTTTCCAATAACTGGCTGCGGATTTCTGCCGAAATAACGCTTTGAAACCGGGCTACAAGATCCGGATAGGGGTGAGGGCCCACGACTGAACCGATGATATAATAGGTATCGACAGGATTATTGATCCAGTCCCTAATCGCTTCATTAGTAGCATCTTTCAGTGTTCTGGAGCCCGATAAAGCCGGACGGACTTCGGCTCCCAGCATTTTCATGCGGGCCACATTGGGTGCCTGGCGTTCAATATCGATTTCCCCCATGTATACAATGCATTGCAAACCCATTAAGGCACAGACTGTTGCGGTCGCAACACCGTGTTGTCCTGCTCCGGTTTCAGCAATGATCCGGGACTTTCCAAGGCGTTTCGCCAATAGGATCTGACCAATGGTATTATTGACTTTATGGGCACCAGTATGGCATAAATCTTCCCGTTTAAGGTAGATTTTCGTATTGTATTTTTCGGATAAACGCTTAGCAAAATAAAGGGGAGTCGGGCGTCCGACATAGTCTTTTAAGAGCTGTTCGAACTCCTCCTTAAAGGCGGGTTCAGACATGATTTTGAGGTAATTCTGGCGGAGTTCTTCCACGTTTGGATAGAGCATTTCGGGTATAAAAGCCCCTCCAAATTCACCATAAAAGCCGGCTTCGTTTACATTATAATTCATAATTTGCGGTGTAATTTTAACTTAAATTCGCGTAATAATTCGATGTTTTTTAAGCCGGGTTCCTCTTCAAAACGGCTGTTAATATCCACTCCGTAGAGCGTTGGGAAAGCTAATTTTTTTATCTTTTCGAGGTCATTTATGCTGATACCACCACTTAAAAAGAAGGGTTTTTCAAAGGGATTTTGATCCAAAACAGACCAGTCAAACGAGACTCCATTGCCTCCTTTTAACGGGCCTTTGGTATCAAAAAGATAAAAATCACAGCTTTTTTCATAGGGGATTAGGGTATTGAAATCAAAGGGATTTCCTACAGGAAAGACTTTAATTACGAGAGCGTGATCTTGTAGTTTTTGACATAATTCGGGTGATTCATTGCCATGTAATTGTACACACTGAAGGTGATATTGGTCAATTTTTCGGACGATATTAGTGTAGTTTTCATCTACAAATACACCTGTTTTCTGTATGGATTTTGGTAATTCAGGGAGGATTCCGTCAAAATATCGGGATGATTTTTCATAAAAAATAAGGCCTAAATAGTCCGGTAATAGTCCTGCTGTCTGCAGGATATTATCATAAAATTTCATGCCGCAGATCTTTAGTTTCATAATTTTTTAGTGTTGTAAGGCCTCGATTTGAGCGATAAAAGCCGCCGCATTTTGACCTGGATTTGACGTTTTCATGAAGTTCTCCCCAATTAAAAATCCGTTATATCCGTATTTTTTGAGCTCATGTATAGCTTCAGGAGTGCTGATTCCACTCTCGGAAACCTTAATGAATTCGTCTGGAATATGGCTGGAAAGTGTTTTGCTATTGTCTAAATTTACTTCAAATGTCTTCAGATTCCGGTTATTTACACCGATCATCGCTATGCCGGGCAGCATTGATTTTTCCAATTCTTCGAGATTATGAACCTCCAAAAGCGTTTCCAGCCCTAAATTTCGGGCAAAAGATGAAAATTGCCGTATTTGTTCCCGGCTTAATACGGCTGCAATCAATAATATGCAATCGGCTCCTAAAGCCTTGGCTTCCAGGATCTGGTATTCACTGATGATGAATTCTTTACGGAGTAGTGGTATGTTAACAGATGCCCTGGCTAATAGCAAATCATCTGTTGAACCCCCAAAATACTTGCCGTCTGTGAGTACTGAAATGCCACATACACCGGCATTTTGATACCCCGTAACCACTTCCTCTACCGAAAAAGAGGTGTTAATCGTGTCTTTGGAGGGTGATCTGCGCTTGTGTTCGGCAATAATTCCGGTCTTGCTGTCGCGTAAATCTTGTGAAAGGGATGCAGTTTTTCGTTCAAATAACACCGATGATTCCAATTGTTTAACTGGAATCAGGGATTGTTTTAATGCTGTTTCCCGTCGTTTATCTGTGATGATTTTATCTAATATGGTCATGAGATAGTGTTTTTTTTAGCGGCAGTTAACGGCTTAACTCCTGGATTTTCTTTAAGGTTTGTAACGCTTTTCCAGAAAGTAAACTTTCCTCGGCCAGCTCAAATGCGGCTTTTAATGGCGTTTTATTGACAGTAGCTATAGCGGCGGCGGCATTGGCACAAACAACATTGTTCTGTGCTTTTGTACCCTGTCCGGCCAGTATTCCGGTGAATATTTTTGCGGAAGCAGCAATGGAATCACCACCCCTAATTTCGCTTTGTTGCAAGAGTGATACTCCAAAATCTTCGGGCTTCAGGAAGGTTTCGGTAGTGTTGGAAATGGATTTTGCCGGGCCTGTAAGTGAGATCTCATCGTAGCCATCCAAAGAATGGATAATGGTAAAATTGAGGTCTGTTTTTTGGTACAGATAGGCATACATCCTGGCCAGTTCCAGGCTGAAAACACCAACTAACTGGTTCTTTGGAGCAGCAGGATTGGTCATAGGACCCAGCATATTAAAAAAGGTTTTCACACCCAGTTCCTTACGGATGGGGCCCACATTTTTCATGGCGGGATGAAAAAGCGGAGCGTGTAATACCGCAATCCCGGCCTGATCCATACACCGGTTCAGGAAATCGGGATTGGAACTGAACCGAATCCCCATTTGCTCCATGACATTGCTTGATCCAGAGATCGAGGAAACACCGTAATTACCATGCTTCGCGACTTTAATTCCTGCACCTGCAGTTACAAATGCTGCGAGTGTCGAGATGTTAAAGGTGTCTTTGCCATCGCCGCCAGTACCACATAAATCAATAGTGTTATAGGCCGAAAAGTCTACCGGAATGCAAAGCTGTAACATGGCATCCCGAAAACCTTCCAACTCTGCGATGGTTGTATTCCGCATCATGTATACTGTAAGGAATGCTGCGATCTGGCTGGAATTATGGTCGCCATTAGAGATCTGTATCAGTACATTTTCGGCTTCTTCCCGGGTTAGTGTATCGTGTTGGATCAGCCGGTTTAATATGTTTTTCATAATAGTAATGACATTATATAATATAGGTATAGGAAATAAATAGGGGATAGGTTAGCCATTGATCCAGTTTTCCAGTATTTTTTTACCGTCAGGCGTAAGGACGCTTTCGGGATGAAATTGTACACCGCGGACGTCATAATGACGGTGGCGGAGCGACATCACCTCGCCATTTTCATCGAAGGAAGTGGCTTCCAGGACCTCCGGTAAGTCCCGGTTTACCACCCAGGAGTGGTAGCGTCCTACGGTAATTTCATTGGGAAGGCCTTTGAAAAGTGGTTCGTTGGTTACCGCAAGTGTAACTTTCGTAGCCACACCATGGTAGACTTTCTCCAGATTATTCAGGTGACCTCCAAAAACTTCACCAATCGCCTGTTGCCCGAGGCAAATGCCTAAAATACTTTTGGAAGGCGCATATTCTTTAATTATGGCTTTCAGGAGCCCGGCTTCTTCCGGTATTCCCGGGCCTGGGGAAAGCAGTATTTTGTCATAGTGTTTTATCTCTTCAAGATCGACTTCATCGTTTCGCAATACCGTCACGGTACATTCCAATTCTTCCAGGTAGTGGACAAGGTTGTAGGTGAAACTGTCGTAATTATCGATAACAAGTATTTTTTTCATCAGGGCTGTTTTAAATGGTTTCGGCTAATTCTAAGGCGCTGTCTAATGCGCCTAATTTGTTGTATACTTCCTGCATTTCACTTTCTTCATCAGACACAGAGACAATTCCTGCACCGGCCTGATACTGAAGTTGATGGTTTTTACTGAGGAATGTACGGATCATAATAGCATGGTTAAAGTTACCGTCAAAATCCATAAATCCAATTGCGCCACCATAAAAACTTCGATTGGTGTTTTCATATTTTTCAATAAGCTCTACAGCCTTGTATTTTGGGGCGCCACTAAGGGTTCCGGCCGGAAAAGTATCGGCTACGACACGCATGGTTGTGGCCTTTTGGTGTAGTTTGGCGGTTACTTTGGAGACCAGGTGGATCACATGGGAAAAAAACTGGACTTCACGGTAGTTCGTTACTGTTACGTCATGCCCGTTGCGGCTCAGGTCATTGCGGGCGAGGTCAACAAGCATTACATGTTCGCTGTTCTCTTTTTCGTCCTCGGATAATTTACGGGCCAATACAGTATCTTTTTCGTCATTTCCAGTACGTTTGAAGGTTCCGGCGATAGGGTGGATCTCCGCTTTCCGGTCTTTAATAACAAGCTGTGCTTCGGGGGAAGAACCAAAAATTTTGAAACTTCCATAATCGAAATAAAAAAGGTACGGAGAGGGGTTGATGTTTCGTAAGGCGCGATATACATTAAATTCATCACCCTTGAAATCCTGTGTAAAGCGACGGGAAAGTACCAGCTGGAATACATCACCCCGCTGGCAATGCTGTTTGGCAATGGCAACATTACTACGGAATTCATCGTCGGTAAGATTGGATTTTTTTGTGCCGTTACGGGTAAATGAAAATGAAGTGGAATTAGGATTCTGGAATAATTGCTCAATTTCCGGAATGTTGTTTCTGCCGTCAAGGCTGTGGCAAAAGATAAAAGCTTCATTTTTGAAATGATTGATGGCAATTATGTTTTGATACACGGCATAATGCACGTCCGGGATCGTGGTGGAATTTGTTTTTTTTGCAATTTTCAGTGTATCAAAATACCGCACTGCATCATAAGCAATGTATCCGAATAATCCGTTATTGATGAATTTAAAATCATTGTCTTCGGATTGGAACTGCTCTGAAAATTGCTGGATGAGGAACGGGACATCGGTGTCTTTATCAATGCTATGGGTTGCTGCTGTGCCATCGGGATAATGGTAAAAAACAGTCTCATTCTCAATGCGGATCGAGGCTACGGGATTACAGCAGATATAGGAAAAACTGTTGTTGTTCGCATGGTAATCGCTGCTTTCCAATAGCAGGCTGTTGGGGAATTTATCCCTTATTTTCAGGTAGATGCTCACAGGCGTCAGGGTGTCTGCGAGTATTTGTTTGTATTGGGTTGTAAAGCGGTAACGTTCCATGGGATAAAGTTTCTTAAAATTAAGGCATAAAAAAAAAGGCTTGTCGTGATAGACAAGCCTTTTAGGTATATTTTGATTTAAAAAAATACTATAGGGGACTAGTTCACGACGTATGACGTAAAGTATTCCACCACCAAGTATTGTTTAAAATTGTGTTCATTGTATTATTATGTACTGCAAATGTAAAAAGTAAATTGGATTTACCAAACAGAATTTACGTTAATAGTTTTATATTTTTTAGATTTTCTTTTTTTGTTGACCCTTTTTCCTTTAAATTTGTTAGTATAAAATATAAAAAATGTACGGTAAAAATTTGATTTGTATGATGTGCAGCTGCTTCTCAGGATCTGAGGATTTTTCTGCTATCGTATAAAGTAATTTTTACTTTTCAAGATATGCTAAAGCTCCTCATCACCATGAGGAGCTTTTTTTATTGACCCTATACGTTACACAATGAAACATCCCATTTACAGATCAAATTATCTGAAATCAGAAAATGTTCCCGATAAAATCCAGGTGGAGGGCTGGACCGAAGAGTTTTTTCAATGGTTGTTCTGCATTCGCCGGGAATATTCCGATTATGACTTTTTTATACAGAAAGAGGCTGAACTGGAAGCCCTATTACAGGTGGTTCTGACGCAAACAGGACTGGAGCCTGAAAAAATAGATTCTGTACTGCAGGGATTAAAAGAGGCAATAGTGCTTCTTCATGAAGAATTGGAAGAGGATCTGGCGGCCATTTTACGTTTTGATCCTGCGGCTAAATCCAGGAGTGAAGTATTGACAGCCTATCCCGGTTTTTATGCTATAGCGATTTACCGTCTGGCACACCGACTTTGGGTTTTAGATGTCCCGGTTTTGCCCCGTCTGATGGCGGCGTATGTCCATGGTAAAACAGGTATTGATATCCATCCTGCCGCAAAAATCGGATCGCGTTTTTTTATCGATCATGGAACTGGCATTGTCATCGGGGAGACCACTATTATCGGGGATGATGTCAAAATATACCAGGGTGTGACATTGGGAGCTTTAAGTGTCAGCAAAGAAAAAGCAGCAGAAAAGAGGCATCCTACTATCGGCAATGACGTGACCTTATATGCCAATGCGACAATCCTGGGTGGTGATACCCATATCGGGGATGGGTCGGTTATTGGGGGTAATGTATGGATCACGCGTACTGTTCCGCCCAATTCATTAGTATACCATAAAAGTGAAATTAGCATAAAAACAAGGGAGATATTTCCCGAACCATTAAATTTTATAATATAAAACATATTTAGTTATGAAAGCGAAAACCATTTTAGAGACCATCGGTAAAACACCGGTTGTGAAAATCAATACTCTTTTTGGAGACCAACACGAAGTATGGATCAAATTAGAGAAAAATAATCCGGGAAGCAGCATTAAGGACCGTATTGCCCTGGCGATGATTGAAGATGCAGAGAGCAAAGGGTTGTTGACGAAAGAGAGTGTTATCATTGAGCCGACTTCTGGGAATACAGGAATTGGACTGGCCTTAGTCGCAGCAGTCAAAGGCTATAAAATCATCTTGGTGATGCCGGAATCCATGAGTGTTGAGCGTCGCAAACTGATGTCGATCTATGGGGCAGAATTTGAGCTGACGCCACGGGAAAAAGGTATGAAAGGAGCTATAGAAAAAGCTGCGGAGTTAACAGCATCTACTCCCCATGCCTGGTCTCCAAGCCAGTTTGATAATAATGCGAATGTAGAAGCGCATAAAAAAACAACTGCCCAGGAAATTTTAGCCGATTTTCCGGAAGGATTGGATTATGTAATTACAGGTGTGGGAACCGGTGGCCATATTACTGGGGTAGCAGCAATCTTAAAACAGCATTTTCCAGAGCTGAAAGTCTTTGCCGTAGAACCGGAATTATCACCGGTATTGAGTGGTGGTGCTCCGGGACCGCATCCGATACAGGGGATCGGGGCAGGTTTTGTGCCTTCCATTTATAAAAGTGAACTTATTGATGGTGTAATTGAGGTAAGCAAAGAAGAAGCCTTTGAATATGCGCGAAATCTGGCACTTCAGGAAGGGATTTTAGGAGGAATTTCGACCGGGGCATCCTTAGCCGCTGTGGCCAAAAAACTGGGCGAAGTGAAACCTGGAGCCAGGATACTGACATTTAATTACGATACTGGAGAACGCTATTTATCGGTCGAAGGACTGTTTTAATCTGAAAACAGCAATGGTTATAAAAATAAAAACCCCTGACAATCTTGTATTGTCAGGGGTTTTTTGGGGTGAAAAAGCGATTAGAATTTTAAATCAGCAGTCAATTCGAATTCATCAGAGATCGTTTTGTCTCCTAAACCGTCGAAGAAACTACCAGAACCGTATTTGATATCGTATTTAGTTCTGTCAATTTTAAGTGCTGCAACAGCATTGTTTTTATTTACAGTGATTTCAAAAGTAACTGGTTTTGTAATGCCTTTGATGGTTAAGTCTGCAGTTACAGTATATACATTTTTAGCTTTTGTACCGATGGTTTTGAACGTTAATTTTGCAGTAGCAAATTTATCTGTACCGAAGAAATCATCAGCTTTCAGGTGACCTTCCAGTTTTTCTTTACCTTCACCAGCTTTCAGGTCAGTTACTGTAATAGAAGTCATATCTGCAGTAAAGTTACCACCAGATAATTTTCCGTCTTTAAAGATTAAAACACCATCTTTAAGGTTGATGGTACCTTCGTGTTTACCGGTAACTTTTTTACCTACCCAGTTGATTTTGCTTTTAGCAACATCGACTTTTTTCTCCTGAGCTGAGGCGTTAAGTGTGCCGAATGCTACTAATAATGCGATTGCAACTGTTTTTAAATTTTTCATTTTGAAAAGGAATTAAAGATTAATTAAGGGTTTTTGATTATAAAGTGATGAACAAATCATCATGAGATTTTCGTACTTTTTTGAAATGCTGGGTAGCATCTTCTTCATGTCGGTATCCAATAGTCGCGATAACAGCAGCATTTAGGCCCAATTGATCCAGGCCAAGGATTTCATTGAATTGTGCGGCATTAAAACCTTCCATAGGAGTAGCGTCAATCTGTAAGGTTGCTGTTGCTGCAATTAATGTAGAAAGAGCAATATAAGTTTGTTTTGCGGTCCAGGTATTTCTTCCTTCTTCAGAAAAACCATTGATAGCGCCATAAAGCATATCGCTAAAGCCCTGAAGGCTTTCTTTTGGGATTTGTCTTTCCTGCGCAATGTTAGTAAGGTAGCCTTCAATTTGTTTTTCTCCGACATTTACTTCATTGGCAAATACAAAAAGTTGTGAAGCTTCTGTAATAGGAGTCTGGTTGTAAGCTGCTGCTTTCAGTTTTTCACGGATTTCCGGGTTTTCAATTACCATGATTTTGTAGGGTTGAAGTCCCATTGAAGAAACACTGAGTCGTATTGCTTCCTTAATAGTAGCCAAATCGGCTTCTGAAACTTTACGTGTCGCATCATATTTCTTTGTTGCGTAGCGCCATTTAAGGCTATTTAATAAATCGCTCATAGTGGTGTTTAAATTATTCATTTCTAAATTTCTCCAGCAGTTCTATCAGCTGAAGGAGTTCATTTTCAGCAAGGTTATCGGAGAAGCGTTGCTCATGGCACACAATTTTTGGATCGAGGTCATTGAGTAGCCCTAATCCTTTATCTGTAATTTTTATTTCTACTTTACGCCTGTTGTTTTTACAGATTTCCCGTGTCACAAGTTTTTTTAATAATAATTTGTCTACCAGTCGTGTAGTGTTGCTTGTTTTGGCAATCATCCGTTCCTGGATCACACACATATTGGCTGGATTTCCATTTTGCCCCCGTAATATCCGTAGCACATTGAACTGCTCTCCGGAGATTTCATAAGGTTTTAAAACTTCATTAAACTTCTCTTGTAGTACGTTCTGAGTATGTAGAATATTCAAAAGAACCTGTTTGGACAGGGTCAATGCTTTTTCTGTTTTTATTACTGCTTCGATCTTCATTTGTAATTACAAAATTTGTAGGTACAAATGTAGAGTTATATTTAATTTGTATATACAACAGTTGTATTAAAATTATGTTAAAATTAAAATCAGGAATAATAAACAAAAGAGTTTCGGTAATTTTAGCTCCCTGATACTAAAGCATTCTTATACCGATGAAAACGATTCTAAAAAGCATTTCACTTTTCTTATTATTTAGCATAGTATCCTGTAAACAAAAACCTGCAGCCCCAAAAGCAGAATCTATCGTAAAAGCGCGATATACTAAGGATGGGATTACGATAAAATCCTACGATTATGAAGGGTTACGTCCTTTTCTGGAACAAAAAAACGATACCTTATATATCGTTAACTTTTGGGCAACCTGGTGTCAGCCCTGTATTGAAGAACTTCCTAATTTTGAAAAACTGGCTACAGCTTATAAGAACCAACCTGTCAAAGTAGTACTGGTAAGCCTTGACATGCCGAAAACAATCGAAAGCAAGCTCATTCCATTTATTCAAAAGCATGCGATAGAATCTGAAGTTGTGCTATTGGATGACAAAGATGCCAATACCTGGATCGAAAAAATAGACAGTACCTGGTCGGGCGCTATCCCTGCAACCATTTTTTATAAAAAAGAGCAAAGGGTTTTTCTTGAAAAAACGTTTACCTATGAGGAATTGAAAAAAGAAATCGAACATTTTAAATAATAATAACACACAAAAAATACAAATAAAATTATGAAAACATTTAAAATTATTGCTGCGGTAATTGTTGTTGGAATGCTAAGCGCATTCAGTACAATGCAACCGCCTGGAGGTTATAAAATTGGTGCTATAGCGACAGATTTCAGCCTTAAAAACATAGATAATAAAAAAGTGTCGCTGAAGGATTTTAAAGCGGCAAAAGGATACATTGTTATCTTTACCTGTAATCATTGTCCCTATGCACAGGCCTATGAAGACCGTATTGTAGCACTGGATAAGAAATATAAAAAATTAGGCTATCCGGTTATCGCGATCAATCCAAATGATCCTGCAAAACAAAAGGATGATAGTTTTGAGCTGATGAAAGTAAAAGCAAAGGAAAAAGGATTTACTTTTCCATATCTATTTGACGAAGGGCAAAAAATATACCCACAGTATGGCGCTACAAAAACACCTCATGTCTATGTGCTGAAGAAAACGCCACAGGGAAATGTTGTAGAATACATTGGTGCTATCGATGATAATTATGAGGATGCCAAAGCAGTAAAAGTAAAATATGTTGAAAATGCTGTTGATGCCTTATTGCAGAATAAAGCAATCGCAGTAAAAGAAACGAAAGCAATCGGTTGTGGAATAAAATAACAGAATATATAATTTGAAACTAAAATTACAATGGACTTAATTCAGGAAGAATGGCTGTCTCAACTGGAGGCCGACACAAATGCAGTTATTTTGGATGTGAGAACACCCGATGAATATGAAACCGGAATTATTCCCGGTGCGATTAATATTGATATCTATAAAGGACAGGGATTCGTTTACCAGATAGATCAGCAGGATAAAACCAAAAACTATTATGTTTACTGCCATGCCGGGGTACGAAGTGCCAAAGCTTGTGCGATCATGCAAGAAATGGGTTTTGAAAATACCAATAACCTGATCGGTGGTATTGCGCAATGGAAAGGTAAAGTTATTGTCCCTTAACCGCATACTGATTTGTTACCAATAAGACCACCAGAAGATTGTTTTTTGGTGGTTTTTTATTGGATTGAAATGAAACTCCAACGTATTAAAAATTGTATTTTTGCAGCCTGAAACGGCGGAGCTGTTTTGTAATTCAATACAAAATGCAAATGGACAATGCACAAAAAGCAATAGAAACAACCTACCTGAGTATCCTTGGTAATCTGGCTTTGGCCATTGTAAAAGGATTGACCGGTTTTTTTGGAAATTCCTATGCCTTAATAGCAGATGCGATAGAATCCACCACCGATGTATTTTCGTCCTTACTGGTCCTTTTTGGGCTAAAATATTCTTCACGCCCTGCCGATGAGAACCATCCTTACGGACATGGAAAAGCAGAGCCATTGGTTACTTTTGCTGTAGTCGGGTTTTTGGTGGTCTCGGCTACAATTATCGCCTATGAGAGTATTGAGAATATCCGGACACCCCATGATATACCCAAAGGTTATACCTTAATAGTACTGGGGATTATCGTAATTATAAAAGAAGTATTCTACCGGATCGTTTCCAAAAAAAGCGAAGAGACCAATAGTTCGTCTTTAAAAGCAGATGCCTGGCACCATCGGAGTGATGCCATTACTTCACTGATGGCCTTTATCGGGATTTCGATTGCAATTTTTATGGGTAAAGGCTATGAAACGGCCGACGACTGGGCTGCTTTATTGGCTTCAGGGTTTATTATTTATAATGCCTACCTTATTTTCAGGCCAGCTTTGGGGGAAATTATGGATGAGCACCTCTATGATGATTTAGTGGGGGATATCCGGGTGCTTTCGCAAAAGGTAAACGGTGTTGTCGATACCGAAAAATGCTTTGTCAGAAAAACAGGAATGACCTTCCATGTAGATTTGCACCTGATTGTTGCCGGTGAGATTACAGTGAAAGAAGGGCACGATATTGCACACCGCTTAAAAATCGAATTGCAACGTCAGATTCCGCAAATTGCCAATATCCTGATACATGTTGAGCCCAAAGAATAACAAAAGCCAATTTTAAAGAAAGAACAATTTATGATGCAAACCGCCGTTTTGTTTTTGGCGCTTAGCATTTCTATCTATACTAAAGAATTGACGGGATTGTATGGAGAATACAAAGCCGATAGCTCCACCAGATCAGGAGCAAAAGAATTAATAATATGAGAAACTACATACTGCTGCTATTTTGTTTTTTGGCATTGTCCTGGAAAAACCGGTCAATTTGACCACCTAATTCCGGAGTAAATTGACCACCCGTTCCGGAGCAAACTGACCACCTAATTCCGGAGCAAATTGACCACCAAGTTTTGTGGTGAATTAAGTATTAAAAACTATTGATTTTTTCATGTTGTTAGAACCATACATTCGTTAAAAATTTACGGATTATGGCAAACAAAATAACAGACATGAGTAAAATTAGAAAAGTAATTAAATTCTATTGTAATGGAAAGAGTAAGTTATTTATAAGTAGCTACTTATCCCTTTCAAGAAATACGGTAAAGAAATATATTTCTTTATTTGAAGTTCTCGAATTAAGCTTTGAATTAATCGACCAAAAAACCGATGCAGAGCTGGAACTTTTATTCTCCCAGACTAGTGTAGAGGCCATTAGCCCGAGATTACAGACACTTTATGATTTTTTTCCTAAAATGGAACGTGAACTAAAAAAAGTTGGCGTTACCGTACAGCATATGTGGGAACAATATATTGCTGTAAATCCTGATGGTTATCGAACTTCACAATTTCATTATCATTACAATATATGGGGCAAACGAGTTAATCCGGTCATGCATATGAACCATAAGGCTGGTGATAAAATGTATGTTGATTATGCCGGAAAGACACTCTCAATTATTGATATAGATACTGGAGAAGTCAAAGAAGTACAATTTTTTGTAGCAATATTGGGCGCTAGCCAATACACGTATGCTGAAGCTTCCATGAGCCAGCAAAAGGAAAACTTTGTTGACTCGGTAGAAAATGCCATGCGCTTTTTTGAAGGCACTCCTGCCGCCATTGTTCCAGATAATTTAAAATCTGCCGTAATAAAAAGCAGTCGTTTTGAACCGACAATCAATGAAACCCTGGCTGATTTAGCAGAACATTACGAAACCACAATTTTACCTGCCAGAGCTTACAGGCCCAGAGACAAGTCACTAGTTGAAGGAGCTGTTAAGATATTATATCGAAGGATTTATGTAACCATAAAAGAAACTAAGTTCTTTTCTCTGGAAGAATTAAACCAGCAGATCTGGGATTTACTTGACTCTCACAATAACAGAAAACTGACAGGACGCCCTTATTCCCGCTTTGAATTATTTTTAGAAGACGAGAAAGAAAAACTGCGTCCACTCCCACAAGATCGTTTTGAAATTAAATACCAGTCTTTTGCAACAGTAATGCAAAACGGTCATGTTCAATTAAGCCAGGACAAAAACTATTACAGCGTTCCGTATCAATATGTAAAGAAGAAAGCCAAGCTGTTATATACCAAATCAACAGTAGAGATTTATTATAAATACAATCGAATAGCTGTACATCCAAGAAACTACAAACCTTATGTCTATACAACAACTCCTGAGCATTTAGCCAGTACACATCAATTTGTAGCCCAATGGAGTGCTGCCCGCTTCATTGAATGGGCTAATAATATTGATGAGTCAGTAGGAGAATATATAATGCAGATAATCGAAAGCAGAAATCATCCAGAACAGGCTTATAAAAGCTGTTTAGGAATACTGAATTTTGAAAAAAAGGTAGGCAGACAGCGATTAATAAATGCCTGCAGGCGGGCACTTGATTTTAAAATTTACAATTTTAAGACCATACAAAACATTTTAGAAAACAACTTGGATCATATTGATTTTGATCAAGAACCTGAGCAGGAACTTCCCGATCACAGTAACATAAGAGGAAAACACTATTATAACTAAATTAAATCTTGAAAAAATGAATGAATCCACAGTAACCAAAATGAAACAAATGAAGCTTTATGGCATGTTTAATGCTTTTAAAACAGCCATTGAAAGCGGGAAAACAGATCATTATACCCTTGACCAGTTTGTATCGATGATTATTGATGCAGAATGGGATGAAAGGTACAATCGTCGTATTGAACGAAGTATCACTAATGCCAAATTCCATTACAAATCAAATATTGAAAGTATCAATTTTGATGTATCACGTAACCTGGACCGAAACATGGTACTGCGTCTGGCAGAATGCGAATTTATAGAGAAAAACGAAAACATTTTAATCACTGGAAGCACCGGTGTCGGTAAAAGTTATTTAGGTACTGCATTAGGTTATCAAGCCTGTATACAGGGTTTTAAGGTAAGTTATTTTAATACCTCAAAATTGTTCGCTAGACTAAAAATGGCTAAAGCAGATGGTACTTATCTACGGGAACTTACCAAAATACAAAGACAGGATGTTATAATACTTGATGATTTTGGACTCCAGGCACTTGACAGCCATAACCGAATTACTCTTTTAGAGATCATAGAGGACAGGCATAATAACGGCTCTATAATCGTGACATCACAAATACCAGTTCAAGGCTGGTATGATATAATTGGAGAAAAAACGATAGCCGATGCAATATTAGACAGACTTATACACCAATCTCATAGGCTTGAATTACATGGAGAATCCATGAGAAAGAAAAGAGGAATAAACAAAGAGTGATATTTTATTATATTTGAATACTAATTAACAGATGAAAAAATATAGTTTTTAATCAAAACGGAGGTGCTCACTTTGCACCGGAATTAGGTGGTCATTTTGAACTGGAATCAGGTGCTCACTTTAAAACGGAATGGGGTGATCAATATAACCGGAATTTGCAATTGTCCTGTTCAAAAGGAGAAAAATACCGCATCAATCCTAAAATGGAATTTACCGATGCCGGGATGATATTAATCAACAATGATAATTTTGACTATTATAATGTGAGTATTATTATTGATGGGAAATATTATGCCTATTGCGGTTACCTGCCTTCAAAGATGCGAAAAGGCTTTTCTTATTATGAAGTAGATACTACTATTAATTATGAAAAGGTAAAAAATGCCCGTTATAATATTTCCCTGCAGAATTATGAAAAAAATCAGATTTTATTTACCAATGAACTCAACCAGGAGGTCGTGAATAATAAAATTGTAAGCAGAAAAAGCTGATACTAAAAGGACTAAAAGGACTAAATCCGCGTTACAGCTGCTGTAGCGCGGATTTTTGGATTATTGGGATCTGCAGAATTTGGTGCTGATAATTTTTAAATATAATATTTTCTTAAAATTGTGTAACGGCACAGGTGTACAGATAGTATAATTTAGCAGAAACAAATTTGACAAACCACTATCACCATACTAATCTAAAAAAAGTAAAATTATGAAGACAATATCGCTCCTCCTGTCAGTAATAGTATTTTCATTGACCCTTAACAGTTTTGTAGGCCAATTGGATTATGTACAAGAATTTAATACGATCATCGTAATGCTAATGGAAGTTGTATTAATGCTGATTTGCATCGTAAATTTATTGATTCACAAATCTTTTCTTGGAAAAGGAATCAATCAAATTAAATTGTTCTTCATTTCGAACCTGAAATTAGAAGTAAAAAGGGGATATTCATTCCCTGTTTTCAAACACCAAAAACAAATTCAAACCATATAAGTACTACCTATTGTGGATTTAAAAAACGGCTTATTGTATAGGCCGTTTTTTTATTTGTGGCAATTGTATAACGATATAGTAAAATTGTATAATTTAAGGGATTATAAATTCCTGAAATTTGTAAGGAAGGGTCTTTAGGCACACCATACCCCAGTTGCTCATTTACTAAATTTTATTGCTATGAAAACAAAAAATTACACGCACAAAAAGGTTCAGATTTCATTGGATTTGGTCAATAAAACAAAAAAGAGAACCAAACAAAGTCAGTTATTAACCAATATGCTACGTACCAATTTACAGCTGTTAAATGGCAATGATGTAAATTGTTTTATTTTATTCTAAAAAGAAAGTATTATGAAAAAAGAAAACGAAAAAACAGATAAAAAAATAGTCCCTAAAACGCCGGACACTACAAAAGATAAAGATAATTTTGATGTGCATGATAAATACCTTGCGATGGAGCAGGAAGGCGTTCAGTATACAAAAGACAGTAACCCAACACGAAATTCAGATCATAATGAGACGGCTAATGACGAATTATTATATGATGAAGCAAATGATACTTTGAAAATCTCCAGGGATTCAGAAGTATATGATGCTGATGATACAATCCTCGAAGATAACATCGAAATCTCGCGAGAAAGCCACCAGTCGGTTTCTTCCGATCAGGATGATGAAGACCTGCTGAGTGATGATTAAAACCCTGAAACAGATTTATATAAAGTTAAAATTTATATAAATCTGTTTTTTATTCTTGAACGAACGTTCTATTATTGTAAATTTGCATCATGGCAAGGACAAAAGAATTTGAACCGGAAGAAAAACTGATTAAAGCCCGCGACCTTTTTTGGGAGAAGGGGTACAGTGGTACTTCGATGCAGGACCTGGTGGAAGCTATGGGACTCAACCGGGGAAGTATTTATGATACGTTTGGAGACAAGCACAGTTTGTTTTTGCAAAGCCTTAGTAATTATGCAGAAGAAATTTTGAAGGAATATACAAATGTTGCGACGACTGTATCATCCCCTTTAAAAGCGATAGAGCAGATCCTGTCGGGCAATGTAAAAAAAGCTTTTGTAAATGGCAAGAACTCGTGTATGTCTGTCAAATGTTCCCTGGAACTGGCTTCTGACGACAAAAGCGTGCAGCACATCATACAGCTCAGTGGCTGTAAGATTACAAAGGTATTTGAAGAACTGATTATCAAAGGGCAGGAGGCAGGAGAAATCAAAGAGCAGGATGCCAAAATGCTGGCTAACTTTGTCGGCACTTATTTCAGTGGCTTATGGCAATCTTACATTGTAACCGGTGATAAACAATTGATCCAGAACCAGATTACATTTTTAATTTCAATGATTAAAAAGTAAAAAAATTTAGTTTATTTTAGAATGAACGTTCAATATTAAAACTTACTATTATGAAAAATAGCAATCTCATTCCGCAGCAAATTGATATCAAAAACAGGGTATCCAATACGAATTCTTTTGAAGAATCGATAGCAGTACTGAATAAGTGTGTGAAAATTATCAGTGAAAAAGAAGGCGTGTCCAAAGAGAAAGTGATTAATGCCTTACAACAGCAAATGTATACTGAAAAAATTGTAGGCAATTATACCTATGCCACACCAAGCAGTACAGGTTCGCCAACTTTTGAACCGGAACAAAATGTAGTGACGTATGCTCCTATAGCCCCTAAAGAAATTCCTGATTTTATATTAGGTGCTTTGTGGTAAAAAGCATTTTTTACCCGCTTAATCTGGAACAAACGTTCAATTATAAAGGATTAATTTTTAGTCAAATTTAGGATTTCCCAAAGATATTATGGTTAAATTTATAAATACCAACCTCTAAGTTATAGTCTATGGATACCAAGTCTTTTAATGAAGCTTTAGAAAATTTATTTGTAACAGAAAACGCTATTCCTGCTGAATTCCAGATTGATGAGATCCATCAGAAAGAATACCTCAGTGATGGCGAAATGAAAAAGTGGGACGGTGCCATGCACGAGGTGTATTCGCCAATTTACCTCAAAACAGCTGAAGGATTGGTATCAAAGCGCATCGGGAGTTATCCTTTAGCCACCGAAAAAGAAGCGCAGGAGTCATTAAATGCAGCAGTTATAGCCTATAATGATGGTCGTGGCGAGTGGCCAACCATGAGTGTCGCAGAACGGATCCATCATGTAGAATCTTTTACAGGAAAGATGATAGCCCGTAAGGAAATAGTCGTCAAGCTGATTATGTGGGAGATTGGAAAATCCCATGCCGATGCTATAAAAGAGTTTGATCGTACGGTGGAATATATTTATGCTACGATCGATGCCTTGAAGAACCTGGATCGCGATTCTTCTGGTTTTACGATTGTTGAAGGTATTGCTTCGCAATCCCGCAGATCTCCATTAGGGGTTGTATTGTGCATGGGCCCTTTTAATTATCCGTTAAACGAAACATTTACCACGTTGATCCCGGCATTGATTATGGGTAACACCATACTCTTTAAACCACCCAAATTTGGGACATTGTTGCACTATCCGTTACAGGAAGCATTCCAGGAGGCTTTTCCAAAAGGCGTGATTAATGTGATTTACGGGCGGGGCAATATAATTATTCCGGGGTTGATGCAATCTGGAAAAATTAATGTATTGACGTTAATTGGTTCCAGTAAGGTTGCCAACGAACTGAAAAAACAACATCCTAAAGTAAATCGATTACGGGCGGTATTAGGGCTGGATGCTAAAAATGCCTCGATCATTACTTCGAAAGCAGATATTCCACTGGCAGTTAAAGAAACCCTTACCGGTGCTTTATCATTTAATGGGCAGCGTTGTACCGCTTTAAAAATTGTCTGGCTGCATAAAAGCATTGCCGATGAATTCTTAAAACAGTTCAATCAGGCCGTTTCGGAATTGAAATTTGGATTACCGTGGGAGGAAGGGGTTTCACTGACACCATTACCGGAACCCTATAAAATTGATTACCTGAAGGAATGTATTGCCGATGCAGTAGCACATGGCGGACAGGTGGTGAATGAAAACGGAGGTACTGTGAAAGCATCATTTTTTTATCCCGCAGTAGTTTATCCGGTAAATAAAGAGATGAAACTCTACTATGAAGAACAGTTTGGGCCTATAGTGCCTATAGTCCCTTTTGAAGATATGGAAGAAGTAATTGAATACCTGATTGAAAGTAACTACGGACAGCAGGTTAGTATTTTTAGTACAGATTCTGATGAACTGGCTGCGTTGATCGATCCTTTGGTAAACCAGGTGAGCCGTGTCAATATTAACAGCCAATCCCAACGCGGACCAGATGTTTTCCCTTTTACCGGAAGAAAAGACAGTGCCGAAGGGACGTTATCTGTAACGGATGCAATTCGATCTTTTTCGATCCGTTCTTTAGTCGCTTTTAAGATGAATGAAAGTAATAAAAAGCTGATTAATGAAATTGTACACGAGGAAAAATCAAATTTCCTGAGTACTAAATTTATATTCTAATATCATAGTTTACAGGTGATTAGAGTAATTGCCTGTGCCTTTTTTAATACTATTATAAGAAAAAATTATACCGAAAATTGCAGGAGTTTTAATTTTATAGTAATTTTGCTTAACGGTGTTAAACGAATTTACAGTTTTTAACGAGGAGTGAAGAGATTATGGCAAGTAAAGACAGAATACTCAGACAGAAGGAAGAAACGAAAAAAAACATATTGATAGCTGCCTGCCAAATTGTGAAAACAGACGGGTGGCAAGGATTAAGTATGCGTAAGATAGCCGATAAAATTGAATACACCGCGCCAATCATTTATGAATATTTTTCCAATAAAGAAGCCATTCTGCAGGAAATGACTAAAATGGGATTTGTAAGCCTGACCAAATACATACAGGAAGCCAAAAATAGTGCTGAAAATTCGGCAGACCAGTTGGAAGCGATGTGGATGGCCTATTGGAATTTTGCGTTCGCCGATAAAGAAATGTATCAGGTGATGTTCGGGGTGGAAGTGAGTTGTTGTATGGAACGTGTTCCGGAAGCCGAAGCGCCATTACTGTTATTCACTTCGGTGATACGGGAAGTGATGAAAGGACAGAATCCTTCGGATGAATCAGTGAAACAAAAGTATTTTACATTTTTTGCAGTAATCCACGGACTAATATCGATCAATATTGTGGGGAATGGATTATCAGACAATATTAATAATCAAATTTTAAAAGATGCCATCGGAGGAATCATCCGTTCGCTGACCGTAGCAAATTAAAAAAATTTGCCAGTCTACTTAACAGCATTAAATTTGCTAACATCAATTTAATTTTAACTTAATACTCTACGAATCGTGTAAAGTTCCTTTTTTCATTCTTTTTTGGCGTACTACTTAACGTCATTAAATGGTTTAATTTAGTTTAATACTAAAAAGTATAGAATGTAACGATCCTCTTATTTCAGTGCATTTTCGTAATAATTACTTAACGTCATTAAATAGTTTAATCGTGTTATTTATAAAACTTGACTACTATGATTAGTAGCAATAATCAAAAATTAAAACAATCCATAATCCTAATTTTTCACATCATGAAAAGAATAATTGCAGCAGTCCTTATACTGATAGTTTATTCCTGTTCCGGAGATAAAAACGCTAATGTTGCGGCTCCGGCTCCATCTTTGCCTGTCCTTACCATCAGTAATGCGGCTGCGGTTACCAGTGTTACCTATCCCGCTTCCATACAGGGAACAGTGGATATTGAAATCCGCCCACAAGTAAATGGCAATCTTGAAAAGATTTTCGTTGATGAAGGGCAATATGTTACCAAAGGGCAATCCTTATTTAAAATCAACGAGCAGCCTTATCGGGAGCAATACAATAATGCATTGGCTTCTTTACATGCAGCTCAGGCCGCATTACTAAATGCACAACTGGAAATTGATAAGCTGACACCTTTAGTACAAAATAAAGTAGTATCGGATTACCAACTCAAAACTGCAAAAGCAAGCCATAGTATCGCATTGTCTACCATAGAGCAGGCAAAAGCGATAGTAGCTTCTGCCAAAATAAACCTCGGTTATACCTTAATTACAGCTCCGGTGAGCGGTTACATTGGGCGTTTGCCTAAAAAACAAGGAAGCCTGGTTGGTGTTACGGATGTTGAGCCTTTATCCCGACTTTCGGATGTACACGAAGTGTATGCTTATTTTTCATTAAGCGAAAATGACTTTATCCAGTTTAAAGAACAATATCCGGGCATTACCATTAGTGATAAGATCAAAAAATTACCACCGGTACAATTGCTTCTGGCGGATACCAAAGCTTACGCACAATCCGGGCATATTGATATGGTCGATGGGCAATTTGATAAAAATACAGGAGCAATCACACTCAGGGCTACATTCCCGAATCCACAAGGATTATTGCGTTCCGGAAACACGGGAAAAATCCAGTTGCAATTGGATCATGCCAATGTTTTATTGGTACCTCAGGAATCTACCATGGAAATCCAGGATAAGATTTTTGTGTTTACCGTTGGGGCAGACAATAAAGTGACCAAACAGCCTATCCTTGTTTCCGGAAAAAGCGGTACTGATTACCTGGTAGGAGAAGGAGTAAAATCGGGAGACAAAATTGTATTCAGCGGCTTTGAAAACCTTCAGGAAGGAACCGTAATACAGCCTGAAAACATTAAAAAACAATTGGCTAAAAATTAATTTCAGATCATAATTATGTTTAAAAAATTTATCGATAGACCTGTACTGGCGACAGTAATTTCTATCCTGCTTGTTATTGTGGGGATCTTAGGGCTCACAAAACTGCCACTACAACAGTTTCCTGATATTGCCCCACCGGCAGTTCAGGTGACTGCACTTTACCCCGGTGCAAATGCTGAAACGGTATTACGTTCGGTAGCGCCATCGCTGGAGGAATCCATTAATGGGGTAGAGAACATGAGTTATATGAGTTCTACGGCGAGTAATGATGGTTCATTAGTGATCACGGTATATTTTAAATTGGGCACCAATCCGGACCAGGCAGCTGTAAACGTACAAAACAGGGTAGCACAAGCCACGAGCCAGCTTCCTTCTGAAGTAGTACAGGCGGGGATCACTACAGCGAAACAACAAAACAGCCTTATCATGGTAGTGGATTTGTATTCTGAAGATGAAAGCAAATACGACCAGACCTTTTTAGCCAATTATGCCCAGATCAATATTATCCCTGAAATCAAAAGGATTCCCGGAGTAGGGCAATCCCTGATTTTTGGAGGAAGTAAAGATTATTCGATGCGGGTTTGGCTGAACCCAGCCCAAATGGCAGCCTATAACCTGACGCCAAAAGAAATTATGGCTTCAATCCAGGATAAAAACCTGGAAGCGGCTCCCGGAAAATTCGGGGAAAGCAGTAAGGAGTCTTTTGAATATGTAATAAAATATAAAGGAAAACTCAATAAGCCTACAGAATATGAAAATATCGTAATACGTTCGAATGCCGACGGTTCGGTATTGCGTTTGAAGGATGTGGCACGAGTTGAATTTGGATCCTACACCTATGGTAATTTTACCCGTGTCAATGGAAAACCTGGCGTTAATATTGCGACCATGCAGCTTGCCGGATCCAATGCAAATGAAATACAGATTGCCATTGCAGCACTGATGGAAAAAGCATCCAAAGATTTCCCGACCGGGGTAAAACATTTGGTATTGTATAATACGAAGGATTCACTGGATCAGTCTATTGCACAGGTAAAATCAACTTTGATCGAGGCCTTTATACTGGTTTTTATTGTAGTTTTTGTGTTCTTACAGGATTTTAGATCTACGCTGATTCCGGCAATTGCCGTTCCGGTAGCAATTTTAGGGACCTTTTTCTTCATGTCCTTGCTTGGATTCTCCATTAACCTGCTGACGTTGTTTGCGCTGGTACTGGCAATTGGTATTGTGGTCGATGATGCGATTGTCGTCGTCGAGGCCGTACATGCCAAGATGGAGCATAAACATCTTTCTCCGAAAGCGGCAACAGCTTCGGCAATGAGTGAGATTACCGGAGCAATTATCTCCATTACACTTGTAATGTCTGCCGTATTCTTACCCGTTGGTTTTATGGAGGGTTCTACAGGAGTATTTTACCGGCAATTTGCCTTTACTCTTGCAATAGCCATTGTGATTTCAGCAGTAAATGCATTAACGCTAAGCCCGGCGCTTGCGGCATTATTCCTAAAAGAAACGCACTCGAATGGGCATGGGCCAGAAGAGAAAAAATCATTCAAAGAGAAGTTTTTTGCCGGTTTTAATAGTGGATTTGATAAAATCACCCACAATTACCTGGGAAGCCTTCGCTTTTTAATCCGTCATAAATGGGTAAGCCTTGGAGGTCTTGCCTTGGTAATTGTAGCGACTGTGGTTATGGTACAACGCACACCAACCGGATTTATCCCTTCTGAAGATCAGGGATTCATTGCGATTTCATTATCGATGCCTGCTGGCGCTTCACTGGAACGTACTACAGCTGTGATCCACAAAGCGGAAGATTTATTAGGCAATATGGAGTCCAAGAAAACGCTGATGGGATTGTCCGGATTTAATATCCTGACCCAATCGTCCAGCCCTTCTTCCGGAGTAGCCTTTGTCTTGTTGAAACCAACGAAAGAACGCGGTAAAATCCAGGATATTAACGGTATTATGGATGAGGTACGCCAAAAGTTATCAGGTATTAAAGGTGCCAATTTCTTCGTCTTTACGTTCCCAACGGTTCCAGGATTTAGTAATGTGGATGGTCTGGATATTGTATTGCAGGATAAAACCGGTGGTAAACTGGATAAATTCAGTGGTATTGGAAATAAATTTATCGGGGAACTGATGAAAAGGCCGGAGATTGCAGTAGCATTTACTTCATTTAAAGCCGATTATCCCCAGTACGATATGGAAGTTGACGATGTGAAAGCAGAGCAATTGGGCGTAAGCACCAGGGATATATTACAAACTATGCAGGCCTATTTTGGTAGTGCGCAGGCTTCTGATTTCAACCGCTTTGGGAAATACTACCGCGTTATGGTGCAGGCAGATAAAACAGCCCGTACAGAAATTGGCGCCATGGACGGTATTTTCGTTAAAAACAGATTAGGGAATATGGTACCAATCAGTACATTGGTAACCCTGAAAAGGGTATACGGACCGGAAACGGCTTCCCGTTATAACCTGTTCAATTCGATAGGAGTAAATGCCATTGCGAAACCAGGCTATAGTTCCGGGGATGCTATACGGGCTGTAGAAGAGGTAGCCGCCCAACATCTACCAACCGGATATGCATTTGAATTTTCAGGAATGACCAAAGAAGAGCTTTCTTCCGGTGGACAATCGGCAGTGATCTTTGTGCTTTCCCTGTTGTTTATTTACTTCCTGCTGGCAGCACAATACGAGAGCTATATTTTACCACTTTCCGTTATTCTTTCTATACCTACAGGAATCTTTGGTGTTTTTGTCGCCATTGGCCTTACCGGGATCGAAAACAATATTTACGTACAGGTAGCACTCGTGATGCTGATCGGATTGCTGGCCAAAAATGCCATATTGATTGTCGAGTTTGCCTCACAACGAAGGAAAGCAGGTAAATCCCTGTTGTCTTCGGCTTTAGAAGCTGCAAAGTTGAGATTGCGTCCTATTATTATGACCTCTCTTGCTTTTGTAGTAGGACTTATGCCGATGATGAATGCCAAAGGGCCTTCCGCTATGGGGAACCACTCCATTAGTATCGGTGCAGCAGGCGGGATGGTTTCGGGTGTTATCCTGGGATTATTTGTTATTCCGGTCTTGTTCATCGTGTTCCAATACCTGCAGGAGAAAGTTTCGGGCAAACCTAAGTTCGCTCAGGAAGAAGATACTGTTTTAAATCCGCTGATCTAAATTATTGAACCCTAAGGGAATTTTAAAAATATAAAAATGAAAAAATACAACATGCAGTATGTGGTAGTGGGGTTATTGCTACTCACACTCACAGCCTGTAAAATTTCAACAGATACTGTAGCGCCAAAATCCGCTGTTCCTGATCATTTCAGGGACAGTGCTACGGCCGATTCGTTAAGTGTGGCCGATTTGGAATGGAAGCAGTTTTTTACCGACGCTTCCCTTTTGAAACTGATTGACAGTGCCGTCGCTAAAAATAATGACCTTTTAATTGCACAGAAAAATGTTGAAGCTGCCCAATGGCAACTGAAACAGGCAAAATGGGGCAATATACCCGAAATCAACCTGCAGGCAACTGCAGTGAGTAACCGGTTATCGGAAAACAGCCTTAATGGGTTGAGCACCAATACATTTTTGGGTAAAAACCATGTGGAAGATTACAATGCTGGTGCTTTCCTGAGCTGGGAAGCGGATATCTGGGGTAAAATCCGGAACCAGAAAAAAAGTGCGCTGGCACAATATTTACAATCAGGCGAGGCTAAAAAAGCATTGCAGACGATCGTTGTTGCCAATGTATCCAAAGGCTATTATAACCTGTTGATGCTGGATGAGCAACTTCGTACAGCCCGTAAAAACTTAGTGCTCAATGACAGTACATTATTTGTGATCAACCTGCAATATGATGCTGGACAGGTGACGAGCCTTGCCATACAGCAGGCGGAAGCACAAAGGCTTACAGCCGCTCAATTGATTCCACAGCTGGAACAAAATATTACCGTGCAGGAAAATGCCCTGAGCATACTTACAGGAAGTTTTCCAAAAGCACGGGAGCGTAACACAGTATTGAGTGCTATGGTGGTTACCGAAGATCCTGCAGTGGGTTTTCCATCCGCCTTACTGGCCCGCAGGCCGGATGTGAAAAGTGCTGAATTGGGTTTAAAAGTAGCGAATGCTAAAGTTGGAATTACCAAAGCGGCCATGTATCCGGCATTGAATATCACTGCTTCTGGTGGGGTAAATGCTTTTGAAAGTGCCAACTGGTTTTCACTTCCTGCTTCGTTGTTTGGAACCGTTGCCGGTAGCCTTACACAACCCTTATTGCAACGTAAAAAATTAAAAACACAATTTGAAATCGCGAAAATCGAACGTGAAAAATCAGTAATTGCATTTCGCCAGGCGGTTCTTGTAGCAGTAGGTGAAGTTTCTGATGCACAGGTTAAAGTGGAAAAACTCAAAGCACAACATGAGGCAGCAGCGGCACGTGTACAAACACTTCAAAAAGCGATCCGTAATGCCACTATGCTTTTCCAGAATGGTATGGCGAACTACCTGGAAGTGATTGTAGCGCAGTCCAACCTGTTGCAAAGCGAACTCGAAGCAGCTTCTATCCGTAAAGCACAATTGGATGCCAATGTAGAATTGTACCGTGCTTTAGGCGGTGGCTGGAAATAATATCAAATTCTTTACTGCGGTTTTTTAGTCGTAGCGGTGGGAGCAAAGCAGTAGGTTTTTACCGACTCCTGTTCCCGCCATCTGGTTGTATCTTATGCCCGGTTATTTGCTGAACACAAATAACCGGGCACAAGGATACCCCGTCTGTCGGGGCTAATCCACTACTTTTTTCTTTTTTTTTCGTATATTCACACTATTATAAAGCAGTAATCCTGAACTTCGGGATGATTTCCGTAAGTCCAGCAATTGGCTTACAGTGACAATGCCCTATTGGGTTACTTTTACCTACTAACAATTTTTGAAAATGATGCAGGATACTTTCTTTTTTCAGGCGATGATCTATTTGGCCGGAGCAGTAATCATGGTGCCCATTGCCAAACGGCTGGGACTGGGATCTGTTTTGGGCTACCTTGCGGCAGGCGTAATTATTGGCCCGGCGGCATTGGGCCTGACGGGAAACCAGAGCCACGATATTATGCATTTTGCTGAATTTGGAGTTGTAATGATGCTTTTTGTCATTGGGCTTGAACTGGAACCGGCACGTTTATGGAACATGCGCCGCGCCATTACCGGTATGGGAGGATTGCAGCTCGTTGCAACAACCGTTATAATCACCAGTGGGCTCCTGCTGCTGGGGTTACCATGGAAGCAGGCTCTGGTATTGGGGATGATTATTTCCATGTCTTCCACGGCTATTGTTTTACAAACACTGGAAGAGAAAGGCTGGCTGAAATCGGTAGCCGGACAGAGTTCCTTTGCCGTATTATTGTTTCAAGATTTAGCCATTATTCCGATGCTTGCTTTTTTTCCTATGCTTTCAGACAATACAATGAAGCGGCCTGCTGGTGTAAGCCAGGATCCCACCTTCATACAGGGATTGCCGGATTGGTCCCACGCAGTAGTGATCCTTTTTTCTGTGATGTTTATCGTATTTGCAGGAAGGCACTTGCTGCGTCCTGTTTTTCACCTGATGGCCAAAACAGGCATGCGGGAAATGTTTACCGCTACCGCATTGCTGTTGGTTGTTGGTATAGCAGTATTGATGACTTCTGTAGGATTAAGCCCTGCCTTGGGTGCTTTCCTGGCCGGAGTAGTATTGGCGAACAGCGAATACCGCCATCAGCTTGAAATCGCTATAGATCCTTTTAAAGGGCTTTTATTGGGACTGTTTTTTATCTCGGTAGGAAGTTCAATCGACTTTGACCTCATCATGAGCAAACCGCTGTTGATTGCAGGATTGGTAATTGGGCTGATGCTGTGTAAAATGATAGTGCTGTATGGTGTTGGAAAGGTGTTTAAAGTCCGTAACGCACAAAATTTCATATTTACTTTTGGCCTCAGCCAAGTCGGCGAATTTGCTTTTGTATTGTTGAGCTTTTCATTACAGGAACGTATATTGACCAAAGAAATTACCGATATGATGATGGGCGTTACTGCGGTTAGTATGGCATTGACACCTTTGTTTATGATGCTGAATGAAAAAGTAATCCTCCCAAGCCTTTGTGCCACTAAAGAGGGAGCGGAAACAGAAGAAAAAGAAAGCGATATCGAAGCGGAGGATAATCCTGTGATTATTGCTGGTTTTGGACATTTTGGCAATACCGTGGGACGTTTTCTACAAGCTAATAATATTCCTACAACGGTTTTGGATAATGATAGTGACAATGTCGACCTGCTGCGTAAAATGGGGGTGAAAGTATATTATGGAGATGCAACGCGGTATGATTTGCTCGAAATTGCCGGTGCGCGTAAAGCAAAAATTATTGTAATTGCGATTAATGACCGGGAGAAACGCCTGGGTATGATTGAAACAGTAAAAAAGCATTTTCCAAACCTTTATATATTAGTGCGCTCTGCCAACCGGTATGATGCCTACGACCAAATGAATGCCGGTATCATGCACATTTACAGGGAAACCTTGGATACGAGCCTTAGATTAGGAGTGGATGTACTGAAATTATTAGGGCATACGACTTATGAAGCGACACGATCGGCAAAAACATTTTTTGTACACGATGAAAAAACCTTAAAATACCTGGCCAGCATCCGAAATACCGATGAATACCTCGTAGCAGTACGGGAGAAAATGGAGGAACTGGAAACCCTGATGCAGGCAGACCGGGACTCAATACAACTTGCAAAAGAGCAAACGATAACGGGTGGGGGGCACCTCATAACAGAATTATAATCAAAAAGAGGTAAAGCGCTTGGCACTTTACCTCTTTTAACAAACAAACTAAACTTTATTTTGCTACGATAATAAAATCGGATCTTCGGTTTATACTGTGCTCTGCTTCGGTGCACTTGGAATGATTGCCACAAGTATTCAATAATCGTGTTTCTCCATATCCTATCGCACTTTCAATTCTGTTTTCGGCTATACCTTTGGAAAAGATATAGGCTGCGGTAGCTTTTGCCCTCTCATTGGATAACTTCAGGTTGTAGGCATCTTTACCCCTGGAATCGGTATGGGATTCTATTTTAATCCTAAGAGTAGGAAACTGCGTCATGGCATAGACTACTTTGTCCAGTTCGACAGTGGCTTGTGGGGTAATGGTAGCCTTATTGTAGTCAAAGAAAATGGTATTAATATCGATTTTTTCATGATCGCCATCTGGTATAATAAGATCCTGCAGCTTATCCAGTTCAAAATCAACTCCTTTCATTTCTCCTGGGTTGGCTTTCACGGTAGTAATCTTCTGGGATTTGGTACTGTAATTTTGTTTGGATGCTTCTAAGCGATACGTAGCAGCACACGGAAGGCTAATATGATAATTTCCCTCCTTGTCGGAAGTAGTTTGCTGCATTACGGTTTCAAAAAGATCATATACTTTTATAGTGGCACCTTCTACAGGCTCTTTTGATTTTACAGTCGTTACTTTCCCGGATACCAATTGGTCACAGGCCGCTTTGGTTTTGGTAAATGAATAGATATCATCGTCACCTTTTCCGCCTGCGCGGTTTGAAGAGAAGTACCCGTAAGTATCGGTGGAATCAATAATAAACGAAAAGTCATCTTTATTGCTGTTGATTACTTTTCCAAGGCTTCGCGGTGCTGAAAAATTCATTTTACCGGAAAAGTTACTTTCATAGACATCCAGTCCGCCATACCCATAATAGCCGTCAGAAGAAAAATATAAGATTCCATTGGAGAAAAAAGGAAACATATCCCTTCCGATAGTATTGATTGTAGGGCCAAGGTTTTTCACCGGCCCCATTGTGCCATCATCGAATAATTCGACCACATAGATGTCAATACTGCCATAACCACCCGGCATATCGGAGGCAAAGAATAACCATTTGCCATCCGGGCTTAACGAAGGGTGCCCCACGGAATAATCGGTGCTGTTAAAAGGAACAGATTCCGATTTTATAATTTTGCCATTTTCCAGAGTACCTTTCATGATGTGAAAGTTATTGGTTCCTGCAGCATCATTGAGTAATTTTTTCTTTTTAAGGGTATTAGTGGTGTAATAGATCGTGTTCAGGTCTTTACTGAAGGTTACGGTTGCCGTATGGTATTTCGTTCGCAGTTCCTGCAGGAAGAACGTTTCATTAAACAAAGCACCAGTAGCCGAATTCCGATCTGTAATGTACAAATCGAGGAATGGCTGTTCGTTCCAGGTATATAACTTTCTATCGAAGTTGATGGAATCTTTAGTAGAGGAATAAACTACCTTATCTCCATAAAAAGCTGTTCCGAAATCGGAATTGGGGCTATTGATTTCAAGATTTCTTATGGCATAGCGCTGTGGTGCTTTTTCGAGGCTGTCGGCATATTTTTTCTGGGATACATAGCGCTCAATTTCTTTTTCATCGCCTTTTTGCTTCAGGAATTCCCGGGTGAGCTGATCGGCAGTATCATAATCCCTTACACCTCTGAGTGATTGGAGATAACGCCTGAAATACTCATCTGTGAGGCTTTGGTTTTGAACCTGATACAATTTTTTATACCATTTGAGTGCATTGACATTATCATCGAGGAAATAATAGGAGTCAGCGGCATTTCTATACGCTGAAACCAGAGGTTTTTTAGCATTTTCCAGATATTCCTCGTATGTTTTTGCGGCCTCTTTGTACGCCATTTGGTTAAAGAGTTTATCGGCTTTTTTTAATGTTTGTTGTGAAAACATCATAACCGACACTAAAAGAAGGCATAAAGTAATTATTTTTTTCATAAGATGTTTTTTAGATTAGAAGAATCTCGGAGATTTAATACGTGTCGATTTTTGTGGTAATTGGTACCGGATTATGATTTCATGGGAGCCGTCATTGTATTTGTTGAAATCAGTAACGGAATAATCATAGGAATACCCCACAAAAAAACTGTTCGAAATCTGGAAACCTGCCAGTCCGCTCACGGAATCATCCCAGCGGTAGGAGAGGCCCAGTGTGACTGTATTCTGGATGAGCAAATTGGCAGACACATCTACAGTAATCGGTTCGCCGCTCAATGCCCTGGCCAAAACGGTAGGTTTGATCAATAAATCATCATTGATATTGAAAACATACCCTCCGATGAGGTAATACTGCAGTTTTTCGGTAATCACGCTTTCCCGGACATCATTGTAATAATCGCCTTTTATAAAACTCGGAACGGAGAGCCCTACATACCATTTGTCGGAATAGAAATAAGCACCTGCTCCTATAGAAGGCAGGATTTTGTTATCCACATTAGTATTTAAAAGCACATCATTAGCATCATAAAAACGGCCTTTGCTCCAGTCGATATTGAGCATTCGCGCCCCTGCTTTTACCCCAAAGGCAATTTTGGTATTGTATCCTGTCATGATGGTATACGAGAAGTTCCCTTCCAACGAAACCTGATTGGAAGGCCCCAGGTTATCATTGGCAGCCGTTAATCCGAGTCCCATCTTTTCATCTGCGATAGGAGTATGAATATTGAATGACTGGGTTTGTGGAGCCCCGTCCACACCGACCCATTGGGACCGGTGCATCAGGATGGCTTCAAGTGTCCCCGCAGACCCGGTGTAACCCGGGTTGATGGACATCGTATTATACATGTATTGTGTGTATTGCGGTTCTTGTTGTGCCTGTACACGTACTGTTGCTCCTATGGTGAGCAGTAGTGTATAGAGTATAATGGTGTTGATATTGATTTTCATACGTGTAATTTTTTAGTTATTGTTTCCGAGATACTGTGTGAATCCATCGCTTATCGGGTAATATACAACCACCCTTTTTTGATGATATTTGTACCGGTATCCAATACATAATAATATGTACCGGCGGCTAATTTATCCGTAGCGACTGGGCTATTCACATTGGCAGTGCCATCCCACTCGTTTTTATAACTATTCACTTTATAGACTAATGAACCATATCTATTATACACTTCTAATTTATTGTTTGGATATTTCTCAATACAATCAATTCGGAACAAATCATTCTGGCCGTCATTGTTAGGGCTGAATTCATTGTACACAATCAGGCACAGAGGTTCTATCGTTGCTTCTGCAATATTGTTATTCGGATTGGCATCGATTGGATTTGAACTCTCCACACTGGCAACATTCAGGTATTCACCCTGCAGCAGTACTTTCACCGTCACCGAAAGGGTAGCGGATGTATTTGCAGCCAACGCTGGAATGTTCCATAAACCGGAAAGGTTATTATAACTTCCGTGGGATGCTGTGGCACTGATAAACTGATAACCGGAAGGAAGATGCTCGTTAACCACAATAGCGGTCAATTCGCCCAATCCTATATTATTTACAGTTATAGTGAACACAACATTGTCATCAATCATCGGTGTTGGATTGTCCACTGTTTTTGTGATGGTCAAATCTGAACAACTCGTAACGGCAACCTCTACTGATCCGGAACTGATCGTGTTACAAACTCCGGAATTTTGATAGGATAAATTAACGGATCCCGGCCCTACATTCTCCCAGGAGACGGTTACATAATTATCTGTCGCTGTTCCACCAGCGGTAATGGTTCCATTGGTAATGGTCCATATATAACCGGTCATGCCTGGGGCAGTGGTATAAGTAACGTCTTCGAATACACAAACATTACTATCATCAGTGCTACTGATTGCTGCCAAAGTACTGCCACCGGTTAAGGCTACAGAAATGGCAAGTCTTATAGAACTTTCACAACCTGTGTTCGGATTGGTTAAAGAAGCATAGTAGATTGTTCCGTTGACCAATGCTGTAGCTGGAGGGATTATCGTTCCACCAGTAGCGGCGGTATAAAATACCACGCCAGGTTCATTTACCTGAATACTGGATACCGTTGCGTTATTGGCACTACAAAATTGCTGTGTAAGATTGGTAGCAGTTGGTGTAGGGGCATTGTTTATAAGCACACTGATAGCCAATCGGACAGCGCTTTCACAGTTTCCATTTGTCAGTGACACATAATAGGTAGTGCCGCTTACTAAAGCTGTTCCGGGAGTTACTACGGTACCTCCTGAGGCAGCAGTATAAAAAATAACCCCAGTTTCATTTACCTGAATATCTGCTACTGTTGGATTATCAACTGCACAGAATTCCTGGGTAAGGTCATTTGTTGTTGGGGTTGGCACATTGCTTACTGTTACGGTGATGGCAAGCCTGATTGTACTTTCACAAGTACCGAGGACCTGTGAAGCATAATAGGTCGCTCCATTAACCAATGCGGTTGTTGGTGCTACGATGTTTCCACCGGTTGCTGCATCATAAAATACGACTCCGGTTTCATTCACCTGGATATTGGCTACAGTCGGTAATGTATTTGCACAAAATTGTTGTGTGAGGTTATTGGTCGTTGGCGTTGCTGCATTGTTTATTGTTACAGTAATCGCTAATCTCACACTACTTTGACAATTTGTTTCCGTATTGGTCAATGAAGCATAATAGGTTGAGCCATTAGTTAAGGCTGTGGTTGGTGCGACGATGTTTCCACTAGTAGCCGCGTCATAAAATACCACTCCGGTTTCATTTACCTGGATGTTAGCCACCGTTGGCAACGTACTGGCACAAAATTGTTGTGCGAGGTTATTAGTCGTTGGTGTTGCAGCATTATTTACATTTACTGTAATGGCTAATCTTACACTGCTTTGGCAATTTGTTTCCGTATTGGTTAATGAAGCGTAATAGGTACTTCCGTTAACTAATGCAGTGGTTGGCGTTACGATGTTTCCACCAGTTGCTGCATCGTAGAATACTACTCCAGTTTCATTGATCTGGATATTGGTTACAGTCGGTAATGTACTGGCACAAAATTGTTGTGTCGTGTTATTGGTTGTAGGCGTTGCCACATCGTTTACATTCACAGTAATGGCTAATCTTACGCTACTTTCGCAGTTTGTGGTTGGGTCGGTTAATGAAGCATAGTAAATCGTTCCATTGACTAATGGAGTGGTTGGTGCTACAATATTACCACCAGTTGCTGCATCGTAGAATACTACTCCAGTTTCATTCACCTGAATGTTGGCTACCGTTGGTAACGTACTGGCACAGAATTGCTGTGTAGCGTTATTAGTCGTTGGTGTCGCGGCATCATTTACATTGACAGTAATCGCTAATCTCACACTACTTTGACAATTTGTTTCCGTATTGGTTAATGAAGCGTAATAGGTACTTCCGTTAACTAATGCAGTGGTTGGCGTTACGATGTTTCCACCAGTAGCCACGTCATAAAATACCACTCCGGTCTCATTTACCTGGATGTTAGCCACCGTTGGTAACGTGCTGGCACAGAATTGTTGTGTAGCGTTATTAGTTGTAGGTGTTGCGGCATCGTTTACATTGACTGTAACCGCTAATCTTATGCTACTTTCACAGTTTGTGGTTGGGTCGGTAAGGGAAGCATAATAGATCGTTCCATTCACTAAGGCAGTCGTTGGTGTTATGATGTTTCCACCAGTTGCTGCATCGTAGAATACCACTCCTGTTTCATTTACCTGGATGTTGGCTACCGTTGGTAAAGTACTGGCACAGAATTGCTGTGTCGTGCTATTGGATGTAGGTGTTGCCGCATCGTTTACATTCACAGTAATGGCTAATCTTACGCTACTTTCACAGTTTGTGGTTGGGTCGGTTAATGAAGCATAGTAAATCGTTCCATTGACTAATGCAGTGGTTGGCGTTACGATGTTTCCTCCAGTTGCCGCATCGTAGAATACGACTCCGGTTTCATTTACCTGGATGTTAGCCACCGTTGGTAAGGTACTGGCACAGAATTGTTGTGTCGCGTTATTAGTTGTAGGCGTTGCGGCATCATTTACATTGACTGTAACCGCTAATCTCACACTACTTTGACAATTTGTTTCTGTATTGGTTAGTGAAGCATAGTAGATGTTTCCGTTAACTAATGCAGTGGTTGATGCTATGATATTACCACCAGTTGCCGCATCATAAAATATTACTCCGGTTTCATTCACCTGAATGTTAGCTACCGTTGGTAACGTACTGGCACAGAATTGTTGTGTAGCGTTATTGGTTGTAGGTGTTGCGGCATCGTTTACATTCACGGTAACTGCTAATCTCACACTACTTTGACAATTTGTTTCTGTATTAATCACTGAGGCGTAATAGGTTGTTCCGTTCACTAAGGCAGTCGTTGGCGTTACGATGTTTCCTCCAGTTGCCGCATCATAAAATACGACTCCGGTTTCATTTACCTGGATGTTAGCCACCGTTGGTAAGGTATTGGCACAGAATTGTTGTGTAGCGTTATTGGTTGTAGGTGTTGCCGCATCGTTTACATTGACAGTAACCGCTAATCTCACGCTACTTTCGCAATTTGTTTCCGTATTGGTCAATGAAGCATAATAGATCGTTCCATTGACTAAGGCAGTCGTTGGTGCTATGATGTTTCCACCAGTTGCTGCATCGTAGAATACGACTCCGGTTTCATTTACCTGGATGTTAGCCACCGTTGGTAAGGTACTGGCACAGAATTGTTGTGTCGCGTTATTGGTTGTAGGTGTTGCGGCATCGTTTACATTCACAGTAATCGCTAATCTTACGCTACTTTCGCAGTTTGTCTCTGAATTGGTTAGTGAAGCATAATAGATCGTTCCATTCACTAAGGCAGACGTTGGCGCTACAATATTACCACCAGTTGCTGCGTCGTAAAATACGACTCCTGTTTCATTCACCTGGATGTTAGCTACCGTTGGTAACGTACTGGCACAGAATTGTTGTGTCGCGTTATTGGTTGTAGGTGTTGCGGCGTCATTTACATTTACTGTAATGGCTAATCTTACGCTGCTTTCACAGTTTGTTTCTGTATTAATCACTGAGGCGTAATAGGTTGTTCCGTTCACTAAGGCAGTCGTTGGCGTTACGATGTTTCCTCCAGTTGCCGCATCATAAAATACGACTCCGGCTTCATTTACCTGGATGTTAGCCACTGTTGGTAACGTACTGGCACAGAATTGTTGTGTCGCGTTATTAGTTGTAGGTGTTGCGGCGTCATTTACATTTACTGTAATGGCTAATCTTACGCTGCTTTCACAGTTTGTGGTTGGATCGGTCAGTGAAGCATAATAGATCGTTCCATTCACTAAAGCAGTCGTTGGTGCTATGATATTTCCAGCGGTTGCTGCGTCGTAAAATACTACTCCGGCTTCATTCACCTGGATGTTAGCCACTGTTGGTAAGGTACTGGCACAGAATTGTTGTGTCGCGTTATTGGTTGTAGGCGTTGCGGCATCGTTTACATTCACAGTAACCGCTAATCTTACGCTGCTTTCACAGTTTGTGGTTGGGTCGGTAAGGGAAGCATAATAGATCGTTCCATTCACTAAAGCAGTCGTTGGCGCTATGATATTTCCAGCGGTTGCTGCGTCGTAAAATACTACTCCGGCTTCATTCACCTGGATGTTAGCCACTGTTGGTAAGGTACTGGCACAGAATTGTTGTGTCGCATTGTTAGTGGTTGGTGTTGCGGCATCGTTTACATTCACGGTAACTGCTAATCTTATGCTGCTTTCACAGTTTGTGGTTGGGTCGGTAAGTGAAGCATAATAGATCATTCCATTCACTAAGGCAGACGTTGGTGCTACAATATTACCACCAGTTGCTGCGTCGTAAAATACTACTCCGGCTTCATTTACCTGGATGTTAGCCACTGTTGGTAACGTACTGGCACAGAATTGTTGTGTCGCGTTATTGGTTGTAGGTGTTGCGGCATCGTTTACATTCACGGTAACTGCTAATCTTACGCTGCTTTCACAGTTTGTGGTTGGGTCGGTAAGGGAAGCATAATAGATCGTTCCATTCACTAAGGCAGTCGTTGGTGTTATGATGTTTCCACCAGTTGCTGCATCGTAGAATACCACTCCTGTTTCATTTACCTGGATGTTGGCTACCGTTGGTAAAGTGCTCGCACAGAATTGTTGTGTAGCATTGTTAGTGGATGGCGTTGCGGCATCGTTTACATTGACTGTAACCGCTAATCTTATGCTACTTTCACAGTTTGTGGTTGGATCCGTCAGCGATGCATAATAGATTGTGCCGTTGACTAAGGCAGTCGTTGGCGTTACAACAGCTCCACCAGTTGCTGCGTCGTAAAATACTACTCCGGTTTCATTCACCTGGATGTTAGCCACCGTTGGTAAGGTAGTGGCACAGAATTGTTGTGTCGTGTTATTGGTTGTAGGTGTTGCCGTATTATTTACCGTTATGGTTACGGCTTTTAAAGTCCCATCCAGATTGGTACAGGTAGTCGTACTTGCAACAGCGATATATAAAGTATAGGGGCTATTAGTTGCAGAGAGTCCTGAAATGGATAATGTCCCATCAGTTATCGTATAAAGCGCATTATTAATCGTTTGTCCACTGGTTATAGGCTGAGTGCTATCATTGCTGAGGTAATAGGTATAGACGGGATCGACTAATGTACTGTTTGGCGTAAGTGCAGCATCATTATTCAGGCATATTGCCACTGGATCAATCGTAATATCTGAAGCAATAGAAAAAGGAAGTAAAGTAAAGGTTACTGGTTTTCTGTCTTCCGCTGCGGTAGGGCAGTATTCATTGGAACGAACCCCAACATAATAGGTATAAGTGCCGGGAATCAATCCTGTTAAGGGTAATGTTGCTGCTGTTTGGCCAGGAACAAGTGTCATGATAGTACCATCATAGCTATACCATTCAAAAATTGGCGCAGTAAGCACAGGAGTAGTGGCCAATTGTACTGCTAATGCTACGGCACCTGTTGGGGCACAAATTTGAGTAGCAGTCGCACCGTTTATAGTAATAGTGCTAATCGCATTTGCAGGAGCATTCGCACCCACAATTACTTTAACAGGAGTGCGGGAGAAACTTTGGCAACCATACCGTACCGGCTGGATATAAAAAGTGTAGGTTCCTGCAGCATAACTGGCTGGGATAGTAAAAGAAGCTCCTGTAGAAAGTATATTTCCGGCTGTTTCTGCATCATACCAAACATAGGTCGTACAATTGTCTGCGGGAGCGGCCAACGTTACAACTTCATTGATACAGGCATTGATAGTATCAGAATTATTATTAATTTTTATGATCGCAGCACGACTGACTTCGTGTACGTTAAGTTCATTTAATACGGCTGCGACACCACCAATCCGGATTCTGATTCGATCAAACGGTGCAGTGCCTGAATTAACCAGGAGTTGTGCCTGCGCTCCGCCACCTAATAAAGATAGTGTAAGCAAATTGCTGGAATTGTCTATCGGGGCACCCACAGGAGTATCGCCTAAAAATTTCTGAATCGTAAATCCACTTAGTAAACCGAGGCTTAATAGCGTGGCATTTTTAGAGACAATAATTTTAACAACATCATTTGGCACCGAAGGGGTAGCGAAAGAGAAATCCATTTGAGCGGCAGCCAATACACCTACACCACAGGTCATTTTTGCGAAAGTAGCAGTATTTCCATCTATTGCGTTAAAAGGATCAAATACATTTACGGTAGCAGTAGCAGCACCGACACCTAAATCAACGACTCCCGATAACACATCATCAATGTCGTTCTGGCAGGCAATAGAAGTTGCTACTTCGGTATAATAGGCATCATATACTTTTACGCTTTGGGCAACGCTTAATACAGAACCAATAACGATACGTACTCCATCATAAGCTTTAGGGCCTGTATTATTGGAAGGAACAAAAGTGACTTCAAAGCTGTTTTGGCCCGGTAGTAAATTGAGTAATGATCCTGAAATAGACTGAATCGGGCCAATTTCAACCGGAGTTCCCGATCCATTTCTTTTAGTTCCAACTACTGAATACCCTCCTAATAATGTCAAAAGGCTATATTCAGAACCTAATTTAATAGTAACAGGTGTTCCTGCCGGTATCGTTTGTGGCCATTGCAGTGTTTGCCATGTAGTTCCAATTCCCAACAGTCCTACTCCGGTAGTTACTGTAGAATACGTTTGCATGTTTTGATCCACCGCATTTCCACCATTCATAACACCACCTGTAATGATAGTACCATCAGTTTGTGTAGTGGCAAAGTTGCGTTTGCTGAGTGGAAAACAGCTTGTTGGATCGACCACTGTTACCGTGACATTTTCAGTAACAGTACAGGTCCCAAGTGTTGCAATGATAGTGTAAGTATAAATTCCTGCTGTGGGGAACGGACCGACCGTATTGGATCCTACAAGAGCTCCTGAAGAATTGTAAAAGGCCAGCGTTCCGTTAGAGGTGGCAGCTATTGTCACCGTACTGCCCACATTGGTTACAAATGAATTGGTAGGAACGGTTAGCGTAGGTAATGGATTTACAGTTACGGCAACCGCAAGACGCTGTGAGGAACATATTCCGGAGGCATTCGATGCCTGGATGTAATACGTTCCGCTGGTCGTAATCGTTGTGACATCCTGTGTTGGTATCAACACATTAGAGGCATTATAAAAGGTATAGATTGTCGTGCCACTGGTATCCAGACTGAGAATAGCACTGGCAAGATCTGCTGATCCACAGGCTGCTAAATTCGCATTGACAGTAAGCGCTACCGGAGCCAAATAATTGACAGTCACCGGAGCAAGTGTGTTAGTGGCATTTTCACAGCTTCCATTTGTACTCACGGCGACATAATAGGTTTGCGGCGTATTAACAGCAGTTAATCCGCTTATAGCAAGTGTACCGGTAGTAGCATCTTTGACATAAGTAATACCTGGATTTCCGGGATAGCCCGTGAGGATTTCTGTAGTTTTGAGTTGATCTGTATAATAATGGAATGTAGGGTTTTGTAGTGATGTTTGAGGGACTAAAGTAACTTCTCCATTACAGGCAGCTACAGTGGCAGGAATAGTGATGTCAGAAGCTACTGGTAGCGTAATGACGGTAACAGTAACCGGAACCCGTGGTGATTCTAATGTACATCCTATTGTTGTAGCACTAACATAATAAGTAGTGGTTTGTGTTAAGGCAGGAGTTATAAAAGTAGCACCAGAGCCTAATGGCAGCCCAATCGCACTGCCACCTGTTGGTGTAGTGTACCAGCGTAACTGGGAAGTACTGTTTGTAGCTGCAATAATACTCGCGCTTTGTCCACTACAAACTACGGGATTCAGGGAAGCTGGATTGATAACCGGGGCTCCGGGAGTACGCGTGATTCCATACAAATCCAGTCTTTGGGTGAGGTTTATGTTGAGTAAAGAGCGGTAACTCACCCGGATACGGCTGGTGGGGGAAGAGGGAATAAATGGGATGACGGCTTCCTGTCCACCCTGTAGTAACCCTAAAAGGTCAACATTGAGCAAAGAGTTAAGGCTGACGACCTGTTCTCCAGTTTCAGTAACAGATACAATATCGATATTATTCGCTACGCCTAAAGCGAGCAATGAAGGATCTACTTTTAGACGAATGTTAAAAATATCGCCCGTTTGAGAAGGCTGGTCAAAATAAACTGTTTGCTGTACTGTGGCATTAACAGCGATAATACCAAAATTTAAGCGGGAGAAATTTGTAAGGTCACTGTCAATGGCATTCCCAGGATTAAGTACACCGGCACCTCCTACATTGATGAGATCCAGGTAAGGCCGCTACCATCAAATGCGGTAGCCGAAGCAATACCACAATCATTCCCGCTACTGCCAGAGATATAATAGGCATCATACACCTGGAGTGTCCTGTCCTGTGCAAGTCCCAATAGTGCCAGATAGCGGTTGGTAACCCTGATGCGATTGTAGGGAAGGGAAGGGGTGATGGCAATAAAATATTCATTATTGGCATTGACCAAAATCCGGGATCGTACAGTAGAAAAACCATTGTTAGAGCTTTCGTTAAGCTGAACCGTAGTTGTACCATTTTTTGCTTCTACGCTAAATTCCTGATTACCAATTAATACGGTACCGAGGACAGTGGATAATAAATTGCCTAAAGAGCCACCAAGTAGCGGGGACAGTAGGTTTTCCTGGGTTGTGATTTTAATGTAAGAAGTAGTGTTTGCCGGAAGTGTGGTTGGGTATTCCAATTCAATATAACCAGTTGTTGCTCCAACACCTAAGACGCCTGAGTTTGCAGTAAGCGTTGCACTGGTAGTAAGGTTACCATCAGTGGCGTTATTTGGGGCAGTCACTTGGGCTTGCCCGGATATCACAGTAGGATATACTTTGACAGATTGTGCTTTTGCTTCTTCGTTATTCAAAATTAACATAAATGATAACAAAAAGAACGTAATCTTACAAATTTTTTTAGGGGTAAAGTTTAATTTCATACGCTTTATTTTTTGGTAAAGTTCTGTTTTTTAATATTTTGGTAGGTCATTATGGCGATTTTAGGTTTTTTTACTTTTATATTTGTAGATTAAAACTGGTTAAATTAATTAAGAGAAGTTTAATGTTTGTTTAGGCGTTTTTTTTAAATTTTTAAAAAAAATAAAATATATTTGCTATACTATTTTTAGATTATTAAGATTTATCTATTAGTTAGTATGTTATTATTCAGAGTGTAATATTTTATAAACCCAAAATAAAAATTACATAGTTTAAAATATATTCAGATGAATTATTTAATGCCTAAGTAGTTCACGTTTTGTCATTTTGCCCCCTCCATAACCTACTTAATGTTGATTAATATAGAGCTAATAATTAACTTTTTTTATTTCAGGATAAAAATATAATACATTTTGCGAACATGCAAGTAAATAATTCTCTAAATGCGAATCTTATTATTACAAGATTAAAGAAGTCGCTTAAAATAAAGACCGATATTGAACTGTCACAGTTCCTTACTATAAAGCCTAACACAATATCTACCTGGAAAAAAAGGAACAGCGTTGATTTTAACTCCATAATCGCGATTTGTGAACTTTATGAGATTGATCTGAACTATCTTTTGTTAGGAAAAAAGTTTTATAAAGAAATGGACAGTGCACATTCTACAGAAACGGTATTGGTTTCCAAAGAAATTCTTTTTCAATACATATTAGGAACGGATAAAGGGCTATTGGACAACCTGCCACGGTATAACTTTCCATTTGTAAAATCGGATGCGACCCGGGCATTTCAGATCATGAGCAATAATATGTTTCCTACATTGGAAGAAAATTCTTTTGCGATATGCGAAGAAGCAAATATTGCTAACCTACAGGATGATAAAATTTATATTATCATTAGCCGTAAAAAAGGGATGTTTGTGAACAGGGTTAAAATGATTTCGGAATCGGATCAGTCGATTCAGCTTATAAATGATAATAATCCGCATGCAAGGACATTGTTATTTGATCTGGCTGATATAGATGAACTTTGGAAAGTAAAGTCTGTAATGTCCTGCGATATTAACAATACGAGTAATCTGAAATACTTTAATAATAAAATCAATACCCTGGAAAGCTTCGTTCAGAAAATTAAAAATTCTGAAAAAAATTACCTGTAAACTATAATTGGGAGTTCAGAGAAAACCAATTATATATTCAGGATGAAAATAGAGGTCAAGCCATTCTGATACCAACACCGGATTTCTGATATAATAAGGAATCCGGCTTTTCAGGCATTCTTCAATAGCCTGAAAAGTACTCAATGCGTGATAATTTCGGGAATGCATATAGGAATTGATAAATGATACTACCATATAACCATCATCGCTATCCAGTAAAGGATTCGGATGTGATCTTCCAACTGTAGCTTCCTTCTTTAAAGGATCCCAAGAGTAATTGTAATTCAGGTGTTTTTTGTAGTAGTTTAGCATAGTAATCCGTTTTAGATTAAACGTTCTAAAATAAAAATGCACTGAAAAAAAGAGCCATTGAAAAAGTATGTACGAAACTGCAAACGTTATAGTTTTTAAAATCTTCATTTTTTTTGGTTTTTATTCATACACTGCAGTAAAACACCTATAATATGTTATTGTTATCTCAGAAAAAAATGTAGATTTGTTAATCACACCCTACTTATGAAAACACTTAATTTCGTAAAATACTTGTTCTTATTGATAATAATAGTACTTGTTATTATTGAGGAAGTATTTGATTCCGGTAAAGAAGTCCATCTGCTTCTTTTAGGATTTGTATCCCTTATGATTCCAATTGGAATATTGGAAGTAACCAAATTATTGACCAATAAGCAATCGTATTCAGATTTGACTTTTAGGGAACTTATCTTTAAGAGGGAAGACGATATCTAATTTAAAGTGCTTAAAGCGATCAATAATATTGATTATTAGCAGTAAAATGTTGTAGCCCTATCTAAGGGATGCAGGTAATATTTGCTTGGTTATTTAAGTTTTTTTAAGTCGAATAGAAAAAACTTTTTCCTTACTTTTGAATCCTACACTAAAAAATATTGCCATGAGCAGAAAAGAAGAATATAAGGAAGAATACAAAGACTACTGGTGGGGAGAAAATGCACAGTTTTATCCTGGGCAACAATCCATAATAAAGTTAAGCACGCCACGTGTCCTGATACGTTATGAACTGGAAGATGTCCTCGAGGCTAACTTCAAAGAGTTTTTTGATAGTATCGAAGAAATTCATTGGCTGGATGGTAATGATCTTGAAGATACACAAAAAGAAACCATTCTAAAAGAAGCCTGGGACTTTCTGATTATTGAAGAACATCTTTTAGAGCAGGATCTGTTAGAAATGGATGATAACGACGACGACGACGAGGAATAGTAGTCCGATATAAAATAAAAAAGCCGTAATTATGATAGTAATTACGGCTTTTTTGTGCTTTAAAAGCATTACCTTATTTCAACCAAAAATGATGAGCCGCCCAATTATGATATCCAGCTTGGAATAATGTCATCTATCCCTCCTGTATTATAGGGTATTCCTGCTTGTAGTGCATTCGCATTGCGATATCCCGGTTTTCCTGATCAATACTATGTTTAACAACTTCGGCAAGTACTGGTCTTTATTTTCATCCCAGAAAACTTTTTCAAATCAAATTTCCCAGCTACTAAAATCGCTCGTATTTCTACCTGTCATAGAAAAACGGGTATTTATACTTAATTGCAAAAACGGATTTTGTTTTAGCTTGCACTCGTTAAGTATATGATTTTTATCGGATTATGATTCTTGAATTTGATTCCGTAAAAATTGTAATAATATGAAATAAGTGGAGACAGCAACCACTGTAATAAACGAGGCGGAATCCGAAAAGCCGGAGAGTAGGAAAAATAATAAAACAATAGCAATTATGTCAAATCAAGAAAGCCAAATTGGTGGATGGAGTCCATACCACGAACTTACAGCAGAAGATAAAAATGTATTCGAACAGGCAATCAAAAATATCCTGGGTGTAAAGTATACGCCAAAGATGGTATCTACTCAGGTTGTCGCAGGTGTAAATTATCGTTTTAGATGTGATGCTACAGTGCCACCATCGTATGCGATCTGGGAAGCTATTGTAGAAATTTATAAGCCATTGAATGGAGATCCGTATGTAACAGGGATCATTAGAATGTAAGATATTTTAATATCAAATAAAAGAGGCTGTCTCACAACTCGTGAAATAGCCTCTTTTTCTGTTTTTTACTCGACTCCTGTCGGAGCGCAGGTCTCAAATATGCAATTCTCAAGGACTTGTTATAGTTTTGAGACTCCCTCTTTTACGTATAAAATAGAAAAGCGAAGTTCTTGTATGTAGGCATTATCATTATTGACATATTTGTCCGTAATTTGTGTAAATATGGATACTACAGACACCAAACGAATTTCACGATTGACGGCAATCGTCACCCAATTGCAAACCAAACGGATTGTGACAGCTGGAGCGCTTGCGTCTAAATTTTCCGTTAGTGTCAGGACAATTTACAGGGATATCAGGGCACTCGAAGAGGCAGGAATCCCAATTGTGACGGAAGAAGGTAAAGGATATACGATGATGGAACACTATAGGCTTCCTCCGATTATGTTCTCAGAAGCCGAAGCCAATGCTTTGATTCTTGCGGAACAGCTGGTACTAAAAAATAGCGATACTTCCTTCATCCAGGATTATGCACAGGCTATTGATAAGATCAAAGCGGTATTGAAACAAAACCTAAAAGACAAGGCCAATTTACTGGCCGATCGCACCCGTTTCAGTCAGAATACAAACAGGGAGAGAAACAGCAGTAATTTATCCGATTTGCAATTTGCCCTGACGAATTTTTACCTTGCTAAAATAGAATATACCAACGAAGCAAATAGCACTACAAACAGGATTATTGAGCCTTTTGCATTACTAAGTACACAGGAAAACTGGCTGTTGGTAGCCAAATGCCGGTTGCGGGATGAATTTCGGTATTTCCGGCTGGACCGGATTAAAAAACTGGAAGTACTCCCGGATAAATTTGCCCCACACAATATGACGCTACAAGACTATTTCAACAAATATTATTAAGTTGTCCTGACCCCTGACATAGGGCTGTCACAGTATGCTATTACTTTTGTCCCAAACTAAAAAGGACAATAATAAATGAATAATTTATTTCACAAATCAGATGCTTCGGCGATCGTAATACGAATTGAAAAACTATTACCAACCGCAAAAAGGCAATGGGGAAAAATGACTGTAAACCAAATGTTGGCGCATTGTAGTGCGTCTCTCGAAACTGCTATGGGATTGCATCGGCCTAAAAGATTAGGATTTGTTGGGCGTACTTTTGGGAAGTTATTGAAACCTAAATTTTTCAGTGATAAACCATTTCCTAAAAATGGGACAACCGATAAGAGTTATATCATTACAGGCACTCCGGACTTTGAAACCGGGAAGGCCCAACTGCTACAACAAATTCAATTGTTTTCTGAAGTTGGCCCGGCACAATGTACCACGCATCCACATGCATTTTTTGGAATCCTTACGCCTGAAGAATGGGCCGTTATGCAATGGAAACATTTTGATCACCATTTAAGGCAGTTTGGGGCTTAATTAGCACTATGAGTAAGAAAGAAAAAGAGATACGGACAGTTTGTCCCGGAAGCCGGGCTGATTGGAGGTTGTGGTTAGAAAAAAATCATAGCTCGGAGCAGTCTGTCTGGTTGATTTACCATAAAAAGCAGTCTAATGTTTCTACTGTAAGCTACAGTGATGCTGTAGACGAAGCCCTTTGTTTTGGGTGGATCGATAGTACAAAAAAAGCTATTGATGATCGTACCTTTATGCAATTTTTCTGCAAACGAAAACCAAATAGTGTCTGGTCTAAAATAAACAAAGGTAAAGTACAAAGCTTAATAGAAGAAAGGCTCATGACGGTAGCCGGTTATAACAGTATTGAAACAGCCAAACAAAATGGCTCCTGGCTCATCCTGGACGATGTGGAAGAATTGAAAATCCCTACAGACCTGGAAGAAGCATTCAAAACCCAGCCAGGCTCATTTGACTTCTTTTTAGGATTGAGTAAGTCCGTACGGAAGAGTATATTACAATGGCTCGTGCTTGCCAAACGTCAGGAAACCAGGCAAAAACGGATTGCTGAAATAGCAACACTTGCAGCAGAAAGGCGTAAGCCAAAACAATTTTGATAAATATTATATAAATGTCTGTTCATAAGATTTATAGCAGTATTGGCCGCTTGATGCTTCCGTTCAAAATTTCAGCCCGGGTTGCCACTTTTTGATGTTCCGTGTTTTCAGCGTGTTTAGAGAGCCAGAAAAAGTGAGTATACATGGGGGAAGTAGGTATAGTTGGTGTTTTTAATCACTTAAATAATACATATTGCGTATCAAGAATTCTAAAAATTATACCTTTGATTAAGAGTAGAATCCCGTAAAACACTTTAGACATGTTCACAGAAAAATTGCTAAAACAAATTGATTTCATCAAAGAAATAGATAAAGTAAAATATATTCAGCGCAAGACCAGATTGTTCAATAGTAATAGGCATGAAAATGATGCGGAACATAGTTGGCACCTGGCTTTAATGGCAATCGTTCTATCAGAACATTCCAATGAAGCTATTGATATTCTAAAAGTAATAAAAATGGTTCTAATTCATGATATTGTTGAAATTGATGCCGGTGATACTTTTATTTATGATACTCAAAAAGACCATCAAAACACAAAGGATGAACGATTGGCAGCAAACCGAATTTTTGGTATGTTACCTGAGGAACAGTCCAAAGAATTTATTATGATATGGGAAGAATTTGAAGCAGGAGAGACGAAGGAAGCTAAGTTTGCCAAAGCAATGGACAGGTTGGAACCACTGTTGCAAAATAGTTCCAATAATGGAGGGACATGGGAAGAATACGGGGTGAAGTATGAAAAAGTATATGAAAAAAAGAGCGTGATAAAGGAGGGCTCAAATGTGATATGGAGTTACGCTGAAAAGCTGATTGATGATAGTGTTGAAAGTGGAATTTTAAAGAAGTAAAGACAAAAATAAACAAGGCTGATTTTAATTTAGATTGAGCTCCATTTCATACTGTTTGATAATAAAAATACCTGTTGTCAATTTACGTTATCCGATTGCATGGATCATCCGAGGGTTGCTACTTTTTTTATGTCCCGTGCTTCCAATGTTTTTTTAGGGAATCCGACTTTTACAGTAGCAATCATTGCCCTGCCTATTTCCCTAATGGAACATCCGGTATAAAAGAGATTCAGTAACGGGTACATCAGTTTGATGTATTTATTGTAACCTTTTAAGTGTACCTGATTTTTATCGGGCATCATCAGACTGGGGCGGAAATTATACTGATCCCTGAATCCCATTTTACCAAGTGCATTTTCAGTTTTTCCTTTAACACGAGCCCACATTATTTTACCCGTTTCCGTGCTGTCTGTATGAGCTCCCGATACAAAGTCGAATACAATATCTGGATTTAGGTGTAGTAGAATTTGTGCAAAATGTAATGTGGTATCATAGGTAATCCGGGTATAATCCGGTTCATTTATCCCTACGCTACTGATGCCAGCGCAATAGAAACACGCATCATAACCAGAGAGATTGTCATCACCATCTTTGAGTGCAAGGAATTCAGGAATAAGATATTCGCTTAGCTTAGGATGCACCATTCCACTTGTTTTCCGTCCGACATAGCGAACAGCAGTTACATGTTCATTATTGAGGCATTCAATCAGAATCCCTTCACCTACCATTCCGGTAGCACCTGTTATAATAATTTTCATGAGTTTACTTTTAGAGTTTCCAGTGCAGCAACACTTACGGCAGCAAAACGTAAGCCAAAACAATTTTGATAGAGTAATGCTATCGCTTATAAAGTAAGTTAGCCGTATCTATAAACAAAGCGTAGTAGAGGCCACTCTTCCCTTTGTTGGTACTGTAGTCAGATATTATAATATGATCTTTTGATTAATTCCATATTTCATTCCGCTCCGTCAATACAATTGGTGTACCATCAGTCACAACAATAGTATGTTCGTGTTGCGCCATAAAACCACCCTTATTTCCTACCATAGTCCAGCCGTCCTGTAGGGTTTCGGCAAATGTGGAAGTGGTTGAAATAAATGTTTCTATAGCCACTACAGAATTTTTCTTAAATCGTGCAAGGTTAAACCGATCCCTGAAATTAGGGATTTCGCTTGGCTCCTCGTGAAGGCTTCGGCCTATTCCGTGTCCGGTCAGGTTTTTAACAACTTTGTAGCCTCGTTTTTTGGCTTCCGTTTCAATTAAAAATCCCACGTCTGAAATTCGAATTCCCCCTTTTATAGTTGCAATAGCTTTATGTAAAATTTCTTTTGAAGCCTCAATAAGTTTTTGATGTTGGTTGATGTCAGTTCCAATAACAAATGACCCTCCGTTATCCGACCAATAACCGTCTAATTCTGCGGATACATCAATATTGATTAAATCACCTTCCTGAAGTATTGTCTTGTCTGATGGTATACCGTGGCAAAATTCATTATTTACGCTGATGCACGTCCAGCCCGGGAAGCCGTAGGTCAGATAAGGGGCTGATTTTGCTCCTAAATCATTTAAGATTTGTCCGCCAAAGTTGTCTAATTCTTTTGTTGTCATACCCGGTTGGGCATAGTTTCTCATTTCCTTCAAAGTGTAAGCAACCACTTCGCTTGCCTTTTGCATGCCGATTAATTCGGATTCGGTCGTTATGGACATATTTCTTTTGATTAAGGAGTTGTTATTTCATGTAAAAGCCTGTCAGTAAATACGCTACGGATTTTGTTGCCGGAACGTGATAGTGAACACTTTCTGTCAGACAAAACGAAGTTATGAAAAAGAAAGATTCCGGCAAGTACAAAACAGGCGATTTCACCGGTTCTGATCTATTTACTGAGAAATAAATTCAATTGTATTAGAAGGCATGCCGTTTCTTTAAAGGAAATTTAATTTAGATTTAGCTGCATTTCATACTGTTTAATATAAACATCCATTCCTATACCGGTCATAAATTTTAAAACTTCTGCGGAACTGTCTTCGATATTGAGGAAGGCAATAGCGGCTTCATGGTTACTTGAAATGTACGCTAAAAGTTCCCGGGCAATACCGCTGTTTCTGTAGTTTTTGTCAACGGCAAGTTGGTGGATTCGCTTTGACTTAGGGTTATAAATGGTATAGCCAATTAATGTTTCATTATCATAAATTCCAATGGAGACGTTGGATTGTTTTAGTTGTTCAACCGCTGTTAGAGAGTTTTGCCAAGTGGGTTTAAAGTCCCAAAAAGACTGGAATTTGAGCCAGTCATAGGCTTCTAATTCCCGAATTTCAAAGTCATGATTTGTCGTGGAGGTATTTAGTACACCTTTGAAACAGTTCAATTGCCTGATAATTTTAAATCCAATGTTCTGATACGTTTTTACTGCAGTCTCATTTGTAGTAATCACTTCCAGTACTACTTTGTCAATACTATTGTTGTGCAAAATGGGCAGGATATAATCATACATTTTAGAAGTTAATCTATTGCCTCTTTTAGCTGGGATTACACCCGTTCCGGCATTATAGACAACTTTAAAACCGTCAATAATGTCATAACCATGCAGTGAAAAAGCAATTAGCTGATTATCCTCAAATGCGCCTACCGAAAATTCCAGCCTTACACTATCACTTTTTATTTTATCCTGTAATTGTTCTTTAGTGAGGTGAAAAGGGACGATATAGTCAGAAAATGATAAATTGAAAACCTCTAAAAGTGTTTCTATCGAAATATTCTCTAATGTTTGTAGTGTGATCATAAAAATTACTGTAAAATTATTGCGTCCGTTGCATAATTATGGGGGTTCCCTTTTTGCGGGATAAACGCTAAAGGTAAGGGTTTACAATACTACTAAAAAATCGAATATAATTCTTACAGTTTTTATTGAATTGTATTCAGTTTTCCGGAAAAAATTAAAAGAATTGTTGTAATATATCCTTTTCCTGAACGGTATTATTCATTAGGCATTATTCGATTTTTTTCTATATTCGCGTTTCGGGATTTAATGTCCCGGTTGAACAATAAAACGTAAAAGATATCAATTAGATTAACAAGGAACTTACATATAAAAGAAAAGAAAATCAATATGAAAAAATTAATAGTACTTCTGGCAATTATGCTAACTACGATGCAATTAAAAGCACAAGATTACTTTAAGCCTATTGATTCTATTATGAAACTGTACGATGGTAAAAATAAACCGGGTTTTACAGTCTTAGTGAGTAAAAATGGTAAAGTACTCTACAGCAAACAGGCAGGTTATGCTAATCTTGAAGGTAAAGAGAAGATCACCGATAAGACGGTTTTCGCGATTGCCTCTACATCTAAGCAATTTACAGCGGCATGCATCGTATTATTGGAACAACAGGGTAAACTGAATTTTAACGATAATCTGCGGAAATACATACCCGAGTTTCCTGAATATGCGGAAAGAATAACTATCAATCAATTGCTGAATCATACTGGCGGATTAAAAGACTACCGCTCCCTTGCCATGTTAAGAGGTGACAATTCAGAAGATTATAGTGCGAAACAGATAAAAAAGATGCTTATTGCGCAGGATCTCAATGATGAACCCGGAGCCAATTGGAATTACAGCAATTCTGGCTATTGGTGCTTAGGACAAATCATAGAAAAAGTTTCAGGTATGAGTGTGGGCGCATTTGCTGAAAAAAATATTTTCCGTCCACTTAAAATGAAAAACACACGCTATGTTTTAAGGTCAAACAATACCGTCAAAAATGCCGCTATCGGGTATGAAAATAATGAAAAGGGGTATAGCCCAAGTGAAATAGATGAGTTTTTTGTTGGAGGTGCAGGAGTGTACAGTACTGCAAACGATCTTCAAAAGTGGCTTTTTGAAATGCAAACGCACCATGTTTTTGGGGATGCATTTTGGAAGGCAATGGTAGCAGGAAATCCTGCTCAGGGTAAAGGGTTCGTATATACTAAAGGGTTGTTTAATCTAAAATACGCAAACCATACCATGATTAATCACGGGGGCGATGTGGTAGGGTTTCATTGTATAACGGCTTACTTTCCGGATGATAAGATCGCTATTGTAGTGTTGTCCAATGATGATGATTTCGAGCGATATCCAGTTTTAGGGGCAGCGGTAGATCTGTTGCTGGGAGACAAATACGACTATCCAAAAGTAGCAAATGCAACTGACACAGTAGCAAAGATTCAGGCAGAAGCTGTGACAATTGATCCGGCTATACAGGAAAGCTATGTTGGCAACTATGAGCTTTCGTCAGGTTATGTAATTAAAATAACAATTGAAGAGGGCAAATTAAAGATGACACAACTCTGGAACAAGGTTGGTTTATTGCTTCAGCCAGCTAAAGAAGAGCATCATTTTAATGTTGAAGATCTTAGCCTTATTTTTAGCGGCTTTAAGTTGGGCAAAGCTACGGAGTTACGCATAGTGGGCGATGGGGAAAATAGCCTCTTCAAACGTTTGGATAAAGATCCTGATGTAACGATCTACGACAAATATACGGGTTCATTTTATTGCAAATCACTAGACTCCAAGATAACTTTATTTACTGAAAACGGCATACTGTATTACAGGATGGGAGACAAGGAGTCTTATAGTGCAAGCCCACCCCAGGCTGAAGATTTATTTTCCACCTCACATGGTAAAATTACTTTTATCAAGGACGAAAAAGGAGAATTTACCGCTTTTACCTTAAGTCACCCGAGAGCGATAAATATGCAGTTTGTAAAACAAAACGCCATTAAATAATTTTAGGATACCAGCTTATAATTATAAATTTTGACAACTCGGAATACCATAAAAAAAGCCTGCAAATATAATAATGTGCAGGCTTTTTTGTGAAATGATCAGGATCTCTATCGAATACCTAATACCTCTTTTGACATTTTTGAAAATATAAAATGAAGCATTTTGCAATACTTTAGCTGCTGTTTATTTTATCATTTCTTCTAATTCCAATGTTAATTCCTTTTTTTCTTTTTCGGTATAAATCCCAGAATTATCCAAAGACTTCTTGAAATCATCGACTGTTTTATAATAATTATGTTTTAGTTGAATTTGAGCTTTTATCATATATAAATAACCTTCAGAAAAATTAGGGTAAGAAGCCATTAATATTTGCCAGGCTTGGATAGCTTTGTCATATTGTTTTTCATTATAAAAATACCATCCTTTACCATTCAAAATTCCAATTGAAAAATTCAGTTGGATACCATAGTTGGATAATATCTCCTGATCAAGGGATGCTTTAATACTTAAATCTTTTTGCTTGATGGAGGAATACTTTGCCTGAATTGTAGACCATTCTTCAAATATTTCATAAAGCGCAGTATTTATTATTAGGCCAGGTGTAGCATCATGACCCGCTTCTTTAAAACGAAACCCTCTAATGTCTAATAAAGGATGGAGTACAGGTTTCTTTATAATGGAATCCATCTTATTAAAATCCTCTGGAAAATCGTTACCAATTCCAAAGCGATAATATTTTTTAGAAGAATAGGATTGTTTATTTAATTTGCTAATTGAATCTGTTAAGTCAACGTTTTTCTGAATAAAAAACGGACTCATAGAAATAACAGCGTTCAAATCATTTATTCTGGAATTAAAAAGCGATGTCGTGAAATAACCATATCTTGAATGACCAATTAATAACCTAAAAGGAGAAGCATTATATTCCTTTTCGGCAAGTGGAATAAGTTCTTCAAAAATGAATTTTTCATTCTCTGAAGCCAGTCCATTTGGATCAGAAATTTTATACTGTGTTTCAATGTACCGATAACGCTGTTCCGATGCTACACTAATTATTATAGATGATGGCATTAGTTCATTACTGGTCAGGTAATCAATTGTATTAATTATATAGTTATGACTTCTTTGATTTTGCTCATCAAATATAATAATTAATGGGAAATTGTTTTTTAATTCATTTTGCCACTCTATTGGAACCAGTATAGAAATCTTTTTTTCAAATCCAAGATATTTAGAAATTATGGTCGTGTCTTTTAACTTTTTATACCTTTCGTATTTTTGTGCAAATAGAGTTACAGTTAGTGAATTAAAAATAAAAAGTAATACAAAAGTTTTTTTAATCATCTCGGTGTTGTTAAAGGGGTTTAAGTTGTATTTAGTCAATGCTTTATGGGTCGTTCCCGACTCATTATAGCGCTATATTTGGTACCTAATCGAGTATAGTATTTTTACAATAGTACACAAAAAAGAAATATTACAATTGATGTACTATGGTAAAATTGATTAATATTTATCCATTTAGAAGGTGATTCCATTCCTAATAATATTCTCTCTAAAGTAGTTTTTGAAGATGATAATGTTGAAATATTATTAAAAACCAATTGTTTATTGAGAAATGGGAAAGTTCGTAATTTTAAACTTAACCGGATATCGGAAGTTCGGGAAATCAAAGATGGGCAAAATATTTTTGAAGATTAAATATTTAAAAGAGATTTAATTAGATGAGAGCGAAAGCTTTTTATTCACAATAAAAATATCAACTAAATTGTCAACTAAAAAATAAAAAGCCTGCAAATTATCATATTTGCAGGCTTTTTTGTGGAGCCGCCGGGAATCGAACCCGGGTCCAAACAAGCAATCAAAAAGCTTTCTACACGCTTATTTTCCGATTGAATTTTCGTAATCATGCTCGGCCAGAAACAGCCACATGATCCTTATCTTCTTAGTTGTCAAAATGGCTCCGAAGCGTAACCATCTCTAGGTCTATTTTTACGGTTCCCCTTTAAAGAACGCCACAAACCAAGGCTTTCAAGGAGAATCTTGCTTTCCTATCTGATAGGAACAAGGCTAATCTTACTATAATTCAGATTATGCAGCTAGAGCGTAGTTATTTTCGCCGTGTAAAAGTGTTGCAACATGATATTTACGAGCTACATTACAACGCTCGACGTGCTTACTATTTAATTCCACTTGCTGTCAAAACCAGTCGGCCCCAGTAGTGCAATTCCCATTTTAAAGTAACGGATACTGTAAAACAGGGTGCAAAGGTAGCCCAAATAAATTTGAAAAAAAACTATTGCATACTATTTTAGTAAATGTTACATTTGAAACAAAACATAACCTTAACGTTACATAGAGATAAACACCAAACTAACTACCCCCAAAATGAAATTCGCAATAATTAAAGAAAGAAAGAATCCACCCGACAGAAGAGTCGTTTTTCCACCTCAGAATTTAATTTCGATTACAGAAAAATATCCGGAAGCTACAGTAAAAGTAGAAAGTTCTGATATCAGGATATTCACAGACGAGCAATATGCCAGTCTCGGAATAGAAGTTAGTAATGATATTTCCGATTGTGATGTCCTTATTGGTGTAAAAGAAGTGCCTTTGGAGTACTTGATTCCCAATAAAAAGTATTTTTTCTTTTCCCATACCATAAAAAAACAACCCTATAACCGCAAGCTTTTGCAGGCTGTTTTAGAAAAAAATATAGAATTATACGATCATGAAACGATAGTCGATGCCGAACACCGGCGTTTGATTGGTTTTGGTAAATATGCTGGGATTGTAGGAGCTTATAATGCTTTCCGAGCTTTCGGGCTTAAATTTGAACTCTTTAATTTGCCTAAAGCAGAAACACTGGCTGGTAAAGATGATTTGGTGAAATACCTTAAAAGGCCTTTTTTGCCACCGTTGAAGATTGTACTGACAGGAAAAGGTAAAGTAGGGAATGGTGCCAAAGAACTGTTGGATGAAATGAAGGTCAAAGAAGTATCACACCATGATTTTCTCACTAAAAACTATGACAAACCCGTTTATACCCAGATTGATGTATTAGAGTACAACAAGCGTAAGGATGGGCAGGTGTTAGGGAATGAGGACTTTTATGATAATCCTGAAGCCTACGTTTCTGATTTCGAAAAATATACTAAAGTGGCCGATATCTATATGGCCGGGCACTTTTATAATAACGCATCACCGGTAATATTGACGTCACCCATGATTAAAGCACCGGATTTTAAAATTAAGGTAATCGCAGATATTTCCTGTGATGTAAACGGGCCGATTGCGAGTACTATTCGATCGTCCACAATTGCAGAACCTTTATACGGTTATCACCCACACGAAGAAAAGGAAATTGATGTGCACCATCCCGCTGCCATAGTAGTAATGGCTGTAGACAATCTTCCTTGTGAGCTTCCTAAAGATGCCAGTGAAGGATTTGGGCAGATGTTTGAAGAACATGTGATTCCCGCTTTCTTTAATGGAGATGAGGAAGGTATACTCGAAAGGGCTAAGATCACAGAAAAAGGAAAACTGACACCACGATTCAGTTACCTGCAGGATTACGTAGACGGAAAATAAAGCAAATGCTCCAGGAATGGGGCATTTTTTATAAACATATAATAAGGAGTACTGATATAAGCAATAAGTTTTCTATTTTTGACTATAAATAGTACGCCGTGAGAATCAATGTTCTGAAAATATTTTTATTTCTTCTTATTTCTTTCCAGTTACAAGCCCAACAAATCCTTCCTTTTGTTGAAAATTTCAGTAAATCCGATTATAAGGGAGACAATCAGGTTTGGAATGTGGCTCAGGGCAATGACAATGCTATGTATTTTGCCAATAACCATTATCTATTACGCTATGATGGCGTTAAGTGGGAAAAATACATCTTACCTAATAAAACAATCATTCGTTCCATTTTTGTAGATGGGGATAGAATATATTGCGGCTCTTATAAGGAATTCGGGTATTGGAAGCGTATAAAAGGCAAAATGCAGTATTTTTCCATGTCAAAAAATAAAAAGCTTTTTGATGGGAATGCTGACAATGAAGAAATATGGAAAATATTCAAATTAAAAAACACCATCTACTTCCAGGGTTTCAATGAGATTTATTGCAGTACGAAGGAGGCTATAGAAAAAATAAAATTCCCTACCCAAATTTCATATTGTTATGTAATTGATAATCAGATTTACGCAGCTTCGGTAACAGAGGGGATTTACGTAATGGAGGGTAGCAAATTCACGAAAAAACAAAATTGGGGTTTATTAGAGCATAATGTGGTGCATAATATTGAAAAGCACAATGGCGTAGTTTACTTTTTTACCAAAAATAATGGTGTTTTTGTAGCCGAAAACAATACACTCGTACCCTGGAATAATCCACTGAATGCGTTGTTGAAGAGTCAGGTTATTGTGACGGCGAAGTTCATAGATGGGGAAAATCTTGTAATCGGTACCGGTTTACAGGGACTTTACATTATAGACCTTAAAACCAATTCCTATAAAAACATCAATAGGGAAAACTCCTTAAAAAACAATGCTGTACTGTCGATTACTATCGACCGGGAAAAAGACCTTTGGCTCGGACTGGATAATGGGATCAGTCATATAGAAATCAATTCACCAGTACGGATATTTTCAGACAATTCCGGTATTCTCGGTTCTGTATATGCGCTATCGACTATTGATAATGGCTATCTCTTTGTGACCAACCATGGTATATTTACGAGTAAGGATAATAAATTGGCAGTGATTCCAAATTCGCAGGGGCAGGTCTGGGATATTTACAAAAGTGGCAAGCAATTTATCATCGGGCATAATGACGGAACTTATATTTATGACGGAAACACCAGCCTACGTAAGATAAATACAGTGAGTGGCGGATGGAAAATACTGAAAAGCGAATTTGACAATGCCTATTTTCAGTGTACCTACTTCGGGATTGCTGTATATGAAAATCCAAACGACCTCACAAAATGGAAAATCCTGAAGGGATTTTCGAAGCCAATACGAAATATCGCACAGAATAAGCCCGGCGAACTATGGGCAGCAGATAATTACCGAAGCTTGTACCGGATTCAATACGACGAAAACTACAATACCACAAAAATCGAAAATATCTCGGAGAAAAACGGAATCAAGAACGATTATACGGTTAAGCTTTTCAACTATAAAAATGAGATGCTGTTCCTGATCAACAGGCAGTGGTACAACTATAATTCTATTTCGGAAAAACTGGAGCTGAATGTCATATTCAATAAATATTTTCAAAATTTTTCGGATATCGTACCCATTGAAGACGATAGCTTTCTGGTAGCCCGGGATGGTTTGTTGTATATCATATCACAGGTGAACGATGAATTTATCTGGCAATTTATTCCGGAGAAGTATTATGAAGGAAAACTGATTATTGAGAATACAAAAGTACATAAGGATAAGAACAATCTCCTGATTAACCTGGATGATGGTTTCGTATCATTACAATTGAATAAGATAGGGGAGAAAGTCGATAATGTGACCATTGAGGCTTTCTACCAGGGCAATTTGGTTGATGAAGATACTAAAATAAGCTACAACCAATCCGTAGATGTGAACATCATACCAGAATATTACGGCTATAGCCGTCCTAATTTGTTTTACACGCTGAATGGCACCCAGAAAATGATCCGGGTGAAAAGCGGGCGTGTTATACTGAATAACCTGAGTAGTGGTACCCAGGAAATCAATGTGTTTTACAATGACGGAAAAAACTATATCCGGATTGCAGAATATCATTTTAGCGTCGCCAAGCCCTGGTATTTTTCTTTTTGGATGATCCTCGTGTATTGTGCCGTCATTTCAGGTAGTTTTTACCTGTATTATAAATGGAACAAAATACGGTACCAGCAAAAACTCCTTTTAAGGGAGGAAGAACTCAAACACCAGAAGAAAATTTTAGAAATCGAGTTAAAAGCCGAGAATGAGCTCAATATCCAGGAGTACGAAAAGCATATTTTGGAACTTCAGGTACAGTCGAAGTCGTCTGAAGTAGCAGGGAAATCTCTTTCCATTGCGAAACAAACGGAAATGATTGAAAAGATTCAGGAAATCCTGAATACCGAAACGGATCTCAATAAAATGAAAGACCAAATTAAAAAGTCGATCAAAATTAATGATATCAATAAACATGAATGGGATATATTTGAAAATAACCTTTTTGAAGTGAATAAGGATTTCATCCAGAAACTTTCCAAAAAATATCCGGTACTCACCCCGAAGGATATCAAGTTATGCATCTACCTTAAGATGAATTTATCCTCTAAAGAAATTGCCCCATTAATGAATATTTCCTATCGTGGGGTAGAGTTGCAACGCTATCGTTTGCGTAAGAAACTCGAGCTTGCACCCGAAGAGAACCTACTTCGATTTATGTTTACCATTTAATATACTCTAAAATTACCAATAATGTAATTTTAAGCGGCATTATTGCATATTCTATACCACATCAATACTACATCAAGCAAGGCTTCACACTACAACATAACCCCTGCTAAAGACCAGTAAATACGGATAAATTGTAAAATAGATATCATTTTGATGTAGTTGTGTAGCAACACTCCCATAGTTACTACAACGTTGTAATTTTTTAATTTGGCTCCACTAACTTTAACAATAAAATAACTAATGAGAAACTTTCTATTAGGAATTCTCGCCTTGCTTTTTGCTCCCCTTTTGACGAACGGGCAGAGCATTACTGGAAAAGTACAGGACGGAAATGGACTCGCTATTCCCGATGTGATTGTGTTGTCGGCTTCCACCAATCAGACTACACTAACTGATTTGGATGGAAATTTTACTTTAAATGCCAAACAAGGTGATCCAATCAGGTTTTCAATGATTGGTTTTGAGACTGTCACTATGAAAGCGGCAAGTCCAATGAGTGTTATTATGCTCCCAAGTGCCGAAACGACCCTTAATGAAGTGGTGGTGGTAGGATACGGAACGCAAAAAAGATCGGATCTAACCGGAGCTGTAGGTTCTGTAAAATCAGATCAGTTCACCAAACAACAATCGTACAATGCAATGCAATCCATTCAGGGTAAAGTTGCCGGGGTAACCATTATTAATAATGATGCCCCAGGTGCTGCTCCAACAGTAAGAATCAGGGGATTGGGAAGTGCTGCCTCAGGAAGTGCACCTTTATATGTAGTAGATGGTGTGGTAACAGGTAGTATTGCCAATATCAGCCCAACCGATATTGAAAGCATGGACATCCTGAAAGATGCTTCCTCAGCTGCGATTTACGGTTCTTCTGCAGCTAATGGGGTAGTTTTGATCACAACTAAAAAAGGAAAAGCAGGTAAGATGAATATTTCTGCCAGCTCTACTTATGCTGCAAAATCAGTGTTAAACCAGGTGAAAATGGCCGGTGCCAGTGACTATGTGACATTCTTCAACGAAAATCAACAAGCCATTGGAAGTACCAGCTTCTTGTCTCCAAATCAGCCGTATAACACAGACTGGTTCAAACAAGTGACCCACGTTGGGCATTCTCAAAACAACAATGTAGCAGTGTCTGGAGGAAGTGACATGGCAACTTATTATTTTAGTTTTAATAACTATAATGAGGAAGGCGTTTTGCAAGGGCAGGACCTGAGTAGAAATACATTGCGTTCCAACAATACCTTTAAATTATTCGATGGCAAACTGAAAATTTCACAAAATTCAAGTGCTGCTTTTACTAAAATAAATCCAAAACCGTTTGCTGCTTTTGATGAGGCATACCGCCAAGCCCCAATTGTACCGGCTTATTATGCTAATGGAGCTTATGGGCAGCCATTTTATAATGTAGCAACAGGAGTTGTAGGGTATACAGGAGCTCCAGGCCAGAATATTGGTAAGTTAAATTCAACAGGAAACCCATTGGCTACTGTAGGATTTGCAAATGAAGAAACAAAAATGGCAGAACTTCAGGGTATGTTTGATGCAGAACTGAAATTAACGGACTACCTGAAAGTAAATACCAGAGTAGGTCTGAATAAGAGTTTCTCCAAGAACAGGATTTATAATGATATCAGAGGGACATATTTAGCCGCAGATCCAACAAGGACAGCAGCAGAATTTGATGCTTTACAAGTAGCAAATCCTACTTCAGCAACTTATGCAAACAATTTATTGTCGTATGAAGATGTAGAGAGTTTCCGTTACAACTGGGATACCTTCCTGACTTTTAATAAAAGTTTTGACAAACATAATCTGACTGTAGTAGCTGGGGTTACCAAAGACAGAAGAAATGATATTTACAGTTCTAAAATGTCCGGTTACAATGTTCCGGTTCAGGAGCAATACTGGAATATTAAACATGCAAATGGAGCAGTAAGCGCTACGCAGTATTACTCAACTCCAACACAGATTTTATCTTATTTTGGACGTCTTCAATATAATTTTGACGAAAAGTATTTCTTAACAGCCAACTTTAGAAGAGACGGTAACAGTAACTTCAAGCAAAACAATGAATATTGGGGGAATTTCCCATCAGTATCCGGAGGTTGGGTATTGACAAAAGAGAATTTCTTAAGCGATATTAAAAATGTAGATTTCCTTAAAATCCGTGGGGGTTACGGGGAATTAGGAAATGCGAATGTTCCTTTTAATGCCAATTTGATCTTTAGTGGATTGGATAGTAAAAGTTACAACTATGTATTCGGACCGAACCAGGATTTAATATATGGAGCGTATTTAGGATCTCCTGCAAAACAGCTGACTTGGGAAGTAACCAAAGAGGTGAATGTAGGTATGGATTTCGAATTTTTGGATAGAAGATTAGCAGGTAGTGTAGACTATTACAATAGAAAAACAACCAATGCAATTTTATATGTAACCCCGCTTTTGAATGATCCCTATACAGAGAAGTATTACGATCACGGTGGCGAAATTAAAAATGAAGGATTTGAGATTTCTTTAAACTGGAAAGATAAAATCGGTGAAGATTTTGGATACTTTATCGGAGGTACATTTACCCGGAACCAAAATACCTTAACCAATGTGAAGCCTGCTTACGATGGGACAACAGGAGGAAGTTTAGCGAATGGGCAAATCACTAAAAGGCTTCAGGCAGGGCAACCGATTTATGCATGGTGGATGTACCAGGCAGATGGAGTTTGGCAGACTCAGGCTGAAATTGATGCTAACCCACACTTACCGGGTGCACAGCCAGGACAGTTGAAATATACCGATTTAAATGGTGATGGTAAAATTACCGATGAGGATAAAAAATTCTTCGGCTCTTATCTGCCAACCTTTAACTACGGAATTAATGTTGGATTCACATATAAAAACCTTGATTTCTCTGTAGACGGTTTTGGTGTAGGAGGGAATAAAGTGTACAACGGATTAAAAGGTACCCGTGTTAATGGTGGAGAAAACATCACACAGGAAGCTTTTGATACCCGATGGACAGGTCCGGGAAGTACCAATACAGATCCGGGAGCTAACAGAACAGCTACCGCTTCCAGCTATTATCTTGAAAAAGGAGATTATTTCAGAATTAACAACATCACTGTAGGTTATACTTTTACAGATGTTTTAAGAGAAGTATCCAAAGTACGGATTTATGCTACTGCACAAAACCCATTCTTATTCACTAAATATTCCGGATTTACTCCAGAGTTAAATAACGGAGGAGTACCGGGAGAGACAGCAGGGATCGAATTATCGGCTTACCCAAATACAAAAACATTCATGTTTGGTGTTTCTATAGAATTATAAAAATAAGATATTATGAAAATACAATATAAAAAAATAGCGTGCCTACTCTTCGCGATGGCAGTCCTTACAGGCTGTGATGATTATCTGGATGTAGATTCAAGAGAAAACATCGATGCAGAAGACCAGACTGATTTAGCAAAACCGGAAGCTTTTGTGAATGGGATTTACGGAATGATGACCGAATTTGATTATGCTTTTGCTTATTTAGGAATTACAGAAATTCTTTCTGATAATGCCGATAAAGGAAGTTCGCCATCGGATAACGGTACGGATAAAAGAGAACTGGATGACCTTTTATTCACCAGCAGTACAAGCTCATTTGGCGCCATGTGGACCAATTGGTACAAATCAATCGGACGGGCTTCTTATGCAATAGAATACACCGAAAGTTTTGGAATAGCAGATGAAGCCTACAAAAACAGGCTGATTGGCGAAGCAAAATTTTTACGTGCTTTTAATTACTTTTTCCTGGTAAGAGGTTTTGGAGATGTGCCTTTACAGCATATTAGCCTTTTTAACCGCGCACCAAAAGAAGAAGTATATGCGTATATCGAAGCGGATTTACTGGATGCTATTGAAAAATTACCGGCAAAAAGCCAATATGCTCCTGCTGATTTAGGGCGTGCTACCAAAGGTGCTGCACAGGCATTGTTGGCAAAAGTATACCTGTATGAGAAAAAATGGCAACAATCCTACGATATGGCACAAAATGTAATCAACTCCGGTGAATATGGATTGGAGTCCGATTATGCTGTACTGTGGAGAGCTTCAAGTGAAAACGGAACGGAATCTATTTTTGAAATTCAAGGTAGAGGCGTAGTCGTAGCACACGGGGTTCAACAATATTCTGAGACGCAAGGTGCCCGTGGTACCAGCGGTTGGGGTTGGGGTTTCAATACGCCTTCAGACAACCTGCTTGCGGCTTATAATGCCGAAGGGGATGCGATCAGAAGAGATGCAACAATCATTTTTGAAGGAGAAACATTATGGGACGGACGTGTAGTCAGTGCTTCTGTAGAAAATCCAATGTACAATGAAAAAGCCTATTCCAGTGCCAATTTAGGTGCGGCAGATGGCGATAAAAACATCCGCGTATTGCGTATGGCGGAACTTTATCTTATCCATGCAGAAGCAGCAAACGAATTGGGGAATGCCCCGGCAGCTTTGGCTTCTTTGAATTTGGTGAGAGCGCGTGTTAATCTTCCGGAAGTAGCAGGTTCAGGAGCCGTTTTACGAAACCTGATCTGGAAAGAAAGAAGATTGGAATTGGCATTCGAACATGACCGTTGGTTTGACCTGGTAAGAACCGGACAAGCACAGGCGGCAATGGCTGCTAACGGCAAAACCTTTATCGTAGGGACACAGGAATTATTTCCTATTCCGTACAACCAATTAATACAGACTCCGACGATGACACAAAATCCGGGTTATTAATAATTTTAAGTCTTCCTTCGCGGTAGCGCGAAGGAAGATTTTTTTTTCACCTTCAATCATGAGAATAACACTAAAACCGATGCTTACGCTATTGTGGGCCATCCCGCTTTTTAGCATCATTCAATGCAGTTCAGGAGACATTGCTACAGCAACACCTCCAACACCTACGCCTCCGGCAACACCACTTTCAGATGAACAGCTGGTAGACCTGGTAGAAAAATCAACATTTAAATATTTTTGGGACTATGCCGAACCGAATTCCGGACTGGCGAGAGAACGTTATCATCCGGATGGGGTTTATCCCGATAATGATGCTCACGTTGTAACGACAGGGGGAAGTGGATTTGGGATTATGTCTATTATTGCAGCAGATTCCCGGGGATATATTTCCCGGGATCAAACGATCGAACGCTTTACAAAAATTGCCCATTTCCTGGAAAATGCCGACCGTTTTCACGGTGCGTGGCCGCACTGGATGAATGGGAACAATGGCGATGTTGTGCCTTTTGGAACTAAGGATAATGGTGGGGATCTGGTAGAGACTTCTTTTCTTTGTGAAGGGCTGATCTGTGTAAGGGAATACCTGAAAAATGGAACTACTGCTGAAAAAGCTCTGGCTGCCCGTTATGATGCACTGTGGAAAGGAGTGGACTGGGACTGGTACAGAAACGGACAGAATGTACTGTATTGGCATTGGTCACCGAGTTACGGCTGGCAAATGAATTTTGCACTAGAAGGCTATAATGAATGCCTTATTACCTATGTATTGGCCAGCGCTTCGCCTACACACGGGATTACACCCGATGCCTATCACCAGGGTTGGGCGAGAAACGGGAATATTGTATCCGGAAATACCAAATACAATTTGCCCCTGATCCTAAAACACAATGGTGCTGAAGAATACGGCGGGCCATTATTTTGGGCACACTATTCCTATGTAGGATTAGACCCGAATCAACTGACAGACAATTATGCCAATTATTGGGACCTGAATGTAAACCAGACAAAAATTGATTACCGCTATTGCGTGGAAAATCCACACCATTATGCAGGATATGGCCCTGATTACTGGGGGCTTACAGCATCTTATAGCCGAAACAACGACAATTCAATAGGCTACAACGCACACATGCCGAGTAACGATGTGGGAGTAATTTCGCCAACAGCAGCAGTAAGCTCAATCGTATACACACCTACAGAATCACTGGCGGCTATGCGCAATTTTTATGAAAACCATAGTGCATTGCTTTGGGGGCCTGCCGGATTTTATGATGCGCACAGCCAACAGTACAATTGGTCTGCCAAACGGTATCTGGCAATTGACCAGGGACCAATGGTCGTAATGCTTGAGAATTACCGTTCTGGATTATTGTGGAACCTGTTTATGAATGCACCAGAAGTAAAAACCGGATTGCAGGCACTCGAATTCCATTCCGGGAAATACGGATTTTAAAAGCAGCTTATGAAACTAAAATTAATACTGGCCGCTTTACTCATTTCCGCATCGATCTGGGCGCAAAAGGACGCTAACGGAAGTTTTAAGACGGAAATTGTACAGAAACACGAGCTCAATTACGCGTTGTACAGTCCGAAGGATACTAAAGGTAAAAAGCCACTTATTGTTTTCCTTCACGGTTCCGGCGAAAAAGGCAATGCAGTTGGGGACATCGATAAGGTCAAAATACACGGTCCTTTCAAATACCTGAAAGACCATGAACTGGATGCTTATGTGTTGGCACCACAATGCCCGGAGAACGAATATTGGGATGCCGAAGTGTTGCACCGACTGATCCTGAAAATACAAAAACAGTACAATATTGACCCGGCTCGAATCTATCTGACAGGACTGAGTATGGGAGGGTGGGGAGCCTGGAACCTGGCTTTTGCCTATCCCGATATGTTTGCGGCGTTAGTACCGGTAGCCGGTTTTGTAGACCGCGTGCCGATGATTGAAGACTGTAAGATTAAAACAATACCAATCCGCATTTTTCATGGCTTGCTGGATGATGTGGTCGATGTGGAGTATTCCATTATAATTTATAAAAAGCTGAAAGCCTGTAATGCCGATATCAAACTTACCATTTTTGATGATGCAAACCATGACAGCTGGACGCGGGTATACGACAACAGTGCGATTTATGACTGGATGTTGGAACAAAGAAAAAAATAGAAAAATACAAAGAATGAATAATAGAGTGAACAAACTGATCTTGCTGGCCCTTATGGTCTCTGCAGTATCATACGGGCAAAAGAGTAAAAGCAAAAGCATCAAGCCCAAAGAGCAATTTGTGGCAGAATTGATGGCAAAAATGACAATCGATGAGAAAATTGCACAAACCGTGCAGTTTACAGCCGATGGTTCCATCACCGGACCCAAATCGGGCGATAATTTTATCGAGCAGATCAAAAAAGGAAATGTAGGGTCGATCCTGAACGCTACCGGAGTAAAATATACCAATGAAATCCAAAAACTCAACCTGGACAATTCAAGGCTGAAAATTCCATTGCTTTTTGGTTATGACGTAATTCACGGTTACAAAACAATATTCCCAATTACCTTGGGAGAAACAGCCTCCTGGGATCTGGAAGCGGCAAAATTATCCGCACAGATCGCTGCTGCCGAAGCTGCTGCATCAGGTGTACACTGGACATTCGCACCGATGGTAGATATCTCCCGGGACGGGCGATGGGGAAGAGTTTCCGAAGGAGCAGGAGAAGATCCATTCTTAGGGTCTAAAATGGCCTTTGCGAGGGTAAAAGGATTCCAGGGTGAAGATCTTATGGCGCTGAATACTATCCTGGCGTGTACCAAACACTTCGCTGCCTATGGCGCTGCAGAAGCCGGACGGGATTATAATACGACAGATATGTCCGAAAGAGTATTGCGCGATATCTACTTCCCTCCATTTAAAGCAACTGTAGATGCGGGTGTGCGTACCTTTATGGCATCTTTTAATGAAATTGCCGGAGTACCATCTACAGGCAGCAAATTCCTGATGCATGATGTGCTGAAAGGAGAATGGAAATTTGACGGAATGGTTGTAACCGATTATACCGGAATCAACGAGATGATTCCTCACGGTTTTGCCAAAGATGAAGCCCATGCAGGGGAATTGGCTATGAATGCCGGAATTGATATGGACATGGTGGGTGGTATTTACATGAAAAACCTGAAAAAACTATTGCAGGAAGGTAGAGTAACCGAAGCTCAGATCAACGATGCCTGTAAACGTGTCCTGGATGTAAAGTATGAACTAGGGCTTTTTGAAGATCCGTACCGATACAACAACGAGAAACGGGAAAAAGAAACCATTTATAAAAAAGAATACCTTGTTGCCGCTACTGATATTGCCAACAAATCAATGGTATTGTTAAAAAATAAAGGCAATGTCCTTCCGCTTAAAAAAGACCAGAAAGTAGCTTTCGTTGGGCCTTTGGTAAGTGACGAATTCAATATCATCGGTTCCTGGGCAGCTTCCGGAGACCGTTATGGTTTTGCTGTAAGTGTGGAAGAAGGGGTGAAAAAATTCCTCGCCAATTCCAATAAAGCAACGTTCAGCAAAGGGGTTGAAATTAAGGATACCAAAAGGGATAATATCCAACAGGCGCTGAACAATGCGAAAGATGCTGATGTCATTGTTGCCGTAATGGGAGAATTTGAAAACATGACTGGTGAAGCCGCTTCACAAACCGATATTAATTTACCGGGACTGCAAAAAGAATTCCTGGCAGAATTGAAAAAACTCAACAAGCCTGTAGTATTGGTCCTGATGAACGGAAGACCGCTGACATTAGAGTGGGAAAACGAAAATATGGATGCTATTCTGGAAGCCTGGTGGCCTGGAACTATGGGTGGGGATGCCGTAGCACAAACATTATACGGAGCGAACAACCCTTCGGGTAAATTACCAATCACTTTCCCAAGAAATGTAGGGCAAATTCCATTGTATTACAATCATAAGAATACAGGACGCCCTTATTTGGGAGCAGCTGATTCAGAACAAAAATACAAATCCCGTTATACCGATGTAGACAATTCACCATTATTTGAATTTGGATACGGACTAAGCTATACCACTTTTGCATATTCTAACCTGAAATTGTCTTCAAATACTGTCAATTTAAAACAAAAACTAACCATTACCGTAGACCTGGCCAACACTGGGAATTATGATGGTAGCGAAGTAGTGCAGTTGTACGTACATGACTTAGTAGGTTCTGTAACAAGACCGGTCAGAGAATTGAAAGGCTTTAAAAAAGTCCCCCTGAAAAAAGGAGAAAAACAAACCGTAAGTTTTGAAATCAGTGCAGAAGACCTGAAATTCTATGACATCAACATGAAAGAAACTGCAGAAGCAGGCGATTTCGAGATTTTCATCGGTGGCAGTTCAAATGCCGAATTAAAAGGAAAGTTTGAGTTAGTTAAATAATTTTTTTGTGGATTCGAATGAACCCTTTGGCGAAAGCTGGAGGGTTTTTTCTATCAGGAGCATAGCGTCTGGGCAGTAATTAACCCTGTTCCCGCTGTCCTTCCAAATCTCCCTGAAAAAGGGAGGATTTTCCCTCCCATCGGGGCTAATGGAAAACGATAGGATTTCTTTCGGCAATCTGCATTGCATGTGTACAACCTCCAAAAGTAATACTATGAAAAAATACGTACTGCTGTTTCTTTTTCTAATGACTGGGAGTAGCTTCGCTCAGCAAAAAACCTATTGCAATCCCATCAATATCGATTATGGGTATTGTCCCATCCCTAATTTTGTGACCCAGGGAAAGCATCGTGCTACGGCCGATCCTGTTATTACCTTTTTCAAAGGTGAATACTATTTGTTTTCTACCAACCAGTGGGGCTACTGGCATAGTAAAGACATGTCTGACTGGAAGTTCATTCCCCGAAAGTTCCTGCGCCCCGAGCATGATGTCTATGACGAGCTTTGTGCACCTTCCGTTTCATTTGTCAACGATACCTTACTCGTTTTAGGCTCGACCCATACCAAAGAATTCCCGATCTGGATGAGTACCAATCCTGAAGTAGATGACTGGAAGGAACTCGTACACAAATCGGAGGCCGGAGCTTGGGATCCGCAGATTTTCTGGGACAAGGAAAAAGATGAAGTCTACCTGTATTACGGCTCCAGCAACCTATATCCGCTGTATGTGGTAAAACTTAACCGTAAGACATTCCAGCCCGAGGGCGAGCCCGTTCCGGTATTGGCACTGAATGATGACGAACACGGGTGGGAGCGTTTTGGTGAACACAACGACAATACTTTCATGCAACCTTTTACAGAAGGGGCATTTATGACCAAACACAACAACAGGTATTACCTTCAATATGGTGCTCCGGGAACCGAATTCAGTGGTTATTCCGATGGCGTATACACCAGTGCTACTCCAATGGGGCCATTCGAATACCAATCCCACAATCCCTTTTCGTATAAACCGGGTGGGTTTGCACGGGGCGCTGGTCATGGCGCGACTTATCAGGACCGCAATGATGATTATTGGCATGTTTCAACGATTGTAGTATCGGTAAAGAATAATTTTGAGCGCCGCCTCGGGATCTGGCCTGCCGGATTTGATGCCGATGGTGTATTGTATTCCAATACCGCTTATGGTGACTATCCGACCTTCCTGCCATCCGAAAAGAAAAATCACCTCAAGGGTAGTTTTTCCGGATGGATGTTACTCAACTACAACAAACCAATTCAGGTATCTTCGGTATTGGGTGGTTTCAATGCTAATTTTGCCAATGATGAGGATATTAAGACCTATTGGTCCGCAAAAACTGGAGCCAAAGGGGAATATATCATTTCGGATCTGGGTGAAAAAAGCACCATCAATGCGATCCAGCTTAATTATGCCGATCAGGATGCCGAACTGATGGGCAAGCCTTCGCATACTACAGGGCACAAATATGTGATTTCCATTTCAGATGACGGGAAGAACTGGAAGAAATTGGTTGACAAAAGCAAAAATGATAACGATGTGCCACACGATTATATCGAATTAGAACGTCCGGCGCAGGCCCGGTTTGTAAAACTGGAAAATATCGAAATGCCTACCGGAAAATTTGCCCTTTCCGGATTCCGGATATTTGGTAAAGGAATGGGGCAGGCTCCCGATGCCGTACAAAATTTCTCTCCATTGCGTGCTGCACCCCGAAAAAAAGGCGAGCGCCGTAATGTATGGTTCAAGTGGCAGCAGAATCCATTAGCAGATGGCTATGTTATTTACTTTGGCAAATCCCCCGATAAACTATATGGCTCTATTATGGTCTATGGCAAAAACGAATATTATTTTAATGGACTGGACAAGTCAGATGCTTATTATTTCCAGATCGAAGCCTTCAGTGGCAACGGAAGAGGTCCTAAAAGCGATATAAAAAAGTCAGAATAGGAAATGTAGTAAATTTCTAATTGTTGGAGCCCTATCAAAATTCCAATTAATTTAGTAGCTTTGACTATCAAAAAAGATATCATTATGAAAAAAACAATCCGAAATAGTGCCATGGCAACCTTAGTGGTGATGGCTGTAGCCTGTAATCCAAAGACGAATGAAACCAACGATAAAGCCGTACCAGTGAATGCTGCGGAAGTAGAACAAACCCGGGATTCTATCCGGGAAACTGCCGAAGAGCCCGTAGAAACGATTGTTATCGAAGGCGCAATTAAATCGATTAACCAGGGTAAAGATGGCTATACAGCTGAAATACTGACGAACGAAAAGCAAACCTATTTTGCTACGATCAGTATTCCAAACCTGAAAGATCCCAAACAATACCACGCTTATAAAGTTGGAGAAACAGTAAAAGTAAAAGGTACAGTATGGAAAATGGACGAAGAGAACCATGTAAAGGTTACCGAAATCGTACAATAATATTTTCAGGATTAGTCATAAAAAATGCCCAACAGTAGTTGGGCATTTTTTATGCAATAGGATTGTCAATAATATGCAATTGATTAGTTTTTAGTCCAGTCAATTTTACGGGAAACAAACATCACAGCTGCTAATATGGCGAACAAACCAATACTGCCCACCAACAATGCATAATTTTCCAATTGGATGATCACATAGATAAAACCATAGAGGGCGGCCAAAGAAATTGCAATCAGCATCGGGAATTTTCTGTTTTTGAGTATGGATACAGAATACAGGCTGATCAGGACAACCACTGAAAGCGCCGATATAATGTAGGCAAGGCGAAAACTACTGTGTTCTGTAATCGAAATCAGGAGCGTATAGAACATGATCAATGCCAGGCCAATCATGGAATATTGGAAAATATGGATCTTTATTTTACTAACGGACTGGATCAGGAAAAAGATTAAAAAGGTAAGCCCGATGACGAGAAATCCATATTTGGAGGCTCTTTCATTCTTTTGATATTCATCAATCGGGATCACAAAGTCTACCCCAAAAGCATACTTCTGTAAGTTAGGCAGGCTACCGAAAGATGATTGCGAAAAGGGACGGTTGATGTGTAATATTTTCCAGTTTGCTTCGAAACCAGCTGCCGAAATATGTTTACTCTTATCATTAGGCAGGAAGTTTCCGTTAAAACTTGGGGAAGCCCAGTTAGAGGTCATTTTCGACGTTGTAGTTTTACCGATAGGAACCATACTGATCCTGCTGCTGCCATCATATTGGAAGGTAAATTCAAAAGTAAGGTTCTTCAAGTCCTTATGGTCATTCAGGTTAACAAAAGCAGTCTCCAGGCCTTCGGCGTCCGGATTTTCTTCGGAATTGTATACAGGCTCCAGGGTAAGTGTTGTACCACCCAGTTTAATTTTAATCTCCTCCTTGATGCTTTTGAGGTTTTCAGTTTGAATCAGTATCGTGGCTTTATCCCACTGTATGTTTTCCTCGGGTATATTTTTAGCGCTGAAATCAGGTACGGTATAATTACCATTGAAGTTCATTTTGGTGGTAAATACAACGGCTTCATAATTGTTGCGTTTCAGTAGTTTGGTTTCTACCTTAGAAGTATTGTTCAGTACTTCCGGAAAGAAATAGGCATAAGCTGTTTGGGCTGTACGGGTTTTGGATACCTGTTTGGTCATCTGGTTGACGATTTCGCTTTCCGAAAAGATAGTATAGGGCACTTTTAAGATCGGTCCATAGAAATACACCTCTTTACCCCATTTATCGGTAATCTCATTCATAACATCCGCTTGACGGAGTTCCCTTTCCCGGATGAGGTTATTGACCAGCTGAAGCGGAAGCAGTAAAATAAGGGTTAGTACGCCTACCATAATCAGTCGTGCTGTATGGCTTTGTAAAAAGGATGTGGCTGTTGTGGGTTGTGAATCTTGGTTTTCCATGAAATAGTGATTTTGAGGATTAATTTTGTATAGAAATAATGAAATATGTGTAAAAAATAGCAACAGGTATGTTGAGTAGCAAGACTCCAATCCGGATAAAAAAGTAAGTCGGCTGTTGTCTGTAGACGATCAGGCAAACAACAAGCATAACAAAAGCAATGATATGGAGTACCACCATCAGCATTACATAAAACAGGCCTATCATGATCAGGTTATTGCGGGTAATGCCATAGAGGCCCCGTCCTTCAGGAATACAGAAATAAGCCAGGAGCAAAAAAGTACCGAGTGCAAAGGCACCACCGGCTAAAAACGTGGTAGCCGTTCCAATGGTTTGGGCTTGTATTGGGATTTTAGACATCATTATTGAATTAAAAAGGTGGTTCGCAATTGAGAAAGAGGTAGGTTCAATAGTTTTAAAAAATCCAACTGATGAAAGCAGAGTGCATTTTTTCCGCTGCGCCACTGGCGGATAAAATGGCCCCATTTGTCCGGATATAAAAGGCTTCCTATACACATCACCGAAAATTGGTACAGGCTGCGTTTGCCATTTACAAACAGGTAAAACTGCATCCCTATTTCATCCGGGACAGTAACTCCCGTAGCCGTCAGTACATGAAAGACATCATGGTCTTCCAGTTTGGGCTGTATATCAAAATTGTGGCTTTGAAGGAAAAGGCCCAAATGAAAACCAAGGCTATCGTAGGGGAAATCCAATAAAGCATCCTGATCCACGGGCCAGGGAATACTTTTTTTGAGCCATTTCTGGTATGGGATTTTACTCCAGTCGTATAGTTTTTCAATGATTAAGGCTCTCATTGTACAGTAGATTGGAATGGAATACGAAACGAACAATAGAGTAGCAGCAACAGGGCACCATAACCCAGGGAGAACCCGAACGTCCTCCAATGAAAAGCCGCGGTTGTAATAGCTGTTGTCAGGTCAAAAGGATGCTGCAGGATATCCCAGCTGTTGAATCGGAGAAAGCGGCCCAGGTAAATCCCGAATCCGGAAAGGAGCGCAGCAAAAACAATAAAAATCCTGCCTTTTGAAGCTGAGAACCGTTGTGCCCAAAGTTGTTGCATAGCCGTCATAGCAAGTAGTCCTACGAGTACTCCGGTCCAGGCAAAAGAGGTGAGTAGCAATACATCAAACCATTCCGGCATGTATAAAGCCCCTTTTTCTAAATGAAAAAAATCGGTTATGATATAGGGCGCATTAGGCAGGAACAAGAGCCAGACGAAAGAGAGCAATAGCAATCCGTAGCGGTTGTGGCGAAGGCGTTCCTTTCGTTGCAGGATCATAGTCAGGAGTAATGGAACAAAAGCCAATACCAGGTTCCAGGCGAGGAAACCATAAAACAAAGTATGGGAAACCAGAATCCGAATTATAAGCAATACGAGGCAATAGCTGGACAATACCATTACAAGTTGTGCAGGACTTGGTTTTCGGGACAATAGGAGGTGTAATTGTTTCATTTTAATTTATTTAAAAGTACTTTGTATTTCAAAGCAAAGAGGTAAAAAAATAGTGTTTAACTATTCTGGATTAATTTTTCAAGTGCTTCAATGTGTTCCTGGAATGCTTTTTTTCCAAGTTGTGTAGCTACATAGCGCGTATTGGGCTTCCTGCCAATAAATTGTTTTTCCACGATAATATATGCTTCTGCTTCCAGGGCTTTGGCATGGCTAGCCAGGTTTCCATCAGTGACACCCAGCAATTCTTTGAGCGTAGTAAAATCAGCAGATTCATTGACCATCAGAACCGACATGATTCCGAGCCTGATCCTGTGATCGAATGCTTTATTGATATTTTTAAGGATATTTTTCAAATTATTTCCTGTCGTATTTGTAATACATGATAGCACCATACAGGATGTGGCAGATTCCAAATCCCAGGACCCAAAAATACAATCCATATCCTGAATATTCTACTGCAAATAACCCTAATATAATTTCAGTGATTCCGAGATAGCGTACATGCCTGAAGGTGAACTTACTGGCATTCACACAGGCCAATCCGTAAAAGAGCAATGCAAAAGGAACTACAAGCCCATAGTGCCCATTCTTAAGCATGAGTATAATTACTAATCCTCCGGTTACCAATGGAATAAGGAAATTAATCAGCAATCGTTTGGAAGTAGCATTCCATAATACTTCCCCCGCTTTTTTAGCTTTACGGGAACTTAATATCCACCCGGTTAGTAGCGATAGTAGCAGCACAACAACTGCCGTTGCCAATATACCTTTAAAAGTAGCGCTTTCCAGCGTAATGTACTGGTAGGTATGCTGATCAGAAAGGTGTTTGGCATACGCAGCACCAATCAATGCATAACAACCGGCAAGTATACCGGAAAGCCCACTAAGGGATATGAACTGTGAAGATTTATCCATCATACTCTTGATATGGTGAATGTCCTGGAGGTAGTCTTTTTTTGTCATAAAATAAAGTACTTTGAAATACAAAGTAAAGTAATTCATTTGGTTCCTACAATAGCAAAATAGAATAAAATAAGATTTATAGCAGAAATATAGTATAGGAGCACCGGGAAGCATCGGAAACAGTAGAATTAATCGGGGTGCATTACACAAAAAAACAGTCTTTTATTAGTACTTTTGCACCGTCTTAAGGTTTCTTGATACAAGAATTAAAAGGGAACTCTGTTTAAAACAGAGGCTGTTCCCGCAACTGTAAGGCCTGTAAATGCATTTCGAAATACCACTGTTATCCAGACGGGAAGGTGAAATGTTGGGCCGAGCCAGGAGACCTGCCTTAGGATAGCGTATGTTGTTTTCGGAGAAAAAACAAGGATACACACGAAATACCTACGGGTAGTGCTGTGCTATTGTGTCATTTCTCCGGGATTTTTTATAACCCAATTTATAACCTTAACGAAAAGGAGAATGAAAAAAAATTTACTCAGTTTTTTACTTGTATTTAGTGCGCAATACATGCTGCCGCAAACAACCCCAAAAACCTATGAACTGCTTGCAGTAGCAGAAGGGAATTTTGGAACACCCAATGGCGATATTTTTACAGTAGGCACACATGCAACCGGCACTCCGGAGGTAAACGCAAAAATATATCAGAATGCCAACAATACTACAGGATTTGACGTATTACAGGATTTTCAGATTATAGGTAACAAAGCCGTATTGTTATCCAAAGCCGCCGGATTTCGTGTCGTCATTGCGGATTATCCTTCCTTGAACCATATCGCTACGCTAACGGGCCTGGGTGGACCACAGACACTGGCAGCAGCGGGTACTGCTAAAGCATACCTCGGTTCAAGTAACCCCAATGCCATTTACAGTATTGACCTCACAAATAATGTAGCCACTGCTGTTGCCGACCCTAATGCAGTAATCAATGGAACGGCAAGTTACATGGTTTATGCTGACGGTTATATCTATGCTGCATTGAGTTCCAAAATCGTTAAGATCGATGTAGCAACCAACACTGTAGCAGCTGTGATTCAGCCGAATGCAGGAACTGTAGCGGGATTGCAATACGATGCTGCCAATAATATCATTTGGATATTAGGCAAGGTAAGTGGTACTTCGGTAGTGATAAAAATGCAAAGTAATGGAGCCAATGAGCTGGCAGCACCAGTAACTCTTACCGGAGTAACCAATGCCACACAACTGCGACTGGGCAATCATAAACTCTATTTCCTTTCCGGTAAGAATGTGCATGCTTATGATGCAGCTGCTCCGGGAACAACCGCAACATTTGTATACACCAGTACGCTAACAGGCTCCTGGGATTTTGCTTATGGAAAATCATTTGATGTAGATGCTGAAAGCGGGGATTTCGTCATTGGAAGTGCCAGTGCTTTTACTTCCGGATCCAAATATGAAATTGTCAATGGCACCGATTTTACGCTGATCGAATCAGGTAGCATAGAGGGCTGTATGGGTGTGAATGAATTCATGCTTAAAACATTTGATGGAACTTTAAGCATCCAGCATCCGGTAGCGAATGAGATCGTACAGGCCATTTATCCGAACCCGGTACGCAGCCTATTGAACATTGACCTGAAATCAGATAATAATGCAATTTACTCCGTAACATTGATCAGCCAGCTAGGGGTAACGGTTAAGAATACTGCCGGCATTACGAATGGGCAATGTAAATTGGATGTTTCCGGACTGAGTGCAGGGATTTACATCGTAAGAATTACCGACACCGTGACGAATACCACTATAGTACGAAAAGTAATCGTACAATAAGTAAGGTACATTGAGCCTAAAAAAACAAAAGCCCCGGTAATCCGGGGCTTTTGTTTTTAGCAAGGAAATGGATTAAATCCTGAAAATACCACCAAAAACCAAATTCGTCTGAACGAAGAAAAAGTCCTGGAAAGCACTGTCTGATCCCTCATGTGTAGTTTGGATATCCTGCATGTTGATATAACCGCCTTTTAATTCGCCCTGAACAAAGAAATACTTCAGGAAAGTAATGTTAAGCCCGCCTTTGGCAGACAATCCATAACCTGAAACATGAAAGTCATCATGACGCTCCATACCCAATACCTGGGCATTGGTTTTAGGATATAATAATCCGGCTCCTACAGCTTCGGTAAGGTTAATCTGGATTTTATCACTGTCCCAGTTGAAAAGTTTAGTCGAAATATCATCGACACGCGCGATTTCAATATTGACGTAATTTAGTCCGTCCGTATGTTCAAAAGCCAGGAATTCCGGCGTCATGACCATAGGACTGTTGTTATAATTCCCGTTGAAAGCAGCACCTTCAGCATCAGCAGGAAGGTTGATCTGACCGTCCATATTTACAGTTTGGTATTGGTTCATCACATATTTCATGTGGTCAACACCAATCGAAATATTATAATGGTCATTGATGTAATACCCCATCCTGAAATTCGTTTGCGGAATCGTCATTCGCGCAGGATTCAGGTAGTCGATATGATAGCCTTTCGGTTTGTCATGTGCTTCGACATCCTTGATTGTAAAATTGTAGTTGTCACCACGGAACGTAATATCCGACTTCGAAAAATGGGCACGATTTCCTCCCCAGTAAAAAAAGAATTTCCCCTTATTATGGGCCGTGTATTTTTCTGGACTTATTGCGGCATCCTGCGCAAAAGTGTGAAGGGAAAAAAACACAAAAAGCATCACAACTTTAGATAGTTGTTTCAATGTAGTAAATGATAAATGTGATAATTATTAGAATGAGTTAACTGTTTTTCGTATTGCGACAAGCTTTTTCATCAGGTTTTCGAAATAATCCAGGTGCAGCATGTTCGCACCATCACTTTTAGCATGTGCTGGATCAAAATGGGTTTCGATAAAGATGCCGTCTACACCTACAGCAATTCCTGCTTTGGCAATTGTTTCGATCATATCAGGTCTTCCGCCGGTCACTCCTGCAGTCTGATTTGGCTGTTGCAGGGAATGTGTTACATCCAGTACAGTAGTGGCAAATTCACGCATGGTAGGGATACCGCGATAATCAACAATCATATCCTGGTAACCAAACATGGTACCACGATCGGTTACCATAACTTTATTGTTTTGTGAATCGATAACTTTCTGAACCGCATGTTTCATGCTTTCCGGACTCATGAATTGCCCTTTCTTCAGGTTCACGACTTTACCCGTATTCGCAGCGGCTACCACAAGATCTGTCTGGCGTACTAAAAAGGCAGGGATCTGTAATACATCTACATATTCCGCAGCCATTTCAGCATCTTCATTCGTATGAATGTCAGTCACTGTAGGAACACCAAAAGTTTCGGAAACTTTGCGCAGGATTTTTAATGCTTTTTCATCCCCGATTCCAGAGAAACTGTCGATCCGGGAACGGTTAGCCTTTTTGAAAGAACCTTTGAAAACATAAGGGATTAGTAAGGCATCAGTAATAGAGACGATTTTTTCGGCTATTCTAAGTGCCATTTCTTCGCCTTCAATAGCACAGGGTCCGGCTAAAAGGAAAAAATTATCGCTGTCTAAATGCTTAATCTGTGGTATATCTTGTAAATTCATTGTATCTGTTTTTAAACAGTGCAAATTTACAATAATAATGTGTAACCAATTGGGCTTTAAGATTTTTTTTTGATGTAGGAATCTTAGTCCGTGCGTGTATGCGGTCAATAACGAAACTGCTGTAAATGCTATAGTTTGCTGTTGGTTATAGTGCTAAATAGAAGCTTGTAAGATACTGAATTAGAAGAATAAAGTATTTATTTCTTTTTTAAGGTAAATCCTACCGGAACTTCTACTTTTCCTTTTTCGTACATGTTGAGGTAGAGGGTTACAGGTTTTGTCTGCCCTTCCCAAACGATTTCATATTGGTCGATAAGGCCACCTCCGAGTTCACTTTTATTAGAAGGAAAAGGGCAACAGCTGCCAATGCGGGTATAGGTAATTTTTTCCCCTTTAGGGCCTGCAAGTGCATTCAGGAACCGGCGTTCGTTCAATGGGCCATCAGCAAGTTTTCCGAAGCCAACATTTACCGGGTAATCCTCATCATAAGCATATTTTTCATTTTTGCTGAAGTCAGTAAGCTTGTAGGTTTCCTTATCCAGTAACTCCGGAACTTTTGCGCTGTCATCTACATTTTGAAGTGTAGACTTAGTACTCAGGCAGGAAGTGGATAATACGGCTACAAAAGCGCAAAGGATGAATTTGGTTTTCATTTCGAGGATTTTCATAATCCAAATTTATACTTTTTAAAGGAATATCGCCAAGTTTTATTAAATATTTATAGGGTTTAAAGATAAAGCGTTATTTTTGGCATCACATTCAAAAGTTATACAAATGGAAATAATTTATGGAACCTGGCCGTGGTATGTGTCAGGATTTCTGATAGGAGCTACGATGCTACTACTGGTTTATTTTGGAAAAACCTTCGGTATGTCTTCGAATCTGAGGACAATGTGCTCTATGTTAGGAGCTGGAAAGGTTTCTGATTTTTTCCGTTTTGACTGGAAAGCACAAAAATGGAATCTGGTAGTTGTTATTGGAGTAATTATCGGTGGATTTATTGCCCAAAATTATCTTTCTGATGGCAGTGGGGTGCAACTTAATCCCAAGACCAATGCACAATTGGTTGCCATGGGTATCGATGAACCGAATGGGAAATTAGTGCCGGATGCGATGTTTGGTCCAGCAACACTGCAATCCCCGGTGGTAATAGGTATTTTGATCGTAGGGGGAATACTCATCGGTTTTGGGACCCGTTATGCCGGAGGCTGTACTTCGGGACATGCAATTACCGGATTAAGCAACCTTCAGATCCCTTCGCTGATTGCCGTTATTGGTTTTTTCATTGGCGGGCTGATCATGTCTCATTTTCTTTTACCCCTTATACTTCAACTGATATGAAATTAATAAAATTTTTATTGACAGGTGTTCTTTTTGGTATTGTGATGACAAAATCGGAAGCTGTTTCCTGGTACAGGATTTATGAAATGTTTCAGTTTCAGTCCTTTCACATGTATGGTATCATTATGACTGCTATTGTAACGGGTGTTATTGGTATCCAATTGATCAAAAGAAATAAAATAAAAAGCATAGAAGGGAAGGACATCATAATCCCTGACAAAAATAAGGGTTTTACCGGCTATATGTTGGGAGGCTTATGTTTTGGATTAGGATGGGGACTTGCAGGAACCTGCCCGGGACCTATTTTTACTTTACTGGGTGCCGGAGTTTGGGGCGTACTGTATGTATTGGCCGGAGCACTAATCGGGACATTTATTTACGGATTGCTAAAATCTAAATTACCGCATTAATTTTTGCCACTAAAGCGTTTATAATATTATAAAAACAGAAAACCGCCAGGATTGCTCCTGACGGTTTTCATTTCTAACGCAAATAATCAATTCCAATCTATGTAGTAAGGGAAATAAGATCCTGTTTATTGGTACACCCGGATGTAATCAACGGTATATTCCTGTGGAAAAATACGATCATCCACTTCAGGGCCCCCGAAGTTGCCCCCTACAGCCATATTCACAATAAAATAAAAGGGCTGGTCGAATGGCCATGTTGCCTCCGTTTTTACTTCAGGCTCAAAAGTATAGACCAGCTTGTCGTCTACAAAAAAGTCCATTTTGTCTTTGGTCCACTCTACGGCATAAACATGGAATCCTTCTTCAATGTTTTCAATCCTTGTTTTTTTAGTATTTACAGTATTGCCATGGCTTGCCTCAGTATGTAGTGACGTAAATACCATATGAGGTTCACGCCCTATGTATTCGAGGATATCGATTTCACCTGCTTTAGGCCAGCCTACTGTCGAAATGTTTTTTCCCAACATCCAAAAGGCAGGCCAGATGCCCTGTCCTACAGGAAGTTTGGCCCGGGCTTCCATACGCCCATATTGGAATTCTTTTTTTCCTTTAGTATTAATCCGTGTCGAGGCATAATGATCTTCCTTTTTAGTTGCGGTGATCACTAAAAAGCCATTGCTGACTTTATGGCTCTGTGCATCATAAAGCTGGCGCTCATTATTGCCCCATCCGCAATTGGGGCATCCGTCACCGGTTTCAATGGTCCAGACTTTTGGGTTCAGGCTTGTTCCGTTAAAATTTTCTTCCCATACCAGTTTTCTTTTTTGGCTTTGTGCCAGTCCCAGGAAGGGCAGGAGCACAAATAGTACGGCTATTTTTCTCATAGGTTTAGTGTGTGTAATTAAAATCAGCTTCCAGTACAGTAGCAGAGCTTCCGCCGATCATTACTTTGAAATCGCCAGGTTCAGCTTCCCATTTTTTATTGGCGGTGTAAAAGGAGATTAACTTTTGATCAATAGTAAAAGAGATTGTTTTGGTCTCTCCTGCTTTAATTTCCGTCAACTCAAAACCTTTCAGTTCTTTTACCGGGCGTGTGACACTCGCAAACAAATCACGGATATACAATTGTACTACTTCTTTACCAGTAACTTTACTGGTATTTTTAACCTTGACTGTCACAGTAAGTTTTCCATCACCGGAAAAAGAAGGGGCACTAATTTTTAAGTCAGAATACGCGAATTTAGCATAGCTTAAGCCATATCCGAAAGGATAAAGCGGTGTATTGGAAACATCGGTATAATGGGACCAGAATACACTTTGTGGATCATTAGTACTTGGGCGTCCGGTATTTTTATGATTGTAGTAAATAGGAACCTGGCCCACATTTCTTGGAAAGGTCATCGGTAATTTGCCGCTGGGGTTGTAATCACCATACAATACCTGTGCAATCGCATTGCCACTTTGTGTACCCAGCTGCCAGGCTTCCACTATAGCTGGAATATGGGCATCGGCCCAGGGTAGGGCTAAAGGGCGCCCATTGTTTAATACCAAAACGATGTTAGGATTAACCGCGTAAACAGCTTCCAGCAGTTCCTGTTGTACACCGGGGAGGTCGAGTTCACTTCGGCTTCGGCCTTCACCGGAATGCAGTCCGTGTTCTCCTAAAACCATAACAACCACATCCGATTTTTTGGCCAGCGCCACCGCTTTGTCAAAACCACTTTTGTCTGTGGTATTGATGTTCAGTTCTTTGGGGAACAGCGTAGGTCCGGTTACCACATCAGCACCTTTTTCATAGGTAATGGTATTTCCAGGGTATTTTGCCAGTCCTTCCAATACGGAAATAGCAGTATTATCGTCAGCACCGATTCTCCAGCTTCCCAACGGACTTGTTTTGTCATTGGCTAACGCACCGATTACAGCAATTTTTTGTCCTGTCTTACGCAAAGGGAGCAGTTCTTTATCATTCTTTAATAAGACGATTGATTTCCGGGCCATATCAAGTACACCTTCCTGGAATTCCGGTTTGCCAATAGTGGCTTTCTCGCGGGCCTCATCACAATATTTATACGGATTGTCAAACAAGCCTAATTCAAATTTTAGTTTGAGGATCCGGCGTACCGCATCATTGATATGGGCTTCGGATACTTTTCCTTCTTTTACCAAACCGGCAAGGTAGGTAACATAGCCATAGGATTCCATGTCCATATCAGAACCGGCATTGGCAGCGAACTCCGTTGCTTGTTTCAGGTCTTTGGCATAGCCATGCGGAATCATTTCGGCAAGAGATCCCCAATCGGAAACAACAAATCCGTCAAAGTTCCATTCTTTTTTTAAGAGCTCCCGTTGCAGGTAGGCATTACCAGTCGCGGGGATGCCTTCCAGTTCATTGAATGAATTCATGAACGTCTTTACACCGGCTTCAACAGTGGCTTTAAAAGGGGGTAAGATGATATTGTGCAGTGTATTATCACTAATATCGACAGTATTGTAATCCCGTCCGGATTCGGCAAAGGCATAGCCTGCAAAATGTTTGGTACAGGCAGCCACAGAAAATTCAGTAAAATGGTCTCCCTGGAATCCTTTGACACGGGCAATTGCGATTTGGCTTCCCAGGTACGGATCTTCCCCGGCTCCTTCCATCACACGACCCCATCGGGCATCGCGGGAAATGTCTACCATCGGGGCAAAAGTCCAGTGAAGCCCGGAAGCAGCTGCTTCTGCCGCAGCAATTTCAGCGGATCGTCGCATGGCTTCCATATCCCAACTCGCGGCTTCTGCCAACGGAATCGGGCTAATCGTTTTATACCCATGGATAACATCAAAACCAAAAAGCAGGGGAATACCCAGGCGGGTTTGTTCTACGGCTATTTTTTGTAAAGCCCTGGTATCTTTGACACCTTTGACATTCAGCATCGAGCCGACCAAACCTTTCTTCAGGTTTTCATATTTTAAGGCAGCCTGGCCTTCTGCAGGAGTGGGACCTGTAACGTCCCAAAAACCATTGTATTGGTTCATTTGGCCAACCTTTTCCTCAAGGGTCATCAATCGGAGTACCGAATCTACTTTGCGCTCAATAGCATTGTTTTTAGATGGAGTAGAAGCAAAGCTGTTGGTTTTCTTTCCACAGCTTTGTGAAATAATGAAGGTGGCTAATAGGGATAGTGCTATAAATTTATTTTTCATTTTTGTATTGTATTAGATAATCCGAATAAAAAAGGCCGGCGGGAACCGGCCTTAATCTTCGAAGTGTGTATATCGGTTTATTGATATACTTTAACATAATCCACTTCCATAGTAGACTGCGTGAACGCCGGATCTATTGTGCCTCCAAAAGTACCGCCCATAGCGACGTTGAGGACAATGAAAAACGGATTATTATACGGAGAACTGGCAGTATTGGCATACGAATGATACAGGGTATCATCAACGTAAAACTTAATGGCAGTAGCACTCCAGATAATTTTATACAGGTGGAATTCTGATGAAGCATTTGTAATCGTCGTAGTGGCAGTATCGGCATTGCCACCGGAATGACCCGGGTAATGAAGCGTACCATGGATCACATTCGGCTCATTGCCTTTATGTTCCATCATATCGATTTCCCCACAGGCAGGCCATATCGCTGTAGAATAGTTTTGGCCCAGCATCCATATCGCAGGCCAGGTTCCACCACCGGTTGGCAGTTTGGCACGTACGACAATCTTACCGTATTTGAAACTAAACTTCGCATCAGTAACAATACGGGCAGAGGTATATTGAGAACCATTTAAAATCTCTTTTTTAGCTGTCAATTTCAATACGCCGCCTTCAACTTTCACATTGGTTGCGGAATTAGTATAATATTGAGCTTCATTATTTCCCCAGCCATTGTCTCCTGTGCCAGTGTTATACGACCAGTAAGCAGGATCTGGTGCACCTGGAGTTTCAAACTCATCAGACCATACCAGATTTGTAAAATCTTCTGGTGTTCCTGGATTTGGGTTCTGAACCGGAGGTTGTGTACTGAAAGTATGATACCAGGCAAGGCTTGGGTCATTTCCAGGGATGGCACGAACGACCATTCGGTTTTCGGTAAGTGAAATGATCTCATAAGTACTGGTGCCAATATAATACCCCATAAAACCATTATCAGAGAAGGTCATGGAAGTTCCTCTTGTATGTTCCGGTGCCACTAATGATCCCGATGGGCCAAGGGCTACCGTTTTTAATCCGGCAGTGTTGTAAGTTACACATAAATCACCCGTAAGTGCCTGTCCGGCAGCTTCACCAAAACCAGCATTAAAGAAGGTTTTGCCGTGGTTATCCAAAGCGTATTTGAGGACTTCACCGTCTTTGGTAAAAGTAAGCTCATTTTCATACAGGCAGCTACTGTCCGGAGACCCCGCTTTTTCAAAAGGTGCAGCGGCATAAAACCCAGGAAGGTAATTGGCACCTGTATCACTATTGTTCGGGCCTACTCCTAAATGACCCGGCTCAGCAGCAGCCCAATACCAGGTTTTGGATGCACCGTTTGTTAGAAGGTCAATGGCTTCAGGATCAGAGAAATTACTAAAAACAGTAACTTCAAGCGAGGTATTACTGGTAACACCACCTTTACCATTGGCAACTACAGAAACCGTATAAGTATTGATTCCGTTTTTATTAAAGCGCTTGGTATAAATACCACCGGAAGTGACTTTGGTTTCATCAATAAAGATGTATTTGAAACTTACCGCATTGTCCGCTGTAGCAGTGAATTTTACAGCACCACTTCCATCCCCATAAGGATTTTCGGCACTTTTTCCCATGATTTCATAGGTCACTTTGATATTGGACGGAGCATCAAGGCTTCCGAACGTTTTATCGTCTTCCTGGCAACCAGCAACAAAGAGTGCCAGCATCAGGAACAGTCCGAAATGTTTGAATAGCTTTTTCATAGTATTAATTTGAAAGTTTGATATCATCAAAATAGTAGTTCGCTCCGGTTCCGGCATTGCCAAAATCAAAGAACAATACGATATTCTGGTAATTGTTGTTATTGTTTATTCCTGAAAAATCATACGTGATTTCTTCCCAGTCATTGGCCACAGTTGTAGTAACAGGAAGCTCAATATTGATTCCGGTATTGCCGGAATTTTCCAGTTTTAATAAAACTATGATACCGGCTTGTGGGGACCATACTTTTACTTTGATCTTATGATAAGCAGAAAAATCAATAGGTTCTGTCAGCGTGATTGCTGTCCCGGCCCATACTTCTGCACCGTTAGGTTTTGTCAGTTGTACCACATTTGCACTCGTATTGATGCCTGCTTGGTGCGGATTCGCTATTTTAGTAGCAACGGCCTGTCCAAAGCCACCTAAGGCGTAATCCAGGGTAGTAGATTCAAAAGTCAGGGGCAGGATTTTTGGTTCTGCACCATCTGTCAGGCGGATATCATCAAAATAATACGTTTCGCCTGTACCATTCGTACCAAAATTAAAGAATAGTACAACTTTAGAATAGCTATTGTCCATATTTACCGCAGAGAAATCGTACGTAAGGTATTCCCAGGCATTGCTTGTAGTCGTTTGCTGGTCTACTTCAAAATTCGTGTTGGCATCCGTTAGGTTTTCAATTTTCAATTTTACGGTAATACCACTTTGTGGAGACCATACTTTTACCCTGAACTTATTCTGTGTCGGGCTAAACGGAATCGGGGCATCCAGTACCATGGTGGTGCCTGACCAAACTTCTGCACCGTTGGTTTTGATTAGTTTTCCAACGGTAGCACTTTGGTTTATGCCTGAAATATCAGGATTAGCGACTTTACTCGTTGCCACACCACCAAAATCAAGGAAAGCATAATTTAGGGAAGCATTTTCAAAAGTGATTGGAAGTACTACAGGATTTGTGATTGATACCGGAACAATTTGTTCGGCAGTAGCCACTCCACCACTGTAAGCTACCACTTTTACCTGGTAGGTTCCTGTAGCAGCATAGGTATGGGTTACCGTTTGTCCCTGCATAAACTGAACCGGAAGCTGGTTAGGGTCTTCACCATACCATACTTCAAAAAACGTCTCAAAATCAGCAACTGCAGATACATTGATTGAAAAAGTATCCCCAGTTACCGGTGCTACAGTCACAACCAGGTTTTCCGGCGCTACAAAAGCAACCGTCAAAGGAAGGATGACCTCAGCTGTTTTTCCGGTAATCCCGGTAGCCACAATTTTGACATTGTATTGACCTTCTGCATACACGTGGTTTACAGTTTGTCCCGGAGTCACTTCGGTAGGATTGATTGTGGTATCTCCAAAGAATACCTCGTATTTAACCAGTCCATCGCCCCGGGGCTCAATAGTAACCAATCCGGAGTTGTCCTGGGTAATGGTAAAGAGACCTGATAAATTGGCTGGAGCTGCAGCATTATTTACAGCATCAATGCTGCTATCATCATCCGTATTGCACCCTAAAAGGAGGGAGGCAAAGACAAAAGAGACTATTAGTGTTAGTTTTCTCATAATTTTAAATTTTAGTATCCAGGATTTTGTTGCCAATTGCCAGCAGAAAACTGGATTTCTTCAATCGGTAGTGGGAACACTTCGTTTTTGTTTGCGGTGAAACCTTCAATTTCAATTGGGGCTCTTCCGGTACGTACCAGGTCAAAGAAACGGTGGCCTTCACCCAATAATTCCGTTCTTCTTTCTGCCCAGATAAAGCTGGTTAGTGTGCTGCCTGTTCCATTGATGTCGTGGTTGGTATCACCGAAAGCACGGCGGCGTACCTCATTCAGGTAAAAACGGGCTTTAGTATCATTGATACCGCCACGGTTCAGGGCTTCAGCAGCCATCAGCAATACATCAGCATAGCGGATTGCACGGTAGTTGTTAGGATTCGTCAGGTTTAAATCACCTGCGGCACCTGCACTACGTGTTCTTGGGATGTATTTACGGTTGTAAAAACCAGTATGCTTGTAGCCAATACCATAAGTAGCGCCAGTTTGTGCTGCCCAGGCTTCAATATCCAGGATAGCTACATTTTTTCTCAAATCTCCAGTTTCATAAGCATCTGCAGCTTCCTGTGTAGGCACGTTAAAGCTATAGCCTGAACTGTAAAGCGGACCAGAATAGTTACGTGGGCCATTAAATCCAACAGCCACATTTCCTTCACTACACTGCAGGCAACCAAATCCTGCACCTTCAATATCCGTATATTGGATTTCAAATACAGATTCCACTCCGTTTTCACCAGCTGCTTCAAAAATGGTATTGTAATCCTGAACTAAGGAATAACCACCGGTCACTTCAATCAGGTTTTCCAAAACTTGGGCAGACTCCTGGAATTTATTTTGGTAGAGGTATACTTTTCCCAATAACGCCTGAGCCGCTCCTTTGGTAACACGCCCTAATTGTGGTGCAGTAGTGTTCAGGTCAGGTATAGCCAGCAGCAATTCGTTTTCAATAGCAGCATAGCTTTCGGCAACAGAAGCTCTTGGTATTTTTTTCTCGTCTCCTAATGTAAATCGTTTATCGCCATTCAACGGAATACCACCAAACCATTTTACCAGTTCAAATTCGTAGTAGGCTTTCAGGAATCGTGCTTCGGCAATCATTTGCGCCTTGCCCTGAAAATCGGTTTTATCTTTGAATTCCAATATAAAACTAGCACGATTTACCCCGGCAAACATCCAGTCCCAAACATTTTTGACATTGGCATTTACAGGTGTATGGATCATTTCGTCCACTTGTTGGAACCCGATAACGTCATTGGCACTTTCACCTCCGGCAGCTGTATTATCAGAGGCAATCTCACCCAATAACACATTCACATAGCTGGATTGTAAAATATCATAAGCGGCTACCAGGGCATTATAATATTCCTGTTCGGAATTGAAATAGTTATCGGCATCAATAGAATAGGGAACCGGGCGATCGATAAAGTCATCACTACAAGACACTGTGAGCGTAGTGAGGATGGCAAAAGCCATTAGGACTGATATAATATTTTTTTTCATTTGTAGCGGAATTAAAAATTAACATTTAAACCTAACATATACGTTCTCGGAACCGGATAGAATCCGTAATCCACTCCACCCCCAATAGGATTACCACTAGAAGCTCCAGGGTCATACCCTCTGTATTTGGTAAACGTATACAGGTTATTCACTGCAGCATAAAATCGTAATTTGGACATCCCGGCTTTTTTAATCACATCTGTAGGCAGGGTATACCCTAATTGTACATTCTGGATTCTCAGGTAAGAAGCATCTTCTACAAAATAGCTGGAGAAGATATTATTCGCTGTAGTCGCTGTAGTAACACGTGGTACGGAATTGCTGGTACCTTCGCCAGTCCATCGCCCTAAGATATAATTGGAACGGTTCACGTCATTCAGTGTTCTTTCATAACCACGAACCATATCGTTTCCGATAGAAGCGAACGCATAGGCTACAAAATCAAAATTCTTGTATACAAGATTAATATTCATACCCATTGTTACGTCTGGAATTGGAGATCCAATTTTTGTACGGTCATTGGTATCTATTTTTCCATCACCGTTTACATCTTTATAGCGGATATCTCCAGGAGCAGCATTCGCTCCAACAGCAAGTTGGGAAGGATGTGCATCTACTTCTGCCTGGTTTTGGAAAATACCGTCAGCCTGGTAACCAAAGAAGTACCCCATCGGTAAGCCTACCTGCATTCTGGAAGTTGCCGTAGCAGTTCCAAATAATCCACCTTCAATAAATCCGGTTCCGTTATTCACTTCAGTCACTTCATTTTTAAGCGTAGTAACGTTATAATTCACATTGAAAGACAAATTATCAGACAATTGGTCTTTGTAATTGATGGCAAATTCAAAACCGGTATTTCGTACCGTACCCGCGTTGATAACAGGGGAGCGTGCACCCGGAGCAGCCACACCGCCAATAGCAGATACAGGGATGTCCGGAATCAACAGGTCTTTACGGGTGTCGATAAAATAATCGGCATTCAATTCTACTTTATCGCTGAAGAAACGCAAATCAAGACCAACGTCAAATTTCTTTGCCTGTTCCCATTTTACATCCGGATTCGCCAATAGGCCAATCGCTTTACCATTGGTTAAAGCACCATCGAGGATATAGGTAGCTTCACCGTCTAAAAGTGATAAATAGGCATATTTAGGAATCTGGTCATTACCCAATGAACCGTAACTGGCTCTTAATTTTACAAAATTCAGGGTTTTGGATTCTCCAAAAAAACCTTCGTCAGAAATCACCCATCCTCCGGTAAAGGAAGGAAAGTAGGCTACTCTGTTGTTCGGTCCGAATTTCGTAGACAAATCCCTGCGGATCATTGCTGAAAGCAAATATTTTCCTTTGTAATCGTACTGAAGCCTTCCGAACTGAGATAACCTGCGTTCATCATAACTATAAGAATTGGCTGTTTTGGCATCTTTAAATCCAGTGGTTAATGAAATATCAGCGAACTCCCAGGAGTTGTTAGGGACATCAAATCCGGTAGCGTATAATCCGGTTCCCCATTCTTTGAAAGCAGTAGTTCCTACCGTTCCGGTAAAGTTATGGTTCTCACCAACCGTCTTTTTGTAAGTAGCAAACAAGTCAAAAGAGTAATTATTATCTTCTATTTTGTTTTGGTCTACACTGCTTCTTGGGTTGTTGAATACTTTGGATCCACCATAAGAGATTTCTTTATTGAATACTCTGGACTGGCTGTTTGAAGTGTTGAAACCCACACGTCCGGTGATGGTCAGGTCCTTGATTACATCATATTCCAATGCCACAGTCCCATTCAGTTTTTTAAGGCTGTAATCATTGAAGGTATTGGACAATTGTGCCAATGGATTAATGATTTCATTTCCTAGGTTACTTCCCGGGATGTTCGTGCTACCACTTGGCAATTGTGTAAAATCACCATTAGGCTGGTAAGGTCCGTAGATAGAAGGGGTGTTGATCGCATTGAACAATACCGATCCCAATCCGTTCTCATTGAAGTTACGGGTACGGATGTACGTATACATCGCATTGGTTTTGATACGCCATTTATCAGTAATGTCAGCATTGATACCGATTCGTGCCGTATTTCTAAGAAAATTGGATTTATCCCCACCAATAATACCACCCTGGTCCAAATGTGAACCACTAATGTTATAAGTCATTTTATCAGATCCTCCGGAAACGGAAAGATCATGGTTGATTACCGCTACTCCAGTATCAAAAACTTCATTCTGCCAGTTGGTACCTTTACCCAATCCCGAAACATTAGGGAAAGGAGCCGGATTTCCGGCATTAGTATAGCTTTCATTTAATAATAAGCCATATTCCGTAGCATTCAGCAGGTTCATTTTTTTACTGGTTTCCTGGAATCCGGTATACGTATTATAGGAAACGGTCGTTTTAGAATTTTTCTTACCCATTTTAGTAGTTACCAAAATAACTCCATTGGCACCGATAGTACCATAAATGGCGGCCTGTGCATCTTTTAATACGGTGATGCTCTCAATATCATTCGGGTTCAGCAGGCTGATATCACCTACATAACCATCAATGATAACGGTAGGTTTATTTTCACCATTGGTAGCGATACCACGGATACGGATGCTAAGTCCCGCACCGGGAGCTCCCGACTGTGTGGTAACATTGACCCCGGATACTGTTCCCTGTAAAGCCTGTTCTACCTTAATCGGTTTTAATTGTTCCAGTGTTTTACTGCTAACAATAGAAACTGCTCCGGTAACATCCCTTTTCTTTTGTGTACCGTATCCGATAACGACAACTTCCTCCAGCGACTGCGCATCTTCCTGAAGGCTAATCGTAAGATTGGTGTTGTTGCCGCTAACGACATATTCATAATTTTTAAAACCTACAAAACTAAATACAATCGTCGATCCCGAGGGTACTTCACTAAGTGAAAAGTTCCCATCAAAGTCAGATGATGTTCCTTTAGTTGAATTTTTAATGACCACACTCGCACCCGGAATCGGGATATTGGCTTTGGCCTCTTTTACGACTCCACTTATTGTATAGTTTTGTGAAAACCCAAATAATGAGAAGAGAAGTAAAGCAATTGTAAAAATGTTAGACTTCATAATAATGTTTTTTGTGAAGTTGAAAATTACTGTTAGAAATTAAGAATTCTTTAAAAAAGACCACAACAAAAAACATACAATGCAAAAAAAAAGGAATTTCATTTTGAGTATGATCAAAAAGTGAGCAAAAACAGACCTTCTTAAGGTTATGTTAAATTGGCAAGACTATAAAATAAAGCCTTACTACAGCCGCTACAACGTTGTTGTTGTGGTAATGTATAGGTGAATTCAATAGATGTAGTAGTCCGGTTAGAGCGAAAGGATATACTCTACAAGCCCTTTTTCGTGGGGTAAGTCCATTTTCTTACGCAAACGATATCGTTTTATTTCAACACTGCGTACTGAAATGTTAAGCAGTGGGGCAATCTCCTTAGAGGATAGGTTTAGCCTTAGGTACGCACACAAACGCAGATCATTGGGAGTTAATGATGGGTGTGCACTTTTAACTTTCTTTAGGAAATCCTTATCAGCATTATTGAATGCTTCTTTGAATAAATCCCAGGTATCCTCTTCACTAATGTTTTTATTAATTGTTGTAATGACCGATTTGATGTTTTTACCATCATCTGCCGATTTTTTAAGATCATCCTTGATCATTGTAAGAAATTCATTTTTCTTGATGAGGCTCATAGTCGAAATGGCCAGTTCGCGGTTTTTGCTATCCACATCCTGGATTAGCTGATCGTTTTTTACTTTCATGATCTGCTGCTCATTTTCCAGTTCTTTCATTTCCAACTGCCGCTTGTTTTCCGAAATTAATTTTTCGTTCTGTTTTTGATAGTAGGATTTATAAGCCCGGTTCACAAAATAAAGCACGACCGAAAATAAGAGCACATAAATGATGATGGCTATCGTAGTAGCATACCACGGCCGCAATACTGTAAAATGATAAGAAGCGATATTTTTGGTGATCTCATTACCAATACGGGCACGTACTTTAAAAGTATACTCCCCATACGGCAATTTCTTAAAGCTTGCAGTTGTTTTAGGCGACCATTCCGACCATTCTTCATAGAAACCTTCCAGCAGGTATTGGTATTCTGCCATCACATATTTGTTGTATTCCGGTACAGAATAACTAAAGGTAAGGTTGTTAAAAGAATAGGGGACATGCTCCTCCTGATTGATGGCAATATTAACCGGGTCGGTGAATTTGCTTTGGGTTACACCAGTGATCCCGACAGCGTAATCAGTAAAGTTAAGGTCATCGATACGAATGGCATAATAGCCATCTGTCGTACCGATGAGGTAATTGGAATTATCCACGCGGGTAATATTCTCATACCCCAGCATCGAATTGGTTACGGATGAAGGAATGGGGATGGTATTCAGCCTGAAATCGTGATTCAGTTTTCCCACGGTAAAATAATTGATGGCATTTTTAGTAAAAAGCCACAATTTACCCGAATCATCGGCAATCATTTTTCCGGAAGTATAACTGTCCTGTTCTATCGCTTTGCTTAGGTTTTTCTCTTTGGAAAATTGTTTCGTTGCCGGATTGAGTTTGAAAACCCCTTCGCGGGAGGCATATAAGATCATGGAATTGTACTTCACAAGACTTGCATTTTTGCCCTTCGCGGGAAAAGTATAGGCGGTTACCCTGGAAACCGATCGGAGGTCCGGCGTTACCGAAAGCCTGAAAATACCTTTGTACTCATGGCTCACATAAATTTCGCCTGGTTCATCAAGCTCAAAATACTTGGAGGAATAGTCAAAACCTGCTATTTTATTACGATAGGTCCACCGTCCGTCTTTTTTTTCCAATACACTGAGCCCACTGTAATTGCCCTGTAGGAGCAGGTTGGGATTGTTTGGGCAACGTTCGAATTTCCAGGTTCCGGAAAAGTAGTAAATCTGTTGCGCACTTCCCTTATCAATAATGGCGGTTCCCGAATCCTGCCCGCAGAAAAGCGTATTATCATAAGAAAACAAAGACCACACCTGGCCTTTGGTGCCACTAATAAATGTAAAATCATCATTCGTGTTGTCCTTTTTGTAAAAGAGGCCCTGGTTCGTTCCTACATAAAGGTAGTCTTTAAAATGCAGGGCGGTGTATACGGTACCCAATATCCCGGTATTATCCAGGTAGGTTTTGATCGGAGAAGCAATATTGATACAGTTGATCCCATTATCCAATCCGATCCAGAGGTTCTTATCCTTATCTTCAAACAACGACAATGCAGTATTATTGCTTAGGCCTTTATTTTGAGTAAGATGGAAGACAAGTTTTCCGTGAGCATCAATATTATAAACCCCATTGGATACCGTTCCGATCGCATAGCTGTTGTCGGACAGGGCAATCGCACTGTACACTGTATTGCGCATGATTTCAGCATCTGCTTCGGTCACCCAGTGGCTGAGCTGATTGTTATAGTAGCGGTAAAAGCCATCGTGCTGTGTCTGGAAGAGTAAACCTTCATTATCCTGAAAGACACTGACAATCCGTTTTGACTGCAGTACCTGGCCACTGATCACCAGCCGGCTGTTCCCATTTTCGATTTCGTAGAAATTACCGTCGACCAGCTGGTAATAGATTGCATTTTTAGTCTTATACGCTTTAATAATGCCCGTGTTGGGATGGATTACTTTAAAAGTACCTCGCACACTGTCGTAAATGTAAATCTGATTTAACGACTGGAAAACGACCCATTGATCATAATCGATGATGGTCCAGAATTGTTCGTCATCAATGATCTTATCCTTTATTTTGGCACTTAGGGAGGTATATTCCAGAATGCCCTTGGAATTTTTCTGCCAAAATCCAAATTCCATATAACAGCCCGTATAGATTTTGTCGTGGATTACTTTTACCGACCGGATGATGGTTTCATTTATTGCAGGGTAGAGAGACCAGTTGGCACCGTTATATTGCAGTAGTCCATAATTATTGGCAAAATAAACATACTTCTCGTTGTCCTGGCTGATCATCCAGTTTTGGTTACCGGCCAGGTAAGTATCTGCACCATATTTAATGATAGGTGGAAGTTCCTGGGAAACACAAAATAGGGAACAAAGATAAAACAGCAGTAGAGCAGTATATTTCAAAGTAGGGCGGGATTTCTGTTAGCAGGCAATAAATGTAATAATAATTTGGGAAAATAGAGAAGGAGCAGGCGTAATGATTGGCGATAACAGTGAAGGAAGGTGGACTTTATACCTAAAAGGAAAGCATAAAAAAACCCATTTCCTAAGAAACGGGTTTGCTATAATTAATTCGTATTGTACTATTAAACGATTTCGGCGCTGAGTCCTGCTTCCAGAAGCTGGGTGCATTGTGGGACAAGTTCGTCGATCTGTCCGGTTTTTACGGTGCATTTGCCTTTGTAATGTACGATCAGGGAACATTGTTCAGCCTGTTCCGATGTATGCCGGCATACTTTGACTAACGTATTGATTACATGGTCAAACGTATTGACTTCATCGTTGTACAGTATGATTTCATTGTTTAGTGAAGTAGACTCTGCTACTAAAACCTCTTCTAATTCTTTTTCTTTTGTACTCATTGTTATGCTATTCTAAAATTCTGATGATCTGATTTTCAGGATGCTAATTTACGTATTTTAAAGCAACCCAATTATTTCTTTGATGCTTTTTAACATATTTTAGGCCTTTCTCAGTACAGGATGCATCGATGTACGGGATGTCTTCCTCATAGAATCCGCTAAGGAATAAAGTCCCTCCGGGATTCAGGCAATCCACATACTGTTGCATGTCATTCAGTAAGATATTACGGTTGATATTCGCAATAATAATATCGTAAGTACGGCCTTGTAGCAGGGCAGCATCGCCCTCATAAACACTAATATGTTTACAATTGTTGCGTTCGGCATTTTCAATTGAGTTTTGGTAACACCAGTTGTCAATATCGATAGCATCGACTGGCTGCGCACCTTTCATCTCCGCAAGGATCGCAAGGATTGCCGTGCCACAACCCATATCCAGGGTTTTCTTGTTTGTGAAATCCGTTTCCAGTATATGCTGGATCATCATGTGCGTTGTTTCGTGATGTCCTGTTCCAAAAGACATTTTGGGCTCGATAATGATATCGTATTGCGCATCCGTCTTCTCATGAAAAGGTGCACGTACCTGGCAAATACCATCTACATTAATAGGCTCAAAGTTTTTTTTCCATTCTTCATTCCAGTTGACCTGCTCAATTTCTTCTACTTCATAAGAAATAGTAAAATCAGGAGATTGTAAAAGTTGGATGTGGTCGAGGATGTCAGTTGTGCAGAGTTCCTTTTGTACAAAAGCCGAGAATCCATTCTCAGTTTCAATAAAACTCTCGAAAGCGGTAGCTTCTAATTCTGCAATTAATATTTCAGACCCTATTTCTTTGGGGGTAACGGTAAAATGGTAGCCCAGGTAACTATTTGACATAACTTTAATTTTCCGCAAAGGTAATATTATCATAACATTGTCGGTATAAAATTAATATTAAGTTTGCGCTGTCATTAAGTTAACATTTGGATAACATTTTAGATACCTGTTTCCTAAATGTTTCCGAATTGTTTCGCCAAGTTTGTCTAGTCAAAAAAATACGTCCATACGATATGAAAAAGTTACTCCTGTTATTATTAATGCTGTGTACTGCTTTGCTGCAGGCACAGGTCGATATTCGCCAGACGAAAACCGATAACGACCTGAAATTATCTGCGCTTCCCTATTACAGCTATGGAAAAGGATTAGGACTAACTTCTCCCGATAGTATTTTCCAGCTGAATATCCGCTTCCGGATGCAAAACCGTGTCAGCTATATTGAAAATGAGGGGCAGGAACCAGCCATTGACGGGCAAATCCGAAGATTGAGGCTGCGTTTTGACGGTTATGTGGGGAATCCTAAATTCCTGTATGCCATCCAGCTTTCTTTTGCTCCGGGTGATGTAGGGGAAATCCAGGACGGTGAAAATATTAATATTATCCGGGATGCGGTACTTTTTTACCGCCCGAACCGGCATTGGAATATTGCTTTTGGACAAACCAAACTTCCGGGGAACCGTCAGCGTGTCAATTCTTCAGGAGGATTACAGTTGACAGACCGGACGATCAACAATGCTAAATTTACCATCGATCGTGATTTTGGATTCCAGGTCCATAACCTGAATGAGTGGAAAGATAAATTCTCCTATAATTTTAAAACTGCTATCACAATGGGAGAAGGGCGAAATTCCACCAAAACCCCCGATAACGGATTAGCTTATACCGGAAAAATAGAATTATTTCCTTTTGGTTCCTTTACCAAGGATGGAACTTATTTTGAAGGTGATGTCTCCCGTGAAGCCACTCCGAAGGTAATGGTTTCCGGTGCCTACCAGTACAATGATAAAGCCCGTAAAACACAGGGGCAGCTTGGGAATTACCTGTTTGAAAAAAGAGATATGTCGTCGTTATTGCTAGATGCGATGTTCAAATACAACGGCTGGGCCTTTCAATCGGCCTACATGAATCGTGTTTCCAAGGATCCCATTACGGTAAACCCTTTAGATGCTACAGACATTCAGTATGTATTTACGGGAAGTGGCCTTGATTATCAGCTGAGTTACCTTTTTCCATCCAATTATGAATTTATCGGAAGGTATTCGACACAGAAAGTAAATAATGATATCCGCTTATTGGCTCCGGATACCAAAGAGTATACTATTGGCGTGACCAAATACATCTGGGAACATGCCTTTAAGCTGCAGGGTGAACTTACTTTCGATGAACTGACCTATTACGACGGAGCAACCAAAAACAATTGGTATGTGCGTTTCCAGGTAGAAATAGGAATTTAAAATTAAGGATGGGTGCCGATAGTTTTTACTATTGGTAGCCGTTACCGAAACAGGCAAGTAGTATATTGCCTATATTGAGACGTATAACATATCCAGAAAAGTATTTCAGACCTGTAGTAGCTTTGCCAACGCCTATAGGAATTCAATATATGCCTATAGAAGTTCAGTACACACCTACCGAAACTTTACCCACAGCTATAGAAATTCAATCCACGCCTACCGAAGCTTTACCAACACCTATAGAAAGTTAGTACACGCCTATAGAAGCTTTACCCACACCTATAGAAAGTTAGTACACGCCTACCGAAGCTTTACCCACGCCTATAGAAATTCAATCCACGCCTACCGAAGCTTTACCCACACCTATAGAAAGTTAGTACACGCCTATAGAAGCTTTACCCACACCTATAGAAATTCAATCCACGCCTATAGAAAGTTAGTATGCACCTACCGCAGTTTAACACATGCCTATAAAAGCGTTATCCACACCTACCGATGCACTACGCTACGCGCGCACATCAATAGAAATTTTTTGCCCACATTCAAAAGCATAACCTTTATAGAGCACAATACAAGGCATAAAAAAAGCCCGTAAAGAGTAATAGTACTCTTTACGGGCTTTTTTAGGGCAATTAAGATAATTAGCGCATCGCGTTTACGATAGCAATAAAATCATCTGCTTTAAGGGCTGCACCACCAATAAGGCCACCATCAACATCCGGTTTAGAGAAAATCTCTACCGCGTTGTCCGGTTTTACACTACCACCGTAAAGGATTGATGTTTCTTCCGCGATTTTGTTGCCTACATTCGTACGTAATAAAGTACGGATAAAAGCATGCATTTCCTGTGCCTGGTCGGAAGAAGCAGTAATTCCGGTTCCAATAGCCCATACCGGTTCGTAAGCCAGTACAATGTTTTTCCAGTCCAGTTCTGCCAGGTGGAATAATCCCTCTTTAATCTGGCTTTCTACCAGGCTAAAGTGATTACCAGATTCTCTGTCACTCAATTCTTCACCGAAGCAAAAAATTACTGTGAAATTATGTTTTAAGGCAGTGTCGACCTTTTGTGCCAGTATCGCATTGGTTTCACCAAAATAAGCACGTCTTTCAGAATGTCCTAATATTACAGTTTGAACACCGATGCTTTTTAGCATCCCTACCGATACTTCACCGGTGAAAGCCCCATTTTCAGCCTGGTGTGCGTTTTGTGCACATACGATAATTCCTGTTCCGGCAGTTTTAGTCACGGCCGTCTGCAGGTTTACAAAGGTCGGTGCTACTACTATTTTAGCATTGCTTTCTGTAGGTTTTTTAGAAATCAGTTCATTAAGCAAATTTTCTGTTTCCTGTAAAGTATTGTTCATTTTCCAGTTTCCGGCAACAATCTTTTTTCTCATTATTTTAGGTTTTTTAAAGTAGTAATCAATTTTTCATCATCGGCAACAATTGCTTTGTACAGTACAATTTTACCTTTTTTGTCAACAATCATATAGCGTGGGATCCAGTCCAGTTTGATAGATTTGCCAAAAATACCTTTCATGCCATCCGTAACGAGGTAATGTTCTCCTTTGACCTCATATTTTTCAATTCCTTTTTTCCAGGCATCAGCATTTTTATCCATAGAAAGGAAAAGATAAACCGTGTTTTTCTGGAACTCTTCCTGCAGTTCTTTTACTTTCGGCATCCCTTTGATACAATCCGGGCACCAGGAAGCCCATACATCGATTACAATCGTCTTGCCTTTGTGTTTTTGCAGGATGTCTTTAAATGCAATCTCTTTGCCATCTAAGGCAATCATTTTGTTCTCCAGGCCTGCAGTTTCAAAAGTGGTTTCCTGCGCATGGGAAGTGGCGATAAACGCCAGTAGTAAAATAGGAAGTAACAGTAATTTTTTCATTTATGGTATCGTTAAAGGTCTATATTCAGCAAAGAGCGGTATGGCCCTTATGCGGATTTTGGGAATTTACATCGGATACTATCGGCTAATGCCTGTACCGTCTGGTAATTTTCTTCAAAAACTGCGGTAAATTTAAGCAACATATTATCAAATATCCCTAAAGAGATACTAAAAAATGACAGGCATAGACCGAATAATTAGAGAACCGGGAAATGACTTACTCCGACAGTCGTACTTTTGGATCGAGATAGGCATATATAATATCAACTAAGATATTGATAAAGACAAAAGTAGTCGCAATGACCAGTACCGATCCCATGATTACCGGAAGGTCCAGCGTATTCAGGGCTTCGACAATTTCTTTTCCCAATCCGTTCCATCCGAAAATGTATTCTACAAAAACAGCTCCGGCAAGCATGGAGGCAAACCAGCCTGAAATAGCCGTAACTACCGGGTTGAGGGAGTTTTTTAAAGCATGTTTTCGGATAATTGTAAATTCACTCAGCCCTTTGGCACGAGCAGTACGGATGTAATCCTGTCCCAGGGTTTCAAGCAGTGAATTTCGCATCAGCTGGATTACAACACCCAAAGGGCGGATTCCCAGTACAATTGCGGGTAAGAGTATGTTTTTCCACTGGATAAAAGAGCCTTCCCCAAAATCATCGACTTCATATAAACTTCCTGTCATGTTCAGGTGGGTATAGCGATGCAGCAGGAAGCCAAAAAACCAGGCAAAAAGAATAGCACTGAAAAAAGAAGGAATGCTCATCCCCAGTGAACTGACCAACGCAATCATACGATCCAATATAGTGTCCTTATACAGGGCAGAGACAATCCCGAGCGCAATGCCGACGACTATGGCAATAATTATCGCAAACAGGGCGAGCAACACAGTATTCGGCAGCGTATTCCCAATGATCGCGGTGACTTTTTTACCACTTTTCTGAAAGCTCTCCCTCAGGTAAGGTGTTTTGAGCGCAACGATTGTCTTTTTAATAGTAAAAAGCGGTTGTGCATTGTATTTTCCGGGAGACAGATAAGTATAATCACCCCGTGTCGTGCTGTGCAGGGAAAGCGGGGAGAGGTCATTCAGGTAATACAGGTATTGTCGGCTAACCGGCTGGTCGAAGCCATATTTCTTTTTGATGATGGCAAGCTGTTCCGAATTTTCATTCTGGTCCAGCATCATGCGCGCAGGATCTCCGGGCAGGACTGTAAACAAAAAGAAGATCACAGTAACCACACCAAAAAGGGTGAGCAGGGCATAACCGAATTTATAAAGAAAATAGCGTATCAATCGGCAGGGGATTAGTGTTTTGTCCTATTTCAAAATGATCTGGTCGATATCATTCCAGTGTTTCTTATCTACAATAGTCCCTTTTTCCAATACTACAATACTGGGATTGGACCGTTCAATTGTTTTTAAGGCGGTAGCATCACAGAAATAATAATCGAAAGTCAGGTTGTTTTCTTTTTTTATTTTTTCAATGGTCTGTGGAGTAGAAGCAGTCATTCCAATTACTTTGTAGCCTTTCGCTTCCGCTGTTTTAGCGAAAACTTCGGCTTTAGCCAATCCTTTTTCCCGTGCTTTTTCCAGGTCATAGGAAATAATCAGGATCAGTTTTGGAGTGTTTAGCATTTCTTCCGTGTAGTCCGTTCCATCTTTTTCAATGCTAAAATCATGGATTGGCGGTACATATCCCTGAGTGATCAGTTTGTCTTTACGGTCTACGAATTCGGCACCTTCGGGAACGTTGTTGATTTCTTTTTCGGTAAATTCTTTTTCCACCCCATTGATCTTATAGATGAAAACCATTTCATACACAGATTTGGGTGCACCTTCCGGCACAGTCATCGCCGACTGGATATTGGTTCCGGTTTTATAGGCCCTGAAATCAATCAGTGGCAGGTGGTTCAGTACATAATAAGCAAAGACAAGGCAAAGCGTATAACTTGCAAATACGATCAGGGTAACGCCCGCTTCTTTGAAAAAAGGCTTGATAAGTTTGATGTTGAAAAACAGGATGAGGATAAATACCAATAAGATCACATCCTTGGTAAACGATTGCCATGGCGTTAGTTTCAGCGCATCGCCAAAACAGCCACAATCGGTCACTTTATTAAAGTAAGCAGAGTAGAACGTCAGAAAAGTAAAGAATACGATCATCAGCAATAAGCTCCACATGGTAAATTTGGGCTTAAAGCCAATAAGGAGCATCACGCCTAAAACCACTTCAAAGATGACAACGAAAAGGGCAATACCCAGCGAAAACGGAATCAGGAATTCCAGGTTCAATACTTCAGCGCTAAAATATTCCTGTAGCTTATAGGAAAAACCAACCGGGTCATTCAGCTTAATCAGCCCTGAAATAATAAATAATATTCCGACAAATATTCTGGAGAAGTGGGTAAGTATTTTCATTGGGATCGTTTAAAATAATTGAATTGGTAATCGAATTGCAAATAACGTAAGAATAATCTTTCTCGTTGTTAAGTGGTTTTAAATTATAGTTAATGACATGTTAACGATAGACGGTTTATTCCTGTCCGAATCGCATTAAAATAAGGGCAAAAACAGCATAATTGATCATGTCCTGGTAATTGGCATCAATGCCTTCAGAAACCAGAGTTTGACCTTTGTTATCTTCAATCTGTTTGACACGCAGTAGCTTTTGCAAAATGATATCTGTCAGCGAACTCACACGCATATCACGCCATGCCTCACCATAATCATGGTTTTTAGCTTCCATCAGCGTTTTTGTCAGTTGAATTTTTTCATCATAGAGGGCAATTGCTGTTGCAGCATCCAAATCCGGTTGTGTTGCTACACCTTTATCCAGCTGGATGAGTGCCATGATCGAATAATTGATAATTCCTATAAATTCACCGGTTTCATCTTCATCTACTTTCCGGATTTCATTCTCCTGCAAACTTCTGATGCGTTGCGCTTTGATGAAAATCTGGTCGGTAAGTGAAGGTAGCCTGAGGATACGCCAGGCACTGCCATAATCTTTCATTTTATTGCTGAAAAGTTGCCGGCAAATCGCAATTACAGCATCATATTCCTGTGAAGTAGTATTCATTATTAGTGTATCTTTGTGTAATAATTTTTTCAAAAATAAGGAATTTAGAATAACTGGGGTGCACAATCCGGACAAAGATGTATATATACATGTATATAACTAAAAAATTAGATCCTGGAGGCATGCTGCGACTACATTCAATAAATAATACTGGCAATGAATATCAATTGTAAAGGCCAACTGGTCGATTTAACGACGCCCAAAGTGATGGGCATACTGAATGTTACCCCCGATTCTTTTTTTGATGGCGGAAAATACAAAGAAGAAAAAGAGATTCTTACAAAAGTTGAAACAATGCTTGCCGATGGGGCGACTTTTATCGATATTGGTGCCTATTCCTCCCGGCCCAAAGCTGATTTTGTTTCTGAGTCCGAGGAAATCAGTCGCCTCCAGCCGATTGTAGCACTTGTAGTACAGCATTTTCCTGACACCCTGATTTCGATCGATACTTTCCGGAGCGAAGTGGCCCGTGTTGCCATTGAAAACGGTGCTGCCCTGATTAATGATATAGCGGCGGGTAACCTGGATGCTAACATGTTTAGTGTTATTGCAAAATATAAAGTGCCTTACATTATGATGCACATGAGGGGAACGCCAAAAACGATGCAGGATTTTTGCCAGTACGACGATTTGGTCAAAGATATCCTGTTTTATTTTTCGGAGAAAATAACCGAAGCCCGAAGCTGGGGCATCAACGATATTATTATCGATCCCGGATTTGGTTTTTCAAAAACACTGGAACAGAACTATGAGATACTGCAAAAACTGGAACTCTTTAAAGTACTGGAATTACCGATATTAGTAGGAGTGTCCCGAAAATCAATGATTTATAAAACCCTCGAGACTTCTGCAGCCAATGCGCTCAATGGAACGACGGTACTCAATACACTTGCCCTGACCAAAGGAGCAAATATCCTTCGCGTTCATGATGTGAAGGAAGCCATGGAAAGCCTGAAGCTCATGAGCCTCATGTCTTTATAGCAACAATAGTTTACTGATGGTGGTAGGGTTCATTTTTAAGAATCGTAAAACCACGGTACAGCTGTTCAATAAAAAACAAACGGACCATCTGGTGGGAGAATGTCATAGAAGATAAGGCTATTTTTCCCTGTGCCTTTTGGTACACAGCATCTGAAAAACCATAAGGGCCGCCAATAACATATACCAGTGTTTTTACGCCACTGTTCATCTTTTTCTGCAATTCTTCGGAAAAGCCCATACTCGAAAAATGCTTGCCGTTTTCATCTAAAAGGACAAGCTGGTCTGTAGGGGTAAGTTTGCCAAGGATGAGTTCGCCTTCTTTCTCCTTTTGCTGTGCCTCAGAAAGATGTTTTACATTTTTGATATCTGGAATAACCTCCAAATCAAATTTGATGTAAAACGAAAGCCTTTTCTGGTAATCATCGATTAACGATTGTAACGCTTTATTGTCTGTTTTGCCAATGGCAAGAATCCGGATATTCATGTTTTACGGTATTTGAAAACACAAATTTACAAAAGCAGGTAAAGAATCACTTGTTTTACATGTAAAATAGCCGCACCGACCTGAAAATTAGCATTACTATTTTGAAGAATCCTGAAACCAATTCAGGAAAAATCCAGTACTTTGTAAAAAAAATAGCGCGATGCCAAGAATACTTGCAATAGACTACGGACAAAAAAGAACCGGAATTGCCGTGACTGACGATTTCCAGATCATCGCTTCCGGGCTCACTACTATCCCTTCTGAAACAGCACTGGTCTTTTTGAAGGATTATTTTGGGAAAGAAAAGGTAGAAAAAGTATTGATCGGACAGCCGAAACAGATGAATTATGAAGATTCTGAAAGTGCTCCGCTTATCGAAGTTTTTGTAGTCAAATTCAACAAAATGTTTCCTGATATGAAGGTCGAAAGAGTAGATGAGCGATTTACTTCGAAAATGGCATTTCAGACCATGATTGATAGCGGCCTAAAAAAGAAGCAACGACAAAATAAAGCCCTTATTGATGAAATATCCGCAACAATTATGTTGCAGGATTACTTATCAAGGAAAATATTTTAGTTTTTCTTTGCATTTTGCTAAAAATAATAGATCTATTCTAAAACTGTTAAAATTAAGAATATTTTTGAATTCTTAAATCTATCTTTGTGCTTTAAAACTTTGTGATGACTACTACAACTATAAAATCAGATTCTGATGTAGTTTTGATAGGTGCAGGGATTATGAGTGCTACTCTTGGCCTGCTTTTAAAGGAACTCCAGCCAGATATAAAAATTCAAATTTATGAAAGGCTCGATGTTGCAGCAGCCGAAAGTTCAGATGCTTGGAACAACGCAGGAACAGGTCATTCGGCCTTCTGCGAGCTCAATTATACTCCCGAGCTTCCGGACGGATCGATAGAAACTGTAAAAGCAGTCAAAATCGCCGAATCATTCGAGATTTCCCGACAGTTTTGGGCTTATCTTGTTGAAACCGGACTGATCAAACATCCCGAAAATTTTATCCGTAGCATTCCACACCTCAGTTTTGTATGGGGTGATAAAAATGTTGAATTCCTGCGTAAAAGATTTGAAGCATTACAGCAGTACAACCTTTTCAAGGGAATGGAGTTTTCCGATGATAAGGCCGTTTTGGATGCCTGGATGCCCTTGGTAATGGATGGACGTGACCCTGACGAAAAAATTGCAGCAACTTCCATGAAACTGGGAACTGATGTGAACTTTGGCGAGCTGACACGTGACATCTTCAATTACCTGAAAACCCTGGATGGCGTAACGACCAATTTCCACCATGAAGTTCGCGACCTGAAAAAATACCCTGACGGACGATGGAGGGTTAAAGTAAAAGACCTTTCCAATGGCGATAAGAAAAAAGTATGGACGAAGTTCCTGTTTATCGGTGCTGGTGGCGGATCGCTGCCGTTGCTGGAAAAAGCAGGCATTCCCGAAGGTGATGGATTTGGTGGTTTCCCGGTAAGCGGGCAATGGCTTAAATGCATTAATCCTGATATTATCAAAAAACATAATGCCAAAGTATACGGTAAAGCCTCTGTTGGTGCACCACCAATGTCGGTACCGCATATTGACAGCCGTATGATAGATGGCGAAAAAGCATTGCTTTTTGGCCCTTATGCCGGATTCACAACAAAATTCCTGAAACACGGTTCCTACCTTGATTTACCACTTTCTATAAAAGCCAATAACCTGCGTCCGATGCTTTCTGCAGGCTACCATAACATGCCGTTGACCAAATACCTGATCGACCAGGTACGCCAATCACCGGAAGACCGACTGGAAGCGTTAAAAGAATACCTGCCAGATGCAAAAATGGAAGACTGGGTATTGGAAACAGCAGGAAAAAGGGTACAGGTCATTAAGAAAGATCCTGAAAAAGGAGGGATTCTGGAATTTGGAACCGAAGTAGTAAGTGCAGCCGACGGTTCCCTGGCAGTATTGCTTGGTGCGTCACCCGGTGCCTCCACTGCGGTATCGATTATGTTGGATCTGCTGAAAAAATGTTTCCCGGAACAGGAAAAATCAGAAGCATGGCAGTTTAAACTCAAACAAATGGTTCCTTCCTACGGGCAGTCCCTGAATAAAAACCCGGAATTGCTGGCAACAGTGAGGGCACATACTTCCAAGGTTTTAAAACTTGAAAGTATCGTACTGGAAAAATAAATACAGCATAACAATGTCCTATAAAAAAGAGGCTGTCTCACAACTCGTGAAATAGCCTCTTTTTCTGTTTTTTACTCGGACTCCTGTCGGAGCGCAAGTCTCAAATATGCAATTATCAAGGACTTGTTTTAGTTTTGAGACTCCCTCTTTTTTTATTTAGGAGAAGCAAGCTGAACGTTGCTATCGCGTTAAGTTTAGTTTTTTAGAAGCCTGTACAATACTTTCGGATAAATTAGTCAGGAGTATCAATTGTTCAATCACCAACTGGGCTTCCTGCATTTTGAGGTTGAATTCTTCATCTTCAGAAATATTGCCTTCCTTTAGTTCTTTGGCGCGTATGTTCTTTAATTCCGTAAAACGCATGGCCAATTCTTCATTTTCTGCATCCGATAAGGCTGCAGACGATTCCAGATTAAGGAGCTTAATAGCAGAATCCAGATTTTTAATCACAGTATTCACCACAACATTAAAGGCTTCGGAGGCTGAATAGGTCTTATGGGACTGGATGTACGTTCCCAAAGAAGCCAGCGAAGAAAGTAGCGTATGGTTTAGGACTACCAACTTATAGATCTGCGGAAGTTCTTTCTGTTTCGATTTGGGTTCTTGCGACATGCGCTGGAAAGAAGCCATCAGGTTTCCGATCTCAATAAAAGCATTTTTACGGGCCAGTCGGTAAGAGGTGGTTACATCACCCTTATGATTGTAAAAAAGCGAAATTTCATTCAGGTAATTCCGGTTGGCTTCGATCGATTTTTTGAGGAAAAGCGGAATACTGATAAACTCCCACGAAGGCCAGAAAAAATAGTTGGCCAAAAAGGTAAGCCCGGTTCCTACAAGTGTGTCCAGGATTCGATATTGTACTACATCGGCAATATTAGGTGTGATGATACCGTACACAAAAACCACATAGATCGTGACAAAGGTGGCGCCGATTTTGTAATTGATTTGTGTAAACGAATACCCCAAAATCATGCAGATAATGGCCAAACTACCAATAATGATATTGTTATGGATCAATGAAAGGATCGCAAAGGCAATAAGCCCTCCGGCAACTGTCCCGATCATTCGGTGAAAGGACCGTTGTTTGGTAAGGCCATATCCAGGGCGCATGATCACTACTATCGTAAGCAATATCCAATACACATTCTCGAACGGAAGGAACTGCCCGATGATAAAACCAATCAGGATAGTGATGGTCAGCCGCAGGGAATGCCTGAAAATCGTAGAAGAAAAACTTAAATTCTCTATCAGCGTACTAATCGGATAATACATTGGAGCGAGGAATTTTTCCATGTCCTTATTTCGCTCTCCTTTAAAATCTTTGTATACGATGCTAAGGCTAAAAGCCCGTTCAATGGTTTTTATTTTTTCAATTTGCTTCTGTGCATAATGGAGCATATTGGAAAGCATGTAAACGCCTTCGGCTGCATTTTCTTTACCCAGTTCCTGTTCGTAGTCGGCAATGACTTTTTCCAGTGCTTCCAGGTCTTTGAAAAGGGCATGTTTGGAAACATATTTCTTGCTGTTCTCTATGCTTTTACCAATCTGTTTTAGCGTAGCAGCCAGGTTATAGGCTAGGGTTTGATAGGTAGAAAGCACTTTGGGGTAGCCTTCAAATTTTTGATGGAGCTTATTGTGGTCAAAGGAAGTGGACAATGCCAGTTCCAATATCTCTAATAGTGAAATAAACACGATCAGCATTTTCCGGTTCTGGTTAGAAGTACCTGAAGTACGGTTACGCATCAGGATTTCCCTGAGGTTTTCGTGTATCACATTGATCTCTACCTGTAGGTTCAGCTGTTTCTCGATGATTTTAGATTTATCAGCATCAGCATTCCACAAGTCTCCACGGAGTTTCATGTATTTTGCCGTTAGCTTGATGCAATCCGCAATCTGGAGCTCTACATATCGTTTTGGGCGGATAAAATTAAAAATTAAGGAAACAAGGAGGTAGAAAATCCCACCGATAAGCATCAGTCCCGAATACCGCAGCATTTCTACTCCGGTATGGATATGCCCAAAAGCCAGTGCGGTCGATAATAATCCGGAGAATGAAACCATGGTAGCACGTTGCCCGTACACCGAAATCATGGATAGGAAAAAAATAAGGACACACAGCACAGGATATAAAATCCAGGTATACGGATGCAGAAAGTTGACCAAAAGATTACATCCTGCAACAATAAGGGCGGCTACTAAAAGACCGTTGATTTTATGTTTGAGATTACTCGGGATATCACTTGGATAAGTAAGGAAGGCTCCCAGGGCAATGGTAAATCCAATTTCAAAATGACCCAAGTAATTCATTACAAACACCGGGATTACGGCAGCTGTAGTGACTTTTAGGGCATTCGTAAAATTAGTGCTGTCAGCGAATTTTTTAACTCTATAAATCATTTTTGGATGGCTTGATTACAAATATAATGATTGTTAAAATCATAAAAATAGAATAGGATGTAATTCTCACAAAAAATTAGCATTTACAACTTCTTAAATCAATTTTAATCTTGTTTAATTTTTACTACTTTTGCAGACCCGTATTTCGAGGAGCCCAAGTGCAATTTGCAATACTAATTTTAAAATATTAAGAAATGATTTTACCAATTGTAGGATATGGTGATCCGGTGCTAAGAAAAATGTGTGAGGAGATCACGGCAGAATATACTGACCTGAAGGCGCTTATTGCAAATATGTATGAGACAATGTACAATGCGTATGGTGTTGGATTGGCAGCGCCACAGGTAGGATTGCCGATACGTTTGTTCATGATCGATACAGAACCTTTTAGCGATAGTGATGATCTTTCCCCGGAAGAACAGGAACAATTAAAAAGCTTCAGGCAGACTTTTATCAACGCTAAAATGTTGAAAGAAGAAGGAGAAGAATGGGGATTCAATGAAGGATGCCTGAGTATTCCTGAGGTACGTGAAGATGTATTCCGCAATGAAAAGATCACAATCGAATTTTACGATGAGGATTTCAACAAGCGTACAGAAGTATATGACGGCCTGATTGCCCGTGTCATTCAGCATGAATACGATCATATTGAAGGAATTTTGTTTACGGATAAAATATCATCATTAAAAAAGCGTTTAATTCAGAAGAAATTGCAGAATATCATGGAAGGCAGGACGAGACCTGACTACAAAATGAAATTTATCGCCAAAAAAGGGAGATAATTTTTGAATTTAGATCGAAACAACAGATATTTGTTATCACTATAAAAATATAATATAAAATGAGTTTAGAAAAAATATTAGCCATTGCCGGAAAACCGGGTTTATATGCATTAAAAGTTCAAACGCGTTCCGGTTTTGTTGCTGAGTCATTGATTGATGGGAAAAAAATTACAGTAGGATTGAGAAGCAACGTAAGTTTATTGTCAGAAATATCCATTTATACAGATAGTTCCGAAGTACCTTTGGGACAGGTAATGAAAACGATTGCAGAAAAAGAAGATAATGGCCCTGCTTTATCCCATAAAGAAGATAAAGAAAAGCAAGAAGCCTATTTTAAAGAAATCCTTCCGGATTACGATCAGGACAGGGTATATCCTTCGGATATCAAAAAAATCCTAAACTGGTACAATATGTTACAGGCTCAGGGGTTGGTATCTAAAGATATGGCAGTAAAAGCAGCACCAGCAGAAGCAGCTGCAGCAGCAACAGAAGAATAAATAATAATTTTCAGTATAAAGAAATCCTGTCTTGATCATACAACGACAGGATTTCTTATTTTTACCAAAACCCGAAATGCTATGAATTCCAGACAAGACCAGTTAAAAGCATTCGAGCGATTGCTCGATATTATGGATGATTTCCGGGAGAAATGCCCGTGGGATCAAAAGCAGACGCTTGAGAGCCTGAGGCACCTGACAATTGAAGAAACCTACGAATTAGGAGATGCGATCCTGGATCATGACCTGCCTGAGATAAAAAAGGAATTGGGAGATTTGCTTTTGCATATTGTTTTTTATGCTAAAATCGGAAGTGAAACCAATGATTTTGATATTGCCGATGTAGCAAATGAGATCTGTGAAAAGCTGATCCATAGGCATCCGCATATCTATAGCGATGTGGTTGTGGAAAATGAAGAAGAGGTAAAGCAAAACTGGGAAAAACTCAAGCTAAAAGAAGGGCGCAAGTCTGTATTAGAAGGAGTGCCTAAAAGCTTGCCGGCATTGGTCAAAGCGAGCAGGATCCAGGATAAGGTCAAAGGAGTTGGGTTCGATTGGGAACAACCCGAGCAGGTCTGGGAAAAGGTAGAGGAAGAATTGCAGGAATTTCGGGACGAAGTAATATCCGGAGATCAGGAGGCGATGGAAGCAGAGTTCGGAGATGTGCTGTTTTCCATGATCAACTATGCCCGTTTCTTAAAAATCAATCCTGAAGATGCGCTGGAACGTACCAACAAAAAGTTTATCAAGCGTTTTCAGTACCTTGAAAGCAAAGCAGGAGAATTGGGCAAATCACTGTCGGATATGACATTGGCAGAAATGGATGTATTTTGGAATCAGGCAAAGAAATTATAAAAAAAAGGACAGGCCTAAGCCTGTCCGTATTATAGTTTTTCCTTGAGATATTTCCCGGTGATCGAATCTTTGTTTTTTACAATCTCTTCCGGTGTTCCTATGGCCAGTATATTCCCACCATTTTCACCACCTTCAGGGCCGAGGTCGATAATCCAGTCGGCACATTTGATCAGGTCCAGGTTGTGCTCGATCACAATGATCGAATGCCCTTTTTCCAGCAACGCATCAAAGGAAGCTAAGAGTTTTTTAATATCATGAAAATGAAGCCCGGTAGTCGGTTCATCAAACACGAATAGTGCTTTGTCTTTGGTTGCACCTTTTACTAAGAATGATGCCAGCTTGATACGCTGTGCCTCACCACCGGAAAGAGTCGATGAAGATTGTCCCAACTGTACATAACCCAATCCAACATCCTGAAGCGGTTGTAATTTCTGGGTAATTTTCGACTGCTTGTGCTGGTGGAAAAAAGCAACCGCATCGTCGATGGTCATGGTTAGGATATCATCGATATTTTTGCCTTCAAAGGTTATCTCTAATACTTCTTTCTGGAAACGTTTTCCGTTACAGGTTTCACATACCAACTCTACATCGGCCATGAACTGCATTTCAATGGTCACAGTTCCTTCTCCTTTACAGGTTTCACAACGGCCACCATCAACATTGAACGAAAAGTGTTTGGGAAGATAGCCCCGTATTTGAGATAGCTTTTGTTTGGCAAACAAATCCCGGATATCATCATAGGCTTTGATATAGGTTACCGGATTCGAACGGGAACTTCTTCCAATAGGATTCTGGTCTACATATTCAATATGCTTGATCTGGGAGTAACTTCCTTTCATTTCGGTAAACTGCCCTGCTTTTTCACCCACACCATCCAGTTGTTTCTGCATGGCAGGGAATAGGATTTTTTTGACCAGGGTACTTTTTCCGCTTCCTGAAACTCCGGTAATTACCGTTAAGGCTTCCAAAGGGAATTTTACCGTGACATTTTTAAGGTTGTTCTCCCGGGCGCCTGTAATTTCGATAAAATTCTTGGTATGGCGCCGTTTCTTTGGAACACTGATTTCTAATTCTCCATTAAGGTATTTGGCTGTCAGGGAAGAGGATTTTAAAATCGTGTCATAATCACCCTGAGCGACAAGATGGCCACCATTTGTTCCAGCTTCGGGACCAATATCAATAATCATATCGGCATGTTTCATAATATCTTCATCATGCTCGACTACAATCACCGTATTTCCTAAATCCCGTAATGAGATCAGTACTTTAATCAGTTTTTCTGTGTCTTTTGGGTGGAGCCCAATGCTCGGTTCGTCCAGGATATACATGGACCCTACAAGGCTGCTTCCTAATGACGTAGCCAGGTTAATACGCTGGGACTCCCCACCGGAAAGCGTTGCTGAATTTCGGTTGAGGGTAAGGTAGTCCAATCCAACTTCCGATAAAAAGGAAAGACGATTGTTGATTTCGACCAACAGCCGCTTGGCTACTTTAGCATCATATTCGGAAAGTTCTAATTTTTCAAAAAACTGCATCAGGTTTTTAATCGGTAAGATCACCAGGTCTGTAATGTTTTTGGTATCGATCTTCACATAGGTTGCTTCTTTGCGCAATCGCTTCCCTTTACAGGTAGGACAGACTGTTTTTCCACGATACCGGGAAAGCATTACGCGATTTTGTATTTTATAATTCTTGGCTTCCAGTTCGGCAAAAAACTCATTCAGTCCTGTAAAATGGCTATTTCCTTCCCATAGCAATGCCTTTTGATCTTCCGTAAGTTCAAAAAATGGCTTGTGAATAGGGAAATCAAATTTATAAGCGTTGTTGACGAGCATATCACGGTACCAGCTCATACTTTCACCACGCCAGGCATAAATGGCATTTTCATAAATCGATAGGGAAGTATTCGGAACTACTAATTCACTGTCAATTCCGATGATATTGCCATAACCTTCACAAGAAGGGCAGGCGCCATACGGATTGTTGAAGCTGAAAAGGTGTACATTAGGCTCCAAGAAGGTGATACCGTCCAGTTCAAAATTATTGCTGAACCCGAACCGTTGCGTCCCATTTAATTCCTGCAGGTAAGCCGTACCTTTCCCCTCATAAAAAGCAGTCTGTACTGCGTCGGCAAGCCGGTTGTAAAATTCTTCCTCTTCCTTAACGATAATCCGGTCAATGATCAGGAATGTTTCTTTTTTGATATGTGTTGCCGCATCCCACTCGTCAATACGCAGCATTTCGTTATCAACCAGTACACGGGCATATCCTTGCTGTAGCAGCACTTTAAGTTTGTCATCTAATGTCCGGCCTTCTTCCAGGTGAATGGGGGAAATAAGCAGCCATTTGCTTTCCAGCGGGAGTTGCTGTACCACTTCTATCACATCCGAAACGGTATTCTTCTTCACCTCTTGTCCGGAAACAGGGGAGAAGGTTTTACCGATACGGGCATACAGCAGTTTCATATAGTCATAGATTTCGGTAGAAGTACCTACAGTAGAACGGGCGTTCGTTGTATTTACTTTTTGTTCTATGGCAATGGCAGGGGCTATGCCTTTGATGTATTCTACTTTTGGCTTGTCCAAACGACCCAGGAACTGTCGGGCATAGGAAGAAAGGCTCTCCACATACCGGCGCTGCCCTTCGGCATAAAGAGTATCAAAAGCAAGGCTGGATTTTCCCGAACCCGAAAGTCCGGTAATTACAACCAGTTTATTGCGGGGAATCGCCACATCTATATTTTTTAGATTGTGGATTTGTGCCCCTTTTATAATTATATTTTTCTTTGGATCTAAAGTCGAAATGTCAGTTTTCATAGCAAAAAAGTCAGTAAACGCAAAGATAATCATTTAAAAATTATTTGAACGGAATTAACAAAACCTAAAGAAGGATGTCTTATAGCGCGGGGCGTAACGCAATTCCACAAAAATATTTTGATAATTGTAGTGCTAAAAGTGTTAAATGTTGAAATTAAGTTTGGCGGTTCAAAAATAATATTGCTATATTTGGTTAATAATTAATCTTTATTTAACACGAGCCTATACAATAAAACTACTTTTTTTTTAGACTAACCGACTTATACCAAAAACTAAAAAGTAATTTTATGGCTAACGTTATACTACCAGACTCTGAATTGGTGAAAAGCTATGTGGCAGGAAACGAAACCGCATTATCAACTCTGATAGAGAGACATCAATCAAAAATTTACGGCTTTATTTATTCTAAAGTATCAGATAGGGATATCACAGACGATATTTTTCAGGATACCTTTATTAAGGTGATCAAAACGCTAAAATCAAATTCGTATAATGAAGAAGGGAAATTCCTTCCCTGGGTGATGCGTATATCCCATAATCTTGTTGTGGATTACTTTAGAAAAACTAAAAAAATGCCCCTATATCGGGAGACTGAAGAATTTTCTATCTTCTCCATTATGTCGGATGACTCTCCTAATATTGAGAACAGGATGATTTCCGGACAGGTAGAAAGCGATCTTAAAAAACTTATTGAAGAACTTCCACAGGACCAAAAAGAAGTGCTTATTATGCGTATATACCAGGACTTGAGCTTTAAGGAAATTTCAGAACTTACAGGAGTGAGTATTAATACCGCTTTAGGAAGAATGCGTTATGCGCTCATGAATCTTAGAAAAGTAATCGACAAACATCAAATTATTTTGACGAATTGATACTATTATAGTCTTTGTTGCGTTATTGTGTTATAAACCTACTTAAAAACGCATAGCATGGCAAAAATCTACTCTAGAAAATCATTAGAACAAAGTAAAATGAAGCCGAAAAAAGAAACCATATCTTTTTTGTTGAATTACTCCAAAGCCCTGAGCTTTACTACAATTGGTCAATTTAAATTTGAATCAATAGCAAACTAAAAAAAATCCCGGCTATCACCGGGATTTTTTAATATAATACTCTTCCAGTACCTGTTTCCGCCCTACTGTACGGGTGATGATATCCTTTTCAAGATCCCAGCCACGTGCTGGAGAATACTGCCTTCCGTACCAGATCATCTGGAGATGAAGGTCATTCCAGCAGTTTTCAGGAAACAAGCGTTTCGCATCTTTTTCCGTCTGTACTACATTTTTTCCATTAGAAAGGTTCCAGCGGTACATCAGTCGGTGGATGTGGGTATCAACGGGGAATGCAGGGACACCAAAGGCCTGTGACATCACTACGCTCGCCGTTTTATGGCCTACGGCCGGCAGGGATTCCAGGGCTTCAAAACTTTGGGGCACCTCGCCATTGTATCGGTCAATCAGGATTTGTGAGAGTCCGTGGATTCCTTTGGATTTCATTGGAGACAGGCCACAGGGTTTTATGATTTCCCGGATTTCCTCTACACTAAGTTTTACCATATCATACGGATTGTCTGCTTTGGCAAACAATATGGGGGTAATTTTATTAACGCCTACATCGGTACTTTGTGCAGAAAGCAATACCGCAATCAGCAGGGTATAAGGGTCTTTATGGTCCAGGGGGATCGGAAGCTCAGGATATAATTCTTTTAGGGTGGTAATTATGAAATTTACACGCTCCTTTTTGTTCATTTTTATTTATTTTTATAAAAACAAATATACCATTTTATGACAGCATTAAAAATAGGGGATCCGGCTCCTCAATTTTCAGGATTGGATCAGGACGGAAAAGAACATAAACTTTCAGACTATGCCGGAAAAAAACTGGTCGTTTTCTTTTATCCTAAAGCCAATACACCCGGATGTACCGCAGAAGCCTGTGATCTTCGGGATAATTATGCCCGTTTTGAAGCCGGGAACTATGCCTTGCTTGGCGTGAGTGCGGATGCACAAAAAGCGCAGGCGAAATTTAGGGATAAATATGAATTCCCTTTCCCATTGCTGGCAGATGAGAATAAAGAAATCATCACTGCTTTTGGCGTATGGGGACCTAATAAATTTATGGGCCGTGAATATGACGGGATCCGCAGGACTACTTTTATAATCGATGAAAAAGGGATGATCAGTGATATTATCACGGATGTGAAGACTAAGAAACATGCTGCACAGATCTTAGATTAAATAAAAAATCCCGGAAAGAATAGCCTCTCCGGGATTTTTATATGTATTTGTATTGAATTTATTCTGCTTTCTCTCCCAGGAATTTCTTGGGGTCATAGCCAAATAAATTATTGTCTTTGATTAACTCGGCAATACCTACCGGCAGCATTTCTTCCCATCCGGCCTTTCCTTTGTTGATCATCTTTAATACTTCCCTCGAGAAAATATCAAGGTGGTCTTCGTCAAATTCCGTGATATCAATTACTTTACCGTTGAATTTAAAGAACTTATAGAGCTCTTTCATTCGTGGGTGTACCTTTAGATTTTCGGAATTGATTACAACGCCGTTTTCATCTTTCATTGGGAAAAGGTATACTTTGAGGTCACGGTAGAATAATTTTCCGAAAGCTTCCAGTATGCCACCGCTAAGATGGCGATAGTATTTCTCATCAAAAATATCCACGAGGTTATTGACTCCCATTGCCAGTCCCATACGGGCTTTGGTATAATTGGAGAAATATTCTACCACTTTGTAATATTCCTGGAAGTTAGAGATCATCACCGTCTGGCCCAGCGAGCACAGAAGCTCTGCACGGTCCATAAAATCACGTTCGTCTATTTCTCCATCGGAACGGAGATTGGACAGGGTAATCTCAAAGATAACCAGTGTATTTGCTACGTCAACTTTGTTTTCTTCTGTAAAAATCTTGAGTGATTTCTCATACATGTCCATATTCACCTGCGTTACTGGCCTGAAGCTGCCACGAAGTGCGAGTATGTTTTTTTTATACAGTATGGCGGCCGGAAGGATGTTATTGCCATCAGGACCAAACATTACCGCATCGGTCATTCCGTTTTTAACCAATTGAAGACTCATCAGTCGATTGTCGACATCGGCAAATCGGGGACCGGAAAAATTGATGGTATCAATTTCCAGCTGGTCTTTGTCCAGGTGGTCATAAAGGTACCGTAATAATTTCTTAGGGTCGTTGTATTTGTAATAAGCACCATAGATCAGGTTTACGCCTAATATTCCAAGGGTTTCCTGTTGCAGTCGCGCATCGGTTTCTTTGAATCGGATGTGGAGGATGATTTCATTGTAGTCTTCATCCGGTTCCACCTGGTATTTGATCCCCACCCAGCCATGGCCTTTGAATTGCTTGGCAAAGTCGATGGTGGCAACAGTATTGGCGAAACTAAAGAAAAATTTGCTGGGATGTTTTTCCCGTGTCAGTCGTTCCTCAATCAGTCGGACTTCGTGGGAGAGCATTTTTTTAAGACGGGCTTCCGTAACATAGCGGCCATCTTCTTCGGAGCCGTATACAGCGTCGCTAAAATCCTTATCATACGCTGACATGGCTTTGGCAATTGTCCCGGAAGATCCTCCCGTACGGAAAAAATGCCTCACTGTTTCCTGGCCGGCACCAATCTCGGCAAATGTTCCGTAAATGTTTTCGTTCAAATTAATACGGAGTGCTTTGTCCTTAATAGAGGGAATTTGTTCAATGACTTTATCCCCTTTGAGTGTTATTTCAGTTTCCAAAATTTTCAGTTTCGTCTTAGGTAGTTGCAAAGTTAACGAAACAGGGCATTCTAATAACGATAAATAGTGCTATTTTTGTATAAAATTAACGCATTTGAAAGTATATTTTTTAGGTACAGGAACTTCACAGGGTATTCCGGTAATTGGGAGTACACATTCTGTTTGCAGAAGCACCGATCCCAGGGATAAAAGACTGCGGGTTTCTGTTTGGATCCATTGGGAAGATTACTCTTTTGTAATCGACTGCGGCCCGGATTTCAGGCAACAGATGCTCACGAGCGGCTGCACAAAAATCGATGGGATCTTATTTACACACGAGCATGCAGACCATACTGCCGGTCTTGATGATATCCGCCCTTTTTACTTTAAGCAGGGCAATATCCCCGTGTACCTGCACCAGCGGGTGCTGCAATCCCTCGAAAAAAGATTTGACTACATTTTTGAAACGGAAAACCGCTATCCCGGGGCACCAGCTGTAACGCCGCATGAAGTGGTAGAGGGTATTCCTTTTGCTGTTGGGGATAAAACAGCTGTACCCATAAGTGCAATGCATGGTGACCTGCAGGTATTCGGTTACCGGATTGCTGATTTTGCTTACCTGACCGATATTAAAACGATCAGTGAGGCTGAAGTGGAGAAACTGCAAAATTTGGAGGTGCTCGTAATAAATGCCTTACGGGAAGAACCTCATAATACACATTTTAATTTGCAGGAAGCATTGGATTTTATAGCTTTGGTACGCCCTAAAAAAGCCTACCTGACGCACATCAGTCATTTGCTGGGTTTCCACCAAGAAGTACAGCAGCGTTTGCCCCAGAATGTTTTTTTAGCGTATGATAATTTAGAAATTACACTTTAATAATAATTTTAAAAATGAAAAAACCCTTACTTTACTTGTTCATCTTTTCAGTATTGATGAATGTTTTTACGTATATGTATTTTACCAAAAAGTCAAAATTCGAGGATAGCAGGATTGAAAACCTTCAGAAAAATGCGCTTTCGCGTAAAGATTCGCTCGAACATCTGAATGCCAAATTAGCGGATGCGGATTACTTTTCGCTGGCGAATGATGAGAAAGCCCAAGATTACCTGATCGAGCGGGTAAAGGTGAGTAATGTCGACCAAATGATGAGTGCCGCCAAAGATTCTATACTCTCTTTAAATGCCAGCCCAAAAGGAAATATACTGGTGCAATACGATCCTGTAAATGGGACAAACTTCCTGATCAATAAAGTACGCTTCCTCAATCACCGTTGGATCATCTGTGACTTTAGTGATGGTTCCCTGTGGGGCGAAGTGCTGCTGAAGTATTTTGTAAATGCGAATGGAAGCTTTTCTTTTGAAGTTGCAGAAACAGTTATTTATCCCAATTAGATAATTAAAATTCTAAAAAAACGTTATTTTAGCAGACCTTAATTATTAAATTCTTAATTATGAAAAAAATTGCCTTAATCATCATCATTGGATTTTCGATGTTTTCGTGTGATTATATACTCAAAAAAGATACCCCTGAAGATACCAGTACCGAAGATCCTAAGAAAGTAGTCCTGGGTATTGATAAAGACGAAAACGGATGTGTAGGATCTGCAGGCTATAGCTGGTCAGTCTTATTGCAGAAGTGTATTCGTCCTTTTGAAGAAGGGCTTCGCCTGAATCCTATAGTTACTCCTAAAGTAGTAGGAGATACCATCGAGCAAATTGAAGCCGAAGAAACCGTATTCAGTGCCTTTGCTGTTTTTGGCGAGGATCAGGATAAAGTTGAAATATACCTGCCGAGTACGAAAGGATCTATGATCCTGGAGCGGGATTCGAAAGATAAAATCTATAAAAAAGGCGATTGGACACTGGAAACCTCCAAGCCGATTTTGCTGAAACAGGGCGGTACGATTTTATACCGTGGTGCCGAAAGCATTGATAAGAAAGAAATTGGAGATGATAACGTCGAAAATTAAAAAAAGGGGTTCGTAATAGAACCCCTTTTTTATTGTCTTTAATTGGTTTCCAACCAGTGTTTCAGGTCATAGAAATTTTGTGGTGCCACCCCATGGCCACTTGGGTATTCCTTATAGGTTACCGCTACACCCAATGCTTTCAGTGCGTCCGGAGTTTTTCGGGCCCAGTCAATAGGGATCACCTGATCTGCTGTACCATGTGAAACAAAAAACTTAAGCGAGCTCAAATCTTTGTTCTGGTATCCTGCTGCAATGATATCGGTATTCAAATAACCGCTCAGTGCAATTACTTTCTGTATTTTCTCAGGATAGCTCAGGGCTACGGCATAACTCAGTATACTGCCCTGGCTAAAGCCTATCAGGGTAATAGCGTTGGCGTCAATTGGGTAGGCAGCTACCACTTCATCGATAAACTGTACAATAGCATCCCGGGATGTGATCGCCTGCTCGTTATCGGAGAATTTATTTTGGTCTGCATCAAAATTGATCGCATACCAGGCATTGCCATACGGAGGCAATGGGTAAGGTGCCCGTGCGGAGATCACATAATAGTGATCCGGCAATTCTGAAGCAAAGGAGAAAAGATCCTCCTCATTGCTGCCATAACCGTGCAGTAAAAGCAGTAATGGATTTTTGTCCAGGATCTGTTTCGGTTCCCGAACCAGGTGGTATAAGGATAAACTCATGTGCGTGGTATTATAATGATTTAAAAGCTTTTTGGAATAAACGGCCCAAGATCGGGATGAGCCTCATTTCGCCCTGTAGTGCCCCGACAAAACCGTAAATCCATAAAATAAAAAAGAACAGGTAAAAGGCATAACTAACAGACCAGTTGTCAAAACTGCCCACCGGATAGCCCAAAGCGAAGAACAATAAAATAATGCCCAGTGCCTGGCGAATGTGGAAAGAAGCAAAAGGAATCTTTTTATCACTGTTCATTACCATAGCAATGAGGGCACCGATAAAAGTGATGTAACTGATAATAGCGATCTTCTTGCCTTCTTCTGCGGGATTTTTCATGTTATTGATTTAAAACTAATGTATTGTTGTTGTAGATGCCATACGCTTTTCCAGTCATGGGAACGTTTAAAAAGGCAGTGTTTTTAGATTTCGAAAGGATCGCTGCTTTGCTGAACGTCCACTGGGTGGCAGTTGTAAACAAACTCAGGTTCGCTTTTTCCCCGGTAGCGATGGCAGTAGGCTGAATGCCGAAAGTTTTTTTGCCGGACGTCAGTTTTTCAATGATAAGGGCTAAAGGCAATACTGTCATCAGGGCTCCAAAAGCGCTTTCCAGCCCGATTGTGCCATTTTTGGCTAAGTCAAATTCCATTTTCTTATGCTCAATATCCATCGGGTTATGGTCGGAGGTAATCATATCGATTGTACCGTCTTGTAGCCCGGCGATAAGTGCTTGCCGGTCTTCTTCCGTTCGTAGGGGTGGGGTGACTTTATAGCGGGTGTCAAAATCGTGCAGTTTTTCGTCCGTCAGTGTCAAATGGTGGACAGCAACACTACAGCTTACAGCCAATCCTGCTTTTTTTGCAGCAGCAATCAAGGCTACTGATTTTGCAGTGGAAATAGTTGGGATGTGCAATTTTCCTCCTGTATATTCTAATAAGAACAGGTTTCGGGAGATTTGCAATTCTTCCGCCAATGCTGGAATGCCTTTCAGTCCTAATCGCGTGCTGACAATTCCCTCATGGGCTACGCCACTGCCTTTGATATTGGAATCCTGGGAGTAAGCGATCACCAGCCCGTCAAAATCCTGTACATACTGTAATCCGATTTTGAGTAAGTTGGCATTGTCCAGTGCTTTATTATAATCGCCAAAAGCTACAGCTCCGGCATTTTTCATATCGTACAATTCAGCCAGGTCTTTCCCTTCGCTCCCTTTGGTCAGGGCTCCAATAGGAAATACGCTTGTGGCGGCATGGGCCGATTTGTGCCGGATAAATTGAATGGCCGACTGGTTGTCTGCCACGGGATACGCATTAGGCTGCACCGCAATAGTGGTAAAACCACTTTTTGCCGCTACCTGCAATCCATTGCTAATGGTTTCACGGTCTTCAAAACCGGGTTCGCCCAGGCTTACAGAACTGTCAAACCAACCCTGGGAGACGTGTAGGCCTTCCAGTTGTACTACTTCAAATTGTTCAGGAGCAGGCAGATTTTTACCAATTTGCTTGATGATGCCGTGTTCGATAATAATGTCTACGGTTTCATTGTGAAAAGGGCTTTGGGGATCCACTATTCTGGCTTCTTTGAGGATAATGTTCATTTTACAAATTTTTGTATGAATATTTCAGTAACTAAAAACAGTAAGGCGAGGACGACAAACCATTTCCATATTTCAGTATTGGTCCGTTCGGACTGCAGTGTATCAAAAATGGTCTCGACACTGCCGGATGTTTTGTAATCAGCAAAAAGCCGGGTATCAGGTGGGCTCAGGTCGCTTTCTGAGCGGCTGTAGTTAAAGCTGATGTTTTTCAGCAGGGCCTCTTTTTTATAAATTCCGTAGTTTCCGGCTTCCTGTGGCGATTCGCCAAAAGAGATCCGGACCTTATTGTTCAGGATTTGTTGGGTAGGGATGAATTGCTTGCTATCAGTGGCCTGAAATTGTTTTACGATCAGGATATCCTCTTTCGCCAGATTGGCTTCTACAAACAACGGAGCCGTTTGCCCGATCACCAAAGCATTCAGTGCATTGTTTTCGCTGTTCTGAGGCATATTATAAAACGTTGGGACAATCAGTGGTGCGTTTTGAAAGTTGCTGTTCGCAGTATTGATAGGGCCGGCAAAAACATAGACCGAACCCGGTAGGTTTTTCTGTCCTGCCAGGAATGGCGTCTGGTCTTCAAAGCCCAATATCATTTCGCCACCGCTGAGCACAAGAGAATGCTGGACGCTCGGGTATTGGAAGTTATCGGTTTTCCTTTCAAAAACTCCCTGGTACAACGGATGCCCAAAAGCAATTTTAGTGATGATCTTGGATTTTGATTCGGAAGGGCCATAACTCATACGCCCAAAATTAGCCAGGAAGCCGTTCAGGTTGGCCACCGGATTTTCAAGGGAAGGAATCACGATTACATTCCCGCCTTTTTTGACAAAGGCATTTAATGTCGTTTGTAATGCCTGCGGAATATCGGCCAGTTCATTCAAAATAATGGCATCTTGTTTTTCCAGCAGGTTATAATCCAGGTTTTGTACTTCCGAATTGCTGTAGTGGAAGTCATCCGGGGTGTAAATTTTGTTCAAAAACAGGCTTTTAGCAGCCGCACCAATGCTGATCACGTTGACCTTTGCGGGTTGGGTAATGCTGAAAAACAATTTGTTATCATATTCCAGGCTGTTATCGGTAACCACTACATAGCCGTTAAAATCACCTTTTGGAATCGTAAAGCCAATTTCTTCGGTAGGATGGGTAAAGGCTACTTGTGTAGTTGCAATCAGGTTAGTGCCGTTGTATACCGCTACCGGGATTTTAGTTTCAAATTTCCCGGACTGGGAAAGTTTGATTTTGATTTCGTAGAAATTGTCAAGCGTTTGGTGGATGTACACACTATCGGTAGCAATATTATTGCGGTTTTCCGCTTCCGGCAGTACAAAATACGGATTGAAATCGGTATCCAGGTTTTTAAGCTGTTTGGCCTGTGTTCCGATACCATCTGTAATGACGACGATATCTTTGCGGAAGGGTGATTTTTTAGCTTTTATTTTCGCAGTCTGATTGTCCAGCATAAAAGGGGTGGAGGAATAGGAGAGCTGCTGTAATTCTTTTTGCAGGGATCGGATGTCGGTATCCCAAAAAGCATCATCATTGGTCAGTAACGAAAAAGTGGTGTTCTCCGGGGTGTGTTTCAGGATATCCTGAACCGCTCTTTTTAGTAATTCCCCATTTTTGCCTTTCGCCTGCATACTGAATGAATTGTCTAAAATGATATACATTTCATTCGACGTATTTTTCTGGTCTTTCGCATTGAAAAAAGGCTGTGCAAAGGCAAGGATAATACAGGCTAATAATAAAAGGCGTGTCGCAAGCAGGAGCCATTTTTTGATGGAGGCGCTTTTACGGGTTTGGATACTGAGTTCTTTCAGGAAACGGACGTTGGTAAAATATTCTTTTTTGAAACGCCGGAGTTGGAATAAATGAACAAGGATTGGAATGACCAGCAAGAAAAGAAAGTAGAGGATTTCCGGGTGTTTAAATTGCATTCCTATCAAAGTTTGTCAAAAATAGTGTTTATTCATGAATTTGGCAAGGATAGATTTTAAGGAATTTAAAAGTATTTTTCGTAAAAAACAGTTATTTAGGACGTTAATCACCGAAAAAACTTTTTTATTTCTAATTAACATTTACGGATTGTATTTAAAAAATGAAAAAAGTTACTTTTGTTTTTCTTAAATTACTTTTAGATGAAAAAATTGAGTTTTTTCCCGCTCTTTTTCCTGTTCTTTATTCATGCCACTGCACAACAGCAACACTATAATCTCCTGGTAGGAACCTACACCAATACCTGCGAAAGCAAAGGGATTTACGTTTATGATTTCGATACAAAAACCGGGGATTTCCGCCTTAAAAATACAAGTCCGCAAACCATTAATCCAAGTTATCTGGCGTTAAGCCCGGAAGCGACGCTGGTGTATTCCGTGAATGAAGAAGGCGCTAAAAGTACCGTAAGTGCTTTTTCCTTTAATCCGGCTGATGGTGCAATGAAGTACCTGAATAAGCAGGATGCGCATGGAGCAGATCCCTGTTATATTATTGCCGACAACAACAATGTGATCACCGCCAATTATTCCGGAGGTACTATTGCCGTATTCGGAAGGAATGCCGACGGAACGCTAACGGAAGCCAAACAGGTCATCCAGCACCAGGGTAAAGGCCCGAATGCGCAAAGGCAGGAAAGTGCCCATGTACACATGACCGTGTTTTCGCCCGATAAGAAATTTGTCATTGCAAATGATTTAGGTACCGATAAGATTTCGGTATATAAATATGACGCCAACGGCGGAGCCAATACGCTTACATTAGATCATAGTTTTGCGGTTAAATCCGGCAGTGGGCCAAGGCATTTTGCTTTTAGCCCTAACGGCAAGTTGGCTTACCTGATCCATGAGCTAGATGGTACAGTTACCGCCTTTCAGTATAAGAAAGGTCATTTTACAAAAATCCAGGAAACCACTATTGTCGCCAAAGATTTTAAAGGAGACATCAGTTCCGCAGACATCCATATCTCGGCAGATGTGAAGTTCCTTTATGCCACCAACCGTGGAGATGCCAATGATATTACCATTTTTAAGATCAGTAGCAAGGGATTGCTTTCACAAATCGGGCAAATGAGTTCCGGCGGTAAAGGGCCCAGAAACTTTGCGATTGACCCGAGTGGGGAGTATGTATTGGTAGGGCATCAGTACACCGCAAACATCGTTATCTTCAAACGGGATAAAAAAACAGGGCTGCTGCGTCCTACAGGCAAAGAAATTGAGGTTTGTGCCCCGGTTTGTTTGGTTTTTACCCCTGTGAAATAATTTTTAGATCGAAAAGATCCGTATTTTTGGAAACTATTATTACCTAAATAAAACCATATTCAATTATTTAAATCAAAATGACCAATACATCCGAGAAAACCAGAACTAATTATACCGTTCCGCTGATTACGATTACGCTTTTATTTTTTATGTGGGGATTTATTACCTGTATGAATGATATCCTGATTCCCTACCTGAAAAAAATATTTGCCCTGAGCTTTATTGAAGCGATGTTGGTACAGTTTTGCTTTTTTGGGGCCTATTTTATTGGTTCATTAGCCTATTTCGTGATCTCCTATTATAAAGGAGACCCTATTAATAAAATTGGTTACAAAGCCGGGATCATTTCGGGAATTATATTGTCAGCAATAGGATGTGCTTTGTTTTACCCGGCGGCAACCTTCTCGGTATACGGATTGTTCCTTGGGGCTTTATTTGTGTTAGGATTGGGCTTTACCATCCTGCAGATTACGGCCAATGCCTATGTTTCCCTTCTTGGGCCGGAAGATAGTGCTTCCAGCCGTTTGAATATGACCCAGGCATTCAATGCTTTCGGAACTACGATTGCCCCTGTATTGGGTGGTCACCTGATATTTGAATTTTTCGCGGATGCTGATGGAAGTATTTCTGCTGAAGCTACCCGTATTCCCTACCTTATATTTGCGGTGATCCTGCTGTTGGTAGCGGTATTGATCTACAATGTGAAATTACCTTCTTTCCAGGCCGAAGAAACAGAAACCAAAGGCCTTGGGGCTTTGAAATTCCCACAATTGCGACTGGGGGTTTTGGGGATCTTCTGTTATGTAGGAGGAGAAGTAGCCGTAGGTAGTTTTATCATTAGCTTTTTGGAACAGGATAGTATCATGGGACTTTCTGAGTCGGTGAGTAAAAATTACCTTGCCCTGTATTGGGGTGGTGCCATGATTGGCCGATTCCTGGGGGCCATTTCGCTGAACCACGGCATTAGTGCTACCAAAAAAGCAGTATACATGGTTGTGGCTGCGACACTGGTGTTCCTGTTGATCTTTAGTATCGTTAACCTGGATTTCTCACAAATCAGTTTCTTCATCGGATTTATAGTCTTGAACTTTGTTGCCTTTATGATTGGGAAATCAGCACCCGCACGTACACTGTCAGTATTTGCCAGTATCAACGTAATGTTGTTGCTTTCTGCCATATTCAATAGTGGGGAGCTGGCGATGTACAGCATCTTGGGAATAGGGATTTTTAACTCTATTATGTTCTCCAATATATATACTTTAGGGATATCCGGTTTGGGCAAATATACCAGCCAGGGATCTTCGCTGCTGGTCATGGCTATATTGGGTGGAGCTTTAGTACCATTGATTCAGGGTGCCATTGCAGATTCTGAAATCGGGGTGCAGAAATCCTTTATTGTTCCGGTATTCTGTTACCTGTATATCCTGTATTTCGGTATCTATTGTTCCCGAAAACTGAAAAATGTAGCAGTAGGCCAAAATGTCTCCGGGCATTAATACGTCCTTCATTACTATAAAAAAAGCGTCCCGATTATAATTAATCGGGACGCTTTTTTTAGGTGTAGTACTGAACTAAATCCGGTATCTATTCTTTGTTTTTCTTTCTCTTAGCCGCTCTTGTTTTTTCAACACCACGGTTTCTCGGTTTCGTTTTCCTTGGTTTCGTTTTTCCAGGGCCTCCAAGATTTACTTTTTTGTTCTTGGCTGATTTTTCATGGAACGCTTCACCACCGTCCATTTTTACTTTCTTCATCATGAATTTCACTTTCTGTTTCAGCTTTTCAGGCTCAATCAGTACCGTAGAAATTTCAACAGCTTCGGGAAGGGGCAGTATTTTTACTTCCATATCCATCAGCATTTCACTTTCAATAAAAAACTCTTGTTCTCTTTTTGTAATAAAGCTCAACGCTGTTCCTTCTTTGTCTGCACGGCCTGTCCTACCAATACGGTGAATGTATTGTTCCGGCACTTCAGAAGCTTCAAAGTTGATGACGTGTGTAATGTCGGAGATGTCAAGGCCCCTCGCCATAATATCGGTTGTAATGATCCCACGGATATTTCCTTCCTGGAATTCGGCCATGGTGCTAAGTCGGTAATTCTGTGATTTATTCGAGTGGATTACCCCAAACTGATCGGGGAATTCCGCATCAATCTTGTCGTGCACCATATCGGCAATTTTCTTATTATTCACGAAAATAAGAATCCTGCTCATGTTTTCGTTTTCTGCCAACAGGTGTTTCAGCAGGTTTACTTTGGTATTGTGGTTGGGTACATCATAACGGAATTGCTGGATTTGTTCCAATGGTGTACCGGAGGTTGCCAAGGATACTTCTTCCGGGAAATCAAAAAAGTCATTCAGTACTTCATCAACCTCATCCGTCATCGTAGCTGAAAACAAGATGCTCTGTTTTTTCGGACGCATCATGGCCAGGATAGAAGTCAGCTGAAAACGGAACCCTAAGTTCAGCATTTCATCAAATTCATCAATAACCAGTTTTTGGGTTTCATCAAAACGGATCACATTGTCCAAGGCTAAATCCATCATTCGCCCCGGCGTACCCACAAGGATATCTATCCCCTGATAAACCGATTTTTTTTGCGTGTTGATGTTCACACCACCATAAACACCAAGGGTGCGCACGGACATGTATTTGGCTATTTTTTCTACTTCTTCCACAACCTGTACTACCAATTCCCGGGTAGGGACGATAATAACGATTTTAGGAGTTTCGGTAGGTGTAAATTTATAGAGTTTAAGAAGCGGCAGCAGATAAGCAAAAGTCTTACCCGTTCCCGTCTGAGCAATTCCCATCATATCGCGCCCCGACATAATAACGGAAAAAGATTTTTCCTGTATAGGAGTAGGGGAAGTAAATCCTAAATCATCTATTGCTTTTTGTAGTGATTTAGGAAGATTGAAATTTTCGAAAGTGGACATTGTTATAAATTTTAGGCAAAGATAGGCAGAATTACCAAGAATACCGCAATGTTTCGCTAATCAGGGCAATTCGGATCCCAATCAATTGATTTTTGACCAATATATGAGGTCTTTTAAAAATTACCGGAGGCTATTGATCTGTAAAAAAATCCTACAGAGACTGGTCGAAATTTTGTGTAAACAGTTCTTAGTGTTTAATATTACACCTTTCTCCAAATATGACCAAGAACTGATTCATGATTAATCCCCAGCTTGGTATTGCATTTATCCAGCTTTTTTCACAATTTTGTATTGCTAAATAGACTGATTTCTTGACGCTTTTTTCATCTGGGAACTGCACTTTTGTTTTGGTATATTTTCTAATTCCCCTGTTTAAGTTTTCTATTGTATTTGTGGTGTACATTATTTTCCTGATTTCAGCAGGATAGGCCAAAAAAGGCATGAGATTTTCCCAATTCTTTTCCCAGGAGCAAACGGCATATTTATATTTTGCTTCCCAGTTTTTTTTAAATTCAGCCAGAGCTAAAACGGCTTCTTCCTGATTTATTGCAGTATATACTTCTTTCATTGCACTGCAAAATGCTTTTCTATCCTTAACTACTACAAACTTAAGGCTATTCCTTATTTGATGAACAATGCAAAGCTGGGATTCTGTATTTGGAAAAACACCTCTGATAGCTTTTGTAAATCCGGTAAGGTTATCTGTACAGGCAATGAGAATATCCTTTACTCCACGAGATTTTATGTCAGAGAGTACAGTCATCCAAAATGAAGCCGACTCTTCTTTATTTAGCCACATTCCTAATACTTCTTTCTTACCATCTGTTTTTAGTCCGATTACAATGTAAATTGCATGGTTTTCATATTTCCCATCTGTTCTTACTTTCATATGCACAGCATCCATCCAAACAATCAGATACTGTGGTTCTAAAGCCCTTTTAGTCCATAAATCAACATCAGCCAGTATTCTATCAGAGATGGTCGAAATCGTGGACTCACTTACTGATATCCCATAAACTTCTTTAACTTGTTCTACAATATCACTACGGGTCATTCCACGACTGTACATTCCTAAAATAGCATCTTCAATCTTTTCACTCATCGATTGGCCTTTTCCGATGACCTGAGGCTCGAATTCACCATTTCTATCCCGGGGAATAGCCAGGACCATATTGCCCAAAGTCTCTGATTTTATATTCTTTGAGAAAGAACCATTACGGCTATTGCCTGTATTGTATCCGTCAATATTATGCTTCTCATATCCCAGATGAGCATCCAATTCTCCCTGGAGTAGTTGTTCAATGCCTTGTTTATACAGGTCTTGAAAAAAAGTATGGAAGTCTTCTTTGTTTTTAAATTGCTTTGCAAAATCTTTGGGTAATTTACCATCTTCGATCATAATCCGCTCTTTTTAAATTATTTAAATGTAGTTCTTTTAAATTCTATACTTAATGATCTGTTGTTTTTTGGCTAAGCCTTAAAATCTCAAATCAAATTAAAATCAATTTCTACGTTTACACAATCTAACGACTACTCCCGACTACCTCCCCTCTTTACCTCTTGTCATGCCTTCTACGCCTCTTGTCACGTCTTCTTTACCTCTTGTCACGCCTTCTTTGCTTCTTGTCACGTCCTCTTTACCTCTTGTCACGCCTTCTTTGCTTCTTGTCACATCATCTTTACCTCTTGTCACGCCTTCTTTGCTTCTTGCCGCGCCTTCTATGGTTGTTGCCACGTTGCCTAAGCATACGGCTTGTTCAGCATGCTATAAAAAAAATATAGAGGAGTTTAAAATCTGCCTGTTGCTGTGTTGTTTGTATTTATTTATTATATAACTTTATCGCTGCCAACAAGGTTTGTTGAAAAGGCAGCTGTAGTTTCCCCAGGTAGATTTCGAATTAAACTCTTAAGAAAATGAATAGGATATTTGATTTTATTAACCTGCATTCCGGGGAGGAAAACAGGCAAAAAGTACTGGAAAATGTAAAAGCCAACACCTCATTCCGCGGATCGAATCTTTGGATTCTGGCCTGTGCAATCGTAATTGCCTCGGTAGGGCTTAATGTCAATTCTACAGCCGTAATCATTGGTGCGATGCTAATCTCACCGTTGATGGGACCGATTATCGGTGCCGGGTTTGGCCTTGGGATTTTCGATTTCCAGCTCTTGAAAAAATCACTTAAAAACTTACTGATTGCTACCATCGTCAGCTTGGTGGTTTCCACCCTTTATTTTTACCTGAGTCCCTTTAAAGAAACCCAGACCGAATTGCTCGCCCGGACCTCCCCGAATATTTATGATGTGCTGATTGCCTTTTTTGGTGGATTGGTAGGCGTGATAGCGATTACCCGTGTCGAAAAAGGCAACCCGATTCCCGGTGTGGCTATTGCTACAGCACTGATGCCACCCCTTTGTACTGCGGGTTACGGACTGGCGATCGGGAATTTTAAGTTCTTCTTTGGAGCCATGTACCTGTACACCATCAATTGCGTATTCATTTGTATCGCGACCTTTATTATTGTCAAATACCTCAATTATCCTAAAGCGGCACTTGTAGATCAGAAGAATGAAAAAAGGGTGCAATATGCCATAACGATACTCACACTGGTCATGGTTTTGCCGAGTATTTATTTTGCCAACCAACTGTTTCAGCAGAAGAAATATACACAAAAGACAGAATTGTTCCTGGAACAGGAGTTTACGGATAAAGGCTATACGATATTGTATGAAAAGACCAAATTCAACCAGACTCCCAAAGCCATTGAATTGGTATTCCTGAGTAAGAAATTTACCGATAGCGAAATTGAAGCGCTGAACCGGAAACTAAAAGACTATGATATTACCGATACCCAACTGCTCATCCGCCAGGACACTACCGACCTGAAAAAAGACATCCTGAGGGCAATCAATTCGGATAAACTGCGGGTGAATGAAAAAGATATTGTCATTGATAACCTGAAAAAAGAATTAGAGGCTAAAAAATACGATACTAAAGGTATTTTAGCCGAAATGAAAATCCTGTTTCCCGGGATTGATAATATTGCTATCAGTGACCATGTTTTCAATCCCGAAACGGATAGCGTAAAAACAGTTCCGGTACTGATTTATAAAGGTAAAAAAGCCCTGACGGAAGAAGCCAGGATAAAACTGGAAGCATGGCTGGAACAAAAGCTGTCCAAAGAAAAAGTTGTGGTCTATAAAGAAATAGCGAAATAAGCCTACTGGTTTCATCTTATGAGATATCGTTAGCGCAACTGTGTTTGGCTATTTCGGTTATTTAGAGTAGTTTGCTTTTAAATTAGTTTTATGAAAGCAGTAAAAATCGGAATAGCACTTCTTATCAGTATATTGTTTTTCGTCTTTATGTATGGCGATATGGCATTGCTCCTTGCCGAAAGCACTACACGTACATTTTATGTAAAACTATTCCTCAGTTTTATTTTTGGATTTAGTATGGTTTACTTCCTATTCAAAAGAAAACAGTCGGGCAAACAATAAAGTAAATCGGCTTTATAAATGATTTATTGATTGGTGCTGGAATTCTTTAAAAAACAACCCAAATAAAGAAAAAGGCATAGGTCGCACGATTGGCATGTTTAAAAATTTAAAACATTTTAAGATTAAATTGTTGTGTATTTAGGTATTCTCGGATATTTTTTGAATCACTATTGTCTCCAATGCAAAAACGTATTATTATTGTAATAAGCAACCTGGATATGCAAACAAAAATTGCACAGTAAGTTAAGCTACATTTTTGTAATTAATTTGATTGTTGAATTCTTCAATAGTTGCATAATTTAAAGCAGAATGCCTTCTTTTTCTGTTGTACCAAATTTCAATGTATTCAAAGATTTCCAGTTTCATTTGTTCTTTAGAAATGAGTTTGTTGCCATAAATCAATTCCGTTTTCAAAGATTTGAAGAAACTTTCGGCTACAGCATTATCCCAGCAATTTCCTTTACGGCTCATACTGCGAGTTATTTTTTTATAGGAATCAAGAACATTTACAAACTTTTTACTGGCATATTGGACACCTCTGTCGGAATGAAAAATCAAACCATTTTTAAGATCTCGGTTTTTAATTGCCATTTTCCAAGCTCCAAGTGTCGTTTGCTCAGTGCTCATTGCGTTGCTCAAACTCCAGCCTATAATTTTTCTGTCGTATAAATCCATAATAGTGGTCAGGTATACAAATCCCTCTTTAGTTTGGATGTATGTAATATCTGAAACCCAAACCTTTGATGGCATTTTTACAGTAAACTCTCTGTTTAATACATTTTCGACAACTAAATAATTGTGACTAGAGTTGGTTGTTACTTTAAACTTCTTGCTTAATTTACTTCGCAAGCCAAGTTCTTTCATATACTTTGCAACTGTAACTCTTGAAATTTTATAACCAATGCTTCGAAGTTCTAATGTTATTCTAGGACTCCCGTATCGTTGCTTGGTTTGAAAATAAATCAATGCTATCTGTTTTTTTATGGCGCTTTTTAGTTGCTGTCTTGCAGTATTTATTTGTTTTTTCCATCGGTAATAACTTCCATTGCTTACTTGTAGAACTCTGCACATTTTTTCAATCGGGAATAGCTGTTCATTGTTTTTAATGAAACTATAAATCATCGACCGTTCTTGGAAAAAATGCCGATTGCTTTTTTTAATATGTCACGTTCTAACTCTGCATCTTTGAGTTTTTTCTCCAGTTCATGGATTTTTTCTTGCTCGGGAGTTAGTTTTAAATTTCCTTTTCCAGGAAAACTTCCTTCTCCAAATTCCTGGAGTTCTTTACGCCATTTATAAAGCTGGGGGGCTGTTATTCCTAACTCCCTGGCAAGTTCTGATACATTTGTTCTATCATAACTCAATTCAACGGCTTTTTCCTTAAAAGCCTTGTCGTAAATTTTGCGGACTTGTGGATATGCAAACAAAAATTGCACAGTAAGTTAAGCTACATTTTTGTAATTAATTTGATTGTTGAATTCTTCAATAGTTGCATAATTTAAAGCAGAATGCCTTCTTTTTCTGTTGTACCAAATTTCAATGTATTCAAAGATTTCCAGTTTCATTTGTTCTTTAGAAATGAGTTTGTTGCCATAAATCAATTCCGTTTTCAAAGATTTGAAGAAACTTTCGGCTACAGCATTATCCCAGCAATTTCCTTTACGGCTCATACTGCGAGTTATTTTTTTATAGGAATCAAGAACATTTACAAACTTTTTACTGGCATATTGGACACCTCTGTCGGAATGAAAAATCAAACCATTTTTAAGATCTCGGTTTTTAATTGCCATTTTCCAAGCTCCAAGTGTCGTTTGCTCAGTGCTCATTGCGTTGCTCAAACTCCAGCCTATAATTTTTCTGTCGTATAAATCCATAATAGTGGTCAGGTATACAAATCCCTCTTTAGTTTGGATGTATGTAATATCTGAAACCCAAACCTTTGATGGCATTTTTACAGTAAACTCTCTGTTTAATACATTTTCGACAACTAAATAATTGTGACTAGAGTTGGTTGTTACTTTAAACTTCTTGCTTAATTTACTTCGCAAGCCAAGTTCTTTCATATACTTTGCAACTGTAACTCTTGAAATTTTATAACCAATGCTTCGAAGTTCTAATGTTATTCTAGGACTCCCGTATCGTTGCTTGGTTTGAAAATAAATCAATGCTATCTGTTTTTTTATGGCGCTTTTTAGTTGCTGTCTTGCAGTATTTATTTGTTTTTTCCATCGGTAATAACTTCCATTGCTTACTTGTAGAACTCTGCACATTTTTTCAATCGGGAATAGCTGTTCATTGTTTTTAATGAAACTATAAATCATCGACCGTTCTTGGAAAAAATGCCGATTGCTTTTTTTAATATGTCACGTTCTAACTCTGCATCTTTGAGTTTTTTCTCCAGTTCATGGATTTTTTCTTGCTCGGGAGTTAGTTTTAAATTTCCTTTTCCAGGAAAACTTCCTTCTCCAAATTCCTGGAGTTCTTTACGCCATTTATAAAGCTGGGGGGCTGTTATTCCTAACTCCCTGGCAAGTTCTGATACATTTGTTCTATCATAACTCAATTCAACGGCTTTTTCCTTAAAAGCCTTGTCGTAAATTTTGCGGACTTGTTTCATAGATTAAAATTAAGATTATTTCTTAACTTTCAATGCAGGCTAAGTTAGCATGTCCAACCTTAGAAGTATTTAAAAAATAGAACTTAAAAGGGTGGTATGTATCACTTTAAGAGCAACAGTTTTAGTATGAAAAACATTAAATATATTATAGTAAACACATTTAATTTTAGAGGGGTAACCGGCAGGAAAGCCTATTGGTCTTATCTCTTAGTATATTACATCACCTTATTTATTCTTGCCGGTATCTTAGGAGTAGTGACGGGGAGGTATCAAAAAATAAATAATATTCAGCCCAATGGTTTGCTATTTACCGATGTATATGTGTATTATTCCATTTTGTTACTTCCTATGGTATCGGCTACAGTTAGAAGATTGCGGGATGCGGGACTTTCGCCCTGGTTGGTGTTGGTTCCGGTTTTAAATGTATTATTGTCTTTAAAAGCCTCTAAAAAAGAAGCACGCGATTTAAGGAATTAATCTTTGACATAAATTAAAGATTGGATATGTTTAACATCAGTAGTGTGTTTTTCGATTGTCATGTCTGTTATGAAAAATTCTTTTGATAATGTCATATTAAATATTTTAAGTTCTAATAGATAGATTCCTAGCTCCCTTGTAGTAGTACCTGTCATTAATTTATGGTATAATAATTTTTTTTCCTGGTTAGTAAATACATTTCTTAAATCTCTATTTAGAGATTCACTTTCATTTTTTTGTGTGTAGACTACGTCTAATATACTATGAATGCCATTTACATATAATTCAAGAAATATATCATATTTCTTTCGGCTTTATACGTTAGATATTTTTTATTCACTATTTAAAAATTTACTTAAATGTAATAAATTTTTAAGAACTTTACAATTATGGATATAACTGATATAAAAGACCTTCTGAATACAAAGTATCAACAATATAATAATCAAAATTTCATTGAGTCTGACCCTGTTCAAATCCCTCATCTCTTTAGCCTAAAAGAAGATATTGAGATTGCTGGATTTTTAGCAGCTACAATTGCATGGGGTAATCGAAAAATGGTTATCAATAATTGTCACAAGATGATGAACCTAATGGGTAATTCACCTTATGACTTTGTAATGTCACATCAATCACATCAGCTCGAGCCTTTACAAAGCTTTGTTCATAGGACATTCAACGGGGGTGATTTTGCAACTTTTATACGAGGATTAAAGCATATTTACACCAATCATAATGGGTTGGAGGGTGTTTTTAATGAACATCAAAAGGATGGCTATTTGCATAATGCCATTAGCCAATTGAAGCAGAAGTTTTTTGAGATTGAACATGAGCAAAGAACACATAAGCATATTGCAGACCCGTTGCGAGGTAGTGCAGCTAAAAGAATTCATCTTTTTTTAAGGTGGATGGTTAGAAATGACAATGCTGGTGTAGACCTCGGTATTTGGAAATCCATTTCTCCAAGCTTACTGTCATGTCCTCTTGACATTCATACAGGTAACGTAGGCAGAAATCTTGGCTTAATTACAAGAAAGCAAGATGATATAAAGACTCTAAACGAGTTAGATACTCATCTTAGAAATTTTGACCCATTTGACCCCGTTAAATATGATTATGCTTTGTTTGGATTAGGTGTTTTTGAAGGTTGGAAGTAATAATCCGTTCTAATCTAAAACTTTGAGACGGCATAAAATATTTTAAACTATACTATTGACAATGATTTTAAAAACTTATGATTTCGATACATTGGCTGATTCAATCTTACTTAAAGCTGAATCATTTTCGTTTAAATTAAATGATTTACCCAACGTTGAAGAGTGGATATTCAAACAAAAATTGCACAGTAAGTTAAGCTACATTTTTGTAATTAATTTGATTGTTGAATTCTTCAATAGTTGCATAATTTAAAGCAGAATGCCTTCTTTTTCTGTTGTACCAAATTTCAATGTATTCAAAGATTTCCAGTTTCATTTGTTCTTTAGAAATGAGTTTGTTGCCATAAATCAATTCCGTTTTCAAAGATTTGAAGAAACTTTCGGCTACAGCATTATCCCAGCAATTTCCTTTACGGCTCATACTGCGAGTTATTTTTTTATAGGAATCAAGAACATTTACAAACTTTTTACTGGCATATTGGACACCTCTGTCGGAATGAAAAATCAAACCATTTTTAAGATCTCGGTTTTTAATTGCCATTTTCCAAGCTCCAAGTGTCGTTTGCTCAGTGCTCATTGCGTTGCTCAAACTCCAGCCTATAATTTTTCTGTCGTATAAATCCATAATAGTGGTCAGGTATACAAATCCCTCTTTAGTTTGGATGTATGTAATATCTGAAACCCAAACCTTTGATGGCATTTTTACAGTAAACTCTCTGTTTAATACATTTTCGACAACTAAATAATTGTGACTAGAGTTGGTTGTTACTTTAAACTTCTTGCTTAATTTACTTCGCAAGCCAAGTTCTTTCATATACTTTGCAACTGTAACTCTTGAAATTTTATAACCAATGCTTCGAAGTTCTAATGTTATTCTAGGACTCCCGTATCGTTGCTTGGTTTGAAAATAAATCAATGCTATCTGTTTTTTTATGGCGCTTTTTAGTTGCTGTCTTGCAGTATTTATTTGTTTTTTCCATCGGTAATAACTTCCATTGCTTACTTGTAGAACTCTGCACATTTTTTCAATCGGGAATAGCTGTTCATTGTTTTTAATGAAACTATAAATCATCGACCGTTCTTGGAAAAAATGCCGATTGCTTTTTTTAATATGTCACGTTCTAACTCTGCATCTTTGAGTTTTTTCTCCAGTTCATGGATTTTTTCTTGCTCGGGAGTTAGTTTTAAATTTCCTTTTCCAGGAAAACTTCCTTCTCCAAATTCCTGGAGTTCTTTACGCCATTTATAAAGCTGGGGGGCTGTTATTCCTAACTCCCTGGCAAGTTCTGATACATTTGTTCTATCATAACTCAATTCAACGGCTTTTTCCTTAAAAGCCTTGTCGTAAATTTTGCGGACTTGTTTCATAGATTAAAATTAAGATTATTTCTTAACTTTCAATGCAGGCTAAGTTAGCATGTCCAGAGTATACACCGACAAAGAATAATAAGCACAAAAGTATTCGCAACCATGAAAGATTTAAAGATTTATTTGTAATGTTAGACACCAAGGTGACAAACTGTTTGTACTGGTTTGAGGTGGAGAATAATAACAGTTGCGATCTATTAGTTAAACATTTGAATGAAATACGACCCATATTAAAGGAGCAATTCAGAGTTGTACCTGTAATTAATAAAAATAATAATAGCAACGTTTTGTATGTTGGAATTAGAAGAGGTGGTTTTACTGAAAAATGGGGGCTTTCCAATATTTCTGGGCGTATGATACAACATCTAGGCTACTATGAAAAAGGCTCTACTCAAGGGTTACAATTGGCACATTGGTCACTTAATTCTGATATCAAGATAAAAATAAATATTATTCAGTTTGAAGAAAAATTTCCGAACTATTATCTTGAAGCCTTTGAAAAAATAATTGCTCATAAACTTAGACCACTTTGTGGTAAACATTAGAAAGAATTCGACATTAATGGATTTTTAATGAACTTTATTCTAATACGGATTTATTAATATTGCCTGAATCTTAGATTAAAATATAGTTATGAACAATAAAAATATGTAAAATATTGATGTATGTTCATGGATTATAACTGCGGAATAACGGATTCTTTGGTGATGATTTTACCATCGGACATAACAAGTTTGCGGTCGGCCATATTGGCGAGCTCTTCATTGTGGGTGACAATGACAAAGGTTTGCCCGAATTCATTACGCAATTTAAAAAACAACTGGTGCAGGTTTTCGGCAGAATGGGTATCTAAGTTCCCGGAAGGCTCATCAGCAAAAACAATAGCAGGTTTATTGATCAGTGCACGGGCTACGGCAACACGTTGCTGTTCACCACCGGAAAGTGCGCCCGGTTTGTGGTTGATACGGTGGGAAAGCCCCAAGTAATCCAATAGTTTTTTAGCTTCAGCTTCTGTTTCAGCTTTTCCTCTTCCAGCGATAAAAGCGGGGATGCATACATTTTCCAAAGCGGTAAATTCGGGAAGCAGCTGGTGGAACTGGAAGATGAATCCCAGATGCAGGTTCCTGAATTTGGAAATGGCTTTGTCACTCATTTTCAGGGTATCCTCATTATTGATGATCAGTGAAGAGCCGTTTGTAGCATCTGCACGGTCCAGCGTTCCTAAAATATGGAGCAGGGTGGTTTTTCCGGCACCGGAAGCGCCTACAATAGAGACGATTTCCCCTTTTTGGATGTGTAGGTCCACACCTTTAAGGACATGAAGCTTATCGTAATATTTATGTATGTTTTTGGCTTGGATCATCGCAATGAATTTTCACAAAAGTAACAAAGATTTTTGCCAATCGTAAATCTTTAAAGGTATATTCTTCCGTATATAGGAGTATAAAGTTTCGTTAAGTAAAAAATAATCGATTTGCAATTCAGTAAATTTGAGTTAAATATAAGGCTATCATGAAAAAAATATTGGGCGTATCGTTATGTATGCTGACATTTGCCTGTCAGTCAAAAGAGAGTGAAGATAAACAAGTGACACAAAAAGAAGCAACACCAGTACTTATGGAAAATCAGAATTTAGAAGTGGCTACTTTAGCCGGAGGTTGCTTTTGGTGTACAGAAGCGGTTTTTTTAGAATTGGAAGGCGTAAAAAAAGTGGTATCGGGATACACAGGGGGAACCGTTAAAAATCCAACATACCGCCAGGTATCGGAAGGGAATACAGGGCATGCGGAAGCGATAGAAATTACTTTTGACCCTAAAGTCATCAGCTACCATGATTTGTTGGAAATATTTTTTGCGACCCACGACCCAACGACATTAAATCGCCAGGGGGCAGATGTAGGGACACAATACCGAAGTGAAATATTCTACCATTCGGAACAGCAGAAACAAACGGCTCAGGCGATGATTGCTGATCTGGACGCACAGAGTATTGGTAAAAGGGTTGTGACCAAACTATCACCTGCAGTCACATTTTACAAAGCCGAAGACTACCACCAGAATTATTACAACCAGAATTCAGGACAAGGCTATTGCCAGATGGTCATCAGCCCTAAATTAGAAAAACTGAAAAAGAAATTTGGCAGTAAGCTAAAAAAATAGATACAATATTTTGGCACTAAAGTTGTTTTAGAAGCATAAAACAATTTGAAAATGGCGAAAGAACTTGTATTACAGGCAGAAAGCAAATCCAGTAACCGGATGTTACACCTTTTTTTAGGGTTGCTATTTGATGGAATCGGGATGCTATCGTATAGTATTCCAGGATTTGCAGAAATAATTGATATCATCTGGGCTCCGGTTTCAGGAATTATACTGGCAAGGATGTATAAAGGTACAGTAGGTAAAGTAGGAGGGATGATTTCCTTCATAGAAGAACTCACTCCGGGACTGGATTTCATCCCCACGTTCACACTAACCTGGATCTATACCTACGGTATTAAAAACAAATAAATTTTGAGATTAGAATAATGATTCGTAAAAATGTTTAAATTTGAAACGGAGAATTACTTCCTGATCTGTTAAAAACAGTATCCAAGGGATAATGAACTAAACCGGTCATCCGGTGCATGTCATTGTCCCTTTTTTAATACAATGGATTTGGGGATTGCTGTTCTTCTTACTGACATAAAACCAACCCAATGAAACGTCTTTTTAAAAGCTATTACCCCTGTTTTGCAGCTTTATTTTATTTTATATCCGGTAGCGGCCAATCTTATGTCCCGGTATATGCCGGAATAGCGGACCAGTGTTCTGAAACCCGGATCATCCAGAATTTAACGGAATTTGAGAATTTAGGAATAAAATCCAAAGGAACGGCTGCACAGGCCAATACGCTTACCTGGCTCAAGAATAAATACCTGAGTTATGGTTATACGCTTTCGCAGATTACAACGGATTCCTTCTCCTATGGAGGCAGTACTTCGGTCAATCTTATTGTAACCAAAACCGGGACGGTATACCCGAATACTTTTGTGATCATTGATGGGCATTATGATACGATTTACGGTCCCGGAACAAATGACAATGGGAGTGGGGTAGCGGTGATCTTAGAGATTGCAAAGCTCCTGCAGAATGTTTCGACAGAATATTCTATAAAATTTATTAATTTCAGTGGCGAGGAAGATGGTTTATTAGGCAGCCAGCATTATGTGACTACCGTGGTAAATGGTACGGTACCAAAAATGAACATTCGCCTGGTTTTTAATATTGATGAAGTAGGCGGTGTGGCAGGTGCGAATAACAATACGATTATGTGTGAGCGCGATACGGATAATAATCCTTCAACAAATAATGCTGCATCCAATACTATGACGGCACAGTTGATAGCGTGTGTGAATCTGTATTCTTCCTTAACGCCGAGTTTGTCCTATGCTTACAGTTCCGATTATGTGCCTTTCGAAAATAATGGTGAAATCATTACCGGTTTTTTTGAGGGAAATGAATCAACGCATCCGCATTCCAGTTCCGATCGATTGATAAATATGGATCCTGCTTATGTACATCAGGTCGCGCGTGCCGCTACTGGTGCTGCGTTACATTTTGCAAAAGCTACCCAGGCTACACTCGATATTGCTACAAACGAAAAGGATTATGGAGTGTCTTTTTTTCCTGTTCCTGCACACAACAGGCTTACGATTCACCGGGGTGACCTGGGCGGAGTTTCGTATCGTTTTACCCTGACCGATTTATCCGGAAAAATAGTATTGGATACCCAAATCCAGCATCCCGGAACGGAAGAGACTATCACATTAGTGAACCTGGCTTCCGGAGTGTACAGTGCTGCTGTAATCGCTGGAGAAGCGTCAGTGACAAAAAAGATTGTTATTGAATAGGAATAAAATGATGTAAAGGGAATTATTGTTTTTTGGAGCCGACTAAAAAACCGAGCCCCATGCTGCGGAGCATTTTCTTCTCAAAGTTCCAGAAGAAGGTAAACTGTCCAAACAGAAACCCAAAAGTAACCAGTAAAACCTGGTAAATAGGGAAGATCAGAATGATGTAAAGTGGGTAATAAACCCAAAGGGATATAGTTTCTTTTGATAAGCCAAAAAGAGCTAATACGGGTTTGGAAAGGTACGCGGATGTGGAACCTGTCACTGCAAATACTATAAAAATCATTACAATCTGAAAGTTGGAAGATATTCCCCAACGTTGCTTCAACTTTTCCATAAGGCTTTAAAAAACACAAATGTAGTTGTTTTAGTTATGTGGAACAAATCCAAATAAGGACTGTTTGTATTTATTTTGGAAGTATACCAGATAATTATACAGCAGGTAATTTACCTCATAGCCATAATCCGTACCGGCATTGTAATCAATTTGCATTTCATATAAATTTGGGTCATACCGGAAGGGCTGATTGACCCTGCTATTCCATTCCCGTACCCAAAGCTGGTTTTTATTCTCGAGGTAATTCTGGCTGTAATAGCCACGGGGACGTGCAATAGAATTAATGTAGCTATTGAATCCGGGTTCGATGATGATGACTTCATACCCGATACTGTCATTGGCAATTTTTATGGTATCGTTGGTACTGCCGGAGCTGGCAAACTGAGTAGTGTTGTGTGAGCCACAGCTTATGGCGAGCAGGATGATGATACTGGCAAAGACTATATTTTTCATGACATGTCGGATTAGCATAAAGATAAAAAAAAACACCGGATGATTCCGGTGTTTTATAGTATGTGTACTGTATTATTTTCCAAAGAGGCTGCTAAGAAATCCGCCAATTCCTCCTTTTTTACCGGACAGCGCAGCAGTAGCGTCGCTCATGTCCAGTTTTCCATCACCATTCTGGTCCAGTACGGAAGTTAATCCACCTCCGGAACCGCCGCCCAGTAATCCGCCCAGCATATCACTTAGTCCACCTGCCGAGCCTACATTATTGGCCTTGGTCTGCTTTCCAAGGTAACCCATGATAATTGGCGCGGCCATTTTGAGGATGGCACTTACCTTATCGCTGCTCACACCGGTTTTGGCACTGATGGCATTCTGTGTGGCATCCTGGTTATTTCCGAAGATGTGCCCGAGAATACTGCCACCTTCAGCAGTAGCGTCACCACTACCCAGGAACCCCGAAAGATTATCTAAAATGCTTCCGTCATGTTTGCCACCGGTTAAAGCGCCTAATAATCCGGAAGCTCCTTCAGGGGTTGCAGCATTACTTTGTAAGGCGCCTGCCAACTGCGGTAAAGCTGAGGTTAAAACAGAAGAGGTTTCAGTACTGCTGACCCCTGCTTTTTGACTTATTCCGTCAATAATCTGCTTTCCCGTATCACTGTTTAATAAATCCAATAGTCCTGCCATAGCTGTATAAATTTATAGATTTAATACAAATGTAGCGAATATATCGACTTGAATGTTAATGTGTTGTAATAAATATAAGGGTATGCCTTTAAGCGATATCCAGCTTTAAAAGGCTGATAATCTGTTCTGCTAATTCGGTTCCAATACGGTCTTGTGCTTCATTCGTTGCTGCTCCAATATGAGGCGTTAGCGACACTTTTGGATGCATCAGGATTTGTACGGACGGTGTAGGTTCTGTTTCGTAGACATCCAGTCCGGCGAATAGAACTTTGCCACTGTCCAGTGCCGCAATCAGCTCGACTTCATTGATAATCCCACCACGGGCCGCATTGATAATTCCAACACCATCTTTCATAGAGTCAAATTGTGTTTTTCCAATTACATAGCCGTCTTGTTGTGCCGGTACATGCAGGGAAATGAAATCCGAATGCTTAAAGATATCCTCTATCGGTTCGGTAATGATTTCAACATTAATAAACTGGCCATTATAAAAATCAACTTTAATTTCAGCATTGCCTACAAATTTGTCAGAAGCAATAACGCGCATGCCTAATCCTAAAGCAATTTTTGCTACAGCACGCCCGATACGGCCAAAACCAATGATGCCTAAAGTTTTACCTCGCAATTCGACCCCGTTAGCGTATGCTTTTTTCAGGGAATCAAATTTAAGGTCTCCTTCCAAAGGCATGTTTCTGTTGGAGTCATGCAGGAAACGTACGCCAGTAAACAAATGGGCAAAAACAAGCTCTGCTACGGATTCTGATGAAGAAGCAGGCGTATTGATGACATGAATCCCTTTGGAACGTGCATATTCCACGTCAATGTTGTCCATACCAACACCACCACGACCGATTACCTTAAGTCCCGGGCAGCTATCGATGATGTCTTTGCGCACTTTTGTAGCACTGCGCACTAAGAGTACGCTGACGTTGTTTGTGTTGATGAAATTTGCAACCTGCTCCTGGGCTACTTTAGTGGTAATAACTTCAAATCCGCCTTTCTCCAAAGCTTCGATTCCACTTTTTGAAATCCCGTCATTTGCTAATATTTTCATTGTATGTGATTATAGGGTAAAATTTAGTTGTTGTGTTGTGGGTTTAGAAAGTGGCCGTTATACTTTCGTTTCCAGATCTTTCATTACATCGACCAATACCTGTACGCTTTCCAGTGGCAGGGCGTTATACATGGATGCCCGGTAGCCGCCCACAGAACGGTGTCCTGGTAATCCTGAGATACCCGCTGCTTTCCATAACCCATCAAATACCGGAGCATGTGCCTCATCGTTTAGCAGGAACGTTGCATTCATGTTAGAACGGTCTTCTTTGGCAGCAGTACCACGGAATAAAGGATTGCGATCGATTTCGGTATACAATAACGTGGCTTTGGCTTCGTTTATTTTTTCAATTGCTGGAATACCGCCCAGGTTTTTTAGCCATTGCAATGTTAGTAGTGACGTGTAAACTGCAAATACCGGGGGAGTATTGTACATGCTTTCCTTTTCAATATGCTGCTGGTAATTCAATATGTTCGGGATATTCCTTCCGGTAGTTCCCAGTATGGATTCTTTTACGACAATAAGCGTGGTTCCGGCAGGGCCCATGTTTTTCTGTGCACCGGCATAAATCAGGTCAAATTTTGTAAAGTCCAACTGGCGGGAAAAAATATCAGAACTCATGTCGCATACCACAGGAATGTCAAGTGCTGGGAATTCTTTTATCTGGGTACCAAAAATGGTATTGTTACTCGTACAGTGAAAATAATCAGCAGTAGCAGGAACAGTATAGTTTTTTGGGATATGATTGTAATTTTCCGGTTTGGAAGAAGCGACTACCAATGTTTCACCAAAAGGTTTTGCTTCTTTGATAGCAGCATTAGCCCATGTTCCGGTATCTAAATATGCCGCTTGTCCGTTTTCTTTGAGTAAATTGTAAGGCACCCTGAGGAATTCCAGGCTGGCACCTCCCTGTAAAAATAAGGCCTGGTAGCCTTTTCCAGTAAGTCCCAGTAATTCCAGTGCGAGTGCACGGGCTTCTTCCATGACGGCAACAAAATCTTTGCTGCGGTGTGAAATTTCCAATATGGATAACCCGGAATCATTAAAATTTAATACGGCTTGTGCCGCTTTTTCGAAGACTTCCTGTGGTAGTATACAAGGTCCTGCGCTGTAGTTGTGTTTTTTCATTGTGTTGTAAAGTTGATCCAATGGGTTTAAACCACAAATTTCATAATATAGGATTAAAGATTAGTTTACAATTTAGTAATTATTACACAAGGTTATTAACAAAAACGTTGTAGTACCTGTATATTTGGCAAAAAAACAAATTATAGTGTGGTCAGAAATGCAATAGTATCGACGTTATCCGCATAATCCCACAACTTTGGCTGTTGTGTGGTCCCAAAAGCGGTACGGGAAGGGATATCGGCTGCAGTAACAATACATTGCAAGCTGTCTCTTTCTTCCATCAAGCGGCCGGTCAACTGGTTTAAATCGGAATAATATTCATAAAAAACGCTGGAAATCGGTGAGGCATATCCCGGATCTTCCTTCAGCGTTAAAAACTCATTATCCAGAAGTTTGAAGTTACTCATTAGGAATACAGCCTTATTGTAATCGTAGTTGTTGGCGTATTTTTCATAATAAATCACATCACGGTATTCGTAAAGTGCTTCGAAAAGTAATGCGAAATCATAATTTTCAGGAAGGAATAATTTGGAAACATTACGGCATCCCAATCCGAAATAGCGAAAAATATCTTCTCCCAGCCCGATAAGCTGCTCTTTGGTTTCGTCTCCTGTGAGTACAGCAGCGGAATTCCTGTTTTTGCGTATGATGGAAGGTTTGTCCTTGAAATAATATTCGAAATAGCGGGCTGTATTATTGCTTCCCGTTGCAATAACGGCGTCAAAATTTTCAAGCTTTCCTTCGCAAAACGTAATTCTTTCCTGAAATCCAGGTGCAACGGCAATAAGGTACTTGGCTAAAAAAGGCAGGAGGTGCTGATCATTGGATGAGGTTTTTACCAATACTTTATGTCCGCTAATCAATACGCTCAGGAAATCATGAAAACCGACCAGTGGGATATTACCCGCTAAAATCAGCCCAACATTTTTTGGTGTGGTATTGTCTAAGGAATAGGGTTTTAGCCATTCGTCCAAATTAGCAGCCGTAAGTGCTTCGGCCCAGGAGTGAAGGGCAAAGGTAACCTGCTCTTCGGTGTACCATCCATTATGAGACTGCAACAGTTTGATCAGGGAACTGAAGGAATCAAAGAAACGATCATTGTGGGGTACATTTTCTTTTTTTTCATTGTGATCCAAAGAAAACTGGCTTAAAAAAGTTCCCAGTGTGATAAATGCCTTTTTTTTGTCTGCTAATGTCATTATGAATTTGCTTATGAATAGTTTTGGACGTAATTTTGTGCAAATTTACAGTTTATAAAATAAAAAACAGCTATGGCAATCATAATAACAGACGAATGTATTAACTGCGGAGCATGCGAGCCGGAGTGCCCAAATACAGCGATATATGAAGGTGCTGATGATTGGCGATATAAAGACGGAACGAAATTAAGCGGAAAAATAATTTTGCCTAATGGAGAAGAAGTGGATGCTAATGATCCTCAGACGCCTATTTCAGATGATATTTATTACATTGTCCCTGGAAAATGTACAGAATGTAAAGGGTTTCACGACGAACCTCAATGTGCGGCAGTATGTCCTGTAGATTGTTGTGTCCCGGATGATAACCATGTCGAAAGTGATGAAACACTATTGAACAGGCAGGCTTTCCTTCATGATGAATAAAAAAAAATCCTGAATGTAAATTCAGGATTTTTTTATAGCCTTATTTTATACTTATTGTTTTACAAAAGTATAGGTGATATCGGTTGTACCATCTGACATTTTTACAGAACGGTCTACTACAAAGTTTCCTTTTTCATCAAAATGCCCTACAGCTTTTGAATTTTCAGTTTCATAAACATATTCGTTCTGACCTGTTTTTTTCAGGAAAGCGAAATGAGGATTTTCATCTGTAGATACTTTAAAACCACTCTGACGGGTCACAAACTGATATTTTTTTCCGTTCAGCGTGTAGAATACACTTTCGTTCAATTTAGTTTTCAATGGATTCTCAGATGTAAGGTAAGCTACTGTAGAAGAAGACTCCACTGTTTCTACCTGAGCATCCATATCTTTTTTCTTGTTGAGCGATTCTGTCTTGTCTTTTAATTTGATGTCCTGTACTTTTTCATCCACTTCAGTTTTTACAACTGATTTAGGAGCCGTACCATCATTAACTGTTTTTACAGTTGTAGTTGTCACTTTCTCGACATTTTTTTGTGCTTGTATTGTCATAACGGCGAAAAGAGCCACAACGCTTAAAAATAACTTTTTCATTTTGCTTTGGTTTTGGGATTATTACTACTCAAAAATACAGAATTTATGTTAAAATTAATATTAATGATATGGTAATATTTTGCTAAAAAAAGAATGTGCAAAAGCATTATGATTTTAGTATCGAACGGATAAAACTTGAAATTATATTAATTCAAAACCTTATATTTGCAGACTTTTAAAATATAAATCAATAAGTATTAGCGATTGGCGCTAAACTTTCAATCCAAATAAGAAATGAAAGCAGGAATTGTAGGATTACCCAATGTTGGAAAATCAACGTTATTCAACTGTTTGTCGAATGCAAAAGCACAGAGCGCAAACTTCCCATTTTGTACTATTGAACCGAATATTGGAGTAGTGAATGTTCCTGATCCAAGGCTCGAAAAACTGGAAGAATTGGTTAATCCGGAACGTGTACAGCCTGCTACTGTTGATATTGTTGATATCGCAGGTTTGGTAAAAGGTGCGAGTAAGGGAGAAGGCCTGGGTAACCAGTTCCTGGGCAACATCAGGGAGTGTAATGCAATTATCCACGTACTGCGTTGTTTTGATAACGATAATATCATCCACGTTGATGGTAGTGTAAACCCAATCCGTGATAAAGAAACCATCGATATTGAATTGCAATTAAAAGATCTTGAAACAGTTGAAAAACGACTGGAAAAAGTAAAAAGAGCTGCAAAGACAGGAAATAAAGAAGCACAGGTAGAAGAAGCATTACTGAACCGTATCCGTGAAACCTTATTGCAGGCAAAATCGGTACGTACGGTAGAGCCTAAGAATTATGATGAAGAAGTATTGATGGAAGCTTTTCAACTGATTACATCAAAACCGGTATTGTATGTATGTAATGTTGATGAAGGTGCTGCAGTAAACGGAAACCAATATGTAGACCAAGTTCGTGAATTGGTAAAAGATGAAAATGCACAGGTCATCGTTTTGGCAGTAGGTACGGAAGCTGATATTACAGAACTGGAGACTTATGAAGAGCGCAAAATGTTCCTGGAAGATTTAGGGCTACAGGAGCCGGGTTCTTCTGCTTTAATCAGGGCAGCCTACAAATTGCTGAATCTTCAAACGTATTTTACCGCAGGAGTAAAAGAAGTACGTGCCTGGACGATTAATGTTGGTGATACTGCTCCTCAGGCAGCTGGTGTGATCCACTCTGATTTTGAAAAAGGATTTATCCGTGCGGAAGTAATTGCTTTTACTGATTTTGAAGCCTATGGTTCAGAAGCTAAAGTAAAAGAAGCTGGAAAACTTCGTGTCGAAGGAAAAGAATATATTGTTAAGGATGGTGATGTAATGCATTTCCGTTTCAACGTATAATACTATAATAGTTCTGTATAAAAAAACCTTCAGTATGAGAGTACTGAAGGTTTTTTTATGCGTTGTTGTTTCGGTTTATTTCCAGTCCAATTGCAGGGCGAAACAGGTTTTATCTGTTTTGGATACGGTATACAGCGATTGATTTTCAGTTTCCAGCTGTTTGATCTGGACAGTATCAGCATGCTTTAATTCCCGCATAAAATTCATGTCAAAACTTTGCAGCTTTTGGGAAAGGATCATTTTGTAAGGAACAATATCCAGGCACCATTCGAGGTACTTGACATTGTTGACATGATTGACAATATCAAGGTCAGATAAAACAACCTGGCGTTCGGTAGCCAATGTTGCAGCTACATCAATATTGATTTTGGTAAATGTTTCTTTAGTGGCATGTTTCTCCGGATAACGGATGAAATGATCATTAGGCATGGCCAACGGTTCTGCCCGTCGTGTTTGTGTATTGAATACGGCCCAATAGGTTTCGCATCCCGCTACTTTACGATCTCCAATGTGCACTTCCATACAACGGATAGAGCGCGCGCCTTCGATATCCTTGATCCAGGTGCTCACAGTTACTGTATCCCGCCACTTCGGTAATTCCTGTATTTCCACACGCATGCGGCTCAAGACCCATGCCTGGTTGTAGTGCTGCATGTCTGTAAAGCTCATGCCGCCCGTTTCTGCGTGGCTGCCGGCTGTAAGCTGTAATAAATTGCACAACTCGGTGTATTTTAAAAATCCATTTGGAGTGCAATGGGTAAAATTGATTTCCCAATCCTGGGAATATATAGATTGAAAGTTTTTGGCTATTGGCATTTCTTATTCTTTTAAGTTCAGGTCCTTTACTTTATGAGGTTGTTTTGGAATCGATATGTGCAATGACCGATTTGGGGTCAGACTTATAATCGAACCAGGCTATGGCGGGATTCTTACGGAACCAGGTCATTTGACGTTTGGAAAAACGGCGGGTATTTTTTTTGATCTCTTCAATTGCAAAGTCCAGGGTGATGTCTCCGGAGAAATAACTAAAAAGTTCCCGATAGCCCACTGTTTGTAATGCGTTTAATGTTTGTTGTGGCAATAGATCCCTCGCTTCTTCAACGAGCCCGGCGTTGATCATCAGGTCTACCCGTTGGTTGATCCGGTCGTAAATTGCACTACGTTCCCCTTCGAGGCCAATAAGAATCGGGACAAAGGGACGGGGTTCTTTTTCCCGGTTGAGGAAAGAAGAGTAGGGTTGGCCACTGGCAATGGATACTTCTAATGCCCGCATGAGACGCTGTGGGTTTTCCTGTGCTACAACAGCATAATGTACCGGATCGAGTTCCTGGAGTTGCCTTTGCAGGTATTCAATCCCGTGTTGATTGTAATTGGTGATAATCCCTTCGCGAATTTCGATAGCGACCTCCGGGAAAGTATCGAGCCCATTCAGGAGGCCGTCGACATATAACCCGGATCCGCCAACCATTACGACAAAGTCATTTTTTTGATGCAGTGTGGCAATTTGGGCTAAGGCATCGCGTTCAAAATCGCCTACCGTATAGTTATCGAAGATGGAGATGTGTTGTATGAAATGATGCGGGACGGCTGCTAATTCTACTGCAGAGGGTACGGCAGTCCCAATATTCATTTCCCGGAAAAACTGACGGGAATCACAGGATATGATTTCGCAGTTGAAGTGTTGTGCCACCCGGATTGCCATAGCGGTTTTTCCAATAGCGGTAGGACCTACAATGGTAATCAGGTATTTGGTATGTTGTTTTTGTTCGGACATTATATTAGTGTAATCGTGTGCCACAGTTGTAGCAGAATTCGGCATTATCTTTATGATTGGAAGCGCCACAGTTTGGGCAGGATTGTGTATTGAGGTGGACGTCTTTATTCTGATTGGCCAATTCGGAGGTTACGATTCCTGTTGGTACAGCAATAATGCCATATCCCAATACCATAATAACCACGGAGAGCAGCTGTCCTAATGGGGTATGCGGAGTGATATCGCCAAATCCTACAGTTGTAAGGGTGACAATGGTCCAATAGACACTTTTAGGAATGCTGGTAAATCCATTTTCGGGACCTTCAATCATATACATCAGGGTTCCTAATATGATGGAAAGCACCATTACGGTAAACAGGAAAACAAATATTTTTGCACGGCTTTTTTTTAGGGCAATGGCCAAATTGTTTCCAGCCCCAACGAATTTTATGAGTTTTAAAATCCGGAATACCCGAAGCAAACGAATCGCACGAATGGCGAGCAGGAAACCAAAACCGGGGAAAAGAAGCCCGATGTATTTTGGTATTGTAGCCAGCAGGTCAATGATTCCATAGAAACTAAAAATATAATGGCGCGGTTCCCGTACGGCAATAATCCGGGCGATATATTCCAGGGTAAAAAAAGCGGTGATGATCCATTCGATCTCTGCCAGGATAAAGCCATATTTTAATTGTACAGAAGCAATGCTTTCCAGCATGATCGCGATAATACTAATCAGGATCAGGGAGAGTAAAATGATATCAAATAACTTACCGGCAGGAGTATCTGCTTCATAAATTATTTCATGGAGTTTTTTACGCTGTTCTTCGGTAATTAATTTTTTCAAACCGGGAATTTTAGAGGCATCTTATCAAAATTACGCAAACTATTAGTATTCTACTATTTTAAGCACCTTCTTTTTTCGGATGTAGCTTTGTATGGTTTTGGTAATTTCACTGCTGCTGGTCATAGGGACCAGGATATTTTTGAGGATATCAATATTGTGTATCTGGTAATTCAGGTTATAAAAAGCATAGCCTTTATAAACACCTTCTTCAATCAGGATGGCACTTCGTTCTTCTATAGTGCGGCCTTTATCAATAATTACCATGGTTTTGGAATTGATTTTTTTGGCAGCAATAAGTTCCATCACTCTGGCATTGTAGTCCTGAGTAGTGACTTTTTGAATACACGCCCCATCGCACTCATTGATCTTGAATTGGAAACATTCATTTTCCGTTTCATACAGACCCGTATATTTCTGGCATAATTTGAATGTGGCACTCAGGCGGAATAATTCATTCCGCCCTTCCAGGTACGTGGTGTACGAAAGGATTTCTTTCTTTCGCTTGTCCGTTTTTCGGAGCGTGAGGTTCAGGTATCCGTTAGTATCTTTTTCAGTGTATAAAGACCATTGGAAAGGGCTTTTCTTTGAAATACGATTGTATACGGGTTTATTGATGTTTATTTCCTGTGTTTCTTTGAGTAACGCTATAAGTTCGGTACCTGTTTCTTCATAGGTAACGGCAAAAGCCTCCAGCTGTATTTTTTTATTGGTACGGGAAGTTGCGGTAAAATGCTGATTGATTCGTTTTTTGATGTTTTTGCTTTTACCGATAAAAATAATGGTTCCATCCTGGCGGTGGATATAATACACACCAGTTGCGGACGGGACGGATTCCAATAAATCTTTCAGTTTCGTAGAAATACCGGATTTGACTTCGGTTTTTATAAAGCTTTTTACGATTTCCCGGGTTTGGTCTTTAGCCAATAGCATCTTGAACAATTTGACGGTAGCCATCGCATCACCACTGGCACGATGCCTGTCGCTCATTGGGATACCCAGCGCACGTACGAGTTTCCCCAGGCTGTGGGAAGGTTGTTCCGGTAATAATTTTTTAGATAATTCTACGGTACACAGGTTTTCAGATTCAAAATCATAACCCAGTCTCCTGAATTCAGTTTGGAGGATGCGGTAATCAAATTGGGCATTATGGGCTACAATAACACAATCCTTTGTAATCTCAATGATGCGTTTGGCTACTTCATAAAATTTAGGAGCGCTACGAAGCATGGCATTATTGATGCCTGTAAGTTTTACGACAAAAGGCTGAATGGGTTTTTCCGGGTTTACCAGGCTGATAAACTGGTCTACAATTTCATGTCCGTCAAATTTATAGATGGCAATTTCGGTAATTCCTTCTTCATTGTATTGTCCACCGGTAGTTTCTATGTCGAGTATTGCGTACAAAAAGAGATGAGTGGTTTAAGTTTTTAATGGTGTTTTCTAAACTGTTTCTTAACGATTCCCAAAGATACTGCTTCCGATCCGAACCATCGTGCTTCCGCATTCAATGGCGATCTGATAATCTCCGGACATGCCCATTGAAATTATTTCCGGGGCAAAGTTGTTCGTTTTTGGTCGCAGTGCCAGCGCGTCAAAGACAGTCTTTAAATATAGGAATTCTTTTCTGATTTGTTCTTTATTTTCGGTAAATGTTGCCATGCCCATTAATCCGCTGATCCTGATATTGTTGAGTCCCTGAAAGGAAGGACTGGCTAACAATGCTTCAAGCTCTTCTTCGTTCAGTCCAAATTTGGTTTCCTCTTCGGCAATGTGCATTTGGAGCAGGCAATCAATGATCCTGTTGTTTTTTAAAGCCTGTTTATTGATTTCTTCCAGTAATTTAAGGCTGTCAACGCCATGGATAAGACTCACAAAACCAGCCATAAATTTTACTTTATTGGTTTGTACGTGCCCGATCATGTGCCATGCGATATCTTTGGGAAGCTGCTCTGACTTTTCGGCCATTTCCTGGATTTTGTTTTCTCCAAAAATACGCTGCCCGGCATCATAGGCTTCTTGCAAATCGGGTACAGGTTTTGTTTTGGAAACAGCGACTAATGTAACGTGCTCCGGAAGAGTTGCTTGTATTTCAAGTAAGTTATTTTTTATGGACATAAGCTTGTTTTACGATATAGGATTAATTCAAACGGGTAGCAACTTAAGGAGCCAGCTCATATACAACCAGTCCACTGCGGAATTTAGGATCAATATATGTACTCTTTGGTGGCATGATCAGGTTATTATCGGCCAGGCTCTTGATTTCTGAGATATCAGTAGGGAATAGCATAAATCCTACTTCAAATTCACCTTCATCGATCACTTCTTTAATGGTAACAATAGAGAGTTTCCCCGGAATATAATCGATACGTTCGTCATTGCGCAAATCGCCAATGCCTAAAATAGGATGCAATACCTTTTCATATAAAATTTGTGCATCAAGGCGCTCCAGTACAGAAGTGAAACTGTGTTCATCCTTGAGGAGCAGCGCGTAAAATTCGCCATCGAGGTACATCCCGAATTCAAATTTTTTGGAAGGTTTCCAAAGTTGCTGCTCTTTGTTTTTAATCCAGAATTCTGCGGATAAAGCTTCCAGAAAGGCTGTTTTTGATAAGCCATTCAGGTCGCGTATGATCCGGTTGTATTCGTATATTTTGACATTGCTCTCTGCAATCAGGAAGCTCATGAAGTAATTCAGGTTGTTGTTGCCGGAAGCATGGTCCTGCTCGTATAGCAATTCGGCGGAGGCAGAACGGTGGTGGCCGTCGGCAATGTAAAGATTCCCGATAGTATCAAACTGTTTCATCAGCCAGGCGATTTCGGCGTCATCGTCAATTTTCCAAAGGATGTGTTTCTCTCTTTTGGTCGTTGCAAATTCATACAATGAGTCCCCTTGTTTCTTCTGGGCAATCCAGGCTGTTAGCTCAGTATTGTCCGGATAGGTGATGAGTACGGGCTCGGTGTTGAAACCGGTTTGGTGCAAATAATCTTTGAACAATTCCACCCGGTATTGTAAGGTGTCTTCGTGCTTTTTGATCACATTATTCTGGTAGTCCGCAATGGCTGTACCGGCAATGATACCCGTGAATTGCTGATTTTTGGACTGTATCTCATAAATAAAAAAAACAGGCTTATCTTCTTTGATCAGGATCTGCTCTTCTTTGAAATCATGGTATTTCTGAGCCACGAGTTTAAATCTTTTTTCCAGCCCTATTTTCTGTTGGTTTACATATGCCGGATTCAGCACATGTAAAAATGAAAACGGATTAAAATCAAGTTGTGACGCAAGTTCGGCTGGTGAATATTCATCATAGGAGCGTGAGGTAACCAAACTTACTTTGTCCCGTGTTGGGCGAACTGCTTTGAAAGGGATAATTTTTGCCAAACTGTGTTTTTTTGAAGTTACTATGATAATAGCAACCGGATTGTATGCTATAGCTTTTGAGAACTGGTATTAGCTACTAAGGTAGCATGAGGCCTCAAAAGTGGATCTCCCGGTTTTTCCGGGAGATCCTAAGGGAAGTGCTACAGGCGGAACCTGTTTTACTATATTTTAGGCAAATTGTTTTGCTACTTTTTCTGCTTTTTTGCTTTCGGAATAATCATAGAAACCAGCTCCGGATTTTACACCCAGTTTACCGGCACGTACCATATTTACCAAAAGAGGGCAAGGTGCATATTTTGGATTTTTGAAACCTTCATACATCACATTTAAAATGGCAAGGCAAACATCAAGGCCAATAAAGTCAGCCAATTGTAACGGACCCATAGGGTGTACCATTCCTAATTTCATTACCGTATCAATTTCATATACTCCGGCTACACCATTGTAGAGCGTTTCGATAGATTCATTGATCATGGGCATTAAGATCCTGTTGGCTACAAAACCAGGATAGTCATTTACTTCCACTGGGGTTTTGCCCAGTTTCTCGGACAGGTCCATGATGATTTTGGTTACCTCATCAGACGTATTGTAACCGCGGATAATTTCAACCAGTTTCATGATCGGCACCGGATTCATAAAGTGCATTCCTATTACACGTTCTGGATGTGCCACTACAGCACCGATTTGTGTAATTGAGATGGAAGAGGTATTGGTGGCCAGGATTGTATTATGATCACAGGCATCATTCAGTTGTTTGAAGATGTTCAGTTTTAGCTCTACATTTTCAGTAGCCGCTTCCACAACCAGGTCAACACCCGTAACGCCATCTTTAATATCGGTATAGGTGATGATATTGCCGATGGTTTTTAATTTGTCAGCTTCGGTAATGGTACCTTTAGCCAGCATTCTGTCCAGGTTTCCGGCAATGGTAGCCATACCTTTATCCAGTGATTTTTCTGAAACATCAATTAATTTTACTGTAAATCCGCTTTGCGCGAATGTATGTGCAATTCCGTTACCCATGGTTCCGGCTCCAATTACGGCAATATTTTTCATTATCTATTTTTTAGTTAGTGTTCTTTATTTTTTAAAACAGTCGATGATCTGATAGGCAACCCGTAAGGCTTCCGTTCCGTCTTCCAGTGTTACAATTGGAGTGGTATCATTGACAATCGCATCGGCAAATGTTTCCAGTTCGTCCAATATCGCATTGTTCGGTGCCACTTCGGGATTGTTGAAATAAATTTGTTTTTTTACCCCTTCTGCATTTTGAAGGATCATATCAAAATCTCCGGGAACTTCCGGCGCATCTTTCATCTTAACCACTTCACATATTTTGTCCAGGTAATCTACAGAGATATAGGCGTCTTTTTGGAAAAAGCGTGATTTACGCATGTTTTTCAATGAAATACGGCTGGAAGTAATATTGGCGACACAGCCATTTTCAAACTCAATCCGTGCATTGGCGATATCCGGGGAATCACTGATTACGGAAACTCCACTGGCATTAATGTTCTTTACTTTGGATTTTACAACGCTTAAAATAGCATCAATATCGTGGATCATAAGGTCCAATACTACCGGAACATCGGTACCACGCGGATTGAATTCTGCCAATCGGTGTGTTTCGATAAACATCGGGTTTTCGATTTGGTCTTTTACAGCTTTGAAAGCAGGATTAAACCGTTCTACGTGTCCCACCTGGCCTTTTACATTATATTCTTTAGAGAGTGCAATGATTTCTTCCGCTTCAGCAACGGTATTGGAGATTGGTTTTTCCAGGAAAACATGCTTACCGGCTTTGATCGCCTGTTTGGCACATTCATAGTGGGATAAGGTTGGGGTAACAATATCAATAACGTCAGTTTCTTCAATAAGTTCGGCGATGGTGGTAAAGTTTTTATAACCGAATTCCTGAGTTACTTTTTCGGCATTTTCCTGATTGGGATCGTAAAATCCTACCAGGGTATATTTTTCTGATTGGTTGAGTAGGCGTAAATGTATTTTTCCTAAGTGTCCGGCACCTAATACTCCGATTTTTAGCATAAAATGTATTTTGAACAAAAATAAGATTAATTGTTTAAAGTTTGAAGTTTCGGGTTTTAAAGTTTCGGGCATTTAATTTTAAAAAATCAAGGGGTATAATACCTTTTACTTTCTTATTTTTACCAAATAAACACTCCACAATTTTGAAAGATACAGCCAAACATCAAGGACTTCGCAATCAGTTAGTAACCGTTTTAAAAGAAAAAGGAATAACCGATAAAAATGTCCTGGAAGCTATCCGAAAAATTCCAAGACATTTATTTCTGAATTCCAGTTTTGAAAATTACGCCTATCAGGATAAAGCTTTCCCGATTGGGGCAGGCCAAACCATTTCACAGCCTTATACAGTAGCTTTTCAATCTCAATTGCTGGAAGTAGAACAGGATCATAAGGTTTTGGAAATTGGAACCGGTTCGGGTTACCAAACCGCGGTATTGTGTGCAATGGGCGCCAAAGTGTTTAGTATTGAACGCCAAAATGAATTGTACCGGACTACTTCATTGCTATTGCCGAAATTAGGGATTCGTCCTAAGGTGATGATGTTTGGAGATGGTTATAAAGGACTTCCCAATGATGCACCTTTTGACAGTATTATTGTGACAGCAGGAGCACCGATCATTCCACAGCCGTTGATGGCTCAGCTGAAAATAGGAGGCAGATTGGTGATACCGGTTGGAGAGGATCATCAGATCATGACTTTGCTGATCCGAAAAAATGAAACGCAATTTGAAAAGCATGAATTCGGAGAATTCCGTTTTGTACCACTGCTGGAGAATAAAAACTAAATATAAAAAAACCGCTGTATAGCGGTTTTTTTTTAATATGCTTTTTTGATCCTGTCGATGTCTCTTTTGGTATCCTGCTCTTTTAAGGATTCGCGCTTGTCATAGTTTTTCTTTCCTTTACAAAGCCCGATTTCGAGTTTCGCCATGCCTTTTTCGTTGGTAAAAAGACGTAACGGCACTATGGTAAGGCCTTTCGCCTGTACGCTGCGTTCGAGGCTTTTTAATTCCCTTCTGTTGAGTAATAATTTACGTTCGCTTCGGGATTTGTGGTTGAATTGATTGCCAAATGCGTATTCTTCAATATAGGTATTGATGGCAAATAGCTCATTATTAGAGAATTCACAAAAACTTTCTGCAATTTGTGCCTTACCCAAACGGATGGCTTTGATTTCTGTTCCTGACAAAACAATACCGGCAGTATACTTTTCGATTATTTCATAATCGAACCGCGCCCTTTTATTTACTATGTTGACTGTTTTTACCATTGCAGGGCAAAGGTACTAACAAATTGGCGAACCCGCAATTATGCCTGAAAAATAGTGTGGCAAATAATTTTTATACAATGACTTTTATCACTTATTAGAGTGGAATAGCAGGCTACATTTGCCTTGTAATTAAAACCAAAATCATGAAAAAAGTAATTTTTACAGTAATGGCATTCGCCTTACTGAGTGTGAATTTTATGCAGGCACAGGAGCAAACACCAAAAGAAGATTTTAAAAGATGGCAGGTTCGGGTTCGGGGTGTGGGTGTGATTCCCGAAGAGCAGGCAAGTATAGGAACTATAGGCGGAGATGTACGGATTACCAATACATTTATCCCGGAATTGGATTTCACCTACTTCTTTACCAAAAATATTGCTGCCGAACTGATCTTAGGAACCACAAAGCACAGCACCAATACCGTAGGTTCGGATATTTCAGCGATAGGGGGACCGACTAATGTAAATATCGATTTGGGAAGCGTCTACCTGCTACCGCCAACACTTACGGTACAATACCATTTCCTCCAGGAAGCCCAAACACCTTTTAAGCCTTATGTTGGTGCCGGGTTGAATTATACGATTTTTTACAACGCAAAATCCGGAGGTACAGTTCAGGGTGTGGACTATAAAAATACGATTGGTTATGCTGCACAGGCGGGTTTTGATTTGATGCTGGACGATCGTTTTTTTATCAACCTTGATTTAAAACGGTTATTCCTCAGTACAGATGTTACAGTAGATGCTTCCAATCTGGCACCGGGATTGAGCATCCCTGCAGCTGTCGATATTAATCCCTGGCTGGTAGGTTTTGGATTTGGAATGAAATTTTAGTTTGTTTGTGTGTATAAGGTAAGAGGGCTCTTCTCCGGAGCAGTCCTCTTTTTGTTTAAATAATAGGAAGGAGTTTGGAACACCCACTTCTATTTCTGTACTTTTGCAGTATGGAAAATGGAAAGAGCAAAGATCCGCTTCACGGAATCACATTACAGCACATCTTGGAACAATTGGTCGCGCATTATGGTTTTGATACCTTGGGCGAATTGATAAAAATCAAGTGTTTTACCGATAATCCCAGTGTCAAATCCAGTCTTACCTTCTTGAGGAAAACGGATTGGGCACGCAAAAAAGTAGAAGAGTTATACCTAAGGACTTTACCGAAATTCAAAGCCTGATTTTCGGTAAAGAACTTGGAATATTTTAGTTTATGCCTCGGCTACGGCTTTCCATTTTCGGATCTGATGGGCAAAATAGAACATAATGATAAATACCAAAACGATATTTGCCAGCATGAATTCCATGACGTGATCTTCCATCCAGAGGATTGTTGAGGACTCAGTATAAATCTGCAGGTTTTGATCGTATCTATAGTTGTAATACCGCCGGTTGGAAATTTGTATAATGGTGGTATAAATAATAGGCAGGAATGCCGGCAGTAACCACAATAAAGGATTTAGCGTAATACCGGAAATGCCTTTACTTGTTTTGCGGTAGCATACGACTATAAAATAAATCAGGAGCACAGCAAATACCAAACAGTATAATACCGTAAAAGTAGTCTCAAAACCTAAAAAGGAGATTACGGCAGACAGGATGCCTACAATGATACCGGTGATTCCCAATGATACTAAACCAATCAGCCAGTTCCTTCCTGATGTTACCCTGAAGGAAAAAATACAAAGCGATAACATTAGCGGAAGATACCCATAATACAATACAAATTCCGAATTGACAATCGGGGTACTTTGAATTTCGGCTATTTGTCCATACGAATTTAGCAATGCATTATACGGGACATAGTATTTATAATAATCGTATTCATTCGGTATCGGAATGGTGTCATTAGATGCCCCAATAGCACCATCATCCGTTGTAACAATCGAAGTGCTGTCTATGGGAAGTGCATACATGCTATAGTCGCCCGGATTGTTCTTTACCCCCCGGAAATAAGTATTGCTATAATTTAGCAGTTTCGGTACCCTTCCAATGGTTGGGTAGCTGCTAAAATCAGGATAGGTATATACCATTTTAAGCCATGATTCGGGTGTGATAGAGGCCTTAAGCTTATGATCCTCTACGATTTTAAAGAATTCCTGAAACAACCAGCGTACGGAATCTTTGCGATTTTCGGTAAGCCACCCTTTTATACGCTCCTGATTTAGGGAATCCATCATGGGAGTGGTGTATTCAAAACTGGTAATCCGTTTGTTGATTAGTGATTTTACGGGATATTCTTTGCCTTTGTAGGAAAAGTGGCCTATAGGAATAGAAGTGACCTCTCCATTTTTAGTTATTTCCTGCTGTGGGTTTTCTATAATATCACCTTCCACAAACATAGAGGACAGGCTGATTATTTCTGTTCTTCGGGCAAATTCTTTTTCTGTAAAATAGGTCTTGGCTCTTAGTTCTTTTCCATACAGATAGGAGATGGAATAACCGACATTAAAGATACAGAATACCAGGATCAGCAGCCATTCGACATATAGGGAAACAGCACTTTTGGGATAGAAAGATTTAAATGCGTTATTGCGGGAATATAATACCATCCATACAATGCCGACCAGCAAGGAGAGTACGATGCTCACGAACACAATTAAAGCTGTGTCGGTACCACTGTTATAGGTATACTCACTGACGGAAAAATCAATGGAGCCATTGTAATATCCTAAGGCCAGGAAAATGAGGTTTATCAGGAGTGCCAGCAATCCGAAGGGAATAATTTTAGTATTCCAGAGCAGTGGATGGTGCAGTAATAATTTCTTTTGAATATTTTTGATCATGGCTGGAAGTTTTAAGATACGAAAAAGCGTCGGGTCGAATTGGAGATGTTCCTGAAATAGTTGAGTGGAATTCTTTCTGCAGTCACGATTGCTAAGAAATCATAAATCGTATCCGCAGCGGAAAAGGTTCCGATATAAGTACCTCCATTAAACTTTAAGGATAACAGCGCAGCACCAAAGGCAGCTGTAAGTTCCGATTGTGACCATTCACTTTCAAATTCGATGACCAGTTGTTTTTCTTCAACGATTGCATCCGGAGTATCGATAGCATGCAGGTTTTTCTGAGTTCCGTTTTTCAGGAAAATAACCTGATCGGATGTTTTTTCGACTTCGTACAGCTGTTGGGAACTCAGTATAATAGCCAGGGGACGGAAAGGTGATTTTGCAATAGCACGGAAATCTTCCAGTACGGTTTGTTGTGCCAGGATATCCAAATTTGCCAATGGCTCATCGATCAGCAGTATTTTCGGTTTTCGGAGCAGCATTCGTGCCAATTCGAAACGCATTTTATAACCGGACGATAAATTTTTCCACTGGTGGTTGCGATACGGCCGAAGGTTAAGCCGTGCAATAATCAATTCGGTAACCAATTCATTTTCTTCGGGAGTGTAGCCGTATGCCGCTGCAGTAAAAAGCAGGTTTTCGAGCATCGAACCCTTCCAGGAATCGGTTCTTTGGGGAATATAGACCAATTGTGTCCTGAGGTCAAAAGCATCCTGGTACTGAAAATGGTAGTCAAGGCTTCCGGAAGTAGGATAGAGTTCCCCACAAATCAACCGGAGCAATGTTGTTTTTCCATTGCCATTTTCACCTACAAGGCCTAAAATATGCCCCTGGTAAAGATTGAGATCCACGGGACCTAAAGCAAAGCCATTATGGGCATAGGATTTCCGGATGGCATTCGTACTGACTAATAGCTCTTTTTCCGGAATTTCCTTTAGGGATAAATAATCATGCAGTTCCTGCAGGATACTTTCAAATTTTTCCTTTTGCGCTGCACTACTATGGTTTTCCTGATCCAGCCAGTCTAGCAGGGCATTGGTCTTTTTGTAAAAAGCAATGTCTTCTGTATCCAGGGTCAGGTCAATGATCCTTTTAATGAGAAGCGTATAATCTTCAAAAAGAAGATGGTTCTTAATTTCCTGAAACTGTCTTTGGAATTCTGTCATAGGTGGTGTAATTGCTACTCAAATATAACCGAATAATGACAGTACTACAAAAAAAGATGCTTTATAATTGATAAAGCTAGTGGATTAGAATTTATAGGATAACATTACACCACCACGGTAGGGGAACCATTCCCCGCTTTTGTTGTAATTACGAACGGATTCATAACGTTCTCCGGTACTCAAATGGTAGCCCTTGTAAAAGCCCTGCTGGTTACCGCCTCCGGCAAAAAGATCGAGCATTATTTTATCATTGATCTGCCATTGGTATCCAATAGAAGCACCATAATAAAGGTTGTATCCTTTTTGGTACATATCGGTATTGAAGTAGTTCCATTTTTGGGCTTTAAATGTTCCGCCACCCACATGGGCACCCACATAAAAGCCTTTGAAATTTTCGTTAAAATGATAGCGAAGTTCCGGAATGGCAATCACAAATTGTTGCGGTCCGCCATTTACCGATTTCCAAAATGAAGCGGTAACATCAAACTGAAAAGTGAACTTTTTGCCAATGCTGGTTTCTACACCAATATTGGGCACACCTACTATAGCAGTAACGGTATTGAATTTAGCATAAGTCTGTCCGTATGTAGTTAAGGAAGCAATGAAAAGGGTCAGCGAAAGAAGTAATTTTTGCACTTTTAAAATTTTTTATAAATCTAAATATAATTTTCTAAAAATACATTTTATGGTTTGAAATAAAATTATTTGTGATATTGATTTTGTGACTTACTGTTTGTTAGTAGTTTAGCTGCTTTAATTCCTATATTTAACCCCTAAATCTATTTTAATTATGAAAAAGAATTATTTCAAATTATGGTTTGTTGCTGTTTTATTGGTAACAATTTCATGTTCCAGGGAAGATGAAATGATGGCAATCCCCGAAACACCTACTGCCGGGGAAATACTAAAAGATCCTTTAACCACACAACAGATCAATGCGGCTATCGATGAATCCATCCGTACCAAAGGATACTTCAATTGGAGTGAGGCTACCGATCATTTGCTGTGGAGCGCTATTTTCAGAGGAGGAAACAGTGTGTCCTTGGGTTATGGTGCCACTGCCAACGATTTTGATAAAAGCAAAGTGGCAGGAGCCGCATCTTTGGAACGGGAACTCCTGAATACTCTGACAACTGCAGAAAACCTGGCACCGGAAAAAATCCTGATTCGCAGTGATGCCTACCTGACTACGATGGATGTTATGGTGGTACAGCCGGAGACGGTCCGAATCCTGCGTCATACCACAGGAATACGCTATATTGAACCGGCTAACTATCGCTATTACGATCAGCAGGCCATGGCCAATAAATCATCCTCATCGGGTTCTTCCGGTTGTGGCTTTGAATCAGCGGCGTTGAATGCTGCGGATTATACCACTGTTGCTCCCAATGCGAAAGTGCCGTGGTCTTTTTACAAACACAATATTCCGGGTGCCTGGTCCTATGCTACCGGCGCGGGTATTACCATTGGTATTGTAGATTCCGGTGTTTCTCCGGAACAAAACTTACTGGGCTCCGGTTTCAATACAGGGCAATCTTCCGGGCGCTCAATACAAAAATATGGTACTTATGTAGATTCTGTCTGGCCCTGGTCAAGCACAACGGATGGGCCAAACGATCAATGTGGTCATGGAACGAGTATGGCGTCTGTAGCAGCAGCTCCCCGGAATAATAGTGGAATGACAGTAGGTGTTGCTTATAATGCCAATCTGGTTACGTATCGTGCTGCTGCCAATGTGTTATTAGAGGGCTATCATGAGCAAAATGGTGTAAAAGATGCCTTTACAGCATTGGGCAACCGAACTGATGTTAAGATCATTTCGATGTCGATGGGGCATATTTTTTCGGTTGGGAAAATTGAAGATGGGATTAAATATGCGTATAGCAAAGGCAAGCTGATCTTTTGCGCAGGCGGGACATCAACGAGTTTTACCAATTTTGTAGGTGTTATTTTTCCGGCTTCTATGGCGGAAGCAGTAGCGGTAACGGGTATAAAAGACAGCAGTACCTACCAGGAATGTGATGTTTGCCATAAAGGGGCTAAAATTGACTTTACAGTAGTGATGGAAAAAGCAGCTACTGGAAGCAATACCCCGGTTTTAGGCTATTATAATAATGAATCGAAATATGTGGGAGGATCTTCTGTGGCAACGGCTACTACTGCGGGAATTGCAGCTTTGGTGTGGTCTAAAAATCCATCATGGACGCGCGCACAGGTATTGACCAAAATGAAACAATCAGCTTCGCTGTACCCCAATAAAAATGCTGATTTTGGATACGGCAGTGTGAATGCGCTTTTAGCCGTTCAATAAATAAGGATTATGGTTTATAATAGGAGGTTGTTTCACTATTGGTGGAATGACCTCTTTTTTTATGCCCCTATCCCTCAATGTCCGTCCTGGTCGTAATCCGTTGCAATACAATGATCGGGACTTACGAGTTAGTTGCAACGTATTCCGGTAGGTGTGGGTGAATATTCTATAGGTGTGTTTAGAGCTTCGGTAGGTGTGGGTGAATATGCTGTAGGTGTGCTTAAAGCTTCGGTAGGTGTGGATGAATATTCTACTGGTGTGTTTAGAGTTTCGGGAGGTGTGGATGAATGTTCTATAGGTGTGTTTAGAGTTTCGGTAGGTGTGGGTGAATATTCTATAGGTGTGTTTAGAGTTTCGGTAGGTGTGGGTGAATATTCTATAGGTGTGTTTAGAGTTTCGGTAGGTGTGGGTACATATTCTATAGGTGTGTTTAAAGCTTCGGTAGGTGTGGGTGAATATTCTATAGGGGTGCATAATCCTGCTGTATTTAGGAGTATACAACAGTATGAATTGGGATTCCGGAGGGTCAGTGGGGAATAAAAGGCTGTGCTATCATTTTAGAGTGCCACAGCCTTTTTTATAGCTTATACTATTTCAATGGCAAATTTTGCCGTGAAATTTTCTTTGGCCTGCAGAATTGTGATGCCTTCCTTCTCAAAAAGGTCCTGATTACTGTTTACAGTGTCGGAAACGCCATACCAGGGTTCAATACAAAGAAAAGGTGCCTGGTTTTTGGTCCAGATTCCTAAAAAAGGAAAACCTTTACAATGTACCCTGATCCGTTCTTTGGACTGGTGGAGTATAGCAATACTGGTCACTTGGTTTTTTCGGAATACCAAGGCATCATTTTCAAAAAGGGAATAGTTCAGGAGCAGTGTCGCTGCGGTAGTATGGACTGGTGCGGTAACATCAGACAGGAGGTCATCCTGAAGCAGGTAATACGCATCGGGAGCCTGTTCTGAAAATTGCAGGCTATAGTCTTCAAAGTTTCCGGGCAGGGCAAAAGCAGGATGGGCACCAATCGAAAAGGGTAGTGCTGAACTGCCGGTATTTGCGACGTCGTAGCGGATTTCCAATTGGTTTCCGGCAAGCGTATAGGTAATTTGCAATTCAAAATCAAAAGGATATACTGTCCGGGTTGCGTCAGAAGCTTTTAGGGCAAACGTGATACTGCTTTCAGATTGGCTGGCGATTTCGAAATCCAGGTCGCGGGCAAACCCATGGCGTCCCATAGTATATTCCTGATCGTTAAACCGGTAGATATTTTGTTTTAAGGTCCCGACAATAGGGAATAACACAGGAGAGTGTTTACCCCAGAATTCCGGGTTTCCTTCCCACATGTATTCGGTGGCTTCGGTGTTTTTAAGTGAAATTAATTCAGCGCCTTTACGCTTAAAAGAGGCTGTGAGTAATGAATTGGAAATGGTAATGTCCACAGTATATAATATTTAGATTTTGAGCTGTTTTTTGGGCGCAGCGGTGTTTTTTCGGTTTAAAAATTCCAGCACCCGGGTATTGATGATTTCGGCCTGGTCGATGGTCAGGAAATGCCCGGCATCGGTGATGGTATTGGTTTCTACCGTTGGAATGAGCCTTTGTGCCCTTGCAATTCCGGTAGCGGAGTTCACGATGTCATGATCGCCAATTAACACTAAAGTCGGACAGGTAATTTGCCCTAATTCGGCATCGGAAAAAGGTGTCATCTGTATGAAACTGGTATTGCTTTTACTGTATTTATTAGCTAAGTAAAACTGCTCTTTATAGATCGGATTGATCCGGTCCGGATACAAAGAAAAGGCATGTAGTGTTTTCTCCAATTTGTTACGGTTGGGGAAAAATTTTAGCAGCAAGGCGGGAATGGCTTTGTTTTTTTGATCAATCATTTCAAAGGTTTGGGCCGGGCTCAGCAATACCAATTTTTGAATCGGGCTATCCGGCTGCATGGCAAGATAGGACGCATAGTAACCACCGCGGGAAGCGGCAACAATATCGATATGTTCCAGATGGTAATGCCGGAATATTTCCCGGTACCAACTGGCAATTTCTTCTTTGTTCAGCGACTCACCACAGGAGATCGATTTTCCCGGTTCCATAAGGAAATCAATGGCATACACACGGTATTTTGACGCAAATGCACGGATATTGGGAAACCACATCGTGGAACTGGCATCCATGCCGTGTAAAAGCACCAGCGGTTGCCCATTTTCGGGACCGGCGATAATTACGTGGGCTGTGCCATAACTGGTGATAATATCGTCTTCCTGAAAAGGAACCTGCCAGAGCTGCAGTGCCGCATCATAGGACTGGAGATAAGCGGAGCGCTCTTTTTGGTTCTTGAACACATAATCGTCTATTTTCTTTTCAGAAGCCGGTTGGGTTCCTTTGCAGCTGTTCAGAAAGAGTAGTATAAATAAGGGGAAAAATAATTTTTGCATAGGCCTGTTTTGCAGTTAGGGTCAAAGGAAAATTTAGTTTTTTTGCTGTACAAGAACATGGTATTCCCAGGGTTTAAAAGAAAGGGTATCATTTCCTTTTAACAGATAGGTTTCTTCGGAGAATAGCTCGGTATAATTTCCTTTTTGGTATTCTGAATTTAAAACAACGGTTACAGGATTTTTGCTGTAATTGACCAGTGTGATCACGCGATCGGAATTCTTTTCCCGGGAAAAGGAAAGTACCTGTTGGGGCTTATCATTAAAAATCCGGATCATTTCACCGCCATACTTTCCGTTCCATAAAGCCTGGTTGGTATGTTTCAGTGTAAAAAGCCGGGTGTATATATGAGCGAATGGATGGTCTTTCCATTGAATGGAATCTTTCTCAAAGCGAGCGAGCGAGCGGTTCATGCCGGCTTCCTGCCCGCTGTATACGAGTGGCATACCGTTTACCGTCGCGGCCAGCACAATCGAGGCTTCCAGTCCTTTGCCGAAATTGGTGTACGGGGTGCCTTCCCAGGAGTTTTTGTCGTGATTGTCGGTAAAGGTCATCCGGTAGCCGTTTTTTGGAAATGAATTCACATCATGTGCGAGGTATTCTATCAGGCCATTCATGTTTTCGCCTTTGGTGGTCACGGCGTGCATGCGGTTCCACAGGCTCCAGGAATAGGTCATGTCAAATGCTTTTTTGTGCAGGTCACGGGATTCCCATTCGGCCAGCAGGAATACAGGTTTGATTTTGTCCAGTTCTGAGCGGGTATTTTCCCAGAAATCAATCGGGACGAAACCAGCAACATCACAGCGGAAGCCATCAATATTTGTTTTATCGACCCAGAATTTCATCGCATCGGTCATGTACTGCCGGAGTCCGGGTTGATTATAGTCGAACTCAATACTATCTTCCCAATCGTACCAGGGGGTAGGTTCAAATTTGCCATCGGGCGATTTGCTGTACCATTCGGGATGGCGGCTGACGAGTTCATTGTCCCAGGAAGAATGGTTGGCCACCCAGTCGATGATCAGGTACATGCCCATTTCATGGGCTTTGTCGACTAATGCTTTAAAATCGGCCATAGTCCCCAATTCGGGATTAACGCCATAATAATCTTTGACAGCATAATAACTGCCCAAGGTGCCTTTCCTGTTTTTGATCCCAATAGGATGAATGGGCATAATCCATAAAATATCAATTCCCATAGCCTTTAAGCGGGGCAGGTGTGACTCAAAAGCTTTAAAAGTACCTTCGGGTGTGTATTGTCGGATATTCACCTCGTAGATGGTGGCATTTTTGCTCCATTCCGGGTGGGTAATCTCGACGTATTCTTTAGGTTCGTAGGGAGAAGCCTCTATTTTTTTCTGGTTTTCAATGATTTGCTTATCCGAAATGTTGTTACAGCCTGAAAGCAGCAGTAGGATTAAGGCCAGTATAGGGAGGCGTATCATCATAATTTGGGATTTTGGTAGTTATAAAGATATAAAATTCTGTTTCCCGATCACAGGATGATCACTGTCAAATGTGTTATACTTGGGTTAAAATATAAAAAAATCCGTTTTGAAATTTCAAAACGGATTTATAGTGGTAACAGTAGTTGAAAACTGTTGTTGTGGTCTTATAGGTGGATTACCTCATCATAGGCCGCTGCTGCAGCTTCCATAATCGCTTCACTCATGGTAGGGTGAGGGTGGATGGATTTGATGATTTCATGACCTGTAGTTTCTAATTTACGGGCTACTACAGCCTCAGCAATCATATCGGTTACACCGGCACCAATCATGTGGCAGCCTAACCATTCGCCGTATTTCGCGTCGAAAATAACTTTTACAAAACCGTCCGGAGTTCCGGATGCTTTGGCTTTACCAGATGCTGAGAATGGGAATTTACCAATTTTCAATTCATATCCTTTTTCACGGGCTTGTTTTTCGGTAAGGCCTACAGAAGCAATTTCAGGAGTAGCATAGGTACATCCCGGAACGTTTCCGTAATCTAATGCTTCTACATGAAGTCCGGCGATTTTCTCCACACATAAAATACCTTCAGCAGAAGCAACGTGTGCCAAAGCCTGGCCAGGAACCACATCACCGATAGCATAATAGCCCGGGATATTGGTCTGGTAGAATGTATTTACAAGGATTTTATCACGGTCTGTAGCAATGCCTACTTCTTCCAGTCCGATATTTTCGATATTGGATTTGATACCAACAGCAGAAAGTACAATGTCAGCTTCCAGGATTTCTTCTCCTTTTGCCGTTTTTACAGTAGCTTTTACTCCTGTACCAGTAGTATCGACTTTCTCTACAGAAGCATTGGTCATGATCGTGATGCCTGCTTTTTTAAGGGAACGCTCGAATTGTTTAGAGATATCTTCATCTTCTACAGGAACGATGTTTGGAAGGAATTCCACAATCGTTACTTCAGTTCCCATAGCATTGTAAAAATGAGCAAATTCAACCCCGATAGCTCCGGAGCCTACAACGATCATTTTCTTAGGCTGTTCTGCCAACGTCATTGCCTGACGGTATCCGATTACTTTTTTTCCATCCTGTGGCAGGTTTGGAAGTTCACGGGAACGTGCTCCTGTAGCAATGATAATATGGTCAGCACTGTATTCAGTTACTTTATTGTCTTTATCGGTAACATCGACTTTTTTACCTGGTTTTACTTTTCCAAAACCATCAATAACATCGATTTTATTTTTTTTCATCAGGAATTGAACTCCTTTGCTCATTCCGTCGGCAACACCTCTGGAACGTGAAATTACAGCTCCGAAATCCTTATCAAATTCCGAAATAGTAAGTCCGTAATCTGAAGCATGTTTCAGGTAATCAAAAACCTGCGCGCTTTTCAGCAATGCTTTTGTTGGGATACAACCCCAGTTCAGGCAGATTCCGCCCAGATTTTCTTTTTCGATAACCGCAACCTTAAATCCAAGCTGAGAAGCTCTGATCGCAGTAACATAGCCACCCGGACCACTTCCTAAAACAATGATATCGTATTTCATTTCTAAATTTTTAATTATTTCTATTGCTCTCGTCCACGATCTAAAAAAGCGGATTTGATTTCAGACCACGAAAATAGTTATTTATTTGGTCAGATAAAAATCTGTATACCGTTAATTTATTCTTCAGCTACAGCTAAAAACTGGGATTGATAGAGATTTCGGTAGAAACCATCGGGTAAACTTAAAAGTTCCCGGTGGGTGCCCTGTTCGACTACAAGCCCTTTGTCCATTACAATTATTTTATCGGCATTAACTACAGTAGCCAGCCTGTGGGCGATAACAATCGAAGTCCTGCCCTGGGTAATGGTTTCGGTAGCGTTCTGGATCAATTCTTCGGAGTAACTGTCGATGGATGATGTGGCTTCGTCCAGGATCAGGATGCTAGGATTGCTTACATAGGCCCGAAGGAAAGCAATAAGCTGGCGTTGCCCGGAAGACAGCATTACACCGCGTTCCTTTACATTATAGTCGTAGCCATTTGGTAAATTCATAATGAACTGGTGGATGCCGATTTTCTTTGCTGCATTCACTACATCTTCACGTGTAATGTCAGGATTGTTCAGGGTAATGTTGTTTAGGATCGTGTCGGCAAACAGGAAAACATCCTGAAGGACAACAGCGATCTGGGTGCGGAGGGACGCCAGTCGGAACTCGTCAATGTTGATGCCGTCGATACTGATTTCACCACTATTGATTTCATAAAAACGGTTCAGCAGGTTGATAATGGTTGATTTTCCGGCACCGGTTGCCCCGACAATCGCAATGGTTTCCCCAGCATTGACAGACAGGCTTACGCCTTTAAGCACTTCTTCTTTTTCAAGGTATCCGAAATGTACATCCTTGAATTCGATACTGCCTTTGAATTTGGGTGCTTCGCGTTTTCCGGTATCTTGTACCAGTTCATCGCTTTCGAGGATCTCAAAAACACGGTTGGCAGAAACCATACCCATTTGCATCTCATTGAATTTATCAGCGATCTGGCGTAAAGGGTTGAACAGCATACTGATCAGCATGGTGTAGGCGAATAAATCCCCGAATGTTGTAATGTTATCTCCGTTTAGGATACTCATACCGCCATACCAAACGATAAAACCGAGGGTAAGTGAAGATACGATATCGGCAATCGGGAAGAAGATGGAGTTGTATAATACGTTTTTCAACCACGCATCATTGTGCTTTTTATTGATTTCTTTGAATTTTTCATATTCGATATCTTCCCTGGAAAAAAGCTGTACGATTTTCATTCCGGTTACGCGTTCCTGTACAAAAGTATTCATGTTGGATATCTGGGTACGTACCTCTTCAAAAGCGACTTTCATTTTTTTCTGGAATACACTGGTAGCATATAATAATATTGGCATAGCCGCTAAAACGATCAATGTCAGTTTCCAGTTCATGAAGAACATAAAAATCAGGACCACCACCATTTTCATCAAGTCACTGATGATCATAAATAGTCCCTGGCTGAATATTTTGGCAATGGATTCGATATCATACACCGAACGGGTGACCAATTGGCCTACCGGGGCATTGTCGAAATACTTCATCCTGAAACTTGAGAGGTGATTGAATAATTTTACCCGGATGTCTTTTACGATGTCCTGTCCAAGCCAGTTGGCCCAGTATACAAAGTAAAACTGGGAGGCTACTTCTAAGAGTAAAACCACGCCCATGATAACAATGTATAGTAAAAGTCCTTGGGAATCTTTGGGCTCGATATAGCTATCCACTGTTTTTTTGAGCAGGTAGGGGCGTAGTGCCGCAAATATCGAAAGTGAAACCGCCCAGATGATCACGCCATTAAAGCGCCATTGGTACGGTTTGGTAAACTTCATTATCTTTTTAAAAATATCGCTTTTTATTGCTTTCATTTTGGGGTATTAGTTTAAATACGGATAGACGATTTTGGTCAGGTACAATCCGTGTGCGGGGACTGAAAATCCCGCATTATTTCTGTTTTTACGCTCGATGATGGTATTGAAATCCTCCAGCGTGATTTTGTGTAGCCCTACATTGACCAGTGTGCCTACAATGGCCCGGACCATATTCCGTAAAAAACGGTCTGCCGATATGGTGAAAACCATTTTGTTGCCCTGTCGCTCCCAATGCGCCTCAAAAATGGTGCAGTTGAAGGTATTGACATCTGTATTGACCTTCGAGAAACACTGAAAATCCGTATGCTGAAAAAGCAATTGGGAAGCGGCATTCATGGCGTCAATATCCAGTGTTTTATGATAATACCAACTGTTCTCGTTTTCAAACACATCTTTATGGGTATGCATGTGGTATTCATAGGTTCTGCGGGTGGCATCAAACCGGGCATGCGCACTGTCGTGTACCGGAATGATCTCAAATAGTGCAATGTCTTTAGGCAGGTAATTGTTGAGTTTGTGTACCCATAAATCCCCTTCCATAGGGTGCTCCATATCAAAATGGGCGTACATTTCCCTGGCATGCACTCCCGAATCGGTCCTTCCGGCGCCCATGATCTCAATAGATTGCCCCAGCAAAACAGTTAGTGCTTTACCCAGGGTTTCCTGTACAGAACTGGCATTGGGCTGAATTTGCCAACCGTGGTAGTTTTTACCGTTATAGGCGAATCTGATAAAATATCTCAAACGTGAAGTGCTTTTTGTTTTGCAAAGATAGTTAAATCGGTAATTTGTTCATTAGATAATTCGATAATGAGTTGTTAACTTTGTATAAAATCAGATTCCCATAACGTTAGAAAAATAAACCTTGAAAAAAATCCTTTTACTTTCCGATACACACAGTTATATTGATGCTACCATTTTGAAATATGTCAACCAGGCTGACGAAGTATGGCATGCCGGCGATATTGGGGATTTGGTGGTGACAGATACATTAAAAAAGCTGAAACCGCTTCGTGCTGTGTATGGTAATATTGATGATGATGAAGCCCGTATGGAATTTCCGCTGAACAACCGTTTTGTCTGTGAAGGGGTGACGGTATTGATCACGCACATCGGGGGATATCCCGGGAAATACAATCCTGCTATCCGTAAAGAAATACAGGACAATCCTCCGCAGTTATTTATCTGTGGGCATTCGCATATTTTAAAAGTCATGCATGACAAGCAGTTCAATCTGCTGCACATGAATCCCGGTGCTGCGGGCAAACACGGTTTCCATCAGGTACGAACCATGCTACGATTTGTAGTGTCCGAAGGTAAGATCAGTGATTTGGAAGTGATTGAAATGGAGAAAAGGATATAAGGGCTGGGTAAGAATAAAGCATAAAAAAACCTGAATGTATTTCAATTCAGGTTTTTTCCGCGCACTAATAAACTAAGTTAAAAGGTTTATCTCAACCGATCCACAGATTTTACGAGATCTTCATCCTTCTTGATGGCTTTGTTAGCAAGAGCTAAAAAAACGATAGAAACAATAGGGAGGAACATCCCAATACCTTTCTCAGAAACCGAAGTTTCTCCAGATAAATTTAGGGAACGATACACAAATAATCCTAGTAAAATTAAGTTTGATATGATATTCAATCTGCCGATAACAAATTGCGTTTGTCTTTTCTTGTAAGAAGTGATACTGAAAACAGTCAGGGTAGTACTCAATCCGAATAATACAACATAAGCCATGTTTTTCATGAAGAAGTAATCTTTCCCGGAAACGTCTGCCCATAATGGGAATACGAAAGGAAGAATCCCTGTGGTAATGAAAGCTATTAGCAGATATATAGTCTGTATTCTCTGGATCATTTCGTTTTATTTGCTGCACAAAAATATATTTTCTTTTTTAAAAATACTATTGATTGATAAAATTAATTCGTATTATTGCATAACAATTCCGTAAGTACTTCATAATACGGGATTTTCAAAGTCAACAAAAACACTACCCATCTACACACGCTGTTAAAATAATTAAATTCAAGTTATATACATGTTTGATATTTCTGTATTAAAAGAAATGAAGTTGTCTGAACTTCAGGAAATAGCTAAGAATGCTAAAATAAATAAGTTTAGAGGATTAAAAAAGGAAGAATTGGTCTACCAGATCCTGGATCGCCAGGCTGCAAATCCGGAGGTTATAGCTCCAGAAGCGGCAGCACAGCCGGAGGCAAAATCCAAAAGAAGCCGTATTTTACCCGCTAAAAAAATAGTCCCTAAAGCAGAAAAAACAACTCTTTTCAATTCGGAACCTATTTTTACAGAAAAAGTAGAGCCTGTAGCTGAAGAAACTCCCGAAGTAGCTGCTCCTGTAGCAGAAGCTCCTGTTTCACAGAAGCCGGTAGTTTCAAAAAATCCAGCCGAAAAGAAAGTTATCAAGTTTAAGAAAGATAACAATAACAATACTGTAGTAGACCGCAACGCTCCTGTTGCCGATACAACATCCAAAGCCCCAAGCCAGCCGAATGCTGCAGATACTGCAGAAGCTCCGGTGGCAAAACCGGCTAATCCGAATCAAAAACATCCCCACCCGAAACAAAATCCCAACCAAAACCAGAATCCGAATCAAAACCAAAATTCCAACCAGAATCAGGCTAACGGAAACCAGGCTAATGGGAATCAGGCAAACGGGAATGTAAATCCGGCACAAAACAAAAATAAAAAACAAAATTTCAGAGATTCTGATTTTGAGTTTGACGGTATCATCGAAAGCGAAGGTGTATTGGAAATGATGCCTGATGGTTATGGTTTCCTTCGTTCTTCTGATTATAATTATCTGGGTTCCCCGGATGATATTTACCTTTCCAATTCGCAAATTCGTTTGTTCGGATTAAAAACTGGAGATACGGTAAAAGGTGTGGTACGTCCTCCGAAAGAAGGAGAGAAATACTTCCCATTGGTCAGAGTCCTTAAAATTAACGGACATGATCCACAGGTCGTTCGCGATCGGATCTCTTTTGAGCACCTGACGCCTGTTTTTCCAACAGAGAAATTTAATCTTGCCGGCAAACAGAGTTCTATTTCAACGCGTATCATCGATTTGTTTTCCCCGATTGGAAAAGGACAAAGAGGGATGATCGTGGCACAGCCTAAGACCGGTAAAACCATGTTGTTGAAAGATATTGCCAATGCTATTGCGGCCAATCACCCTGAAGTATACCTTATTGTATTGCTGATCGATGAACGTCCTGAAGAGGTAACGGATATGCAGCGTAACGTAAGAGGTGAAGTTATCGCTTCGACCTTTGACCGTGAGCCACAGGAACACGTTAAGATTGCTAATATCGTACTTGAAAAAGCAAAAAGATTAGTAGAGTGTGGGCATGATGTGGTAATCCTTTTGGATTCTATCACGCGTTTGGCCCGTGCTTATAACACCGTGCAACCGGCTTCCGGAAAAGTATTAAGTGGTGGTGTGGATGCAAATGCATTACAAAAACCAAAACGTTTCTTCGGAGCTGCCCGTAATGTTGAAAATGGTGGTTCTTTGAGTATTATTGCTACTGCACTGACAGAAACTGGTTCTAAAATGGACGAGGTGATCTTTGAAGAATTTAAAGGTACCGGTAACATGGAACTTCAATTGGATCGTAAGATTGCCAACAAACGTATTTTTCCTGCTGTGGATCTTACATCTTCCAGTACACGTCGTGATGACCTGCTATTGGATGAAAAAACAATACAGCGTATGTGGATCATGCGTAAATACCTGGCAGATATGAATCCTGTGGAAGCGATGGATTTTATCAACGACCGATTTAAGAAAACGAGAAATAATGAAGAGTTCCTGATTTCGATGAACGATTAAGGACAATCATACTGCATATAAAAAGCCCGCAATTTCAAAAATTGCGGGCTTTTTTATGTGCTACTCTAAACGAGTTTGTTTTATTCTTTACGTTCCAGTTGTGCCATATAGAATCCATCAAATCCGGATTCTGACGCCAGCACTTTGGTTTCTTTGATGAAAGTGAATTGTTTTCCAATTTCCGTATCCAGAAAACGTTTGATCTGCTCCTGGTTTTCAGAAGGCAGGATCGAACAGGTAGCGTACACTAACTTTCCGCCTGGTTTTACAATCTTGGAATAACTTTCTAAAACTTCCGCCTGTATTTTTCGGATGTTATCAATGAATTCCGGTTGCAGTTTCCATTTTGCATCAGGATTACGTTTTAAAACCCCTAAACCGCTACATGGTGCATCAATCAGGACTCTGTCTGCTTTTTCATGCAGTTTCTTAATCACCTTGGTACTATCGATAATTCGGTATTCGATATTAAAGGCACCGTTTCTTTTGGCTCTTAATTTTAGCTGTTTCAGTTTACTTTCGTAAAGATCCATTGCGATCAATTGCCCTTTGTTTTCCATTAAGGAAGCCAGGTGTAGGGTTTTACCACCAGCTCCGGCACAGGTATCTACTACCCGCATTCCAGGTGCTACATCAAGATAGGCTGCAACAAGCTGTGAAGAGGCGTCCTGTACTTCAAAGAATCCTTCCTTGAAAGCATCAGTCATAAATACATTTGCCCGTTCTTTAAGTACTAATGCATCCGGCTGCTCTTTTAGGAAGTCTGTTTCAATATTCAGGTCCATTAGTAACGCACGAAGTTGCTCGCGTGTTGTTTTTAGGGTATTGACGCGCAGTATTACTTTAGCCTGCTTGTTTTGTGCTGCTATTTCTTTGGTCCACAGGTCTTCGCCTAATTCTTTTATTCCCAGTTCATCCATCCAATCTGGAATAGATTCCCTGTATTTACGTGTTTTTGAAAACTCATCAAAACGGCCTTTGATTTTTCGTTCCGGAGTGCCTTCCAGTTGTCTCCAGTCTGGGATTGGATAACCTCTTAAAACGGCCCATACGGCAAAAATACGCCAGATATCATCTCTGTTAAAAGGCTCTTTTACTTCTGCAATTTCCATGTACAGGCGCTTCCAGCGTACCACTTCATAAATCGTTTCTGCGACGAATTTCCGGTCGCTGCTTCCCCAGCGTTTGTCTTTTTTTAATGCTCTTGCTACCACCTTGTCAGCATATTCACTTTCGTTAAATATGGCGTTCAGTGAGTCTATAGTGGTGTACACTAAATTTCTGTGTAATCTCATTTTTTGTAATTGAGGTGCAAAGATATTGTTTTTTTGTTGTTTTACAGCGTAATTCCCATAGGACCGCTATAAAAGAAGCATAAAAAAATAGTAAAAGCGCAGTATTGGCTATTTTTGTAAAATCAAACAGCAGTCCATTGGAAAATACATTACGAAAAATAAAATCCCTCTATCCCCTAAGCGATGTTTCGCTCAAAGCATTGATAGGGATTATGCAGCAGAGAAATCTGCCGAAAGGCGAAATCATCTTAAAAGCAAATAAAGTGGAAGAGTCTGTTTTTTTTATTGAAAAAGGGATCGCCCGCGCCTATTGTGACCTCCCTGATAACGAACTGACATTCTGGTTTGGTGAAGAAGGGGATTATATTATATCCGCCCGAAGCTTAATCAACCGATTGCCCGGTTATGAGACCATAGAATTGATGGAAGACTGCATCTTATATGAAATCAATGCCGATGAAATGATTGCATTATTTGAATCCAATATCGAACTGGCGAACTGGAGCAGGAAGCTGGCAGAATATGAATTGCTGAAGCTGGAAGAACGTTTTATCTACCGGCAGTTCAAAACGGCTAAAGAAATCTATATGGAGTTACTCACCAATTCTCCTTCCTTGTTACAACGGGTGCAATTGCGTTATATCGCGTCCTATTTGGGAATCAGCCAGGTGACGCTGAGCAGGATCAGGGCAGAAATAAAATAAGGATATTATTTAACATTTGTAAAATGGGGTAGGAAATCGATGTTCTAATTTTGTAGTACTTAAAAAATATGTATTATGAACTGGATTTACCTGATTATTGCAGGAATTTTAGAAATTGGTTTTACAACCAGTATGAAACTGTCGAATAACTTTACCAACCTTAAATGGACGATTATTTTTATTATTTGTATCGTGATGAGTTTTTATTTTGTGAATAAAGCCTGCCTTACCCTTCCGTTGGGTACTGCTTATGCGGTATGGACCGGGATAGGAGCGGTGGGAACTGTTTTGGTAGGGATTTTTTACTTTAATGAACCGGCAAACTTTTGGCGTGTATTCTTTATCGCGACACTCATTATGTCCATACTCGGACTGAAATTTTTAGGAGAGCAAAGTGCTTAAAACAAAAAAACACTGTCGGAAGACAGTGTTTTTTATACTCAAAACCTTTTATATATATTATCGTCCTCCACTGGATCTTCCTGAACCAGCATTTGATGGAGCCGCAGATCGGGTATTGTTTGCCGGTGCTGCAGAACGTGCCGGAGCCGGAGCTGGTGCTGCACTTCTAACACTTTGACTTCTGTTATTGGATGGAGCCGGTGCACTTACTGGAGCCGTGTTACGGGGTGTTGTATTTACCGAACGGGTAGGCTGTGTTGGCGTCGTATTCATTCTCACAGCATTTGTTGCCGGAGTGGTTCTGCTTGGCGTATTTGTTCTCACATTCGTGGTTGCCGGTGTCGTACTTCTGTTTGGCGTATTAGGCTGTGCAGTAGTATTTCCTCTTGTTCCTGTGGTAGTATTTCGAGTACCCTGACCTTGTGTCCTGTTATTTGATGTATTCGAAGGCCTTACATTTGTATTTGGTATAGTCCCTCCATTTCGAACCGAATTATCCCTATTGGTACGTGTGGCATTATTGCTGTTGCTGCGACGGTTTTCTACCAATTGCTGCCTGTTGGTTGCATTAGTATTTCTACGGGAGAAAGATTGGTCCGGGTGCTGTCTTTCGTAGTAGTTGGAACGGGAAGAACGGTATATGGATTCAGCCCTGTTACTTCTACGGGTCGTTACGTAATTGTAATGGTTGTTATTGTTAATATGAATGTGGACATTATTCCTGTATCGGTAAACCGGATAAGGGTTCCAATAGCTAAAATAAGTTGGGTAATATCCCCAAGACCATGGGGAAGCATAATAATTATAGTTACTGGCCCAGAAAACATTATAAATTACAGGTGGTCTCACATATACCGGTTCGTAGATATAATTTTGCCCATACATATAAACGTCTCCAACTACCTGAACCTGGACATTATTATTTCGGTCTCTCTCCACTTCAATAGTAGCGACATCCTGATACATGTCACGGCCCAAAACAGATTGAATCACAATAACATGTGTATTGCCTTCCCCGGTTTCGATTACTCTTAGGTAATCAACCTGGTTATCTCCATTAAGGTCAAGATTTGAAATCTGAAGGCTTGGGTCATTAAGGCGTTGTTCAAAATCGGCTAAATCCCTGGAGTCACCAAAAATAGAGGCAACTGCCTGTAAGTCGAGGTTATCACTGATGTCGCCGTTATTGGCGCGTACGGTTGTACGGTCTTGCGCTTCGATAGTGCTTCCGAAAAGGAGAGCAAAAATGGCTATGGTAAAGATTTTAATTTTCATATACGATACTATTAAGGTCAGTACTAATTGTTGTTTTTTTAGGCCTTGTTATATGCTTATTCCAATACCGTGCCAAGAATTTAAGTTGTAACAAAAGGAGTTGTATTTCCGGCATAATTTTCAGCTCAAATTCCCGTATCCTTTCTGTATTCTTTTCTTGGAAAAAATAACCTATTAGCTCCTTTTAGAAGGAAAACAGGCTGTCATAGAATGAAATAGACAGGGTCAGGTGCAAATAAATAGAAAAAAATTGAAATAAGGAGGCAAGCCTATACCATATCATCACTTTTCCTTACTTTAGCCTATTCATAAAAAACTTACAGAGAATGAAGTTTAGATTCCAAACATTATGTATCGCTTTTTCCTTCCTGGGAATTGCAAATGTACTTTATGCACAGGATGCTGTGCCCAATAATCAACCGAAATTCGATGAATTCATGTACCGTAGGGGAAATGAATACCGATCTGCATCCGGGATTCCGGGACCACAATATTGGCAAAATAGTGCCGATTATGTTATTGAAGCAGAACTTGATGATACTAAAAATGTACTGAAAGGAAAGCTGACAATGACCTATCATAATAATAGCCCTGAAGCATTGCCTTACATCTGGATGTATGTGGAACAAAACCGTTTCACTGAAAATTCCAGGGGAACATTAACTACACCTTCAGGAGGGAATCGTTATGCCGGTGATACGGATGGTGGAATTAAGATTACTTATTTTGCAGCAAAAGTACATAGCAGTACTTCAGATAAATACCTGGTCAATGATACACGCATGCAGGTTTTCTTTAAGGAGCCTATTCCTGCCAAAGGAGGGAAAGCGACAGTGACGATGAATTTTGAATTCAAGATTCCCAAAGATGGTATGGATCGTATGGGAAGGCTAGAAAGCAAGCAGGGAACCGTATATTCTATTGCGCAATGGTATCCTAAAGTAGCTGTTTTTGACGATATTGTCGGATGGAATACTGATCCTTATTTGGGAGCTGGAGAGTTTTTCCTAGAGTATGGCAATTTTGATTATAAAATTACCGTTCCCTATGATCACATTGTAGTCGGATCCGGAGAACTGCAAAACCCGGAAGAAGTATTGACCAAAGAGCAGATCAGCCGGTTCAAAAAAGCAGCCGACAGTGATAAAACGGTTTATATCATTGAGCCCAAAGAAGTAGGAAATACTAAAAATACTCGACCGCAGCAAAAAGGTACAGTAACCTGGCATTTTAAAATGAACAATACGCGGGATGTGGCTTTTGCCAGCTCTAAATCGTTTATCTGGGATGCTGCAAAAATAAACCTGCCCAGTGGTAAAAAAGCCCTGGCACAATCGGTATATCCGGCAGAAAGTAATGGTAAAGAGGGATGGAGCCGATCTACAGAATACACCAAGAATTCCATAGAGAATTATTCCAAAAAATGGTTTGAATACCCGTATCCGGTAGCGGTTAATGTGGCTTCAAACGTCGGCGGTATGGAATATCCGGGCGTATCATTTTGTGGAGGGAATTCAAAAGGGGCATCGCTTTGGGATGTTACTGACCATGAATTTGGGCACAACTGGTTTCCTATGATTGTCGGGTCTAATGAAAGACGGTACCCATGGATGGATGAAGGATTTAATACTTTTATCAATTATTACAGCACCAAAGAATTTAATAAAGGCGAATACCAATCGGATATCGCGGATGCAAAATCAAAGGTGGCATGGATGAAGTGGAATGGCAGGGAAGGAATTAATACCTATCCTGATGTGGCGCGAAGCATGAATTTAGCCTACACAGCCTATTATAAACCTGCGACTGGAATGATCATGTTGCGCGAATACATACTTGGCCCGGAACGTTTTGATACCGCTTTTAAAGCTTATATTGAAAACTGGGCCTACAAGCACCCGCAACCTTCTGATTTTTTCAATGCAATGGATAATGGAGCAGGTGAAAACCTGAACTGGTTTTGGAAAGGATGGTTCTATGGTACCGGAAATATTGATTTGGGTATTGCCGAAGTTAAAAATACCGGAAAGGAACTGCAGATTACATTCATAAACAAAGGCGAAGTCCCAATGCCTATAGTATATGATATCTATTATACAGATGGTACTAAGGAACGTAAAATGCTTCCGGTAGAAATCTGGCAGCGTGGCAATAAATGGACCGCTACTATAGCTACTTCGAAAGCAGCGAACCGTATCCAGATCGATCCGGACAACCTGGTTCCCGATATTGATCCAACAGACAATCTCTGGATGAAATAAAATTTTAAGACACCCAATACGAAGCTCCAGTACAATGTTTAATTTTGACTGGAGCTTTGATTTTGCCCTTACCTTAACGCATTGGAAATATGAAAAAATATTTATTATTACTCTCGCTGATTACGCTGTTTTCCTGTAAAAAAGAAACACCAGCGACTGTAACCATGGAGCGAAAACCTTTTACAGGATTGGAAATCGATACGATCCTGCAGGATGATATCAGCATCCGGGCACTTGGGATTGATAATAATAAGGTTTGGTATGCAGGTACGAATGGAAAATACGGCTATCAGGATCTCATCAATGATAAAGATTTTCAGGGAGTTATTGCAAAAGACAGCAGTCATTTTGAATTCCGTGCCCTCGCCCTGACCAGCAGCCATTTTTTTATTTTGAATATTGGCAATCCGGCACAACTGCATAAGATTTCGAAAGATGGCAAACACAATGAGCTCGTCTATGTAGAAAGCCATGAAAAGGTATTCTATGACTGCATGAAGTTCTGGAATGATAAGGAAGGTATTGCTATGGGCGATCCAACGGAAAATTGCCTTTCGATACTGTTAACTTCTGATGGCGGAACGACCTGGCATAAAATACCGTGTAGTGATCTTCCTCAGATTGAATCCGGAGAAGCTGCCTTTGCTGCCAGTAATACTAATATTGTAGTCAAAGGAGACAAGGCCTGGATCGTGACAGGCGGCAAAAAAGCACGGGTATTTTATGCTCCGGATAAAGGAAAAACCTGGAGTGTTTTTGAGACACCAATTGTTCAGGGACGAACGATGACGGGTATTTTTACTGCCGATTTTTATGATGAAAAGAACGGGATTATTGCAGGCGGCGATTATGATACTCCGATGCAGAATCATAAGAATAAAGCGATAACGAAGGATGGCGGGAAAACCTGGAAATTAGTAGCCGAGAATAAAGGTTTTGGGTATGCTTCCTGTGTGCAATATGTGCCCAATTCCAATGCGAAACAACTGGTTTCAGTAGGAACGGATGGGCTTTACTATTCTAAGGATTCAGGTGAAAACTGGCAACAGCTCTCCAAAGACAAGGATTTGTATACAATTCAGTTTCAAAATGACAGTACGGCCTTTGCTGCCGGAAATAACAAGATTATACGGATCAGGTTTAAATAGCTTATGCGGACTTAAAATAATAAAGGGTTTGACTGCTAAAGTCAAACCCTTTGTGTTTATGGCCTTTTGTGAGATTATGTCTTATTCTTTCTTGCCCCGGTATTCTTTGAGCAGCGTACGGTTAAAATCTTCTTCTGCTTTTTTTAGTTTTATGATTTTGATCGGGCTGATAATATTTTTAAGATTAGTGACCAGTTTTTTTCGGTTTTGGTAAAGGTCATCTTCTGCTGACTGGAGTTGGGATAAAAATACAGCAGCTTCTTTTTCATTCATTTTTTCAGCAGAACCATCTTTAAGCTTATCGATTAAGGAATGCATTTTTTTATGGCGTATGTCATATTGTTTTTCTTCAAAAGCATTATATACCGGCCAGAATTTCTCTGCTTCAGTAGAAGTTAGTTCCAGTTTCGTTGTCAGCAAAGACGTTTTTAGAGCCTTTATTTTGTCGCGTTTTGCATCACTGCCCTGAGCAGTAGCGCCCATAGTAATAAGCACTAAAAGCAATAGAAAGAGCGGTTTCATTTTCATATTATTCATTTAAATAAAGTTCAACATTATTATTTTGTGCAAGATATTCTTCTACAGCCTTGTCATCTAAAGCAAGGTCAATGTTTATATTTTTAACGTCTTTATCATCCAGCAGGTCGATCAGGTCATATTGACTCAGGTTGGATCGGTAACTGAGGTAGTTTTCTATAGAAGTAGCATCAATCGTGTCTGTGCTAATAGTATTTCGGGTGGCGAATGGAATCATAAGCGCCAGTACCAATACCGCTGCCGCTGAAGCTATCCAAGTCATTTTCTTTCTGTAAAACGGAATTACCCGTGGGGTATGAGCCGGGAGGTTGTCCAGGATCCGAGCCGATATGGTGTCAAAATAACCATCGGGAGCCTGTAGTCCTGATTGTATTTTGGGATGGTTGTCTAAGGTAAAGCGTTTCATATTCATAAGACCATTTAAATTCTAAAAGGTTTAATCGGCAGTCATAAAATCCTCTATTTTTTTCACCGCATGATGGTAAGAAGCTTTCAGTCCGCCTACCGAAGTGCCTAAAATAGTAGAAATATCTTCATATTTCAGTTCTTCAAAATATTTCATTCTAAAAACAAGCTGCTGTTTTTCAGGGAGTATCGCTATGGCCTGTTGTAATTTTAACTGGATTTTATCTCCATCAAAATAACTGTCGGCTTTTAGGTTTTCTATGTTTTTCTGTTGTAATGCCTCACTGGTCAAACCATTTCGTTTTGCCTTTTGCTGTAAGAATGTGATCGATTCATTAGTCGCAATCCGGTAAATCCAGGAAAACAACTTACTCTCTCCTTTGAAATTTTTCAGGTTTGAAAACACTTTAATAAACGTATTTTGCAATACATCATCTGTATCGTCATGATTGAGGAGAATACCCCGGATCAGGTTGTACAAAGGACGCTGATAGTCGGACACAAGTTGCTGAAACGCGGTGTTTTGCGTTTTAGCATCCAATAAGTCACGTATAAAATCCTGATCCTCCTTCAATGAAATGTTTCTTAGTAAGACTAAAGATATTCCAAAAGGTTTAATTGGCAATTTAAAAATACCCAAGTGATGGGATTTAGAACGATAAACAGGCGGCAATACCGATTATCATTGCGCCTATATTTCCGCTAAAATAACCGCTTATTTCTTTTCAGATTCTTATTTTTGCAGGATAACAACACAACAACAATGATTAAGACAGTAATTTTTGACATGGACGGGGTAATTGTAGATACAGAACCCGTACACCGTTATGCTTATTTCCAGCATTTTGATGAATTGAAGATTCCGGTTACGGAAGAACTTTTTACAACTTTCACGGGTAATTCTACTAAGAATGTTTTCCAAAGCCTGAAAGACCGTTTTGGCCTTACCGGAGAAGTAGAAGATCTTGTGCAGCGTAAGAGAGCAATTTTCAATGATGCTTTTGATTTTAAGGAAGATTTATTCCTGCTTGCAGGTGTAGAAGACCTCATCAAAGATTTACACCAAAACGGGATACAGTTGATTTTGGCTTCTTCAGCTTCTAAAGTTACTATTGAGCGGGTATTTCGTCGTTTTCATTTACACCAGTATTTCAGTCATATTGTAAGCGGTGAAGATTTTCCGCAATCCAAACCGAATCCTGCTATATTTGTACATGCGGCCAGCCTTTCGGAAGCACCAATTGCGGAATGTATTATTATCGAAGACAGTAAAAATGGCGTAACAGCTGCTAAAGCTGCCGGAATTTATTGTGTCGGTTATAATAGTGAACATTCCAAGCTTCAGGATATTTCCCATGCCGATTTAATTATCAATCATTTTAACGAGTTGGATGCCCAAAAAGTAAAACAACTCACCTAAAACAATTACCATGGTCAAAACCGTAATTTTTGATATGGATGGGGTTATCGTCGATACGGAACCGCTCCATTATCTCGTCAATAAGGAACATCATAAGGCGTTGAATATTGAAGTTACCGATGAGGTGTACAGCACTTTTACCGGAACGTCCAATAAGAATTATTTCCAGACCCTTAAAAATATGTTTGAACTGGCGGATGAGGTAGATGACCTGATTACCTACAAGAATGATATCTTCCTGGAAGCATTTGATCATAGTGAAGACCTGGATTTACTACCGGGAGTCAAAGACCTGATACAGGATCTTTTCCAGAATGGTGTGGAGCTTATTTTAGCCTCTTCTTCGGAGAAGGTAATCATTGATAAGGTTTTTGAACGATTTGGGCTGGCTCCCTATTTTTCGCATCGCGTGAGTGGAGAGGATTTTCCGGAATCAAAACCCAACCCGGCCATTTTTGAATATGCCGCAGCTTTGTCTAAAGCCCCGAAGTCAGAATGTATTGTAATTGAAGACAGTACCAATGGTATCAAAGCAGCAAAGGCTGCCGGAATTTATTGTATTGGCTATATTGGGGAGCATTCCGGATTGCAGGATACTGCATTGGCTGATAAAGTGATCCGTCATTTTAGCGAACTTAATTATGACGTAATCCAACAGCTAAAAGCGACGGAGGATACAAAATAAAAGTACAGGCAGGCCGTGGTTATCCAACGGCCTGCTTATATATCCTGAGGCACCTTTCCCGTGCTTCTTTGTGGTCTACAATAGGGCGGTAGTCGAGTTCCTGAAATTCAGGCACCCATTTTTTAGTATAGGCAAAAGCACCATCAAATTTCTTTATTTGCTCTGCAGGATTAAATATCCTGAAATAGGGTGCGGCATCTACGCCACAGCCTGCAGCCCATTGCCAGTTTCCAATATTGCTGGATTGTTCATAATCCAGTAGCTTTTCTGCAAAATAAGCTTCACCCCAACGCCAGTCAATCAGCAGGTGTTTGCATAAAAAGCTGGCGGTCACCATTCGAACGCGATTATGCATCAGCCCGGTAGCATTCAGTTGCCGCATTCCAGCATCGACAAGCGGATAACCGGTAGTGCCCTCACACCATTTTTTAAATTCTTCCTCATTATTACGCCACTGTACGCCATCATATTTTGGGCGGAAGTTTTGGGTTACGGTATGAGGATAATGCCATAGGATTTGCATGAAAAATTCACGCCATATCAATTCATTCCAAAATGTTTCCTGCGCATTTGCACTGGCTTTCAGAATGACATGACGGATACTCACGGCACCAAATCTCAGGTGGGTACTAAGGGAAGAAGTACCGGGATTGGCGGCTGGAAAATCCCGTTTTGCCTTATAATCGGTGATCATAGCTGTAGCGAGCGTATAAGCTGGGACCTGTATTTTGGATTTTTCAAAACCAATAGCTTTCAACGTTAGAAAAGGATAGTTATGGGAGAAGATACGATCCAGATGTTTAGCCGAATCTGTGAAGAGGATTTTTTGTTCCCGGAATACCTGTTTCCATTTTTTCGCATAAGGGGTATAGACTACATAGGGTGAACCGTCTTCTTTGGTGATTTCTGATTTTTCAAAAATGACCTGATCTTTAAAAGTATGGAAAGCGACCTGATGTTGCTGTAGGAAATTTGCAATTGCCGTATCACGCTGCAGCGCATAAGGTTCGTAATCATGGTTGGTGTACACCGCTTTTACAGGATGATCTTTTAGCAATTGCGTGAATATCGTTTCGGGCTCCCCATAGAACACGGCCAATGATTTTCCTTTTTTTGCCAGTGTTTCCTGTATCTGTTCCAATAACTGATGGATAAAAGTGACCCTTGCATCATCATGAGCTAATTCAGATAGTATGTTTTTATCAAAGATAAATAGGGGAAGCACTTCCTCTTCCGTGGCTAAAGCTGCTGCCAGCCCAGTATTATCTTCCAGTCGTAAATCCCTTCGGAACCAAAATAAATGCATAATAGAAAGATGAAGTTTTTAAAATTCCCCAAATAGGGCGGTAAGTTTTTGAGTTCGGTAATCAAAGATTTCCTGTAGTTTGGGTTTGACCAGGAAAGGATGTACTGCCTGTCCCAAAATACCCATAGGCACTTTATAATGAACAATATCTTCCATTTCCACACCACCGGGAATTTCTTTTAAAAAATGCTTATGGTGCCAAAAGGCATAAGGACCAAAACGTTGCTCATCTACAAAATACTTTTGATCCATGACATGGGTAATTTCAGTGACCCATGTCATTTTGATGCCAAATAGCGGGGTTATGGTATATTGTATGATCTGCCCCGGAAACATATCGCGTTCATCACCAGACACGGTATTAAATCCCATGGCCTCGGGAGTAATGACTTTGAGGTTTTTTGGATCCGTTAAAAATTGCCATAGTTCCGCTATTGATATCGGGAACTTTTGAGTGCTTTGCATGGTATAAATTTTCATAGCATCAGAAGTATTATTGTTGAGGTAAAAGTACGAAACGGGTAAACAAAAACTCTTTTTTATTATTGAATTATTAACATTTTATTTTTCAGAAATTAGTAATTTCGCAAAGAATTAAATTAAAATATAACAATATAACAGTATGAAGAAAGTAATTATTACTGCTGCATTCCTGCTTGCCTTTTTTTCAGGATTTTCTCAGGTAAGGACTCCGGCTGCCAGCCCGAAAGCAATTGTAGAACAATATGTAGGATTAACAGATGTTAAGCTTGAATATTCCAGACCGGGAGTAAAAGACCGTAATGTATTTGGCGATTTGGTTCCTTTTGGTAAACCATGGAGAACAGGAGCTAATGAGAATACCATTATTACTTTTGGAGATGATGTAACCATTGATGGCAAAAAATTACCACATGGGGAATATGCTTTATATACGATTCCAAAAGCGGATAAATGGGATGTGATTTTCTATAAAACGACGGATAACTGGGGAACACCTGAAAAGTGGGATGATAGTAAAGTCGTATTAAAAACAAGTGTTGCTCCAAAAATGCTGGTGGATCGTGTTGAAACCCTAACTATTGGAATTAACAACCTGGATAATGATTCTGGTCATTTGGAAATCATGTGGGACAAAACCCTGATTGATGTAAAATTTGAAGTACCGACCCAAAAGATCGCTAATGAGAGCATTGCGAAAACATTAGCAGGCCCAAGCGCTGATTCGTACTACAACGCTGCAAACTATTATTATTTATCCAATGGTGACCTGAATAAAGCACTAACCTGGGTAAATAAAGCAATTGAATTAAAAGGAAATGATGATGCGTATTGGTATTTGAGATTAAAATCATTGATCCATGCTAAATTAGGGGATAAGAAATCTGCACTGGAAGCGGCAAAACGATCATTAGCCTCTGCAGAAAAAGCAAACAATGCTGATTATATCAAAATGAATAAAGACTCTATTTCCGAGTGGAAAAAATAAAAATAAGAGTTGTATACAAAAAGACCCGCATAATAGCGGGTCTTTTTTTTTAGGATAAAATCGTTATTTTTTCTTGCCTGTTGTAAAAGAACTGTAGCAGTAATGATAATACTATCGTAAGTACTGCACCGATGATATTCAGCCATAAGAAGCTGACAATGTCCAGCCAGAAAATGTAAAATACGGACAACTGGCAAAGGATTGCAGCATAAAATATTGCTTTTGCCTTGATGTATTTCAGGTAAAAAGCCACCAGGAATATTCCGAGTATCGTACCGTAAAATACTGAACCAATGATATTTACAAACTGGATCAGATTTTCAAAAAGCGTTCCATAGCAGGCAAATATGATCGCCACGATTCCCCAAAACAGGGTGAATCCTTTGGAGGCTTTTACAAAATGAGCTTCCGATTTTTCAGTTTTCAGGTTCCTCTTATAAATATCGATCACAGTAGTGGACGCCAGGGCATTCAAACCTGATGCGGTAGAGGACATTGCTGCCGACAGGATTACGGCGATCAGCAGCCCTACCAGCCCCTTTGGAAGGTAATCCAATACGAAACGGATAAAGACATAATCCTTATCATTTGTTTCCGCAGTTGGGTCGGCTTTATGGATAATATCTTTGGCCTGGTCGCGAAGGTCTTTTTCTTTAAGCCCTAACGCAACAATTTTATGTTTCAGCGTTTCATTATCATAATTTTCATTCAGCTGATTGGCATATTGCAGTGTAAACTCTTTTTTATCTGTAGTAACTTCTTCCAGCTTATCTTCCAGTTTTGCATACTCACCAGCATATACCGACTTATCTACGATAACTTTACTGTTGGGATTAAAATTGATAGGAGCCGACTGGAATTGGAAAAAAACAAAGACCATAACCCCGGTTAGCAGTATAAAAAACTGCATCGGAACCTTTAGCAAGGCATTGAATACAAGTCCAAGCTGGCTTTCACGAATGGATTTGCCGGATAAATAGCGGCCAACCTGTGACTGATCGGTACCAAAATAGGAGAGTGCCAGAAAAAAACCTCCGGTTATCCCACTCCAGAAAGTGTAACGGCTTTTGAGATCGAATGAGAAATCAAGGATATTCATTTTATCATTTGCCCCGGCAACATGTAAGGCATTGGAAAATGTAACTTCTTTCGGTAGTTGGGACATGATAATAAAAAACGCGATAATCATCCCAGACATGATAACGAACATTTGATGTTTTTGCGTCACATTTACAGCATTGGTACCACCACTAACGGTATAAATAATCACCAACGCTCCAATGATAATATTCAGCAGGGTCAGGTTCCATCCTAAGATAGAGGAAAGGATAATTGCAGGCGCATAGATTGTAATCCCGGTAGAAAGCCCTCTCTGGATCAGGAATAATACTGCTGCAAGTGACCGGGTTTTGAGGTCAAAACGCTGCTCCAGGAATTCATAGGCAGTATATACTTTTAAGCGGTGATAGATGGGGATAAAAGTGATCGAAATGACAATCATGGCTAAGGGCAGTCCAAAATAGAACTGTACAAAACCCATTCCATCATGATACGCCTGCCCCGGAGTAGAAAGGAAGGTGATGGCACTGGCCTGTGTGGCCATGACGGATAACCCGACCGTCCACCAGGGCACTTCATTGTTTCCTAAAATATAATCCTTAACATCTTTGCTTCCCCGCGTTTTCAATGTTCCATAGATGACAATGAAGAGGAGGGTAACAATTAAAATGATCCAGTCAATTGTTTGCATACTAAGAAAATAATTGCATTAGGAAATAAAAAATCAGAATATAAGCAGTATTGGCCAAAAGGACCATGGTATATACTCTTTTCCAGTGACTTTGTTTTTTTTTCATCGTAGTGTAATACTATAAGCCATTGCTCTGATTTGGCCGTGGGGATAAATTAATTATTGTTTTTTAATGCAATCAGATTGGATAATAACCGGTAGGCTCCCGGAACTCCGGCTGGCAATTCCCTGAAAAAACTTAATCCGGTGTAAATATAATGCCCTTTCCCATAATTTGCGATCAGTAAAGAACCCTTTTTTGCACTCTCTCCTTCATCTTTCATCGATAGTATCGGCTGGAATTGGCTGGCCCATTCATCTGCAAAATTCAATCCCTGTTCCTGTACCCAGTACTGAAAATCCTGTGCTGTTATTTTATTAGGATGGTTTAATACGGGATGCGTTGCGTCGATAAACGAAATTTGGGAATTTTCATCCGTCACACGGTCATTGGAAATATGAATTGGATAGGGCGAAAACTGTGACATATCAAATCCATTCCTACCGGTTGTGGTATATTGTACAATCAGGTTTCCTCCTTTTTTTACATAATCCAATAAAACACCCTGTTTGAATTTAAGTTCTTCCACTACATTTAATGCCCGTACACCTAAGACGATGGCATCGTATTTTTGTAACTCTTTTTCAAGAATATTTGCCGGATTAATGATAGTCACACGATACCCAATCTGGGTCAGGCTTTCTGGTACCTCATCTCCCGCACCTTTGATATATCCGATCTGTTGCCCTGTTTTCTGGATGGTAAGGCGTGTAACATAGGCTTGTGATGGTAGCAGCAGGGTTTGCTTTGGAATATGGTCGTATTTGATTTCTACCAGTTTTTTGGAATAGGTTGTCGTTCCGATTGTGACAATAGGGCGTATGATTTCACGGCCCTCTGTCTCCGAAGGCACAACAACAAAATGAATCGTTTTTTCTGCTCCTTTTTGGTCAATTTCAAAAGGTAAGTCCTGTTGCAATACCGACCATCCTTTGGGAACCTCCAGCGCTACGGTACCGTGGATACCCGCTTTACCGGCTTTTACAATGACAGCGATTTCTTTTGGTGTATTGTCTGGAAAAATGGTAACATCATGGACGATGCTTGCTGTTACAGCAGGAATCACCATGAACGGTTCGTATTGTTCTCCTTTTTCAGGATCGGAATATTTATATTGGATCGGCTTTTCAAAAGAAAGGCTGAATCCTTTAAAATCCAATGCAAATTCGGCATTTAGTACTTCTGGTGTTTTGGGTAGGCCGATCAGTTCGGGATTGGTTACTTTATACATTCCATTTGTGCCTGTTTCATTCAGCCAATACGGATTAGAACTGGGAATGCCTTCAGGGATTGTAATGTTAATCCGGTCTGATACTGCTTTATTCGGAAGCAATACCTGTTTTTTGGCGATAGTGTTCTGTGTAGGGACTATTGTAATAGCGGCTAATTGAACGGGATATTCACTTCGGTTAATGACTTCGGTAGCGATTATGGTTTGCTCGCCCGTACTAACTGATGACTGCAGCGCATTGGCCTCGAGGAATAAACCGCTACAGGCCAGGATTATTTTTTTTATTTCCAGTGTTTTCTCCGTTTTCCAATAGTCATCGTCCAGTTTTTGGATCAGCTTATATGCTTCGAGCAGTTGGTCGATGTGAAGGGAAGGATCTTTAAAATTAAAATTGGCTTCGATACCAGAGAGTATTTTTCCAATCTCAGCACCACCTTGTACACGATTCCACGAGGTATCAATACCATCAAAAAGATTGGTTTTGTCTTTCGGGAAATCACCTTTTAAAAATTCCAAGTATTCTTTTTCACTACCCCGGTTTCCCATAGTTCCAAAACCCTGGCAACGGTGCTGGCTTCGGCTTAAAGCAGAAATTTCCCCATTGCTCTTGCCTTTTAGCGGATAATATACTCCGGCATCTACGGTTAGGAATTTGTCTTTATTTGCTTTTTCGAATTTTTCTTCACTGCCAAAAAACCACCAGGAAGTATTAAAAAACAACCGTCTTGGTTGCCATATCGTTACACTTTTTAATTGCTCCGGAAAAGCTTTTGGATCACTGGCAAGATCATAGGCTTCATAACTTAATTCTGCAGAGGCGGTATGATGGCCGTGGGTGGAACCTGGGGTTCTGTGATCAAATCGGTTGATGATTACATCGGGCCTGAATTTACGAATGGCCCATACCACATCATATAAGACTTCTTTTTTATCCCAGATCTGATAGGTTTCTTTGGGTACTTTAGAATAGCCAAAATCATTCGCCCGGGAGAAAAATTGTTCCCCTCCATCGATCCTGCGTGCTGCGAGCAGTTCTTCCGTACGGAGTACCCCAAGCATTTCGCCCCTTTCATTTCCAATCAGGTTTTGTCCGCCATCGCCCGGGGTAAGGGAAAGGTACGCCGTACGCGCTTTTACGCTATTGGCGAGGTAAGATATCAGTTTTGTATTTTCATCATCGGGATGTGCAGCAATATACAGTACAGATCCCAGAAAATTGAGTTTCTGGACCTGTTCGAAAATTTCAGTAGTATTCATTTTCTGCGGTTCCTGCGCCTGAAGCGGCTGTTGGAATAAGAAAAGCAGGAGCAGGGCTCCTATTGAAAGCTTATGCATTATAATTTTTTTTAATCGGAATTGTTTCAAAGATAATAATTAAATAAAACGATTTCAGATTCCATTGCAAATAGAACAGCCGTTTCTGTTTGACAAAAACGGCTGTTGGTATTTTATTCTTTTTTATTTTCAGGTTCTTCCGGTTTTTCCGGCAGTGTTGTATCGGTGAAAACCGGTGGGGCGATTACGGTACTCACTGTAGTAGTGCTGGTACCATACAAAGGAAGTTTGATTTTCTGCCATTCGAATGTCTTGGGCAAATCATCTCCCATAAGATAGCCCCAGGGCTCCAGGCTGGGAATACGGTCAAATATTACTTTTAAGATCGCAATAAGCGGAATGGCCAGGAACATCCCTGCAATACCGCCCAGATTACCACCAATAATAATTCCGACAATGGAGACAAAGGCATTAATTTCTACTTTGGAACTTACGACAATTGGCACCAATATATTATTGTCGATCAATTGGACTACAATGGTTACTATGATAACGCCTAAAATCAGCGAGAGATCCGGTGATCCGGTTAAGGTGGCAAAAATACTAATGAGGCAGGCTACCAAAATACCAATGTAAGGGATTAGGTTCAGCAAGCCTGTAATTACGCCTAAAAGGATCGCATAATCGACTCCAACGATGGTGAGGCCTATGGCTGTTAGGGTAGATACGGTGACCATTTGGGTAATAAGTCCCACAAGGTAACTCTGAACTGCCACTTTTACCTGGCACAAGATGGCTTGGAGGGTAGCGCGATTTTTATCGCTAACGAGTTTATGAAGGAATTTTAGAAAATGGGTGCGGTACAATAAAAACAGGAAAGTATATACCGGAACCAGGGTCGAGCTCATGATGGTATCGGTAAAAGACATCAGGGTGGTTCCTACAATCTTTTTACCGCTTTCGAGTGAGTTTTGTGTGGCATTATTCAGGTATTCCTTTTGTTCCGTTTCCGTTACATTGAATTTTTCCCGCACATAGGTTTGGATGTTATTTCCGTGGATGCTCAGGTTTTTCTGGATGGTGTCCCAGTCTTTTGTAAAATCACTGATTTCCCATGAAATAAAGAATAAAATGCTGGCCACAACAATAATCATCATGACCACACTAAAAAGCGAAGCAAGTACATTAGGGAAGCGTAATTTGGTATGCAGGAAATTGGCAACCGGGCGCAACAGTATGGAAAACAAAAGTGCCATGAGCACAGGAACAACAATTCCCCGGGCTAAGGAAAGCACAAAAAATATGGCAATTAATGAAATAAGTACGAATGCCAGTCGGGCATAAAAAGGGAATTGAGTAGTAGTTTTCTCCATATTCAGTCGGGTTTGCTAAAAAAAAGCGTTAGTTATATAAATGTAATTATATAAAATCCAGAAAGAATACTAATTTATTTTTTTTAAGAAATGAATGATGGATTAATCCGTGAATTCGCGTACGTCGGACTGCATGGTTACGATTGTGATCCCTTTTTGCAACAGCAAATTGTTCGGATACGTAAGGAATTCCCCTTCTGCCGTTCTCATGTACACATGAAAGGCGCGGATATCATAAATTTCGCCCTGAATCGGAAAATCTTTATCATGGATCTTGATGATATCACCGATCTTAAAGGGAAAGGAAAAGAATAAGATTACACCTGCGGTAATATTACTAAGGATGGACCATTGTGCAAAAAGTGCAACGCCAATTACTGCAAAGGCAGAGGAGAGTACCACATAAATCTGGTTGGCTTTGACACCCCAGATTGTAAACAGGGAAATTAGGGCCAGTACCTGTACAAAAATATTGATGTACTTCACCATTAAATGGGTGCGGTGGTCATTGATCTCTGTTACTTTTGCGTAGCTTTTTACCACAGAACTCGTAAAGACGCGTAATAGCAGCAATACCACGATGACGATGATAGTGCTAATGATTTCCTTGTAATATTCGTTAAACATAATCACTTATTTTATAAACTTCAGTAATTCTTCATACACTCTCTGCACGGGAAGGCCTACGACATTCGTATACGATCCTTCAATTTTAGTGATACCGGTCAGTCCGATCCATTCCTGTATGCCATAGGCTCCTGCTTTATCGAAAGGCTTGTAGTTGTCGATATAATAGCGAATGGAATCTTCGGGCAACGGGGCAAAGGAAACTTTAGTGATTTCATGGAATACGACAGAACGGCTGGCCGAGCGGAGGCATACCGATGAAATCACCTCGTGTGTAGTTCCGGATAACGATTGTAAGATACGAAAAGCATCTTCAGTATCCTTCGGTTTTCCCAATGCCGTATTATTATGCCATACAATAGTGTCGCTGGTAATCAGGATATCTGTTTCGGTAAGCTTTCCTTCAAAGGCATCTGCTTTAAGCACCGCAAGAAAATCGGTGATGGCTGCGCCCTGCAGGTGATCGGGATAAATCTCTTCAACCTCTTTGAGGCGGATTTCAAAATCGATATCCAGATTTCGTAGAAATTCCTGGCGCCGGGGTGATCCCGAAGCTAATATAACGTTGTGATCTTGTAACAGGGTTCTAAGCATTGTATTTTATATTAAAAGTAATAACCGCAATGGAAATAATACCAAATAGTAAGATCAGTTTCAGGATGCTGCTGATATGGTGGAATTCCTGTTGCGTTTTGGCTGGCCAAAGTTTTACAGAGACGTATAACAAGGGTGCGAGGATACATAACATACCATAGGCAGAGGCCCAGATCAGGTCACTGCTGTAAAGGTACTGATTGATATAATAAATAATAAGCCCAATTGGTATCAGGCTCAGGGCAAATACCAGTTTTACAGTTCTTGAAACACCCAGGACAATTGGAAGGGTACTCATTCCGGCATTGTAATCTCCATTAATATCTTCCAGATCCTTTACGATTTCACGGATGAAATTAAGGATAAAAGCAAAGACACTATAATCAATCAGGATACCAAACAGGGTTGCCATATTCCCTTTATTATCCAATGTAATCGCTGGGAAAAGATCAAAAACACCAATAATCAGGATGCTGAATGCCAATAATAAAGCTACGATACTATTCCCGATCAACAAACTTTGCTTCATCGCTGCCGAGTACATATAAAGTGTCCCTGAGATTACAATAAAAATAGCCGCAAAGCTGGGTTTTTCGATAACATTGGATAAATAAAATCCAGCACCAACACCTATAATATTAAAGGCTGCATACCAGTTGTAAGCTGCACTTTCAGAGAGGTCACGACCTATCATAAAGGATTCCGGCCTGTTAATGGTATCAGTTTCCCGGTCATATACAGCGTTGATGATATAACCCCCGGCTGCAATGCATACAGTTGCCAGTACCAGTAAACCAAATTGCCAGTCGGCCAGTGCCAGTGGTACATTTTGGAATTTTAAAAAGCCAAATCGAAAAATAAGCTGCATAAAAGCCAGCAGCAATAAATTTTGGTAACGTATGAGACGAAGGAATTTCATAAATACAGTTGATTTGAAGAATTTAGCAAAACAGGGATTTAATCGTATTGTGCGTTGAAATGTTCCATCCATTTTCCCTGGACTTTCATGACCTGCTCGATTACATCGCGTACACAGCCTGTACCACCATTTTTGTGGGAGATATAGGCACTGATTTCCTTGATTTCCGGGCTGGCATCCTGCGGGCAGGTAGGAAGCCCAACCAACTGCATCACGTGGTAATCCGGAATATCATCGCCCATATAAAGTACCTGCTCAGGTTGTATACCATATACATCGGTGTATTCCTTGAATGTTTCTACTTTATCCGGAGCTGCGAGGTAAATATCGGTCAGTCCTAAATTGCGAAGGCGTACGCGTACACCCTCATTGCTGCCACCCGAAATGATACATACGTTATAACCACTTTCTACAGCGGCTTTCATAGCATATCCATCACGGATATTCATGATACGGAGCATTTCTCCAGTTGAGGTAATATGAACCGAACTATCGGTAAGCACACCATCTACATCAAAGATAAAGGTGGTAATGTCATTCATTATTTCTTTATAATTTCGTGCCATTGTTGTCTTGTATGGATTTTGTAATTAATTGATAGATTTCCCGTTGAAGCGGTACTTCGAGAAAAGAAAGATGCTGTTCTATGGTGGTTTGGTCATGGCGTATTGCAGGACCCGTTTGTGCGGCTTCCGGGGAAAGCAATAGCGCTTTCTCTGCTGTTTCTTGCAATAAAGGTTTCATGATGTCAAAAGAAATCCGGTTTTCTTCACAAATAGCCGCTGCTATACTATACATGTGATTGGTGAAGTTGTTGACAAATACCGCAGCCACATGCAGGGCTTTGCGTTGTTCTGAACCGATGGTGTATAGTTTGTCCGAGATGGCATTTCCAACGCGTTTTAGCAGGTCGTAATCATAAATAAACTGGCTTTCCAGGCACAGTGGAATTGTCCTAAAATTGACTTCTTTGCCTTTGGTAAATGTCTGCAAGGGATAAAATACTCCTTTACGGTTATTATCCGACAGGGCTTCCAGGGGAATACTACCCGAGGTATGCACTACATATTCATTTTTGAAAGGCAATTGCTCGGATACAGCTGCTATAGCATCGTCCGAAACAGCTATAATATAAAGGTCGGCTTTTACAAGAAGCTTATAATCACTGATGATTTTTGAGGCTTCAATCAGTTGGGCAATAGCACTTCGGTTTCGGGCCAGGACCTGTACTACAGTAACCTGCGTACTTTTGGCGAATGCCTGTATAAGGTGTTGGGCTACATTCCCGGAACCAATAATACTAATTTTTATCATGCGGCTAAATTATTGAGAAAAAATGAACAATGAAACACTAAAATCAGATAAAATCAGAATGGACCACAACCTCCGGAATTACAGTGAATACGACATTTCTGACGAAACGTAAAAGCGATGCTGAAAAATAAGATAGGAAAAGCGCAATAAATTACGATTACGAAAAAAAACATCGTTTTTCGGCTAATAATCCGCAGAAATTCAGCACGTAGCACAAACAGCGCATGTATTTCATAATTTTGCATCCAAACTTAAGAAGAGCCATGCTGAAGAAATCGATAGAACAGATTACCATAGAAGCTAATGAGACCAACGCGAATTCCCTAAAAAGGACATTGGGCCCCATGCATCTGATCCTGATTGGTGTTGGACTGACCCTCGGTGCCGGTTTATTTTCCATTACCGGATTGGCTGCAGCGGAATACTCCGGGCCTGCCGTTACCATCTCCTTTTTAATTGCCGCTTTGGGCTGCGGATTCGCGGCTTTATGTTATGCTGAATTTGCCTCTATGATTCCGGTTTCCGGAAGTGCATATACTTATTCTTATGCCACTATGGGCGAACTCTTTGCCTGGATTGTAGGCTGGGATCTTGTTTTGGAGTATTCTGTAGGCTGTGCTACGGTAGCCATTAGCTGGTCCCAATACCTGACCCGGTTTTTAAGTTCCATGCACATTTACCTGCCCCCGCAGCTTACACTTTCCCCTTTTGAGTCTGCTACACTGGCCGATGGCTCTGTAGTAAGTGGCTGGGTTAATATACCAGGAGCACTAATCGTTGTGCTGATGTCCCTGATCCTGATCCGGGGTACCAAGGGATCGGCGATGGTCAATGCTTTTATCGTATTCTTAAAAGTAGGCGTAGTGCTGGTGTTTATAGCCCTGGGATGGAATTACATCGATCCTGCGAATTATCAGCCTTATATTCCTGAAAATACAGGTGAATTTGGGCATTATGGATGGAGTGGGATATTACGTGGTGCCGGATTGGTATTTTTTGTCTTTATCGGCTTTGATGCAGTAGCAGCTTCTGCACAGGAAACCAAAAAACCATCAAGGGATTTACCGATTGGAATTTTAGGATCCCTGATCGTTTGTACGATACTTTTTGGATTATTCGGACATGTGATGACCGGGTTGGCCAATTATAAAGAATTCGCCGGAAGCGGTGCACCAGTGGCAATTGCAATAGAAAAAACGCCTTATGCCTGGTTGAGCCAGGCCATTATACTCGCCATATTAATCGGTTATACTTCTGTAATATTGATTGACCTCATGGCACAATCCCGTATGTTTTATTCCATCAGTAAGGATGGTTTATTGCCTAAGGTATTTTCAGAAGTGCATCCCAAATTCAGGACACCCTGGAAATCCAATGTCCTGCTTTGTGCCTTTATCTCGCTGTTTGCCGCTTTTCTCCCCATTCATGTCGTGGGAGAAATGACCAGTATCGGAACATTACTCGCGTTTTTGATGGTTTGTGTGGGGATACTGATCCTCCGAAAAACCAATCCCGATACACCAAGGCCTTTTAGAGTGCCGTGGGTGCCGTTAATTCCGATTTTGGGTATACTGACCTGCCTGGGAATGATGGTTTTTATGCGTTGGGAAACCTGGTTGCGCCTTTTTGTATGGCTCGCTATTGGCTTGCTGATTTATTATGTCTACGGAAAGAAAAACAGCGTACTACGCAAAAAGCTTAAAAAAGGAAAATCCGAAGAAGAAAGTCTTTAAGGGCTTTCCGGAAACGAATATTCTAAGAGTGCAGCGTATGGGTCTCCGAGAAGCCCCAGGAGCAAGGCAAATGCAGGTTCGGTTTTATGGCCTTTTGCTTTTAAGGCCACAACCTGCTGTCTGAAACCAGATCCTTTTTGTTCGAGCAGTCGGTGTTCAATGAGCATGTGGCGGTATCCCGACTGTTTCCGTGTGGGAAGTGGTTGCCCAAAGATTTCAATCTCGAAACTGTCCAGTATAAAATGACACAATACAGTTGGTATCTCGGCAATAATCGTTTCAGTAGCCCTAAATTTTTCGTGATGGCTAAAAGCAGCAATCAGCACATTCCGGAACGCAATTTTGTCCGTCCAGCAGCAGATGATATCCAGGTCACTGGACGGCAGGTCGATAGCAATGGGAATAGTGCCAACGAGTAACGGATCGAAATCGGATATGCAATCCAGTATCGTATGATCGGTCAATACACGAAAAGCTTTTTGCTGGCGTAGATTGCCTGTTTCCAGATAACAGAGCGTCGTAAAATCGATCATAGATGATAATGAAATTCAGGTAGTATAATATGCTTTGGCCTGTGCAGTGATACGGGTGACAAATTCAGTTTTGGCAATCCGATAGCCTACGCGGTCAAACTCATATTGTTTTGCCAATTGTAATTTTAGGGTTTCATATGCAGTAGCATGATCCGGGTTCTCTCTAAGGTAGTCCCTGAAATACAAACGATCCCAGAGCGAATGATTTCCCGGGCCCATGTGGATATGGTAGGTCTGTTCTTTTTTAGCGGTATTATAGCCTTTGGCAAATACCATATAGGGTGGATTGGCATCCGTTTGCCACATGAATTCATAACCTAACGGCTTCATTTTTTCAATGATATCGGCATGCAGGCTTTCATCTTCTGGAATTTCTATTAGTAAGTCGATGGTGTCTTTAGCGGTAAGCCCGGGGATGGCAGTACTCCCGAAATGCTCAATTCGCAAAGCCGTATTTTCCAGTGTCTCCAGTATGATGCACTTTTCCAATTCAAAAAGTTCCGGCCAACGCGTATCATAAGGGCTTAAAACAACCGGAAATAATTGCGCAATCTCTTCTTTAGTAAGTTCGTTCAGTGATTTTGACATGATAAAAGAATTAATAGTGATACAGGTTTCAGGATATACAGGTTTAGTGTCCTGCAGTTTTAGAAAATACATTTACAATAATTACACCAGCAATGATGAGTAATAGTCCCAGGATTGCCGGAAGATCAGGAATCTGCTTAAAGGCAACAATACCGATCAGGGTAATCATTACAATTCCCACACCCGACCATATCGCATAAGCAATTCCTACCGGAACCGTTTTTAAGGTAATGCTCAGGCAATAAAAAGCCACAGCATAGCCGAGGACAGTAATGATGGAAGGTATGACTTTCGAAAATTGCTCGGAATATTTCAGGGCTGTAATAGCAATAATTTCAAAAATAATCGCTAAAAACAAAAACAGGTAACTTTTCATAGGTTGATTCTTAAAGGTGTTCCAATTCCATTATCGTGTAAATTATAAACTTTTCCATCCTGTTGCATCTGCATGGTGCCTTTTATTGCATCAAATTCAAAAGTGGCAGATCGTAGGTAATCGATTTCGGTGCGGTATGGTATAAGTCGTAAAGTCACCTGAATGTTACAGCAGTATACAACTAGAATAATGATATAAATCCTGATTACAAATAATGCTTTTGGGGTTCAATTGCCTTGAAAAAACATAGCAATGAAAAGGAATTAAGAGTGCTGTCGATAAGGAAAAAATAGTAAAAGCTACTCCTTCCCGCAATTCTCATCATATAAATTGACAATATAGGAAAGGCCATTTTCTTTAAAATCCGCTTTTGTAATCAGGCTTTCTAAATTGGGGCAAATTTTATCAAAATATAATTTTATTATTTTTCGCAGTTCTTTGAAGGAATTGATCGCGATCGTAAAACTGAAATTTTCAATAGTGTATAAATAAAGGGCATGTGTCTCTCCTGGTCTTTGGATGTAAAATACAACACCTCCGGGGCTACTACTGGTTCCGGGATGCATACCAGATCCGGCGCGGGGAGCATAATGTGCACCATATAAGGCGATCCCACCTTCTTTAACAATACTGACCCAGGATTTCTTTTTTTCTATTTTGAATTCAGAGTGGTTAAATAGCCTTGGACTCCCAAGATAGATAGTTGTAAAGCGTATGGTTTCTTTATCATCATTGATGATTTCAAATTCTCGTACTTCATTAATTTTGTATTTTTCGTTTTTACCTTTTTCCTCCGCACGGAATTTTATCTTGGAGTCCGTTGGTTCTGTTGGAAGTTTGATATAGCCCTGTCGAACGGTTCCGTTGGTAAGCGTAATAGTACCCTGATAGAATTTTGCAAAAACAGACAAAGGGAGCAGGAGTAACAGTACTAGTAATTTTTTAAGCATTGGGAAGGGATTAGTTGTTTTATCGGATTGTTTTTAAAGAAGTTAAATTCCGGTAAATGTATTTGTTTTTTGTGAAGTGGTATAGTAAATAAAAAAAGAATATTGGAATCTATGGATAGCCTGTTTGTGTACACCTATAGAATATGTATACACGCCTCCCGAAATGAATTCCGCACCTATAGGATATTTACGCATACCTGCCTAAGTTTAAAGCACGCCTATAGAATATTGATACACACCTCCCGAAGTTTAAAATAGACCTATAGAAATTAAATCCGCACCTATAGAAAGTCAAAGCATACCTATAGAAATGAATTCCACACCTATAGAAGCGCAATACACACCTCCCGAAACCAATCCAGTAGGTCTCGTTATTCACAGAATAAATTATGAGGGTAGGGGCGCATTAAGATTTTGATAAGAGCAGGTTTCAAAAATATATCCTATTTTAGCATCATAATAGACATTCATGATATCAGAAGCACAATTCCAAAAGGAACTCGAATTAATTATAGCCAACGGAATCCGCGAAGACGTTGGTAGTGGAGACCACAGCTCATTAGCTTGTATCCCGGCAACAGCACAGGGAAAAGCCAAATTACTGGTAAAAGACCAGGGCATCATCGCCGGAGTCGAATTTGCCAAAATGATTTTTGCCTATGTTGACCCTGCCCTGGTGGTGGAAACATTCATCCAGGACGGTACAGCCGTTAAATATGGCGATGTTGTTTTTCATGTATCGGGCAGCTCACAATCCATATTGAAATCGGAACGGTTGGTGCTCAATGCCATGCAGCGCATGAGTGCGATTGCCACCAAAACCAAATCCTATGTCGATTTGCTGGAAGGCACCGGAACCGGTATTTTGGACACCCGAAAAACAACACCGGGGATCCGCGCCATTGAAAAGTGGGCCGTACGTATTGGTGGTGGTGAAAACCATCGTTTTGCACTGTATGACATGGTCATGCTAAAGGATAATCATAATGATTTTGCCGGTGGGATTACCAATGCCATTGCCAAAACCAAAACGTACCTTAAAGAAAACAATCTGGACCTGAAAATCATTGTTGAAGCCCGGAACCTGGATGAGGTAGACGAAATATTGAAAAGTGGTGGGGTATTCCGCATCTTACTCGATAATTTCGATTATGCTATGACCCGGGAAGCGGTGGCTCTCATTGGCGATCAAAGTACCACAGAATCTTCCGGTAACATCAACGAAGCGACCATACGCCACTATGCAGAATGTGGGGTTAATTATATTTCATCCGGGGCATTGACACATTCCGTATATAATATGGATTTAAGCCTGAAAGCCATCGAATAAATGAAAGGTACTACGGTGGTAATAGCCGTATAAAAACAAACTATGTCACAGGAAATAGAAGCACAAATTGAAAAAATACCCGTACTCCGCACGCTGGCCCGAAAAGCCAAAAAGGTAAAGTTCAGGAGCCTCGGGGGGCTGGCACTTTATGATATACTGGAACTGTATGGAATCGGTATTGCCAAAGGTGCTTTTTCGTTTCGTGCAGCAGCTATTGCCTTCAGTTTTTTTATGGCACTGTTCCCCTTTGCCCTTTTTATCTTAAACCTCATTCCCTATATCCCGATTAAAGGATTCCGGGAGGATTTTTTACAATTTGTAGCCGATAGCGTTCCGCCCAATACATTTGATGCGATTTCGGTTATTATTGAGGATATCATGAAGAAGAGCTACAAGAGCCTTTTGTCTTCGGGGATTTTGCTGTCGATTATATTAATGGCCAATGGGGTGAATGCAATATTAGGAGGATTCCAGAATTCCTATCATGTCATTGAAAAGCGTAATTTTTTCAGGCAATATGCTGTAGCTTTGGGTATGGGCGTGGTACTGTCACTCATCCTGATTTTTACAGTAGCGGCAATTGTAATATTTGAGGTGCTGATTCAAAAACTGCAAGCTGATTATGCGCTGCTGGATAAAGTCTATCTGGTCGTTTGGGGACGTTACATCTTTGTGATGCTTATGATTTTGGTGACGACTTCCATTGTGTTTAAATTTGGTTCCAAAGAATATTCCAGGAATGCTTTTATCAGTATTGGCTCCATATTCACGACGATATTGATTATTATTTCATCCTACTTTTTCGGAATTTATGTGCTGCGTTTTTCCCGTTATAATGAGTTGTACGGATCTATTGGTACGCTTCTTGTTTTGATGATTTACATCTGGTTGAATTGTGTTATTTTGTTATTAGGATTCGAATTAAATGCCACAATTCATAAATTAAAAAGAAAAAATTTATATATTTAGCAAAACTAAAACCCTTACAATGATGAAAAATCACTTTTTGACACTCCTATTCATCGCGGTGGCAGGAATTTGTTCCGCACAGGCGCAGGTAACAGGAAAATGGAAAACAATTGATGATGAAACCGGCGACGCCAAATCCATTGTCGAGATTACAGAGAAAGACGGTAAGATCTACGGGAAAGTTGTAGAGATATTAAATCCGGAGAAAAAAGCATCCAAATGCCAGAATTGTACTGGTACCGATAAAGACAAGCCTATTTTAGGACTGACTATTATCAAAGGATTAGAGAAAAAAGGAGACGAATATACCAATGGTAAAATTTTAGATCCGCAAAAAGGGAAATTATACAAATGTACGATTTCACTCGATGGTAAAGATAAACTGAATGTCCGCGGATATGTGGGGATTTCATTATTAGGAAGAACACAAACCTGGTCCAGGGTTAAATAATACAGCAGTTAACAAGTATAAAAACACTTCAGCAATGAGGTGTTTTTTTTTGGAGCAAAAGGAAAGGGCTTCGTTTTTGAGGCAGTTCCCGCCATCTGGTTGTATTTTTTTACAGTCCAAAAGCAGGGACTGTAAAAGATACCCCGTCTGTCGGGGCTATGGGAAATCAAAGGGAAGGGATGAGGGAACAGTAAGAGTTGTCTCCTATGGAAATACAGCTTCCCCGTAGAATGCATGTGGGATTTGAGCAACAAAATACTATATTTGTAGTGCAATAAAAGAGGCATTTTCAGGAATCCGGAAAAAGCCACTTTCCTGCATTTAAATAAAAAAATAACCATGTTTTTCGCCGAAATCGTATTACCCCTTTCCCTGGATAAAACCTTTACATATTCCATCACGGAAGCTGAATCCCAGTACATCCAAAAAGGAATGAGGGTTACGGTGCCTTTCGGGAAAAGCAAGATTTACACCGGACTTGTAATCGATATCCATTCAAAGAAGCCTGAGCTGTATGAGGCCAAAGAAATTCATCAGATTTTAGATGAAGAGCCTGTGGTAAGCGAATACCAGCTTCGGCACTGGCAATGGATCGCTTCGTATTATATGTGTGCGATCGGGGATGTCTACCGCGGCGCTATGCCTTCGGCCTTATTGCTGGAAAGCGAAACGATTATTTCTCAAAAGCAGGACGTATTTGCAGACAGTGCAACATTTACCGATGATGAATTCCTGATCTATGAGGCTCTGCAACAGCAAAGTGCCCTTAAGATCAAAGATATCATGGATATCTTGAACCGGAAGAACATTTTTCCGGTCATCCAGAAGCTAATTGATAAAGGTATCCTTATTCTTCAGGAAGAGGTACAGGAAGTTTATAAGCCCAAACTGACCCGGTATGTTCGCATCCATCCCAATCATCATACCGATGAGGCATTGGCAGCATTGTTGGAATTGCTGAAAAATGCCCGAAAGCAAAAAGAAATTCTGTTGAGCTTTTTTCAGTTAAGTGCCCGTGAAAAAAAGCCCATTACCGTAAATCAGCTTGTAGAAGCTTCCGGAGCTTCGGTAGCCGGAGTGAAAGCGCTGATTGACAAAGGAGTTATGGAGCAGTACTACCTGCAGGAAGACCGTGTGGTGTATACCGGAGAAATGAACGATACCCGACCGTCACTCAGTGATGCACAGCAAAAAGCTTTTGACGGTATCAATGACGCTTTTGAAAGCAAAGAAGTCTGTCTTTTGCACGGTGTGACAGCGAGCGGTAAAACGGAGATTTACATTCGCCAGATTGAAGAATATATCAATCAGGGGAAGCAAGTAATGTACCTGCTGCCTGAAATAGCCCTGACGACACAATTGGTACAACGGTTACAGTTTTATTTCGGGAACCAGGTTGCAGTATACCATTCCAAATACAGTAATAATGAACGCGTTGAGGTCTGGAATCAGGTATTGCAGCAATCGGATAAGGCAAAAATTGTTATTGGTGCCCGTTCTGCCTTGTTCTTGCCTTTTTCGAACCTTGGGTTGGTCATTGTGGATGAAGAGCATGAGCAGACGTTCAAACAGCAGGATCCGGCTCCGCGCTACCATGCCCGTGATGCAGCAATCGTACTGGCAGGTTATTTTGGGGCAAAAGTGTTATTGGGCTCTGCGACGCCCAGTATTGAAACCTATTTTAACGCCAAAACGGCGAAATTTGGATTGGTGGAAATTACCGAAAGATTCGGTAAAGTCATGATGCCGGAAATTGAACTGGTAGACCTCAAGGATTGTTATTTCCGGAAAAAAATGACTGGCCATTTTAGTGATGCGCTTGTTCAGGCGATCGCAGAAGCGCTGATGCGCGGAGAGCAGGTGATATTGTTTCAAAACCGAAGGGGCTATTCGCCTGTTATGGAATGCATGACCTGCGGACATGTTCCGGAATGCCCGCAATGTGATGTCAGCCTGACCTTTCATAAACACAAAAATCAGTTGCGTTGCCATTATTGCGGATATTCTATGGCAAAACCGACGAATTGCCACCATTGTTCCGGCATCGATCTGATGACCAAAGGTTTCGGTACGGAGCAGGTAGAGCTGGAATTGAAAGGCCTGTTCCCGGAACGCAGGATTGGCAGGATGGACCAGGATACAACGCGTGGCAAGTATGGCTATGAAAAGATTATCGACAGTTTTAAAAATAGGGAAATTGATGTGCTCGTTGGAACGCAGATGCTGGCCAAAGGGCTTGACTTTGATAATGTCTCATTGGTAGGGATCATGAATGCCGATAATATGCTGTACCATCCCGACTTCAGGGCACTGGAACGAAGTTACCAAATGATGACGCAGGTGGCGGGCAGGGCAGGGCGCTCCGAAAAAAGAGGCCGTGTGATTATACAAACCTATAACCCCAATCATAATACCATCCGGCAGGTGACCGAAGGGGATTATTTTGGAATGTTTAAAGAACAGGTGTATGAACGGAAAATTTATTATTATCCACCCTATTTCAGGCTTGTGAAAATAACACTGAAACACCGCGATTTTGATAAATTAAAAGAAGGGGCGATGTGGCTGTACAAAGTCCTGGATCAAACCTTTGACTTGCCGGTACTTGGGCCGGAGGAACCACCAATCAGCAGGATACGAAATGAATACATCAGAACCATCCTGATTAAAATACCACAGGATCAGCCTATCGGAGGGGTTAAAAATACCTTACGTAAAATATTGCATAGTTTTGAATCCGTGCCACAGTACCGCGCTGTAAAAACAGCCATAAATGTAGATTTTTATTAATCCGAATGAAGGGCTTTTGCCAGCGTTTCCTTTTTGTTACGGCTTAATGGTATTTTGTTGATCCCGATCTCCACATATTTGCTGTTGAATTTCTCCACCTTGTCAATGTTGACAATAAAAGATTTATGCACACGGATAAATTTATCCTTAGGCAGGTCGCCTTCAAAAGCCTTCATCGTGGAAAGGACCAGGTGGTTTTCGTCATCAGTAACTACTTTTACATAATCGCCATAGGCTTCGATCCACTTTATCCGTACGGTAAAGATTTTTAATTTTTTAAGGTTGCTTTTTATAAAAATATGATCCCCATCTTCATCAGTGTTTTCCTTTTTGAGGATCTGCAGGTCAATGGCTCTTTTTACGGCAGCATTAAAGCGGTCCTTTGAAATGGGCTTATGAAGGTAGTCAGTAGCGTCATAATCAAAAGCTTTGAGTGCATATTCGGCCTTGACAGTAATAAAAATAATCTGGGGTTTGACTTTTAACCCGTCCAAAAGGTCAAATCCATTAATAACAGGCATCTCAATATCTAAGAAAATAAGATCGGCAGATTTCTGTGCGAGACAGTTTCGGGTGTCTACGGCGTTAGAGAATTCTCCTACAAGATTAAGGTTAGGATGGCCGTTTACCAATTTGGTTACAATCATTCTCTGGATGGTGCTATCATCAACGACAATGCAGTTCAGTTTCATAAGCGTCTAATCAATTTATCGTCCTAAATGTAGATAAAAAAATTAATAACAACCTATAAACTCCCGGGGAAAGTATTAAATTTTAATAAAAGGCTATAGTAGGGCTTGGAAATTAAAAATTAATGATTACTTTTGCACCCATATTTTTAACAAATAAATTGATTATTATGAATCATTATGAAACTGTTTTCATCTTGAATCCCGTTTTATCTGAACAACAGGTAAAGGAAACAGTAAGCAAATTCGAAGATTTTCTTACGACTAAAGGAGCAGAGATGGTATCCAAAGAAGATTGGGGCCTGAAAAAAATGGCTTACGAAATTCAGAACAAGAAAAGTGGTTTTTACCATTTATTCGAATTCAAAGTAGCTCCTGAAGTACTTATTGCTTTTGAAACTGAATTCAGACGTGATGAGAGAGTGATGCGTTTTCTTACTGTAAGTTTAGATAAACATGCTATCTCATGGGCTGAAAGAAGAAGAACTAAATTAAAAGCATCTAAAGCGTAATTATTATGTCAACGATAGAACAATCAGCAAAAGGAAAAAAAGACGGAGATATCAGATATCTTACGCCTTTAAATATTGAAACTAACAAAACTAAAAAGTATTGTCGTTTCAAAAAGTCAGGTATTAAATATGTAGATTACAAAGATCCTGATTTCTTATTGAAATTCGTTAACGAACAAGGGAAGATCCTTCCACGTCGTTTAACTGGAACATCTTTGAAATACCAAAGAAAAGTGTCTGTAGCTGTGAAAAGAGCGCGTCACTTAGCACTAATGCCATATGTGGCTGATTTACTAAAATAATAAAGAGGCAGAATTATGGAACTTATATTAAGACAAGACGTACAGAATTTAGGTTTTAAAGATGATGTTGTTACCGTGAAAAACGGTTACGGACGTAACTTTTTAATCCCTCAGGGTGTTGCTCATTTAGCAACTCCTTCAGCTAAAAAAGTATTGGCTGAAAATCTAAAACAAAGAGCTTTCAAAGAAGCTAAAATTGTTGAAGATGCTAAAAAATTAGCGGAAAAAATTAAAGCTATTGAAATTAAAATTTCTGCAAAAGCAGGTGGTGAAAAACTTTTCGGTTCAGTAACTAATGCTGATATCGCTGAAGCTTTGGAAAAAGCAGGACAGCCTATCGACAGAAAATTCATCACAAGTGGAATCGTTAAACGTGTCGGTAAATATACTGCTAACGTTAGACTTCACAGAGATGTAATCGTAGAATTATCTTACGAAATCATTGCTGAGAAATAATATTTCCCAACATCATTATACTAAAACCTTCTCATTCGAGGAGGTTTTTTTTTGATTTTTAAAATTAAAGAATCTTCCTGTAGCACGGGAAGCCCTAAAAGTATAAAAAACGCATACCATGAAATATACACGTTTGACAAAAGAGCAGTTTGATGAACTGCATCCTGAATTTATCAATTTCCTGGCTACACAAGCTATTGATAAAGCGGAATGGGATAAGATAAAAATAGAAAAACCGGAAGTAGCAGAACAGGAACTGGATGTGTTTTCAGATTTGATCTGGGAAGGCGTACTGACAAAAGCAGCCTACCTGGAGCATTTTTCAAAAAATATTATTTTCCTTTTTTACTGTACCGAAGATGCGATGCATTCTATAGTACTGAAAAGCCTGATGCCGGAAACCGATTTTCTAAGTAAGGAAGGATTGCAATGGCTGAGTGATAATATGTTCACAGAAACGGTTGAAATGCAAGTGGGTAAAAAAGAATTTGGACCTGACCGCAACCAGGCGATTTTTGATATCATTATGCAGGGCGCCTTTTTAAGTGATGGGCAGTTATACCAACAGATTGATACGATAATTCGCTCTTAAAAAGCGGTTGATTTTAGTAAAAAATGGTTATTTTAGTGCACTTTTTCAAGTACTAAAGTAACCGTTTTTTTTATGGAAATTCAAAATAAAATCCAGTCTTTACGGGAGGAACTCAACCTCCATAATTATAATTATTATGTACTGGATATGCCCACAATTTCGGATTATGATTTTGATATCAAACTGAAAGAGCTTCAGGGGCTTGAGGAGCAGTATCCGGAGTTTTTTGATGCTAATTCTCCAACACAGCGTGTGGGCGGTGCAATCACTAAAAATTTTGAAACAGTTCCCCATAAAACCCGAATGTATTCCCTTGATAATTCGTATTCCAAAGAAGACCTGCTGGATTGGGAAAAACGACTCCAGAAGAATCTGGGGGATGTTGCTTTGGAATATGTCTGTGAGCTAAAGTATGATGGTGCCTCGATTAGCATTACGTATGAAAATGGCAAATTGAAACGTGCAGTAACACGTGGTGATGGTTTTCAGGGTGATGATGTGACGAATAATATAAAGACAATACGTTCCATTCCATTACAGCTAAAAGGCGATTATCCGGACAGTTTTGAAATCCGTGGTGAAATCATATTGCCGTTGGAGGGGTTTGCTAAAATGAATCAGGAACTGATAGAAATTGGTGAAACTCCCTATTCCAATCCCCGAAATACTGCTTCCGGAAGCCTTAAACTGCAGGATAGTGCCGAAGTGGCAAAACGACCGCTTGATTGTCTTTTGTATACTTTTTTAGGTAATGATGTCCGTTTTGCAACCCATTTTGAAAGTTTGGAAAAAGCACGGAGTTTTGGTTTTAAAGCTCCCAAAGAAACAAAGTTGGTGAAAGATATGCAGGGTATTTTTGATTTCATTGACTATTGGGATGTTCACCGCCATGACCTGCCGTATGAAACCGATGGTGTTGTGATTAAGGTCAATGATCTTCATCTGCAGGAAGAGCTTGGGTTTACGTCGAAATCTCCACGTTGGGCGATAGCCTACAAATTCAAAGCAGAGCAGGTGTCTACAAAATTAGATGCTATTTCCTATCAGGTGGGTAGAACTGGTGCTATTACGCCTGTGGCTAACCTTCAGCCAGTACAATTAGCAGGAACCATTGTAAAACGGGCTTCGCTTCACAATGCTGACCAGATAGAAAAATTAGATATCCGCGTGGGAGATACTGTTTTTGTAGAGAAAGGCGGCGAAATTATTCCAAAGATTATTGGTGTTGACTTTACACAACGATCTTTAGACCTTCTGCCGACAGTATACATTACGAATTGCCCGGAATGCCAGACAGCTTTGGTGCGAAAAGAAGGGGAGGCACAACATTATTGTCCTAACTTTTATGGTTGTCCGCCACAGATTATAGGCCGGATCCAGCATTATATTTCCCGAAAAGCTATGGATATTGAAGGGCTGGGAGGAGAGACCGTCGCATTGTTGTTTAATAATGGCCTGATTCAGAATTATGCTGATTTATACGAACTTACAATCGACCAGGTGATTCCTTTAGAGCGTATGGCTCAGAAATCGGCTGAGAATTTGATCAACGGAATTGAAAAGTCGAAGCAAATCCCATTCGAAAGTGTATTGTTTGCTTTGGGGATTCGATATGTTGGAGAAACCGTAGCCAAAAAACTGGCCCGTCATTATAAGAGTATTGATAACCTCGCCAAAGCCACGCTGATGGACCTGATCCTGGTGGATGAAATTGGGGAACGAATCGCTCAGAGTGTAGTGGATTTCTTTGAGAATGCCGAAAATCAATTACTTATACAGCGATTGAAAGAGTATGGGGTGCAATTGGAAATGGCACAACAAAAAGAAAATGCCAGTGATAAATTTGCAGGAAAAACTTTTGTAGTGTCCGGTGTTTTTTCTGTTTATTCAAGAGATGAGCTTAAAAATGCAATTGAAGATAATGGTGGAAAGGTCGGGAGCTCTATTTCGGCAAAGACCAATTATGTGATAGCTGGAGAAAATATGGGGCCTGCAAAATTGGAAAAAGCAGTAAAGCTCAATGTCCCGATTATCTCAGAAAATGATTTCATTCAAATGCTTGAGTCTTAATGTTCAAAATTTACAGCTACTATTTGGGAGTTACTGTTTAGTTTACCAGTAATAATAAAAACAGCCAAACATCTTAAAACAAGATAGTTTGGCTGTTTTTATTTTGGACAGAAAAAGACCATGAGCATTATACAACTATGGTGCGTCCGGTATGTGATTTGGATTTATCATCATCAAAGTAGAAGTCAATACGACCTAAATTGATGCCGTAACAGCCCACTTGGTTGACTAATGTGTCAATACTGTCGAGGTTTTTTACAATTGTTGGTTTTTCCAGGAAAGTGTGGGTATGTCCTCCAATAATCAAATCGATATCCCTGGTTTGGGCAGCAAGTTTAAGGTCACAGATTTTATCTGGCTGATTTTTATATTGGTAGCCAATGTGAGAAAGGCAGATTATCAGGTCGCATTTTTCGTCTTTTTTTAGGATCCGGGTCATTTCCTGAGCAGTTTCTGTTGGATCGCTGTAAATGGTTTCCTGATACATTTTTTTATCGACAAGCCCATTCAGTTCAACGCCAAGTCCAAAAACGCCAATTTTAATGCCGTCTTTTACAAAAGTTTTATACGGTTTGACATGGCCGTGTAATATGGTATTGGAGAAATCATAATTTGCAGATACAAATTCAAATTTAGCATGAGGCAATTGGGCTAAGAACCCTTCCAGTCCATTGTCAAAATCATGATTACCCAGTGTTGCCAAATCGTATTGCAGCATACTCATGAGTTTGAATTCCAATTCACCACCATAATAGTTGAAATATGGGGTGCCCTGAAAAATGTCTCCGGCATCAAGTAATAGTACATTTGGATTATCTTTTCGAATGCTGTCAATTAATGTAGCTCTTCTGGCAACGCCGCCCATATTGGGGCTTTTGGGGTCACTGGCTGGAAAAGGATCAATGTGGCTGTGTACGTCGTTCGTGTGGAGTATGGTTATGTGTTTTGTGGTCAATGGGTTAAAACTCATCAACGGTAAGCTGGGAAGTACTAATAAGGCAGAGCTTGCAGCAGTGGTCTGTATAAAATTTCTTCTTTTCATTTCTTTGATTCTCTAATTCGGGATACGCTTTCCTTTTGTGTTATTCTTTGATGATTCGGGCATTGGTCGGTACTGGTAGGGTATCGGTTTCTTTGAAATAATCAATGAGTACATTTCGTAATTTATAATCCAGGTCATAGGATTTGATGGCTTTTTTGAAAAAAAACATGCTGTCACCACCATTGTACAAATAATCATTAGTGGCTACATAATAGGTTTTTTCGAGTTCAAGTGGTTGTCCCTGTACCAGGATATTTTTAGGCTGGTTATTTTTGTCGATTGCAAAACTCATCCCGGATAAAGGGTGTGGTGTTTTAGCTTTAATCAGGTATTCTACCATTTCTGCGATTTGAGCTCCTTTGAGTGCGACGACAAAGAGATTGTTTTCAAAAGGCATAATTTCAAAAGCAGTACGGGTGGTGATATTCCCTTTAGGGATGGTGGATCGGATTCCGCCATGATTCAAAAGGCAGATATCAACAGATTTGTGTTCCCTTAGCTGGAATACCTTATTGGCTTTGGCAAGGGTAATATCCGATTGTAGATTGCCTATTGTGGTTTGCCATTCTCCTTTTGATTTGTCAAAGGTAACCGGGGCGTAGGATAATACATTGTCAAGATCCTGTTCAATATGTTCCCGGTACGGGCGAATGAATTTTTCGATGGAATCTACGGGAGTATAGCTTTGGTCGATCCCGATCTTTTTTCCCTCAATTCGGGTAATGTATTCGTGTTTTGGAGCGCAGGATAAAAGAACGCCCAGAGTTAAAAATATAACAAATTGTTTTTTAAAAACTTTGTAGTTTATTAGATTTGTCATTAGTAAAGACTTAATTTTGATTAAATTTGTATTCCAAGTAAAAGTACTATGTTTTTAAATTTCCTGAAGAACTTTTCGATAAAAAAAAACGTTAAGAAAAGTTTATCCGATACCGTTCCTAACCATGCTGATCGTAAGATTCATACTGTTGGATTGCTGATTGATGAAACACATTTTATCGAAAAAGAAGCCTTGATTAAAAAGATAACCGATCGTGGAATTGCCCTGAATCAGGTTCAGATTGTGGTCTATCGCGAGAAAAAACGAAAAAGCGACGTGTATTTGTACCCAACATTCACCAGAAAAGACATTGGGTGGAAGGGGAAAAATAAGAACGAATCCGTTGCGGCTTTTATAGCGCAGGAATTCGATATGCTAATCAGTTATTACGATACGGAAAAAGCTCCTTTACTATATGTGACCAATGCTTCAATAGCCCGTTTTAAAGTTGGATTCTCTACTGTTGATAAGCGGCTTAATCATTTTATGATTCATTCGAATGTAGAGAATTATAAGGTTTTTACAGAGGAATTATTCAAATATCTAAAAATACTTAATAAAATATAATCCCATATGCAATCATTAGTTGGTACCGGAGTTGCACTTGTAACCCCATTTAAAAAAGATTTATCGGTAGATACAGCAGCTTTAGCGGCTATTGTTAATTATGTAATCGATGGCGGTGTAGAATATCTTGTCGTGCTGGGAACTACAGGAGAACCTGCAACGTTGACTAAAGAGGAAAAAGAAACTGTAATCGCAACGATCATTGAAGCGAATAAAGGCCGATTACCTTTAGTTTTGGGAGTGGGAGGCAATAATACAATGGAAGTTGTAGCCGAATTAAAAACACGTGACCTGTCTGCTTTTGCAGCTATTTTATCGGTTTCACCGTATTATAACAAACCAACACAAGAAGGAATTTACCAACATTTCAAAGCTATAGCGGAAGCTTCGCCGGTTCCGGTTATCTTGTATAACGTTCCCGGAAGGACGGCAAGCAATATGTTGCCTGCTACAGTAGTGCGTCTTGCAAATGATTTTAAGAATATCGTTGCCATAAAAGAGGCGGCTGGAGATATTGTACAGGCCATGAGGCTGATACAGGATAAACCGAAAGATTTCCTGGTAATTTCAGGAGATGATATGGTGGCACTTCCAATGGTTTTGGCAGGTGGTTCCGGGGTGATTTCAGTAATCGGAGAAGGCTTTCCAAAAGAATTTTCTCAAATGATTCGTTTGGGGCTGGAGCGTAAGGTAGATGAGGCCTATGCATTGCATTATAAAATTGCAGACAGTATTGATATGATTTTTGAACAGGGAAATCCAGGAGGAATCAAAGAAATATTTAAATCATTACAACTATCGGAAAACACAGTCCGATTGCCTTTAGTAAATGTTAACGAAGATTTAGCATCCCGAATTGATGCCTTTGTGAAGAAAATAATAAATTAGCCGAAATTAAATTCCTTTTAAGGTTTCAGGATACAATTTCAGCAGCAATAGGCTGGCATTTGAAGTCTTTTTGCTATAATTGTAGTGCATTCCTGAACGGACTTGAGATTGCCATAATACCTATAAAATAACCACCCGAAAATATAAAACTATGTTATCAGTATCTTTAGAAGCAGCGATTAATAATCAGATAAAAGTAGAGTCTGACTCTTCACAAATATATTTAGCAATGGCCTCCTGGGCGGAAATTCAGGGATTTGAAGGTATTGCTACCTTTATGTATGCACAATCTGACGAAGAACGTATGCACATGCTGAAGCTGGTAAAGTATGTAAACCAACGTGGCGGCCAGGCAAAAATATCTGCTACCGAAGAACCGTTACTGGATTATTCTTCGTTTCGGGCGTTGTTCAAGCAGTTGTATGAGCATGAAGTAAAAGTATCGCAAAGCATCAATAATCTGGTTCATATCAGTTTGGAGGAAAGAGACTATGCGACGCATAATTTCCTGCAATGGTATGTGGCAGAGCAAATTGAAGAGGAAGCATCGGCACGTACAATCCTGGATAAAATCAACTTAATCGGTGACGATAAAGGGGGGTTATACATGTTTGATAATGACATGAAGAATTTTAACGGACAAAACGTAACACAATAAATCCCGACGAAAACAGTTTATAAGATGTCATGAATTTGGCATCTTTTTTTGTTTATTTCCAGTGATAAAAAAAAGTTTTGTAATCTCTAATTAATAACTAAATTTGCAGTTGGTTTTTCATGTTCTGTAGAGACTTGGTAATCAATGAAACCTTAAGACAAAAATGAATAAATTTCTAGCATTATTATTACTGTTGGTCACTTTAAGTTCCTGTAGTGAATTCCAAAAAGCATTGAAATCAGAAGATGTTGCTGTTAAATATGCAACTGCAGAAAAATTATACGAAAAAGGAAAATATTCTAAGGCAATACGCCTTTTTGAGCAAATAGCGCCTTCGTACCGTGGGAAACCACAAGCGGAAAAGTTATTTTATATGTTTTCGCAGTCGTATTATAAGACGAAACAATATTATCTTTCCGGTTACCAGTTTGAAAGTTTCTCATCGGCTTATCCAAAATCGCAAAAGAGAGAGGAAGCTGCATTTTTAGGCGCTAAAAGTTATGCACAGATCTCACCGGTCTATTCATTGGACCAGGTAGATACTTATAAAGCATTAGATAAGTTACAGGTTTTTATTGATAATTACCCGGATTCAGAATACCTGCCAGAAGCGAATGTTATGGTTAAGGCATTGAATGAAAAGTTAGAGAAAAAATATTTTGAGATCGCGAAGCAATATAATACGATTTCAGATTACAAAGCAGCGATTAAAGCATTGGACAATTTTATCCTGGATTACCCGGGGACGAAATATAAAGAACCTGCTTTGTTCTATAAATTGGATTCTGCCTATAAATTAGCAATGAATAGTATTCCTTCCAAGAAAGAAGAAAGGCTTAATGAGGCTAAAACTATTTATGGTTCGTTAAACAAAGCTACCGAAAACCCAGATTACAAAGAGAAAGCCGACAAAATGTTAGCTGATATTGAAACTGAATTACAAAAATTTTCTAAATAAAATAAGTCATGGATTTAAAAAAGACTACTGCTCCGGTTAATACAATTACCTACAATAAAAGCACTATTGAAGAGCCAACAGGTAATGTGTATGAGGCTATAACTATTATAGCTAAAAGAGCTAACCAGATCAATTCTGAAATCAAAAAAGAATTGACGGAGAAATTAGAAGAATTTGCTACCTATAATGATAGTCTCGAGGAAGTTTTTGAAAATAAAGAACAAATCGAAGTTTCTAAATTTTATGAAAAACTGCCAAAACCACACGCATTAGCGGTACAGGAATGGTTAGATGATAAAATCTATTACAGGGATTCAAAATAAAAAAGAATAACGATGTCTGTTTTAAGCGGTAAAAAAATAATACTGGGAGTTTCTGGTGGAATTGCTGCATACAAGACAGCTTCATTAGTCCGACTTTTACTAAAAGCAGGTGCACATGTCCAAGTGATCATGACACCTGCTTCTAAGGATTTTGTCACTCCGTTGACGCTATCCACACTTTCAAAAAATCCGGTGCATTCTGCCTTTTATGATGAACAGGACGAAAATGCTGTCTGGAACAACCATGTAGAATTAGCATTGTGGGCCGACCTGATGTTAATCGCTCCGGCCACAGCCAATACACTTTCTAAATTAACTTCCGGGAACTGCGATAATTTACTCGTAGCGACCTATCTTTCTGCCAAATGCCCTGTTTATTTTGCTCCGGCTATGGATTTGGATATGTACAAGCATCCTTCCACACTGGCTAATTTTGAACACCTGAAAAGCTATGGGAATACTATAATTCCGGCAGAATCGGGAGAACTTGCCAGTGGACTTTCGGGAGAAGGCAGGATGGCAGAACCTGAAAATATTGTAGCTTTTCTGGAAGCGGATATCAGAGGTAAATTACCATTAGCGGGAAAAAAAATACTGATTACCGCCGGACCTACATACGAAGCGATAGATCCTGTACGTTTTATAGGAAATCATTCTTCCGGGAAAATGGGGTATGACCTTGCAAAAGTCGCAGCAGGCCTTGGTGCTGATGTGATTTTAGTGTCAGGTCCTACACATCTTAAAGCGGAAGCTAATGTGACGGTAATTCCGGTCGTTTCGGCTCAGGAAATGTACGATGCCTGCCATCTGTATTTTGATACGGTTGCGGTTGCGATTGCCGCGGCAGCAGTAGCCGATTACAAGCCCAAAACGGTTGCTGCCCAAAAAATTAAAAAAGCAGAAAATGATCTCGTTATTGAACTGGAAAAAACCAAAGACATCCTCGCTTCTTTAGGGCAAAAGAAATCCGGCCAGTTTTTAGTTGGATTTGCGCTGGAAACAGAAAATGAAATTGAGAATGCGAAGTTGAAAATCCGGAAAAAAAACTTAGATTTGATTGTTCTGAATTCGCTGAATGATGAAGGGGCCGGATTTGGTAAAGCTACGAATAAAGTAACCTTTATCGATAAGGATTTTGTGATCGAGCCAATGCCTTTGAAATCAAAAGAAGCAGTAGCGGTAGATATAGTAAATAAAATAATAAATACAGTATGCGTAAAGTAGTAAGTCTTTTGATCGTATTGGTTGCCGGTATTTCGATGCAGGCACAGGAACTGAATTGTTCCGTTAAAATTAACTCAGACAGGATTACCAACGCAAACAATAAAATATTCAAGACCCTGGAACGGTCTTTATCTGATTTTGTCAATAATACAAAATGGACGAGTCAGACATACAAGCAAAATGAAAAGATAGACTGCTCGATGTTTATTAATATTTCGGAATACAATTCAGATCAGTTTGTGGCAACGATTCAGGTACAATCGTCCCGGCCAGTATTCAATTCCATGTATTCCTCTCCGGTATTCAATTATAATGATAAGGATTTTAATTTTACGTATGTAGAATATGAAAATCTGTTTTACAATCCGAATAGTTTTGATACCAATCTGATTTCAGTAGTATCATTTTATGCCAATATGATTATTGGGATAGATGCCGATACATTTGCTCCGGAAGGAGGAACGCCTTATTATGAAGCGGCCAAAACAATCCAGACGGTGGCCCAATCCAGCGGTTATAAAGGCTGGAATCAGTCCGATGGAAATCAAAACCGTTATTTCCTTATTTCAGATGTACTCTCGAATACATTTGCTCCCTATCGTGCAGCGCTATACGAATATCATTCCGGAGGTTTGGATTTGATGGGGGATAATCAGACAACTGCAAAAGAAAAAATAAAAGTGGCTATTAGTTCCCTGAGCAAATTAAATAATGTTCGCCCAAATGCCTTTTTGACCCGGGTATTTTTTGATGCGAAGTCAGATGAATTGGTATCTATTTATTCCGGAGGCCCTAAAATTACTGTAACCGATTTATTGGACAATCTGAATCGTATTTCTCCTTTAAATTCTGCTAAATGGGAAAAAATTAAGTTCTGATTTTGATTTGTTTTAATAGGTCTGTCTTATTAATTTGTAACTTTACGTCTGCTTTTTCAGACTTACAAGCCCTTAAATAAAAACAAATGCTCACGACTCTTTCTATAAAAAACTTTGCTTTAATTGAAAAACTGGATATAGCCTTTTCGGATCAGTTTTCTATCATCACCGGAGAAACCGGAGCTGGGAAATCCATCGTTTTAGGAGCTTTAGGATTGATTCTCGGAAAAAGAGCGGACTTAGCTTCCCTAAAAGATAAAAATGAGAAATGTGTTATTGAAGCCCATTTCGAACTCTCAAAATACAGCCTTCGACCATTTTTCGAAGAAAATGACCTTGATTATGAAGATGAGACAATCATCAGGAGGGAAATACTTCCGTCCGGAAAATCAAGGGCTTTTATAAATGATAGTCCTGTCAATTTGCAGGAACTTCAGGAATTAGGCGTCTTTCTTATCGATATCCATTCCCAGCATCAAACACAGGAATTATCAGAAGAACTCTACCAATTCCAAATCATTGATTCTATTGCGCAAAATAATCCGCTTGTATTGGATTATCAAAGTGTATTGAAAAAATATAAATCCCAAAAAAGCCAGTTGGCCCAGTTAATAGTGGAACGGCAGGAGGCTATTAAGGAGCAGGATTACAATGCATTTCTTTTGGAGGAGCTTCTTACGGCTCAGTTAAAAAATGGGCAGCAGGAAGAATTGGAAGAACGTTTCGAACAGCTCAATAATGTTGAGTTCATCAAGGAATCATTGGTCAAAGTAACTGCGATTGCAAATGATGACCAGATTGGTGTGTTGCAGCATTTAAAAGAAATAAAAAATACATTACATAAAATTGCCTCTTTCTCAACAACGTATAATCAGTTTTACGAAAGGACGAATAGTGTGCTTTTAGAGCTGGATGATATCGTAGAAGAGATCTCAGAACATTCCGAGAAATTATTGAATGATCCGGAACAATTGGAACTGATCAACCAGAAACTTCAGGCGATCTATACTTTACAAAAGAAACACCAGGTAACTACTGTAGCGGAGTTATTGGAAATCCAGGAAGCCTTGGATACCAAAGTCATGGCGCTTGACAGCCTGGAGGCTAAGATTGCATCCATTGAAAAAGAGATCGCAGCAGCTGCGGAGAAATTAGATGGAATCGCAGCAAAAATCCATGCGAAAAGACAAAAAGCAATTCCGGTTTTTCAGGAAAAAATTGTTGGGATCCTGCAGTTGCTGGGAATGCCAAATGCTCGTTTTGCAATTGAAATCAATCCAAGAGCTTCATATTTCCAAAATGGAAAGGATGAAATACAGTTATTATTCTCTGCGAATAAAGGTTCCGATTTTGGACTGCTAAAAAAAGTCGCTTCCGGCGGGGAGATGTCCCGTATCATGCTTTCTGTAAAAGCAATCCTGGCCGAGTATTCTAAACTTCCAACAATAATTTTTGATGAGATTGATACCGGAGTTTCTGGTGAAATCGCGCAAAAAATGGGGGATATCATGAAAAAAATGAGTCGGGAGATGCAGGTGTTTGCGATTACGCATTTGCCACAGATTGCCTCAAAAGGAGATCAGCATTATAAAGTGTCGAAATCTACCCAGGGTGAGAATACCGTTTCCGAATTGAAACTCCTTAATACTGAGGACCGGATTATTGAAATCGCCCAAATGCTCAGTGGAAATGAGATTACGGAAAGCGCAATAGGCCATGCGAAAGCCTTGCTGAACTAAAAAAACAAACTATATTTGCCGTTAGTAAACGATATTTTTATACTATTTCACATCAATAGATAAACAGAATTTATGATTATAGAACCAAGAATGAGAGGATTTATCTGCCTGACATCACACCCTGATGGCGCTGCGCAGAATGTAAAAAATCAAATTGAATACGTAAAATCAAAAGGCGCGATCGCGGGTGCTAAAAAAGTTTTGGTAATAGGAGCATCAACCGGATTCGGACTGGCTTCCAGAATTACAAGTGCTTTTGGTTCCGATGCAGCCACTATTGGTGTGTTCTTCGAAAAAGCACCAGCTGAAGGCAAACCGGGATCTCCGGGTTGGTATAACTCAGCAGCTTTTGAAAAAGAAGCGCAAAAAGCAGGATTATATGCAAAAAGTATCAATGGAGATGCTTTTTCAAATGAAATAAAAAGAGAAACATTAGACCTGATTAAAGCCGATTTAGGGCAGGTAGATTTAATAATATACAGTTTGGCATCCCCGGTTCGTGTACACCCGGTAACAGGGGTAACGCACCGTTCAGTACTGAAACCAATTGGAGAGACCTTTAGCAATAAAACAGTAGATTTCCACACTGGAAAAGTATCTGATATTTCTATTGAGCCAAGCAAAGAAGGTGATATCGAAAATACGATTGCCGTAATGGGTGGTGAAGACTGGGCTATGTGGATGGATGCCCTGAAAAAAGAAGGATTATTGGCTCCGGGTGCTACTACTGTAGCTTATTCGTATATCGGGCCATCATTGACAGAAGCGGTATACCGAAAAGGAACTATTGGGCGTGCTAAAGATGATTTGGAAGCAACAGCCTTTTTAATCACTGATAGCCTGAAAGATATTAACGGTAAAGCGTATGTGTCTGTAAATAAAGCCTTGGTAACTCAGGCAAGCTCTGCAATTCCGGTAATTCCATTATACATTTCATTGCTGTATAAAATAATGAAAGAAGCAGGAGTGCATGAAGGCTGTATCGAACAAATGCAGCGCTTGTATCAGGATCGCCTGTTTTCCGGGAAAGAAATTCCAACAGATGAAAAAGGAAGAATCCGTGTAGATGACTTGGAAATGCGGGAAGACATACAAGCTAAAGTAGCGGAGTTATGGAAAGAAGCAACTACTGAGAATCTGGCTGAAATAGGGGATTTGGAAGGGTACCGAAAAGATTTTTACAATCTATTTGGTTTCGAAGTTCCGGGAGTGGATTATTCCAAAGAGGCAAATGAATTAGTGGCAATCCCGAGTTTATCTTAATATTTCAGAATCGTTTAAGCTTAAAATAAATTAGAATGTACAATCTGTTAAAAGGCAAAAGAGGAATTATATTTGGTGCTTTGGATGAAAATTCAATCGCCTGGAAAACTGCTGAGCGTGTGCATGAAGAAGGTGGTGTTTTTGTTCTTACCAATGCTCCTGTAGCCATGCGAATGGGTACCATTGATCAATTAGCGGAAAAAACCGGATCGGTTGTTATTCCTGCTGATGCTACTAATGTTGAAGATCTCGAAAAGCTTGTCCTGCAGGCTATGGATATTCTGGGTGGTAAAATAGATTTTGTGCTGCATTCTATAGGAATGTCTGTCAATGTGCGCAAAGGCAATCATTATACAGATATGAATTATGATTTTACTACAAAAGGCTGGGATGTATCCGCATTGTCTTTTCATAAAGTGCTACAGGTACTTTATAAAAAAGATGCCATGAATGAATGGGGAAGTATTGTCGCGTTGACGTATATGGCAGCGCAAAGGGTATTTCCGAATTATAATGATATGGCAGATAATAAAGCCTATCTGGAATCTATTGCCAGAAGTTTTGGGTACTTCTTCGGAAAAGAAAAAAAGGTACGGGTCAATACAATTTCCCAATCTCCTACACCGACTACTGCCGGTCAGGGGGTAAAAGGATTTGATGGATTCATTGCTTTTTCCGATAAAATGTCACCATTGGGAAATGCAACGGCTCTGGAATGTGCTGATTATACCGTAGCAATGTTTTCTGACCTGACCCGAAAAGTGACTCTTCAAAATTTATATAATGATGGTGGATTCTCCAATACGGGAGTGAGCCAGGAAGTGGTGGATGCTTTTGAAAAGTAAACCCACTTTGTAATGATACTAAAAAACCCGCTTCATGCGGGTTTTTTTATAATTTTTTAAAAACAAGGGAAAGGATAATTCTCTATATTAGATTTGCCCTTATTCAAATGCTATGAAAAAAAACTACTTATGCCTTATTTTGTTGTTCTGGAGTGCTTTACTGCAGGCACAAACTTTAAATCAATCTGCTGGGTGGCCCAATACCAGTTGGTCAGTTACCGGTAATTACAATACTTCGGCGGCGGCATTTGAATCCAGTCCGTTGACGACTTCAAGCTTTGCCTTTAATGATGATGCAGCTGGATTTAACCACGACGACCAGATTGCTGCGGAATCGCCTGTAATCAATTTGACTGCGGCACATACCGCTGGAGAAAATCGTATAGAGGTCACTGTAGACTATGGATATTATTTTCTGAATGAAGATGTGCTCCGATTGGAATATTGGAATGCAGATGCTTCCGTTTGGGTACCATGGACGGAAAACTTACCGGGTAACAATACAACCGTGACGTTTAATTTTTGTTCCATTCCTAAAACGAATTATACATCGGTACCGCTTATGATTACTAATTTTACAGCGACACAATTAGCCGGTTTCCGATACCGGATTTACTATAATGATGATCTTAATGGGATAGGGTATAATTATGGGTTCTGTTTCAATTCACCCCGTATTTACTCTGTTGGATGCCCGACTCCTGCAGGATTGGTGGTAACTAATAGTACTGCGACAACTGCACAATTTTCCTGGAATGCTATTCCGGACATCACACAATTTGAGGGTTACCTTACCACTACGCCCGGAGCGGTCAATCCTTCAGTACAGGGGATAGTGATTAATGGCAATTCTTATACTGCAAGTGGGCTTTTGCCTGCTACAACCTATTACTTCCATCTTAGGACAACCTGTGCCAATGGGGGAAGTCTCTGGCGCATGGTCTCTTTTACGACAGCACCAGCACCTCCGGTTAATGATGACTGTGGAAATGCGGTAACATTAACGGTTAATCCTAATTTGAATTGTGCTACTACTACCGCCGGAACTACTCTTGGAGCAACACAGTCGATGGCTGCAGGAGTTTGTAGCGGTACACCTGATGATGATGTGTGGTATCGTTTTACAGCACAATCAGTAACGCAGCAATTGGTGATTGCAAATGTTGTTACCGTTTCGGGACCAACGGATGTCAATATGTATTTTCAGGTATTTTCCGGAAGCTGTGGCGCATTAGAGTCGGTATTGTGTAGCGATGCCGAAACAAATATGATAACGGGGCTTACTATTGGGACTGCTTATTGGGTACGTGTGTATAGCGTATCAAATACTTCCCGGCAAAATTTCACGATTTGTATCGGAACCCCAATTCTAATTCCAGTAAATGATGAATGTGCTACCGCTGCCGCTTTGACAGTAGGTACACAATTCTCGGATCATAATTTAGATGCCACAACAGTAGGTGCCACCGCCTCGTCAGCAGCGATAAGCTGTGTGGGGTATAATGGAGGTGACGTATGGTTCACTACAGTCGTACCGGCAAGTGGATCATTGACCATTGAAACGGGTGATGCATCAACCGGGGGGCAAGGCCTGGATACTGCCATTGCAGTGTATGCGGGTAGCTGTACCGCGTTAAGCCAGATTGGTTGTGATGATGATGGTGCGGGTACAGGAGGCTATTCCAAAATAAACCTTACAGGATTAACACCGGATACCTCAATTTACATCAGGGTATATGAAAAGGGCAATGATGCTTCCGGGACATTCAGTATTTCAGCGTATGATGCAACATTGGGTACGGGAGATTTTGATGCGATACGTTTCAAGGCTTATCCGAATCCGGTAAAAGAAACGTTATTTGTCGATTGGAATGAAAATATGAAGGAAGCAACTATTTACAATCTACTTGGGCAGCAAGTACTATCTAAAGCAATAGAAGGGACCAGTGCGCGGTTGGATCTTTCAAGCTTGCCTCAGGGGACTTATCTCGTTCGTATAAAAGGAGCGGAAGCAGTCCGTAATTTTAAAATACTAAAAAAATAATCTAATTCTTTAAAAAGAAGCCGTCTCAAAACAAATTTTGAGACGGTTTTTTTATTTGATACAATTTTGGATTTTAACTATCTAGATTTTAACGGGAGTAAAAAATTGCCTTTATGCTGCAATTTTCTTTCTTAAGTTATGACCTAAAGCCATTAATCCGAATTCTAATTCTACTTTTTGAAGTCCTTTTAAAGAAAACCGTCTAAAACCGTTATTATGCTTGAGTTGAGCGAATACAGGCTCTACATCGGCAGAGCGTTGCTTTCTTCTTTGTATTCCTATTTCACTTAGTAGTAATTCCCTTGCTTGTTGTTTATGTCTTTCAAGGTTGTGGTTTCGCTCGATGCTTCTGTTTCCCTGAGCTTTAAAACATTGACCTCGAAGTGAACAGCCTTCACAGTTTTTGGCCTGATAATGCGATAAGGTTTGGGTGTATCCTGTAGTTGTTGTTTTCTGGTTTTGATATGTTTTATGCATTTTTTGTCCCATTGGACATACATAATAGTCTTCTTCTGGATTGTAATAGAGATTTTCCTTGCTAAAAGCCTTGTGTTTCTTTTGGTAGTTTTGATCTTGTTCTTTTTCAAAAGTATTATACTTCACAAAAGCTTTGAGTTTCTTCTGTTTCAGATAATCGTAGTTTTCTTCACTTCCATAACCTGCGTCAGTAGTTATTTCTTTTATCTTTTTAAATACTTTTTTACCAAAGGTTTGTTCCAAATTTTCTAAATGAGGCTGGAGTGTTTTAGTATCGGTCGGATTTTGATGGATGGTATAATGAACAATGATCTGATTTTGTGTAGATATTTGAGTATTATAAGCTGGTTTGAGCTGTCCGTTTAACATATGGTCTTCTTTCATTCGCATAAAAGTAGCCTGGGTGTCAGTTTTGCTGTAACTGTTTCTTTCTCCCAGAATAGCTTCTTGCTTTTCATACTTTTCAAGATTGGAAGTAAAATTATTTTTTATGTAGCGTAATTTAGCTTTTGCTTTAGAACTGGTCTTTTCATTACCAGAGAGTTTGGCATCTATTTTAGCTACAGTTTTCTCAATTACCTCTTTGCTGATTTCTTTGAACTCTGTTGGTTCCGGGTTGGGGTCATCTTCATTGTCGATACTTTGGGCATAGTTCCATAATTCTTCCAACTGGGTGAGCATTTTTGCTTTATTGGTTTTTATGCTCTTACCCCACACAAAAGTGTACCTGCCGGCCTGAGCTTCTATTTTTGTTCCGTCGGTATAAATTTGTTTTAGATTCACCAGTCCTTCTGAGGCCAACATCAAAACTACCTGCTTGAAGATTTCTTTAAAACTCTCTTTTAGTTTATCACTTCTAAATCTATTAATTGTATTATGATCAACAATAGTCATAGAAGTAAGCCACATAAAATTGATATTCTCACGAAGTGCAAGTTCTATCTTTCTCGAAGAATAGATATTAGTCATATAAGCATACAACATCACTTTGAGTAACATCTTTGGATGATATCCAGGATTACCTTCTTTACTGTACGCTTTTAAAAGAGGCTGGATATTAAGGGATTCCACAACTTGATCAACTATTCGAACCGCATGTGTATGTGGAATTAAATCATCAAACGAATAAGGTAGAAGCATCGTTTGTTGTTGGTTATAATGTTTGAATCTCATATATAATCAGCTGTTTATCACTGATTAAATTTACAAAATTGCATATAAAAATACAAACTAAAAAAAAGAAGCTGACTCAGTTTTGAGACAGCTTCTTTTTTATGGACTGTTGCAACGCAGCCTTTAAATTTAAAGCAGAAAATTTGTTTTTTAACACTTATCTTTGCTGTGAGTAAGTTCCTCAATAATTTGATTGTACACTATGAATTTTTCCTTTATAATCCCGGTCTATAACCGACCGGATGAAGTGGATGAGCTTTTGGAAAGCTTATCGTTGCAACGTTATGCCAAACCCTATGAAATTGTAATTGTGGAAGATGGTTCTACAATTACCTGTGGGCATATTATTGATAAATATTCAGAAAAACTCAACGTCTCGTATTATTTCAAACCCAATTCAGGACCAGGAGATTCCAGGAACTTTGGGATGCAAAAGGCGAAAGGAGATTACTTTCTTATTTTAGATTCTGATTGTATTTTGCCGGATGATTATCTGGAAGAAACCGAAAAAGCACTCAATGCAAATTATGTAGATTGTTTTGGAGGACCAGACCGGGCGCTGGATTCTTTTTCAGACATACAAAAAGCCATTAATTTTGGGATGACCTCATTCCTGACTACCGGAGGAATCCGTGGGGGCTCAGAGAAAATAGGGAAATTCCAGCCACGAAGTTTTAATATGGGACTTTCTAAAAAGGCATTTGAAATTTCTAATGGTTTTGGCAATATACATCCTGGGGAAGATCCGGATCTTTCTATCCGATTATGGAAAGCCGGCCTGGAAACCAAACTGTTCCCAAACGCGTATGTATATCATAAAAGACGTATTGATTGGTCTAAGTTTTACAAGCAGGTTAATAAATTTGGTAAAGCAAGACCTATACTGGATTCCTGGTATCCGGAATACAGCAAGCCTACGTTTTTTATTCCATCGCTGTTTTTATTAGGATTCTTAGTGTCGATTATAGCACTGGCATTTGGATTCCCTTACCTCTTCGGAATGTATGTGTTTTATTTTGTATTGGTTTTTGTTTTTGCTGCTTTTGAATACAAAAGTATTAAAATCGGGATGCTTGCGATTTATGCTGTCGGCGTTCAGTTTTATGGGTATGGGACAGGTTTTTTAAAGTCCTTCACAGCTGTTAAGATTTTTAAGAAAAAGCCACAACAGGCTTTTCCCGAATTATTTTTTAAAATTGATTAACCATGACAAAAATCGTAGGGCTTACCGGAGGAATTGGTAGTGGAAAAAGTACTATAGCGCAGTTTTTCAATAGTTTAGGCGTGCCTGTTTATATTGCCGATGCGGAAGCAAAAAACTTAATGGATAATGCCGATATAAAAGATGCTATTACAAAAAAATTCGGAAATGCGATACTTCAAAATAATGAATTAAATAGAAAAAAAATTGCTGAAATTGTATTTTCAGATAAAGGGAAACTGGCGGAATTAAATGCTATTGTACATCCGGCAGTGGCCCATCATTTTAAAGCATGGGTCGCAAAACATGCCGATGCTGAAATTGTAGTTAAGGAAGCCGCTATTTTATTTGAAAGTGGAAGCTATAAGGATTGCGATGCGATAGTTATGGTTACGGCACCTGAACCCATTCGGATCGAACGTGTCATGAAACGGGACGGAATAACCGAAGAAATGGTTCGGATACGAATCAATAACCAATGGGATGAAGCTAAAAAAATGGAATTAAGCGATTTTATAATCGAAAATATCAATTTGGATTCTGCTAAGGAACAAGTTAGTAAAGTTCTTAAAGAATTGCGAAATTCGTAATTTAAGCCTTAATGTTAATTTTTGGTTAATGCATTCGAGTTATAAATGTTAAAATGTTAATTTTGGGGGGTATGAATAAAACATTATTTCGTTTGCTCGCCATATTAATGAGTTTGTCTTTAATCGGTATCATCCTGGTTCAGGTGTATTGGATTAATTCATCCCTGAAAATCAATGAAGAGCAATTTAAATATCACGTTAAGCAGGTAATAGGAAATGTCGCTGATAAGCTTCAGGACCAGGAGGCCTACAGTTTTACTTTAAAATATAATCAGTTAAAAGATAGTATTGGTAAAACACCTGAAAAAAGCGATTTCTTAGAATTTGGATATTACCAAAGGGATTCCAGAACAAATGAGACGATCATTTATTCGAATAGCATAATTCCCGAGGATTACAATATTAACTCATCGTTCTTTGATAAAAATTTTGACAGGAAAAAGTCCGATACCATAAAATTAAAGAATTATGTGTCCAAAAGGGTAACCGAAGTATATAATGGCGCGCATATTGATAATAACAACATACAGCGTTCCGCTACTCCCGATTTGAAAATCGAGAAAACCGGAAATCTTGAAATATTGGAAAAAGCGCAATTCGAAATTGCATTTAAGGATATCGCTGCGGCTATTCCGATTCAGGACCGGGTATCGAAAGAGAAGCTTGAGGCTTTGTTGAAAAAAGAATTAAACGAATATGGTGTTAAGACACCTTTTGAATTCGGCATATATAGTAATGGGCTTGCAACTAAAGTAAAATCGGACAAATTCAAGCTGGATAAAAATGCTACCTACGGCATTCCGGTTTTTACAGATGCCGACGGGAACAATAAATTCGAATTATGGGTGAGCTTTCCCCAAAAGCAAAAATTTCTATTCTCTGAAATTACACCGATAACGACATTGTCACTCATTTTTACGTTAATTATCATTATTGCGTATACCAGTGCATTAAACCAGTCCATCAAGCAAAGGCAGATTTCTGAAATCAAAACCGATTTCATTAATAATATGACACACGAGTTTAAAACTCCGATTGCTACAATAAATTTGGCACTGGATGCTATCAAGAATCCAAAAATTATTGATGACAAGGAAAAAGTAACCCGTTATCTCCAAATGATACGGGATGAAAATAAAAGGATGCATGCGCAGGTTGAAAACGTGTTGAGGATATCCAAACTCGAGAAAAAAGAATTGGATATTTCAAAGGAGCCAATGGATGTTCATGAAATTATTGAAGATGCCATTGAGCATGTGAATTTAATTATTGAAGATCGTCAGGGTAAGATAACAACTCATTTTAAAGCGAATCGCGGGATTACTTTATTGAATGATGTGCATTTTACCAATGTGATCGTCAATATCCTGGATAATGCGATTAAGTATTCTCCTGATGCGCCGGTAGTCGATATTTATACAGAGAATGCAAAAGATTTTATCCTGATAAAAATTAAGGATCATGGTGCCGGAATGAGTAAAGTGGCACAGAAGAGGATTTTTGAAAAATTCTACCGTGAACATACCGGAGATTTGCATAATGTCAAAGGGCACGGGCTTGGATTAGCTTATGTTAAAAGAATAATAGACGACCATAATGGTCAAATTTACGTAGAAAGCGAAAAGGGAAAGGGAAGTACCTTTAATATTAAATTACCCCTAATAAATTAAAAAGATATGGAAACTGTAAACAAAAAAATACTTCTTGTTGAGGATGATCCGAATTTTGGTTCAATTCTGAAAGACTATTTAATGCTTAATGACTTCGATGTTATCCTGGCAAAAAATGGGATGGAAGGTTTTGAAAAATTCAAAAAAGATACTTATGATTTATGTATTTTAGATGTGATGATGCCTTATAAAGATGGGTATACACTTGCAAAAGAAATCAGAGAAAAAAATAAAGAGATTCCATTGATTTTCCTTACGGCAAAATCAATGAAAGAAGATGTGTTGAAAGGATATAAAGTAGGGGCCGATGATTATCTGAATAAACCGTTTGATTCTGAAGTGCTATTGATGAAAATCAAAGCGATTATACAGCGTAAAGCTTCTGAAAATAAAACAGACAATACAAAATTCGAATTTGAAATTGGGAACTTTCATTTGAATTCAAAACTGCGTTTTCTTACATTTAAAAATGAAGAGCCAATTAAGCTTTCTCCAAAGGAAAACGAATTGCTGAAAATGCTTGCACTTCATGAAAATGATTTGATGCCGAGAGAATTAGCATTGACTAAAATTTGGAGAGATGATAACTACTTTACTTCCAGAAGTATGGACGTGTATATCGCCAAATTAAGAAAATATCTAAAATTAGATGATGGTGTTGAAATTCTGAACATCCACGGAGAAGGTTTCAGGCTTGTTGTAAAAAATAAGAACGAAAAATAATACTGTTTTTGTATAGTATCAATAAGGCTTCATATCATTTGAGGCCTTTTTTTTTGTGCCTTATTTTTTGGTATTAGGCGCCTGTTTTATCTCTATATTAGCCCATTATAAACCAACAGGGAATACTGCTGTTGAAGAGGATGCTTATGACTGTACTGCGTAAAGGAGTTCGTGTACTCCGAAATTTGATTTTAGGAATATTTGGTTTTGTAGTGCTGTATCTCGTTGCGGCTTTTGTGCTGTCTTTAATTCCGGTACATACTACAGACCGGGATCCGGCGAATGATATTACGGTTTATATTAAAACCAATGGCGTACATACTGATCTTGTAATGCCGCTGCGCTCAGAGCTTATCGATTGGTCTCAAAAAATTAAAATTAGCAACACAAAGGCAAATGATACCTTGGCGCGGTATATTGCGATGGGATGGGGTGATAAGGGATTTTACCTCAATGGTCCGACCTAAAGGCTAAAACGGCCTTTAAAGCGGCTTTTTACCTGGGTACTTCCGCCATGCATACCACTTTTTACAATACGATCAATGAAGATAAAGATTGTGTAGCAATTCCTATTAGCAAAGAGGAGTACCAGCAACTGATTGATTATATTCAACAGAGCTTTCAGTATGATGCCAATGGCGATCCATTATTGGTTACCGCTTCAACGTATGGAAACCACGATAGTTTTTATGAGGCGAATCGAAAATACAGCCTGTTTTATACCTGCAATACCTGGACAAACAATGCGCTGAAAGCTTCAGGCCAAAAGGCGGCTTTATGGACGCCTGCTGATAAAGGGATTTTTTGGCATTATGAGTGATGTGGGAGTTGTGGCAATATTATTGAAAATAAAAAAGTATGAAAAATACATTTTTTATAGTTTTAGCCGTATTACTGTTTTCGATGCCTGCCCGGTCGCAGGATTTTTCTAGTGTAGACCAGACCGTTCGAGCCTATTCGAAGTCCTTTTCCAAACCCGAAGAACTTGCTTCAAAAATCACTGCCGATTTCAGGCGTGAAGATGAAAAAGCACGTGCTATATTTACCTGGATCGCACTGAATATCAATTATGACCTAAAAAGTTATTATGCGCAAAGCGGAACACGCCGTGTGGCCTATTCTTTTCGGACGCAAGCAGAAAAGTTTGAAAAAGAAAAGCAATTCCGGTATGAACTTGCCCGAAAGACATTAAAATCAAAGAAAGGGGTTTGTGAAGGGTATGCAACGTTGTTCTCTGAGGTGGCTGGCCTTGTGGGACTGGAAAGTGTTATTGTGCCGGGAACCTCAAAAGCACATCCGTCCCAAATTGGGAAATTGCCCGGAGCCAGCGATCATGCCTGGAATGCTGTTAAGATTGATGGCCAATGGAAATTAGTTGATGCAACCTGGGCTTCCGGAGCGATGAACACGACGACAAAAACTTTTGTTTCAAAGTTTAATGATGGGTATTTCTGTACTGCCCCCGAGTTGTTTTTCCTAAACCATTTTCCCGATGATACCCGTTGGCTGCTTACCGATTTAACCGCAAAAGATTTTGCAGCATTGCCTTTGTATTACGGTAATTATCTGACTTCGGGTTATACTTTTTTAAGTCCCGGGATTGGAATATTTACCAATTCCAAGTCGAATGTGATTCCATTTCGCATTCAAAACCTGGGCAATAATGATGTGGTCAGCTACCAGTTCAGCCGTAAAAACCAGTCAAAAGAAGTGGTGCCGGTACGGAATGGAAATCTATCGCAATTTGATATTGTCATGGATAATAATTCGAATGGATACCTTACTATTTTTGTCAATCAGAAATCAGTGGTAACCTATAAAATTCAGCGCTAAACAGCTGTTTTTTTGTCGATATCTTTTAAAAATTTTCTTGTTTTCAGCTTTCTTTTTTTTGCGTAAAGCAGTACATTAGCTGAAAATCCAAAATCCTTTATGTCAGAAGAAAATCAGTACACCGAAGACAACATCCGTTCACTCGACTGGAAGGAGCATATCCGTATGCGTCCCGGAATGTATATTGGTAAATTGGGTGATGGATCATCTCCGGATGATGGTATCTATATCCTTCTGAAAGAGGTGCTTGACAACTGTATCGATGAATTTGTGATGGGTGCCGGAAAGACAATTGAGGTCACTATCAAAGATAAAACAGTTACCGTCAGGGATTATGGCCGTGGGATTCCGTTAGGGAAAGTTGTGGATGTAGTGTCCAAGATGAATACCGGGGGAAAATACGATTCGCTGGCCTTTAAAAAATCAGTTGGATTGAATGGTGTCGGAACAAAAGCCGTAAATGCTTTATCCAACTATTTTCGTGTGGAATCTGTTCGGGACAATCAACAAAAAGCAGCAGAATTTTCTGCAGGAAACCTGATTCTCGAAGAAGATATAATTGAAACAACAAAGCGAAAAGGAACAAAGGTTTCTTTTATTGCCGACGAAGCCATTTTCAAAAACTACAAATACAGAAATGAGTATGTTATTAAAATGCTCAAGAATTACTGTTACCTGAATACAGGGCTGAGCATTATTTACAATGGCGATAAATATTACTCTGATAATGGACTAAGAGACCTTTTGGAAGAAACGATTCATGAGGATGATCTGGTATATCCAATTATCCATCTGAAAGGAGAAGATATTGAGGTGGCTCTTACCCACAGTAAAACGCAATATTCAGAAGAATACCATTCCTTTGTCAACGGGCAGAATACCACTCAAGGAGGGACGCACCTTGGTGCATTCCGTGAAGCGGTAGTGCGTACTATACGGGAATTTTACAACAAGCCTTTTGAACCTTCAGATATTCGTAAATCCATTGTGAGTGCGGTAAGTGTGAAGGTGATGGAACCGGTATTTGAATCCCAGACAAAAACCAAGCTTGGTTCTACCGATATGGGGCCAGACCTACCTTCAGTACGTACTTTTGTCAATGATTTTGTCAAAACACAACTCGATAATTTCCTGCATAAAAACCCGGAAACGGCAGATTTGCTACTTCGAAAAATACTACAGGCGGAACGGGAACGAAAAGAACTTTCGGGCATTCGTAAGCTGGCGAAGGACCGGGCTAAAAAATCCAGTCTCCACAATAAAAAACTTCGGGATTGCCGGGTGCATTTACCAGATACCAAGAATCCACGGTACCTGGAGAGTACACTTTTTATTACCGAGGGTGATTCGGCTTCCGGATCCATTACCAAGTCCAGGGATGTAAATACCCAGGCCGTATTTAGTTTACGGGGTAAGCCGCTGAATTCTTACGGGATGAGTAAAAAAATTGTCTACGAGAATGAAGAGTTCAACCTGCTCCAGGCAGCCTTGAATATTGAAGAAGACATGGCAGACCTGCGGTACAACAATATCGTAATCGCTACCGATGCCGATGTCGATGGAATGCACATCCGCTTATTGCTGATTACATTCTTTCTGCAATTTTTCCCGGAGCTCATCAAGGAAGGGCATTTGTACATTCTGCAAACCCCATTATTCCGGGTTCGAAATAAAAAAGAAACCATTTACTGTTATAGTGAAGAGGAGCGTAAAGATGCGATAGAAAAACTAAAACCCAAACCGGAGATCACACGATTTAAGGGATTGGGAGAGATCTCGCCCAATGAATTCCAGTTTTTTATTGGCGAAGATATCAGGCTTGATCCGGTAATGCTGGATAAGGCAACGTCAATCGAACAGTTATTATCTTTTTACATGGGTAAAAACACACCCGACCGCCAGGAATTTATCATCAATAACCTCAAGGTGGAACTGGATGTAGTGGAAAAAGCATAAGCTGGACACATTTTTTGCCGTATTACATAAGGGAAAAGTACTATATTGCCGTATTAAAAATTAATTCATTCCCTTGATTATATGGAAAATAGTGAGAAGCCGAAAAAGAAAATATGGAGAACAATTGGAATTATCGTAGCCACGCTCATAATCTCTTTTGGCGGATTGTTTTTAGCGGTTGTCCTTTTGGAAAAGAAAGAAATCAAGGAACGGGATGATGATTTCTTACTGGATATGTATAAAATATTTCCGATCAATGAATATGGTGTAGTCCCTGACAATTACAGGGATTGTGTTCATTCCGTATTTAGTGTAAACGGGTATCTGGAATCCAATGAATATTTTTTCTCCAAGATCCCGGATCGCGCCGCTAAGGTGATTACCTATGGTGATTTTTCCAATGACGGAAGTACAGGAGACAATCGGGATATGGCTTTTATATTGGAAAAAAATGATTTTGCCAGTAGTGCCTTATTCATGATCTCCGATGATTGCCTGCTTCTTTTTCATAAGAGCTTTGAAAGCGAAATGCCTACCATTTCCAGCTTTAAAAAAGGCAGTAAGATCTTTATGGATGGACTGGAATTAGTTGCTGCCCCGGCCGATGGCATACTGTTGTATTTTAATTACGGGAAGGAAGCGATAATATACAATCCGAAGACTAAGAAATTTGAACAATACACCCAATATTCAAATCAAGACTTAAAGGATATGAAGTTGCGTGATGCAATGGAAACTGAGGGAGGAGATGAGTATGAAGAAGGAGAAACAGATTCTATTACAGTTGAAGAATAAACAAAATTAATAATAAGGACTATTTAGTATAATGAGCGAAGAGAATCAAGATCCAATAGAAGGTGGACAGCATTTTTACGACCAGGAAGACAGCAAGGATACCATTACCAAGGTAACCGGGATGTACAAAGACTGGTTCCTGGACTATGCATCTTATGTGATTCTGGAACGTGCAGTTCCGGCGATTGAAGACGGTTTTAAGCCGGTTCAACGTCGTATCATGCACTCAATGAAGGAACTGGATGACGGGCGTTATAATAAAGTAGCCAATGTTGTAGGGCATACCATGCAGTATCACCCTCACGGAGATGCCAGTATCGGGGATGCGATGGTACAGATTGGTCAAAAGGATTTACTGATTGATACCCAGGGAAACTGGGGAAATATACTCACGGGTGATGGTGCTGCGGCATCGCGATACATTGAAGCCCGTTTGTCTAAATTTGCGCTGGAAGTATTATACAGCCCCAAAATAACGACCTGGCAGGCTTCCTATGATGGCAGGCGTAATGAACCGCTGAACCTTCCGGTAAAATTCCCGCTTTTATTAGCACAGGGAGCTGAAGGTATTGCAGTAGGGCTTTCTACAAAAGTACTATCCCATAATTTCCTCGAGCTGATTGATGCTTCGGTGAAAATATTAAAAGGCAAACCTTTCCAGATTTATCCGGATTTTCCAACTGCCGGTATTGCGGATGTATCCAATTATAATGATGGATTGCGTGGTGGTAGGGTGCGGGTTCGTGCCAAGATTGCGCAACAGGATAAAAATACACTGGTGATTACCCAAATTCCTTTCAGTACCAATACGTCGACCTTGATTGATAGTATCCTGAAAGCTAATGAAAAGGGTAAAATTAAAATCAAAAAAATAGAAGACAATACGGCAGCGGAAGTTGAAATCCTGATTCACCTGTTTCCAGGCGTATCACCGGATAAAACGATCGATGCATTATTTGCATTTACCGCCTGCGAAAGTTCCATTGCCCCATTAGGATGTGTGATCGAAGATCATAAACCGCTATTCATCGGTGTTTCTGCGATGCTGAAAATCTCAACTGCACGAACAGTAGAATTGCTGAAAAGTGAATTGGAGATTCAGCTTGATGAGCTGGAAGAACAATGGCATTTCCTTTCCTTAGAGCGTATCTTCATTGAGAAAAAGGTGTACCGCCTTATTGAGGAGGAATCGACCTGGGAAGGCGTGATCAAGGCGATTGATGAAGGGCTGAAACCTTATATCCAACACCTGAAACGAGCGGTTACCGAAGAAGATATTGTAAGGCTGACGGAAATCAGGATTAAAAGAATCTCTAAATTCGATATCAACAAAGCCGAAGAGAAAATCGAATCGTTGGAAGGTGATATTGAACAGGTAAAATACGACCTGGAACATCTGGTGGATTTTGCGATCGCTTTTTTCTTGAAACTAAAAGAGAAATATGGTAAAGGCCGCGAGCGCCAGACTGAACTGCGTATTTTTGATGATATTGAAGCTACAAAAGTAATCCTGAGGAATACAAAATTGTATGTCAACCGCGAAGAAGGATTTGTAGGAACGAGCCTTAAAAAAGATGAATATGTAGCCGATTGTTCGGAAATTGATGATGTGATTGTCTTTATGCGGGATGGAAAAATGATGGTGACCAAAGTGGATGCTAAAACCTTTATTGGTAAAGATATCATCCACATCGCTATATTTGATAAAAACGACAAGCGTACGATCTATAATATGATCTACCGTGATGGTAAATCGGGGCCATCCTATGTGAAACGCTTTAATGTTTCCGGGATAACCAGGGATAAGGCCTATGACCTGACCCAGGAAAAACCGGGCTCACAGGTAACGTACTTCTCATTTAATCCTAACGGGGAAGCAGAAGTGGTTACTATATTGTTACGACAGGTAGGCAGCGTCAAAAAACTCAAATTCGACCTTGATTTTGCTACGATGATGATTAAAGGACGTGCTTCCAAAGGTAATTTGGTGACCAAGTATCCTATAAAAAAGATCGAGTTAAAAGAAAAAGGGATCTCCACCCTGAAACCCAGAAAAATCTGGTTTGACGATACAGTCAACAGGCTTAACGTAGATGCCAGAGGGGAACTATTGGGAGAATTCAGGCCGAACGATAAATTATTAATTATCAGCCAGTCGGGTAAGTTAAAAACGATTACCCCGGAACTGACCACGCACTTTGATACCGATATGGTTGTTCTGGAAAAATGGAACCCTAAGAAACCGGTGTCGGTCATTTACTTTGATGGGGAAAAAGAGCGGTATTATATCAAACGTTTCTTAGTAGAAAATGAAAATAAAGAAGAAATTTTTATTACGGAGCACGCCAACTCCCAATTGGAAATCGTTTCCACGGATTACCGTCCTGTAGCGGAAATTATCTTTGCAAAAGTTAAAGGGGTACAAAAAGAAAATCAGACAATTGATCTTGAGGCTTTTATTGCGGTAAAAGGGATTAAAGCAATGGGGAATCAACTCACGGCAGATAAACTGAAACAAGTAAATCTTCTTGAGCCTTTGCCGTATGAACCACCTGTTGAAGAAGTGCCGGAAGAGCCCGAAACACACTATGATGAGGCCATAGGTGATGTGTCTTTGGATGATGATGGACAGATTACGTTAAGTCTCGATTAAGAGGTTTTATACCATATAAAAAAGAGGCTGTCTCACAACTCGTGAAATAGCCTCTTTTTCTGTTTTTTACTCGGACTCCTGTCGGAGCGTAGGTCTCAAATATGCAATTCTCAAAGACTTGTTTTAGTTTTGAGACAGCCTCTTTTTGTTGAATATACATGATCTTCTGTAAAAAGAAGAAAGCTTTCAAAGAATCCTCTGAAAGCTTTCCATATAGGGAGAAAAAGAGCAGTTAAGCAACTTTCTTTTTACGCATTTTCATATTGATGAATTCTACCGCAAGGGAGAACGCGATGGCAAAATAAAGATAACCTTTGGGTACAGTACCTACTTTTTGTCCTGCAAGTTGGGCGTCGGAGAGGTGCATACTTTCCGTGATTAGCATGAATCCAATCAGGATCAGGAAAGCAAGGCCTAAGATCTGAATGGAAGGGTTCGCATTGACAAATGTCCCAACAGGTACGGCAAACAACATCATAATCCCTACAGAAATGACTACGGCAGTAACCATAATATATAAGGCGCCTTCAATTCCATTCGTCATTCCTACTGCAGTCAGGATAGAGTCTACAGAAAAAATAAGGTCAATCATCAGGATTTGTACAATGATTCCGGAAAATGACTTTTTTACAGCATTGCCCAATGATTTTTCTTCTTCACCTTTGTGGTCTACCTTTTCATGGATTTCTTTGGTACTTTTATAAATCAGGAATAAACCTCCCAATAGCAGGATCATCGCTTGTCCGGTAATGCCGGCGCTGAACCAGCCAAAGTCAAAACTGAACCATGGTTTTTTCATAGCAATCAATACCGTGATCCCGAATAAAAGCCCGATTCTCATAAACATAGCTAAAAACAAACCGATACGGGTGGCTTTTTTACGTTCTTCAACCGGTAGTTTCCCTGTTACTATGGAAATAAAAATAATGTTGTCTATTCCGAGGATAATCTCCAGGAAAGTTAGCGTGAGCAGGGCAATCCACGCATCGGGATTTAAAAATACTTCCATATTAATCGATTTTGGTTACTGTTCCTTTTTGTTTTTGTGTATCTCCAACTTTAGAGAATTCAAAAGTATATGTTTTTCCAGTAGTATTCAATATTTTCATATGGATTGCGCTCTTTTCCTGACGATTTTTTGGATGTAATTTTTCCAGGATGTATTCGCAGTCATTAATCCATCGTATGGAAGAAGTATCAATTTTACCTTCAAAGTCTTCAATTTCAATAGTTTCATTGCGTTCGAAATTGGTTACTTTTTTTTGTCCGTCGATTTCTATTTCGAAACGGAATTTACCGGTTTTAAAATCTTTACAGTTACGTTCTTGTTCGTAACAGGAAAATAGTAATAAGGACAGGGGAAGCAGGAGCAGTTTTTTCATCGTGTAAGCATCAGCAGGCAAAAGCCTTTTTTTATTTTGTATCTAATCGTTTCATTTCGACATCGGTAAAATTCCGAATGGCCTTATCTTTTGAAAACATGGTCGAGTTATGTTCTTTGGAACCATTTTTAGGGATGGACAGAACTATCCCAGTTTCCTTTTTTTAGCAGTTTTGCATAGAAGACAATTTGGCCAATATGGTACGGATAATGCGCTAATTGGCGGTTGATGGCTTCAATTACCGTATGGCCTTCATTACGCAGGTAAACAATAGTAGACAATTGCTCCGGAGCCAGGCTGTCCAGTCCATTCAGGAGGCATTTCCATCCGGCATCCCATTTTTCCATCACTTCAGCTTTACTGGTATAGGTATCGATAAACTCTGCGTCACGGTCCCGCCATTCTTTTTCGCCATCAGCAGTCAGGAAATCGGTCCATCGGGACAGCATATTACCATTCAGGTGCTTGATGATCACCGAAATACTATTGGTATCGTCATTCAGTGCGACAAAAAGCTGGTTTTCTTCCAACTGTGCAATGGCTTTTTCGGCAACAGTTTTATAGTATACGAATTGCTTTTTTACATTTACAAGGTAAGTCTCATTCAGATCCATAGGTATAGCGGATTAAATTATTGGATTTTTAAATCATATTTTTCTAAAAGCCCTGCCAGATCTTTGGTGGCAAATTTTGCCTTACGGATGGTATTGCGTTCCGGATCCATAGTGAAATTATAGGCCGTTGAAAAATCAGCTTCGGTAAGTGTAGTTTCATCAAAAATAGCCCGAAGCAGATTGGCGTTGTCAAACACTGCTTTGGTCAAATCGGTTCCGGAGAAATTGACTTCCTGCAACGAACAGTTTCGAAATACTGTTTTGGGCATTTTCTTATTGATAAAAGAGGCATAATCCATCGTGCAGTCTGTGAAAGTCACAGCAAACAGGAAATCATCACATTCATGAAACTTGATACCTAAGAGCTTACATTCTTCAAACGTGACAGTCTTCAGTCCCGATCCATTCAGGCTGGTCATGGACAGGTTGCAATTGTTGAAGGTACAGTCACTAAATTGGTTATAGGCAAAATCAGTGTTGTAAAAATTACAGCCTTCAAAAACACAATTCTCAAATTCCCGGTTCCGGATGGATTTCTCGGAATAGGTGATCTTGGAGAAGGTTTTATCGATGTGGATCAATTCATTCATGGTCGAATAAGCTTTTTACAACCGTTTGTACGCCGCGGAACAGCAATAACATGGCACTCAAGCATATGATAATACCCAGGGCGAGTACTACATAATAGAGCGGGTTATTTTGGTTTTTAAAAGAACTGTGAATGACTACCGGGCCAATAAAAAACAGGGGAAGTGACCAACCCAGGTATTTGATGCCCCGAAAGAGTATTTTTTTGTTTGCCATTATTGTATGGAATAGGATGATCCGTTTTTGAGGATAGATTATCGTTTATAATTTTCGATTGAATTGCGTACGTTTCCGTATTCTTTGAGCAGGGCGTTGGCGGTTTCATCGGAAACACCAAGTTCTTCTATAATCATACGGGCGGCACGGTGTACCAGTTTATCATTGCTGAGCTGCATATCGACCATTTTGTTGCCTTTGACTTTCCCCAACTGGATCATGGTAGCCGTCGAGATCATATTGAGGACCAGTTTTTGCGCAGTACCCGCTTTCATCCTGGAACTTCCGGTTACAAATTCGGGCCCTACAATAACAACAACCGGATACTTGGCCGTTATCGAAAGCGGGCTTCCTGCGTTACAGGTGATGCATCCTGTAGGAATACCATTCGCGTTACAGGCTTCAAGCCCACCAATGACATAGGGAGTGGTTCCGGAGGCAGCAATGCCAATTACAATATCATTTCCATTTATTCCATGCTGCTGTAAGTCTTTCCATGCTTGTTCGCGATCATCTTCAGCATTTTCAACAGCTTTACGAATGGCCAGGTCACCACCGGCAATGATACCATTGACCAGATCATAGGGAACACCAAAAGTAGGCGGGCATTCCGAAGCATCTACAACGCCCAAACGGCCGCTGGTTCCGGCACCAATATAAAAAATCCTGCCGCCTTTTTTGAGTTGCGCTACAGTTTGGGTAACCAGGGATTCTATTTGGGGCAATGCTTTGGCTACAGCTGTTGGAACCGTTTGGTCTTCGGCATTGATATTGGACAACAGTTCCGATACGCTCATCGTTTCCAGATGCTCATAGTTTGAATTCTGCTCAGTGGTTTTGGTAAACTGCATGATGTGGTACTTTATAGGGAAAGCAGTCATTGCGACTTGTTTTACCTGTTTTTTTTCAGATTCTCAAAGTTAATGAGATTTCTAAAATTATATTCTGAAAAGAGGATTTATCTTTTATAAATTTTAATGGGATTGCGTAATAGTACAACAACGGAATTCGCCGCTTTTTCCGGTTACTTAGCGTCAGATTTTGAATTTCCGGAGCCGAATATCGTAGTTTATAACGAGCATGCCCTGGTATTTTACCTCGAATTCGTGGTTCCGAAGCTGTATTTCGTAGCCTTTAACCAGGATGCCGCACTTCTGAAGCTGGAATTTGAGGTTCCTTAGGTCCGTTTTTTAAGGTATTAACCCGGATTTCGGACGAAATAAAGAGACTGGTCGAAATTTTGTGTAAACAGTTCTTAGTGTTTAATATTACACCTTTCTCCAAATATGACCAAGAACTGATTCATGATTAATCCCCAGCTTGGTATTGCATTTATCCAGCTTTTTTCACAATTTTGTATTGCTAAATAGACTGATTTCTTGACGCTTTTTTCATCTGGGAACTGCACTTTTGTTTTGGTATATTTTCTAATTCCCCTGTTTAAGTTTTCTATTGTATTTGTGGTGTACATTATTTTCCTGATTTCAGCAGGATAGGCCAAAAAAGGCATGAGATTTTCCCAATTCTTTTCCCAGGAGCAAACGGCATATTTATATTTTGCTTCCCAGTTTTTTTTAAATTCAGCCAGAGCTAAAACGGCTTCTTCCTGATTTATTGCAGTATATACTTCTTTCATTGCACTGCAAAATGCTTTTCTATCCTTAACTACTACAAACTTAAGGCTATTCCTTATTTGATGAACAATGCAAAGCTGGGATTCTGTATTTGGAAAAACACCTCTGATAGCTTTTGTAAATCCGGTAAGGTTATCTGTACAGGCAATGAGAATATCCTTTACTCCACGAGATTTTATGTCAGAGAGTACAGTCATCCAAAATGAAGCCGACTCTTCTTTATTTAGCCACATTCCTAATACTTCTTTCTTACCATCTGTTTTTAGTCCGATTACAATGTAAATTGCATGGTTTTCATATTTCCCATCTGTTCTTACTTTCATATGCACAGCATCCATCCAAACAATCAGATACTGTGGTTCTAAAGCCCTTTTAGTCCATAAATCAACATCAGCCAGTATTCTATCAGAGATGGTCGAAATCGTGGACTCACTTACTGATATCCCATAAACTTCTTTAACTTGTTCTACAATATCACTACGGGTCATTCCACGACTGTACATTCCTAAAATAGCATCTTCAATCTTTTCACTCATCGATTGGCCTTTTCCGATGACCTGAGGCTCGAATTCACCATTTCTATCCCGGGGAATAGCCAGGACCATATTGCCCAAAGTCTCTGATTTTATATTCTTTGAGAAAGAACCATTACGGCTATTGCCTGTATTGTATCCGTCAATATTATGCTTCTCATATCCCAGATGAGCATCCAATTCTCCCTGGAGTAGTTGTTCAATGCCTTGTTTATACAGGTCTTGAAAAAAAGTATGGAAGTCTTCTTTGTTTTTAAATTGCTTTGCAAAATCTTTGGGTAATTTACCATCTTCGATCATAATCCGCTCTTTTTAAATTATTTAAATGTAGTTCTTTTAAATTCTATACTTAATGATCTGTTGTTTTTTGGCTAAGCCTTAAAATCTCAAATCAAATTAAAATCAATTTCTACGTTTACACAATCTAACGACTACTCCCGAAATAAATAGGCTAGCCCAGTCTATTGCCATAGTTGTCCAGGTCCCTAAGCAGGATGTTCCGGTTATGAAGCAAGTGTATGGGTACAGTAAATAGGCGATAAATTCAAAGAAATGGTAGACAGTATGTTTTTCCTACTCCATACGATTCGGGAGTAGGAAAAAAATACAGCAGGCCGGCCGGCCGTTACGGATAGGCAGGATCTGGATATTATAACAGGTAGGCCAACAGGATTCCCAATACAATCATGGATACCTTGGCGGTGTTGAATTTATGATTTTCGCTGGCTTCAAAGATGATTGTCGATGAAATATGGAACAGGATTCCTATAACAACAGCCGAAATTTCAGCATAATACTGGTTCAGTAAGGGCAGGTATTGTGAAATGACGGTACCTAAAGGTGTCATTACCGCAAAGGTTACCATGAACAGCAATATCGCTGGTTTTCGGAGTTTGGCATTGACAAAAAAAGTAGTCAGGATGATGGCAATAGGCAAATGGTGTATCGCAATTCCAATCGCAAGGTCATTGTGATGGCTTACCGGGAATCCCTCCAATAGCGCATGGATACAAAGGCTGATAAATAAAGACCAGGGGATATGATGTATCTCCTCATGTCCGTGAACATGCCCGTGTTCGGCTCCTTTGGAAAAAAATTCCAGGATAATCTGAAACAGGATACCTATCATAATAAACAATCCTATCGGATTGTTATGGCTGCCCTCATGGACATGAGACTCCTCGTGGTACACTTCCGGCAGGAGGTGCATCACGGTGAGAGATAAAAGAAATGAACCACTGAAAGCCAAAAGGAGCTTCAGGTTTTTTTTGTCTTGCGGTTTCAGGAACAATGCAATAGCATAGCCCATCAAAACAGAAAAAAGTGGTAAAAGGTATTTCATATTATTTGAAAATCAGAATGAGTCGCTCGCTTTCGTCTTTGTGAAATTTTCTCAGTTTGTAATCGCCAAAAATATCCAACAGGTAGATACCGGCTTCGTCCATCATGGATTGGAAATCCTGAAGTGTTAATGCTTTTACCCTTTCGGTAAAGTGGAATTTTTCCCCATCGTCTTCAAAATCAATGTCCTTGATAATGTAGCCATCCTGGTGGTAACGCTTAATGTGGAAATCAATTCCGTCTACCGTTTTTAATTCTTCGGGTACCAGATTGTTGATCACACGATTCACATTCATAAAGTCAATTACGGCAAACCCATATTCGGTAAGGCTGTGCTGAATGGCTTTTAATGTAAGCAGGTTGTCGGCATCATTTTCAAAATAACCGAAGCTGGTAAACAAATTGACAATAGCATCAAATTTCTGTTCGAAAGGCTCACGCATGTCGTGTACTTCAAAATGAAGGGTATCATTTTCGAATTGTTTAGCTTCTTCGATACTGTTGGGAGAGAGGTCGGCACCGGTAACATTGTACCCGAGCTTATTCATGTAGATGGAATGGCGCCCTTTTCCACAGGCCAGGTCCAGTATTTTTGAATCTTCCGGAAGATTCAGGTAGTTGGTGATATTATCAACAAACAGTTGTGCTTCCTCATAGTCTCTGTCTTTGTACAGAATATGGTAGTAAGGGGAATCAAACCATGAGGCAAACCAAGTTTTGTTTTCTTTGTGCATAGTGTAGTTTTGTTAGGTTCAGCCCGGTTTTGGTGCAAGACCATAGTTAAGGTTCGAACTGAATTTTAAAAGCCGACAAATTTAGTGTATTTTTGGCAGGAATTATAAGAATGGACGATAGTAAATTTAAATTCTCAGATAGAGCATTTTGATTTTACGGATTGGAATTTAGAAAATATGGAAAATTTTAAGATGATTGCCAAGACCTTTTTTGGTTTTGAAGAGATATTAGCCAAAGAGTTATTGCTTTTAGGCGCACAGGATGTGGAACAGGGCGTGCGTATGGTGAGCTTTGTTGGTGATAAGGGATTTATGTACAAGGCCAATCTGGCGTTGCGTACGGCATTGAAAATCCTAAAACCGATTTATTACTTCCGTGCCAATAATGAGCAGGGATTGTACAAAGGGATTTCCGGGATTGACTGGTCGAAATACCTGAATGCCAACCAGACTTTTGTAATTGATACAACGGTGCATTCGGATTATTTCAAACATACCCAGTTTGTATCCCAGAAAAGTAAAGATGCTATTGTAGACCAGTTTCGAAACCGTACCGGGCAACGCCCGAGTGTGGACAAAGACTTCCCGGATCTTAGGATTAACATCCATATTGACAAAGACCAGGTTTCTGTCGCATTAGATACTTCTGGAAACTCCCTGCATCAGCGTGGCTACAGGACGGCGACCAATATTGCACCAATCAACGAAGTGCTGGCAGCCGGTATGATTTTGCTTTCCGGTTGGGAAGGACAGGGTGATTTCCTGGATCCGATGTGTGGATCCGGTACATTGTTGGCGGAAGCTGCGATGATCGCCTGTAATATCCCGGCAAACCTGAACCGTAAGGAATTTGCTTTTGAGAAATGGAACGACTGGGATAATGACCTTTTTGACCAGATTATCGACTCCCTGATGAAAAGAGTGCGTGAGTTTCATTATACCATTCAGGGATATGATAAAGCACCTTCGGCAGTGGCCAAAGCAAAAGATAATATCCGAAATGCCAATCTTGATGAATATATAAAAATTGAGCAGCGTGATTTTTTTACTACGGAAAAAGAAACTAAAGGGCCGTTACACATGGTATTCAATCCTCCGTATGGCGAGCGTCTGGATATACAGATGGAACAGTTTTATGGTAACATAGGCGATACGCTGAAAAAGAACTATCCGGGAACAAACGCCTGGTTTATTACAGCGAACCTGGATGCTTTGAAATTTGTAGGACTGAAGCCTTCCCGAAAAATAAAACTATTTAACGGTAGCCTCGAAGCCCGATTGGTGAAGTATGAAATGTATGAAGGTAGCAAGAGAACCAAATTCCAGGACAGGGGAGAAGAAGCAACCGATACGACCAACGAATAATACCAGCGCAGATGAGTTTAAAAACAAAAGCCTTTATTTACCAGCTATTGAGTTTTGCGGTGCTGTTTATCGCAGCACGTTATATCATTGCGGTATACACACACCTTAATGGTATTTGGATCCCGCTTACCGCTTTTGTGGTGAGTACTATATTATCACCACAATTTAAAGCACTACAGACCCGCGATGGGGAAGCCATTTTCATGAAATGGATTTTCCTGAAAGGGGTACGGAAATTATAATAAACCGAAAAGGCTGTCTTCCAAAGGCAGCCTTTTTTATTAGATCACAATATAGTCCACTTGTTCCTGATTCTTAGAAAATAGATGTACTTATAAATAAATAACCCTCCTGGTTTGAAGGATCAGGAGGGTTGTTTTTTATTTTGCTTTCGGTGCTTTCGGATCCGGAATGATGATTGGTTTGCTTTTGGCTTTCTTATATAAAGGAATCATATACGAAACGGTATAATTGAAACCAACACCAAAACTTCCGTCATAGGTTTTATTAAATCCAGGGATATAGAGGTTTTCAAAATTCTCCGGTTTCTTGTCGGTAATGAGATAGTTTAACCGGGCGCTAAAGCCAATATAGATGTTATTGTAGACCTTCGCCTTTACTCCGGCGACAAACTCGACCCAGTGGGCAGAAAGACCACTGAATTCCTTGTTGGGATAAACAGTCGTATTGTCCAGTAAATTAGGCTGTGTCGGTTGTGCGATGTTATCCGGATTGGTATGAGCTGTATTGTAATAAATAGAATAGCTGTTCAGGTTTTGACTGAAATTGGAATAGCCATATCGAAAACCGGTAAAGATCATGTTTTCCATATCCAGCCAGTTCTCGTAGGTATTCAGGTCGATACCAATGCGGATGTATTGTCCTTTGGTCGTGAAATCCAATTGTTCGTCGACTGTGTTTTTATTCTCCGTCCCGATTTCTGCGGCAGCGTACATCTTTTTGGTCAGGCGGTAATCCCCAACGATTTCAAAACCTTTATAATCTTTGTCATAAAGGGAACGGGACAATTTTTGCAAATCGGCACCTATACGTAGACCATAGCGTTCGAGAGGAACCGGAATCGTATCAGCAGCTGTTGTTGTTTTCTTGCTTTGTGCCTGAAGGGATGAAAACCCCACGATCAGCAGGCCGCTAATAAAGTATCTTAACATGGGCTGCAGTTTCATTGATGATTTCCCGATTGATTACGGTAATGTTTTTGATCCATGGGTTTAGAGGTGTGCCAATAGAATCGGTTGGGACAATCGGATCCGGGCTGAGCCTGAAATTAGATTTATACCCACAGGCTCTTGATACAAACAGGTCCTCCTTACTGTATTTAAACTCGACGATATCATTGGTGATGATGGTGTCGTTTAATACCACATAGGTGAGGAAAAGATGGTATTTGGTTGATTCCGAATTGGGTCGCAGTGGAATACCGATCGAATCCAGATTGGTAAAAACGAGCTTATTCGGATTGTTGTAGGCATTGCCATCCAAAACCACCTGAAGCTTGACAAATCGTTTTGGCACCGATGGATTATCATTATCATAAAAAGTGACCACCATTTTTGGGGTGGTATCTTCGGTACAGATATCATCCTTCTCACAACTCCAATAGATTATTGGGATTGCAATAAGCAACAGTGCTATAACTATTTTTTTCATCAGCTTTACAGGTATAAAATTACAGGGTAACAATTAGCGTTTTTCCAACAGGACTACGTTTTCCACATGATGTGTTTGCGGGAACATATCTACCGGGCGTACACGGGATACTTTGTAATGCTCATCCATCAGGGCCAGGTCACGGGCTTGTGTCGCTGAATTACAGCTTACATAAACGATCTTTTCCGGGCTGATTTTCAGGATTTGCTCAATGACGTCTTTGTGCATCCCATCTCTCGGCGGATCGGTAATGATCACATCCGGATGTCCGTGTTTTGCGATGAAAGCATCATTAAAAACAACTTTCATGTCTCCTACATAAAACTCACAATTAGTAATGCTATTGCGTTCGGCATTCACTTTTGCATCGGCAATCGCTTCAGGAACGGCTTCAACACCAATTACTTTTTTAGCCTTTTTGGATACAAACTGTGCAATAGTACCGGTTCCTGTATACAGATCATACACCACTTCGTTTCCGGTAAGTCCGGCGAAATCACGGGTTATTTTATAAAGTTCGTAAGCCTGCTCTGAGTTTGTTTGGTAAAAAGATTTGGCATTGATACTGAATTTCAACCCTTCCATTTCTTCCAGGATATAATCTCTTCCTTTGTAAAGGATGATATTCTGGTCGTATAAGGTATCATTTGCTTTGCTGTTGACTACATATTGTAGCGAAGTAATTTCCGGAAAACGGCCTGCCAGGAAATCGAGTAACAATTCCCTTTCGGTGGCATTGTCTTCAAAAAACTGGACTACTATCATTATTTCCCCAGTCGAAGCAGTACGAATCATTACAGTTCGCAACAGCCCTTCGTGGTTTCTCGGATTGAAAAAGGTCAGGTTATTTTCATTGGCAAATCTGCGGATCTCATTACGAATGTCATTAGAGGGATCTTCCTGTAAGTAACATTTGTTGATATCCAATATTTTATCCCACATTTTAGGGATATGAAAGCCCAATGCATTTCGGTTGTCTAAAGCATCATCGCTCTGGATTTCCTGTTCTGTCAGCCATCGGGCATTCGAGAATGAAAATTCCATTTTATTGCGATAGAAAAACTGTTTTTCCGATCCTAATATCGGATCAAATTCAGGAAGCGCTACTTTACCAATGCGTTGCAAATGGTTTTTTACTTCATTCTGTTTGTAGAATAATTGCTGAGGGTAGTTCATGTTTTGCCATTTGCAGCCACCACATACGCCAAAATGTTCGCAAACAGGATCGATGCGATGCTCGGAATATTCGTGGAAACGAACGGCTTTTCCTTCATAATAAGCTTTACGCTTCTTAAAAGTTTGTACATCCACTACATCACCCGGAACTACATTAGGTATAAATATTACTTTCCCATCAGGAGCCTTTGCTACTGAAACGCCTTTTGCACCCGCATCAAGGACTTTTACAAAATCAAAAACGATTTTATCTGTATTTTTTCGTGCCATAGCGCAAAAATAAGTTTTTGTTCAGAGTTATGCTCTAATTTATAAAATATTTTCACAAACTTTATAGGAAGAAATTAATGGTGCAGTTTATACACTAAATTTGGATTAACGATCTAAATAATTACAAATTGCGAATTCCTAACCTTTAATTTTTTAAATATTCCCTTTATGCAGTTGTACCATCTTTTATCCAAAATTGGCTTCCTCAAGAAAAGCTATGCTTTTAAATTCCTTTTTATTTCTTTTTTAGGTACCCACATTCCCTTAATAGGCATTATTCTTTTTGTAATCTTCCATGGGAATACCCTGTCTGCGAGTACTATAATTGTTTTTACGTTACTATTAACGCTACTGGCAACAGCCATCACACTTTATTTCCTAAAAGGATTGATGTATCCGATCGAACTGGTTTCAAAAGCATTACATGGTTATCAGCAAAGCCGCATGATTCCAAATTTGCCATTGCACTATAGTGACGAAGCAGGATTTTTGATGAAAAACTTCCAGCTGGCTATTGAGGCTAACGAAACTAATTTAAAAGACAAGCAGGACCTGATTTATCTCTTGTCCCATGATATGAAAAACTATGCAGATAATCCCGGTTATCTGGCCCAGTTGATACTGGAGGAAGAGCCTGCTGAGGCTATAGTAGAATATTCCCAGCTTATTTTGGAATCAACCCAACAGCAGAAAAAATTTCTGCAAACGTTTATCACTTTATTGCGGCAGGAAGAAGAATTGGCAGAAGCACCGATGGCGGATCATGATGCCGATATCCGCGCTGTTTTGGACCGTTTGCAGCAACAGGTAAAAACGAAAATAAAAAACAAAAAATTAAAGTTTACCATTACAATGCCCACCGATGTGGTACACTTTAAAATAAATGAGGACTTGCTGTTGCGGGTTTTAGTCAACCTGGTGGATAATGCTATTAAATTCTCCTACGTCTCAGGTGTGATTGATCTTATAGTCAGTAAGGATACTATTTCTGTGCGGGATTATGGAACAGGATTTGTCCTGGCAGAGAAAGAAGCTATTTTTAGGAAATTCACTGTTGCCGGGCGTTCCGGAACACGAAATGAAGCCTCTACAGGTATTGGATTGTACCTTTGCCGCAAAATCATTGAGAAATACCAGGCAAAGCTGATTGGTGATAGTGAGGGCAAAGACAAAGGAGCTGTATTTACGATCCTCTTTTAATTTTTGTGGTGTTAAACTTTATAAAATGAAGCCGCATTTCCGGGCTTTAATGCGTAATTTCAAAGAATTAAACCAAAAAATTAAAACTTATGAAACGTAGTGCAACAGCAGTCTGGAATGGTTCATTGAAAGAAGGCCATGGAAAAATCAGTACAGAAAGTAACGTATTAAACAACACACAATATTCGTACAAGACCCGATTTGAACATGGTCATGGTACCAATCCGGAAGAACTTATCGGGGCTGCACATGCTGGATGTTTTACCATGCAGTTAACCGCCTATCTGGTAGAAGAAGGCTGTACCGTAGATTCTATAGAGACCAAATGTGACATCGATTTTCAGGATGGAAGTGTAGTAGGGTCTTATCTTTCGATCGTAGCAAAAGTAAATGCAATTACTACAGACAGGTTCCAGGCATTGGTTACAAAGGCTGAGCAAACCTGCCCGATATCGCGATTGCTTAATACTAAAATTACTTCCAATGCTACTCTAGTGTTGGCCTAAAAATAATTACATCGTGTATAAAAGCCTCATTTCAATACTTTTTGATTTGAGGTTTTTTTATATTGTGTATATTAGCTTTCAATTACACTTTGCTATGAAGAACAAAAAGACATTCATCAGTGATATTACGGGTAAAGAATATCCTGAATCCCAGAAAATATCAGCTGCCGTAATCCGTAATCCTATCCTAACACTGATACAGAAAGATTTTCCGGATTTTAATAATACGATGAGTATTTCAATGACAGAGATGAATTTGTATCGGGAAAAATACATTTCCGATTATCTTTCGAAAGAGGTGAGTGAATTGACAAGCCTGGAATCTACCGTCCTGGATTCCTTACATTCCGATGAGTCTCTGGTTAGCAAGGTAGAAGATGAGCCGGGTGATTTTACCTTTGGGCAGCGTATTGCCGATAAGGTGGCTACATTTGGCGGAAGCTGGACATTTATCATTTCCTTTTCCGTATTCATATTATTTTGGATTTGTGCTAATATTATCGCCCTGGCAGACAAAGGCTTTGATCCTTATCCTTTTATCTTACTGAATCTAATACTATCCTGTCTCGCAGCTTTACAGGCTCCGGTTATTATGATGAGCCAGAACCGTCAGGAAGAAAAAGACCGTGACCGTGCTAAAAAAGATTATATGATCAATTTAAAATCAGAGCTGGAAATCCGGATGCTGCATGAAAAGCTGGATCACCTGATTTTGCACCAGCAACAGGAACTGATCGAGATACAACGCGTTCAGATCGAGATGATGAATGATATATTGACCAGTGTCAAGACTAAAACGCATTAAATGAAATCATACATCGCCTTGCTGCGCGGTATCAATGTAAGCGGGCAAAAAATGATTAAAATGGCCGACCTGAAAGTTGTGCTGGAAGCCAATGGATTTCAAAACGTGGCTACCTACATTCAAAGTGGTAATATTATTTTTGATGCTCCCGAAACTTTGGAAAACGAATTAGCGCTCCGATTGTCGAAAGTCATAGCAGACCACTATCATTTTTCTGTCCCGGTTCTACTGTTAGACCAGGATGCACTCCTATCAATTATAGCCAATAATCCTTTTTTGACAGCCACTGATGTGGAGTTAAAACAACTCTATGTTGCTTTTTTATCCGATACTCCCTTAGCGGCAGCCACTGCGGTATTACAATCTGCAGCTATAGCTCCTGATCTGTTTTCGATTGATGGGAAAACAGTGTACATCCGGTATCTTACCAGTGCCGGCGTATCAAAATTGACCAATAAACGGATCGAAAACAAACTGCAATGTGATAGTACGATGCGGAATTGGAAGATGACAGTTACATTATCAGAAATGTTATCAAAAAGGCTATTGGAAGCAGAATAGTATCAAATTCCTAAAAAGAGTCCCTGAAATTTAGTAATTTGCAGCCTTATTGGATGATTTCTCTCCACAAGAAGGAATTCTCAGTTATCGAATAAAAAAAATATCAGAATGTCAGTTTTAGAAAAAATCGGTTCAGAAGAAGCCATTGCTTTGGAAAACAAATACGGAGCGCACAATTATCATCCGCTACCGGTGGTTTTAAGCAAAGGTGAAGGGGTATATGTGTGGGATGTAGATGGGAAAAAATATTATGATTTTCTTTCCGCTTATTCTGCTGTAAACCAAGGGCATTGCCATCCTAAGATTATAGGAGCTATGATGGAACAGGCGCAGCAACTTACTTTAACGTCCAGGGCGTTTTATAACGATAAACTGGGTAAATACGAGGAAGTCGTGACCAAATTATTTGGATTCGATAAAGTGCTTCCAATGAATACTGGTGCTGAAGCAGTTGAGACAGCCATTAAAATCTGTCGTAAATGGGCGTATGAAAAAAAGGGTATTGCCGAAAAAGCAGCACAGATCATCGTTTGTGAAAATAATTTCCACGGCAGGACTACTACTATAATCTCCTTTTCAAATGACGAGAATGCCAAGAAAAATTTCGGGCCATTTACAGCAGGATTTATTCCGATTGCTTATGATGACCTTGAAGCATTGGAAAAGGTACTAAAAGAAAATAAAAATTGTGCAGGATTCCTGGTTGAGCCTATTCAGGGTGAAGCTGGAGTTTATGTCCCATCGGAAGGATACCTGAAAAAAGCCAAAGCGCTTTGTGAAGCCCATAATGTGCTTTTCATTGCTGATGAAGTACAAACAGGGATTGCAAGAACAGGGAAATTATTAGCGGTACATCATGAAGAGGTACAGCCTGATATCCTTATTTTAGGAAAAGCATTATCCGGGGGGGCTTATCCAGTATCTGCTGTTTTGGCGAACGATGCGATAATGAATGTGATATTACCGGGGCAGCATGGTTCTACTTTTGGTGGGAATCCGGTTGCAGCAGCAGTGGCTATTGCAGCATTGGCAGTAGTAGAGGAAGAGCATTTGGCAGAAAATGCTGAAAAGCTCGGAATCCTGTTCCGTGAAAAACTAAATGATTATATTAAAGAAAGCAACAGTCGCATTGCTACTTTAGTTCGCGGTAAAGGTTTGCTGAATGCCGTTTTGATCAACGATACAGAGGAAAGCGATACCGCCTGGAATATCTGTCTGGCATTGCGTGATAATGGGCTGTTGGCGAAACCAACACATGGTAATATTATCCGTTTTGCACCGCCATTGGTGATGACAGAGGAGCAACTTTTGGATTGTGTCCGTATCATCATTACGACTTTGAAAACATTTGAATAGAAGACAATAAAAAATCCGCCCTAAGGCGGATTTTTTTATAACTGTATATCAGGATTATTGGTTTTGCTGCATTTTTTCAATCCAGTTCTGTTGCATTTCCATCATGCCTTCCTGACCGATTGCTACATAGAAGTAAATAGTCACTATCAGGTAAATAGCACTAAGTACAATACCGATAATTGCTAATATCTTTCCAGTGCTGATATTTTTGAAACCATCATATTGTTCCGGGTTTTCCATGTATAGCTTCGTGTCTTTTTTGGCAAGTACAAGGGCAATTATACCCAGTGCCAATCCTAAGACTCCATAGCAGCAGCAGGTAGGGATTGATAGTATTCCTAAAATTAATACCGCAGTACTGTTGGGTAATTTTTGTTTGTCCATAATAAATTTTTCCATGGTTTGTTTTTTAGTTAAGGTTTAGTTTTGGTTATATAAAGAACATTTTATACGTGTAAGCCATCACCATTGCAATGCCATTAAGTACAGCAGATCCAATGATGAGGTTATGGTAACTCCGGCTTTTATCTATAAAACTGAGGCCGAGGACACCAAAAAATAGAAGAAGGGTATAAATGGGGGGATACATGTGGAAAGCAGCCGAGAAATCGCCCCTGATAATTAATAGGAAGGAGCGTTGTATACCACAACCCATACAATCCACTCCGAAGAGTTTTTTGTTCATGCAGGGTATCATATAGTATTCTAATGCCATCTTTTCTTAAATTTTTGCAGTACAATTATACAAAAAAAGAAATTATTATTTCTATAAAGTATATTGTTTTAAAGTTTCTTAAATTTGAAAACAATTAGATCTTAAAATCAAAATGAAAAAAATATTTATCCCGATGATGGTAATTGCCGGCGGTGCAGCAATTTATGAACAGAGCAAAGAACATGCGAATATCTGGATACAAATAGGCGCTTTGGTGGTTTTTATGTATGGTATGATGCGCCTGAGTGCCGCAACCCCAAGTAAGAATATTGAAAATGACCAGGATGATGTTTACTAAAGGTGATAAAGTAACCGTTTTGGATGATGCTATAAATGGTGTTGTCGTTAAAGTAACCATAGAGGTGATCACTATAGAAACGGATGATGGTTTTGAATTGGACTTTAAGCCCAAAGAACTCATTCACATGGGGAACACTGCTGATTTTGCGAATAGTATAGGAAGGCAGAATATTCATGAGATCCGTAAAGAAAAAGAAGAGCCTAAAAAAAGAAGTTTTGTCAAAGAGAAAAAATCTACCCGCGATGAATTTGTACTGGAAGTAGACCTTCATATCGAAAAGCTGGTTCCAAACAAACGCGGAATGTCGAATTATGATATCCTAACGTTGCAAACGGAAACGGCGCAACGGCAGATTGAATTTGCGATCAAAAATCGAATGCCTAAGATTGTTTTTATCCATGGTGTGGGCGAAGGGATATTAAAAGCAGAACTGGATTTCCTTTTCGGGCGGTATGATAATATTATCTTTCAGGATGCCAATTACCAAAAATATGGTATTGGTGCCACAGAGGTAATCATAAAGCAAAATGTGAAATAGAGAATTGTAATCGTTCTGTCCGTATAAAGCATAAAAAAACTCAGTACAATCAAGTACTGAGTTTTTTTGTTTTTGATCTGAAGCTTTTACAAGTTCACATTGTAGACCCCCAGGATATAATCGGCCTGTGGTATTGGGAAATTGGTTAGTGCATTTTCAAAAGTAACATTCTTTAAGGTCACTGTGTGGCTGTATCCTGCAATCTGATTGTTATTCATAAATGCGGTAGTGACCACCTGTATGATTCCATTGGTATTACCCGCTATATTATTCTGGGCATACCATTCATCCTTTACGGTAGGGCTCACGGGTGGGATATTGGCACAGAAATAACTGGTACCCGGGCTGGCGTTAAAGATACGGTAGGCAACACGGTTGGTCGCGTTAATTGGTTGTGTCCTGGTTCCTACAGTATTTGGGAATAGGGCCGCACTGGATTCCGGTAGCAGGATAATTGCCAGTGTCGTTTTGGAAACAAAAAGCAATTCCTTGGATGGGCATTTTGTAATCACGGCCGGATCAACATTATTGGGGCTGAAATTAAAACGTACATTATAAGGAGTAGAGAACGAACCAAAGTCCATTGTGCTGATTACCTGTTGTTGTTCCCCTTTGGTAAAGGTGATATTTTGTAAAATAATCTGGTGATCGTATTTTGTAATTATAGAATCTCCAACTGCTGGTGTCGAGGTATCATCTGTGAGTACCGGTTTAGAGGTAATGTATGCCGTTGCCGTTCCGCTCCATTCTTCGTTGATGGCCGGTGCTGCAGTAGCAGAGGAACAGAATCCTGCAGGAGTACTCGCATATACCCTGTAAATTAATTCCCCTGCCTGTAATACACGGGTTCTTGGTACACCATCTTCCGTTTTTTGGTTTCTATAAAAGCTGGAAGGGATATTCAGTATAATGGCTTCATTGCCACTGATTTTATAAAGCAGTTGTTTCGGATCGGCCACTGTAGCATCCAGGGGACAACTTTGTACCGTATCAGTACCGGAAAAGCTAAATGAACTCACAGTAAGGTCACCATCATCACAGCCATTCAACAATACTAAGAATACAAAAAGGCCTAAAAATTTTTTCATCACAATTTAATTTGAAACAAAAATAACTTTTTTTATCAATTTTAATTCCCAAATAAAAAAAAACACGGATAAATCCACTTGAATTATTATATTTGGATGTTCTTAAAAAAAGCATAATAAAGGTGAGGAAATTTATTATTCTTAATTTATAGGTACGTAATTTATATTCTGCATAATTTCTATGCCGATTCTTTATATATCCTAATTTCCAGAAATGAAAAAGATTTTATTTTTTTTAGTCCTCACAGCTACCCAGATTATCCATTCTCAAGTGTTGGTATCCCCTTCCAAATCCGTACAGGCTACTTTTCGCCTCACTGCTTCCGGGCAACCGGTTTATGCCGTTTCGTATAAGGATAAGGCGATTATTACCAAAAGTGCCTTAGGATTTGAATTGAAAGACCTTCCCGCTTTACAGGATAATTTTGAAGTGGTGTCTACCGCTACCCGTTCGTTTTCTGAAAACTGGAAACCGGTACTCGGAGAAGTCGCTTCGATCAAAAACGAATACAATGAATTAAAAGTTTTCCTGCGGCATAAATCGGATAACAAGCTACTGAATATTGTTTTTAGGGCTTTTGACGAGGGAATTGCTTTCCGTTATGAATTTCCAAAACAGGACAACCTGAATTTCTTCGTTGTTAAAAATGAACTTACGGCCTTCAACCTGACCGGAGATCATAAGACGTTTTGGATTCCGGGGGATTATGACAGTAATGAATATGTATACCTCGAAACTCCTATTTCCGGGATTGATGTTGCCAAAGTAGATACGGATAACGGTATCGGAGCACCGGGAAGGCTTGAAAAATACAGGGTTCAGACGCCTTTGATGATGAAGTCGAAAGAGGGGATTTACATTAATATATTTGAAGCGGCTGCCATTAACTACCCGGTGCTGCACCTGGATACTGATGTGAAAAACAACAGCTTCAAGGCCAATCTGGCACCGAATGCTATTGGGGACAAAGCCTACCTGCAAACCGGATTTGTATCACCCTGGCGTACCATCATGGTGAGCAATGATGCCCGTGATATTGTGGCTTCTAAAATGATACTGAACCTGAATGAGCCTTCAAAATTAGAAGATACCTCCTGGATCAGACCGATGAAATATGTAGGGATCTGGTGGGAAATGCACGTGAATCGCGGCACCTGGAATTATGCCGATAAATATGAAACTGATGTAAATAAACTGATCCCCAATGGCAAACATTCTGCGACAACTGCCAATACCAAACACTATATTGATTTTGCTGCTAAAAACGGTTTTGATGGGGTCTTGATTGAAGGCTGGAATACCGGCTGGGAAGAATGGACCGGAAACTGGAAAGAAGAAGTATTTGATTTTACAACAGCCTATCCTGATTTTGATGTTAAAGCTTTAGAATCCTATGCAAAATCTAAAAATGTAAAACTGATCATGCACCATGAAACAGCAGGTTCGGTCGCAAATTATGAGCGTCGCCTGGACCGGGCTTTTACCTTTATGAAAGACAATGGTTACGATGCTGTAAAAACAGGATATGTAGGTAAAATCATCCCGAGAGGGGAATGGCATGACGGGCAAACGATGGTAAATCACTTCAATTATGTACCACAACGTGCTGCCGAGTATAAAATCATGGTGAATTCACATGAATCGGTACGCCCAACAGGTGTTTCGCGTACGTGGCCGAATTATATCGCAGCCGAGGCTGCCCGTGGAAATGAATTTAATGGCTGGAGCGTGGGAAATCCACCAGCACATGAAACAATACTGCCCTTTACCAGGCTTTTGGGCGGCCCTATGGATTATACTCCTGGGATCTTTGAGATCAAAATGAGTTATTATGATCCGAAGAAAACAGAACAGGTACATACAACACTGGCAAAACAACTGGCATTGTATGTTACGATTTACAGTCCGTTGCAAATGGCGGCAGATCTTCCGGAGAACTATGAACGTTATGCAGATGCTTTTCAATTTATCAAAGATGTGGCATTAGACTGGGATGATACAAAAGTACTGGAAGCAGAACCGGGAGATTACATCACTATTGCACGAAAAGCAAAAGGAAAAGAGCAATGGTTCCTGGGGGCTATTACCGATGAGCAGGCACGCGAAACGACCCTAAAATTAGACTTCCTGACTCCTGGGAAAAAATACCAGGCGATCGTATATGAAGATGGCCCTGCAGCTGATTGGGAGAAAAATCCGATATCATACAAAATTCGTAAACTGACAGTAACTTCAAAAAGCAAACTGAACCTGAAACTGGCCGCTGGTGGTGGAGCTGCGGTAAGTTTCTTTCCCTTATAACCTTAACTTTCCTAATTATTTTAAAACCAATTATGTATAACAACGAAACCAAAACCAATTATCCTGCGCTTTATACGCTGATTACGGTGTTTTTCTTCTGGGGATTCATCGGAGCTTCGAATGGGGTGTTCATCCCTTTTTGTAAAGCGAAATTTGGACTGGATCAATTCCAGAGCCAGCTGATCGATTTTGCCTTTTATGGGGCTTACTATCTGGGCGCTTTACTATTATTTGCATTCAGCAGCTTTATCAAGAAAGACATCCTGAATGCCTGGGGATTTAAACAGGGAATCATCAACGGCTTGCTGATTAGTGCTGTAGGTGCAGCAGCAATGATTTTTGCCGTAAGCCAGGGGAATTATTATATGATCCTGGGGGCTTTATTTATTGTAGCCCTTGGGTTTTCATTACAGCAAACCTCAGCACAGCCTTTTGCAGCGTCTTTAGGCCCGGCACATACAGCATCAAACCGACTGAACCTTGCTGGAGGGATCAACTCTTTTGGAACCACCATCGGGCCGATTGTAGTTTCAATTGCACTATTTGGAGTGGCGACAGGTGTAAATATTGAAGAATTTGCACAAAAAGCAGATTCGTTAGACAAAATGGAGATCCTGTATGTTTTTGTAGGGGCGTTGTTCCTTATTGCAGCGGGATTATTCTTTTTCTCTAAAAAGCTTCCTGCCGGTAAATTGCCAGCTACGTTTGAGCCCGCTAAAAAAGCACTTAATACCTTACTGATCATTACTGCAGCACTGATTGTCATCTTTGCTTATATCTTCTCCCGTTATGAAGATCCGGAGTTTGTGACCCGTTTTATCGAAAACAAGGAAAAAGATTATTTAGGGCTTGGCCTTACCATATCAACGTTATTAATCATTGTCCTGGGCTTATTGTTTGCCAATACTGCCGCACGTAAGAGCCCGGAAGGATGGGGAGCGATGCGGTATCCACAACTGGTATTGGGGATGCTGGGTATCTTTACCTATGTTGGGGTAGAAGTAACGATCCAGAGTAACCTGGGGGAATTATTGGGGACTGATGCTTTTGGAAATATCACCGGATCGGCTATCGCACCTTTTATTTCCATGTATTGGGGAAGTATGATGATCGGTCGATGGGCGGGTGCTATAACGGTATTTAACCCTTCGAATTCATTACGAAAAATATTACTGATTATAGTGCCTTATATCGCATTTGGTGTGGTGTTGGCAGCAAATGCTATTTCAGGGCAGGATATTACGCCATTGTATGCGTATGCAGGACTTATCCTGATACAAATTGGTGGTTTCTTCCTGGGCCAGGACCGTCCGGCAAAAACATTGATGATCTTCGGTATTTTAGGGATGATTTCTATGCTAATCGGTTTGGCTACTACAGGAACTACTGCAATTTATGCTTTTATGAGTGGCGGATTATTCTGTAGTATTATGTGGCCTGCCATTTTCTCTTTAGGCATTGCCGGTATCGGAAAATATACCTCACAAGGTTCTGCCCTGATGGTTATGATGATCCTGGGTGGCGGAATTATACCACCGCTTCAGGGGAAAATATCTGATATCATCGGAATTCATGAATCCTACTTTATTCCGGTATTGTGTTTTGCTTACCTGGCCTTTTATGGTTGGAAAGTAATCCGAATATTGAAAGAACAGGGAATCGATCATGAAATAGAAGTAGGTGCAGGACACTAAATGTAAGATGTGGAAGGTAGGAAACTGCTCCAGACGAATTATTATAATATTTTATAAAACCGGACAACTGTCCGGTTTTTTTGTGGGATGGAATTCCCTGGATCCAAAAGGCGGAAGCAGCAAACTTTTTAGTAATTTTGCTGCGATGAAAAAAGTATATTTAGACAATGCCTCAACCACAGCCTTACGGCCGGAGGTAATTGGTACAATGACCCGGGTTTTAGAGGAAGATTATGGTAATCCTTCTTCCACACATAGTTTTGGAAGAACGGCTAAAGTGATACTGGAGACTTCCCGAAAGACCATTGCTAAATTAGTGGGGGCGGCTTCCCAGGAAATTATATTTACTTCCGGGGGCACCGAAGCCAACAACTGGATCCTGAATAGTGCTGTAAAAGATCTCAAGGTGACCCGTATTATCTCCAGTCGCATTGAGCACCATGCAGTGCTGCATCCACTGGAAGTATTGGAGCGCGAAGGAAAGGTAAAAGTGGCTTATGTCGACCTGAAACCGAATGGTGAAATCAACCTGACCCACCTGACGGCTTTACTGAGCGACAATATCCCGACGCTGGTGAGCTTAATGCATGTGAATAATGAAACCGGAACGGTACTCGACCTGGCACTTACCGGGCGTATCTGCCACCAGTACAATGCCTATTTTCATTCTGATACCGTACAGTCTGTTGGGAAATTCCCTTTTGACCTTCATAACCTGCCGGTTGATTTTATCGTAGCGAGTGCTCATAAATTCCATGGGCCAAAAGGGATCGGTTTTGTGTACATTAATAAAAAAGCGAACATACAGCCGATGTTATTTGGAGGGGAACAGGAAAAAGGATTGCGGCCGGGAACGGAAGCACTGCACAATATTGCCGGAATGGCAAAAGCATTGGAGTTGTCCTATTCGGCATTAGCCATAGAAAAAGAAGCTATTGGGGATTTAAAAGAGTACCTGAAAGCACAAGTAGGGCTGCATTTTCCAGGAAGCACAATTAACGGTGAACATGCGGATTCTTTTTATAATATTATCAATATATTGTTTCCCTTTTCAGCAGAGAAAACGGCCATGATTTTATTCCACCTGGATATGAAAGGTATTGCTGTATCCCGCGGAAGCGCCTGTCAGTCAGGAAGCATTCGTCCGTCACATGTGCTCAAAGAAATTTTAAGCGAAGAGGATCTTAAAAAACCATCATTGCGGATCTCATTCAGCCATTACAATACACGTGAAGACATCGATTTGCTGATTACGGCCTTACAAAGTATTGCATAGCGAGTACCATATTAAAAACCAGAAAGCCGCCTGAAGTACATCAGGCGGCTTTCTGGTTTTACAGATTCTATAAAGACGATTTATAAAAACATTCCCCCGGAAGCCTCAATACGCTGTGCATTGACCCATTTGGCATCATCACTGCATAAGAAAGCAACAACGCCTCCGATATCATCCGGACGGCCCACACGGCCTAACGCAGTTTGGGAAGCAATAAAGGCATTAACTTCAGCATTATCCCGTACTACGCCACCGCCAAAATCGGTTTCGATGGCACCAGGCGCTACGCTATTCACCCGAATCCCTCTGGGTCCAAGTTCTTTTGCTAAATATTTTGTCAGGGTTTCTACAGCACCTTTCATCCCGGCATATGCGGCATATCCCGGAAGGCTGAAACGTGCCAGTCCTGTGGAAAGGTTAACGATCCCACCGCCGTCGGCCAATATGGGTAATGCTTTCTGTGTCAGGAAAAATACTCCTTTGTATTGGATATTTACCAGGGTGTCAAACTGTTCTTCGGTTGTTTCTGCAAAAGAGGCGTGAATACCAATTCCGGCATTATTGACCAGGTAATCGATTTTATCAGCACCAAAATCGGATTGCAGAGCAGCTTTGACTTCGGTAATAAAACCATCAAAACTTTTACTATTGGCAGTGTCCAGTTGTAATGCTGTAGCTTTCTGCCCGATTTTGCGGATTTCTGCTACCACCTCCAGTGCCTCTTCTTTTTTACTGTGGTAGGTAAGGAGTACATCCAGTCCTTTTTGGGCGAGGCTAAGCGCCATGTTTTTTCCTAATCCGCGGCTTCCGCCAGTAACTAATGCAATTTTAGTAGGTTTCATATTTACTGTTTTTTAGATTATCATTATGAACAGGACAAAGGTAATGGGAGCAATTGCCTCAAAAATGGTGTACTCTTCAGTATTTTATAGCATGACCTGGCTTTTTTTACGGTATTGCAAGGGGGTGTTCCCGGCCATGCCTTTAAAGAATTTGGTAAAATTGGCGGGCTCTTCATAACCGAACTTTAGCGCAATGTCGGCAATAGGAAGCGGTGTTTCTTCCAGTAATTGCTGCGCTTCCAATAGAATGCGTTCTTCCATAAATTCGCAGGGTGATTTTCCGGTGGTCAGTTTTATAGTATTGGTAAGATGCCGGGGGTGGATGAATAAACGGGCCGCAAAAGTACTGGCTCCAAAACGGGAACGATCGCGTCCTTCCATCAGGTCGTGGATGTGCTTTTCCATTATTGCCAGAAAATCTGCTGTAATCTCATCTTTCCGGTTTAATATTTTTTTGGGTACAGGCATAAAATGGATAAGGAGGTGAAACAATACCTCTAAAGTACGTAATTTTTGCAATCCCTACTTGCCATAGTCTCATTTTACATTTACTATATTTGCAGCGGTCACCAAAATGAAAACAGCATGGGACGACGTAATGAAACCAATCGGCTGGCCCACAAGAAAAAAGTGGACCAGAAGAAAAGCCGGGAAAAAGAGGCAGAACAACTGCGCAAAGAGAAGTTAAAACAGATCCAGGCAAAATTTAATACACTAGACTCCGAAATAAAAGAATAACTATGGAAAATGCCAATGCCCTTATTAAATTAAAGAATACGGTACAGGAAATTATCGACCTGATTGCTAAAAAAGAATATGCGGAAGCGACAATCAAACTGGAAGACGCAGGGGAAGACCTGGACAGTATCATGGATCATGCTGATGATGATGCCGATTTGGTGGAAATCAGCCATTACCAGGTATTGCTGAACCAATTGTATCAAAAGATCCATACTCCCGAAGCATAATCAGAGGTATGGAGACTGATCCAACATGTTATTGAGGTTCCGGACGTTCATTCAAAGAATGTTGCAGCCCTTATATCAATGGGAGGCAGAAGGCGCCTACTGCGGAAGCACTGATGCGCTCCCGCTATTCGGCCTATGTGGTTCAGGCTGCGGATTACCTCGTGGCCACAACAGATAGCTCCCGGAGAAAGTACCATTCTAAATCGGATATTCTGGAATGGTCTAAATCCAACAACTGGCTGCGGCTCGAAATTATCAGTGCAGCCCAAAATAGCGTAGAATTCAAGGCCTATTTTCTGGATTCCCAATTACAGGCACAGGTACATCATGAGCGATCGACTTTCCGGTTTGATGGTACTCAATGGTTCTATGTTGATGGTACGTTTTATTAATCCCATTTGAATCATAGGATGAAAGTACCGGAGAAGAAGTAATGCTATCTCATTGATTTTAGCGATTGGGTATTATGTTAACCCACCAATTCAAACTCCAGCAATTCCTTTTCACTCCCATTGATGATAAGTGATACTTTATGGGCACCGATATAGAACTTTCGGGTGGTAATGATCCGGAAGGATTGGTTGCGTGTTATCGTTTCGCTTTGGCCCGGCTGGAATATGCGCTCACTGATTTTAAATACTTTTTTGGACAGCTGTCCATTCGCTTTATTGTAATATAGGGCATATTCAAGACGTACTGTTTTGGCTATGGCTCCAGTATTTGCAATTGCGAAACGGAATTGTAATGCTTCCGTTATTTTAACTGTGGGCGTAATAACCGTAAAATTTCCCCAGTCCAATCCTTCATTATCCAGTCCATAATGGCTTAATATTTCGGCGTGCCCCTGTTTTAATAGGGTACGGCTCCCGTGTTTGATAATCGCATCGGTTTCTTTACTGATGCCTTTCCATTTCCGGGCGATATCAAGTACTACCTGTGGATGGTCTTTGGCAATATCATTAAGGCTATTCGCGACACTGCGGCGTACCCACTCGGAAGGATCATTTTTAAGATTATCCAACAGGGGAAGGATAGGTGCCGGGTCTTTTTTGAGAGCCGGTAATCCCATGGCCCACGGTAGTCTTGGACGGCTGCCTTCGCTGGCAAGACGGCGTACCTTATAATTGGGATGTAGGGACCAGGAACTCATTTGGGAGAGCATACGTGCGCCATATTTTAAAATAAATGGCCTTACGGCAAATTCACAGCTTACAAATTGTGTAGTCTCTTCCAAAGCCTGGATGGCATGATCGTAATCGTCCAGTCCGAAGGTTTCGATATAATCCGGAAAAAATATAAACACCAGTCCGTCTTCTCCAAATTGTTCTTTTTGCAATTGCCGGATAATGTGAATCAATACACCGGCTGCGGCCCCAAAATCGGCGGGTAAAAACTGGTGCAGTACCAGCGTGGTATGGTGCATCCGGGCTTTCAGTTCTTTTTGAGCAAATGTTTCATCAAAAATTTGTGCTATAAAATGCTCGCGGTTAAAATCCGGAAGCGTTTTTTCCAATACCGAAGCAAACCGGTCATAAAAAGGGAGGGAGTAAAGATCTTTTAAGGCGCTCATGATACTATTTTTTCAGGGATCAGTAAATTTCGTTCTACTGCTTTACGGAGTTGTTCTTTATGGGTATCGCCCCATTCCCCCATGGCGTTGATCACGGGAATCAGGGTTTTCCCCAGTTCCGTTAACTGATATTCTACCTTAGGAGGTAATTCGGGATAAATAATTTTAGTAACCAGTTCATGGGCTTCGAGCTGGTTGAGTTGTACGTTCAATACCCGGCGGGTAGCATCGGGAATCTGTCGCTGTAAGGCTCCAGGACGTTGTATGCCCTGGGCGATATAATACAGGAGGTGTATTTTCCATTTGCCATATACAACTTCCCGGATCAGGTCCAGGCCACATTCCGGCTTTAAAGGGATTTTCCGTTCATACATAAGGCAAAATTAAGCAATTCATAACGATTCCGCTATAGGGATAAATTAATCCGTATACGGAATTACCGATTGTGGGATTGATAAGAGCATTGTAAAACAAAATAGTGCCTGTTGAAATGGGTATACCGGTGTAGTATTTGCTTTTCGTCGGTATTTCGATAGTGTTTGTCACGAGTACGTATATAGTCTGCCAGCGGAAGGTCTTTTAGTTCGCTTCCGTTTCGTTTTTTTGGTTTTTAGTCAATATTACGACACGTCAGGCAACGTATCATGACACGTCAGGTAACGTGTCGCGACCACACTTGGGACGTATATTGACCACACTTGAGACGTATCGCGACACGCCAGGTGACGTATACCGACCACACTTGGGACGTATCGCGACCACACTTAGGACGTATCGGGATACCCTAAAAAGGCATTGAATACCCATTAAATCCCCGATTGTTACAGGTGTTGTATTGGAGAGAAGGATTATTTCAAAATAGTGTACATCAGTAGCTTTAGAAGTATGATATACTTTTAGATTGCATTCCATAGCAACTGCTGAAAAACTGGGCAGGACAACATTAATTTATTAAATTTATACTGAAATACTTTAGTTATGGAAAAGAAAGTATACTGTATCCATCTTGATCGCATCGATAGTGTCCAAAAGGGTAGCGATGTTTGCGAGGAATGTATTAAAACAGATGGCAGCTGGGTGCATTTACGTACCTGTCAGTCCTGTGGTGTAACACTATGCTGTAGTGATTCCCCGGAACAGCATATGAACCGGCATTGTGAGACAACGGGACATCCTGTAATTGCTTCTGCAGAAGTTGGAGAACATTGGCTTTGGTGTTATCCCGATCGGATTTATATGAAATACAGTACTGCAGAATAACCTCCACCTGTGGTCCTAAAAAAACCGGTATACATGATATACCGGTCCTTTGTTACTGTGTGCTATGCTACATGTTTTATTCTACCAGATAATCCCGGTAATCGGTTTCGGACATACTAAAGAATCCCAGGGCATAATTATCAAAATGGGTGGTATTGATAATATTTCCCCTTAATGTTGCCGGAGGAGTTTGAAAAGGGCCTCCACCACCGACAATATTGTTTAATATGGTCATGTAATTGTAATAGGTTCTGGAAATTCCGGATAGGGTTATTTCGACATGCTGGCCGTGATCGAGGTCTTCATGAAAGAAGATATCGCTCATTTGATTGCCCTGGAAGAATTCATCACTCTGCACATCGAGATACGCAATAGCAGAAAAGCTCGGCTTATAGCGGATCATATAATAATCGTCGGTAGCACCATTATCCGTATAGAGCGTCTTGATCTCAATTTCATCTCCGGTCAATCCACCATCATTACGTTGCACGATTTGGTCAATCGGTGGAACAGCTTGTAAGGTCTCTGTAGCCGTATAGGTTTCGCCATCATGAATTACTGTAAGGACATAATCGGTAAGCAGTACCGGCTGAAAGTTATGGCAAAAATAGAGCCCGGTACCCGGAAATTCTTCCACAAATTGGTATTCCACATTATTGGCATCAGTGATGTATACCGTAGCGCCGGATACTACAGGGATTGTATTTTCAAAATAGCCCGTCGTCATGGTTAGTTTGATTTTTTGCTCATTGCCTATTGTGCCTTTTTGCCAGTTGATCGACGCGTCAATCACCAATTTTGGGGCAGCCGTGGTAACATCCACATCAATGACATCTTCACAGGAGGCAGTTAGTATCAGGACAAGCAGTAGTGTGGTATAATGGAATATCTTTTTCATAATCGGTAATTTGTGTTTATAAATACTGTGGTGCAGCTTAGAATTTGAAGTTATAACTTACTCCGGGTACAAGGCCAAAGATCGACAGGCGTACCGCTTCATTGATACCGGAAGTTTCGTTTTGCCTGAAACTTACCGATGCCGCATTGCTACGGTTATAGAGGTTATAAATACTAAATACCCACTCGCTCTGCCAGCCCTTTTTCCGATCGGGTTTCGGTACATAGGTTGCTGAAATATCAAGGTGGTGGTAAACCGGAAGGCGATCGGTATTCCGTTGCCCATAACTTGGGATTGTAATGCCCTGGTATTCATATTGTCCGTTAGGGTAGGTAACCGGTTGTCCGGATTGTAAGGCGAAACTTGCTCCAAAAGACCATTTTTTATTCAGTGCATAAGCACTTGTCACGGCAAGGTTATGGGTTTTATCATAGGCTGACTTGTACCAATTTCCATTATTGATACCGGTTTCTGCAGGTGTCCTGCCCGGCGTTTGCTGTTCAGAGCGCGAGAGTGTATAGGAAATCCATCCAGTCAGCCTGCCGGTATTCCTTCGCAACAGGAATTCAGCCCCATAGGTACGCATCTGCCCGTTCAGGACTACCTGCTCTATCGCCTCATTGGCAATCAGGTCGGCACCATCAATATAGTCCAGTCGGTTTTTAATATGTTTGTAATAGGTTTCAAACTCAAAGGAGTATTCGTCATTTTTAAAATTTCGGAAATACCCTACGGCTACCTGATCTGCAATTTGTGGTTTCAGGAAGCTATCACTTGGCGTCCAGATATCCAAAGGTGTAGGGGAAGAGGTATTGGAAACCAGTTGAAGGTATTGCGTCATACGGTTGTAGCTGGCTTTTACCGACTGGTCATCATTCAGGGCATACGATATTGCTAACCGGGGTTCAAAATTGTCATAGGACTGAATTACTTCATTGCTGTCGTAATGTTTAGTACCAATAGGCACCCCTTTTTCATAAATCTGGAACAACGGGTTAAAAGTGACCGCCTGATCATTAGCATAGCTATTTACATTGCCGGAACCCAAACGGTAAAACATACTGTAGCGCAAACCATACATGACCGATATTTTATCGGAGAGCTGTTGCTCTGCCTCCAGGTAAAGGGAAGGTTCAAAAGCATATTTCTGCTCCAGCTTTTTATAATTCACCCCGGAACCTTCACTGGTAGGTTTGATAATTCCCGGATTAAAATCATAATAGATGCCATTTACCCCGTAGTTCAGTTTCAGTTTATCCGATACATAATGCCTGAAATCGTATTTGATATTATAATTTTTGATGCCGGATTCATATTTGAAGCCAATGAGGTCAATGTCGAGCCCATAGTAATAATCACTATAAATAACGGAAAGGTTAGAAAACAGTTTGTCGGAAAACAGGTGGTTCCAACGCAGGTTTAGCGTAGAGTTACCATAGATATTGGTAAAGCTGCCGGCGAGATCGAAGACATCCCTTCCGAAATAACCGGACAGGAAAAGGCTGTTGTTATCGTTCAGCTTGTAGTTCAGCTTGGCATTCAGGTCATAAAAATAAGCAGAATTATCATTATCGGCCAGTTTTAGAAAGAGGTGGGCATAGGAAGCCCTTCCGCCGATCAGGAACGATCCTTTATCTTTTACGATAGGCCCTTCGGCCAATATACGGCTTGAAATGAGCCCAATTCCCCCATTTACATGATACTCTTTGGAGTTTCCGTCTTTCTGGTAGATTTCCAGGACAGAAGAAGCACGGCCACCATAACGGGAAGGAATGCCACCTTTATATAATTTAAGGTCTTTAATCGCATCCGGGTTAAACACCGAGAAGAAACCGAAAACGTGGGAGGAATTGTAAATAGTGGCTTCATCCAGTAAGATGAGGTTTTGGTCGGCACCACCCCCGCGCACGTTAAAGCCTGAAGCACCTTCACCGGCATTGGTCACACCAGGTAAGAGCAATATCGATTTTAATACATCGACTTCGCCCATGACCACCGGCATTTTCTTAATGGTTTCCATAGAGAGCTTGCTGACACTCATCTCCGGTTTTCGGATGTTGGATCGTACCCGGTCGGTACTTACCACAACTTCTTCCAGTTCTTCACCATCACCGTTCATCGCAATGGTCAGTTTGGTATTTTTGGTCAGGTTTACTTGTTGCTCCTGGGTTCTAAATCCCATATAACTGATTTCGACCGTATGTGTTCCCGCAGGTAAAGTCAGGGAATAGAATCCATATTCGTTAGTAGTAGTTCCAATTTTTAAGGCTGGGACATAAATGTTGACCCCAATCAGGGTCTCATTACTGGCACCATCAGAAATAGTGCCGCTTAGTGTGTATTTCTCTTGTGAAAATACTTTCGTAACTGTAGTAAATAAAAGGAGGAAAACAAAAAGTACTCTTATATTCATTAGGATTATTGTTTAAATAAGATGATTAAGGACGAATAATATGTTTACAAAACGATTATTTTTTCGTTTTGTTATAAATGTTGTGCTATTTTTTCTTACAAAATAATGTTATGTACTGAAGTGATAAAGATCAGTGGGAATGCTGGTAGCTCACGGAAATCAACGGTCTCGTAGTCCATTCCTATAGAAAACCAAAAATAGGGCCGACTGTATCAGTCGTAGGATCGGGTTAAAAGTTACATTCCATATCAATTTTAGGCCTAAATAATAACCTGCATGTCATTTTAGAGTTTATTTACTTTTAAATAGATGCTTGTCAGGCAGGCGATTTTTGTAACGATAGGAGGGGTTAATCTTAACTATTGTATCCGGATTTTATTAGAATTAGCTGTTGTTGCTATTTTTCACGATTCCTTCACACTTTTGACTTTAATAAAGTACTAAATTTAACACACCAATAAACCACCTTACATGGCTGTAGCAAAACACCAATTCAAAAATTCAGACATAACCTGGATTGACCTTACCAGTCCTACACGCGAAGAACTCGAGACGGTAAGTAAAGAATATGAGCTCAATCCTTATACGCTTATTGATAGCCTCGATCCCGATCACCTGCCAAAATATGAAGAGCACAACAATACGCATTTCTTTATTGTCAGGATATTGGAGCATTCTAAAAAGCATGAACAAACGGTACGCGACCTGAGTACCAAAGTAGCCGTTTTTTTTAATGACCATTTTATTATTACGATCCATCGTTCTGCCCAACCGGTTATGAAGGAGATTCATGAAGGCTGTATTGTAGAGGACAAATTGAAAACGACTACGGCAATGGCCATAAAACTGATTCGTGAAATGCTGCATTCTTATGAAGCCCCGGCATTCAAATTATCAGAACAGATCGACTATTATGAATCCAAAGTATTCCTTAAGAAGAATGTGCCTGCAGGTATGATTGAAGGAATTTATTACCTGAAACGTAAAGCCGGATTATGTAAAAAATTATTGCTATTGACGAATGAAGTGGTAAAATCGATCAAAGCAGAAAAAGACGACCGGCCTGCATTACAAGATGTTCGCGATCTTCATTTGAAATTAATGACTTTGTACGACCAGGTACAGGATGATGCCAATAACTTACTGAACATTTATTTATCGCTTTCTGCCCGTAAAACGAATGATGTAATGAAAATCCTGACCATTTTTTCCGTTTTCTTTATGCCGCTTACTTTTATTGCCGGGATCTACGGTATGAATTTTAAGTTTATGCCCGAACTGGAACAGCGTTGGGGGTATCCTTTATCCTTACTCGCTATGGGCATCGTAACCGTAGTGATCTTTTTCTGGTTCCGGCGAAAACACTGGTTATAAGAGGTGCAATAGACAAGTTGATAGAAAAGACAAAAGCAGCCATAAGGCTGCTTTTGTCTTTTGAGAGAAAAGAATTACACTAAGGTTGCTGTTACAGTAATGGTGGTATTCAGCAATTTAGAGATTGGGCAAATTTCTTTGGCTTTTTGTGCTGCGGACTGAAATGCTTCATCAGTAATTCCGGGTACGTCACCACTTAATTCCAGGTGGATTAAGGTAATGGCTCCATCTTCAAAAGTAACGCGGGCTTCCGTATTCAGGTCAGCGGGAGGGAATCCTGCTTCCGTCAGCAGGAAACTCAGTTGCATTGTAAAACAGCCGGAATGTGCTGCTGCAATCAGTTCTTCAGGATTGGTTCCTACACCTTCTGCAAAACGGGTTTTAAAGGATAATTGGGCTTTATCCAATGTGGTGCTTTGGGTAGTAATAGTTCCCGTTCCTTCCATTCCCGTTCCTTTCCAGTTGGCGTTAGCCTTTCTTGTAAATTTCATAATTATAAATTTTAGTGGTTCTTAAAAATAATACTTTTTTTTATACGAGGATGATTGTCAGTAGGATAAACAGATTATCTTTTTGTAAATGCCTTATCAACCGACAGGACAAATTTAGAGCAGCAATAGATATAAATCAAATTAATAATTTTTTACCTTTATAAATTAAAAATATAACCATGACCTTACAGCAACTGAAATACATTATTGCATTGGAGGAATACCGTCACTTTGCAAGAGCCGCAGATGTATGCAATGTTTCTCAGCCGGGCTTGACCATACAGCTGAAAAACCTGGAAGAGGAAATTGGAATCCAGCTCTTTGATCGGAGTAAAGTCCCTTTAAAGCCTACGGCACTGGGTATGGAAATTATTGAAAAAGCAAAGAAGATACTGCGGGAAGCCGATGAGATCCGGGATTTTATTATTCATTCTAAAGATACATTACAGGGAGAAGTCCGTTTGGGGGTAATCAGTACGTTATCGCCTTACCTGATTCCTTTGTTTATTTCGGCGGTAAAAGCCACGTTGCCGGAGATGCATTTTACTATCAAAGAATCGCACACCCTGCAACTGATGCAGGATTTGGAAACAGGCGTCCTCGATGTGGCGCTGATGGCAACTCCTACAGGACGCACCGGACTTCGGGAATACCCGGTATTCAATGAACCCTTTGTAGCCTACCTGTATCCCTCACACCCAATGGCAGGACAGGAATTTTATGCATTGCTTCCGGAAGACCGACAGGAATTACTGCTGTTGCAAAATGAGTATTGCTACAATGCCCAATTGCTGGACATTTGTGCCATAGAAGATGGCCGGAAAATAAAAGGGCAGTTTACGTATGAAATCAGTTCCATAGAAACCCTTAAAAATATGGTACGTGCTGATCTCGGATTTGCAATAGTACCCGAACTTTCAATCGCGCATGAAGTGGATCATAAATTGTATAAATCCTTTGCAGACCCAAAACCAGTTCGTGAAATTAGCTTGGTAGTCGCCGCAAGTTTTTCGCGTAAGCTGCTGCTGGAAAAAATGAGTGAATCCCTGTGGAGCTGCCTGCCCGAATCCCTGAAAAAAGAATTCAGCTACCGTAAAATCCAATGGAATGATTCACCCTATTTTGTAAAGTCCACGAAAGGTTTTTAGTAGACAATGATCGTTTTAACACAATTAATTGAGCTTTATAACAAAGTCGGTAAAGAAATAACGACCGAACTTTGAATCAAATAATAATCGTATGAAACGTATTGACCATATTTACAGCAATGGTGCTTTTCAAAAGCCCCACGGACAGGAAAAATTTGACCTGATCAATCCCAGTGACCAAACGCTTATCGGGCAGGTAATCCTGGGGGATGTTACCGATACCCGGGAAGCTATTGCAGCTGCGAAAGCCGCTTTTACAACATTTTCCAAAACCACGGTTCCAGAACGGATGGACTACCTGCAACGCCTGCATGACGCAGTACTGAAAAGGGTAGGCGACCTGACAGAAGCCACCATGCTCGAATATGGGGCACCGCGTGACAGGGCATATGGATCTAACCTTATGGCAGCGGAAAGTTTTCTGAATTATAAAAAAGTACTGGAAGATTTTGATTTTTCACGTACCGTTGGCACTTCACAGGTCATCATGGAACCTTTAGGTGTAGTAGGAATTATTACGCCCTGGAATGCCAATGCTGCATTTATCTGCAACAAACTTGCTACCGCTATTGCTGCGGGCTGTACGGCAGTAATCAAACCTAGTGAACTGAGCGCCCTGCAGACCCAAATTGTCATCGAATGCCTGCATGAAGCGGGATTGCCAGCAGGGGTATTTTCGATTATAAATGGTAGGGGAGACGTTGTTGGAGCAGAACTTACCCGGCATCCTGATATTGCTAAAATTTCGTTTACCGGATCGACTGCAGTAGGAAAAGCCATTGCCCGTGGTGCTGTAGATACCCTAAAACGGGTTACGCTGGAATTGGGCGGAAAATCACCCAATATCCTCCTGGACGATGCCGATCTTACCAAGGCAATACCCATGGCAGTAGCGGCCTGTTTTATAAATAGTGGGCAGGCGTGCATTGCTGGAAGCCGCCTGTTGGTTCCCGAAGCACAATTGGAAACGGTAAAGGAATTGGTTAAAAAAGCGATAGCAGCAGTACAAACGGGGCCCCCTTCACGGGAAGGCGTCAGTGTAGGCCCCTTAGCCACTGTTCGGCAATACGAGCGGGTGCAGGAATACATACAGCTGGGAATTGATGAAGGTGCCGAAGTACTGATTGGAGGTACCGGGCATCCTGAAGGACTCGAAGCAGGGAATTTTGTAAAACCCACAGCTTTTGTAAATGTGACCAATACCATGCGTATTGCACGAGAGGAAATTTTTGGTCCGGTACTTTGTATCATTACGTATAAGACCGAAGCAGAAGCTATAACGATCGCCAATGATACCGATTACGGATTACAAGCTTATGTGAGTTCTGAAAATTCAGAACGCGCACATCGCGTCGCAGGACAGCTTGTTGCCGGAAGGGTATTGGTAAACTGCCTGAACCATGATCCAATGGCGCCCTTTGGAGGATTCAAACAGTCCGGACTGGGTAGGGAATATGGTGTTTTTGGGCTGGAAGAATACCTTGAGCCCAAAACGATTATTGTATAACGGTTATTATTGCAGTGTTAAAAAAAATATTTTTTTGAGAATTATTCCAAAACATAATCCTACATTTGCAGCGAAATGACAAAACAAAGCCAAAATATGATTCCATTTTTCTGTAACATGATGTGTTGCACGACGAATCTATTGTATGATATGGCCTACAGAAAATAAAGTATATACACCCTTATATAAAAGCCTTTCATACCACTATGAAAGGCTTTTTTTATTCCCTATAATTTACAATTGATATGATTACTATTATGCTTCCCCTAACGAAAATGAATTGCTGCCCTATGGTTATGCCTTCGTGTTGCAGGAGCTTTTTATAGTTGTATTTTTCACTATCTACCAAGCCCCTTCATTATACATCTGGAGGGGCTTTTTTTATGACATCAAACCCAATCTAATCATTTAATACTTTATCCTTATGGCTTCAATCACAACCAACCATAAATTACGGGTGCTACTGGCTTTCACCGGTATTTATATCATTTGGGGAACCACATTCCTCGCCATTTCCTATGGGCTGAAAGGTTTTCCGCCTTTCTTGTTATCGGGCTTCCGGTTTTTGGTAGCTGGTGTGTTGATATTGCTCTGGCTCTATCGCAAAGGAGAGCGTCCCAACTCAATCGCCAACTGGAAAAAAAATGCGATACCTGGTATCCTTATTTTAGCCGCTGGTGTCGGGCTTGTTGCCTGGGGGGAGCAATATGTAACTTCTACAGAAGCTGCCATTGTGATGGCCAGTGAGCCATTTTGGTTTATTGTACTCGATAAGAAAAACTGGAAGGCCTATTTTTCCAATCCTTTTATTGGTGGAGGCCTACTCATTGGATTTGCCGGATTGGTACTGTTCCTAAAAGATAGTCTTGGGACAGTGGAAGCCAGTGGCGACAGCAACATACGGGTAATCGCTTTCAGCCTGCTGGTAGTGAGTTCCATCTTATGGGTTTTAGGATCGCTCTATTCCAAAAAAAGGCCTTCCTCCCAGTCGCTGTTTATGAATGTCGCGCAGCAGCTGACAATCGGGGGTCTTGCGAGCCTTATTATTGCGTCCTTTCGTGGAGAATGGCAGGTAATCCAATGGAATCTAATTCCTGCAGCTGCCTGGCTGGCATTGGTTTACCTCATCATTTTCGGATCAGTAGTGGCCTATCTTTCCTTTATCTGGCTGTTATCCATCAAGCCTCCGGCGCTGGTGAGTACACATACCTATGTCAATCCTGTGGTTGCAGTACTTTTTGGCTGGTTTATGGCCAATGAAGGTATTTCTAAAAATCAGTTTACAGGATTGTTTATTATCCTGATAGGGGTGCTATTTACGAATATGGCCCACTATAAAGTCTCCAAACGCAAGCGGGTTCATTTTCGTAAACTGGAGCGTACCCTCAACCGGCTGACACACCCGTACAAACACATCACTCATTTATAATTACCATAAAAATTAGATTCCAATGCGTTTTAAAAAACCAATAGCACAACTGATTTCAGAACAAGAAACTGATACAAAAAATGGGCTTCGCCGCTCCCTGGGACCTTTTAACCTGGTCGCGCTGGGAATTGGTGCTATCGTAGGTGCCGGAATATTTTCCTTAACCGGGATTGTCGCTTCAGAAAATGCAGGGCCGGCTGTCATTCTTTCTTTTATCCTTGCCGGAATAGCCTGTGCATTTTGTGCGCTGAGTTATGCCGAATATGCTTCTATGATCCCGGTTGCGGGCTCAGCATACACCTATACCTATGCCACACTTGGAGAATGGATGGCCTGGATTATTGGCTGGGACCTGGTATTGGAATATGCTTTGGCATCGGCTACGGTTGCGGTCAGTTGGTCCAGTTATGCCAATAAGCTTTTGGCACAATTCCATTTGTCACTGCCACCACAACTGACGGCTTCCCCTTTTGATACCGTAAAGCTTGCCGATGGAAGCCTGTTGGAAGGCGGGGGGATCATTAACCTCCCGGCCGTGTGTATAGTGGTGCTTTTATCGTTGGTATTGGCCAAAGGGACGCGGGAATCCTCTGCTTTCAACAATCTTTTGGTAATTATAAAAATCAGTGTTATTGTGCTGTTTATCGCCTTGGGTTTTGCTTTTATCAATCCATCAAATTATAGCCCGTTTATCCCTGAAAATACAGGAACGTTTGGGCATTTTGGATGGTCGGGAATTGTGCGGGGCGCTGCCGTGGTGTTTTTCGGTTTTATTGGTTTTGATGCCGTTTCTACAGCGGCTCAGGAGGCCAAGAATCCACAAAAGGATATGCCCATCGGTATTATCGGATCGTTGGTGGTTGCCACGTTATTGTATGTGGTTTTTGCGTATGTAATGACAGGATTGGTACCGTATACCGAATTTGTAGGAGATGCCAGCCCGGCGGCTACCGCTTTTGCCGTTACCGGATATAGTTTTCTAAACAGTGCCCTTATTATTGCTATACTAGCAGGCTATACTTCGGTGATATTAGTTATGCTGATGGGACAGTCACGGGTATTCTATAGTATGTCCAAAGACGGACTACTGCCTGCATTTTTTAGTGATATCCACTCCCGGTTCAAAACACCGTGGAAAAGTAATTTGTTTTTCTTGGTTTTTGTAGGATTACTGGCGGGTTTTGTCCCAATTTCCGATTTGGGGCACATGGTCAGTATTGGAACCTTGTTTGCCTTTTCATTGGTTTCCCTGGGTGTTATACTTTTGCGGTATACAAACCCGGAGATTCACCGTCCGTTTCGGGTTCCGGGAGTACCTGTTATTCCGGCACTGGGGATATTGGTCTGTGTTTTCCTTATGATTGGCCTCCCGTTGGAAAGCTGGATCCGGCTGATGATCTGGATGGGTATTGGAATTGTTTTCTATTGGTTTTATGGCCGAAAACACAGTAAGCTTAGGAATAAAAAATAGGAACCTTATTTTTTCCCATAGCTTTGCAAAGCTATGGGAGGGAGTCGGCATCATGTTACTTCTCTAAGATTTTTTTGAGGTTCTCCAGGTTTTTTGTTTGGGCATCACGGATCATTTTTCTACCAATAAGCAGGGATAAAAGATTCATCGGATAGGCATCGCTTCCGTAAAATTCAGTGGTGATGAGTGTTCTGTTCCCTGGAAGTGGCTGTACAAAAGTGGCTGCTTTCTGGCTGGATTCAAAAGGGCGTTTGAAACGTAAATCGACCTCAATACGATCGGCAGTCACTTTCGTAATCTGCTGTTCGCCTTCACCCACACCATCTTCCTGGCTGTTCCATCGCGCAATAAAACCTTCAGTACCATCAGTGCCTATATATTCCATTTTGATATTGGGATCTTGCATTACCCAAACGCTGTAGTTTTCCTGATTTTTAATCAGCTTGACATAATTGAAGACAATATCAGAAGGCTCATGGATGGTTTCGGTAACCGTAACGGTATACGTCCTGGGGATAAAAAGTGCTACAACCAACAACAGTAGGACAATTGCAATAATGACCAACAGGATTTTTTTCAGGATTCTCATGTGTTATAGTTTTTAAGGTACAAAATGGAATCGGAGTAGTGTATCAAAAAACGGTAGTATATTTTTGTCACGCTACTTTTAAAATAATCTTTCATTTGAAAGAATATATTGTAAATGTAATATATAAATATAAAATTAAGATATTGTTTGATGATAATTGTTGTTTGTGAGGGATCCAATGCGGAAAAATAATTTTGTTTTTTTTTAAATTGTGACATAGTATCAAAATACAGATGCTTCCAGTCGGGATAGTTAAATGTGAACACTATCAAAAAAATAGGGTTATTGTTCCGGCTTTTAGTTCGATTATAGTACTTTTGTGCGAATATTTGCTGGCCAAGGCAAAATAAACATACGATATGCGAATAAAATCACATGAGGAAATTATAGTGGATTTGGAAGATCGGGCTGCAAAAGCTTTTTTGACTAAAGATTATGACGAGATACGAAGATTGACCCATGCGAATGTAGTTTATAAAAATGAAGCTGGCCGAATTTTTACCAGCCTCGAAAGTATGGATCTGATGCATCCTGAAAAATTCCACATCGAATCGTTAGTAGTGACAGACAAAATGATACGGATTTTTAATAATGTTGCCATTACCAATATCACGAATACCATTAGCGGGAAATATATGGGAATTGATTTTAAGGGTGATTTTATTTATACCCGGACCTGGACTTTTATGAATGGAAAGTGGCTGGTCATCGCCGGGACTACTACAAAATTATAATTTTTCCGACACCAGCAGCTTTAGCCTTTTGCTAAGTATTTCTGTAGGCAGGTCGTCTATTATATCTATCTTTTCGGAGATGAACCCCTGATGGATTAATATTTTTCGCGATGCCACATTCGAAGGATCGATGATAGCAGTTACTTTTTCCAGTGTTTCCTGTTTCAGGCCTATATCCAAAAGCAGTGCTGCGATTTGTTTTCCAAAACCTTTACCCCAATATTCCGGAACTACCATATAGCCCAATTCAGCTTCGGTCAGTATGCCGGATTGTATTTCAATTTTAGCCAGTCCAATATAGGTTTTCGTTTCGGTTTCAAATACTTTAAAACGTCCAAAGTCAGGATGTAAGGTGTTGTTGTGTAGCAATTCGACAAATTGTACCCGCGCTTCTTCTTCTGTAAGTGCCCGCTCTGTAATCATAGCCATTACCTGTTCGCTATTCACCAGGCTATTGTAAAGGACAAAGTCCTCCGGCGTATATTTTTCAAAATAAATAGTGTAAGGCTGATGATTGGTTGTCATTATTTTCTTTGATATGGAATAGGGCACAAAATTAAACAAATTGAAGAAATGAACGGGGTATAAAAAGTGAACTTTCTTATAAAAGAGAAAGCGGGCAGAAAAGTATTATCGCTATATTTATCAAACGATAAATGAACATTCAGTAGCAAGAGCCTACTCTTCAAAATCAAACATAAACGTATGGATACTACTATGAAAGCACTGACTTTTTCCCAATTTGGGGATGCGTCGGTATTGGAGTATAAGGCGGTACCTATTCCGGTACTCAACGAAGGGGAAGTCCTGGTGGAAATGAAAGCCATAGGACTTAATTATGCCGATATTTACCGGCGGAAAGGGAACTATCATCTGAAAGGTACACCACCCTATATTGCAGGCTATGAAGGAGCAGGAATAGTTTCGGTATCGAATACATCTGCCTATAAGGTGGGTGACCGTGTTGCTTTTGCTGATGTACCGTTTGCCAATGCAGCCTATGTGGCTGTGCCGGAAGCCCACCTGATTCCTTTGCCCGAAGCTATTGATTTTGCTACTGCGGCGGCTGTTTTGTTACAAGGGCTTACAGCGCACTATCTTTCGGAAGACAGCCATGACGTACAAAAAGGGGAAATAGTACTGATTCATGCCGCTTCCGGAGGTGTAGGCCAGTTACTCATCCAAATGTGCAAAAATAAAGGTGCAATTGTCATTGGGTTAAGCCGGGACAAGACCAAATTCGGTACCATCCTCCATAATGGGGCAGATTATGCAGTCGCTTTACAGGGCGATTGGAAGGCTGAAATAATGAAAATCACGAATGGCAAAGGTGTTGCTGTAGCCTATGATAGCGTTGGGAGTACATTAATGGATAGCTTTGAGGTGACCCGGGATTGTGGGCATGTGGTATTTTACGGAATGAGTGGTGGTGATCCACAACCCGTAGACCCAAGAATGCTGATGGATACCAGTAAAACCCTGACTGGTGGAGATCTCTGGAGTTATCTGACCACCCAGGATGAGCGAATAAATCGCGCATCACAACTCTTTGACTGGATCAGAACCGGGCAGCTTCTGCTGACACCACCCGTAACATTTGCCCTCTCTGAAGGGCAGAAAGCACATGAATACCTGGAAAGTGGGAAGAGCTCCAGTAAAATACTACTACTCCCAGATTAATTTTATCCGAATTATATTTTAAAATAAGGTATCGAATGAGCGCATACAACAGCCGCATTATTTTTATTATAGCAGCCTTACTTACCGTTTTTCCGGTTTTGGGACAGAAGACGAAACTGGAGGAACAGATTATAGTGCTTAGCGCACCATTTAAAGCTAAAATTGGAGTAACCGCATTAGTATTGGAAACCGAGGAGATTTTGGTTTCATTTCATGGTGGTGACCGCTTCCCGATGCAGAGTGTTTATAAATTCCCTATTGCTATGGCCATACTGAATGAGGTAGACCAGGGGAGGTTACAGCTCCACCAGAAAATAAAAGTGGAGCCTTCGGAGATCATACCGAGGGGAGTGAGCCCGATCCGGGAGAAATACCCTCAGGGTGCTGTACTGACACTTTCAGAATTGTTGCGGCTTAATATTGTTGATAGCGATGGTACAGCTTGTGACGTGTTATTACGGATAATGGGTGGTACGGCTAAAGTGCAGCACTACCTGAATAGTCTGGGAATTACAGGGATCAACATTGCAACAACAGAAATGGTTCAGGTTTCCGATGACTGGATCCAATATCAAAATTGGTCAACGCCAGATGCTATGACACAATTGCTATACCTGTTTTACAGTAAGAAGGTGCTTTCTACGCCAAGCAGGTTGTTATTGTTAAAATGGATGGAAGAATCGATTCCGGGAGCAAAACGACTGAAAGGAGCACTGCCCAAAAATGCAATAGTAGCACACAAACCTGGAACTTCGGGTACCAATGATGGCCTGACACGTGCTACCAATGATGTCGGTATTATTACATTACCCAATGGAAATCATTTGGCAATCAGTGTTTTTGTAGCAGATACTTATGTCAGTCGGGAAGAGCGCGAGGGGCTAATCGCTGCTATTGCCAAAATGGCCTGGGACTATTAATACTATAAATATTTTGCAATAACTGAATTATTTTGCTGGACTGTTCTTAAATTCCAACTGGTGGTTTTTTATCCGCTTGTCTATAGTATCATTATTATCCAATAGCGTTCTTGATTCTGCAACTTTAAAGTCACTAATGGCCTTTTTTTGAATTGTGGCCTGGACATACACATAGTATTTTCCATAACCGCCCTGGACATAAGACATTCTCCATTCATCTCCTTTTTTAGCAAGCAGCATCAACGGACGGGTAGGGAGTGAGTCTGTTCTCATATCTGTGGCATTATAAGGTGCACCAGGATTAGCCATATCCAGATCGCCGTGGTAATAGGCCATTACTTTTTGGCGCAGTAGTTCCGGAATTGAATCCGTGGTTGTATAGGTAGTCCATTCCCCATCATTTCCGGTGGTTGTTTTTTCTTTTTTAGAACAGCTGATGACGATGAATACTAAAATGAATAATCCTTTTTGCATGCTACTTGGTTTGAGTGAATCAGGAGGTAAGATACTGAATTATTTCAGGAACTTCGCAATGGAGACTATAAATGACTGTAAATGCTGAAGTCCTGAAATTATAATCCTTTATGTACTAACGGTGCGACTTTGGTTCCCCGCAATTTAATGGTGCTTAAAAGTTGTTTGTGAGGATAAGCTTAATTTCGCTATTTCAGCTTCCACTTTTTACTTTTAATTACTTTGTGAATGGGTCATGCAGATATAGGAGGAGGGTGCCATCCCTGTGTTGCGGATGAAAGCCCTGAAAAAAGTAGTGCGGGATGTGAATCCTGCTTTTAAGGCAATACCTTCCAGGGATAGTTGTTTCCATTCTTCTTCCTGAAAACGCAGCTTGATGTATTCCACTCTTTTCAGATTGATAAAATTCTGGAAATTCATATTGAATTGGCTGTTGATCAGGTGGGAAAGATGGAATATGGGGATTCCCGTATCTTCAGTCATTTCCTGTATTGTATAGCATGTAGTAAGGTATGGCCGTTTTTGCAGCATGAAGGTTTCCAAAACGAGCAGGTATTCTTCCCGTTTTTCTTCACTAAAAAGGACAGCAGGCTGGTAGCTATTTTCTACTGCCATAAACGCCTTTTGGTTTCTAAGGTAAAATTGTCGTACGACCTGTTTTTTACAGGTATGGAAAAATAGCATAATTCCCCGTTTATAACTTTTGGAAGAAATAATAATACTCGTAAAATGGGACAGCATTACTGCTTTTGGCTTGCGAAATGAATTTTGTACCATATAATTTGGGGGAATTAAAATGTTGCTATAGATCCATCAGAAATAAAATAAGAACGGGTTCCGTTAAGCAGTGTAGGATTGGCCAACGGATAGTGACAATTACTATGTAAAATGCTAATGCACTGCAATTTAATCAAAATAAACGAAAGCTTTAGTGTTGTTTATTAGATATTTAAGACTATTTTACAACTATATCATTATGGTACATATACCTGAAAAATCCAATTCTAAAGTTTTACCTTTACTATCAGTAGGCACATTTTAGTAAAATATAGCTTTTGATTTTTTTAATACCGGAATGTGTGTATAAAGAAGGGAATTGGCTTATAATTTAAAAAAAGTGGCGGTGATCCACAGCATATTGATTTGGAATGCTATTAATTTTTAACTTTAGCCCACATTAAAAAATCACCTATGAAAAAAATTATACTATTTGTAGTGTTATGCCTTTCTTTATCAGCCACAGCACAGCAAAAACCGAAAATCATCATATTGGCAACCGGCGGAACTATTGCCGGTACAGGGACTACTTCGGACCGGGCAGGCTATACCGCAGGCACGCTTCCCGTTTCCGACCTGATTGGGAGCATTCCTTCCGTAAAAGAGGTGGCAGCAATCAGTGGAGAAAAGATTGCATCGGTGGGGAGCCAGGACATGAGTCTTGAAATTTGGAAAAAACTGGCAGTGCGCTGTACTGAAATAATCAATAACAAAGAAGCAGATGGTATTGTGATTACACATGGTACCGACACGCAGGAAGAAACGGCTTATTTCCTCAATCTGGTGGTACCCCGAACGATTCCTGTGGTACTCACAGGAGCCATGCGGGCCTCGACTGCAATTAGTGCCGATGGGCCTAAAAACCTGCATGATGCCATTATTGTAGCAGCCAATCCGAAGAGCCGGGGAAGGGGCGTATTGATTTCTTTTAATGAATCGGTTTATGATGCACGGGAAGTGACAAAAACCAACAGTACAAAAGTAAATGCTTTCAGTGCTCCCGGAACAGGGCCATTAGGGGAAGTTTATGATGGGCATGTGGAATATTACAAACAGTCCATTCGGGATACCGGAACTTCGATTCCTTTTCCCATTACAAAAAATACCAAATTGCCCCAGGTTGAAATTGTTTACATGTATACAGATGCCTCCGTTGACTATATAAAAATGCTTACCCGTAAAAAAGTAGACGGAATCATTATTGCCGGAGTAGGAAATGGGAATTTTTCGAAAGCTTTTTCCGAAGCCATTAAAAAAGCGACTGCCTCCGGTATTATTGTATGCCGGGCGAGCCGATGCCTTTCAGGTCGTGTCGTATTGGATGGAGAAGTAAATGATGAAGCTTTGGGAACCATTGTTTCTGATGACCTGAATCCCCAAAAAGCCCGGATCCTACTGATGCTTGGCCTGACCAAAACTAAAAACCGTAAAGAACTGCAAAGCTATTTCTTCCGCTATTAACCCTTGATTTTACGAAACTTAACACCCCTGCTATTATGGATGATTTTCGCATTGAACACGATTTTCTTGGAGAAAAAAAGATATCCAATGAGTTTTATTACGGAGTACAAACGCTCCGGGCCAAAGAGAATTTCAATATCACAGGAATTCCTATTGGGAGTGAGCCGCTGTTTATCCGTGGATTCGGGTATGTGAAAAAAGCGGCTGCCCTGGCCAATTATGAACTGGGTGTACTGGATGTAAAAAAGAGAGATGCCATAGTTTATGCCTGTGACCGTCTCATTGCCGGAGAGTTTACCGATCAGTTTATCAGCGACCTGATTCAGGGTGGTGCAGGAACATCGACGAATATGAATGCGAATGAGGTAATTGCCAATCTCGGACTGGAACACATGGGCCATAAAAAGGGCGAATACCAATACCTGCATCCCAATAATGATGTCAATCTTTCGCAAAGCACTAATGATGCCTATCCAACGGCTTTCCGTATTGCACTTTACCTTAAAATGGAGCATTTTGCCGATAAGCTCGATAAATTACAGCAATCTTTTTTTGCCAAAGGCCAGGAATTTTCTACCGTATTAAAGATGGGTCGGACGCAGTTACAGGATGCTGTCCCAATGACACTGGGGCAGGAGTTCAATGCTTTTGCAACGACCATAGCAGAAGATGCAACCCGTATCAGTGAGTCGGAAGATTTGATTACCGAAGTCAACATGGGAGCAACCGCGATTGGGACAAAAGTAAATGCACCTCAGGGATATTCTGAAATTTGTGTCCGCCATCTGGCAGAAATCAGTGGTGTTCCTGTATATCTTGCAGCTGACCTATTTGAAGCCACTTATGATCCGGGTGCCTTTGTACAATTAAGCGGTACTTTAAAAAGAAGTGCGATTAAACTCAGTAAAGTCTGTAATGATTTACGGTTGCTGAGTAGTGGTCCGCGTTGTGGTTTTGGTGAAATCAATTTGCCCGCATTACAGCCCGGTTCTTCGATAATGCCTGGAAAAGTAAATCCGGTGATTCCCGAAGTGGTCAATCAGACTTGTTTTTATGTGATTGGTGCCGATACTACGGTCACTATGGCCGCCGAGGCAGGGCAATTGCAACTTAATGTAATGGAACCAGTAATTGGATTTTCCCTCTTCACATCTTTAGAATACCTTGGGAAAGCTTGTGATACCCTGCGGGAAAAATGCATTGACGGTATTACTGCCAATGTGGAGCACATGCGGGAACAGGTGATGCAAAGTATAGGGATTGTGACCCAACTCAACCCGATATTGGGTTACGAGGCTTGTTCAGGTATAGCAAAAGAAGCCCTGGCTACCGGGAAGTCCATTCATGATATCGTAGTACTTGAAAAACAGTTAATCACACAGGCAAAATGGGATCAGATTTATTCGCTTGAAAATCTTATTAATCCTCAATTTATCAACTCTTAATTTTGGTATAGTTGGCTATATTTGGTCCTGGTTTTGCCATTATCTGAAGAACTTATGAGAAGGAGATACCATCATCAAACGAAAAGGGGAATTGACATTTAACATCCATAAAAAAGATACAATTCTAAGTTTTCCTTGTAGGTGTAATGGTAAAGTATATACAATCAATGAATAATATGAAGAAATTAATAAGGATGCTGTTTTGTGCCATGCTGGTTACAGACTCCGAATGATTTAAAACAATAAGTACCGAAGGCGGTTAGTTGATAACCGCCTTCGGTATTCTATACTGCTACCGTTTTGGCTTTCCGCTCATCTCAAATTGCAGTGTTCCGCCGTTCATGATTTCACTCTGGGTGATATAATGCCTGTTGAGGGGCGTGCCATTTAGTATTATTTTTTTGACATAGACATTTTTGGCACTTTGGTTTTTGGTAGTAATGGTAAATGTCTTGCCGTTTTCAAGTTGCAGTTCAGCCCCGGTAACACTGGGACTTCCAAAGGCATATTGGTCAGAACCCGGGGCTACCGGATAAAAACCCAAAGTGCTGAAAATATACCACGCACTCATTTGGCCGGTATCATCATTACCACCCAGTCCGTCGGGAGTAGGTTTGTACATCGCTTTTAGAATCATCCGGATGCGTCGCTGCGTTTTCCAGGGCTGGTCCGTCCAGTTGTACAAATAAGCCACATGATGGGAGGGCTCATTCCCGTGTACATAATTTCCAATGATGCCATCACGTGTGATGTCTTCGGTATGTTCGAAATATTTGTCGGGTAGCGTCATGGTAAACAGGGAGTCAAGATGTCGAACAAACTTTTCCTTGCCACCGTTAAGCTGTATCAAAGCTTCCGGATCATGCGGCACATACAGGCTGTAATTCCAGGCATTGCCTTCGATAAAACCGGAAGCATGCGTATCCAATGGATCGAACGGACTTTTAAAGCTTCCATCACTAAGGCGCGGACGCATAAAGCCTGTGTTCGCATCAAATACATTTTGATAACTGCGGGAACGCTTCATGTATTTCGCATAAATATCGGCCTTCCCTAACTTTTTGGCAATTTGTGCAATACACCAGTCGTCGTATGCATATTCCAGAGTTTTGGAAACGGAAGAACCGTTTTTATCTTCAGGGACATATCCAAATTTCAAATAGGAATCGATTCCATCATAGTAGCGGAGGTTGGAGGAACTGATACACGCCTGTAGTGCTTTTTCAGTATCAAAATCAGCATTGCCTTTAATAATGGCGTCCGCAATTACCGATACGGCATGGTAGCCAATCATACACCAGTTCTCATTGGCATAATGGGACCAAACGGGCAAAGCTTTGTGTACGCTTTGGTCGTAATGAGCCAGCATGGATTGGATCATATCGCTGTTGCGTTTCGGCTGTACAATATTGAATAACGGATGCAGGGCACGATAGGTATCCCACAAAGAAAAAGTAGTGTAATTGGTAAAGCCTACTGCTGTATGGATGTTCTGATCCAGGCCTTTGTAGCGTCCATCAGTATCCATGTATACTGTAGGATTGATAAAAGCATGGTACATGGCGGTGTAGAAATTGGTTTTGTCATCTTCATTCAGCGTTATAACTTTTATTTTATCCAGTTCCTTTTCCCAAAGCTGTTGTCCTTCGTTCTTCGTGCGGTCAAAATCCCAGTGTGGAATCTCGGCTCTCATATTCGCCAATGCGCCTTCGGTACTGACAGGTGAAAGGGCAAACTTGATTTGGATCTGTTCGTTTTCCTCAGTGTCGAAGTCAAAGTACATTTTGAGGTTACGCCCGGCTACTTCAGGGAAGTTTTGGGTTTGGTCAAACTTTCTCCAAAAGCCTTTATAGATGTTGTTTTCATCGTAGTTTCGGGTACCGTATTTTTGGATTGGCTTGGAAAATGCCATCGCAAAATAGACCGTTCGGGTGCGTGCCCAGCCTTGTGTTTGGCGGTATCCGGTGATGAGGGTATCATTTTCCACCCGGACAAAAGTCCATACATTTTTTTCCTTATGATTGTAAATTCCTGCCATAAGATCGAAGATAATATGGGCATCGGTGCTTTTTGGAAAACTGTAGCGGTGGAATCCTACCCGTGGACTGGTCGTAAGCTCTGCGACAATATTGTAATCTTCCAGTTTTACTTTATAATAATTGGCCTGTGCGGATTCACTGGTGTGGGAATACCGCGATCGGTAGCCCTTTTCAGGATGGGCAGCAGTACCGGGATTGAGTTGTAAGGCGCCGGTGGTGGGCATAATCAGGAAATCCCCGAGATCGGAATGCCCTGTTCCACTAAAATGGGTATGGCTGAATCCGGTGATTGTAGGATCATCATATTGGTATCCCGCACAATATTTATACGCTTCCCCATTGTATTTTTTGTCCAGCTCATAAGCGATAGTATCCGTTTCCGGACTTAGCTGTACTGACCCAAAGGGCACAGTGGCTCCTGGATAGGTATGTCCCATCCGTTGGGTACCAATAATGGGATTGATGTATTCGTAGTTTTTTCGGACAACTTTTTGGGAATGTCCAGCAGCGGTAAATAACAGGATTCCACTTAGGATAGCGATAGCTTTTTTCATGGTTGTTTCAAATCAGGCCTCTAAAATACATAAAAAATAAGGTTTTATAAGACAGTGTTTTGGGGTACTAATTGCTATACGGGCTGATTTACGGCAGGGGAATTAGGTGAAATAGATCCGTTTTAGGATCCCTAATAATTTGTGAAATACGATAATGGTATAATAAATTGTCAGTTCTTTTTTATACTTTTGGGTTGTGATTCAAAAAATAAACTCAATACTACTGGTAGATGATGACCCCGACGATCAGCTACTATTCCAAGAGGCGCTTAGTGACGCCGATAATTCTATTCAGTATACCAGCGCATCAGATGGTATCCATGCCCTGGAGCAACTTAATACCGAAGGTGCTGTACTTCCCGAACTGATCTTTATGGATGTCAACATGCCCCGGATGAATGGACTGGACTGCCTCAAAGAAATTCAAAAATCCACAAAACTGAAGCACATACATGTGATCATGTATTCTACTTCCTGTTCTGTCGAATACCAAAAAGAATGTTTTGCAAATGGTGCCGTTGATTATATTGAAAAACCGAATGATTTTAAAACATTATGTACACGTATTGCCGGGGTGATACGGCAGGGCATTCTTCCTGCAGTTAACACAATTCCTCCCGCACTATGATTTTAATTGTTGATGATATAAGGGCAAATATTGTTGCACTGAAAAAAATACTGGAACTGCATGGTTTACCAGTCGATACGGCTGAATCTGGTGAAGAGGCGCTGCGAAAGATATTAAAACGCGACTATTCGCTGATCATCATGGATGTGCAAATGCCTGGGATGGATGGATTTGAAGTCGTCGAAAACCTGGCTGGCAGCAACCGGACCAAAGATATTCCGGTACTTTTCCTCTCTGCGGTAAACAAACAAAAGAAATTTATATCCAAAGGGTATGAATCCGGGGGTGTGGATTATATCACCAAGCCGGTAGATTCGGATTTGCTGATATTAAAAGTCAAAACTTTTCTAAAGCTCTACGAACAAAAAAAAGAGCTCAAAGATATTCGGGACATGCTGTCGAAAGAGGTGGAAATCAGGAAAGAAGCCCAGGAAAAGCTTTCTTCACAGATGGAAGAACTCACGTCGGTATTAAAATCATTGCCCCAAATTGCGTTTATCATATCCCGGAACGGCAGTATAGACTATGCCAACGAACCCTGGTACCAATATGCTGCGGATACTACTGGATTTCCGGAAGTGCATCCGGAGGATTGCAGCGGCTTTCAGAAATGGCAATACCATTTGAGTGAGGGTACCCAATTCAGTTGTGAAGTACGGATCCGCAATTTAAAATCCCATGAATTTCGCTATTTCATAATGAAAATCGTACCGGTAATCCACCATGAAAGCATTACGCGCTGGGTAGGTACCTTTACCGATATCCATGAGCAAAAACAGGCTAATGAATGCCTCGAAATAAAAGTCACCGAACGGACAAGAGAACTGATGGCCAAGAATGAAGAACTGGAATTCCGGAATCATGAATTGCAGCAATTCTCCTGGGTGGTATCCCATGACCTGAAAGAGCCCATTCGTAAAATCGAAATCTTCATAAAAATAATCAAAGAGAAATATCTGCAGGATAACGCTACTGCTGTTGATTATATAGACCGTACCTTGAGTTCTGCAGAAAGAATGTCCAAACTGATCACCGATTTATTGGATTATTCCCGTTTATCAGCGATTGTTAAACCCTATCCAACCGATTTGAACGATGTTTTACAGGAAGTATTGTCCGATCTCGATTACCTGATTGAGAGTAAGAATGCGACAGTTTCCATCGAGGATTTACCGGTAATCAATGGTGTTCCAAGCCAGTTGCGGCAGGTAATTCAAAATTTGGTTGGGAATGCCCTCAAATTCTCCAGGGCTGAGGTAGCTCCTAAAATCGAAATTACTGCTGAGCGTATCGCCAGTAAAGAACCGGACAGCCCAATGGATGCCTCCGGAGCTTACAGCAGGATTATTGTAAAAGATAATGGAATTGGATTTGATGAAGCCTACCTCGATAAAATATTTATCATATTTCAGAGCCTGAATGACCGCAGAAGTTATGAAGGGACCGGCATAGGATTGGCCATCGCCAAAAAAATAATAGAAAAACACAACGGTTTAATTACGGCGAAAAGCGAAGTGGGCAGTGGCTCCAGCTTTATCATCATATTACCCTTGTAAAATAGCAATTTGCTTATAGCATACATATGGAAGGAAATTTTAAAAGAAACTTATTAGTCAGTTTCAGCGTGTCACTGATTATTCTTATTATCAGTTCGACAGCATCAATTATCAGCATCAATAGCCTTTTGGATAGTAATGCCTGGGTGGATCACACCCATAAGGTAATCTACAATATCAATGAAAACGCCACCGTTATGGTGGATGCGCAAACCAACATGCGGGGCTATCTGGTTACCGGGAGAAAAGATTTCCTGGAATTATATGCCAATTCCGAAGAGCGCTCCAACCGATATTTCCAGGAAGTAAAAACACTGACCTCAGACAATCCTACACAGCAAAAAATATTGGAGGAACTCAAACCCCTACAGGATCAGTTTTTTAAATACCTTGCCCTTAGAATAAAGGAAAAGGCGGCAGGAAAGGAAATCCTGGCCGACGATCTGGATATTGGCAAAAACCTGATGGATCGCATCCGTATAATTTTCAAGCGGATGGAGAACCATGAACAGGCACTTTTAAAAGAGCGTACTTCCGCTTCCGAAAAATATGGATCCAGCAGCCTGGTACTGATTGTGGTGGCTGCGATCGTGGCTTTGCTCATCAGTATTGTGTTTTTAGGGCGCATCTTGAAAGATTTTAACGAACGCACCCGATTGCAGAAGGAACTGGAAAAAAGCGACAGGGAAACTGCAGAAAGAATTACGGTTATCAGTGGTATTGCGGGGCAAATTGCCCAGGGAAACTATGATATCCGGGTCAATAACAGCCAGAGTGATGCGTTAGGAAGCGTTGGCGATTCGCTGAACAATATGGCAAGTGCGTTGGATATTTCGTTCAAATCATTATCCGATAAGGAATGGCTTCAAACGGGTATTGCAGCATTAAATGAGGTCATGATTGGCGAGAAAAGCCTGGAACAGCTGACGAAAGATGTTGTTGAATACGTCGCCTTTTATACAAAGAGCAGTGCGGGAGTAGTGTACCTGTTGGATCGTGATACCCTTCATTTCACGGCAGGTTACAGTTATGTACCAAACGATAAGCGCAAGACGATTCAATTGGGTGAAGGCCTGATGGGGCAGTCGGTAGCTTCGGGTAAAATATTACAGTTAGAAGCCATCCCGGCAAACAGCATTCAGATATCCTATGCGCTGGGTGAAGCTACTCCCGGGCATGTTATTGCCGTGCCCTTATTTGAAAATAAAATTATTGGCGCTATAGAACTGGTTGCATTGTCGAAATATTCGCCATTGATTACTGAGTTTTTTGATGCCGTATCCAATACAATTGGTATTGCGATTGTAGCAGCCCAAAATAGGCAGCGTTTGCAGGAATTGCTGGAAGAGACACAGGCACAATCGGAGGAATTAAGAACGCAGCATACTGAGTTGGAAAGTATGAATGCGGAACTGGAAACCCAAACCGAAAAATTACAGGCTTCCGAAGAAGAACTGAGGGTACAACAGGAAGAATTGCAACAAACCAACGAAGAACTGGCAGAACGTAGCGTTTTATTAGAAGAGAAAAATACAGAAATACAAAAGAAATCCGAAGACCTGGAACTTACAACCCGTTACAAATCGGAATTTTTGGCCAATATGTCGCATGAATTGCGAACGCCCCTTAATTCGATCTTACTGTTGAGCAGGCTGCTTTCGGAAAATAACGACAAGAATATGAATGAGGAGCAGATTGAATTCGCTAAGGTGATTCGGAGCTCCGGAAATGGCTTGTTGGGACTGATTGATGAAATCCTCGATCTTTCTAAGATTGAAGCTGGTAAAATGGAACTGGAATTTGATGATGTTGCGACAAATGAAATTTCAGAAAGTCTTTACGACCTGTTCAACCAGGTGGCAAAAGACAAGAATATAGTTTTTAAAGTCCTGGCAGATGAGGCACCGGTAGTGATCCGGACAGATAAAATGCGTTTGGAGCAAATCCTTAAAAATTTAATCTCCAATGCTATAAAATTCACGGCACAGGGGAACGTTACCCTTGAAATTAAAATCCATCCTACCGATGATAAGATCATTTGCTTTAGTGTGAAAGATACCGGTATTGGAATTCCATTGAACAAACAGCCCCTTATTTTTGAAGCTTTCCAGCAGGCCGATGGGTCTACGAAACGTAAATATGGAGGTACCGGTTTAGGGCTTTCGATCAGCCGGGAGCTGGCAAAATTGCTGAAAGGTGAAATTACACTAAAAAGTACGCCGGATGAGGGAAGTGAATTTACCTTATGCATTCCGGTAATTGGAACGGCACTCCTGCAGTATAGTGAAAGGCAGGAAATTATTGCGGAAGCTACGACAGTACATGAAGCTGTTCCCGTACTACCAAAAAACAAATACATCAGTGCCCACATTCCGGAAGATGTACCGGATGACCGGGAGGCAATCCAGGAAGGAGACCGGGTAATCCTGATCGTAGAAGACGATATCAGTTTTGCCAAATCGCTGTTGGATTTTACGCGGAAACGCGGGTATAAAGGGATTGTGTCCGTGCGCGGCGACCTTGCCTTGAACCTGGCCCTGATGTATAAACCCGCCGGGATATTATTGGATATTCAGTTGCCAATAAAAAGCGGCTGGGAGGTTATGGAAGAGTTGAAGACGAATCCTAAAACCAAGCCGATTCCGGTACACATTATGTCTTCCCATAAGCTAAAACAGGAAAGCCTCTTAAAAGGTGCGGTGAACTTCCTTGATAAGCCAGTTGCTTTTGAGCAGATGCCTGATATTTTCAAGAGGATAGAGCATATTATTAATCGGGAATCCCAGAAAGTACTGATTATCGAAGACAATCCGAAACATGCCAAAGCACTCGCTTATTTCCTGGAAACCTATGATATCAATTCAGAGATCAGGAGTGAAGTTGCCGAAGGGGTAAGTGCCTTGCAAAATGCACATGTGGACTGTGTAATCCTCGATATGGGTATTCCGGACAAGCAAGCGTATGAAATCCTGGAGAATATTAAGAAAAGCCCGGGGCTAGAAAACCTGCCGGTTATTGTATTTACCGGAAAAAGCCTGTCGATGCAGGAAGAACTGAAAATCAAAAAATATGCTGATTCCATTGTGGTAAAAACAGCACATTCCTACCAACGGATGCTGGATGAAGTTTCTTTATTCCTGCACCTGGTAGAAGAAAATAAAAAGACCAGCGGAAACAGTGACAGTTATAAAAATCGGAACCTGCTGCAAAATATACTCAACAATAAAACCGTATTGGTGGTAGATGATGATGTACGTAATATCTATTCGCTGACCAAAGCACTGGAGGCGTTAAAGATGAATATCATTGCTGCTATTGATGGAAAAGAAGCTTTGCAGGCCTTGGAGCGCCATCCTGAAATTGATATTGTGCTGCTCGATATGATGATGCCAAATATGGACGGGTATGAAACAGCCGCCCGAATCCGTAAAGATGAAAAATTAAAGGAATTGCCTGTGATTGCGGTAACCGCGAAGGCGATGACCGGTGACCGGGAGAAATGTATTAATGCCGGTGCCTCCGATTACATTACAAAACCGGTCGATGTCGATCAGTTGTTGTCGCTGTTAAGAGTCTGGCTGTACGATAAAAATTAATACAATATACTGTAGGTGTTACTATGACTAAGAAGAGAATTTTAATTATTGATGATGATACGCGAAATATTTTTGCCCTTTCGGCAACATTGCGTGCGAAATCATTTGAATGCCTTTCGTGCATGAGTGCCGAAGAGGCGCTGCAACTCCTGAAAAGCAATGCAATCGTAGATGCCGTGCTCATTGATATGATGATGCCCGAAATGGATGGTTATGAAGCCATTCCACTTATAAAAAACATCCCACACAGGGCAAAGACGCCCGTTATTGCGGTGACAGCCCAGGCGATGTTAGGGGATCGTGAAAAATGCCTGCAGGCCGGTGCCGATGATTATGTTTCAAAACCGGTAGACGTCGATAAATTACTGGATGTATTAAGCGTATTATAAAAGCAGCATGATAGAAGCAGCAGCACTGGAACTCTTAATTAACGATATATTTGATGCCTATGGATACGACTTTAGTGGTTATTCCAGGGCCTCTCTGAAAAGGCGTGTGGACCGTTTGTATCAGTTGGATGGATTCACCCACTTTACCGAATTCCGGATGCAAATATTGGCGGATGCTGATTATTTCAAACGCATGGTCGAGGAGATTACCGTGAACGTGACCGAAATGTTCCGGGATCCGCAATTTTATTCGGTATTGCGAAATGAAATATTACCCCAATTGGCCACCAAACCTTTTATCCGCTTTTGGCATGCTGGATGTTCAACAGGCGAGGAGGTATTTTCGATGGCCATCCTATTAAAAGAGGCCAACTTGCTCCATAAATCCCTGTTGTATGCTACAGACCTCAATCCCGTTGTACTGGAGACTGCTAAGAAAGGTGTTTTTCCTTTACGTGTGATGAAGCAGTATGCAGAGAATTATAGAGATTCCGGTGGTGATAAAGATTTCTCGCACTACTACACCGCCAATTATGGGTTTGCAAAATTTGGCGACGATTTGTTGAGCAAAATGGTATTCTCCCAGCATAATCTGGTATCGGACAGGTCTTTTAATGAATTTGACCTGATTTTATGCCGGAACGTCCTGATCTATTTTGATAAGGATTTACAGGAACACGCCTTAGAACTTTTTGATGATAGCCTGGCCAAACTGGGGTATCTGGCGCTTGGAACCAAGGAAACGATAAAGTTTTCTTCCATACAACATCGTTTTAAGCAATTGAATAAAGAAAAGATATGGAAAAAGATGGCCTAATTTCCGGATGTAAAGTTTTGATAATCGGTGGTTCGGCAGGAAGTCTTAAAGTCCTGATGGAACTGCTGCCACGACTCACGGCTTTTCCTACTTTTACAATTGTTATTGTATTGCATCGTAAAAATGCAGAAGATACTACACTGGAAGAGCTTTTCGCCCTCAAAACCAGTTTTCCGGTGAATGAAGTGGAGGACAAAACACCCCTGGAAAAAGGAGCTATATATGTCGCCCCTTCAGGATACCATCTGTTGTTCGAAAGAGAAGAGCTGCTTTCTCTCGATGCTTCCGAAAAAATCAATTACAGCCGCCCCAGCATCGATGTCTCCTTCGAATCTGCTGCAGAGGTGTACGGCAAAGGACTTACTGCCGTTTTGCTGTCTGGTGCCAATGCTGATGGTACCGAAGGATTACGTGCAATCGAAAAAACCGGCGGTACGATTATCATACAAGATCCCTTAACAGCAGAAATGCCCTTTATGCCACAGAATGCGCTACTCCATACCACTCCCGATTATGTAGTGGGGATATCGGAATTATGCGATCTCATCAACCACATTAATTCGTATTAAACCGGGATCCCAATAATGGGTTCTGATTAGTGTTTTTTTGCACTATTCCTACAATTTTTGAGGATACTGATCGTTGTAAAAATAGTATCTTTCAATTTCCTTACTAAAGCTATGACCCGCTCCGTTTATTTATCGATTGTATTTTTATGTTTCATCCTTACAGGGCAAGTTTCTAAAGCGCAGGAGGTAGACAGTACCTATATTGGTTTTTATGATCAAAAGCTCTCGGCAACGTTATACATAGAACGCAATTATCTCACATTGACCAGTGATGAAGGGGAGAAAAGTACAAGCTACAGACCCAATACTCCGACAAAAATCGGTGCAGGATTTTCCATTAACAACACCGCATTTAATTTTGCTTATGGCTATGGGCTTAATTTTTTATTGGATAAGGATATGGGGAAAACAAAATCATTTGACTTCCAACTCCATCATTACGGGCGGAAATTTATTTTTGATGTATTTATCCAACGCTACAGAGGATTTTATGTGGAAGGTGAAAACCAACAAATTACCTTATACCCTGATCTTAAAGCACGGCAATATGGGCTCCATGGACAATATGTCTTTAACGGGAAGAAATTCTCACATAAAGCGGCCTTTAATCAGAATGAAAGGCAAAAGCATTCTGCCGGAAGTTTTACGCTTGGTGGCGGGATGTATATGAATCGAATCGAATCGGGAGAAAATGTCCTGCGTTCCGAAAAAGTAGAACTGGATAATTTCCAGTTTGGAATAAGCGGTGGCTATGCCTACACCTGGGCCATAGGACAACATTGGTTTTTATCGGGATCAGGTACGATAGGTGCCAATTTTTCCCATGAACGCACCGATGAAGGACGCAAGTGGCAGGCTTATCCCACATCTTTTTTTCGGTTTGCCTTTGGCTACAATCATGAGAAATGGGCTTTAGCACTTAATTATCATAATAATTCCGTTTATCCTTCTTTGGGTAAAGATTCTGCGATAGAATTGTCTTCGGGTACCCTAATGCTTGCCTTTACAAAACGATTCGATACCATGCCGTTTTTTAGTCCCAAACAAAAATAGGACTGCACTTCTTCATCCCTACATTAAATCCTGGAATAACTCCTGTATTCTTTCGAGGTCAATTGTGTTGACTGCTGGGATTTCTACAAAATAATCCAGCTGCCATTGTTGTGTTTTTTGAGCTTGTTTGCTTGTTACACTATCCCACGGTGGATATACCCGCAGGGCACGTTTTCCTTCCTTGGTACCAGTGGTGACAACTCCCTGCCGGGCAAGCACAGCTTTTGGAAACAGGAATATGCCCAGGCGATGTTCCGTTTTTGTGGCAATGATAAACAGTGCTGCTGCATCAGTAATAGCATATGGTGCAATAGGGCCTGCGGTGCTTCTTTTCCATAAGGTAACGAACTGCCCGATTTTGGTAGGCGTAATTTTAGCTTTTCGAAAGACCACCGGAACCTTATGTACTGTAAAGGAGCAGGCGTCGTATGCTAAGCTTTCTGTATGGCTTTCCAGGTCCTCCATTCCAAAACCCATTGGGCGGAATATACGTTCATAGATTTCGGCAAGAAGTGCTGGTATACCGGGAGTATTCATGATAGCGGAATTACTGTTGAATGTTATGTTTAAATTTTCAATTTGCCTTCGGTAGTGCAATACAGGGACGATAGCATGCCAAATATAATAAATCTGCGAAAGGAATAACGACCCTACTGGGAATGCTTTTTTCTTTGATACTATTAATTCGGAAGTAATGTGGTGGTTTTTTTGAAGTTTAAGTGGGTAAGGTTATTAATAAATTCTCAACAGTAATGTGAAAAAAGCTTAACATTGGCGTATTGATTAATTCCCTATTTTTGATAAAAGCGTTGCTAACGTTAAATTTACATCTAATTAACAATCAGGAAATGTATGGCAAGAGAAAATCAGAATAAACCCGAAAACAATGCTTCAGAGACGGAAGCTGTTGTTACACAGGAAAATGTGGAACAAACTGCAGCAGCTACACCAGCTCCGGTTGAAAAAGCACCGCCTGCACCAAGGACGAGAACCAGGACTGCAGCTTCAAAAACTACAGCAACGCCAAAACCGGCAACGGCTCCAAAACCAGCAACAGCAAAGCCAGCAAGTCGTATTCGGAAGCCAGTAACAAAAGTACCAAAGGCAGAAGAAGCTATTGCAGAAGTTCCAGCACATGAAGCGACAGTAGCGGAAAAAGAAAAGAATCTGGAAGCATCACTGGAATCAGGACACAAAACAAAAGATAAAAAAATCAAAAAGATGAAAGTAAAAGATAAAGACAAAGAAAAAGCGAAAAAAGAGAAAAACAAAGCCAAGAAAAAAGTATTAGCGAAAAAAGAAAAAGAAAAGGCTAAAGCCAAAGCGAAGAAAAAGAAAGATAAAGAAAAAACTAAAAAAGATAAAGCTAAGAAAAAGGCAAAAGCAAATAAGGTAGCCAAAGCCAAGAAAAAAGCGAAGTCTAAAAAGAAATCCAAAAAAGTAAAAAAATAATTTTTTTATAATAAAGCCCGATAGTGAGTAACTATCGGGCTTTATTTTTATGCAGTTTTAAGTTTTAATCAATCAAAGGAGAGAGGGTCAAAGAGGTCTTTAGGGTCCACCTCTAAAATTTCTCCAATTTTAATAAAGCGCTCTAATGTAATATTTTTTATGCCTCTTTCAATTTTACTATAGTGCGTCTGTGAGATGGATAATTGATCTGCCATGTATTCTTGAGTAAAGTTTTTTTCAAGGCGTTTCTCCTGAATATTTTGATATACCTGACGAATCATAGCGATATGGTTTTAGAAATAAACTATACAATTATACAAATAAATTTGATTTTTGTTAGGAAAAAAATAAAATTATTTAGTTCTAATAGGAATAAGGTATTTGTTGTTAAATACTTAATATTGCTATATAGACAACAATTTAATGAATTTTCATGAATAATACTGATAGATTTAAAGTTAAAAATCAATTTAAATTAATCCTTCTTTTGATTGTACTACTGGGTTTTGGAGCTTGCCATAGAAAAGAACGGATAAATGTCCTGACAGAGGAAGACAAACAAGAAATATGCAATCTCGATACCCCACAAAAGCGGGACTGTTTCCTGGAAGAGATTGTTGATGCCGATCAGGGTATCCGGAATAAAGACGGCTACTACATCATGAAATATGGCTATTATTCGCATGAATATAATCAACTTAATAACAATACGATCCAGTTGGATTTACTGAACCTTCAGAAGATAGAATTGTATTTAGAAAAGTATGGCCATCCAACAAATAGTTCTAGTGAAAAGGCCATCTATACTCCCTGGCTTATCATCCATCATAGTGCCACAATTGAGGATAGGGAAAAGAACTTTCACTATCTGTATGATGCCTATCGATCAGGGATTCTAAAAGATGGTTATTTTACAAATTTTATGCAACGATTCTATAGTTTAAAGAATAATAGAAGTTTTGAGCCTAAAGAAAAAAATAATGAAATCGAGGAATTAGTACAGGCTCTTGGAATACACGAATAGTTAAGATGTCTTTACAGCATAAAGCCCGATAGTTACTTGCTATCGGGCTTTATTTTTAGAATCAAATAATGCGTGTTACGCTTTATTCAGGAACTGGCGCAATACATATTGTAAAATACCACCATTGCGATAGTATTCAATTTCTATTTTAGAATCCAGTCTTGCGATGACCTGAAACGTTATTTTTTGCCCATTTTCTTTCTCGGCTGTGACAGTCACTTCCTTGAGTGGTTTGATATCTGTTGCAATCCCGGTAATGCTAAAGCGTTCCCTGCCTGTAAGGCCAAGGCTTTCTGCACTTTCACCTGTTTTGTATTGGAGTGGTACTACGCCCATCCCCACGAGGTTGCTTCGGTGGATCCGTTCATAACTTTCGGCCAGTACCGCTTTTACACCCAACAAAAAAGTACCTTTTGCAGCCCAGTCTCTGGATGATCCGCTACCGTATTCTTTACCAGCGAGGATAATCAGTGGGATTTTGGCTTCTTTGTACTGCATTGCAGCATCGTATACGCTCATTTCCTCACCTGTAGGCATATATTTAGTATACCCCCCTTCTTTGTCGGCAAGGGAGTTTTTAATACGTACATTGGCAAAAGTACCCCGTACCATTACTTCATCATGGCCCCGGCGGGAACCATAAGAGTTGAAGTCTGCTTTTTCTACCCCACGGCTTATCAGGTATTTCCCGGCAGCAGAAGACTCATTATAGGCACCTGCAGGTGAAATATGGTCCGTAGTGATACTATCGCCTAATGCTAAAAGTACATTGGCATTTTCGATATCAAGTAAAGGCGAAGCTTCATCCGGCAGATCCTTGAAAAATGGAGCTTCTTTGATATAGGTAGAATCTTCATCCCACACATATATTTTTTCCTGTGGCACTTCGAGTTTTTGCCAGGTCTCATTACCTTCAAAGATGGTCCCGTAGCTTTTCGCAAACTGTTTTGGTGAAAGCACGGCCTGCATCACTTTATTAATCTCATCATTGCTTGGCCAGATGTCTTTGAGGTATACCGGCTGCTGGTTTGGATCGTAACTGATGGGGTCATTGAGCAGGTCAACATCCACACGGCCGGCGATGGCATAGGCAACGACCAGCATAGGCGACATTAGGAAATTCATTTTTATCTGCGGATGGATCCGGGCTTCAAAATTCCGGTTTCCCGACAATACAGAAGCCATTACCAGGTCATGGTCATCAATCGCTTTGGCAATATGGGAAGGCAAAGGCCCGGAGTTTCCAATACACGACGTACAGCCATATCCAACCACATGGAATTTCATCGATTCCAGGTCATCTAATAAATCGGCTTTGATCAGGTAATCGGTTACTACTTTGGATCCTGGTGCGAGCGATGTTTTGACCCATGGTTTTACATTCAGGCCATGTTCGCGCGCTTTTCGTGCCACTAAACCCGCTCCGATCATTACATAAGGATTAGAGGTGTTGGTACAGGAAGTAATAGCGGCAATTACTACAGCCCCATCAGAAAGCATGAATTGTTCCTGGCCAACGGTTACAGCAACCATTTTCATCCCATTTTCGATGATCTTTTCGATTTTTGTATCGGGTTGCATCGGGGCTTCAGAAGGTATGGGCTGTGAGCCACCACCCTCAGCATACCATCGGGTCAGCTGCTCCTGCGGTTTGATGTATTTCCGACCGTATGTTTTATGGAGTACATCGATAAAGGTGCCTTGGAAATCTTTGAGCAATATTTTGTCCTGTGGGCGTTTTGGGCCAGCCACTGTAGGTTCCACAGTGCTAAGATCCAGTTCGAGTATATCGGTATAGCTAATGGATTCATTTCCGGTACGCCACAGCATATTGGTTTTGCAATAATCCTCCACCAGTTTTACCTGATCTTCGGAACGGTTGCTCAGGCGCATGTATTCCAGTGTTTTGTCATCAATTGGGAAATAAGTAATGGTACATCCAAATTCGGGGGACATATTTCCAATGGTAGCCCTGTCAGGTACGGAAAGATGGTCAAGCCCGGAACCGAATACTTCAACAAACTTACCTACAACGCCATATTTACGCAGTAATTCGGCAATCGTCAATACCATATCCGTAGCTGTGGAACCTGCAGGAAGCTGCCCGGTCAGTCGCAGCCCGATTACTTCTGGCATGATGAAATAGATCGGCTGGCCTAAAATAGCCGCTTCCGCCTCAATACCACCAACACCCCAGGCGACAACCCCGATTCCATTCACCATCGGCGTATGGCTATCGGTTCCGACTAAGGTATCCGGGAATATTTCCCCATTGCGTTCAATAACTCCTTTAGAAAGGTATTCAAGGTTTACCTGATGGCAAATTCCCATTCCCGGCGGTACTACACTAAAATTACTAAACGACTGCTGGGCCCATTTTAAGAACTGATACCGTTCTTTATTACGCTTGTATTCTTCATCCATATTCCGGTCATAGGAATATTCTGTTCCAAAATAATCCACCTGTACCGAATGGTCAATAACCAAATCCACCGGAATTAACGGATTGATCTCATCGGGATTTTTGCCTTTCCGGGCTATCTCCGCACGTAGTGAAGCAATATCCACTACTGCAGGAACCCCGGTAAAGTCCTGCATCAGTACGCGTGCCGGTTTGAAAGGGATATCCTTATCGGAGGCTTCCGGTTTCCAGTTGAGCAGGGTTTCCATATTTTCTTTGGTGATGGCAAAATCATCAAAATTCCGCAATACGTTTTCCAGTAAAATCCGGATGGAAAAGGGCATTTTGCTAATCGCAAATCCCTGTTTCTCTAATTCTGGAAGGCTGTAGTAGGTGTAAGTACCATTTTTGGTGTTCAGTAACTTTTTAATCTGGTAAATATCATTTGGCATAATAAAAAGTATTAATTTTTTAAGTTTGAGAATCAGATAGGGAGTATATTCTTGTGCTCTATTTAAATCGAAGTGCACTGCAGGCAGAGGGGTGTCAAAAGCATTCGTAAGAAATTACGTGTATGTTGTGGCGTGTTGCACAGGGATACTATGGATCATAAAGCAATGATTTATAGTACTAAAGGTAAGGAATAAAAATAGTGATAGTAACAAGAAGACGTTAAAGCTTGGTATTTAAAACCATTCTCAATTGCAGGATGGATACCGTGTATAATGGATTTAGGCGAGTGTAACGCTAAAAAGATGCCCTACGAGTGCCGACATAAGCATGGCAAAAGTACCCCAGAAGCAAATCCGGATTACCGATTTCCAAATTGCCGAGCCACCGGCTTTTGCGGCTAATGCTCCCGAGAGGGCTAAAAAAAGTATGGAAAACCCATATTGGGACAGTATCATCTGATCGAAAGGTGCAAAAATAGCGACTAAAAGGGGTAAAATGCCACCGGTAAGAAAGGCTGTTGCTGAGGCCAGTGCCGCCTGAAAGGGCTTCGCTTGTGAATGAACGTTGATTCCCAGTTCTTCTTTGGCATGGGCTCCCAACGCATCTTTTTCAGTGAGCTGCCGGGCTACCTCCTGTGCCAGTTCGTGGGTAAGGCCTCTTTTCTCGTAAATTTTTGCCAGCTCCTGTAATTCAGAATCCGGGCTGTAGTCTAATTCCTTTTGTTCTCTTTTCAGGTCATAGGTTTCGATATCGGCCTGCGAACTTACAGAAACATATTCTCCCGCGCCCATCGATAAAGCACCGGCAACGAGGCCCGCTAATGCTGCCAAAACTACAGGATCCCGCGTTTCACTTGCCGCAGCGATGCCAATAGCCAGGCTGCTGGTGGACATAATGCCATCATTGGCGCCTAAAACGGCAGCCCTTAGCCATCCACTTCGATTGATGTAGTGTTTCTCTGGTTCCATAGTCCTTTTTTAAATGCCTGAGCCGTATTACATTGGAATAGTGAAGTTACTATTTTAAATGCAATACAGCGACAGAAAATTGGTACCAGAACGTTATGACTGTTTTTTATAGGGATTCCCTGAGGGCTGAATCGGTTTCTTTGGGTGTAAAGGATTGTTCTAAGGCGTTTGCAGCCGTGAGCATTTTTTCTTTCAGTGCCTGGAACTCCTGTTGTGATACTGTTGTACAATGGTGTGCCTGTGCTTCTTTTTCGATAGCATCCAAATGGATCAACAGATCATTCAGCTGGAATACCGAAAGGGCCGAACGCATATCGTGTGCTAAAGCCTTGATGATAGCATAATTGTTTGTGGCGATAGCCTTTTCGAGCAAATCAGTTTCTGAGGGCATTTTACTGAGAAATAATCCGATCATATCCGTAATAAACTCTTCGTTACCATCGGATATTTCCTTTAAGTAAGAGAAATCGATACTTTTTGAATTCGATGAATCGGGGGATTGGGAAACTGTGTTTTCTTTTTCCAGTACGGATGTAATGGTATGCCATAAATCGGCTTGTTTGAACGGCTTGGCCACATAGCCATCCATCCCAATGTCAAAACATTTTTGCTGTTCGCCCACCAGGGAATGTGCTGTCATGGCTACAATTGGAATATTGGATTGCAATTCCTTCCGAATATACACTGTGGTTTCATAGCCATCTTTCACCGGCATTTGCAGGTCCATTAAAATCAGGTCATATTTTTTGGCAGCCAGCAGTTCGATCCCTTCCTGTCCGTTATTGGCAATATCCAGATCAAATCCGAAATTCCGGATTACGCTTTTTGCCAGGTGTTGGTTCAGCAGGTTATCTTCGCATAAAAGGATACTAACGCTGCGGTTGATTTGTCTGGCCATTACCTTTTCTTCCTGCATATCCGTATCAGAATCAGTTGCTTTCTTGAAGTCCAGTGTGAAATAGAATTCGGAGCCACGCCCGATTTTGCTTTTTACATGGATTTCCCCATTTTGCAATTCGACCAGTTGTTTTACAATATTCAGCCCAAGCCCAGTGCCTCCAAATTTACGGGTGGTACTTTCTTCCGCCTGCGTAAAGCGTTCAAAAATAGTCGCTAACTGGTCTTCCGAAATACCAATTCCTGTGTCCTTAACTGAAAAGCGCAGGCTGTAATGGGTATCGGTTGCAGCCAACATTTTTACCGCAATAGTTACTTCGCCTTCTTCGGTAAATTTGATCGCATTGCCGGCAAGATTCATGATGATCTGGTTCATCCGGCCTTTATCACCCACCATAATGTCGGGTAATTCGGCATCCAAAAACAAATCAAATTCGAGATCACGCTCGACGGCTTTGATTTTTAATAAGTCATACACTTCCTTTAAGGTATTCTTCAGGTTGAAAGGCTGGGATTCGATTATTAATTTTCCGGATTCTATTTTGGAGAGGTCCAGTATATCATTTATAATAAATAAGAGGTTTTCACCAGCAGTCTGTACATTGGTAATGTACTCGCGTTGCTCTGGATTCAGGTTACTTTGCACCAGCAGGTCGGTAAACCCCATAATAGCATTCATAGGAGTGCGGATTTCATGGCTCATATTGGCCAAAAAGCTGTCTTTGGCATACACGGCCATTTCGGCTATTTTCCGTTGCCGGATGAGTTCCTCATTCTTGCTTCTCAGTTCCAGTTGGGTCATCACATGTTTGGATAAGGTATCCAATGCCATTTTCTGTGCTGCAGTAAGATTTTTGGGAGCCGTATCAATAGCGCAAATGGTACCGATATTAAAACCGTCAGGCGTGGTGAGGGGCATCCCGGCATAAAACCGCACTTTGAGTCCTCCGGTGACGTTAGGATGGTGTTTGAAGCGTTCGTTTTCCAAAGTATCCGATACTTCCACCATTTCAGATCCCATGATCGTATACTGGCAAAAAGTACTGTCTCTTGGAACTTCGTTGACCTCAATGCCCAGGGTGGACTTGAACCATTGCCTTTTGTCGTCAATGAAGGAGATGTGTGCAATGGTGACTTCGCAAATATAAGAGACCAGCTGGGTTATCGCATCATACTCCGTTTCCGATAGGGTATCTAATATAGTGTACCGTTGCAGGGCATTTAATCGGTCATTTTCATTTTCAGGAATCGGGAAAGTCTCGGTTGTCATTATTCAGCATATTAGGAAAGCAGCCCGGTACACCCTAATGAATTCAACGCATGGTGCTATGATTAGTCCGGGATACAAGCTATTTTTTTTCCTGCCAAATGTATTTAATTTTAGGCTTAAATAGTAATATCAAAATGCTAAATATAGTCCCGGATAAAAAATAAATCCAGACAATAGCTTTAACTGGATCTTTTTCCTTTCAGGAGCTTGTCCATAGCATCCTCAAAAGACCCGGCACGAATGACTTCTCCTGAGTTTACAAAGAAGATGACATCGGCATTTTTAATGGTATTGAGGCGGTGGGCAATGATAATACGCGTCGTTTGTTCCGGTAGCTTGTCCAGTATGTTTTCCAGCAACTGTTCTGTTACAGTATCGATATTGGCGGTGGCTTCATCCAGGATCAGGACTTCCGGATTTCGTAAAACGGCACGCATGAAAGCGATGAGCTGTTTTTGCCCTAAGCTGATATTATCACCGTTGGAAGAAACCGTGGTATCCAGTCCTTTTTCAAAGATTTTCAAGAGGCTTTCCAGGTTGGCAGCTGTGATTACCTGTTCCAACTGCTCATTGGTGTACGCGGCATAATTGCTGTTGCCATACAGGATATTGTCTTTTACTGTTCCTGTAAAAAGGAAAGGCTCCTGCAGGATAAAACCAATTTTTTGAGCCCGCTCTTCCTGGGTATAGGTGCGGATATCTTTTCCGTCTAAGAACACCTGGCCTTGGGTGGGGTCATACAAACGCGCAATCAGGGAAGCCGTAGTTGTTTTTCCGCCTCCGGTTGGCCCTACAAACGCGTAGGTTTTTCCTCTTTCAAGTTCCAGGGAGATATTGTGCAGGATTTCTTTTTCAGTATAACCGAAATGAACATTGCGGAATTCCACCAGGGCATTGGAATTTTGGGATGTTGCACCAGTTGGTATTTGTTCCAGATTGGTTTCCATCGAAAGGATCTCACTAATCCGATCCCATCCCGCCATAGCGACCTGGAAACTGGTCCACAACGAGGCGAGTTGGCGTAACGGATTGTAAAAATTCACCGAATAAGCCAAATAGCTGACCAGTAATCCGATAGAAAATTCGCCGTGTGCAATCAGGTAAATACCATAAGAAAGCACGATTAATTGCGCCAGGCCGGAAAAGAAAGTGGCGACGGGCAGGAATAAGTTATTGGCCAATCCTGCACCAATAGCGGTTTTATAATTCTGCTGGTTGGCTTCACCAAAACGTTTCCGGAAATAGTCCCGGCGATTGAATGCGATAATCACTTTAAAATTTGCCAGGCTTTCCTGTATTTCACTACTCAGGCTCCCGGTGCTTTTCAGGTTGGCCGCATTTTTACGTTTTACCCAGGGTGAAACCAGTTGGGTGAAGAGTAGGATAAAGACTCCCGGAGCCAGCGTGGCGGCACCCAGTTTAAGGTTGATAGAAAGCAAAAAGATTCCCGCACCGAGCATGGGAACAATACTTCCAATAAACTGCATTAAGGATTGGGAGAAAAAGGAGTTTAGTTTGTCGGTGTCGTTGTTCACCCTGGAAATCAGGTCACCGGCTTTATTGGCATTGAAAAAAGCGACCGGCAGGGATTGTAATTTATTAAAAATAGCATTGCGGAGCGTGAATAACATCCGTTGTCCTACACCGCCCATTAGCTTGGTCTGGAAATAACTCGTGAATAATGCAATGAGGTACATGCCTAACAGTATACCGGAATAGACCAATACCCCATGGTACTCTTTGTGTTGCACATAGGTATCGATAGTATGCCCGATCAGGTAGGGACCCAATAGATTCAGTGACGAATTCAGCAAGATGGCGGCCAGTGCCAGCAATAGATTTTTACGCTCATGTGCGATGAGCTGTAAGAGGCTTTTTACCCCTGCCAGTGTCGAGGATTTTTTTTCCTTGCCCGACAGTTTATTCAATTCATAATTCATAATTGCTGGTACTTTGCTGGGATTGGTATAATTGGATGTATTCAGGACTGGTACGAAGCAGGTCCTCATGCTTTCCGATAGCGATAATTTCGCCCTGCATCATTAATATGATCTGGTCGTAATGTGCCACGGCAGCTATTTTCTGGGTAACCGACAACAAGGTCAGCCCCGGATAATTCTCCCGGATATTCCCGAGTATTTTTTCCTCTGTATTTTGATCTACACGGGCTGTAAAGTCGTCGAGGAGCAAGATTTTTGGGTTGAGTGATAAAGCACGGGCAAGCATAATCCGTTGTTTTTGGCCGCCGGAGAGGCTGGAACCGCGTTCGGAAACAATCGTATTGAGCTTTTCGGGAAGTTCCTCAATAAAAGTTGTTAATTCAGAAGTAGCGATGGCTTTTTGCAATGAAGCATCGGTCACTGTATCGCTGAAGGCAATATTTTCCCGGATACTCATATTAAAAATAATGCTGTCCTGAAACACAAATCCAGTCTGGCTGTGAAAAGTCTCACTCTTATATTCCGAAATGCTATGGCCGTCGAATGTAATGGTTCCTGATTCCGGCTGGATCAATCCCGTGAGCAGGTAGAGCAATTGTGTTTTACCGGCAGCTGTAGGGCCGATAACTGCAATTTTTGAACCCGGTTGTACGGTAAACGAAATATCTTTTAGTACTGGTGTCTGTCCGTAGGACAGGTTTACGCGATCCAGTGTGATTGCCCCGGTTAACGGACTGGTCAGTGTCCCGGTTTCGGGAGCATCAGGTGTTTCTAATATGTTGGTAATACGGCTATAGGAAGCACTGGCCTGTGCCATGATATTACTCATAAAACCAATGACAAGGATTGGAAATATAAGCATGGCAAGGTAACTGTTGAATGCCGCAAAATCACCAAGGCTCATACTTCCCGTAATCACGAAATGCCCTCCAAGTGCTAATATGGCGAGCCCAGCCATATTGGCTGTAAACGTAATAACAGGAATAAGCCCTGCAAAAAGGCCTAATATAGAAAGCCCGTATTCTTTGGCTTTGGTATTGGATTCTAAAAACTTCTGGTATTCGGGTTGCTGCGAATTGATCACGCGAATGAGTGCCGCTCCTAAAATACTTTCGGTAATGACCTTATTGAGGCGGTCGGTCACGGCACGGCTGGCAACAAATAATGCCCGGACTTTTCGCAAGACCATATAAAAGGTAATCCCGATGATGGGAATGATCGCAATGACACATAAGGCTAATTCCCAGTTGATCGAAAACAATAAAATGCTGGCACCGATAATGATAAACAGCGATGAAACGACAGCAACAATAGCTTGTGAGACAAACATTTTTATCGAATCGATATCGGCGGTGAGATTCGTCAGCAATTTGGATGGGTTTGCTGTTTCTATAAAGGCATAACTCTGCCTGGATATCGTATTGGAAAGCCGGCTTCTTAGGTCACGTGCCACTTTTTCCGAAGCATATGTCTGTATGATCCCCTGTAGGAATCCAAAGATCAGGATGAGGAAGACGGCAAGCGTGAATTCAATGATTATCGGGCGGAATTGGAATGTTCCCGCACTGAATGCATCAATGCTTTGTGCTATTATTTTTGGAAGCCAAAGGTTGATGGCGTTACTCAACAGCGTAAAAAGTAATAGCAATGCCAATACACCACGATAGGGCTTCAGCAAATGGAGTATGTTGGGTTTCTTATTCGATTTCACGGTAAATGGTGCGGAATTAAGTGGTAAATGTAAGGAAAAAAATAAAAATAGAATCTGAAGTAAGACAACAAATGGGAGGGTTGCCAATTTTTACCAGCACTATTTTACCAAGCTTCGGAGGCAGGCCACCCTGTGGATAATGGGTAATTGTTTTTACAACCAAAATCAGCTGTATCAGCACTAATTTGCAATTTTACAGTTCCGTCCACGGTTGACAATGCTATGAAAACCTGCAGGAGCCTGTCCACGATAGTGGACGGCCGCTGTACGTGTGCAGGAGCTCGTCCACGATCGTGGACAGACCGCTGTAAGTGAGCAGGAGCTCGTCCACGATCGTGGACGGACTGCCGTAAGTGTGCAGGAGCCTGTTGTATACCGTGGACGATCTGTTGCAGGTGTGCAGGAGCTTGTCCACGATCGTGGACGGAATCCAAAAAAGGAACCGGAGGTAAAAAAGGAATATAATTACAGTGTTGCAAAGTAGATGTTCGAATAGTAGAGAGGTGGAAGAGATGTAGGGTTTTATAACATTGTCCTTTCCGTCAGTTGTGATACAGAAAGAGCATCAGTACGGTTAAAAAACGTTAAAACATCTGATGTTTAAAATAAACATCGTATGTTTGTGCTGTTTTTTAAACAATCATACTCATGGCCACAAAACTAAGCGAGCGATTAATTAGCCGGATCAAGGAAGATATTGGGAGCGGGAAATACCCTCCGGGTTCCAAAATACCTTCGGAGCCGGAATTGATGCTGTTGTATGGAGTCGGACGGTCATCGATCCGGGAAGCGATAAAAGCCTTGGCTTTGGCCGGAATTTTAAAGGTGCAGCAGGGATCGGGCACGTTTGTGATGGAACATACAGCTACCGAATCCATCGAGCAGCGCTTGGGACGCGCCGATTTTGATGAGATCAATGCGGTACGTACTTTATTAGAAAAAGAACTCGTACGGCTTGCGGTACAAAATTATACCCCGGAACTCCTGTTAGAAATGGAACGCAGCCTTGAAAACCGTAAAATCGCTATCCAGGCAGAAGACCGCGAGGCCTGTGCCAACGCCGATATCGATTTTCACATGGCCATAGCGCATGCCAGTGGTAATTCGGTACTTGCCGATCTTTATAAAAGCTTTACCCTGATGATCCGTGACTTTTTTGCGAAGCGTGAACCGGGTGGAATTGTCAATTTTGCGTTGAGCCATCATTTGCACGAACAGTTATTCCTGGCGATAAAAAGCAGGAAGGCAAAAGCAGCACAACAGGCGCTTCAGGAAATCCTCGATAACAACTATTAATTTTATATTCTTATGAGCATACTTGTATTTAGTATCGTCTTGCTTATTGGGGCTTATTTTGCTGGGCTCCTGGGCTCACTGACCGGTTTGGGCGGTGGCGTAATTGTAATTCCATTATTGACACTGGCATTTGGTGTTGACATCCGCTATGCCATTGGTGCCGCATTACTGGCCTCGATTGCCACCTCATCGGGATCGGCCAGTGCCTATGTGAAAGAAGGGATTACCAACATCCGTTTGGGGATGTTCCTGGAGATTGCCACCACAATCGGTGCGGTATGCGGGGCTTTAATTGCCGTATATACACCAACCAATACCATTGCTATTTTATTTGGGGCTGTATTGTTGTTTTCGGCAGCGATGACCCTGCGCAAAAAGAACCAGGAGGCGCTGACTGAAGGAAGCCCGCTTTCCTATACGCTAAAACTCAACGGGAGTTATCCCACGAAAGAGGGCGAAATCTCCTATAAACTGAAAAATATAGGCGGTGGTTTCTCCATTATGGCGGTAGCGGGCGTTATTTCGGGCTTATTGGGTATTGGTTCCGGAGCTTTAAAAGTGTTGGCCATGGATACCGTAATGCGCATTCCCTTTAAGGTAAGTACCACCACCAGTAATTTTATGATTGGTGTGACTGCGGCGGCGAGTGCGGTGGTGTATTTGCAAAGGGGCTATATGGATCCCGGGATTGCTTTTCCGGTCGTCCTGGGGGTTTTGGGTGGTGCTTTTACCGGATCTAAATTACTGACGCGAATGAATCCACAAATCCTCCGTATCATCTTTTGTGTTGCGATTGTTTTCGTCGCCATCGAAATGATCTATAACGGTATTCACCACAAATTTTAAAATGACAGCCTTATGAAAAACGGACTTACAAAAAAACTGCTGAACGATCATGATATTGAACAGCTGGTAGGGCAATTGCTCCGCTATGGAGTACTTACTGCCAGTACAATTGCCTTTATTGGCGGAGTGGCGTACCTGATACAACACGGTGGCAACACGTTGCCGCATTACGATAAATTCGTAGGAGAAAGGGTGGCTGATATTACAGTCAAAGGCATCCTGCAAGGTGCTATGGCACTACAGGCAACAGAAATTATACAGTTGGGTGTCCTGGTACTGATTGCCACCCCCATCTTGCGGATCATTTGCTCCCTGTTTGCCTTTATATTAGAGAAAGACAGGATGTATGTCGTGATCACACTGATCGTATTGTGTATCATGCTGACCAGTATCTTCGGAGGGCTAAAGGGGTAATGGCTTTTTCAGGAGCTGAACGACTTTTGTACACCGCCCATGGTGGCTGACAGAAACCGGCACTAAGGTAGCGGAAGCTCTGTCATATAGCCAGGGAATGCGGTGCTCATCTTTTATAATGTTGGGCGCCGTTACTTCGGTAACCCACTTCAGGTCTTCCTGTTGCGCTGTGGCGAATGTATGGATGATCCCTTCGGTAATCCGGGTTTGGGTGTAACAGCTGAAATCCACGTGCCGGACAAAACCAGTGTATCCGGAATCATCGGAACTGGATACACTACACAACAATTGTTTTGGGATATACTCCCGCTTTTGGGTTTTCCGGTTTAAAATTTTATAAGCCGCTTCTTTCATGCTCCACAGCATCCAGACCATGATTTCCGGGTTTTTGGCTTTTGCAATCAGCAGCTGTTCGGATTCCAGGAACAGTTTGTCCAGAAACCCGATGCGCTGCCAGTTATTATCCTGACGCGCCTGAATCAGGTCCACCACGTCATTGCCGATCATGCGGCCGCCAATTTGCGGCTGATAATTTCCACCGTAGCTTTAACATCCAGCATGCGTTCCATATCGGTAGTGTCGATTACAATTTTAAACTGTTCTTCAATATCCAGTACGATATCCACTAAGTTAGCGGAATTGATGTTCAGGTCATTAATAAAATCAGTGGTTTCCGTCAGGGCCTCATACGCTTCGGTATTGGTCGTGTAGGGTTTTACAATTACTTTCAGTTGGGCTATAATTTCTTCTTTAGTCATAAGATTCAGGTTCAAATTTTTTAAAAAGTACACAGGCATTGACATCTCCAAATCCAAAACTCGCTTTAGCAATAATGCGGAGTGGGGGAGTGATCATTTGAGTAGGTATTTTTGAAGCCGCGACCAAGGCGGCTATTTCAGGATGCAGGTCTTCACAATTGATATTTGGAAACAAAAACTGCTCGTGGAGCTGGAGTACGGTGGCTACACTTTCAATACTTCCGGCAGCACTCAGGCAATGCCCGGTCATTGATTTTAAGGAATTTATATAAGGAAAATCATCTCCACTGCGTCCCAGGGCTTCCGTCCAGTTTTTGATTTCCAGGCTGTCTTTGGTAGTAGCGGTCAGGTGTCCGTTGATGGCATCAATAGCATCGGCTGTAATATGGGCACTTTTGAGCGCCTCGGTGATGCAGCGTTGTACCGCAACGCTGTTGGGTGCCGTCATACTGCCACTCCCACGCTGGCCTCCGGAGTTGACATGCCCTCCGATGATTTCGGCATAAATGGTAGCGCCACGCTGTGTGGCACTCTCCAGGTCTTCGATGAGCAATGCCCCGGCGCCACTGCCCGGTACAAATCCTGATGCCGACGCACTCATGGGCCTTGATCCCTGTTCGGGAGTGGTATTATGGTTGGAGCTGCACACCCGCAGGGCATCGAATCCCGCCCAGATATAAGGGCCGCTATCACCAGTACTGCCGGCAAGGATGCGTTTGGCAAGCCCTGCCTGGATGCGTTGGTAAGCCATGATAATGGCTTCGGTACCGGTCGCACAGGCAGAGGAATTTGTGGTGACCTGATTGCCCAGGCCGAGCTTTCCACCCAAATAAGCACTGATGCCACTGTTCATCGTTTGGGCGACTACAGTACTGCCCAGTCTGCGGGTTTGCAGCTCGTCGATCTTGTAAATGCTTTCCCGGAATTTATCAATACCCGAGGTGCCCGAACCAAAGATGGTTCCGCTGTACCAGTCAGGATGTTCCTTTTGCACTATCGGCAGTCCGGCACTTGTCCAGGCTTCCATTCCGGCAATCACGCCATAAAGTATACCGGTACTATTGAAACCCCGTAATTCGAGATCGGTAAAATACTGGCTTTTGAGCGCATCCGATATTTCGGGTTCACCGGCGATCTGGCCGGAAAACTGCAGGGCTTCCAACCGGGCATCATGGCGTATCCCCGAAAGCCCGTTTTTAAGGGCATGCGTGAATGCCGGTAGGCCGACTCCATTGGGAGCCACAACACCTAAACCTGTTATGATAACCCTTTTTTTCATAGTTTCGTAGTAATCATACCGGCAATCACTCCTTTGCAGACTTCCTGGCCGGCTGCATTAGTCATCACCACATTACACTTTAGTTTGCCAAACCGGAAGAACGTCTTTTCGGAAGTTACCGTTACTTTTTCATTGGGATATACCGGTTTTAAAAAGGAAATATCAGCAGAAGTGAATGCGATGACAGTATCTTTTTTGAGGTTACTATCGAGCAGGTAAATACCCAGGCATACCATACCGATCTGCGCCATAGTCTCGGTCAGGATCACACCGGGAGTAACCGGGTTGTCCTTAAAATGCCCTTTGTAAAAATCCAGGCTTTCATCAAAAGTATAGGTTCCTGAAATTCCGTTTTCATCAGCATGGAGTAATTCATCCACAAATAGGAAAGGTTTGCTATACGGTAGCTGTGCGATAATATTCTTTAAATCCATTGTATTTTTTTAAGTTATAAATTTACCATTGTAATAAGACCCTTTGTGCTGAAAAGCCAGGGCCAAAGCTCAGCATAAGCCCTTTTTCGCCTGCTTTAGGTTGCTGGTCCATAATGTGTTCCAGAACATAAAGCACCGTAGCACTCGACATATTGCCATAGTTTTTTAAGACCTGTTTGGTCGCATCGATGTTTTTACCCAGTCCAGAAAATAAGGCTTCCACAGTCTGCACTATTTTTTCACCACCGGGGTGGAAAATCATGTGGTCTATGTCTTCTATTTTTAAATGATTTTTGTGGAGGAAGGGATGGATGATATCCCCGAAATGGGCCGCAATGGTATCGGGAACTTCTATGTCCAGGACCATTTGCAAGCCGGTGTTCGTAAGCTGGAATCCCATCATGTGTTCGGCATCATAAAAATGATACATCTGCTCATCGATGATCTCCGGGCCCTGGTCTTCTGCGTGTGAGGAAACCAGGCAGCACGCGGCTCCATCGCCAAAAATAGCCGCACTGACGATGTTGGGCATTGAAAAGTCATTCAGCTGAAAGGTAGCCGTTGGCGATTCCACCGCAATGACCGCAGCACGTTTCCCCGGATTGGCCTTCAGGAAATTCTTGGCATAAATAATCCCGGAAATCCCGGCAGCACATCCCATTTCAGTCACCGGAAGGCGGACAATATCCTGCCGGAGTTTCATGCTGTTGATCAGGTAAGCGTCCAGCGATGGAATCATGATCCCGGTACAGCTAACTGTAATGATATAATCCAGGCTTTGGGGATCCCATCCGGCTTTTTCCAATGCCTTTTGGAGTACCTTTTCACCCAGTTGGATGACTTCACGCGTATAAATATTATTTTTTTCTTCAAAAGAGGAGGCTGTAAATACTTCCAGTGGATCCATGATGGAATACCGTTGGTCGACTGCAGCGCCTTCAAATATCTTTTTTACTTTTTTGATAAAGCGCTCCTCCTGACCCGTAAGCCAGCCATCAAGCAATGGGAGTATATCAGCCGTTGTCCGGGAATATTGAGGAAGTTGCCTGGCAACCGTTATTATTTTTACACTCATCTTTTATAAATTATCCATTGGTAGCGAAAGGCCCATTTCCAACGGATGCTATAGCGGTTAACATTCAGCTTTTTGGAGAAATCCTCCAGTTCCTTTTTCTTGAATCCCCTGAGTATCGAGACCAGGCCGTCTTCCCGTGACATCCGGTTCAGCCGGAATATCCAGCAGATGCACTCAAAAAGGCGATAGGCCAGCAGGCTCCGGTGCAGGTCATTAATCAGGATGCCAGTGGTGGCATTCTTACTAAAGATACTAATTATATTGACAATTTCGTCTTCTTTAAAATGATGTAAGGTAAGGGTGCATAATACAATATCATAAGTGACGTCTTCAAATGCCGGGCTAAAAATATCAACACAGCTGTACGAAATGTTAGGATAGGCTGCTGACAATTTTTGGGCATAGGCAATGGTAAAGGCATTCGCATCAATACCAATGAGTTGCAATACGATATTTTTTTGGGTTGCATAATCGGCCAGCATCCGCAGCATATCACCATTCCCACAGCCGATATCGGCAATAGTAATGGTTTGGGTAGTATCGCAAATGTCCAGCAGTTTTTTTACACCATTTAGGGTAAGCCGGTTGCCGCCGAGCAATTGGTTGATGCTCGCAATTTTATCCAGGGCGTCCTGTAACTCTTCGCTGGCTAACGAGAAGTCGTCCATAATCTCGGTCGCTTCCGTTCGGTAGGTAGTATCGATTGCCATTAGGGTATCAGGATTATAGGTTTGCCATGCGTTTGCTGTATGATCTTTGGAAGGAGTGCCGGAAACCGAACCAGTAGCGGAAGCACTAAGTTCGTTATGGTTGTGTTGCGCAAAATTCCGGCTAACATTCTCCCGGCCCGTAGCCTTTTACCAAAGTGTTTTTGCCATTCCCGGCGGTAGCGGTGTTCCAATAGTGTTCGGGAAGCAATAGCACCCGAATAAAAATCCAGTACCAGCGTAGCCGCAATTTGCGCGCTGTGCAATGCCATGGCCATACCGTTGCCACAAAGCGGATGGATCAGGCCTGCAGTATCACCAATCATCAGGATATGATCTGCTACAGGTTGTTTTTTATCGAATGAAATCTGGCTGATAGTGAGTGGTTTTTCAAAAAGTAGCGTACTGGATTCCAATATCCTTTTCAATTGTGGATTTTTACAGAGCACCTCACGCTGGTATTGGGCAATATTCTTATATTTTTTGAACGAGCTATAATGGGCTAAATAACAAATATTGATAGTCTTATTTTCTACATTGGAAACCCCGCAATAGCCACCGCTGAAGTTGTGCAGGGCGACCACATTATTGGGGAAGTCACCCGAATAATGAGCTTTCACCGCGAGCCAGGGCGATTTTTTGCGGATGAATTCACGGGACAGTACCTGGTCTACATTGGAGCGCTTGCCATAAGCACCCAATACTACCCCGGCAGAAAATTCCTGAGTCGCAGTACCTACTGTAAAACGGTCATTGGCAAAAGCAATTTGGGTCACTGTATCTTCTACCATCTGGCAACCGGAGGCTATTGCTTTCTCGTACATAAAGGCATCCAGCACATAGCGGCTGATTCCAAAGCCTCCTAAGGGGAGTGGAGCCGTAGCAGAAGTGCCCCGTTGGGTCGAAAAATGAAACTGGTTGATGTGTGCCGGATGGAGTACTGTAACATCCATTCCCAGGGATTCCAGGTAGGGGACGATTTCATTAGAGATGTATTCCCCACAGACTTTATGGCGCGGATAGGCTGATTTTTCCACCACAGTTACCAGTTTTCCTTTTTGGGACAAATGGATTGCAGCGGCCAGTCCGGCCAGTCCACCACCAATAATAAGTACATCCACATTTGTTTGCATATACGCTAATGTAGGAATAATAGCTGGATAATGCTATAGGGACGAAACGTATTAAATAGGATAAAAACAGGGGAATGGCCTATAGTTTTTCTTTTGATTTATTAAGGTTATCTGTTTGAAATACAGGGTTTTTACAGCCATTTATGGGCAATCATCCAGGCTTTAAGGTCGTCCGTCCATTTTTCGGTGGTGGTGGTATTGTTCATCCCGAAGCCGTGGCCACCATGGGGATAGAGGATAATTTCGCTGGAAACCTTATGCAGTAATAAAGCTTTATGGTAAGAAGTCGTATTCAGGGCTACCACATCCGGATCATCTAGGGCATGCACCAGGAAGGCGGGTGGTGTATCAGCAGTAACCTGTAGTTCATTAGAATAATAACGGATACTTTCGGCAGAGGGCTGTGCCCCGAGTAAGTTTTCCCGGCTCCATTTATGCGTCAGGCTATCGGTAAAGCTGATTACGGGATAGATCAGTATGGAAAAGTCGGGGCGTAGTGAAATGTGTTTCGGGTTTTTGATTTTAGGATCCTTATAATGTGTGCTTGCTGTCGCGGCAAGATGGCCTCCGGCAGAAAACCCCATGATCCCGATTTTTGCCGGGTCAATATGCCATTCGGCAGCATGTTCCCGAACCATTTGAAGGGCACGTTGGGCATCCTGTAACGGGCCTATGGATTTGTCTTTCATAATTGCAGTATCGGGCAGGCGGTAGTGGAGCACAAAAGCACTGATACCCCAGCTGTTCAGCAGTTTTGCAACATCGGAACCCTCATGCACATTCGCCAGTGCGCCATACCCGCCTCCGGGGCATATAATCACGGGACTATGGTTTTGGGTGCTGTTGGGGACATTGTAAGCAACTATGGTTGGAACGGATACTTTATGTAACAGCGGAATTCCCGTGTCGGTTAGTGTAGTGAATTCGGTGTTGGGGCCGGGGATACTATTTGGGATGGCTCCGGCAGGGTATAGTGGAAGAACTTCCTGTGCAAAAGTAAGGTGTGGCAAGACTAAAGTCAAAAGGATAATAGGGAAATGACGTAACATAGCAGTATTTTTTCAAAGCCCGTCAGCGGATCAGGGAAAAGCTAAAGTATAAAATATACTGTTGGTTTTCAAGTATTCGAAGCAATGTTTTACAGTTCATTCGCATCATTGGTGGAATCAGTGCCGTCTTTCCCAAAACGGGGCTGAAGGCCAGCGTTGTTCCATTTTGTATTGGTTTTGCAGCATTGCAACCGATTTGTCAAAGACGCTTATTTGCTGCTGGCAGTAGTCCGAAATGCCACTGCTGTCGCCGTTGAATAACTTTTCTATCGCCTGTGCGGCGGCATGTCCCCCAGCGAGGGCATTGGTAATCCCAAAGGAAGTAAGCGGGTCATAACTGCATAGGGCATCGCCTACAGCCAGCCATCGCGGGCCACAGGGTTGTTCCAGTATCGCGGTTGTTGCGGTTTTGATAGTGATTGCCGTTGCCATTGAAATATCCGGATGAATCAGGGTATTGAGGTGTTGTGTTTCGGCTATTTTTTGTTGGAACCAATATTGGAGATCCGGGGTTTTGAGCGTATGGAGATCAGCATCGGACATAAAGTGCATAATGATTTTGTTGTCTCCGATTGGTGCAGCATACCACCAGCCATCTTCCACCGATTCTATAAAAGTCATTCCGTTTAATGTATTTCCCGGTTGGGGCACGGTACAATAATACGCCGATAAAGTATCGAGTGTTGTCCTTTTTACGCCCATTTTCTTAGCCACAATAGCAGCGCGGCCACTACAATCGACCACAAAACCTGCTTTTAATGTCCTGACAGTGCCATCAGGCGTAGTGCAATTTAGGAATAATTGCTCTTCCTGTTCGGTAATGTTAGTCAGGCGGTAATCCAGGAATAAAGGGATGTTGTGTTGCTGTACAGTGTTGCGGAGTTCGGTTTCAAAAGCGATACGGTTCAGGTGCCTGCCATTGCCATAGGGTTCATTCATAAAATATCGGGAACGGACAGTGCCGTCTCCCCACACTACAGTATTGCCTACATAGTGATTATGGTTGGGGGATTCCAATAGGGTTTCAATGCCCAATGTATTTAAAATAGCATTGGCATTGGGGGGTAAGGATTCTCCGGGCTTTACCACATGTTCCGGATGATTGTCAATGATGGTACAATAAATTCCATATTGCTGTAACGCCAATGCGGTAGCCAGGCCTGCTGGCCCGGCTCCGACAATGACAACTGGTATGGAGGTTGGAGGTGTTATAATTCGTGTCTTTTTAAAGGGTGGCTTTGTCGCGGTGCAGCCCGTAATAATTGGTTTTGGGGCGTTTTTTCGCCTTCGGCATATTTTACCTGTTCTACGGTCGGATCTATTCCGATAGCTCCTTTGCGATGGGTTTCTACCCACACTTCATCCGGTACAAATTGGGATTTGTGTTCCATTTCCTGTTTGGTGATAATCCCCAGCTGATGCCATTTTTGAACCATCCTGTTGATCCTTATGACATAATTTGTGGTGAAATCCCGCATCCAGTCCACCCGGTAGGAGAAATGTTTTAATTTCTGCCCGTCATTAATAGTTGTAGTGCTGATACGGTCAAAGCTGTCCATTGACAATATGGTATTGGGTACCCGTACCGACCAGAATGAAGGTAAGGGAAGGTAGAGTGTCACATCATATCCCGACAAGCAACTGGCTTCATCTGTTTGCCATGGGACACCCAGCCATCGCGTGATGGATCCGGGGCCACTGCCGTCCAGTGGGCCATTTTTTGACAATGCGATTTCAGAAGTGATAATTCCACCATAATCGTCCCGGGCACTGCTGTCTTCCGGCAATAGTTTTAAGCGGAAAGGTTCTTCCCATAGCATAAGGTGCCTGAAAGGCCAGGTAATTTCAATCCCCGGGTGAAAAGGGCCTCCCAGGCATTCCTCCAGTGGTGCATGGAGCAGGGCATTGACCTGATCGGCAACCGATAATTCGTCAAAAGGGACTTCTTGCTTTGGGGTGCCTGTAGTAAAATTCCCCGAAGCCCATTGTTCGAGCTTATTATATTGTGTCAGCGTTACGGAAAGGTCCACCGCAGCCATTTTCTCATAGTCGCCAAATAGATCACCATAGTGTGGCGGTACTTTATTGGGTAAATAGTCTGGTGAATTTTTATCCCTGAACCATTCAAAGATGCGTTTGCGTTCGGGGGCATAGGCAGCATCCGGGCTTTCCAGCACTTTGATCAGTTCGGGATCGCTAAAATCGCTCGGGGAGTTTTTGCCAAAGAGCATGAAGAATCCTTCATTGACCCATTGGGTACTGCTCATCCGGGATAATATCGGATAAATATCCTCATAGAAATTTACGGTAGCTTTGGGCTGTAGCCATCCTTCGCGGAGGTATAAGTCCTGAACCACATCCAGCATACTTACTACCGGGAATAACCCCTGCCCGAAGTTGGGAGGCGTACAGATCACGACGGCTGGCTTGGCCTCAAACGCCTGACCACCTATCGTCACTGTAGCCCGTACGCTACCGTCGGAAGTATCATCGTGCCAGTCGTCATTATTGGCAAACGTAATAGCATTGACATTAAAGCGGGAAGCACTCACTCCATCGCCTCCTAAAAAGAGCAAACGCCCTTTTTCATCGGTACGGATTTCTCCCAGGGAAACTTTTTTCCCATAAAAGGTACCGGAATCAAAATGGTATTCTGGACCTGATTTTTGGATACCCCGGATGGTTCTCGGTCCCGGATCAATCACCAGTTGGTTGCGGTCTTCACCGATAACCGCGCCGTTGCGTTTGGTGCTCGGAATACTGTCATCGCCAAGGTCTAAGGCATTATTAAACTGGTACCAGGCTGATTTTCTGTTGGCCACATGTACGCGCCACTCGATATCTGCGGTATCGGCATTGATTTCATAAAGCGGTTTTCCCTCTTGGTCCAGGGCATAAATCCGGAATACCGGTACCTGTTTTTTAAAGAGGTTGTTATTGTCTTTAAAGCCGCCTTCCGCAACAGGTGCAACACCCGGCAGGTCGGAAGCGAGGTAGTATTCTTTTGAATTGCCTATCCGTGCGATGCCTATGGCAGGGTAAATGGCAACACTATGGGGTTGTTTCGTATCCATTTTGCTAAGTTTAGTAGTTATTGAGTTGTCTTGGTACGGAAGGTTCGGCATCAGGAACACCATTTTTATAATGGCGCAGGTCTGCACCTGCCTGATAGACTATTTTCCGGGCATCACTGATTGTCCCCTGAGGTTTGTGGACTTCCAGCGTTCTCCACGGATTGAATGACAGGTTCTCCCCATATTCGCGTTGCCCCTGGTTGGTAATATCCTGTTTGCGGATCACTAAGGTGGCTACTTGAATAGGGGCGGATTCAGACTCCTCCCAACGTACTGTGGCTTTATCGAGGGGCATTTTTTCCAGATCAGTGCTGAATTGTACCATAAAGCGGAACTGCGCTTCTCCCATATTCAGCCGGGCCTGTAGGTCTGCCTGCAGGTAGTCCGGTGTATTTTGGGAAGGAGGTGTGGTAAAAGGAGGATCGATGGGTTCCAGTTTGTATTTTACAAAACGATCTCCAAAAGCATAGGGAAGCCCGCTCCAATAATCGGTTGCCAGGCAGCTGGTTACATTTTTTTCCATCTCATCCAGGATTTGTTGCGTCACGGGATGGTCTTTCAGGAAGTTGTCATAATTATGATCGACTACACCTGCTTTTGTAAACTGGCACATTTCTGTCGCATTGTTTACAAAGAAAACATCCATATTTTGCAGCAGGAAATCGACTGTAGTGCCTTCTTCGCTTGACGGGAGGAGTTTTTTACCGGGTACACCAAAGAGTTTTATCCCAACACCTACGGTAGATTTTACATCGGTACTGTGGGGTAGGGTATCGCTGGAAAAACGAACCCAGGCCTCTAACTGGTCTAAGGCAAAAATACCAACTTTATATTCCGCCGGAAGCCCGGGCATAATGATGAAATCGGCTTTGGCGACACCATGGGGTTTCAGGAACACCGCTCTTCGGACAGGGCATTGCCCGGCATTGATCCGGTTGCCCATGGTCGTGTCAATAAACATCTTTTTGAGGGATGCTGCCGGATCGCTGTTACAGTCCGGTGCAGCAGTTGCTTTTTGTGATAAATGATTTTGCATGCTATTAGGTTTTAAGTTTAGGGACTTATTGAGCCTGCAAAGTATCACATACAGCTGAGTTGCCGATACGTAAAAATACCTGTTTGTTTACCGTTGCCGGCTTATTTTTGGGATTTAGGGCAGTACAATCCCGGTTCTGTTAACTTTTGTTGTACAAAAACAATAATAGAGTTAAACAATAATTATGTAACTTTATGAAAAAGCTATCAATGAGAATTATTCTGACAGGAGCCAATGGATATGTAGGCAAACGATTGCTGCCGGAGTTACTGAACCTCAATCATGAGGTGATTTGCTGTGTGCGGAATAAAGAGCGCCACGGGCTTGATGATATTACGTTGGCACGGATTACAATTTGGGAAGTAGATTTCCTCCAGGAGCCTGATCTCAGTACGCTGCCTGATCGTGTCGATGTTGCTTACTACCTCATCCATTCCATGTCAGCCGCCACCGATGATTTCGGCCAGTTGGAAGCCACGGCAGCGCGGAATTTCAATACCTATATGGATGCGATTGGTATTCAGCAGGCCATTTTTTTAAGCGGGATCATTAATGATAGCGTGCTGTCAAAACACCTGCAATCCCGTAGTGATGTAGAGGACATCCTGTACAAAGGCAATTTTGAACTCACGGTTTTACGAGCTGGGATTATTGTAGGATCCGGCAGTTCTTCCTTTGAGATCATACGGGACCTGTGTGAAAAGCTACCGGTTATGATCACCCCAAAATGGGTGCTGACGAAGACCCAGCCCATAGCGATCCGGGATATCATCAAATACCTTATTGGTGTGGCCTTACGGGAGGAATGTTACCATGATTCTTTTGATATCGGTGGGCCTAATATTCTCACGTATAAAGAAATGTTGTTGCTGTATGCAAAGAGCCGGGGAATCAAATTATGGATTTTTACCCTTCCGGTGATGACGCCGAAACTATCGTCCTACTGGCTTTATTTTGTCACCTCAACCTCCTATAAACTGGCGGTAAACCTGGTGGACAGTATGAAAATGGAAGTCGTTGCCAAAGATAAAAGATTACAAACCCTGCTGGGTATTAAACCCATTTCCTATTTGGATGCCCTCAAACTGGCATTCCTTAAGATTGAGCAAAATATTGTGCTCTCCAGCTGGAAAGACAGTTTGTCCAGCAGCAGGAACGCAGATGACCTGAGAGGCTATATACAGGTTCCGGTGTATGGCTGCCTGAAAGATAGCAAGTCCATAAAAATAAAAGATCCGCATGCCACACTGGATGCTATATTCGCTATTGGTGGTGAAACGGGATGGTATTATGGCAACTGGATGTGGAAAATCCGCGGAATCATGGATAAGGCTGTTGGCGGGGTAGGATTGCGCCGCGGCAGAACCCATCCGCTATTGATCCACTCCGGCGATGCCTTAGACTTTTGGCGGGTACTCCTGGCCAGTCGCCCGGAAAAACGGCTGCTGCTTTTTGCAGAAATGAAATTACCGGGAGAAGCCTGGCTGGAGTTCAGTATCGATGATAAGAATGTACTGCACCAGATTGCGACTTTCCGTCCCAGAGGGCTTTGGGGCAGGTTGTATTGGTATTCTTTAGTACCTTTTCATTATTTTATTTTTGATGGAATGATCAAAAAAATCGCACGATAACAGGCACAGGCACTACGGAAACCCCAAAGAGCGGAATGTTTGACACTACAGTATTGCATACGTATTCCGGAAAAGCTATTTTGTTTATAGGTACTTTACTATATTTGTGAGCCACAATACTTATATCGAAATAGTTTGAAAAAAAGTCTTTTATTCCTCGTATTCCTTAGCATATTTTATCCTGCCTATTCGGGAACCAAAAGCGATTCCATTTTTAGTCAATTGGACTATGCCATTAAAAATAAGCAGCAGTACGTCAAGAAGAAAGAAAAAAAGATTGCTGGGCTGAAACGCAATTTATTGGGGGATTTATCCACACAGCAGGAATATGACTGTAATAAAAAGCTCTATCAGGAATACCGGAAATTCAAATTGGATTCCGCTATTTACTATGTCAAGAGAAACCTGCAGATTGGTGGGATGCTCCATGATGAAAACCTGTCGGAGGAAGCACAGCTGCAACTGGCCAACCTGTATTCCTCTTCGGGTAAATACCGGGAATCGGAGCTGCTACTTCAAAAGATCAATAAGAAAAAATTGTCTCCGGTGCTTTTTCCGTTGTATTATGAAGCCTACAGCCAGTTTTTTGAGCATTATTCTACCAATACTTACAGCGACGTATACATCCAGAATATCGAAATCTACCGCGATTCGTTATTGGGGGTACTGGATCCCGCTACGGTAAAATATAAGATCAACCAGGCGCAGCAAGACATTTATACCAAAAAGGTGGACAAAGCCCAGCAAAGCCTGTTGGAGTTATTAAAAACGGCACAACATAAAAATGCTGATTATGCCATGGTCGCCTATCTATTGGGTGATACGTATAAGCTGCAGGACAACTTCGAACTGGAAAAGCAATACTATAGTATTTCGGCGATTACCGATATTGAAAATGCCATTAAGGACAATGCCTCCATGCAGAACCTGGCGCTGATCTATTATGAGTCCGGTGCGATTGACAATGCCTATAAATGTACCCAATCTGCGATAGAAGATGCCATTTTTTGCAATGTGAAGTTCCGTACCCTCCAGATATCAGAACTCTATACCATTATCAATACCGCTTACCTCGACAAAGAAGCCAAAGGGAAAGGGCAATTGCAAACCTATCTGATACTGATCAGCCTCCTGTCGCTTTTCCTGATCCTAGCAGTATTGTATGTATACAAACAGATGCGCAAAGTGTCCCGGATTAAGGAAGAGCTGCACCGCACCAGTGAGAAGCTGGCAGAACTGAATAAAGACATCAGCAGTACCAACGATCAGCTGAATGAACGGAATACCCAATTGTCCGAAGCCAATCATGTGAAAGAGGAATACATCGCCCATTTCTTTGATTTGTGTTCGACCTACATCAATAAACTCGAAAATTACCGCAAAGCCCTGAATAAAAAGGCTACCGAAAAGCAACTCGATGAATTGTTCCGCATGCTGAAATCTACCACAGTTGTAGATACGGAACTGGAAGAACTGTACAAAAACTTTGACAGTATCTTTTTAAATCTTTATCCCGGATTTGTCCGTGACTTTAATGCACTGCTGATTAAAGACGAACAGGTGGTGTTGAAAAATGGTGAACTGCTCAATACCGAGCTGCGTATATTTGCATTAATCCGCCTGGGAATTACCGACAGTGTCAAGATTGCGGCCTTCCTTCGCTACTCCCTGAGCACGATTTACAATTACCGGACAAAGGGCCGGAACAAGGCTGCTGTTTCCCGGGATGAGTTTGAAGTAATGGTCTCCAAAATTGGTATGATCCCCGGAAAAATGTATTAAACGGCTCTACTTTTACTACTTTTTTTACCCACCTGAATAGGATTAGTACTTTGTTATTCAGTGGTTTGTCTTTTTAAGTTGCTACTTTTTTATAATAGAAATCCTGCGCATACTATAACGTTATAGTTTTACGACTGGATTCCCCTCATTTTGCCCACCTCATGGCCGACGGGAATCTGTAATTATAGCAAACAGAATCGTATTTAATTATCATGAAAAAAGTAGTAACCGCAATTTTTGTATGTGCAGCTGCCATCAGCCTGAATGCACAACAATCCAAAGATCCTAAGATGGATACTTTCATCACTAACCTGATGGGGAAAATGACCCTGGAAGAAAAAGTGGGGCAATTGAACCTTCCGAGTGAGGGCGATATTGTGACCGGACTGGGAAAAAATAGTAACATCGGAGAAAAGATCAAGCTGGGCCAGGTCGGTGGTATGTTCAATATCAAAGGCGTGGAAAAAATCCGTGCCATTCAGCGCATTGCTGTGGAACAGAGCCGCATGAAAATCCCAATGTTATTTGGAATGGATGTTATTCATGGCTATGAAACCGTATTCCCGATTCCGTTGGGGATTGCCAGTACCTGGGATATGGATGCCATCGAAAGATCTGCCCGTATTGCAGCTATTGAAGCCAGTGCCGACGGTATCAACTGGACATTCAGCCCTATGGTCGATATCGCAAGGGACCCACGTTGGGGCCGTGTATCCGAAGGTAGTGGGGAAGACCCTTTCTTAGGGGGACAAATCGCTAAAGCCATGATCCGTGGTTACCAGGGTAAAGACAATACCTTTTCTTCCAATACCAATATCTTAGCCTGTGTAAAACATTTTGCCCTTTATGGCGCAGCAGAAGGCGGAAGGGACTACAATACAGTAGACATGAGCCGTAACCGGGGGAGTAGTCGTTAGATTGTGTAAACGTAGAAATTGATTTTAATTTGATTTGAGATTTTAAGGCTTAGCCAAAAAACAACAGATCATTAAGTATAGAATTTAAAAGAACTACATTTAAATAATTTAAAAAGAGCGGATTATGATCGAAGATGGTAAATTACCCAAAGATTTTGCAAAGCAATTTAAAAACAAAGAAGACTTCCATACTTTTTTTCAAGACCTGTATAAACAAGGCATTGAACAGCTACTCCAGGGAGAATTGGATGCTCATCTGGGATATGAGAAGCATAATATTGACGGATACAATACAGGCAATAGCCGTAATGGTTCTTTCTCAAAGAATATAAAATCAGAGACTTTGGGCAATATGGTCCTGGCTATTCCCCGGGATAGAAATGGTGAATTCGAGCCTCAGGTCATCGGAAAAGGCCAATCGATGAGTGAAAAGATTGAAGATGCTATTTTAGGAATGTACAGTCGTGGAATGACCCGTAGTGATATTGTAGAACAAGTTAAAGAAGTTTATGGGATATCAGTAAGTGAGTCCACGATTTCGACCATCTCTGATAGAATACTGGCTGATGTTGATTTATGGACTAAAAGGGCTTTAGAACCACAGTATCTGATTGTTTGGATGGATGCTGTGCATATGAAAGTAAGAACAGATGGGAAATATGAAAACCATGCAATTTACATTGTAATCGGACTAAAAACAGATGGTAAGAAAGAAGTATTAGGAATGTGGCTAAATAAAGAAGAGTCGGCTTCATTTTGGATGACTGTACTCTCTGACATAAAATCTCGTGGAGTAAAGGATATTCTCATTGCCTGTACAGATAACCTTACCGGATTTACAAAAGCTATCAGAGGTGTTTTTCCAAATACAGAATCCCAGCTTTGCATTGTTCATCAAATAAGGAATAGCCTTAAGTTTGTAGTAGTTAAGGATAGAAAAGCATTTTGCAGTGCAATGAAAGAAGTATATACTGCAATAAATCAGGAAGAAGCCGTTTTAGCTCTGGCTGAATTTAAAAAAAACTGGGAAGCAAAATATAAATATGCCGTTTGCTCCTGGGAAAAGAATTGGGAAAATCTCATGCCTTTTTTGGCCTATCCTGCTGAAATCAGGAAAATAATGTACACCACAAATACAATAGAAAACTTAAACAGGGGAATTAGAAAATATACCAAAACAAAAGTGCAGTTCCCAGATGAAAAAAGCGTCAAGAAATCAGTCTATTTAGCAATACAAAATTGTGAAAAAAGCTGGATAAATGCAATACCAAGCTGGGGATTAATCATGAATCAGTTCTTGGTCATATTTGGAGAAAGGTGTAATATTAAACACTAAGAACTGTTTACACAAAATTTCGACCAGTCTCGTAACCGGATGTATAACGATTACTTTTATCCCTATAAAGCAGCTGTGGAAGCAGGTGTAGGAAGTGTGATGGCTTCTTTTAATGTGGTGGATGGCGTTCCAGCACACGGTAATAAATGGCTGTTGACCGAAGTATTGCGCGACCAATGGAAATTCAATGGGTTTACCGTTGCCGATTATGGTGGGGTAAGTGAAATGGTCAACCATGGTTTGGGTGATATCAAAAGCGTATCCGAACTGGCCCTAAAAGCAGGGCTTGATATGGATATGGTAAGCGAAGGCTTTATCTCTTCTTTCAAGCAATCGGTTGCTGAAGGCAAAGTGAGTATGGCCCAGGTCGATAATGCCTGCCGCCGTATTTTGGAAGCCAAATACAAATTGGGATTATTTGCAGATCCGTATAAATATTGTAATGCTTCCCGTGCAAAAAAAGAAATTTATACCAAGGAAAACCGGGCAATAGCACGCCAGACAGCAGCAGAAAGTTTTGTATTGCTAAAGAATGAAGGGAATATGCTTCCTTTGGCTAAAAAACAGACGATTGCTGTAATAGGCCCATTAGCCAATACCCGTTCCAACATGCCGGGTACCTGGAGTGTAGCAGCAAAATTAGATAATCCGGCTACAGTAGTAGAAGGATTACAGGCGGTTGCCGGGAAGAATACCACCATATTATATGCAAAAGGCAGTAACCTGACCAGTGATCCGGTACTGGAGAAGCATTCCACGATGTTCAATCGCGAGCTGCATCGTGATGCCACCAGTGAAGAAGCGCTGCGGGCAGAAGCATTGGCAATTGCAGCCAAAGCAGACGTTATCGTAGCTGCAATGGGTGAAGCCTCTGAAATGAGTGGCGAATCCAGCAGCCGTACCGATATTGGAATTCCAGATGTACAACAACGCTTACTGAAAGAGTTATTAAAAACAGGAAAACCGGTAGTCTTAGTATTGTTTACCGGAAGGCCAATGACCTTAGTCTGGGAAGACGAAAATGTACCGGCAATACTGAATGTATGGTTCGGCGGAAGTGAAGCGGCTTATGCTATTGGAGATGTTTTATTTGGAAACGTTAACCCAGGCGGGAAATTACCATCTACATTCCCACGCAGTGTAGGGCAAATCCCATTGTACTACAATCATTACAGCACCGGTCGCCCGGCATCGGATAATGGATTCGAAAAATTCCGAAGCAATTACCTGGATGAAAAGAATGCACCATTATATCCTTTTGGCTACGGACTGAGCTATACTCAATTTTCGTACAGCCCAATCACACTGAATGCAACCACGATGAACAGTACCGGCACCATTACGGCATCGGTTACCGTTACCAATACAGGTAAAACAGGCGGAGTGGAAGTAGTGCAGTTGTACCTGAGGGATTTGGTAGGCACGATAAGCCGTCCGGTAAAAGAGCTAAAAGGATTTGAAAAGATACAGCTCAAAGCAGGAGAATCAAAAACAGTAACGTTTACCATTACTGCAAATTCCGGTTATATTGATCACCCCATTCCGTTTTAAAGTGAGCACCTGATTCCAGTTCAAAATGACCACCTAATTCCGGTGCAAAGTGAGCACCTCCGTTTTGATTAAAAACTATATTTTTTCATCTGTTAATTAGTATTCAAATATAATAAAATATCACTCTTTGTTTATTCCTCTTTTCTTTCTCATGGATTCTCCATGTAATTCAAGCCTATGAGATTGGTGTATAAGTCTGTCTAATATTGCATCGGCTATCGTTTTTTCTCCAATTATATCATACCAGCCTTGAACTGGTATTTGTGATGTCACGATTATAGAGCCGTTATTATGCCTGTCCTCTATGATCTCTAAAAGAGTAATTCGGTTATGGCTGTCAAGTGCCTGGAGTCCAAAATCATCAAGTATTATAACATCCTGTCTTTGTATTTTGGTAAGTTCCCGTAGATAAGTACCATCTGCTTTAGCCATTTTTAGTCTAGCGAACAATTTTGAGGTATTAAAATAACTTACCTTAAAACCCTGTATACAGGCTTGATAACCTAATGCAGTACCTAAATAACTTTTACCGACACCGGTGCTTCCAGTGATTAAAATGTTTTCGTTTTTCTCTATAAATTCGCATTCTGCCAGACGCAGTACCATGTTTCGGTCCAGGTTACGTGATACATCAAAATTGATACTTTCAATATTTGATTTGTAATGGAATTTGGCATTAGTGATACTTCGTTCAATACGACGATTGTACCTTTCATCCCATTCTGCATCAATAATCATCGATACAAACTGGTCAAGGGTATAATGATCTGTTTTCCCGCTTTCAATGGCTGTTTTAAAAGCATTAAACATGCCATAAAGCTTCATTTGTTTCATTTTGGTTACTGTGGATTCATTCATTTTTTCAAGATTTAATTTAGTTATAATAGTGTTTTCCTCTTATGTTACTGTGATCGGGAAGTTCCTGCTCAGGTTCTTGATCAAAATCAATATGATCCAAGTTGTTTTCTAAAATGTTTTGTATGGTCTTAAAATTGTAAATTTTAAAATCAAGTGCCCGCCTGCAGGCATTTATTAATCGCTGTCTGCCTACCTTTTTTTCAAAATTCAGTATTCCTAAACAGCTTTTATAAGCCTGTTCTGGATGATTTCTGCTTTCGATTATCTGCATTATATATTCTCCTACTGACTCATCAATATTATTAGCCCATTCAATGAAGCGGGCAGCACTCCATTGGGCTACAAATTGATGTGTACTGGCTAAATGCTCAGGAGTTGTTGTATAGACATAAGGTTTGTAGTTTCTTGGATGTACAGCTATTCGATTGTATTTATAATAAATCTCTACTGTTGATTTGGTATATAACAGCTTGGCTTTCTTCTTTACATATTGATACGGAACGCTGTAATAGTTTTTGTCCTGGCTTAATTGAACATGACCGTTTTGCATTACTGTTGCAAAAGACTGGTATTTAATTTCAAAACGATCTTGTGGGAGTGGACGCAGTTTTTCTTTCTCGTCTTCTAAAAATAATTCAAAGCGGGAATAAGGGCGTCCTGTCAGTTTTCTGTTATTGTGAGAGTCAAGTAAATCCCAGATCTGCTGGTTTAATTCTTCCAGAGAAAAGAACTTAGTTTCTTTTATGGTTACATAAATCCTTCGATATAATATCTTAACAGCTCCTTCAACTAGTGACTTGTCTCTGGGCCTGTAAGCTCTGGCAGGTAAAATTGTGGTTTCGTAATGTTCTGCTAAATCAGCCAGGGTTTCATTGATTGTCGGTTCAAAACGACTGCTTTTTATTACGGCAGATTTTAAATTATCTGGAACAATGGCGGCAGGAGTGCCTTCAAAAAAGCGCATGGCATTTTCTACCGAGTCAACAAAGTTTTCCTTTTGCTGGCTCATGGAAGCTTCAGCATACGTGTATTGGCTAGCGCCCAATATTGCTACAAAAAATTGTACTTCTTTGACTTCTCCAGTATCTATATCAATAATTGAGAGTGTCTTTCCGGCATAATCAACATACATTTTATCACCAGCCTTATGGTTCATATGCATGACCGGATTAACTCGTTTGCCCCATATATTGTAATGATAATGAAATTGTGAAGTTCGATAACCATCAGGATTTACAGCAATATATTGTTCCCACATATGCTGTACGGTAACGCCAACTTTTTTTAGTTCACGTTCCATTTTAGGAAAAAAATCATAAAGTGTCTGTAATCTCGGGCTAATGGCCTCTACACTAGTCTGGGAGAATAAAAGTTCCAGCTCTGCATCGGTTTTTTGGTCGATTAATTCAAAGCTTAATTCGAGAACTTCAAATAAAGAAATATATTTCTTTACCGTATTTCTTGAAAGGGATAAGTAGCTACTTATAAATAACTTACTCTTTCCATTACAATAGAATTTAATTACTTTTCTAATTTTACTCATGTCTGTTATTTTGTTTGCCATAATCCGTAAATTTTTAACGAATGTATGGTTCTAACAACATGAAAAAATCAATAGTTTTTAATACTTAATTCACCACAAAACTTGGTGGTCAATTTGCTCCGGAATTAGGTGGTCAGTTTGCTCCGGAACGGGTGGTCAATTTACTCCGGAATTAGGTGGTCAAATTGACCGGTTTTTCCACCTTAACCACCCCTAACCATAAAAGATTTTTTTGTTTATAGGTTAACGGCTTGTTTTCCTCTAACTGTTCCAACTGCATTATGAAGCAGCTAACATATTCTAATGCAATTTGCTTCAGTTCCTCATTCAGGTATACTAAACTAGGCTGGGTTTCTTTAGTTTTGTAATAAGCTTTGAGTTTATTAAAAGCTAATTTCATGTCATCACTTAACTCCAAGTCATTAATTGAAATGCTATTTTCATTTCCTAAGAGCCAGGAATATCCTTCAGAATTTATAATCTGTTCTTCCTGAATCAAATTATTTCTAAATTCACCACTAACTGTTTTTTCATTATTTTTAAACAGCAACTTAATTATATTCCCTTCTTTTTTGTACTTAAAATCAAGGCAATTAACTCTTTTTTCTTTCCATACATCAAGTCCAGAAATTGGTTTTGGTGCCTCAAAATCTGTCTTGAAAGCAATAGGTATTATAACGTCAAATAATTCTATTTTAAAATGAATTAGATCTTCTTGAGCCAGTGAATAATCGTTGTTTATTATTAATTTATTATCTTCTTTTATTTGAAAAGTTTTGTTCAAACTTAAAAGTTCTGTAATAGGTATTTCACCATCAGGATTAAAAACTAATGATGAACTTTCCTTTATTTGGAGGTAAGAGTTCGATTTTTGTATGTTTAACTGAAAGTTTCCTTCAAATTGCGAAATAATATCTGGCTTAAATGGTAGGTGCAATATCTTAATTACATATTTTTTATCTGTTTCAGAATCTTTGTACTCAATCAAAGTAAATAAGTTCTGAGCATCAAATTCTTTAAACTCTAAAACGACACTAAATCCGCTATTAGTTGCACTAATGTTTTTTGAACCTAGCTTAATGCTAAGGCCTTCTTTTTTTATAAATTGATCATATTTTACATTTATTTTGAATGGAAGTTCCAATGGAGGATTAAACACAATAATGTTTACATTCCTCTTTTTAGATGCTGAATCACCATCGGTATTGTACCATATGGTTTGAAGTAAATTGTCCCCTTCAATATTTTGAAATACAGGTGGCGCTTTCTCTTTCTCCTTATCCATCCATTTAACTATTTCCGAATAATCAAAGTCATGCCAGTCCTCTTTTATAATTCTGGTAAGCGCGGTACTCGGTAAATCTTGTTCTAAATCTGAAGCAGGATTACCGTTTAAAAAAATATTTTCAAATTTTTCATAAAGACTAAAGTTACTAGTCAAATCTTTTGAAAGGTCTCCATGTTTACTGCCTAATTCTTCTTGCGGGAAAAGCCCTAAAAACCGATAATCTTTTAAATCAATTGTGCCTTTTTGCAGTGAATTAATGACTTGTTCATAATCAAAAATAGAGTTATTATCTTCAACAACACTTTTTGTTTTTCTATCTAATACAGATTTTAAAATTTGCTTCTCGTACTTTTTTAAGGTAGCACTATTTTCAATATCATATTCAATTTGATTTTTAAATCTTGAATAATGCAAAGGCATTCCTTCTTTAATTAAACTACTACTGCCGCCTAGCAAACTATCCAATTTTCCGCTAAATAAAATTAGAATAGCAGTTCCTTCAAAAAGATCATTTTGGTCAGCTACTTTATTTCTAAGCATGGTAAAGTAATCCTCAGACGCAAAAGTACTGGAAGCTATAATTACTTTAGTATCGCCAATTAATAGACAACAAGTAGTGTAAGCTTCACCTCCTTCAGGATGAGTATATGAAAATGGTTGAATAGTTACCGTTGAAGTATGTTCCAACGACTCATAAAGAAATTCAATATTTTCCTTGTCTTCCAGATATAGATTGAAACGGTCCCCAGGTTGGATTTTCTGGGATTTAAAATATCCGATTATTAAATTCGAAACATATTTATATAGTTGACTTGACGTATTGTGCATCTCCGCTATCACTTTTTTTCTCAATTAAATTAATTTTTTCAAACAATTTGGTAATTTCCAATTTTGTCGTTTCATCAAAGACAATTCCTCTGTCTTTTAATTTATCCCACAATGTTTTTAATCGGATCTTATCTTCGCTTCCGATGCATATTCTTGTTAAGAACAATAAAAGTTCTTGTGATAAAACCGTTGTATTACCTAATCTACCTCTGAACTTAGTATAATTTACTTTTCCAAACTGGGAGTACCACTTTGAATAGTCGCCATAAGGTTTACTCCTGGACGAGTTTTCAAATTGATATTTTATTTTAAACCAAAGTGAATAAATACCCTTAAGGATATTATCTGAAAGATTGTTATAAAATAGATCAAGTTCTAATAAACGGTCACAATCTGCCCAGTTTTTTCCTGTATCAAAAACAGTAATATTTTCTGTGTAAAAAATGATTAATTCATTTAAACAATCTTGAAATTTCTCTTTTTCATCAGGACTAAAGCTGTTGCAAATATTTATAATGTTTTGATAGTCTTCAACTGGTTTTTCATCAACATAGATATAATTTAACAATTCTATAGTGTTTACATGTGCAAAAACAGATTCTGAAGATTTGTTTAATTGCTTCCAACCAACTGTATGACTTAGTAATCTGGTTTCTGATATAGTTTCCCAATCCATTGTGTAATAGATAGGTTTTATTCTTGCTTTTGCAATACCAAAATCATTAAAACGAAGTATTAACTGGCTTAAATAATGAAAATAATAATATTTAAAAAAGTCTTCAACGTGTTTTAATAGAAAAGAACTATTTTTTGCTAAAAATGCAAAGTCCTCTACAAACCGCTCCTTTATCTCTGGAAATAAATTATGATATGTTAAACCCTTTGATTTAGATGTTAAAACTGATAGTTCAGGTAAACATTGAAGTATTAATTGATGTAATATGTTTTCATGATTTGTATCCTGATCTAAACTATTTGGATCAAAATTGTCATTTAAAAAAATATCAAAAATAAATTTTGAAACTTCTTTTATGGCGTTATTAGAATTTATAAAATTCATATAAGAAAGAGTCTTAATGTTGAATTTTATTAATCCATTTTCTTCATCAAAGAATATTTTGGAAAGCATGTTTTTTAATTCCTCAATATTTTGAGTTTCGACTTTAGAAATGGCTTTTTTTACAATAATTTCTTTAAGCTCAATCTTGAAAGAACTATCAGTTTGTTTCAATTCAACCTGTGATTTGTTATTTAAAATTCTAAATAATTCACCAATAATACCTTGAAAGGATTTAAAATCTTCAGTAAAAGTATCACCACTGGGATTCGTTTTAAATGGCAATAATCTTATTTGATTTCCAGTGACATGACTAAAAGTTTTGTTTTTAAAATATCTTTTTTCAAGACTGTTTGATCCGGATTTATTTAATTCTATTTGCATCATATCACTTGGAATTTATAGCCGCTAAAAGCGTCTTTGGAAAATTTGTAATCAACCGGTTTTCCAATGTTAACTTCGTCAATATACAATGCCGCTTTATTGTTGTTCTGATTGATTAAAATATTGATAGAATTAACAAAATAAACATAGTTATTGTTGTCTTTTTTATTAGGCCTATATCCTTGCGAAATCATTTTCAGTATTTTAAACAAACTGAAATCGACATGAACCCTTATGGTTTCTCTTTCATTATTTATTTTAAAGGATAAAGAAAATTCTTGTGTAAATTTATTAACTAAGGAATCCTTTTTTTCTTTTAACGGATTCACATCTGGAATGACTTCAAAATCTTTAAATACTCTATATTGAGTTTGTTTTTTTCCAACATTAATAACTACTTTATCATCTGCTTTTGGATCCCCATTCCAATTCCTGGCCGCATTTTCAACAAGGTTATATATCTTTTTAATGTAAATAGGGTTATGATTGTTATAATGGAAGAGCCAAACTAAATACTCATTATAATCAGTGTCTTTCAAATAATCTTTTTCAAAGTAGTTACTAAAATAGTTTAACCTCATAAAGAATCGAGAGAGGTCAGGTTTTGAAATTGTTACCTTTATTAGTTTTGGTTCAATTTTCTCCAAATATGTTTTTTCAATATGCTTTGAAAAAACATCAAGTGCATTCTCTGCATTTATCAAGGTTAATAATACATCATCGGTAGCAGCATCTCTATGAAGACAAGGGTCCAAACTCTCAATTTTTTCAAATAAACTGGAAAGCTCCGGATGCTCAAATAAATAGTTAGGAATTAAATTTGAAATATATTGAGGACCATTCATTCTTTCGATTACTTTGAAATAATCAGCTTCATTAAAAACAGATAGATCAACTGGGACAATTATATCATATACAAAGTTTAATAAAGTACGGATTGATACTATTTCTTTACTTTTAATTATGGATTTTACTATCAGTTGTGATATGATATTTCTGTTGTTTTCACTAAATAGAAATTCATAATTGTATAGTATTGGACAACATACTTTGTTCGAATTAATAACTTTATACTCCAGGTAGGCTTTATGTATTGCGTTTGCTTCATTAGTAGCAACTATTTTTTCAAGTAGGGTAGAAATGACTTTAGAGGTAGGCCCATTTTCAGTCAGTGAATACATATGATAATCAGTAAAATTCACATGGTGAAAATTGCTTTTGCTATCAAATTCATCATCATGAATTAAATCTGTATCTAATATTTTACTTGATGAAATATAGTTTTTTAAGATTTTAAATTCTTCACCAAATTCTTCAATAAACTTACTTAAAGTACCTAAATTGATTGCCAGAATAATTTTGTCTTTTGAAGCAGTTATATTCTCATCCTTAAATCCGTGTAATAATTTATAAAGCGTTTCATTGGAAGATTCATTAGGGTTATGCGATTCTGTTGCATCATTATGAATTCTAAATTGTGAGATAACACTTTTAAGCTCATCATGCAGATGCGAAAGTATATGTGATTTTCCATCACCAACATTGCCACAAACAAGCAATAATTGAGCATCATCTTTTTCACTTGCTTTTGAGATGATTTTTTTTAATTTTTTCTCAACGTCTCGCTCAACATGTAGATACTTTTTAAATTCATTTAAATTTGAATAAGCACCTTGCGCCACAGCGTACTTTGACGAATCCCTCAGCTTTTTTAATTCTTCTAGTAATGGATTTAATGACATTGAATTTTTATTAGATTAAATGTGGCTAAAATGCAGAATATGTCCCAAAATTTGACAATACGATTCAATGCTTATAAGCTGTTTGTCAAATCAGAGATGGTAAGTTGAAAAGCTTTTGCTATTTTCTCTATTACAATAATTGAAACATTTCGCTTTCCACTTTCTATACCAGGAATGTAAGTTCTGTCTAAATCAGCGAGTTCAGCAAGTTTTTCTTGAGAATATCCCTTTGAGATTCTTAATGCTTTTATTTTTGCGCCAAATTTTATTCTAACATCTTCCATATAGCCAAAATCGCATTTAGTAGACAATTGTACAATAGACGACTGTCAACTATCTAATAAAATAATTGCGTAGATAATAAAAAAATTTAAGTATACTGTTCGGCTTTTTTTTATCGAAAATAAGATTTAACTGTAAAATTATCTATTGCCCGTAGGTGCATCCATTTGACATATCAAGCCAAACAATTCCAAAAAAAGACATTACGTTTAAGGACGACTGCTCCTTAATTAATTTTATTGCGTAACCAAATTGGTAATTGGAAAAACCGGTCAATTTGACCACCTAATTCCGGAGTAAATTGACCACCCGTTCCGGAGCAAACTGACCACCTAATTCCGGAGCAAATTGACCACCAAGTTTTGTGGTGAATTAAGTATTAAAAACTATTGATTTTTTCATGTTGTTAGAACCATACATTCGTTAAAAATTTACGGATTATGGCAAACAAAATAACAGACATGAGTAAAATTAGAAAAGTAATTAAATTCTATTGTAATGGAAAGAGTAAGTTATTTATAAGTAGCTACTTATCCCTTTCAAGAAATACGGTAAAGAAATATATTTCTTTATTTGAAGTTCTCGAATTAAGCTTTGAATTAATCGACCAAAAAACCGATGCAGAGCTGGAACTTTTATTCTCCCAGACTAGTGTAGAGGCCATTAGCCCGAGATTACAGACACTTTATGATTTTTTTCCTAAAATGGAACGTGAACTAAAAAAAGTTGGCGTTACCGTACAGCATATGTGGGAACAATATATTGCTGTAAATCCTGATGGTTATCGAACTTCACAATTTCATTATCATTACAATATATGGGGCAAACGAGTTAATCCGGTCATGCATATGAACCATAAGGCTGGTGATAAAATGTATGTTGATTATGCCGGAAAGACACTCTCAATTATTGATATAGATACTGGAGAAGTCAAAGAAGTACAATTTTTTGTAGCAATATTGGGCGCTAGCCAATACACGTATGCTGAAGCTTCCATGAGCCAGCAAAAGGAAAACTTTGTTGACTCGGTAGAAAATGCCATGCGCTTTTTTGAAGGCACTCCTGCCGCCATTGTTCCAGATAATTTAAAATCTGCCGTAATAAAAAGCAGTCGTTTTGAACCGACAATCAATGAAACCCTGGCTGATTTAGCAGAACATTACGAAACCACAATTTTACCTGCCAGAGCTTACAGGCCCAGAGACAAGTCACTAGTTGAAGGAGCTGTTAAGATATTATATCGAAGGATTTATGTAACCATAAAAGAAACTAAGTTCTTTTCTCTGGAAGAATTAAACCAGCAGATCTGGGATTTACTTGACTCTCACAATAACAGAAAACTGACAGGACGCCCTTATTCCCGCTTTGAATTATTTTTAGAAGACGAGAAAGAAAAACTGCGTCCACTCCCACAAGATCGTTTTGAAATTAAATACCAGTCTTTTGCAACAGTAATGCAAAACGGTCATGTTCAATTAAGCCAGGACAAAAACTATTACAGCGTTCCGTATCAATATGTAAAGAAGAAAGCCAAGCTGTTATATACCAAATCAACAGTAGAGATTTATTATAAATACAATCGAATAGCTGTACATCCAAGAAACTACAAACCTTATGTCTATACAACAACTCCTGAGCATTTAGCCAGTACACATCAATTTGTAGCCCAATGGAGTGCTGCCCGCTTCATTGAATGGGCTAATAATATTGATGAGTCAGTAGGAGAATATATAATGCAGATAATCGAAAGCAGAAATCATCCAGAACAGGCTTATAAAAGCTGTTTAGGAATACTGAATTTTGAAAAAAAGGTAGGCAGACAGCGATTAATAAATGCCTGCAGGCGGGCACTTGATTTTAAAATTTACAATTTTAAGACCATACAAAACATTTTAGAAAACAACTTGGATCATATTGATTTTGATCAAGAACCTGAGCAGGAACTTCCCGATCACAGTAACATAAGAGGAAAACACTATTATAACTAAATTAAATCTTGAAAAAATGAATGAATCCACAGTAACCAAAATGAAACAAATGAAGCTTTATGGCATGTTTAATGCTTTTAAAACAGCCATTGAAAGCGGGAAAACAGATCATTATACCCTTGACCAGTTTGTATCGATGATTATTGATGCAGAATGGGATGAAAGGTACAATCGTCGTATTGAACGAAGTATCACTAATGCCAAATTCCATTACAAATCAAATATTGAAAGTATCAATTTTGATGTATCACGTAACCTGGACCGAAACATGGTACTGCGTCTGGCAGAATGCGAATTTATAGAGAAAAACGAAAACATTTTAATCACTGGAAGCACCGGTGTCGGTAAAAGTTATTTAGGTACTGCATTAGGTTATCAAGCCTGTATACAGGGTTTTAAGGTAAGTTATTTTAATACCTCAAAATTGTTCGCTAGACTAAAAATGGCTAAAGCAGATGGTACTTATCTACGGGAACTTACCAAAATACAAAGACAGGATGTTATAATACTTGATGATTTTGGACTCCAGGCACTTGACAGCCATAACCGAATTACTCTTTTAGAGATCATAGAGGACAGGCATAATAACGGCTCTATAATCGTGACATCACAAATACCAGTTCAAGGCTGGTATGATATAATTGGAGAAAAAACGATAGCCGATGCAATATTAGACAGACTTATACACCAATCTCATAGGCTTGAATTACATGGAGAATCCATGAGAAAGAAAAGAGGAATAAACAAAGAGTGATATTTTATTATATTTGAATACTAATTAACAGATGAAAAAATATAGTTTTTAATCAAAACGGAGGTGCTCACTTTGCACCGGAATTAGGTGGTCATTTTGAACTGGAATCAGGTGCTCACTTTAAAACGGAATGGGGTGATCAATATAACCGGAATTTGCAGTGCAGGAAGCAGAATACCAGCTGCGGTATTATTTTGAAATGATTAATACTGCGAAAACGTACTTTTACCCGTCCCTTACAATTACGGCACAAGGAGGATTATCAGACGAAAAGTTATCTGATTTTTTCAATACTTCTACGTTATTCGGAAATATCATCGGTGGACTCACTCAGCCTATTTTTAATAAAGGGCTGAATAAACAACGATTGGAAATTGCCAAAGCGCAGCAACAGGAATATTTAGCGACCCTCAAAAAGACTTTGCTGACCGCAGGTAATGAAGTATCAAATGCGTTGTATGATTATGAAGCGGCTTCGGAAAAAATAACGATACGTACCCAACAGCTTTTGTTTTTGCAGAAATCGGTGGATTATACCAAAGCCTTACTAAAATATACTGCAAATACGAATTATACAGATGTACTGACTTCTGAGCAAAGCCTTCTGGCAGCACAATTAAGCAGTATCAGCGATCGGTTACAGCAATTACAGGCCGTAGTGGATTTATACCGTAGCCTGGGTGGTGGATGGCGTTGATACAGACTTTAGATAATAAAGCACCAATCTAATAGATTGATGTTATGCAATGGCATATTCGTGGGCAACGGTTTCCGGTCCGTATTTACGTTCGAGGCGGCGCACGATAAAATGACCACGGGCCATATTTTGGAAATGATTGATAAAAACGGTATTAATGATCGCACCACCAGCTGCTCCAATAATTGGAATGGCCTGTGCTGCTGCTTTTTCCGTGATCTGGATACTGAAGCGTTCGGCTGCTTTGGCAATAAAACGCATCAATAACGGTGAACCTTGCTCGGTAATTCCTTTTTCCAAAATTTGCCGGGCCGATCCTGAAAGCGTACGGCTGAGTGCGGCACGAACGGCAAAATAACCCGCTTCGGCAGCATCATCAGTAGCGGAAGTTCCGCCAAGGGCAAAGACTTCAATACAGGCGAGTTTTGTTTGCAGGTCACTCAGGTTTTCCCCTTCACTACGGGCAATATCGGCAATAGAGCGCATCATCAGTGTTGTGGTAATGGGCAATTCTACCGCAAGGGCAGCAATACCAAAGAATCCGCCAAGGCCTCCTGTAATGGCAACAGATACCTTGTGCAGGTAATCAGACGATTTTTTAGCACTGGGATCTTTCATGCTGAATATGGCAATCTCGCTGGATTTCAACAAGGCTTTATTTACCACATCGGCGACTTTACTGTTCCAGTTCTCGGGTAGCATACTAATCCCTTTTTCGATTGGAGTACCGATAAGGCTTGTAAGTTGGGAAGCAATCCCGGGATTTTCAAGGTAATATTTGGCCTTCTCTAGGTCGGCACGTTCTATTTCAGTCATCATAGTCTTGTATTTAGGTAGTATAGTTGCATTCCGCTGCGAACCGAAAAGGAAAATATCGGGATTACATGATGTAAAAACCGTTGGCTTTAATAGGTTCAGGAATGGTATCAGGATCTTCTTTTAGAATTTCCCTAATATTGATTTCTATCGTACGGGCAATAGAAGTCATTGCCGTGTCGGTAGGTTTATTCTGAAAAGGGTTTTGCATGTGTCGGGAGGATTTCTCCACCAAGAAAAATGTCGAAGCAAAAAGCATTAGTGTTGGTATTTCAAACAGTCCCATACTTTCTACCAATGAAATGGATAGCAATGTCAGGAACAGGTAAATGAAAAAATGGATAAACTGGCTGTACGTCGAAGGGAATACCGTGTTTTTAATACGTTCGGCGGCTCCCATAGAGTCAACAAGTCGTACCATCGTTGCATTGAGCTGTACTTCCTGGAAGTCGTTGATGGCATCCTGGTTGTGCAATTCTTTAAGGTCTTTATAATGTTTCATAATTAAAAACAACGGCTTGTTGTTATGGCGACGCATTTCCAGCATGTCCTCTCCGGCCACAAAACATTCAATATCATCAATCGCATTGTGGTCTTTTCGCAACGATTGCCCCAGGCAATAGCCCCAGCCGATCTGACGGTAAGCGATATTTTTATACAGTGCTTTAATATTGTCGTCCCTGAAAGAAGTATCTTTCACAAAACCTTTTAATTGTAATATAAGGCTACGGGAGTCATTTACAATTGATCCCCATATTTTACGGGCTTCCCACCAACGGTCATACGCCTGGTTCAGACGAAAAGCTAGCAGGAGTGAGATGGTGGTTCCTAAAACGGTAGGTAATGTAATCGGAATTTTAGGAAGATATGGGGCATAAAAATGCTTGACGGTATGAAAGATAATCGAGATGATGAAAACCCTGAGGATATCTTTTTTAACTTTATTGAAGAGGTAAGTAAAAGGGATCTTGGTTTCTAATAGCATAAAATGAGGTAAATTTGTTAAAGTGTTATGTAAAGATAAACAGTTCTAAGGGAACTTACCCGGTAGGAATAGTATTTTTAAGAATATATTAATGTTGAAAACCTGGGTGAAAACAAATTTCAAATTTTATCTTTACGGCATAAAAAATGCTATTCTTCACAGTACAAACCAAATAGCTTTGTGAATGTGAAAGCGGTGTTAATACTGGCTCTTTTAAAATATAGCCCCCTGCAAGCCCATTTTTTTTGTCTATTTTAGGCTTGAATTTTTAATTCAGTTAAAATTAAAACAGTTATGAAACTTATATTTTCAGCAATTATACTTCTTTGTGCAGTCTTTCAGGCATCGGCACAGTTTGATACAGGAACGAAATCCCTGTCCATTCCGCCTATAAAAAGCACGGCTAAGCCTGCTACTACAACACCGCCAACCACTACATCCAATACTCCGTCGTTGTTTGGCGGGGCAACAAAACCGCAGCCCTCATTAGGAACCTACCAGATTGGCAAAAAGAATGACAATGTTATGTTGCAAAATAATACAATGGTGAGTTCCGGAATAATGTATGAAGACAAGTTACAGAATAGTTTACCAAAAGGAGAAGGGGATGACTCCAAAGAATACCGCAGGAATCAATACCTGGGTGACTTTAAGAGTAAAACCAAGTCCATCAAGGTGAAATACAGGGACTTTGGAGCAGTTGATGGTGATTTAATAAAAATCTATGTAAATGATGTTGTCATCAAAGATGTTGTAGCACTGGATAGCGATTTTCAGGGATTTGACCTGGAATTGGTACCTGGATTCAATAAAATTGTATTTGAAGCACTGAATCAGGGAACTTCCGGGCCTAATACTGCCGAATTTCAGGTTCGGGATGATAAAGGCAACCTGATTTCGGGTGACCAGTGGAACCTGGCCACGGGATTTAAAGCCACCATTATCGTAGTGAAAGAGGAGTAGCGACTTTTTTACTTTGAGACTGCTATAAATGGTGAAAGGCACCAACTTCTTTCGAAACTGATGCCTTCCGGTGATAAACCAAACCAACCAAATAAAAATCTTATAGACGTTCTTCTTTTACAAGATCGGTCTGATTCCTAAAAACGAGTTTCCCATCGAAACTATCCAATAGGATAATGCTTTCTGTGGTAACTTTCCCGGATAAAATCTCCTTGGAAAGTTCGTTTAGAACCTCTTTTTGTACTACTCTTTTCACAGGACGTGCTCCAAATTGCGGGTCATATCCTTTTTTGGCTAAATATTCAATTGCTTCTGGTGTGGCGTCGAGCGTGATGCTCTGTAATGCCAGCATTTTAGTAATTGATTTTAGTTGCAGGCCAACGATTTCTTTAATATTATCCTGGTTCAGCGGAGTGAACATTACGATGTCGTCAATCCTGTTGATAAATTCCGGACGTACGGTTTGTTTTAGTAATGCGAGCACTTCAACCTTGGCCAGCTCAATTGCAGCTTCTACGCTACCTTTCATGTTGTCAAATTTCTCTTGTATGATCTGGCTTCCCATATTGGAAGTCATAATGATGATTGTATTCTTAAAATCAGCCAATCGTCCTTTATTATCAGTCAGGCGGCCTTCATCCAATACCTGCAATAAGATATTAAAAGTATCGGGATGCGCTTTTTCGATTTCATCCAGTAACACTACAGAATATGGTTTTCTACGAACGGCTTCTGTCAACTGACCACCTTCATCATAACCAACATATCCCGGAGGTGCGCCTACAAGGCGGCTCACACTGTGACGTTCCTGATACTCACTCATATCAATACGGGTCATAGCACTTTCATCATCAAAAAGATAAGAGGCCAGTGCTTTTGCCAATTCTGTTTTTCCGACTCCGGTAGTTCCCAGGAATAGGAATGAACCAATAGGTTTCTTTATATCCTGTAATCCTGCACGGCTTCTTCGTACGGCATCACTTACTGCCTCAATCGCTTCTTCCTGTCCAACAACCCTTTTGTGGAGCTCTTCTTCCAGATGCAGCAATTTTTCACGCTCGCCCTGTAGCATTTTCATGACTGGAATTCCGGTCCATTTAGCTACTACTTCAGCGATATCTTCACGCGTTACTTCTTCTTTGATAAGGGAGTGTCCCTCGTTAGCAGCCAGGTTTTTCTGTAATTCATCCAGTTGTTCCTGTGCTTCTTTTATTTTTCCGTAACGGAGTTCGGCTACTTTACCGTAATCGCCCTCACGTTCTGCTTTTTCGGCTTCTATTTTATAATTTTCAATGCCTGTTTTTGCTGCCTGGATTTGGTCTACCACATCCTTTTCGCTTTTCCATTTGGCATAAATCTCGTTCCGATCCTCTTTCAGGTTGGCCAATTCAATTCCCAAAGATTTCAATTTCGGTTCGTCATCTTCCCGTTTGATCGCTTCAATCTCGATTTCGAGTTGCATGATCTTACGGTCAAGGACGTCCAGTTCTTCCGGTTTGGAGTTGATTTCCATTCGGAGTTTGGAAGCGGCTTCGTCCATCAGGTCAATCGCTTTGTCCGGTAGGAAACGATTGGTAATATAGCGTTGCGAAAGTTCTACCGCAGCAATAATTGCATCATCTTTAATTCGCACCTGGTGATGGGTCTCATATTTTTCCTTAATTCCACGTAAGATAGAGATCGCACTTTCGGTATCGGGCTCATCCACAAGGATTTTCTGGAATCGACGCTCTAATGCTTTGTCATTTTCAAAATACTTTTGGTATTCATCCAGGGTAGTCGCACCAATAGCTCTTAATTCACCTCTCGCTAAGGCAGGTTTCAGTATGTTGGCAGCGTCCATAGCACCTTCACCACCACCGGCTCCAACAAGGGTATGGATCTCATCGATAAAAAGTACGATATCGCCATTGGCATTCGTAACCTCTTTCACTACCGATTTCAATCGTTCCTCAAATTCACCTTTGTACTTGGCTCCGGCAATTAATGCCCCCATGTCCAGTGAAAAGACAATTTTGTCCTTCAGGTTTTCAGGCACATCACCGTCTACAATCCTGTGGGCCAATCCTTCTGCGATAGCAGTTTTACCCACTCCGGGTTCTCCCACCAGCATCGGGTTATTTTTAGTACGTCGGGAAAGGATTTGTAAAACCCTCCTGATTTCTTCATCACGCCCAATTACCGGATCCAGTTTTCCGTCCTTCGCCAGTTGGTTCAGGTTTTTGGCAAACTTATTCAGCGAATTGTAATTTTCTTCTGCAGAAGCTGAGGTTACCCTTTCGCCTTTGCGTAATTCTTCAATTGCGGCTTTTAGCCCTTTTTCAGTCACACCCTGATCTTTCAGGATTTGTGCGACTTTACTTTTTGATTTGAATATGGCCAGTAATAAATGCTCAATCGAAACGAATTCATCATTCATCTTCATAGCAATAGTGCTGGCTTCATTTAACGTCGCCGAAGCATCACGGGAAAGCATAATATCGCCTCCGGATACTTTAGGGAAGCTTTGTAATGTACTGTCCAGAATTTGTTGGAACAGTCCTATATTTACGTTTAATTTTTTAAGTAGGAAAGGCGTAACATTCTCATCAACTTCAAAAATAGCTTTTACGATATGCTCATTTTCGATCTGCTGATGACCAAAATTTTGGGCAATCTGTTGTGCCTTTTGTAAAGCTTCCTGAGATTTTATGGTAAAATTATTAAAGTTCATAAATTATATATTTAAATTTGATTCCTATAGTTCAATTTATGTTCCAAGTACTAGATTATGACAATAAGTCTGAATTTTAGTAAAAAAGCCAAAAATAAACCGACAAAAAGTCATAAAATATGTCATTATGAGTATATTCAATAAAATATTCGGAGATTCTGATAGTAAAGGTACGCCACAAAATAGGATTAATTGGACACAATTAACACAATTAAAACAATTAGACGAAGCAGTAGAAGTTTCAAATTTGCAGATTGTTGTGTTTTTTAAGCACAGTACCCGCTGTAGTATCAGCCGTATGGCGTTAAAACAATTCGAATCGCATTATAAACTTTCTGAGGAAGAAGTGAAACCTTACTTTTTAGATTTGTTAAGCCACCGCGATATTTCGAATGCGATTGCCGAACGATTTGGCGTAGAACATCAGTCACCACAATTGATCGCGATCAAAGATGGAAAATGTATTTACACCGTGTCGCATAGTGATATTGATGCCGAGGAATTACAGGTAAGGGTAGCGGAAGCGAATTAATTATTCGCCTTTTGCCCGGTTTCTTTCAGGATTAGCGCAAGAATGATGGAAACCCCGATACAGATGATCCAAAACATACCAGCGCCACGGAAATGGGCTTCCTGATCGGTAACGGTTTGTAGTGTATTTCCATACAGGTAGCTGAATAAAGGTCCTAAAAGGGAAGTAACACCAAACGTCAGGAAATTAATGGCTCCGGTAGCGCTTCCCTTTACTTTGTCCGGATTACTTTCTTTGATCACAGAATAAGGGATCATGGCTGCACCCGAAGCAACACCTAACAGGAAAGTACTGATATAAGCAGGATACAGTTCCGGAAGGTATAACAGTTGCAGCAGGCTCAGAATCATCATGATGGCACCACCGATCAGTACAGGTTTCCTACGCCCGATTTTATCAGCAATCCATCCCATTAACGGACATCCCAATACCCATCCCATGGCAACAAAAGCACTTACCAATGTGGCAGATTGGAAATCCATGTGGCGGTCTTTTTGGAAAAAAGCAACTCCCCAGGTCATGGCAAATACTGTAGTAGGGGCAAATAATAATCCGGATATCGCACCGCATAAATAACTCTGGACGTTGGAGAATACAATTTTATAAGGTGTTAGCAGCCCTGAATCTTCTTTATGTGTGGCCAACTCTGTTTTTTCAGCTGGGGTAATGAATAGGATAAATATCCCAATTCCAATCACGAGGATGCCAATCCCAATCCAGAAAAAAGGAAGCGACATCCCGTTTTTAATGGCTGGTCCCACGAGGAACTGACCCGCTGAACCTCCGAGCATACCGAGACATTGGGTCGCCCCGATAGCAGTTGCCAGTTTGCGGGGTGAAAATGCGCGGGATGCTAAGTATACGCAGGCAGGAAAAGCCATAGCAGATCCGGCTCCCTGTAGTAATCGTCCGGCATATCCGGTGTAATGGCTTGAGATTGCAAATACAACGCAACCCAATCCAACAACGATAGTACCGATAGTTAAGGGGTATTTTGCGCCGGCTTTATCCAATGCAATTCCCGCCACAAGGCTGGTTACGGAATAGGTGAGGTAATACATTCCAATAATAGCCCCAACATTGGCGGTATTGGTCGTGAAAGCCACAGAAAGTTCCGGAATCATGACACTGGGTGCCGATCGTATTGCATATTCTAAAAGATAAAATATCAATCCTAATGCCCAGGCAATGATGTATGGGTTTTTGGTAACTGTTTTCTGGTCCTGGTGCATATGTGTGTTTTTAGTCCGGGCAGTTTCCCGTAGGCGACTATCCGTTTTTGTTTAGGAAGTATAAATTTACGAATACAAAATTTGTAATGGTTTTATATTTTGTTTTTTCTACTATTATTACCGATTGGAAGTTAAAATAATCAGATGCGTTTTTTTAAGGAAGGTACAGTCGGATATTTTTAATTAAATTAATAAAACGAAATGAAAAAGAAAATGGCAAATCAGTTCATTTCAAGAAAACGATTGAAAATAATGCTTTTGGCCGGGATAAAACAGCTAAGACAGTTGTTTTGAGTTGAATTTTATGACGCTAAACCAAAAAGAATGAATTGGGCAACCTATCCTAAAGTGTAAGAATGCAGAAAGTAAGCTACATCACATTTAAATAAAACAGTATAATGAAAAACCGGCTTGTAAGCCGGTTTTTGTCGTTTAGTATTCCTGTTCCATTTTAGCGACGATTTTATCCAGGCAAAGATTGTTGATACTGCCTTCATGTGTATGTTTTGTAGCTTTTGGGGCAGTAAACGTACCGTTTTCCAGTTGTTCTGCAACGCGTTTGTAGGCGTCACGGAAAGGAACTCCCTGAGTGACCATTTCGTTTAGCGTGTCAACAGTAAACAGGTAGTCGTATTTCCTGTCGTCCAGAATAGTAGAATTTACGGTTATGTCCTGTAATGAAAAATGTAGGATTTCCAAACAGGATTTTAGCGATTCAATAGCTGGAAACAGACTTTGTTTTAGCAATTGAAAGTCACGGTGATAACCGCTTGGAAGATTGTTTGTCAATAAACTGAGTTCATAGGGTAAGGCTTGTATAATGTTACACTTACCTCGGATAAGTTCAAAAACATCCGGGTTCTTCTTATGCGGCATAATACTGGATCCTGTTGTCAGGTGTGCCGGAAGGCCTATAAAATTAAAATTCTGGCTCAGGTAAAGGCAGGTGTCCATCGCAAATTTAGATAAGGTGCTTGCCAGGGCAGCCATTGCGGTAGCCACTGCTTTTTCTGATTTTCCACGGCTCATTTGTGCCGCTACCGAATTGTATTTTAGGGTTTCAAAACCCAATAATTTTGTCGTCAGGGTACGATTGATGGGGAACGAACTGCCATAACCTGCAGCGGAACCCAAAGGATTCTGATCGGCGATTTTTAAAGCTGCATTCAGTAATGTCATATCATCAATCAGTGTTTCCGCATAGGCAGAAAACCACATTCCAAAAGAGGAAGGCATAGCAATTTGCAAATGTGTATAGCCTGGTAATAATACGTTTTTGTGGCGTTCGCTGAGGGTGATAAGCAGGTCGAAAAGTGCTTTCGTCTGGTTTTTTAATACCGAAAGCTCTGCTTTAATATAAAGCTGTACATCAGTTAACACTTGGTCATTACGCGATCGTGCAGTATGTATTTTTTTTCCGGTATCCCCTAATTTTTCGGTTAACAGGTATTCGATTTTGGAATGAACGTCTTCAAAGCTGTCTTCAATAGTAAAGTTACCTGCTTTGATGTCTGTGATGATGGTTTCCAGGGCTGCGGTGAGTTGTGCGGCTTCGTCGGTAGTAAGTAAACCGACAGTAGCCAACATCTGTGCGTGTGCGATAGAACTTTGTGCGTCATAGCGTGCCAGCACCAAATCCAGTTCGCGGTCATTGCCTACGGTAAATGCATCGATTTTCTGATCGGTTGGTATGCCTTTTTCCCAGAGTTTCATAATCTTTAGTATTTATGCGGATGCGGATGCAGCCTTGGTGTTATTGAAAAAATCGCTTAGTATAGCGGTATATAATTGGATGCCTTCTTCGATTTCACTGCGGTAAATGAATTCGTCAGCAGTGTGGGAGCGGGGTGACTGGCCTGGGCCTAGCTTTAAAGACTGGCAGCTGAGCACTGACTGATCCGAAAGCGTTGGGGAGCCATAAGTGCTCCGTCCTAATGCAATTCCAGCCTGTACCAATCTGTGGCTTTTGGCGATGGAAGAAGCATTCAGGTGTAAGGAGCGTGGCTTAACAATTGCTTTGACCTGCTGTTGGATGTGTTCCAGTATTTCGATGTTGCTGTAACAATCGTTTACACGAACATCTACAACCAATTGGCATTCGGCAGGAACAACATTGTGTTGCTTTCCGGCATTGATCTGGGTTACAGTCATTTTTACAGGGCCCAGGACTTCGGATACTTTTTCAAACGGGTAACTTTCGAACCACTGAATTACAGGTAATGCCTTGTATATAGGATTTTGGTCATTGGGATGTGCAGCATGGCCCGCAATACCTTCTACAGTCACATCAAGTACCAATAGCCCTTTTTCGGCAATAGCGAGCTGCATTTCGGTAGGTTCGCCTACAATAGCACAATCAATCTCGGGTAATAATTTAAGCAGGCTGTTGAGTCCATTGGGGCCGCTGCTTTCTTCTTCTGCTGTAGCGGCCATAATCAGGTTGTATGGCAAGTCTTCGCTTTTGTAAAAGTGGGTAAAGGTGGCCAATAGCGAAACAAGGCAGCCTCCAGCATCATTACTGCCCAGGCCAAAGATCTTTCCGTCTTTTTCGATCGCTTCAAACGGATTGAGGGTGTAGCCCTGATTGGGTTTTACGGTATCGTGATGGGAGTTAAGGAGCAGGTTTGGCTTTTTAGGATCATAGTGCAGGTTGGTTGCCCAAATGTTATTTTGATCTCTTTGGAAAATAATAGCGTTGGTAGTCATCCAGTTTTCAATGTGCAACGCTGTCTGGTCTTCTTCAGATGAAAAAGAAGGCGTGGCAATAAGCTGTTTGAGTAAGGCTATGGCTTCCTGTGTGAGTTGTGTAATCGTTTTGGTAGTCATGTAAATTATTTTGTTATAATAGGATCAGGCAGGCTGATGGATAATTTTGGTGTACACTGCATTGCCGGATTTTAATATTTCGGGATTACCAATACTGATTGCCGCTACACCTTGTTGCAAGGCGTGAAAGCAGTTGTCTAATTTGGGAAGCATGCCCGAATGAATCTGTCCATTATTTTTCAGGTTTTCATAAGTCGTATAATCCAGTTCGGAAATATAAGAATTATTGTCTTCGGCATTTTGTAAAACACCATTTTTTTCGAAGCAATAGACCAGCCGAACTTTGAAATTCCCGGATAGTGCTATGGCCAATGCCGCTGCAATTGTATCCGCATTAGTGTTGAGTAGCTGCCCGTGCCCATCATGAGTAATTGCGGAAAATACAGGAACAAGACCAATGTGGAGCAGTTGTTCTATTGCTATTGCATTGACTGTGCTAATGTCCCCCACAAAACCAAAATCAATGGTTTCAACTTTTCGTTTTATAGCAGCGATCAGATTTCCACCAGCACCGGAACAGCCGATAGCGTTGCATTGCATGGCTTGTAAAGCAGCAGTAACGGACTGGTTGATAAGTCCGGCGTAGGTCATTACAGCGACTTCAAGCATGGCTTTATTTGTGATTCTTCTTCCATTTGAAAATAAAGGTTTTAATCCTAAATTTTCTGCGGTTTTTGTTGCTGTTTTTCCACCACCATGAACCATTATTTTAAGTCCTTCCAGCATACTGAAATCCTGCAGGAAGTTTTGAAGTGCCTGGGCATCATCCAATATATTTCCGCCAATTTTCACAATTGTGAGTGGGGTTTTATTTTGCATCTTCCAGTATTTTTTTCAGGATCGCCTGTGCGGCAAAGGTCCTGTTGTTGGCTTGTGGAATTACAATCGAAGCGGGGCTGTCCAAGACGGCATCGGTAACGACCAGGTTACGGCGTACCGGAAGGCAGTGCATGAACTTGGCTTCATTAGTGAGTGCCATCTTTTCGGAAGAAATAGTCCAGTTGGTGTCTGTAGAGAGGATTTTACCATAATCGGAATAGGAACTCCAGTTTTTGGCATAGATAAAATCGGCATCTTTAAAAGCAGCATCCTGATCGTAAGTAATTACACTGCCTTGGGTGATTTCGGGATTGAGTTCGTAACCTTCAGGGTGGGTAATCACAAAGTCAACATCAGCCAATTGCATGATTTTTACAAAAGAGTTGGGTACCGAATGGGGCAGGGCCTTACAATGTGGCGCCCAGCTCAAAACTACCTTAGGTCGTTTTACGGTTTTATATTCGGTGATAGTCAGGGCATCGGCGACCGATTGCAAGGGATGTTCGGACGAACCTTCCAGACTGACTACCGGTACAGTAGCATATTTTAAAAATGCAGAGAGTACATATTCAGAGGCGTCTTTTTCTTTGTCGACCAGGCTGGGAAAACTTCGTACGGCTATAATGTCGCAATATTGAGAAATGACCTGTGCCGCTTCTTTAATATGCTCCGATTTGCTGCCATTCATGATGGCGCCATCTTCAAATTCCAGGCTCCAACCGTCAGCATTCAGGTCCATCACAATCGGATGCATGCCTAAATTAGTCGCTGCTTTTTGTGTACTCAGTCGGGTTCTCAGGCTGGGATTGAAGAATAAAAGGCCTATGGTTTTATGTTGTCCCAAAGCATTATCGGCCAATGGGGCGGCTTTTATTTTTTGTGCCGATGCCAGGAGCGCTTCCAGGTCGGTGATATCATTTACGGAAGTGAAATTCTTCATAGTGAATTAATTTTATATCCTGATTAAAAGATAATTATGATTAAACAATTAATGTATTGATTAAAGTCCTAATTCTTCGAGCGCATGCTGAAGCCCGATGGTAAACTGGTCGATTTCTTTCGCTGTAATAGATAGCGGTGGCAGGATACGCAAGAGGTTTTTCTGTGAGGCATTCCCGGTAAAAATAAATTCTTCGTAGATAAGTTGCTTACGCAACGCAGCGATTTCAAAATCAAATTCCAATCCCAGCATCAGGCCTTTGCCCTTGATGTTTTTTACTTGTGGAATCTCAGCCATTTTCTCCCTCAAATAAGCGCTTTGTGCTATCACATTCGCGATCAGGTTTTCATTGGTTATAGTATCCAGAACGGCAAGGGCAGCGGCACAACTGAGGTGGTTACCTCCAAAAGTAGTGCCTAACAATCCGTGGGAAGCTTTGAATTTGGGTGAAATGAGTATCCCTCCAATTGGAAAACCATTACCCATCCCTTTGGCTACCGAAATGATATCGGGCTGGATGTTGTGGTGCTGGTGGGCAAAAAACTTTCCGGAACGTCCGTAGCCACTCTGGATCTCGTCAAGGATAAGCACCACATTGTGTTCGTGGCATAACTGCTGTAATTCCTGGAAAAAAGCAGTCGTTCCTTCGTCCAGGCCACCAACACCCTGAATACCTTCGATGATTACGGCTGTAATATCGCCGCCCTGCAAAGCGGCTTTTAGTGCGTCGCTGTCATTTAAAGGGAGGAAGATTACAGCATGTCCTGCATTTACCGGTGCTACGATAGCCGGATTGTCGGTAGTGGCAACAGCGGCAGAGGTACGGCCATGGAAACTTTTATGAAAGGCAATAACTTTTGATTTCCCATTGTGGAAAGAGGCCAGTTTTAGTGCATTTTCATTAGCTTCTGCTCCGGAATTGCACAAAAACAGGCTGTAGTCGGTGTAACCGGAAAGCTGGGCCAATTGTTTCGCTACTTTTTCCTGTAGTGGATTCTGGATGGAATTGGAATAAAATCCTATTTTCTGTACCTGTTCCTCAATCGCCGTAACATATGCAGGGTGGGAATGCCCGATGGAGATTACACCGTGACCTCCGTAGAAGTCAAGGTACTGCTGGCCTTTATCATCCCAGACTTTGGCTCCGGAGGCTTTAACAGGGGTAATTTGATATATTGGATAAACGTCGAATAAACTCATGATGTTTTTTGTTTTTATAAAAATAAAGGTTCTTGTTTAGCCCCGATGGCACCAATATCCTTTTTTCTTTTCGAAAAAAGATAACGGGAACAGCGGGACACGAGGGGTGATGCAACCGAAACGACTGCTCCAAATCTAAAATCCTGCAGGTTTTAGCCGTAATCCGGTGGTTTCTTCCAGCCCGAACATCAGGTTCATATTTTGTACTGCCTGCCCGGAAGCTCCTTTCAACAGGTTATCTATAACGGAGGTAAGCAATACATAGGCCCCTTTTTTTTCGATGCTGATGATGCATTTGTTGGTTTGTACGACCTGCTTCAGGTTGATCGCGGCATTGGTAACTGTTACAAAAGGCTGGGTACTATAAAATTCCTGGTATGCCTCAGTGATCGCTTCCAATGACTGATCGGTCTTGGTATATAGTGTCGCAAATATGCCTCGCGTAAAATCGCCACGATTGGGAATAAAAATCAATTCCGTAGCAGGATTCCCCTGTAGTTGTTCGAGGCTTTGTCCGATTTCGTCCAGGTGCTGGTGTTCAAAGGCTTTGTAATGTGACATGTTGCCGGTACGCCACGGGTGGTGTGAACTGGCGGAAGGTTGTACTCCTGCGCCTGTACTGCCTGTTGTAGCATTGATGTGTATGGGATGTTGCAACTCCTTTTGGGCGGCTAAAGGGAGCAACGCCAATTGGATCGCCGTTGCAAAACATCCGGGATTTGCGATATACTTCGCTGTAGCAATGTTATTTTTATTGAGTTCCGGGAGGCCATAAACAAACGGTGTATCTTGAAAAACAGCTTCATTTATCAGCCTGAAGTCATTGCTTAAATCAATGATTCGGGTATGGTAGGCAAAAGGATGCTGTGCTAAAAAAGCTTTTGACTTCCCATGACCCAGGCATAAAAATACCAGATTCACTTCCGGATTTATGGTGTCGGTAAAGATAAGTGCAGTATCACCCAATAAATCCTGGTGTACAGAAGCTATCGGTTTGCCGGCATTGGTCGTACTAAAAACGAAGTCAATAGCAGCGTTGGGGTGGTGAACCAGCAGGCGTAGCAATTCGCCTGCGGTATAACCTGAACCTCCTATTATTCCGATATTAATCATAACTGATGTCGTTTACATGTGAATAAATGGCCTGGGCATTCCCCAGGATTTTGATAAAGCCTTTGGCGTCTTCTGCCGACCAGGCATTGTTGGTTTCCCCATACTGTCCGAAGCCCGAGTTCATAAGGTCGTGCGCTGATGTGATGCCGTCCAGCGAAAAATGATATGGTTTCAGGCTTACGGTAACAGTACCGGTAACCGTTTTTTGTGTGTCTTCCAGGAAAGATTCGATATTGCGCATTACAGGATCCAGGAATTGCCCTTCGTGGAACAGCATGCCGTACCAGTTTCCTAATTGTTCTTTCCAGTATTGTTGCCATTTGCCCAATACATGTTTTTCCAGCAGATGGTGTGCTTTTATAATAATAATCGGAGCCGCAGCTTCAAATCCAACACGTCCCTTGATACCGATAATGGTATCGCCAACATGGATATCCCTGCCAATAGCATAGGCGCTGGCCAGTTTTTCCAGTTTGGTAATATTGGCGGTAGGTTTGTCCGACACACCATTGATGGCTGTTAGTTCTCCCTTTTCAAATTGCAGGGTTACTTTTTCTGTGCCTTCTTTTTGTAATTGGGAAGGATAAGCGGCATCGGGCAGTGGAAGGTTGGATACTAAAGTTTCCTTTCCGCCTACGCTCGTGCCCCATATTCCTTTATTGATTGAATACTGTGCTTTTTCCCAGGAATATTCCACACCGTTATTTTGCAGGTATTGCATTTCTTCCTGACGGGATAATTTCAGGTCACGGATGGGTGTAACGATTTCCATTTCAGGTGCAATGGTCTGGAAGATCAGGTCAAAACGAATCTGGTCATTTCCGGCTCCGGTGCTGCCATGCGCCAGCGCTGATGCTCCGATGCTTTTGGCATATTTCACGGTTTCAATCGCCTGAAAAACACGCTCAGCACTTACAGATAGTGGATAAGTGTTGTTTTTTAAAACATTTCCATACACTAAGTATTTGATGGCTTTTTCATAATAATGATCAACTATATCAAGATTAGTGTGCTTTGCACTCCCCAGGGCTAATGCTCTTTCTTGGATGGCTTCCAGTTCGGCAGCGTCAAAACCACCGGTATTCACCAGTACAGTATGTACTTCGTAGTGTAGTTCTTTTTGTAAATAGGTCAGGCAGTAAGAGGTATCTAATCCGCCGCTATAGGCTAAAACAATTGTTTTCATGAGTATATTGTTGTAGTTGTTATTTTTCTTTTTTTAGGAAAAGGGTTTGTTTTATATTTTTTAAGCGGGTAAGGACCTTTTTGTTAAAGGTATATTGGTCTTCTTCCTCGCGTTGTTTCGGGTCGTATAACATTCCGGTGCACAGGCACATCTTATAGTCTTTACGCTGGAGTATATCAAAATTGGTACATCCGCTACAGCCTTTCCAGAAACTCGGATCATCTGTTAGTTCTGAAAACGGGACGGGTTTGTAGCCTAGGTCGGAATTGATTTTCATCACCGCCAATCCAGTTGTGATTCCAAAGATTTTGGCACCCGGGAATTTCTCCTGGGAATATTCAAAAACACGGGTTTTGATTTTCTTGGCCAGTCCGAGGTTTCTGAAATCGGGATGTACGATTAATCCTGAATTGGCGACAAATTTTCCGTGCTGCCAGCTTTCGATATAACAAAAACCGGCAAACTTACCGTCAGCCAATGCAATAATAGCATCTTTGTTTTCCATCTTTTTCTGGACATATTCGGGCGTTCGCTTCGCAATCCCGGTACCTCGCAATAGGGCAGATGCCTCAATGGTATCACAAATTTCCTGTGCATATTTGTAATGCTCTTCCTGAGCAATAATGATGGATACATTCATTTAAAAATGTATAATAGGATTAAATAAAAGGGTAAAGACAAGTTTCGGAAGTAGGGAATCGGACGCACCAATTCCTAAATAGTATAGAGACCTTACGGCCGGAATAGCATCCGGAAGGCAGAAAATTGTAGGGTAAAACTATGTAATGTCTTGGAAGTGGTACTCCCGGAAAAAGATTGTGATGTTTTCAAAATCTTGATGTAAAAAATGAATAAACTATTTTAAGACGGTACTTTGGCGGATTATATAGAGAATATCCGCACAACCCGAGAAGTTTCCCGTAGTTGTTTCCGTAATAGCATAGTGATATGTTGCACTTTTTTATTCATCAGGCCGCAAATGTAAAACTATTTTGTTAGAATCCAAGTTAAAATGAGATTAAAATAGTTGCAAACTTATTTTATCAGCATAGAATAATTTTAAAATAAAAAAGAAGCCGTCTCAAAACAAATTTTGAGACGGTTTTTTTATTTGATACAATTTTGGATTTTAACTATCTAGATTTTAACGGGAGTAAAAAATTGCCTTTATGCTGCAATTTTCTTTCTTAAGTTGTGACCTAAAGCCATTAATCCGAATTCTAATTCTACTTTTTGAAGTCCTTTTAAAGAAAACCGTCTAAAACCGTTATTATGCTTGAGTTGAGCGAATACAGGCTCTACATCGGCAGAGCGTTGCTTTCTTCTTTGTATTCCTATTTCACTTAGTAGTAATTCCCTTGCTTGTTGTTTATGTCTTTCAAGGTTGTGGTTTCGCTCGATGCTTCTGTTTCCCTGAGCTTTAAAACATTGACCTCGAAGTGAACAGCCTTCACAGTTTTTGGCCTGATAATGCGATAAGGTTTGGGTGTATCCTGTAGTTGTTGTTTTCTGGTTTTGATATGTTTTATGCATTTTTTGTCCCATTGGACATACATAATAGTCTTCTTCTGGATTGTAATAGAGATTTTCCTTGCTAAAAGCCTTGTGTTTCTTTTGGTAGTTTTGATCTTGTTCTTTTTCAAAAGTATTATACTTCACAAAAGCTTTGAGTTTCTTCTGTTTCAGATAATCGTAGTTTTCTTCACTTCCATAACCTGCGTCAGTAGTTATTTCTTTTATCTTTTTAAATAATTTTTTACCAAAGGTTTGTTCCAAATTTTCTAAATGAGGCTGGAGTGTTTTAGTATCGGTCGGATTTTGGTGGATGGTATAATGAACAATGATCTGATTTTGTGTAGATATTTGAGTATTATAAGCTGGTTTGAGCTGTCCGTTTAACATATGGTCTTCTTTCATGCGCATAAAAGTAGCCTGGGTGTCAGTTTTGCTGTAACTGTTTCTTTCTCCCAGAATAGCTTCTTGCTTTTCATACTTTTCAAGATTGGAAGTAAAATTATTTTTTATGTAGCGTAATTTAGCTTTTGCTTTAGAACTGGTCTTTTCATTACCAGAGAGTTTGGCATCTATTTTAGCTACAGTTTTCTCAATTACCTCTTTGCTGATTTCTTTGAACTCTGTTGGTTCCGGGTTGGGGTCATCTTCATTGTCGATACTTTGGGCATAGTTCCATAATTCTTCCAACTGGGTGAGCATTTTTGCTTTATTGGTTTTTATGCTCTTACCCCACACAAAAGTGTACCTGCCGGCCTGAGCTTCTATTTTTGTTCCGTCGGTATAAATTTGTTTTAGATTCACCAGTCCTTCTGAGGCCAACATCAAAACTACCTGCTTGAAGATTTCTTTAAAACTCTCTTTTAGTTTATCACTTCTAAATCTATTAATTGTATTATGATCAACAATAGTCATAGAAGTAAGCCACATAAAATTGATATTCTCACGAAGTGCAAGTTCTATCTTTCTCGAAGAATAGATATTAGTCATATAAGCATACAACATCACTTTGAGTAACATCTTTGGATGATATCCAGGATTACCTTCTTTACTGTACGCTTTTAAAAGAGGCTGGATATTAAGGGATTCCACAACTTGGTCAACTATTCGAACCGCATGTGTATGTGGAATTAAATCATCAAACGAATAAGGTAGAAGCATCGTTTGTTGTTGGTTATAATGTTTGAATCTCATATATAATCAGCTGTTTATCACTGATTAAATTTACAAAATTGCATATAAAAATACAAACTAAAAAAAAAGAAGCTGACTCAGTTTTGAGACAGCTTCTTATAAATCAGCGGTTTTGGATTACTGTCGAAATTGATTCTGATTCAGAATATTTTTCAGTTTTAGTTTTAAATTTTCGCCTGTATCATATACCATTTGCTCATTACTTGGGAAAGGCATAGCGCCTCTCATGAAATAAATATAATAACTCTGTTCGATAGCATCCTTATCGCCTTTGTATCCTGCATAGACATTTTCGAAGACCGAACGACTGCTTAAAGGAAAGCTTTGTATCAGCTGGTTGGAGCGCAGGTCAATATAATCTACCTGTGCATTAAGCTGTGTGGATTTAAACTGTACGACCTCACGTACTATGGCGCGAAGCGTGACTATACGATCTACCTGAATGGCTTTACCAAGGCTGTCTTTTACGACATTCCCACGGCTGTCCAATAGGTTCTGATAGCCATCTTTGATTTGCCGCTCTCTGGTAAATTCCTTTTCGCTTACTTGTTCCGGTGAAATCAAAATATTTCTGAAATTAATAGCTAAACCATAATCATAGTATACATTTTTTTGTTGCGTATTGTGGTATACCGTCCATTTGTCATCAAGGCCATAGGTACTAAAATCGAGCAAGTCCCTTTCCAGCTGTACCGGAATTACACTATTGGTTTGGTTTTGAGCATACACCCTCACGAAATCAGTACCTTTAAACTGGGCTTCTTCCATCAGTTTTCGGGTATCTTTATAATTGGGGTTGATTTGTTCCAGGTAGGCAAAATCATCATAAGCACGACGGAAAGCCATTTTGTCATTGGTCAGTAATAGTGCTTTGGAATTGGCATACAGGTGTTTGGAAAGCGCATCTCTGCTACTGATTATTTTTGCGAAATAGTCATCAAAAGGAAAAATAGCATCTCGTTTTTCACGAATCAGCGGGAGTGGGAGTATGGGGCGTATTTTTTCCTGGCGTTCTTTCAGCTGTACATAAGTGACGTAGATTCTTTCCAGGTTATTGGGATTGGCCTCCCGAACCATGAAATCAATATCACGCAAGTCACGCTCTTTGGCTTTGGCAAAGGCTTCTTCCAGTAAATAAATATAATCCTGCTTGCCCTTGGACGTTTTATTGGTACGGAGATTATTGATCGCCTTGTCAATAGCGCCGTCAAAATCGCCAGAGCTGATCATATTAGTAGTTTGGCGGACACCACAGCTTACTAAAAGTGCTGCTACAATCAAAAAAGTAATTTTTTTCATGATACGGATTATTTGTGCAAAAGTAATTTTTTTCACCTGCTGTTGTGCATTTTGTTTTTAACTTTCTTAAAGTGATTTAACAGTAATTGTGCCACGATTTTTTAAGGCATAAAAAAACCTCACCAATGCAGGGCAAAGGGAGGTTTTGAGGCTATTTTTTTTTTGAATTATTTCCGAACAAAAGGGGGTAACAGTTTACTGCTTACTTCACCAAATCCAATGCGAACCAGGTCATTCTGGCAATATCCGGTCATGGTTACCGTATCGCCATCGTTGATGAATTTACGTTCCGTTCCATCTTTCATGGTGATTGGATTTTTTCCGCCCCAGGTCAATTCCAGCATAGAACCGAAGCTATCCGGAGTGCTGCCTGAAATCGTTCCTGATCCCATCATATCGCCGGAATTTACCCGACACCCATTTACAGTATGGTGAGTCAATTGCTGGCTCATGGTCCAGTACATGTATTTAAAATTTGATTTTGAAAGTAAGGTCGGCGCTACATTCTCCGGAGCGATAGTTACTTCAAGATTGATGTCAAAAGCATGGTCACCTTCCTGTTGCAGGTACGCTAACGGTTTTGGTTCCTGTACCGGGCTTGAAGTCCTGAAAGGCTCTAAAGCGTCCAGAGTTACAATCCATGGTGAAATGGAAGAAGCGAAATTTTTAGCCAGGAATGGCCCAAGTGGCACATATTCCCATTTCTGGATGTCGCGGGCACTCCAGTCATTCAGCAATACCATCCCAAAGATGTATTCTTCCGCTTCTTCAATGGGAATATTTTCACCCATAATATTAGCGTCGGTAGTAATAAATGCTGTTTCCAGTTCAAAATCAACCAATCGGGAAGGCCCAAAAACAGGTTGTGTCTCACCATTTGGAAGCGTTTGCCCCATAGGGCGATGTACCGGGATACCGGATGGAATGATAGTAGAACTCCTGCCGTGATAGCCTACCGGGATATGAACCCAGTTGGGTAATAAGGCATTGTCCGGATCGCGGAACATCTTACCAACATTGGTCGCATGTTCTTTACTGGAATAAAAATCGGTATAATCACCAATTAGGATGGGAAGCTGCATTTCTACATCTTCTATGTTGAAAATCACCACATCTCTGTGTGATGTATTGTCTCGTAATTCGGGATTGTTCTGGTCAAAAATATCGGCGATACGGTTGCGTACCAGGCGCCATGTTTTTTTTCCGTCTGAAATAAAATCATTTAGGGTATCCTGCATGAACATATCATCCGTCAGTTCGATTCCTTCGAAATAACTCAATTGCTGGAGTGCACCCAAATCAATTGCATAATTGCCGATCCGGGTTCCGATGGTCACGACATGTTCCTTGGTTAAAAAGACGCCGAAGGGTATGTTCTGAATAGGGAAATCACTATTTTCAGGGACCTGAAGCCAGGATTTTCTATCAGGATTATTAGCTGTTATTGGCATTTTTAGTTTGTTTATAATTTCGTTATCAAATATATTGTTATCTATGAATTTACAAAACCATTTTTGTATTTTTGTCACCAAACTTAACGAAAAATTATCAGATGCAACGCGACGAACAAATTTTTGACTTAATTCTTGAAGAACAAGAGCGCCAGATTCACGGACTGGAACTTATCGCTTCGGAAAATTTTGTAAGTGATCAGGTATTGGAAGCAGCAGGTTCCATACTAACGAATAAATATGCTGAAGGTTACCCAGGCAAAAGATACTACGGCGGATGTGAAGTAGTCGATGTTATTGAGCAGATTGCTATTGACAGAGCTAAAGCATTGTTTGGTGCAGAATATGCCAATGTTCAGCCTCACTCCGGATCACAAGCCAATACGGCTGTTTACCATGCCTGCCTGAAACCAGGTGATAAAATCTTAGGATTTGACCTGTCTCATGGTGGCCACTTAACACACGGTTCTCCGGTGAATTTCTCCGGTAGATTATACAATCCGGTATTTTATGGTGTAGACAAAGAAACAGGCGTTTTAAACTATGATAAAATTCAGGAAATTGCGACCAAAGAACAACCAAAATTAATTATTGCCGGTGCTTCTGCTTATTCCAGAGATATGGATTTTGAGCGTTTCCGAGTGATTGCAGACAGTGTAGGAGCAATCCTTATGGCTGATATTTCGCACCCGGCAGGATTAATTGCCAAAGGGTTGATGAATGATCCAATGCCACATTGCCATATCGTTACGACCACTACGCATAAAACATTACGCGGACCACGAGGTGGGATGATCATGATTGGGAAGGATTTTGAAAATCCTTTCGGTATCAAAACTCCAAAAGGGGAAATCCGTATGATGTCTTCTCTAATTGATGGTGCCGTATTTCCTGGAAACCAGGGCGGGCCTTTAGAGCATATCATCGCTGCAAAAGCAGTAGCTTTTGGCGAAGCGTTATCCGATGAATTTTTCACATACGCCCGCCAACTGCAGAAAAATGCTAAAGCGATGGCAGCAGCATTTGTAAAAAGAGGATATGATATCATCTCTGGTGGTACCGATAATCACATGATGCTAATCGATTTGAGAAATAAAAATATCTCAGGGAAAGATGCTGAAAATGCATTGGTAAAAGCAGAAATTACAGTAAACAAAAATATGGTGCCTTTTGATGACAAATCACCATTTGTTACTTCCGGGATCCGTGTGGGTACAGCAGCAATTACTACCCGTGGACTTTTAGAAGCTGATATGGAAACTATAGTAGACCTTATTGACAGGGTAATTATGGACCATACCAATGAAGAATTATTGGAGCAAATTGCGGATGAAGTAAACGATATGATGAGCGAAAGGCCAATTTTCGTTTTCTAATACAGAACCTATTTTTATTAAATCCCCATGCCAATTTAGGTATGGGGGATTTTTTTTGTCCTATTGCCTACTGGACGAAAACGATATAATGTTAACTGTTTGTTAAATTAAGCTTTGACAAAATTGTCAAATTAAATTATTCAATAATTTTGTCTAACAAAAATGTCAAACTATTATGTCAATAACGAATAAAGATGCTACAGAACAGCTGATTAAGGATACAGCGAAGCGATTATTTTTTGGCGAGGGGCGTTTTAATGCGACCACACAGGAAATAGCAGATGCAGCAGGAGTGAACAGAACGCTTATCAATTATTACTTCAGGTCCCGTAATGCTTTATTTGATCTTGTATTTCTTGATGCACAGGAAAAAGAACAACAACGATCGGAAGCTATTATATTCTCCGAACTGCCTTTTAAAGCGAAAATAGAAGAGTTCATTGATGATTCCTTTATTATGGCGAAAGAATATCCTTATATGGAGATCTATTTAGTTACCCAGTTCAACCAGGGCTGTTTCTTTAAAAACCCGGAAGATATGGAACGTTTACTGGCTAAGTTTTATGAAGAATTTGAAGTCGAAATGAACAAAGGCACAATCGATAAGATGGATCCGATCCAGTTTATACTAAATATGATCTCCCTGATTTCCTTTCCCATATCCATGCGGCCGCTGTTTCAGCAGACGATGCGCATAAGCGACGAGGATTATGAAAAAATACTGAAAGATCGCAAAGAAATTATATTGAATACCCTTTTTAAAAAGTAATGTCTAACCCAATTATATACTAACGAGTAATGAAAATAATACCCAACTTTTCGATAGCTAAAATGTCAGTCGCCGGTTTGCTGATGGCATTTTTATTTTCGGGAAGCATAGTTGCACAAAAAAGAAGCCTGACGCTGAAAGATGCAATTACTTATGCTTTGGAAAACAAATCGGATGCCAAGAAATCAAGGCTGCAAATAGAAAACAGCCAATACCAGATTGAGGAGGTCCGTTCCCGGGCATTACCGCAAATCTCTGCAACAGGTAGCCTGATGTACAATCCAATCCTTCAATTGAATGCTATTGATGCAAGTGCATTCGGTGGTGGATCAGGAGTGCTTTTAGCCGCATTAGGGCAAAAGTGGAGTTCAACGGCAGGACTGAACCTGACCCAGAATATTTTTGACCAGTCGATCTTTACCGGATTAAAAGCGGCTAAAACGACCCGTGAGTTCTATCAGGTCAATGCACAGCTTACCGACGAACAGGTAATCGAACGTGTTGCCAATAACTATTATAATGTCTATGTCCAAAGGCAGAAACTTACTGTAGTAGACAGCAATTATGTAAACACGAGTAAAGTCAAAAATATTATCAAAGGACAGTATGATAACGGCCTGGCAAAAAAGATTGACCTGGATCGTATTATGGTAAAACTGTACAATATCGATACACAACGCCAACAATTGAAAAACGCGGTACAACTTCAGGAAAATACCCTGAAATTCTACATGGGTATGCCTATTGCAACCCCGATTGAACTTCCGGTGACGGAATTTGAATTGTCTCCGCAAATATTAGGGGAAACCCCGGATGCTACCCAGAGAACGGATTATATTTTGTTGAAAACACAGGAAAAACTGTTAGAATACCAAAAGAAAGCAGTACAGGCAGGCTATTATCCAACACTGGCACTGACGGCAGGCTACAATTATATCGGTCAGGGACCTGAAATGCCATGGTTCAAACCTACTGCGGATAAAGTATACTGGTCTGATTATTCTTCTATTGGATTAAACCTGCACATCCCGATTTTTACCGGTTTTGGAACGCGTGCCAAAGTACGCCAGGCAGATGTTGACCTGAGAAAATTGGAAGAAGATATGAAGGATACCAAATTATCATTGGAACTGGCGTATGAAAATTCCAGAACACAGATTGACAACAGTATTGTAACCATCAATAACCAAAAGCAAAATCTGAAACTGGCACAGGAAGTACTAGATGATACCAAAAACAACTATTATAACGGACTGGCTTCTTTAACCGATTTGTTAGATGGTGAAAACTCTCTGGTGGAAGCCCAGAACAATTATACTTCTGCTTTACTGGATTACAGGCTGGCAGAAATTCAGCTGATCAAAGCTAAAGGAGAATTAAAAACACTTATCAATTAATCATAACCAAGAAAATGAAAAAAGTATTATATATCGTAATCGGAATTGCAGCTATAGGGCTTGTTGCATATATCCTGATGAATAACAAAAAGAAAAATGAAGCCGATACGGCGATAGTAGGAGAGAAGAATGCTTCTATTGCTGTTCGTACCGATACCATCAAACTGGAGAAAATTGCTGCGGATTATGTAGCCAATGGAAACTTTATCCCATTACAGGAATTGAACTTCCAGGCCGAAAACTCCGGAAGAGTGGTAAAAGTATTGGTTAAAGAAGGAAGTCCGGTTAGTATTGGGCAGACTTTAGCGGTTATCAAAGGTGATCAGCTTTCTATTGAAGTATCCAATGCCAATGCTGCTTACCAAAATGCATTGACTGACAGCCAGCGTTATGAAAATGCTTTCAAAACCGGTGGGGTAACCAGGCAACAACTGGATCAGGCAAAACTGGCCCTGGTGAACGCTAAGGCTAAATTGCAACAGGCCAATATCACTTTTGGAGATGCTACAATAAAATCATCCATTAATGGAATTGTGAACAAAAAAAGTGTAGAGCCAGGAACTGTAGTGGCTCCGGGGACACAATTATTCGAATTAGTGAATGTATCCAAACTGAAACTGAAAGTAACAGTAGATGAAAGTCATATTGCAACTTTAAAAGTTGGAAGTACAGTTAAAGTAACAGCCAGCGTATATCCTGATAAAGAATTTACAGGAAAAATTACATTCATCGCGCCAAAAGCAGATGAATCCCTGAACTTCCCGGTTGAAATCGAAATTACCAACAATGCTAACAATGACCTCAAAGCAGGTATGTATGGAACAGCCGTATTTACTTCTGCAGCAGACCAGACACCAGTACTTACGGTTTCCAGAAATGCCTATGTGGGTAGTGTGAGCAGCAACCAGGTATTTGTAGTGAATGGCGACAAAGTGCGATTGACAAAAATCGTTTCCGGCAGAAACTTCGGAGATAAGGTAGAAGTGCTAAGCGGATTAAAAGAAGGCGATATCGTTGTGGTCAGCGGGCAAATCAACCTGACAGACGGAGCGCAAATATCAGTCGTTAAATAGCGTATCCTTTGGCATTGCCAATAATTATAAAAAACAGATAAATGAAATTAGTAGATATAGCAATTAAAAGGCCGACATTAGTAATCGTACTTTTTATTATCCTGATTCTCGGTGGTTTGTTCAGCTACACCCAGCTGAGTTACGAGCTGATCCCGAAATTTGAGATCAATGTGGTGACCATTTCCACCGTATACCCGGGAGCTTCGCCGGGAGAGGTAGAAAATACGGTAACCAAAAAAGTAGAAGATGCGGTATCGTCTCTCGAAAATGTAAAGAAAGTAGAATCCAAATCGTATGAGAGCCTATCCGTAGTAATGGTAACGCTAAATGCTGATGCCGATGCGGATTATGCCCTGAATGATGCCCAACGTAAAATTAATGCCATAGAAAAGGATTTACCGGATGATGTAGATCCACCTTCCCTGAGTAAATTCTCGTTGAGTGACTTGCCAATTATGACAATTGGGGCAACATCCAATATGGATGAAACGGAATTCTATGATTTGCTGGACAAAAAGATCCAACCGATTCTTTCCCGTGTCAATGGAGTAGCTCAGGTTAATCTTGTTGGAGGGGAAGAACGTGAAATTCAGGTAAGCCTGGATGCAGCGAAATTAAAAGGATACGGATTATCAGTACCACAAGTACAGCAGGTAATTTTAACCTCTAATCTTGACTTTCCTACCGGAAATATCAAGACCAGGGAAAATAGCACACTGATCCGTTTATCCGGTAAATATAAAGATGTAAATGAACTTCGAAACTTAGTGGTTTCTTCCAAAAACGGAGTTCAGGTGCGTTTGAGTGATATTGCCGATGTACAGGATTCACAAAAGGAAGTAGAGAAAATTTCCCGTGTAAACCAGAAGAGCGCAATTATCCTTCAGGTGATCAAACAATCCGATGCCAATGCGGTACAGGTGAGTGAGATGATCAACAAGGCAATTGCACAGGTAGAAAAAGATTATAAAGTAAATGGCGTAAAACTGGAAGTGGCCAATGATACGAGTGAATTTACCCTGGCTGCAGCAGATTCTGTAATCCATGATTTATTCCTTGCGGTATTCCTGGTAGCTTTTGTAATGCTGTTCTTCCTGCACAGTATCCGAAATGCCTTTATCGTAATGGTTTCGATTCCGGCTTCGCTTATTGCTACCTTTATTGGTATGCTTTTGATGGGCTATACGCTGAATTTAATGAGTTTACTTGGACTTTCACTGGTAGTGGGTATCCTTGTGGATGATGCGATTGTAGTATTGGAAAACATCTACCGTCATATGGAGATGGGTAAAAACAGGGTACGTGCCGCTTATGATGGTGCTTCTGAAATTGGGTTTACAGTAATGGCGATTACCCTGGTAATCGTAGTGGTATTCCTTCCAATTGCAATGAGTACCGGATTAGTATCTAATATTATCTCCCAGTTTTGTGTGACTGTAATTATCGCCACATTACTGTCGTTGCTGGCTTCCTTTACATTAGTACCGTGGTTGTCTTCCCGTTATGGAAAATTAGAGCATATTACCGGAAAAAACCTGTTTGGCCGTGTGATCTTAGGATTTGAAAAAGGCCTGGATACTTTTACACACAAAGTTACGGATATCCTGAAATGGTCATTGGTACACAAAAGGATCACGCTGCTTATTGTAGTAGTAATGTTCTTTGGGTCCTTCTTTTTAGTAGGTTTCGGATTTATTGGACAGGAATTTTTCCCGAAAACCGACAAAGGTGAATTCTTAGTTCAGATTGAGCTCCCAAAAGATGCATCGGTAGAACAAACGAACTTTATGGCACAAAAGGCAGAAGCTTACCTGAAAGGGAAGAAAGAAGTCTTGAGCCTTACCACCACTGTTGGACAGACGAGTGAAGGAATGGGCGGTACACAGGCTACAGAATACAAAGGGGAAATCGATGTAAAATTGATTGATAAATCGAAACGTAGTGAAAGTTCTTATATCACTGCTGCGAGGATTAAAAGAGAATTGGAAGCTGTATTAGTTGGTGCGAAAGTAAAAACTGTTCCGGTAGGTTTAATGGGAGCTGATCAGGCACCAATTGCATTGGTGATCACAGGATCTTCTTTGGATAGTGCGATGGTATTTGCGAACAAAGCTGCAGCTGAACTGGCTAAAATAAAAGGAGCTTCCGAAATTAAGCTGACTTCAGAATCAGGTAGCCCGGAGATTAATGTACAGGTGGACCGTGATAAAATGGCGGCATTGGGATTATCATTACAAACTGTAGGTATGACCATGCAAACCGCCTTCAGTGGTAATACCGATGGTAAATTCCGTGCTGGAGAATATGAGTATGATATCAATATCCGTTACAATGAATTTGACCGTTCCAATATCAATGATGTAAGTGACCTGATTTTCGTAAACGATATGGGACAACAGATAAAATTATCCCAGTTTGCTAATATCAAGATGAGTTCGGGCCCCAGCCTTTTGGAAAGGAGGGACAAAAGCCCTTCTGTAACCATCGAAGCACAGTCGGTTGGAAAACCATCCGGTACAGTAGCGTCAGAATGGGAAGCTGTATTCTCTAAAATGAAGAGACCGGTTGGTGTCAACTATCTTTGGAGTGGAGACCAAGAAAATCAATCTGAAGGTTTTGGTACCTTAGGAGTGGCTTTATTGGCAGCAATTATATTAGTATATTTAGTAATGGTAGCTTTATATAACAGTTTTATATATCCATTCGTGGTATTATTCTCTATCCCATTATCATTCATCGGAGTATTGCTTGCATTGGCACTGACCAATAATTCCCTGAATATCTTTACTATCCTTGGGGTCATCATGTTGATTGGTCTGGTGTGTAAGAATGCGATCCTAATTGTCGATTTTGCCAACCATAGGAAAGCAGAAGGACAAAATACGTTTGATGCACTGATCCAGGCAAACCACGCCCGATTACGCCCGATCTTAATGACGACGATTGCGATGGTTTTTGGTATGATTCCAATTGCTTTGGCTTCCGGAGCAGCGGCTGAGATGAATAATGGATTGGCTTGGGTAATCATTGGTGGTCTGACCAGTTCGTTATTCCTGACGCTGATTATTGTACCGGTAGTATATGCTATTTTTGATAGTCTTATTGCCCGATTCAATAAAAATAAAGGAGAGAAAACCATTGATGAATTGATGGTCGAAGAATATGAGCATAAAGAATTAAGCGATGATGGTTTCACACCGAAACATACCGTTTAAGTCTTTAAAAATATAATTTTAGAATGTTGAAAAGAGCCCGGAGTATTATACTCCGGGCTCTTTTTGTTTTTTATATCGGATAGGCACAGCATACCAATAATTCCGGAAACTCTTATTTTATTAGGAAATAGATGATTTGAATCTCTATAAAGCTATAGTTTACAGTTAACTAATAAAATATTTTTAAAAAAAAGTGAAGTTAGTTATAACAACGTACGAATTAATTCCTACCTTTGTTTTGTTCCTGATCAGGATGAGTAATTTTTTTCGATACTAATTTTTACCCTTTTACCCCAAATAGTATGATACAAGTTGTTTTCACATTCATTAGCATTTTACTGTTGCAACAGGCGACTGCACAGACCAAGGCAGAGAAAATCGATCACCTTATTAGTGCACTTCATAATGATGGTGCATTTAATAGCAATGTGCTTGTTGCAGAAAAAGGAAAGATTGTCTATGAACATTCTTTCGGAGTGGCGAATGTAAAGACAGGGGAAAAGTTAACAAAAGCATCCGTATTTGAACTGGCTTCCGTTACCAAACAGTTTACAGCTATGGCGATTGTATTATTAGAAAAGCAGCATAAACTTTCGTATGATGATCCAATAAGCAAATATTTACCGGAATTAGCAGCTTATAAAGGTATAACCATTAAAAATTTGTTAGTGCATACCAGCGGCCTTCCTGATTATATGGAGTTGCTGCAAGAGGCGAATGACAAAAATGATTTTGCGACCAATGCGACAATTCTGAAAGCCTTTCAAAAGCAGCAACCCAAAGTTTTATTTGATCCTGGTGAAAAATGGGAGTATAGTAACACCGGATATGTATTCCTGGCGAGCATTATCGAAAAGGTATCTAAAAAAACCTATGGAGATTATTTAAAAGCAGCTATTTTTGATCCTTTGGGAATGCAGCACACACAGGTATACCGACGTAGATTCCAGCCTGGAAAAATCAGTAATCTGACCGAAGGGCACGTGTATTCCGACAGTTTGAAAAGTTTGGTATTCCCGGACGATCTTGGGAAAAGGCACTATGTGGTTTACCTGGATGGTGTGGTAGGAGACGGGATGGTCCATACTACTGCTTCGGATCTATTGGTTTGGGATACTGCTTTATATACGGACAAGTTAGTCAACGCGAAAGATAAAGAACTGATATTTAATTCCTACACCACAAAAGAAGAGCCTACTGGGTATGGATTTGGATGGAGTATCAGTAATGATCCGGTTTATGGAAAATCGGCATCCCATAGCGGAGGATGGGGTGGCTATATCACCTATATCGGGCGGTATCTGGATCAGGAGTATACAATAATCCTATTACAAAACCAGAGCACAAAAGCAACAGTTATCCCTTCGCGGCAGATTCGTAATATACTGCATGGTACGGATGTAAAGGTAGATCTTCCCCTTTTGGAAAAAATGGCCGGAAAATACAAAACGGCAAAAGGCAGCGAGAAAGTAGTACTTTTGGAATCAGGGAAATTGTACATCCAGATGAATCCGGAAGTAAAGCTCGAGCTGATTCCCGTTTCGGGATATAAATTCATTGTCGATGGCTTCGCACCCGATGTGTTTTTTGAATTTGTAATGGAGAATGGAAAGGTGGTGAAGTATATCAATACACAACCCGAGCAACAGGTAACAATAGAAGCTATAAAAATTTAAAAAATAAAACTATGCAGTCAGAACCAACAAAATCAGAACTTGAAATTCTCCAGATACTATGGGAATTCGGACCTTCTACTGTGCGTTTTGTCAATGATACACTCAATGAGCAAAAACGGGCAGTACAATATACTTCGACATTAAAACTGATGCAGATCATGACCGAAAAGGAAATGCTCGTTAGTGATAAGACCAATATGAAACACATCTATACACCCGCAATAGAAGAGAAGAAGACCAAAGGCTTCCTGTTGGACAAATTTGTGGATACGCTGTATAATGGATCAAGCAGCAGCCTGATGATGCAATTATTAGGCAATAAAAAAACATCAAAGAAAGAGCTTGATGAAATCAGGAATTTACTGGATAAATTAGACAACGACCAACTTTAAAACGACACGTTATGTTTACAATCAGCAATACCCTTTTAAAAGCCATTTCCTGGACATTGGTACATACCATCTGGCAGGGGCTTATCTTGGCAATTTTAGCCGGTGCAGTAATTTTAGCGACTAAAAAAACTACAGCAGCTTTACGGTACAATTTACTATCGGCTTTGTTTGTGCTCTTTTTTGTAGGAGTAGGTCATACTTTTTACACTGAATATCAGGCCGGCGATACGATAAACACTACCATCAGTACAATAGCAATTGCGGAACATCCGGAAATAGTCACACATAGCATTGCCACGGCGATCCCTGCTTCTGCAAAAATCAGTAATTACCTGACCAATCATTCCGATATCATAGTACTCCTGTGGTTTATTATATTTTGTATCAAAAGTTTTTCCATGATGACAAACCTGCGGTACATCTACAGGGTTCGGAATTACAGGAATCATCCGGTTCCTGAATTGTGGAACAACCGCATTAATGAATTTTGTGCAGTTCTCGGCATCCGTCAGCCCGTTCAGCTTTTAGAATCCCAATTGGTTAAAGTACCTTCTGTAACTGGTTTTTTTAAACCGATTATATTGATTCCAATAGGATTATTGACTCAGTTGCCACAGGATCAGCTGGAAGCCATATTATTACATGAACTGGCACATATTAAACGTAAGGATTATGCAATGAACCTGTTACAGAGTTTTGCCGAAGTGATCTTTTTCTTCAATCCTGGTGTATTATGGTTATCGTCCCTGCTAAAGGAAGAGCGTGAAAATTGCTGCGATGATATGGCAGTTGCCATTACTCAAAACAAAACCCGTTTTGTGCATGCCCTGGTATCTTTCCAGGAATATAATGCAAAAGAAAACCAGCTGGCTATGGGATTTGGTGCTAAGAAAGAGCATCTGCTAAACCGGGCCAAGCGTATTATTTATAATGATAATACGTCGCTGGATACTATTGAAAAAACCTTTCTTTCGCTTTGCCTGGTTATTATTACAGTTTGTTTTGCAGCCTGTACTACTACCAAAACAATGGCAGAGCGTAAAGCAGAAAAGAAAGCAAATGAGGTTCCTTTAGCAATAGTGGCCCCATCAGTGTTGCCGGTATCCCCAACCTATCCGGAAAGTAGCGTACCAGTATTAAGTGCTGAAGAAGTAACCAAAATCACCACTGCAGCTTTAGCTGCAGCAGAAGCGGCCCGGGCAGCTTCAACGGAGGCTGAAGTTCAGGTCCAAAAGGCAACAGCATTACGAGCTCAGATGAAAAATCAGACGGAAACAATGGAAGCGGACATCGAAGCTGCAAAAGCTCAAATCGAGCAACAGGCAAATCTCTTAGTATCCAAAATCCGGAAAAGAGAGGCTGCACAGACTAAAGCCGAAAAAGAAGCTATCGAGGAAGAAATAACCGCTATCAAAACGGAGCTAAAAGCCAATGCTGAAAAAATGAAGAGCTCAGCTTCCGAGGTCATGGTAATGAGTGAGGCTGAAAGTAAAAATATCCGAAAGGGGATGGCAGAGAGCCGTATTACAGCTGATATTGCCCGTGCTGCCGCAATGGACGCCCGTACCGAGACTACGAAAGCAATGAAGGGAAGTGCTTACAGTGGCGTACAAAAAGAGTTCATGAAAGAGCAGCTGAAAGCCCAGAAAGAAATTATGAAGGGGCAATTAAAAGCTCAAAAAGAAATCATGAAAGCGAGATTGGAACTACAGAAAGAGGCCATGAAAAGAGCATCAAAGGAAAGGGAAAAAGCAGGAGCAGCAATGCAGAAATCCGATATCAGACGCCAGGAGGCCGATATAGAAGTTAAGGCTATTATCCAGGATCTGCTCATTGAAAACGTCATTAAGACCCCAGTGAATCTCTGCTATAAGTTATCGAATGATGAACTTATCGTGAATGGTGTTAAACAACCTCTGAACATCCATGAAAAGCTGAAAGCAAAATACCTGACTTCCCCCAATATAACGGCGACCTACTATAACTTTAAGTTTACCGGGGAAGATTCGAAATAACTAATACCCCTTTATTTACGATACTAAAAACGTATTCACAATAGTGAACGGCCCTACCTATGCCCAATTCACAACAAACAATCATCAAAAACCACGAGTTTCAATCATCAATCAATCAACAAATCAATCAATGAATAAGAAGGCACAAAAACTCCTCCTTTTTTTACTTTTCTATGCCGGGATAGTACATGCCCAAACTGTAGGTACTATTAGTGGTACCGTAATCAGCAGTAGTAACCAGCCACTCAAAGGCATTACCGTCACACTTTTGGCAACGCCGCAAAAAGAGGCAGTAACAGATGGCAATGGCAAATTTGAATTTACCGGACTGGAATTTATGGAGTACAGCATACAGGTTAATAGTCCGGATTTTGCAACCTATCAAAGTGGTAAATTCCAGCTGACAGTACAACAAAAGGAGCTCATCATTCCTACAATTGTGCTACAGGAAAGTATTAATAATCTGGATGAAGTCGTTGTCCAAAAGGAAAAATCATATATCGAACATAAGATCGACCGTACTGTCATTAATGTTGATGCACTCCTCTCTAATGCTGGAGCCGATGCTTTGGAAGTGCTCGAAAAGGCACCGGGTATCCAGGTGGATGAGAATGGTACCATCAGTATTAATGGTAAATCGGGGGTAATGGTTTTTATCGACGACAAACCTACCAACCTGTCCGGGGCTGATTTGGAAATGTACCTGAAATCATTGCCATCGAGTACCTTAAGCCAGATTGAGATCATCACCAATCCACCGGCAAAATACGATGCAGCGGGAACAGCCGGAATCATTAATATTAAGACTAAGAAAAACCGGAATGTAGGATTTAATGGTAATTTTTCATCGCGCCTTTTACAAGGCAGGCGCTCCTATAGTACCAATAGTCTTAACCTGAATTATAGTAAAGATAAGATCCGTCTGTATGGTAACCTGAGTTATGCCAAACAGGAGATTATAAACCATCTTTATATCTTCAGGCGTTTTAAAAATGAGGATGAAAGCGCGAAGTTGCTTTTCGATCAGAATACCAGAATATATAGCCGTTCGAATTCCGGAACCATCAAACTGGGAATGGATTATTACCTTTCGGACAGCAGTACTCTGGGAGTTAGTGTGGATGGTACATTCCGGTCGGGTTTGGGGACCAAAGCAGGTGAAAGCGTGCTCTCCAGTCCTGCCGGGGTTACTGATTCCATTGTACGATCCAATAATTATGAAACGAGAAAATTCGATTATGGAGCCGTAAACCTGAACTTCAGGCATGATTTTGATAGCCTCGGAACCAAAATTACTATGGATGCAGATTACCTGCATTATACCATGGATGGGGACCAGCGTTTCGTAAATGCCACTTACCAGCAGGATGGAATGTTAAAGAGTACCGATGAACTTCTGGGGAGTTTACCATCAACCATCAACATCTACAGTTTTAAAACCGATTATGAACAGCCTTTGGGATCGGGAAAAATGGATGCCGGCTATAAGATAAGTTATTCCAAGACGGATAATATAGCGGACTATGATGATGTTACGATGGGTGGTATAGTGCCCAATTATGACCGGAGCAATCACTTTCAGTATGATGAAGTGATCAATGCGGCGTATGTGAATTATAATGTGGGTTTCGGTAAATTTTCACTGCAAACGGGCTTACGGCTTGAAAATACCACCTCAAAAGGGAATCAGCTTGGTAATGTAGAGAAACCGCCATCCACCTTCCGCCGGAACTATACCAATCTTTTTCCTACGGTATATTTCTCCTACCAGTTGGACTCCGTAGTCAACAGCCAGATTACACTCTCTTATGGCAAAAGGATTAACCGGCCTTACTATCAGTCCCTGAACCCTTTTCTGAGCCCATTGGATAAGTTTACCTATTATTCGGGAAATCCGTACCTGAATCCTTCTTTCGGGAATGCAGTTGAATTGCAGTACAATTATACGAGTTTGTTTTCTGCGGCTTTGGGTTATGAAAAAACCAGGGATAATATCACGGAATCAATCGAGATTAGAGATGGGATTTACTACAGCCGCCCGGGTAATATTGGGCGAAGTGAAAACCTGTCACTGAACTTAAGCACAGACCTGCCGGTAACTAAATGGTGGAATTTCAATCTGAATACCAGCGTTTCCTATGTCAGCTTTAAAAGCCAGCTGTATACGGAAACACTCAATACCGAAGGGGCCTTCTGGTCTGTTTCGGGCGGGAACCGGTTTACTTTCCAGAAAGACTGGTCGGCAGAGCTCGGAGGGCGTTATATTTCCAAACAGGAATCGGCTCAGTTTACGGCCGGGGCACGAAGCGCGATCAATCTGGCAGTCCAAAAGAAAATACTGAATAAGCAGGGCAGTATCCGATTTATTTTCAATGATATTTTTTACAGTTATTTAAATAAGGGTGTCATCAATAATTTAAGGCTGACCGATGCGAGTTATAGAAATCTTGTCGACACGCGTTTTGTGGGATTGGTATTTACGTATGCTTTTGGAAAAGTAATCGAAAATAAAAAGAAATATGAAGGCGGCGGTGCCGAAAGCGAACAAAATCGCATTAAAGGCTAACCGATGAAAGAACGACGTAGGAGCTGGTAGTGACAGCTTCTATGTCGTTTGTGTTATACTTCCAGATAAGTGAATCATTCTTCTATAGGCGTGTACTAAGTTTCTGTAGGTGTGTATCATTCTTCTATAGGCGTGTACTAAGTTTCTGTAGGTGTGTATCATTCTTCTATAGGCGTGTACTAAGTTTCTGTAGGTGTGAATCATTCTTCTATAGGCGTGTACTAAGTTTCTGTAAGTGTGGGTCATTCTTCTATAGGCGTGTACTAAGTTTCTGTAGGTGTGAATCATTCTTCTATAGGCGTGTACTAAGTTTCTGTAAGTGTGGGTCATTCTTCTATAGGCGTGTACTAAGTTTCTGTAGGTGTGGTTCATTCTTCTATAGGCGTGTACTAAGTTTCTGTAGGTGTGGGTCATCCTTCTATAGGCGTGTACTAAGTTTCTGTAGGTGTGGTTCATCCTCCTATAGGTGTGTACTAAGTTTCTGTAAGTGTGGATCATCCTTCTATAGGCGTGTACTAAGCTTCGGTAGGCATGTAACGATTTTCTATAGGTATGGATGATTCTTCTATCTGCCCATACTATCAAACCCCTGTGCACTATTCGTACACAGGGGTTTTTAAATTTAAAAGTAAGGGTAATTAGAGCACAAATATGCGCACGTCATAAGTTTTTGCCATTACAAATTGAGCGATGCCACCGTAGGTAGTTACTACAATCTGCGTATCGCCGGTTTTTAAAGAGTTGAAGGTCCAGACAATATCACTATCATTAATACCTGCTGTGACCAGTTGCAATAGGGTTCTATCATATTGAATATCGACCGATCCCATCTTTGGCACATTTGAATTGGCGTTGATATTGAAAGGCATTTTAAACAATACATTCAATTGAGAACTGTTTGCTGCAGGTACATTAACCGCTACATCAGCCGGAACTGCTACAGCTTCTTTTGCATTGGCTTTAGCTTTATCGGGCCCTACAAATCCAGTATAGTTGATCGTTACAGTTTCTCCCTGTGGATGGTTCTCCGTCACAATAAGCACTGATTTTGAATTGAAATGCGATTGTGGCAGGTGCATCTGGAAACCTTCACTGTATTGGTACGGTTGTTCTTTTCCAGTAAGAGGTCCTGTCCATGCCTGAAGCGTAAATTTAAGTCCGCCCATAAAGGTATCCTGCTTAAAGCTGAACCCATACGTAGCGCCTTTGAGCACCCCTTCGGCATATAAAATAAGTTTTTGCTGTTTTGTATCGTACATAGCAGCAAGTTTAGCAGCTGGTATTATTCCTAAAAATCCCATGATAAATAAAATTAAATTGAACAATTGATGCTTACTCTCTTTAGGATTTTCAGCCGATCTCCTTTTGTATAACACAAATTTTGACATAATATGCTGGTGTACAGTATGTAGATGCACCTGAATTGCATTTCAGGTAATTGTACCGGTAACACAGGTAGAAATACAAGCGGATAGGATCAGGTAAAAATAATCAGGGGTATTGGATTATAGGGAGCTATCGCCGCATTAGGTAACGCAGTGGCCAAAACGTGATGATTTTTTATTATTTTTGTAAAAAAAAGCCATGATGTTACGCCTGCAGCTGCCTACAGACCCGAGATGGGTGAATATTGTTGAGAAAAATATTGAAGAAATCCTTACGGATCATGCCTGGTGCGAACAGAAAGCAGCTACAAATGCCATTACGATCATCACCAATAATTCGGAATACCCGGATATGGTTACCGAACTTTTGGCACTGGCGAAAGAAGAGCTGGAACATTTTGAAATGGTCCATGAGATCATAAAAAAAAGAGGTCTGTCTTTAGGGCGGGAGCGCAAAGACGATTATGTGAATGAACTGTATACCTACATGAAAAAGAGCAATACGGGGAGCAGGGTATCGGGATTGGTAGAGCGATTGCTGTTTTCGGCTATGATTGAAGCCCGGAGTTGTGAACGGTTCAAGATTCTTTCTGAAAATATACAGGATCCGGAACTGGCTGTGTTTTACCGGGAATTAATGGAAAGTGAAGCAGGGCATTATACCACTTTTATCACTTTTGCCCGTAAATATGGTACAGGGATCGATGTAGAAAAAAGATGGCGGGAATGGCTGGATTTTGAAGCCTCGGTTATTGCCCGTTATGGCAATCAGGAAACCATCCACGGATAACAAATACATACGTCAGACAACTTTTATTTCATAAGCATCCAAAAGCCCTTTCAGGTTCATTCTTGAAAACAGGGCTTTTTTTAGTTTGTTCTTTTCCGGATGAATTGTAAAGTTGTAAGCCGTCATAAAATCAGCTTTTACAAGTGTTGTTTTATCAAATACAGCCCGATAAAGATCACAATTGCTAAAAACAGCTTCAGTAAGATCGGCATTCATAAAGTCTACGGCAATGAGGCGGCAGTCTTTAAAGGTCGTGCGTTTCATCTTAAGGTTATAGAATTTGGAGAAATCCAGCGTACAGCTTTCAAAATGCACTTCAAACACTAACGGATTGCACATGGAGAAGTTGACACCGGTGAAGTCGGTATCGATAAAAATCGCAGTTCTAAAGCAAACATAGTTGATCTCGGCAGCATTGAAATTACAGGAATAGAAAGTACACTCTACAAAAACAACAGCGAGAAAATCACAGGCTGAAAAATCGCAATCCCGGAAAATACAATTTTCAAATTCATTGTACATGAGTTCTTCCGGACGAAAGACTTTATTTTTAATTTCCCTATCGTAGGTATACTGTATTTTCATAAATTAGGATTAGTGCAAAACGGTTTCACTGTCGGCACTGATGTCGATTGTATTTTTAATGTTTCGGCGGCCCAAAGTAAGGATCAGTAAGGCAATTATGGAAGACACAGCCATGATCATCACCATAGGAATAACCGATTTTGCAGTAAAAATGCCTACTATAAACGAGGCTACGGCACCCATTCCCAATTGTGCTGCTCCCATGAGAGCAGAGGCACTTCCTGCATTTCGTGCGAAAGGCGCTAATGAAAGTCCGGCATTGTTAGGATTGGCCAACCCAATGCACAGCAGGAAAAAGAAAATCAGGGCAATAGTCCCATATAAACCGAGCCAATTGTACCAGCTGCAGATTAGAAATGCGATCGTAATCACTACCTGGGAAACGAGGGTGGCAAAAATGATCTGTTCACTTTTATATTTTTTTAGTAACAGGGAATTCAATTGACTTCCACCGATCATCCCAATGGAAAGAAACGCAAAGATCCATCCGTACACCTTTTCGTCGACGTTATAAATATCCATAAAGATCATTGGAGAGGCCGCAACGTAGGTAAAAAGCCCGGAAAAAGCCACTGCACCGGTAAAGGCATAGGTATAAAACTGAGGCTCTCGCAACACCATAATAAAATTACGAATGATGGGTTTCGGTTTGAGTGATATGGAAGGGTCCGGCTTGTGGGTATCCGGCAGCCCGAACTTAGAAGCTAAGAGGAATAAAAAGCCCATTACAGCAAGAACGATAAAAACAGTATGCCATCCAAAATAGGCGGTCACATAACCTCCCACTGTTGGAGCCAGCATAGGGGAAAGCCCCACCACCAACATTAATAATGCAAATACTTTAGGGCTGTCTTTTACAGGGAATAAATCACGTACCATAGCGACAGAAGCTACTGTAGCAGCACAACTTCCGATAGCCTGTATGAAACGAAGCCAGATCAGGGCATCAAGTGTCGTTGCCGAGGCACATCCTAACGAGGCCAATATGTATACACCCAATCCGATATAAAGTGGTTTTTTTCTGCCAAAGCGATCCAGTAACGGCCCATAGAGTAATTGCCCGGCTGAGATTCCAATAAAATAACTGGATAGCGACATGGAAATACTGGCTACTGTTGTGTTCAGGTCTTTTGCAATAGCCGGAAATCCCGGAAGGTACATATCAATAGAAAAGGGCCCTAAAGCGGTTAAGGATCCTAAAATAAGAATCAGGGAGATATAACGTTGTCTGGACATTGTTGTGATTATTGGAAGGGTGCAAAGGTAACCCGTTTTTTCAGAGGGGCAAAATTTTTATGTGAAGGCAAAATTAAATTTAAGGACCTGATCTAAAAACAAAAAGTCCATTACAGGAATGGACTTTATGAAGGGTAGTACTAAAATAATCATTATTTATGGCGACTGCTACGGTTGTGTTCCGCATTCCAGTCATCAGTGCTGTCAGGATTGTTGTCAAAATTATCACGGTGCATCGAAGAACCATCTTCTGCGTCCAGTGTGCCATTGTGGTGTTCGGATGGCAATACATCTTCCACAGTTTTACGTTCTGGCATCTTTTTCCTTTTACTGGAATTGCTTTCGGTGGCCGAAACAGGCTCTTTCTTAGGGAGGTTATTCATTGTGCAACCATGATTTATGATATACCAAAGATTCAGCTTTTAGGCCACAAATGCTTTATACAATATTTCTATTTTTTTATATAATTAACACCTGTGGGTTGAAACTTATTCCTCTTTATTGTCTTTGTTCCGGTTGCCGTTCCATTTGATCTTGATCTTTCCATCATCACCATCGGTCGCCAACAGGTGTAATACAATGCCTCGTTTCCGACGGAGCTTCCGTTCTTCCTTATCTACAATATTTTTATCGTTTTTCGGATTCCGGAGCGGGATATCCAGGGCTATATTGGTTCCTTTTGAAAAGGAGTAGATTCCGGCAATGTCCATATTCAGGACACTGGAATTGATTTGCATCGGATTGATTGTGACCAATTCCCCTTTGATATCAAATTTGCCATTCAGGTTGGTAAAAGTGATGGTGTTGAGGTCACGCAGCGGAAAGGCAAACTTACCGACATTGCGAATAGGGTCGAATCCGATTAGTGCGCCTTTTTTTATGTCAAAGCTCAGGTTTCCATTCATAGTACCCGGAACCATATCCCCGGAATCGGTGATGGCTCCCGAAATGGCGGCTTTGGCTGTCAGGTAGCCTTTCAGGTTTTTGGACGTAAAGGACTGCATCCCAAAATTATCAAACGAATAGAAGAATTTTTGGATATCGACATTATTGACATTTGTCTGAAATTGGTACTGGTTGCGTTTGCCCTGCTGATAGAGTTTACCATTTAGCGTTGCTGTACCACCGGCATGCTGTACCGATACATTGTTGAGGTTAATACCCGATTCGGAAAGCAAAATGGAAGCTGTAGCGTTGGTGGCGAGGAATTTTTTATAATAGAGTTTGTCTACTTTCAGCTGCATATTGACATTGCTTTTTTCAAAAAGGGAGTTCATCTCTTTGGTAAAATTAGTCGTCCGGCTTCTTTTACGTACTGCCGCCACCTGCTTGCGTTGTCCCAGGAAACCCAGGAATTCCCCCAAATGCAGCTGTGGGCTGCGGATCTTCCAGTTCAGTACAATCTTTTCGGGAGCGGTATAATAGAGGTTCAGGAAATTGTTCACACTACCTTCCATAAATACGATACTCTTACCACTTTGCAATTTTATGTTCTTGATGAAAAGATCGTCATTATTAAAATTCAGGGAGATCGTTGTATTTTTAAAATTCAGGTGTCGTGGAATATAATTCAGGTTGGCATTTTCAACTTCAATAAGCCCTTCCACCAATGGTTTCGTCAGCTTAAAGTTTTCAATCGGTGCCTTGTAGGTTACTTCAACGCTGGCTTTGCCGTTGTAAAACTGAAGCAGGTCATCCCCGATAATATTGTTGAGTTTTTTTAAGTCAAATTTGGATTTAAAATCACCAATTGCCATTGGATGATCAAAATCAACGATAAAAGCTTTTTGCATGGTAAAAGGAATCTCTTCATAGCTTCCAGCAAAATTCAATAATTTCACAGCTGAATTGGCATCAGAAAATCCTTTGCCAGCCACGTATTCATTAGTAAAAATGCCGGTAAAGCTGCATTCTTTTATGGTTGCATCCGGAATGGTCAGTACATTCTCTTTAACCTGGGCGGTCACTACGATAGAGGGATCTCCTTCGGCATCAAAATTACCAATAAGGTCACAGCTGACATCAATTGGTTTTTCGAGGTTAAAAAGATCGAGTTTCTGGCTGATATTCCGCGAAAGCAGGGTAGAGGCATTGCGCCATAGTATATTGGTTTTGATATTGATGGTAAAATCGGCTGTATCTCCCAGGCTGAATTTTCCTCCGATATTGAAGCGGTCTTCACCGATATCAAGGTTATTGGGTAGAACCGTAATGTTTTTGGTTCCGGAATCATAATTCGCCGCAATGGTTCCCTGTACCAGTTTGTCTTTGATAAAACTGCCGTGCACGGTATTAAAAGCCAAGCTTCGGGCATAGGTTTTCAGATTGATTTTGGCTTCCCAGTCGGAAAAAGAATAATCCATCCGGCCATCAATTTTATCAACATCAAACTGAAATAGCTTATTTCCCTTTTTGTTGTCAATCACCAGGCTTACATTATCGAGGTAGAAACGTTTTATTTCGGTGGCACCATCGGATGATTCCTTTTTGGTATCGTTGCTTTTGGATTTAAAAATAGAGGTGTTGCTGTAGCCATTAGCATCGGTATACAGGTAGATTTTGGCATTGCTGATCTCAATGATGCGAATTTCGACAGCTCCCCGCAGCAGCGCCAAAGTATTGACGGAAACATCAAAGTTTTTGGCATCGAGTAACGTATGCTGATGGACATTCCATTGGGCATCTTTGATGACAACATCTTTCAGGTTGAGTGATATTCTGGGTAATCCTTTGAGGAAAGAAGGATCCATACTGCCTATCGTAAGTTCCCCATCAATATTCTCATTTAGCTTTTCGGTAATCTTTCCGAGTAATTCTTTTTTATGCGCGTTCACATACCAGGCAATACCGATATAGGAAAGCAATAGGAGTACTACAAAAGCCCCGAAAATGCGAAGTGTGATCCTAAGCCATCGGGGGAAATTAGTTTTTGGTAACCAGCGTTTTGAGGGTAATTTTTCAGTCATACAGGGGCTTTCGGTTTCGGGCAGACGGCCGGATGCCATCATGAATTAAATTTACAAGGAAGAAATAAGGAAACCATAGAATCTCTGTTAAATTTTGTTGCTTCATTTTAACGCAATCCGATGGCAGGAAAGACAAAATCCCCAAATCTATAGTTGTTTATAAATTTGGGGATCCTGAGGTGTTTTTCAATAGGATTACGTCCAGTGGGACATATAATCCGGAATTTCTACTTTGTTGGTGGTTGTTTCTAATTTGGTTGCGGATGTTTTTTTACCCGTTTCCTGTGTGGTGTTCGTGTTATTTTTGGTTTTCGTTTTCATGGCAGTACTATTTTGATTTTGGTACTGTAAAGATCTATAGGACAAGGCCATTATATTTTATAACATTTCCTACTAATCTTATATGATTACCATTTTAAGGACGAGTATCGCTTTCAGAAGTTGTTTTTTTAGGCAATACCGCCGTATCAATTTCTTTTTCATGCTCTTCCACATAGACGGCATAATCTGCAGGCTCAATACGGGCTCCGATAAAGTCAGCATATACCCGTGTAAATTCGGCACCAAAATAAAGGATTGCAGCAGTATAATATACCCAGACCAAAATAATAATCAGTGATCCTGCGGCACCATAAGCAGATCCGGTACTGGTGGTTTCTATGTAGATGCCAATCAGGTAACGGCCCAGCATAAAAAGGCAGGCTGTGAAAAAAGCACCCATACGGACATCTTTCCAGGCTATTTTAGCATCGGGCAGTATTTTAAAAATAACACCAAACAAAAGCGTAATCACGACAAAGCTGATTGCAATATTGAGGATATTAAAAAGTAGTACGGTAATATCGGGAAAGTAGCTTTTGATAAGATCACTCAAAGCGAGCAAGGCCCCATTTACCATAAGGGAAACAATAAGCAGGAATCCCAGCCCTACAATCAGGGAGGAGGAAAGCAGCCTGTCTTTGATGAGTTTCAGCCAGCCTCTTTTAGGTTTGGCTTTTACTTTCCAGATCATGTTAATGGAATCCTGGATTTCCCCAAAAACGGTCGTTGCACCAATAACCAGGGTTACGGCACCAATGATGACTGCGGTTGTGGTCTTGCCGGATAGCTCTACACTTTTGATCATTTCCTGTATCTGGGCAGCAGCAGCATTTCCAATCAGGCCATTGATTTCTGCAAAAACATGGCCCTGTATGGCTTCTTTACCAAAGAAAAGCCCCGCCAGGGAAATCATCAGTAATAGCAATGGTGCCAGCGAAAATACCGTATAATAGGATAAAGAAGCGCTTAATTTTAGCCCTTTATCGTCCATGAACCCTGTGAAAGATTGTTTCAGGATATGGAATGTATTTTTAAATGATTTTTTATAGGTGTTGTCTTTTTTCATAAGCCTTGTATTAGCGTGATGGTTACAGACAGTGCTTGAATGCGGAATCAACGGAGAACTTGTTTTTCCTTTTATGGAAAACGTCGTTGAGTTCCCGTATATAGGAATCCATTTCTAAAGCCACTTTCTTAAAATAGTTAATTTGTTCCCGGATTTGTGCCTGGGGAATATTATCGGAAGGCAGGTTTTCACAAAGTCCGAGCATATTGGCTACAGGCCTGCGCATCACATGGGAAATGGAAAACAAAATTTCTTCCAGCATGGCAGTGTATTCCTTTTTGGCCGTTATGTTGATTACCAGCCCTTTCAGCTTGGCGGGTTTTCCATTGGATACTATTAGCTCGTTTTCAGAAAGCATCCATTGTATTGTGCCGTTGGCATCAAAAATACGGTATTCGACTGACTGGCTCTCTGTAGTTTCCCTCGAGGCTCTCAGGCTGTTTTTTACAGCCGGGAGGTCTTCCGGATGGATTTTGTTCATCCACTCCTGGATTTCAATTTCCGATGACTTTCGGTTTTCAAAACCAAAAAGATGGATCAGGTTGGGAGAAAACTCAAAGACTTTCTTTTCGATATCCCAGGTCCATGTTCCAAAATTGGCACTTTGCTGTGCACTATAGAACTCAGTAGTAAGGTAGTTCAACTGGCGGTTGAGATCCTTTAGCCGTATTTTCGTTTTCAGGTCTTTCTCACGTTTGTCCAGTTCTGTACTGATTTTAGCGGCTATTATTTTCAGGATGCGTTGTTGCTCCTCATTTAAGGTTCCGGGTGTATTATCAATCACACATAAAGCGCCAATCACCTGCCCATTTTGAAGGCGTAACGGTACACCGGCATAAAAGCGAATGAAGGGATAGTCCGTCACCAGGGCATTATCCTTAAAGCGCACATCGATTTGGGCATCGGGAATGATAAAGATACCCTCGGTATTTTCAATGGTATATTGACAAAAGCTTTTTTCAATAGGGATACGAAAAATAACCGTATCAAAATGAGTTTCGAAAATTTTCAGGTTGGAATCTAAAAAAGACAGCAATGCAGTCGATTTATTGCACATAATTGAAGCAATTTCCATAAGGTCATTAAAGGCCTTTTCGGAATGATGTGGTATCAAATTGCATTGATCTGGGGTAGGATCTGTAGGTTCCATTTGGATTTTTTTTAAGTAAATGATGGTGACAAACTAAAAATCAAAAAACACTGAGCATTCGTATTAGAATAGTCCAGTGTTTTTTAATTCAGCCTATAATAGGCAATATTAATTGATTAAGGCGTGCTGTGGTTGACTTTCAATATAGTCTTTAAAGTTTTGGATGTCTTTTTTGACCATTTTTTCAAAGATCGGATTCAGTAATTTAGCAGCGGCTTCACCAGCTGTTCCCAGTGGCGCATGGTATGAAATTACAACATCTACTGTGGTGCTGCCGGATCCTGTTTTTGTAAAGGAAACTTTTCCGGCATTATTAATTGTAGATCCTGGAAGGGAGTGCCAGCTCAATACTTTTTCAGGTTCATCCATCAGGATTTCCGCTTTCCATCCTACCGTACCAATACCTCCGGGGATTTTGGCTTTCCATATAGAAGTAAGGTTGTTTTTTTCGTCTACACTATCCAGGTGTTTCATGAATAGGGGCAAATTTTCTAAATTGCGCCAGAAAGCATATACTTCATTGATAGGTTTGCTAACTTCTACGGCGGTGTGGATATTGATATTCGCACTTTTCATTAGCCCTCCTTGTCCCAAAGCATCATATACCGGACAGTAGCCGCTAATGCCACGGGCAATCATTGTTCCCCCTGCAATACCCTGGCCTATATTTTTCTTACGTCCTTTGATGGCTTTGTATACCAGGAAAGATCCTGCTGCAATCATAAGGAGGCGTTCTATTTTACTTACATTGACTTCAACTCCCGGGATGACACAGTTTTTATCTTTGCTTTTACAGCTCTTTCTATAGTCTTCATCCTGATCTTTACTATAAATGTTTTCATAGCGGTTCGGACTGGTTCCGGATGGGTCTATTCGTGAAAATGTTCCTTCTGGTGTAGCATTTTGACCTTTCGAATTACCTTGATTTTTCAGGTCGGTGTGATGTAATCCCATGGCGTTCTGGTTTTAATTAAATAATTATAAGAGATAGTTTGTTTGTTAGTTTCAAAGTTGGACTTTTTGGCATAATATCCCGTTATACAATTTTTATATATTGTTATATGATTCTCATTTGCTAAAAAAATAAAACTGCCCCATCGCCCAATAGGCGTGGAGCAGTCACTAATAGTAAGTATTTGTTTTTAAGGTGCATAACACTCTTTCCAATACTCCATGATTTTAAAGATCGTATTTTTGAGTTCGTTATAACTGTTGGGCTTTTGGAAAAAACCCTGTACAGACATTGGTACGCATCTTTTACGAATTGATCGTTTGCATGGGTAGTAAAAAAGAGGTACGGAATGCATTTGGTCCGTAATTCTTCATTTTGGAATATCTGGCTTCGAAGGTCAAAGCCGTCTATTTTTGGCATATTGATATCAGAAAGGATCAGAAACGGTTTTGTCGTAGGTTGTCTCAAATAATCTAATAGATCAAAACCATTAAAGAAATAGCGTATTTCGTTGCTATAATTTAATTCCTTAAAGATATCGGCTAAAACATCATGATCGTCCTGATCATCATCAACAATTAAAATTTCACCATTTTTATTCATTCGCATTGATTTTAGTTAGTATAAGTTTGTTTTTGGATTTCAAATCCACGGAAATTATTCCGTAGGCTGCAAAAAAAAAGTGGAATAACTTATTTGATAAGACACTCCACTTTTTATTGCAATGAGAACATCGTCTCATATAGGGTTACCGGTGATCCGGCACATATAGTGGAGCTGTTATACAGCTTGATTTTTGGCTTACTAATATGGGTACTGTTTTCATAGCATAATTTTTAAACTGATTCAGCTGATAGCGAACCATTAGCTTATATTCAAAGATACATCACGAGTATGGAAAGGTTCTTATATGATTTTCTTTAAATATTGTACAATTTGTATGTATGCATATAATAAAGGGGCGTAACATTGAAATTAGCTTATAAAGAGGCTAAAATAGTCTTCAAATCCATTTTATGCTCAAAGAAATCTTTCCACAAATCCCCTTTTGTCGCGATACGATCGATGATGGTATGGATGTTATAACTTTTAAGGTCCATTTTCGGGTGTAGTTCTTCCCATTCCAATGGTGTACTCACAGGAGCACCCGCACGGGGCCGGAGAGAATAGACACTGGCCATTGTTTTGCCTTTACCATTTTGGAGGAAATCGAGATAGATTTTACCTTTTCGTTTATCGGGGCTTCGTTCCAGGCTGGTACTATCCGGCAATTCACGATGTACCATTTGACTGATCAGGTGCGAAAACTGACGGCTTTGGTCATAGGTGTATTTAGGCAATACCGGAATAAAGATATGCAGGCCTTTGCCGCCCGAAGTTTTAAGATAGGCTGTGACTTTTAGCCGGTCTAATAGTTCCTTTACCTTTAATGCTGTAGCGACTAATTTTTCCATATCAGCCTCATTAGGATCTAAATCGAATATAATATAATCGGGATTATTAATGCTCCCGACACGACTGCTCCAGGGATTTAATTCGATACAACCCCAGTTGGCCAGGAAAAGCAGGGTATCTTTATCCTGGCAAAGCAGGTATTCAATGGTTTCATCTGTACTTTTTGATTTTAGTTTTCGGGTCTTGATCCAATCCGGTACCAAACCGGCAACATTCTTCTGGAAAAAGCCGGGCTTACTAATTCCATCCGGATTCCTCCGTAATGACTGCGGACGGTCTTTTAAAAAGGGTAGGAGGTAAGGTGCTATCTGTTCATAATAGGAAATCACAGCACCTTTGGTTATTTTTTCGTCCGGCCAGAATACTTTATCCGGATTCGTAAAGGTTACTTTATCGGATTGCACTTCGGATGGTTTTGCTTTCTTTTCCATTTTTGTTTTTGGGGTTTTTTTGATCTTCGATTGTACTGTTTCCCGAACTACTGTTTTGGGATCTTTGTCTGAGCGCAGGGCGATAAAAACAGGATGCCGCATATTCCCACTTTCAGTCCATTCTGAAAATTTGATTTGGGCTACAAGTTTTGGGCTTACCCAATGTACATTTTGGATTTTTGGCGGTGTACTAAACGGGCAGGAGGGCTGTTCCAGTTTTTTTAACTGCTTTTGTAAGGCAGTCAGGTAGTTGTCTGAAAATCCCGTACCTACTTTTCCGGAATAGACAAAAGCATTGTCTTTATAATAGCCGCAAAGCAGGGCCCCCAAACCGGAGCGTTGCCCTTGTGGGTCGGTATATCCGCCAATTACCATTTCCTGTTCCTTGGTTGTTTTTACTTTTAGCCAGTCTTTGGTTCGTGTATCAGTATGGTAGGTACTGCTTTTCTTTTTTGCAATAATACCTTCACCGCCTTCTTTTTGAATGGTTTGAAAAAGTGCCGTTCCGGTAGTGGTTACATGGGTGGAATACACGCAGTTTTCAAGTGGTGGTAAAATGGCTTTTAGTATTTTTTTACGCTGCAGTAATTCCAGCCCTCTCAGGTCATATCCATTAAAATAGAGGATATCAAAGATGTAAAACTTCAACAGCCCTTTTTCAGGAGTGTCTTCATAATGCTGTAACCATTGGAAATGGCTAGTCCCTTTGGTATCTTCTACTACAATCTCGCCATCAAGGATGACATCATCGTGAATTTGCTCCAAGGCTTTGGCTATAGTGCTGTATTTGGAAAGAAAAGAATTGCCATTTTTGGAAATCAGGTCTGCTTTATTGTTTTGGATTTGTGCCAGCGCACGGTATCCGTCATATTTCGTTTCAAAAATCCAGTCTTCACTATCAAAAACACTATCGGTGAGTGTTGCTAATTGTGGTCGCCAGTCCATCGGAAAGCGGGTAAGTTTTACAGCTCCCGAAAGGCTGTCGGCTGTGAATTCAGCTGTATTTGTAGCTGCAACTGAATCAGTTTTTGGTTTCTGGATGTTACTTTTTTTTTCACCCCAGGCAACACCTTCTTTTTCAATTTCAGGAAAATCCCTTTGACTGAGGATGGAATTTTCATCAAATGTAACGTGATCACCCGAGAACTCATCTTTAGCTTTCATCAAAAGCCAGTTTTTCCCGGATTTCATTTGTACCAAATGCCAGGCACCTTTGAGTTTCCCGCCTTCCAATACCACTTTTATTGATCCTGATTTGAGTTGTTCCATCATCATTCTGGCGTCATCTGCTGGCTTTTCGGAACCTTCGGGGCGGTATTCGCCCGTATCCCAAACCATTACAGTTCCACCACCATATTCTCCGGCAGGTATACTTCCTTCAAAATGGAGGTATGCCATAGGATGGTCTTCCGTCATTACAGCCAGCCTTTTGTCGGCAGGATCCGCAGAAGGGCCTTTAGGTACTGCCCAACTGACGAGTACCCCATCAATTTCCAGCCTGAAGTCATAATGAAGATGGGAGGCGGCATGTTTCTGAACGACAAACTGTAAGGTGTTTTTGGATTTCTTCGGAACACCTTTAGGCTCTTTCGTTTTTGTAAAATCACGCTTTTGATTGTATCGTTCTAATTTCATAGCCTAATTTTTTAGCGCCTCAATACTGGCTTTCAATTGTTCCAGCAAATCATCTGAAGCAGCGTTTTCTTTTTTTGACTTTACGGGTTTTGCCTCCTTTTTTTCGGTTTTGACTTTGGATTTCTTCTGGATCATATCCAGCAGTTCCTTTTTATAAGTGTCCTTATATTTTTCCGGTTCAAATTTTTCGGTCAGCTGGTCTACAATACTGATGGCCATGTCGAGTTCTTTTTTTGAAACGGTACTCTTGCCCGGGATTTTAGCTTCATGGGGATCCCTCAGGTCTTCGTCAAAACGCATTTGGATCAGCAGGATGACATCATCTTCCACTTTTAAAATCCCCAAATGTTCAGTTGTACGGATGACAAATTTAGCCAGCCCTACTTTTTCCGTTTTTTTCAGGGCCTCACGGAGCAGGGTATAGGTCTTTTGGGCTTCCTTTGCCGGTTCAACGATATACGGTTTCTCCAGATATTTGGAAGGGATTTCCTCTTCTTTGACAAATTCGAAAATATCAATCGTCTGGGTCTTTTCAGGCGCAGCCTTAGCAAAATCAGCTTTATCGAGGATAATATAATCGCCGTTCTCTTTTCTATAGCCTTTGGCAATATCATCCCAGGAAACTTCCTTACCGTCTTTTTTACACACCCGCACATATTGTATCGCACATTGATCCTTCTTCCGGATCATGTCAAAATCAATGCGATGGGTGGTGGCTCCGCTATAGAGCCGTACCGGGATATTGACCAGTCCAAAACTGATCCCGCCTTTCCATATTGCTTTCATACTTATTTTTTTAGTCCCGTTTACCGGATGTTGGTATAATGGTTGTCGTATACCGGTTCTTTACGCTGCTGGCTTTCCTGGAGGTATCCCGAAAGTCCCCGGTATAATAAAGCCCCTGCAGTAATCGTTTCCAGTATATTGCGGTCTTCTTTTTTGCGAAGTGCTTTATAAAGCAGGTAACCACCCGCTGCGATCATCAGGAGTCGCTGTTTTTTTGAGATATGGTCTTCAGTGCTGGGCACCATTGAAGTAATGAGAGTAGTAATGTCCATGATATAAAATTTTGAGTTTATGAGATAGGGTTTCCGCTCCATCAGATGGCAATCATCCGGATTGGTGCCAAAAACCAGTCCTACTTACAAAGTTTACCTTATTCTATTGAAATTTTATTACATGCTTTTTATAAAAAATTACAGCATTGCCATATTTTTTGTGTTTTGTTATAGGAGCGTTTAATTTATGCTAAAAAGGAGATAAAACCGTAGGATACACCGCTTGATAGCAGCATTTCTTTAACTAAAAATTAATAATTTTTATAGGCTGGCGCACTGGATAAACGCTTAATTTTAATCACTATGGAAGCAAACAAAAAGAAAGGGTTTATATTCAGGCAATATGAAGCTCCTAATCTGTCTCCGTTTGATAAACTTTTCGAAATTTTTACGGAACTGATTACACACACTTCGGGTGATCTGGACGAGGCTTTAGAATGGCTTCGGGAGTTGGATAAAGAATATAAACTTACGGATGAAAAATATACGATAGACGATTTTATCGAAGACCTCAAGAAAAAAGGATACATCCGGGATGAAATCAAAGATGATGGCTCCGGAGGCCTAAAAATAACAGCCAAAACAGAGCGGTCGATCCGTCAGCAGGCCTTAAATCAAATTTTTGGCAACCTCAAAAAAAGCGGTTCTGGAAATCATAAAACCAAATACTCGGGCAGTGGCGATGAGCATACCGGAGAATTCCGGTAATACCATTTTGGTGATGGCCCGGAGCGTATTTCCCTGACAGAAAGCATCCGGAATGCACAGGTGAATAATGGAATAGATCGTTTTCAGCTGACTGAAAATGATCTTGTCGTTGAAGATTCCCAGTTCAAATCCCAGATGAGTACGGTTTTGATGATCGATATCAGCCATAGTATGATTCTGTATGGGGAAGACCGGATCACACCGGCCAAAAAGGTGGCAATGGCCCTGGCTGAATTAATTACCACCCGATATCCTAAAGACACTTTGGATATCCTGGTCTTTGGCAATGATGCCTGGCCAATCGCAATTAAAGATTTACCCTACTTACAGGTAGGGCCTTACCATACCAATACGGTAGCGGGGCTTGAGCTGGCGATGGATTTGCTACGCAGAAAAAGAAATACCAACAAGCAGATTTTTATGATTACAGATGGTAAGCCAAGCTGCATCCGGGAAAAGGATGGCTCTTACTACATGAACAGTAATGGCCTGGATGAGTATATTGTGGACAAATGTTATACGATGGCACAACAGGCCCGAAAACTGCACATTCCCATTACCACTTTTATGATTGCAAATGATCCATACCTGCAGCGTTTTGTGAACCAGTTTACGGCAGCCAACCAGGGGAAGGCATTTTATACCGGATTAAAAGGACTGGGCGAGATGATTTTTGAAGATTACGAGACCAACAGAAAGAAAAAAATTAAATAATACCCGTAAAGCAATAATGGATACAACAACGATACAAACATTAGGAGCCTTGAAAAAGGCAGGCTATCAAAGCCAGAGTATAAAGGATGAACTTCGTACGAACTTAAGGACTAAAATAAAAAATGGCGAAACTGTTTTTGCCGGAGTATGGGGATTTGAGCATACCGTAATCCCGGAATTGGAACGCGCGATTTTATCCCGCCATAACATCAATTTACTGGGATTGCGCGGACAGGCCAAAACGAGGCTCGCACGGCTGATGGTGGAATTGCTGGATGAATGGATACCGGTAGTGGCAGGTTCGGAAATCAATGATGATCCGTTGCGCCCTGTGTCACGTTACGCATTGGACCTGATTGCAGAAAAGGGTGATGAGACGCCTGTTGCATGGCTCCACCGATCGGAACGTTTTTATGAGAAATTAGCGACTCCGGATGTGACGGTAGCCGATTTGATTGGGGATATTGACCCGATCAAAGCTGCCAATTTAAAATTATCCTATGCCGATGACCGCGTGATCCATTTTGGGATGATTCCACGTGCCAACCGTTGTATATTCGTGATCAACGAGCTTCCCGATTTACAGGCGAGGATCCAGGTCGCACTATTTAATATCCTGCAGGAAGGGGATATCCAGATTCGTGGATTCAAAGTAAGGATGCCTTTAGACCTGCAGTTTATATTTACAGCCAATCCCGAAGATTATACGAATCGCGGTAGTATTGTCACACCTCTGAAAGACCGTATCGGATCACAAATCCTGACGCATTATCCGGAGACTGTAAAAATAGCCAGGACCATCACCGAACAGGAAGCCAACCTGGATGGCCGCCAGAGTGATAGCATCCATGTGCCGTCTTTAGCAAAAGATTTATTGGAGCAAATTAGTTTTGAAGCCCGCGAGAGTGAATTTATCGACTACAAAAGTGGGGTGAGCGCCCGTATGAGTATCACCGCATTTGAAAATTTATTGAGTACCGCAGAACGTCGTGCCTTGCGTTCGGGAGCTGAAAAAACGACCGTGCGCCTGTCAGACTTTATGGGGATTATCCCTGCGATCACCGGTAAGGTAGAGTTGGTGTATGAAGGAGAACAGGAGGGAGCTGCGATGGTTGCAGAGCATCTAATTGGAAATGCCATACAGACCTTTTTCCCTGATTTTTTCCCAAAAATAGAAAAACTCGAACGGCAGAATGACAAAAGCCCGTATCAGGAGGTTATTGACTGGTTCTTTACCGAAAGCGGCTTTGAATTATTGGATGATGCTACCGATGAAGAATATAAAAAACAGCTGGATGCCATTATTCCATTGAAGCAATTGCTTTTAAAATACCAACCTGATACTCCGAAAGAAGATCAGTATTTTATGCGGGAATTCATTTTATGGGGATTGGCACAGTATAAAAAATTAAGCAAAGACCGATTCACAGAAGGCTATCAGTTTAAAGATATTTACGGAAGTTATATCAGTAAATTATAAAATCAAACAAAGCTATTCAAAACCTGTTGCTATTAGTAACAGTTTTTTTTTGTTCTTATTTTGAATAAATTAGAGTATGAAGTATTATTATTTAGATGATTTTCTGATTGTAAGCGATAAATAATAGGTAAATAGTATTGTGGCGTAAATATATTTTGTAATTTTAACATTATTTAAGTGATATTATTAGGGGGTTCTTTTGTGCGGGATGATGAATTTGTATCCATCATTTGAAAAATTAAAGTTATTATCAACTGCAAAAGATACCTACAAAAAAAGTTAAGTTTATACAACGATTAAAAGTAGCGACCTTTATCTGAATGCTGGCTAAAACTTTAAAACATTGAAGATGAATCTAAAATTACTTAAAAAGAGTTTGTACTGCGGTTTTCTTTTTTGGGGTGGAACGCTGATCGCACAGCAGGACTCCCAGTATACACAGTACATGTATAATCCAATTACCATTAATCCAGCTTACGCAGGCTCCCGTGGAGTCATGAGTATTTTTGGTTTATACCGTGCGCAGTGGGTCGGGCTTGATGGAGCACCAAAAACAGGAGCAGCTTCTATACATACTCCTATTTCTGATACGAATGTAGGGATTGGTTTGTCCTTTGTGAATGATCGTATTGGGCCTTCTGATGAAACTAATATCTCCGTAGACATTTCCTATACGGTTCCGGTATCAGAACGATATAAACTCGCCTTTGGGGTTAAAGCCACAGCCAACTTACTCAACGTAGATTATACAAAGCTCAACATCTATAATCCTTCTGATCCAAGATTTCAAAACAATGTTGACAATAAATTCTCTCCTAATATCGGAACCGGGGCATACCTTTATTCTGAAAATACCTATATAGGGCTTTCTGCACCCGCACTGCTACAAACCAAACATTTTGATGAAACGGCCGATTACAATACCTCTTCCAGTTTTGTTGCCAAAGAGCAAATTCATTATTACCTTATGGGGGGGCATGTTTTTGACCTTGCCTACAACCTGAAGTTTAAACCTTCTGCATTGGTGAAAATGACCCAGGGTGCTCCATTGCAGGTCGACCTTTCTGCAAATTTTTTATTCAGTGAAAAATTTACTGCCGGGGTAGCTTACCGTTGGGATGCTGCAGTTAGTGCGTTGGTCGGTTTCCAGGTGTCAGACGGACTATTTATTGGTTATGCTTATGATGCGGAAACAACACGACTGGCCAATTATAATTCAGGATCTCATGAAGTTTTTCTGCGTTTTGAACTTTTTAAAAGCTACGATAAGATCATATCACCTCGATTTTTCTAAAAACCGATTATTATGAAATCAAAAATACTCCTTAGTGCTGTTGCCTTGATTACGCTGCTACAGGATACAGCCAAACTACCCAAATCCGTAAAGCTGATCAGCAATATGATAAACTGGCTTATATCGATGCGATTAAAATTTATGAACGCGTAGCCGAAAAAGGACATAAATCGGTTGATTTGTTTGAGAAACTGGGGAATGCCTATTATTTTAATGCCGAACTCGAGCCCGCGAATAAATGGTATACAGCCCTTTTTGAGCTCAACCAGCCCATAGCCCCAGAATATTATTACCGCTATTCCCAGACCCTCAAATCAGTCGGGGATTATACCAAAGCCAATGCAATGCTCGAAGAGTTCAATACCCGCAGCGGTAATGACCAAAGGGCAAAGTTATATGAAAGCAACAAAGATTACCTGGCCGTCATCAAAGCCAATTCAGGTCGTTTCCGGATTGAAAATGCAGGAATTAACTCTGAATACTCTGACTATGGAACTGCTTTCTTCGATGATCAGCTGGTATTTGCGAGTTCGCGTGAAAAACCAGGGATTACCAAACGGGTCCAGAAATGGAACAATCAGGCTTTTACGACGCTCTATGCCGCTAAGATCAATGGCGATGGGCAGTTGCTAAAGCCGGAGGAGTTTTCCGGTACTATCGATTCCCGGTTTAACGAAGCCACACCGGCATTTACTCCCGATGGGCTTACGATGTATTTTACGCGCAATAATTATAATGACGGTAAAAAGGGAAAAGATAAAAAGGACCAGGTTCTGTTGAAATTATACAAAGCGACACTGGACAATGGGAAATGGAAAAATGTAGTGGAACTTCCTTTTAACAGCAACAATTACAGCACTGCACACCCCGCATTAAGCCCTGACGGGAAAACCCTGTACTTTGCTTCCAATATGCCGGGTACTATGGGGGAATCCGATATTTTTAAAGTGGTGATTAATACCGATGGAAGTTATGGCAAACCCGAAAATCTTGGGATCGCTATTAACACCGAAGGAAAAGAAACATTCCCTTTTGTTTCAGCGGACAATGAATTGTATTTTGCTTCCGATGGGCATCCGGGACTTGGAGGGCTGGATATTTTTGTCTCCAGGATAATGAAAGATAATACACTGGGTAAAGTTGCCAATGTGGGCGCTCCGGTTAACGGGCCAACGGATGACTTTGCTTTTATGATTGATGCAAAATCAAGAAACGGATTCTTTTCTTCCAACCGCGATGGAGGATTGGGATATGATGATATTTATAAATTTACCGAAACCCGTAAGTTAAGTTGTGAACAGTTGCTTGAAGGAACCATAACGGATAGTGATACCAAAACGCCATTAGCCAATGCCAAAGTCATAGTGCTCGACGATCACATGAAAATAATCAAAGAATCCTATGCCGATGAACAAGGCTACTATTCCTGGGACGGAGCTAATTGTGATGTAGTTTATTATGTACGGGCCCAGCACCCACAGTATGAAACCAAAGAAGAAAAAGTAACGATCCCGGCAACTTCCGGAAAAACAGACGGATCTATTGCGTTGGATAAAAATATTAAAACAGCAAAAACCGGAACGGATTTGGCAACATTATTCCGTATCAGCATCATTTACTTCGACCTGGACAAATCCAATATACGCCCCGACGCGGCGCTCGACATCAGCAAAGTTGTGGAAGTGATGAAGGAGTATCCCAATATGAAAATTGCTATTGCCTCGCATACCGACAGTAGGGCTTCCAGGGCTTATAATATGAAACTGTCAGAGCGAAGAGCACAGGCCACTTTAGAATATATGGTACAATCCGGAATCAGCAGGGATCGGTTAACAGCAAAAGGATATGGGGAAACACAATTGGTGAATGGCTGTGCAGACGGAGTGCCTTGTACCGAAGCGCAACATCAGGAAAACCGCAGAAGCCAGTTTATCATCACCTCAATGTAATTTAAGGCAAAATAAAAAGATCCAAAATAAACAATGCCCCCAAATCGTGTTTTACTTTTTGGGGGCATGCTTTTATACTATTCTTTTTATGATAGCACTATCGCAGTTGTGCGCCAAGTTGGCTTTCAAAATTCTGGATCAGTTTACTCATTAATTTTTCAATCTGTGCATCTGTCAGTGTTTTGGTACTGTCCTGGATTGCAAAGCTAACGGCATAGGACTTTTTACCTTCCGGTAATTTATCGCCCTGGTACACATCAAAAAGGCTGATTTCTTTCAATAATCCTTTGTCTGTTTGCTTGGCTAAATTATAAATGCTTTCAAACGAAATATTTTCATCAACCAGTAATGCTAAATCACGGCGTACTTCAGGATATTTTGGAATTTCAACAAATTTCGTTTTATTGGAAATTACTTTTAGGATAGCACCCCAGTTGAAATCAGCAAATAAAACTTCCTGCTTGATACTGAAATGTTTCAGGATTGATTTTTTAATCGTTCCAAATTCAACTATTGTCTCATTACCCAATACCAATGCAATTCCTTCTGCGAATACATCGGAAGTAGGCGTTGCAATCTGGGAAGCGGAAATCCCAAGCCTGGAAAGGATGCTGTTTACATATCCTTTGAACAAAAAGAAATCAGATGGTTTGGCTGTTGCCGTCCAGTTTTCTGGCATTTTATCTCCTGTAACGGTAAGTGTCAGGTGTTTATTTTCTTCATATCCGGAAGGAAGCTTGTGATAGCTTTTACCAAATTCGAATAACCTCAGGTCGGCATTTCGCCTGTTGATATTAAAGGAGATCGCTTCCAGGGCAGAGAACAATAACGACTGGCGCATGGCCGATAAATCATTGCTCAACGGATTCAGCATGATCACATTAAATTCTTCACGCAATTGCTCGGATAATTTAATATAGTCCGGTGTGGTAAGCGAATTGGCCATCATCTCATTGAAACCTAAAGAAACCAGTTGATTGGCAATGATATCCTGTACTTTATGGTCTTCTGTACGGGATGAATTGGATATGGAAGCGTTTAGTTTTTGGGTGAACTTCACATTATTATATCCGTAAACACGCAGTATGTCTTCGATGACGTCTATCTCCCGTTGTACATCGACACGGTAGGTAGGAATCAAAAGCCCTAAACCGGCATCTGAGATACTGGTGATTTTTATTTCTAAAGAAGCCAATATATTCTTGATTACTTCTTTGGAAATTTCCTGCCCGATGATCTTAGTTACATTTTTGAAATTCAGGAAAACTGAAAAATCTTCGATCTTCTTTGGATAAAGGTCAACGATATCGGATGTGATTTCACCACCAGCCAATTCTTTAATCAGGTTTGCTGCTCTTTTCAGGGCGTATTCTGTGATTGATGGATCGATTCCACGTTCAAAACGGAAGGAAGCATCAGTACTTAATCCTTGTCTTTTGGCTGTTTTGCGGATGCATACCGGATTAAAATACGCACTTTCTAAAAATATAGTACTGGTATTTTCATTCACGGCAGAATTCTTACCACCAAAAACACCGGCGATAGCCATCGGGCCTTCCTCGTGGCAAATCATCAGGTCATCTTCGTGCAGTATGCGTTCCACATCATCCAGTGTGGTAAATTTTGTACCCGCAGGAAGTGTCTTAACGCTTATTTTATTTCCTTTTATCTTAGCCGCATCAAACGCATGCAGGGGTTGTCCCAGCTCGTGCAATACATAGTTCGTTACGTCAACAATATTATTTTTGGGTGTTAGGCCGATCGCTTTCAACCGGTTTTGAAGCCATTCCGGAGAAGGTTTTATAGAAACGCCTGAAATGGTTACCCCGCAATAGCGTGGCACCAATTTAGAATCCTGGATATTAACATCAATTTTCAAGGTTCTTTTATCAACTCTGAAGCTGCTCACAGAAGGAGTGATCAGCTCGGTGTGTACATTGCGTTGTGTCAGTCCTGCTTTCAGGTCCCGTGCAACACCCCAGTGACTCATGGCATCTGCCCGGTTTGGTGTCAGGCCAATTTCAAAAACTTCATCGTTTTCAATGTTATAGATTTTGGCAACCAGGGTACCCGGTTTTAAGTCCGGAGATAATACGATGATACCCTCATGGCTTCCGCCCAGGCCTAATTCATCTTCCGCACACAGCATACCGTGGCTTTCTTCCCCGCGGATCTTTCCTTTTTTAATTTGAAAAGCGGCGCCCTCCTTATCATAAAGTGTGGTGCCAATTGTAGCTACTGCCACTTTTTGCCCTGCAGCAACATTAGGGGCGCCACAAACAATTTGAACTGGTGGATTACCATCGCCCAAATCTACTGTAGTAAGGCTTAATTTGTCTGCATTCGGGTGTTGGATGCAGGTCAATACATGACCCACAACAATGCCTTCCAGGCCGCCTTTTACAGATTGATAGGCATCGACTCCTTCAACTTCCAAACCTAAATCGGTTAATAATGATGATATTTCACCTGATTTCCAGTCTGTTTTGATGAATTGCTTGAGCCAATTGTAAGATATTTTCATTTGTGTATTGGATGTTTTTTTGCTAAGTGAGCAAAGATAACAATTGCATTTTGCAGTTGAAAAAAAATAGTTACTTTTCTCAGTATTTTTAACCACTTTTTCCGGAGTGAAAACTACGGATGCTATTGTTTTTTGCGATGCATTTTATGGGGTGTGCAGTATTTTACCTGCTGTGGTGGCTATAGCCGCTTCTTTATGAGTTAGATACCAAAAACATAGTTGTAATGGGATCGTGCAATCGCATTTACAGTATATTCCAGTGAGGACTTTACATCGGCATAGTCATCCTTGATGTTTCCGTTGCTCAGGAAATAATCGGCGATCTGTGTTTTTGTAAGCGTATTGATGGTATAGATTTCGTCTACGCGAAAGTAAAAGGTATACAAACCATCGACAAATTCGATTTTGAGATTGTATTTGATCTTGTAATAATACGTTTCCCCAAGGCTGCGGAAAAAGAAAGCATTGTTTTTAAACGCGTCAATGGTCAGCTGCTGTCCTTCGATTTCCTGGAATTCGGTTTCGGTCTGGTAATAACCACGCATCCAGTCTTTGGAATTGGTAAAAATCTGGAAGGCGCTGTTTTGCGGTACTTCCACTTTTAGCGGCTCAAAGCCTTTTGCGGTTAGTACCATTTTTTGCTGTGCCGCAGCGGTAAAGGCATAAAAGAAGAATAACAGTAGTATTTTTGTACGCATCCGATTGTAGTTTTACCAAATTTAAGTAAAAAAGCCCCATTTAAGAAATGAGGCTTCGGTTTTATTTTTTGCTGGTGGCCAGTACAAATTTCAGGTTCAGTTTGACCCCGATCTGAAGTAAATCAACCAAATCCTGTACCTGAAGGTTATAAGGAATACGGATGATTACCGTTTGTTCGGCTCCGGCAGCTGCTTTGGCTTTTAGCTGTGCTTCGATATCGCTGAAGGCAACTTCCTGCTTGTCGATAAAGTAATGTTTATCTTCGGTGACAGAAAGACTGATATGCTGTTTGTTCGTTTGCTGGTTTGCTTCTGATTTCGGCAATGTCATCTTGATCACATTGGGATTCGCAAGGGTAGAAATAATCAGGAAGAATAATAGTAAAAAGAACATGATATCACTCAGCGATGATGTGGCAACTTCTGCAGCAAATCGTTTATTCCTTTTTATTCTCATAGCTTGGTTGTTGGATAATATTAATAAATTCTAAAACTTGTTTCTGTACGTTCAGCGAAAAGTTATCAATCATTACGTTGAAGATATGGTAGGCAGAGTAGGCGATAACCCCTACTACAAGTCCGGCACCGGAACTGATCATTTTTTCATAAAGCCCTCCGGAAATATTTCCGATACTAATATTCTCGGTTACAGAAATACTATAGAAAATCTTGATAACTCCGGAAATTGTACCGATAAATCCTAAAATAGGCGCAATACCGGAAATAAGCCCTAAGTACCCTAATTTTTTCTCCATCTCACCAATTTCAATATTAGCGGATTTTTCCATTTTGGATTCAATCTCATTGATCGGCCTTCCAATAGTGGAGATTCCTGCCTGCAGCACATTTGAAGCTGCCGAATTGTCCCGGTAGCATACGGCCAGTGCAGCATCAATTTTACCGGCATTCAGCTGGCTTTTTACGTCATTCAGTAAACGGGCATCCTGTTTGGTTGCTTTGTTAATGAACATGATACGTTCTATAATAAGGTATATGGTATAAAATAACAATAGGATAATAGGATAGATGAATACACCCCCTTTTAAAAGAAAGCTTAAAGCTGAAACTTCCTGTCCCGTTGCAACACCGTCTAAAACAGTATTTGTTGTTGCTGCTGCCAACGTATCAGCCTGTAAAAAAAATGTTGAAAATATCATAAACAGAGGTATTGATTTTTGATGTTATTGCAGGATTGGGATTCATACGACAGGAAACGACCGAACGTCCTGCTGCCATTACTACCGGCTCCTTACCTGTGACAAAAATAGCTTTTTTTTGTTACCGTTAAAATTATAACGAAAATTTTTAGGATAAAGTATTTTACTTTCTTTTTTGATCCCAAAAGGGACTTTGAAATTTGCATTTGAGGCACCGGATTACGGGAAAATACCCTCTAATTGGCCCTCCTGATAGTATGCGAAACAAGGTTATGCAGGAGTACGTATTGTATGCCCTGTTTTCAATTCCAGCTCTTTCTTGTATTTGGACGGTGAGACCCCGGTTTTCTGTTTGAAGATCCTGTTAAAACTCGCTTTAGACTGGAAACCACATTCATAGGCAATCCCTACCAGCGTATATTTGTCTGAATCCAAAGCGCCCATTCGTTCAATCACTTCGGCCATCCGGTAGTTGTTAATCAGGTTATAGAAATTGATCTTTATATGCTGGTTCAGCAATTCGGATAATTTTTTATTTGAAATTCCCATGGTTTCCGAGAGTTCCGTCAGGCTAAGGGTATCATTGCGGTAAAGTTTTTTGTGTTCCAGGATATCGAATAATTTTTTTTTCAGGCGTTCTATTTCGGCTATTGGATAATGGTCGAGTTGGCGTATAACCGCTTTTGGAGGTGGTGCCGGAGCGGTTGGATCCCCGACTGTTGTGATAGAAAGGCGCTGCAACAGGAATTCCGGAAGCAGGATTTGGGACTGGAACATGCCTTTGTAGCCGAGATAGGTATAGAGTGCCACGAAAGAAAAGGCAATAAGGGTTCCGATATTCCAGAGAATCACCGGGAAATAGGGGAGTAGTCGTTAGATTGTGTAAACGTAGAAATTGATTTTAATTTGATTTGAGATTTTAAGGCTTAGCCAAAAAACAACAGATCATTAAGTATAGAATTTAAAAGAACTACATTTAAATAATTTAAAAAGAGCGGATTATGATCGAAGATGGTAAATTACCCAAAGATTTTGCAAAGCAATTTAAAAACAAAGAAGACTTCCATACTTTTTTTCAAGACCTGTATAAACAAGGCATTGAACAGCTACTCCAGGGAGAATTGGATGCTCATCTGGGATATGAGAAGCATAATATTGACGGATACAATACAGGCAATAGCCGTAATGGTTCTTTCTCAAAGAATATAAAATCAGAGACTTTGGGCAATATGGTCCTGGCTATTCCCCGGGATAGAAATGGTGAATTCGAGCCTCAGGTCATCGGAAAAGGCCAATCGATGAGTGAAAAGATTGAAGATGCTATTTTAGGAATGTACAGTCGTGGAATGACCCGTAGTGATATTGTAGAACAAGTTAAAGAAGTTTATGGGATATCAGTAAGTGAGTCCACGATTTCGACCATCTCTGATAGAATACTGGCTGATGTTGATTTATGGACTAAAAGGGCTTTAGAACCACAGTATCTGATTGTTTGGATGGATGCTGTGCATATGAAAGTAAGAACAGATGGGAAATATGAAAACCATGCAATTTACATTGTAATCGGACTAAAAACAGATGGTAAGAAAGAAGTATTAGGAATGTGGCTAAATAAAGAAGAGTCGGCTTCATTTTGGATGACTGTACTCTCTGACATAAAATCTCGTGGAGTAAAGGATATTCTCATTGCCTGTACAGATAACCTTACCGGATTTACAAAAGCTATCAGAGGTGTTTTTCCAAATACAGAATCCCAGCTTTGCATTGTTCATCAAATAAGGAATAGCCTTAAGTTTGTAGTAGTTAAGGATAGAAAAGCATTTTGCAGTGCAATGAAAGAAGTATATACTGCAATAAATCAGGAAGAAGCCGTTTTAGCTCTGGCTGAATTTAAAAAAAACTGGGAAGCAAAATATAAATATGCCGTTTGCTCCTGGGAAAAGAATTGGGAAAATCTCATGCCTTTTTTGGCCTATCCTGCTGAAATCAGGAAAATAATGTACACCACAAATACAATAGAAAACTTAAACAGGGGAATTAGAAAATATACCAAAACAAAAGTGCAGTTCCCAGATGAAAAAAGCGTCAAGAAATCAGTCTATTTAGCAATACAAAATTGTGAAAAAAGCTGGATAAATGCAATACCAAGCTGGGGATTAATCATGAATCGAGACTGGTCGAAATTTTGTGTAAACAGTTCTTAGTGTTTAATATTACACCTTTCTCCAAATATGACCAAGAACTGATTCATGATTAATCCCCAGCTTGGTATTGCATTTATCCAGCTTTTTTCACAATTTTGTATTGCTAAATAGACTGATTTCTTGACGCTTTTTTCATCTGGGAACTGCACTTTTGTTTTGGTATATTTTCTAATTCCCCTGTTTAAGTTTTCTATTGTATTTGTGGTGTACATTATTTTCCTGATTTCAGCAGGATAGGCCAAAAAAGGCATGAGATTTTCCCAATTCTTTTCCCAGGAGCAAACGGCATATTTATATTTTGCTTCCCAGTTTTTTTTAAATTCAGCCAGAGCTAAAACGGCTTCTTCCTGATTTATTGCAGTATATACTTCTTTCATTGCACTGCAAAATGCTTTTCTATCCTTAACTACTACAAACTTAAGGCTATTCCTTATTTGATGAACAATGCAAAGCTGGGATTCTGTATTTGGAAAAACACCTCTGATAGCTTTTGTAAATCCGGTAAGGTTATCTGTACAGGCAATGAGAATATCCTTTACTCCACGAGATTTTATGTCAGAGAGTACAGTCATCCAAAATGAAGCCGACTCTTCTTTATTTAGCCACATTCCTAATACTTCTTTCTTACCATCTGTTTTTAGTCCGATTACAATGTAAATTGCATGGTTTTCATATTTCCCATCTGTTCTTACTTTCATATGCACAGCATCCATCCAAACAATCAGATACTGTGGTTCTAAAGCCCTTTTAGTCCATAAATCAACATCAGCCAGTATTCTATCAGAGATGGTCGAAATCGTGGACTCACTTACTGATATCCCATAAACTTCTTTAACTTGTTCTACAATATCACTACGGGTCATTCCACGACTGTACATTCCTAAAATAGCATCTTCAATCTTTTCACTCATCGATTGGCCTTTTCCGATGACCTGAGGCTCGAATTCACCATTTCTATCCCGGGGAATAGCCAGGACCATATTGCCCAAAGTCTCTGATTTTATATTCTTTGAGAAAGAACCATTACGGCTATTGCCTGTATTGTATCCGTCAATATTATGCTTCTCATATCCCAGATGAGCATCCAATTCTCCCTGGAGTAGCTGTTCAATGCCTTGTTTATACAGGTCTTGAAAAAAAGTATGGAAGTCTTCTTTGTTTTTAAATTGCTTTGCAAAATCTTTGGGTAATTTACCATCTTCGATCATAATCCGCTCTTTTTAAATTATTTAAATGTAGTTCTTTTAAATTCTATACTTAATGATCTGTTGTTTTTTGGCTAAGCCTTAAAATCTCAAATCAAATTAAAATCAATTTCTACGTTTACACAATCTAACGACTACTCCCGCAAAGGCGTGACAAGAAGCGTAGAAGGTATAGCAATATTTCATATAGCGGCACTTGAAAAAAAATTTCATTCAAGCATACCATAGCATAAATTCAATACTGATGTATTAAATTTGCATTTTCAATTCCTGTAATGGGATTGTAGTATTCCGTAAAATAAAAATAGTGTTGCAGTATTAAAACAATTACAATGGCTTCAAAAACAAAAAAACTAACGGAGATTTTACTCCTTAAAGATATGTCAATCCACAAAGTACAGTTTGATACTGAATGGTTTTATGCGCTTGAAGATATGGCTTTTTACCTTAAAGAAGACTTATCGGAAGTAGAAACGGTTCAACTGCCTGTAGTGTATGATGGGATCAGGATCCTGACCCCATGTGCTACGTTGGAAGATATCGAGCGCGGTCGTCCGTAATTTATTCGATGAGTACCATCAGAATGCAGTTCAGCCCAATGAGTACACATAGGGGCGAATAATAGCGGGTATCATTTTTGGCAAAAAGAGTGCTTTGTATCTTTTTAAAAAAGCCCACAAATTTAAAATCTCCAATAGCCCTTCCCAAAAATAGGATTCCTATAGCAATCGTGATATACTGGATATACCGGCGTTCGACATATGGATCAATAATACCATAATTGCACATAATGATAAAAGCAAAAAGCATGAGTACGGCCGCAACAGCTGCTTTTGCAAAAGTGCTGGGATGTTTTGGCGAATGTTCGGGGGACAGGGAAGGCAATACAGCATTCATGCCAAAATTACCACCCATGGCCCAAAATACATGAAGGAAAGCCAGCATAATTAGTAGTACAGCATTTAATAAGATCAGGAATATCATACGCTTTGTTTTTTAGGTTGTGATCCATTCTATTTTTTTGATTGCTTCGATCGAATGCAATTCTTTTATTATTTCTGCCATTTTAATTTTATTGATACTATTGAATTGTACCTGTATTTCGTAGTGCTTGTCACTTTTGTTCATGGAGAAATTGGGAAAATCCAAAAACTTATTGTCCATAATCTTCTCAATAATAACTTTGGAGTCGGCAGATGGGAATGCGGTAATGACAAGGGTTTTCTTTTTGTACCGGGTAGCAATCCTGCGCTGTACCGGTTGTAGCAGCCATAAAATAACCAAGGCTAATACGGTAGAGATTCCAGCGGCATAATACATTCCTCCTCCGGCAGCGAGGCCAATTGCAGCAACGGTCCACAATCCGGAAGCGGTGGTTAATCCCCTTACAGTACCCGGACGCAAAAAGAGTATGGTTCCGGCACCAAGGAACCCGATCCCACTGATTACCTGAGCGGCCACACGGGAGGGGTCAAGAGTAACATGGTCATTATTCAGGACATCGGAGAAGCCATAACAGGATACAATCATGGTTAATGAAGCACCCAGACAGACCATCATGTGGGTTCGCATCCCTGCTGCCCAGTCTTTTCGTTCCCGTTCCAGTCCGATAATAGCTCCCAAACCCGCAGCCATAATAAGACGCAGGGTAACTTCTGTCCAGATTAATTCCATGATTTAATAAAGTATTGTAGATTTTTTAGGCTATTAAATTTAGTAATAAGAAATCCGAATACTGTTAAATATAGTATATAATTTAAGGTACGGTTCCGGATAACGAAGCCTTATGCTGCGCATGAACTGCGTAAACCCGGTAAATAACTAAGGGTACATCAGTAGGCTTCAGCACGATAACCACGTAATGAATCCCGTGGATAATTGCGTTATAGGCTGCCGATCTGATTTTTCTCTTAAATTTAAGATTCACAACCATGGTTTTTCGGTCAGAAATCGTACTTTAGAATATTGAAAATTATGGGGCCTTGTGTAGGCCTCACTGTATATTAATTTGCAAAATTAACCCCTTATGAGATTATCCGTAGAAAGAAAGCCGGTAAAGGTAACTCCAGATGCAAGACGCGTTATAGCACGTTATTTTTTTAATGGTGAAGAACGCGCCATTGAGCTGATCAAGAAAGTACTGGAACTGGAAGATGACATGGTATTTTCAATTTTATCCCCATTACTGCAGGACTTTTCAAAACGGCATCGTAACATCACCAAAAAACTGATGCACCATTGCGAACGCATAAAGCCTTACATTGAAAAATTAGGAATTGACTATGAGACACTGAATTATAATACGAAACTATTAATAGGCTCTTATTTTACGCATGAATACTCGATTGAGTCTGCTGCTTTTTTCAATCCTTCGATCGTGCCTGATCCGGACCAGACGAATCTGGAAGAAGGGCAACTTCGCGTTTTGATTAGCTTTAGGGCAGTAGGTGAGGGCCATGTTTCTTCTGTAGTATTCCGGAGAGCCTTAATCGACCGCTATAATAATATTACAGTGATTCCAGCAGGAAATTATATTGATGAAGCCGAAAAGATTCACAATATGATTTACAACAAGAAACTCTTCCTGAAAAAAGGTGAGGAAGCTGAAATCAATCCTGATTTCCTGAAAACAGTGGATTCCCAGCTTGGAGATCGTTTTGATTACGAAAGTTTAAAACGCCTTGTGTTGGAAGCCAAAGACAAGGAAGTTGATGTCAAGACGAACAACCAGTTCAACCAGATCCTGGCATTATCCGACAGTTATCGCAAGATTTGTTTTTCAAAAGATACCGATATTAGTGATCGTGTGATTTTCCCTATTTCTGACTTTGAACGCAAAGGAATTGAAGATGCACGTTTTGTAAAATTCACAAAAGAGAACGGGGTAGTAGTCTATTATGCTACGTATACCGCCTATGATGGTGCGCATATTATGCCGAAATTACTGCATACCTATGACTTTTATGATTTTAAAACCAGCCCGCTGAACGGCGATGGGGCACAAAATAAAAATCTGGCGTTGTTCCCGAGAAAAATAAATGGTAAATATGTGATGATGTCGCGTATTGATGGCTGGAATAATTACCTGATGTATTCTGACCATATTAATATCTGGGAAAACCCGATCAAAATACAAAGCCCTAAATATCCATGGGAATTAGTCCAAATTGGAAATTGTGGTTCTCCAATTGAAACGGAATACGGATGGCTGATTATGACCCATGCGGTAGGGCCTATGCGACGCTATTGTATCGGGGCCTCACTTTTGGATATTGATAATCCTGAAATTGAAATCGGAAGGTTAAAAGAACCACTGATCATGCCTAATCCGGATGAACGAGAAGGGTATGTACCTAACGTTGTGTACTCCTGTGGTTCGATTATCCACAACGGCGAATTGATTATACCTTATGGCTTATCAGACCACAGTTCGGGCTTTGCTACGGTAGACCTGAATTTATTACTGGACCGACTCCGAAGTGACGGACAATAAAAACAGATCATTTCGTACGATAAAAAAACTCCCGGCCTTCACAGGTACGGGAGTTTTTATATGGATTTGTATGCTTTTGCCTAATGGATGTTTAATACGCTATAGATGAATAATACCAGAAGCAATAGGGTTATAAAAAACATATTGATAACAAAGAGTACCATTCCCTTTAGCCTGGAGATTGCTTTTCGCTCACCATAGAATTTGCTATGTGAGCGGAAGAAATAAAAGAAAGACCAGGCTAAAAATCCCAGATGCATGATCCCATCTATTTCCATCCAATCGACCAGGGATAACAAAGAACCTATAAGGAACGGGATCAGATAGGAAATCAGCAAAAACGAAAAATAGTGCAGCGTAAAAATGCCGTGATCAAAGAAATACCATTTCTTTTTGTTGTGCATTACCCATAAGCCAAAAGCAAAAAAGGGCATGTAAATGAATAGTACTTTGGGCACATTATGGAGGAAGGACTCCCGGAATTTTTCACTAAAGCCTTCCTTACGGGTATTTTCCTTTATTTGGATGAGTTTAGTTGCCATCCAGTGATTCATGCCCTTAAGCCTTTTTGGGGGTGGCAGTGTTTTTTGTATAGAATCCATTTCGTGGATGCTATTAAAGTTGTATTCAGAAATGTAAGCTAAGTCATCATTATCGCGCCCTCTCTGTTGTCCTGAAGTAGCTTCATCTTTTTTTTCTAATTTCAGTGCTTCATTGAGGTTACGGTCTGTTTCCGCTTCATTATCATCAGATTGTAATAATCCCACGGTCAGGAAGGTAATAAAACTGATAAAAATATACAGTTTAACAGGAGGTACATACAGTTGCCTTTTACCTGCTAAATATTCTTTGGTAAGGACTGCGGGTTTAAAAAGGAGGGTTTTTATTGTTTTCCAGAAGTAGTTGTCATAATGCGTAAAATCTTCAAAGAAGTGCGTTACTAAATGTGCAAAAGATTGACGTGTTTCTGTGTTTTCCTGTCCGCAACGGGAGCAAAACCGGTTTTCAACGACATAATTGCAATTCAGGCAAGTTCGGTCTTTTCGTAAGTGATGGTGCGCCATAAGAGGGAAGCAAGTTTTGAATTAACAGAATATTGGCAAATATCGTAAATTGGCTGTAGTAACCTACGGTAAACCCGCATTTATTTTAGGGTTAATTCCTGCAAAGCAAAAAAAACCTGTTCAGAAGAACAGGTTTGGTATTGATAAACTATTATATAATTTTTTTAATTACCCGGAGTTTGTGGGTATGCCTTTTGGTATCTACATTATAAATCCCCAAGTGGTCGAGCCGGTCAATGCGCACTTTACCATGGGCATGGATGATATAATTATTATCCATGATCATACCAACATGGATGATCTTGCCTTCTTCATTGTCAAAAAAGGCCAGGTCGCCGGGTTCGCTCTCTTCAATAAAGCTTAGTGCTTCTCCCATTGCGGCCTGCTGTGATGCGTCACGCAGTATTTTATAACCGTTTAACTTGTATACCATTTGTGTAAACCCGGAACAATCAATACCGTAAGGCGTCTTACCGCCCCATAAGTAAGGGGTATTCAGGTACATAAAAGCAGTGTTGATCAGATTCGATTTTGGCTTTGTCCCGGTAATCTTTAGGCCTTCAAACTCAAAATTGGACGTATTGATGTTTTGATGGTTCAAAAATGTAAGGGATGCCCCCAATGGAATAGGGATCAACAGGTTATTCGGCGCTGTAATGTATTCGATCAGATCGGAATTCAATACGAGTGAATCCTCCTGCAATTGAAAGTATTCATTTTCAGAAATTGACTGGTACTGCTTGTTATCAATCCACCCGGTATAATCGTCGAAGGCCAGTTGGATCTTACTCCATTCCGGATTTTCCTCAATAATTTGAAAGTGTTCTCCAAACAATACCTGCGAAACTAATTCACTTCGGTGATTGGGCTCACTTCTTAACGGGATGATGGCTAAATTGCAGATTCCGAACATTACTTAATTTAGATAAAAATACAAAACTAAGACTAAAAAAATTACTTTACAAATTAGATTCTCTCAATCACCATTGCAGAAGCGCCACCGCCACCATTACAGATTGCAGCTGCACCGATTTTTGCGTTGTTTTGTTCCAGTACATTCAGTAACGTAATCAGGATTCTAACTCCGGAACATCCCAGTGGATGGCCTAATGAAACCGCTCCTCCGTTAACGTTGATTTTGCTGTCATTCAATCCAAGGATTTTAGCATTAGCAATCCCTACTACTGCGAAAGCCTCGTTGAATTCGAAGAAATCTACATCTTCGATAGCTACACCTGCTTTTTTAAGTGCTTTTGGTAATGCTTTTGATGGAGAAGTTGTAAACCATTTTGGCTCCTGTTCTGCATCAGCATATCCTGTGATATAAGCCAATGGTTGTAGTCCCAATGCTTTTGCTTTTTCTTCAGTCATCAGGATGACAGCACCTGCACCGTCATTGATTGTAGAAGCATTGGCAGCTGTTACTGTACCGTCTTTAGTAAAGACAGGGTTTAATGCAGGAATTTTATCCAATTTTACATTGGTATATTCCTCATCGCGGGTTACCATTATCGGATCTCCTTTGCGTTGTGGCACCGCTACCGGTACTACCTCGTTATCAAATTTTCCTGCTTCCCATGCTTTTGCAGCGCGCTCATAAGACTGGATTGCATTGGCATCCTGCTCTTCTCTTGTAATTTTATATTCTGTAGCACATAAGTCGGCACATACTCCCATGGCATTATTGTCATAAGCATCCGTAAGGCCATCTTTTTGCATACCGTCAATCATTGTCGCAGGACCAAATTTGTTCCCGTTTCTCATGTGTACATAATGAGGGATCATGCTCATGTTTTCCATTCCACCAGCAATTACAATTTCAGCGTCACCGCTTAAAATTGCCTGTACGCCCTGTGATACGGCTTTCATTCCGGAAGCACAAACTTTATTTACTGTTGTAGCGATTACAGAATCCGGTAATCCTGCAAAACGTGCTGCCTGACGGGCCGGAGCCTGTCCAACACCAGCCTGGACTACGTTACCCATGATAACTTCGTCTACCAGGTTGATATCTAAATTAATTTTTCCTAACGCACCTTTAATCGCTGCAGCGCCCAGTTGTGGAGCAGAAACAGTAGATAAAGCTCCCATAAAACTTCCAATTGGTGTTCTTGCAGCCGATACGATAACAACTTTTGTATTCATAATATATATGTTTGAATGTGGTTTTAAGTTGCGAAATTAATTAAATTTTATTTATAAAAATATACAATATTTAATTTTTATCGGTGATTGACAGTAAAAACTGATGATAATAAAATCTAAAGCCTTTATTAAAGTACTATAACATTCCACATGCTCTTTGTTGAATAAGCATTTATTAAAGCCATTTTTATGGGAAAACCGCTAAAATTATAGTGTTGGGATAGTACCTCCGTCTATAGTATAATTAGCACCGGTGAGGTAAGCGGCTCTTGGCGAAACAAGAATGCCGACCAGTTCAGCTACTTCTTCAGGCTGTGCAGGCCTTCCCATAGGAATTCCACCCAAAGCTGCCATCAATTCATTTAATGCTGCTTCGTGGGTACTGCCGGAATTTTCGGCAAGGCGGTCAATCATGCGCTCCGCAGCTGTGGTTTGGATAAATCCGGCAGATACTGTAAGTACCCGGACACCTTTGGGGGCTACTTCATTAGAAAGGCCTTTGCTATAATTGACCAGCGCTGCTTTTGCTGCTGCATAAGGCAGCGTGGATTCATACAAGGGAAGCTTCGCCTGTATAGAGGCAATGTGAATGATTACACCGCCACCCTGAGTAATCATATAGGGTAATAGCCCTTTGTCCATTCGTACAGGTGCCAAAAGATTAGTCTGTAATGTGGCCTCCCAATGGGAATCGGTCAAGGCATTCCATCCACCGCCCGGCGTTTCGGAACCGCCCATGTTATTGATCAGGATGTCCACACCACCAAAAGTTGCCGTGATGGCCTCTACTACTTTTTGTGTACCGGTTGGGGTACTGAGATCGGCAGCGATAAAATGATACTTTTCGTCCAGCGCATCTGGTGTATTCCGGGCTGTTATGATAACCCGGGCCCCGGCTTGTAACAAGCGTGCTGCAATTGCTTTTCCGGTTCCTTTGGTACCGCCTGTAACCAAGGCTGTTTTGCCTGATAATTCCATCTGGAATTGTGATTCGTTTTTCATCTTGTTGTTAATTTTGATCAAAGTTGCGGATAAAGGGAACGGCATACAAGTACGGATAATCGAATCCTATAGGGATTTATTAATCCGTATGGGCTTTACAATAAGGAAATTGGATTGGGGAATTTATGTTTGGAGCAGGCTCTAATAGTATTCTAATTTTTTTCTAAAATATCTCTAACGCCTTTTCCGGAGAAGTCGTTTTACTTTTGTAAGACAATAAAGAATGCATAATCAAATACTATTATTATGGATATCGAACCCCCTCATTGTTGTTTTAATTATTAACCTCCTGCTTCTGCACGAATTCCTTTTTTGGTTTTCCCCGTAGTAGTAGGGAAAATCTAAAAAAAAATGTTTGGATTAAAATTCGTACCAAAATTAAAGAGATCGAAGCAGCACGGTACTGTTGAAAATCTCGCCCCTGAGACCATGCCTTATATTGCTATAGGGATTGCAGGGTACCTGGATGTGATTACGTATAAAACGATAAGTACTCCTGTAGCAACGCCCCGGCGAAAGAAGCACCGAAAAAATCAGTACAATGATGCCAATATTTGAATTTGCACTACGTCTGGGATGGGCAGCAGCACTTGGTGTGACGATAGGTTTTGAAAGGCAGTGGCGCCAAAAGAGCGCCGGGCTCCGGACCAATACTTTAGTTTCCTTAGGTGCAGCAGCTTTTATTCTCCTGTCGGTATCGATTACGGGAGAATCCGGTGATCCGGGGCGTATTGCGGCACAGATCGTTACCGGAATTGGTTTTTTGGGCGCTGGGGTCATCATGAAAGATGGCCTAAGCGTACAGGGATTGAACACTGCAGCAACACTATGGTGTTCCGCTGCTGTAGGGGCATTGGCAGGGTTGGGATTATTTGCCGAATCTTTTGTGGTGGCAATAGCCATTATGCTGACCCATTTGTTCCTGAGGCCGGTAGGCCTAAAAATGAACCGGCTCACGTTTAGGGCTACAGAAGACAGCCTGTATTTCTATTCTTTCAAAATACGATGTAAGGAGCAGGTAGAAAATCACTTGCGTGTGCTGATGCTGGGCTTTTTAAAAAACGATGTGCATTTGCAATTGCGTTCCCTGAAAAGCAGTGATAATGGAAGTGTGGGATACGCCTATGTGGAAGCGGAAATTCTGGCCAATGGCAACCATGACCTGGAAATGGAAATATTAGCCGGCAAACTTACTGTTGAATATGGAGTGACACAGGTGAGCTGGGAAGTAAATGGCGAACAAAATGACTAATAGAATGAATATACTGGATTTAAAAAAACTGGCGAAGGAATTTCAGGATATCGATCAATTGATCCAGGTAATCCCTTTATTGAAAAAGATGCCGACGGTTGAAGTGGCAGAGGTATTATTGCGACTGGATACTTTTTACATCATGGACCTGCTTTTTCGATTCAGCCCGGAACAACAAGGCTTATTGTATGCCGAATTTCCGGTTCGCCTGCAATTGGATATATTCCAGGGATTGAGCAAAAAGAAATTTGTTTCTTTTTTTGAGAATATGCCGTCAGAAAACCGGGCGGATCTATTTCAGCATTTCAGTCAGGAAGAACAGGTTTTGCTATTGCCCTATTTGTCTAAAAAAGTGCAGGAGAATGTGATCGAACTGAGTTCCTATCCTCCTGAAACGGCTGGGGGAATCATGAGTACCGATTTTGCTACGGTGGTAAAATCGATGTCCTGTGCAGAGGCTATCGCCAAAGTACGGAGTGATGCACCCTCCAAGCGTACGATCTATTATACCTATGTAGTAGACGCCGATCAGAAAATCCAGGGTTTTATCACCTTGAAAGACCTGATTCTGGCGCATCCGGAAACGCTGGTGGAAGAAGCCCTGCATACTGACTTTGTATGGGTGTATGTGGATGAGGATCGAAAAAAAGTAGCTGAAAAAATTGAGAAATATGATTTGGTTGCCATACCAGTACTGAATAGGGGAAATCAGCTTGTGGGGATCGTAATGCACGATGATGCCATTGAAATCATACGGGCAGAGCATACGGAAAACATGGAGAAATTCATGGGGATTGTCCCTGCCAGAGAAGAATCTGCCTATCTTGATACGTCGAGCTGGAAGCATTTTAAGAAACGGATGGTCTGGATTGTGTCGCTGGCAGCAGTTGGGATTATTTCAGGGCTGATTATCCATAGCTATGAGAATGCACTGGAAAAATTATTAATACTGGCTTTATACATGCCTATGGTAGCAGATACGGGAGGTAATTCAGGAAGCCAGGCGGCAACTGTGGTTGTACGGGCCTTAGCATTAGGGCAGGTAACACCCCGAAGCTGGCTGCGTATCTTATGGAAAGAAGCTAAAATCAGTCTTCTGTTAGCGTTGTGTTTGAGTGTGCTGGCCTATGGGAAAGTGCTTTTTCTGAGCTGGGAAACGGAAATCCCGACAGCTTATAGTTTAGAATCCATTGCGTTTATGATTTCCTTGGCACTGGCATTGCAAGTCATTACAGCCACGGTGATAGGAGCAGGGCTGCCTTTGCTGGTGAATCGTTTTGGAGGCGATCCGGCGGTGGCCGCAAGTCCTGCAATTACTACTGTGGTTGATATAACAGGATTGCTGATTTACTTTGGAATGGCGACGCTCTTTTTTGCGCTTTGAGTAGCATAGTGGGATTAGAATGAAATCGAGCATAGCAAATTGTAGTACAAAAGAGGAACTATTATGAATTTTGATACTGTGTTTTTAATGAATTTATGTAAAGCCGTGAGTTTAACACGTAGCATTCACCTATCTTGCTGTTGTGCTTTTGGGATGTGGGGTAGTATCTAAAGTCGCTAAAGCCAAATTATATGGGAAAAAGCTTAATTCTATGAAAAAACTATTTACATTCTTATTATCTACATTTGCTTTTCTGTATGGGGTCTTAACCGATTCCGAATTGTATTTTAAGATAATTATTTCGGATCAAGAACAAAAGTTGGGGAGGAATGTCAAAATAAAATCAGAAATTTGCAATCTAAGAATTTGATATGACCCCAATAGAGCTATTGAAGTTTATGCTTCCTGATTTTTTAGTTGACCATTTTGAAGTGGTTTCTTCTACTAATACAGAAGAAATATTACACCTATACTTTGAAGAGAATGCCAAACCTCCGTCAGAATTTAATGGACTTCAGTTAATCTCAAAGGGTTTCCAGGATGAGATCACTATTCAGGACTTTCCTTTGAGAGGGAAGTTCGTGTATCTACACATCAAAAGACGTCGCTGGACCAATAAAGACACAAGTGAGATCGTTAAAAGAGATTGGAATCTAGTTGCCAAGGGAACCCGCATGACTCAGGAGTTTGCGGCTTTTTTAAAAGAAATTAATAGATAAAACTGCTATTGACTGTCATACCATTGGAGGTTTCTTTGGAGTCAATGGGAAAAAGTTACAAAGACAATACAAAAAACATTTAAGCTCCTTTAGTACGTGGGCTCAACGTGAACATGCACATGAGTGGATTATTTATCCTGAAAATATAGGTACCCACTTGTCAATTGATGAAGTAGCCTTGTCTCAGGGTGAGCTTTTTACTATTGTAACCAATAAGGAAGCTAAAGGTAAAAAAGGTTGCCTAGTTGCTATTATTGCAGGGACAAAGGCAGATCAGGTCATTGAACATATCTGTAAAATTGATTACAAAAAAAGAAGTTGGGTTCAAGAAATAACACTTGACATGGCTAATTCCATGAAGTTGATTTCCAAAAAATGTTTTCCAAAAGCGGTACAGGTTACCGATAGATTTCATGTTCAAAAATTAGCTCTAGAAGCATTACAGGAGATTAGAATAAAATATCGTTGGGAAGCGATGGATACTGAGAATCGATTCATATTACAAGCGGAAAAAGAAAAAAAAACTTATCTCCCAGATCTTTTATCTAATGGAGACTCTGTAAAACAGTTGCTCGCCAGAAGTAGATATGTTCTTTATAAATCCCGCGATAAATGGACCGAAAGACAAAATGAACGAGCCCAATTGTTATTTGGCTTATATCCCGATATTAAAAAGGCATACAGTTTAACCCAACAACTACGAGGTATTTACAACAATCATAACAATAAACACGTTGCGATGACAAAATTGGCACATTGGTACAGGAATGTAGAGGAGTCAGGGTTTAAAAATTTTAATATCCTTTTAAATACTATAACGGTTAATTACCAGTCAATCTTAAACTATTTTGACAATAGAAGTACAAATGCTTCAGCAGAATCTTTTAATGCTAAAGTAAAAGCATTTAGAAGTCAATTTAGAGGAGTGCGTAAAGTAGATTTCTTCTTATTTAGATTATCTAATCTTTTTGGGTAATCCCCAAGCTTTGCGTTTGATCCAAAATAAACAGCTAAAGAATAAAGTTCATAAGTAGAATGTACTTAAGTAGTACAGTCAAAACGCCTCTATATGTCTATTGCTTATAGAGGCGTTTTAAATACATAGTATAATGTACTAAGCAGATACTTAGCTTTTTATCATTTCCGCCAACCAAAAGGGATTTATTTTTAATATTATAATCCGCGAAAAATCCGCGATTTTGGTTTAAAAAGGGTCGATTTGTGTCGGTAAAAGTATAAAAATAAAGATTATGGAAACGTGTATAAACAACAAAACCCCTGTAAAACAGAGGTTTTGGTTGTGAACGCAGAAGGATTCGAACCTTCGACCGCCTGCTTAGAAGGCAGGTGCTCTATCCAGCTGAGCTATGCGTCCATAATTTCAAATTCTTTCCTTAGGAAAGTGTAGTCGGGGTGGCAGGATTCGAACCTGCGGCCTCCTGCTCCCAAAGCAGGCGCGATAACCGGGCTACGCTACACCCCGAAAAAAAGCGGAGAGACAGGGACTCGAACCCTGGCGACGATTGCTCGTCGACAGATTAGCAATCTGCTCCGTTACCACTCCGGCACCTCTCCTGAAATAAGTTGGTAAAACTTACCCTTTTTTGCGGTTGCAAATCTAAGCATGTATTATGTTTCCTGCAACTATTTTGAGGATTATTTTTAATAAATTTTATGATTATTTTTAAAATCATTCATACTCAAATATATAGCGTCAAAAAAAAATGCGGCTACTTTTTGTAAGAGCCGCATTTAAGAAAGATGAACTAAATTAATTATTCAATATAAGTTTTATTCCCGTTACTGTTGATGTAATACTTGCCGCCTTTAGGGCCGGTATATACTTTTTTCCCATTGTAGGTACCTGTAACTTTATCTTCGCCAACAGCAGCTTTCACATCCGCTTTCACCGTCTTAGCTTCTGTTTTTACTTTTGAAGCAGCAGTCTTCGTATCAGCTTTTACGTTGTCAGCTGCTTTTTCTGTTTTGCTTTCTACTTTTTTAGCGGCAGCTTTTGTATCTGCTTTTACTTCCTTCGCTCCTTTATCCACTTTGTTCTCTACTTTCTTAGTAGTAGCCTTAGCGTCTTCTTTTACCTCTTTAGCTTCTTTTTTAGTTTTGTCAGCGGCAGATTTTGCAGTGGACTTAACATCGTTTTTTACTTCTTTAGCATCTGCTTTGACTTTTTCCTTAGTGGTAGCCTGAGAAAAAACAGAGCAGGAAAGCAGTAATGACAGGCAAATCGTTAATAAATTTTTCATAATTGGTTTATTTTTAAAATTGTACTATAAAAGTAATAATTTTTTAATAAAAATAATTTTTTGGGACTAAAAATAAAAGGAGGTTTCTAAAGTTATTTTAAACCTGTATTTTTACGGTTACTGATATCACGCGTATGAAATATTTTATCTTAAGTTTTGGGCTGTCTATCTTCACTTTTTGCGGTGCAACAAGGCTGGAGCACTTTGAAACAGGAAGTTTTCGAAGCCATTCCTACAACTCGCCCGTTACGGATACTATAGAACCCCAGGACACTGCCTTTGTGAATTTAAATGCGTACAGTTCCGATTTTAATTATGACATGCGTTATGCTACCCCAAATAATTTTTTGAAGGCAAAGGTGTATGATTGTGCCGAATGCTATCTTCGTTATGCTACAATTAAAGCGCTCTTGGCGGCGAATAAGGAATTTGGGGCACTGGGGTACAAGATTACGATTTATGACTGCTACCGCCCGTTGGAGATCCAAAAAAGGATGTACAAAATTGTTCCGGATGCCCGATATGTAGCGAATCCTAAAACTGGATCAATACACAACCGTGGTGGAGCGGTTGATATTTCTTTAATTGACAGCACAGGAGCAGTTGTACCGATGGGGACTGAATTCGATCATTTCGGGAAAGAAGCACATCAGGATTATACAAAGTTATCCCCTGAAATAAGAGCCAATAGAAATTTGCTCCGTGAGATCATGGAGAAAAACGGGTTTGAATCCATTCGTACGGAATGGTGGCATTTTAACCTAAAAGGATCTACATAGTATGGAGTGTCCAACTTTGTATGGCCCTGTGAATAAGTTCACCCTGGGCCAGTGTTCGATTAAAAAATGAGTAATTTTTTAATTTAATACAATAGCGTTAAAAAGCTATTCTTCAATGCATTTGAAGTAATTAATAAAGTAGGTTTCAGGAGCATAATTCCCTTTTATGGTATCTGATTTTAGTTCCTTATTGAAGATGTAATCAACGGTGTTGTCAGCGCCATAGCGAACACGCATTAATACAACCGGGTACTTCTTCAGGTCTTCCAAATCGGCTTTCATGAAGAGGAAATTTGAAGTCAGCAGGTTGATGTTGTATTGTTTTGATTCATCCGGAATAATAGTTCCGCAATTGTTATTTTCCTCCGCTGCAATTAAAGTGTAAATTTTACCATTGGTCAACTGGAAATAGATTCTGGAGTTTTTATCAAAACAGCTTACTTTTTGAAAGTCTTTTGTTTTGGTGATGGTCTGGAAATTCAGCATCGGATACCCGCTGACGTTCATCAGGGAAAGAAACACATACTTCGTGGTATTACCAAATACCATTTCATTTACCAAATATTTTTCTGTGGTTTTGAGGGTTCCGATAGAATCGCTGATATTGGTTTCATAAACACAATTTTTTTGTGCTGTCAGGGTAAGGGTTCCGAAGAAAAATAAGGTAAGTAGAAGACGCTTCATTAGGTGTTTTTTATTTTGGTGCAAATTAAGATTATTTTGTTAGTATTTACATCTGTTGTAAAAAAACAATAATCATCGCCACCATCGTTTATTTTCCATTTTTTACGGATGTTTTCTACGCTATCCGGGAAATTGCGGGTAGTGATATTTACTTTTTTGCCTTTGAACTGGCTCATCTCCTTTTTTTGATAAGGCACAACAGATTGAATTTCAAAGCGCCTTCCCGGAAAATCAATTAACTTCCCTGAAGTGTAGAGATGGGAATGCTGGTGTAATTTTTCCACATGGAAAGTGCTGCTTATCGCATCAAAACTACCGGATTTCATAATGGCGCTATTGGGTTCGTAAAGGTATTTTTTGGGTAAGCTATACTGTACGTCAGCAATTGATTCTTTATGAGTGCTTTGAAAATATTCCATACCGCTATTGGTGATATTGACTGTTTTCAATGTAATTGCACCATTGTAACCTTTTGATAATTCCCATAGCAGTTCTTTTACTTCGTTCTCAACTGCGACGATATGGATATTTTTGACATGAGAAAGTTCTGAAATACCAGAGCTTAGATCCAGAATGGGAGCTGTTTTGATCAGGAGCGCATCGGTATGCTCAAAATAAAAGTCCAGCAATTCCGGTACATTTGGAAGGCAATCCTGTAACATAAATACTTTTCCCTTATGATCACTCCTGCGGGAAGGATCGATATAGATCCAGTCCAGTTTTTCCGGTATGGTTTTAAGGATTTCAGTACTATCCCCTGTAATACAGGTTATACTGTCGATTCCAAGTGCTTGGAAATTATGACGGACAAGTGTGGATAGTTCGGGATTGATCTCACAATGAATTACTTTTTTTACGGCTTTGGCAAAATAAAAATCATCCACACCAAAGCCGCCCGTAAGGTCAATAAGTGTCTCACCGGAAACGATTTGGGATTTATACAAAGCCGTTTTTTCAGAAGAAGTCTGTTCTATTGAAATTTTAGCAGGATAGATAATATCCGTAGCATTAAACCAGGTCGGGAGTTTTTCTTTTGATTTTGTTTTTGCAGCAATCTGGTTTAGGATTTCAAGCCATGAAACAGCAGGGAAGGGGTTTTTCTGTAAGGCAAGACGGGTGATGTCCGCACCGATGTGGTCCTGGATAAAGTGTTGTATTTCCGGTGCTAAAACAGGATTTTCCAATGCTGAGTTATTTAATTTGATTGATGATTTCATATAATGCAATAGCCGCTGCCTGAACCACATTCATGCTGCTGTTGGTACCATGCATCTGGATATGGACGGTCTGGTGTGCAATTTCTAAAAAATCCTGTTGGATGCCATGCACTTCATTACCAATAATTAAGGCTATTTTTTGGTCTTTGTTCAGTTCGATGTCTCGTAAATCTTTGCTGGTAGCGGTAATTTCGAGTGCTATAATAGTATAATTTTCCTCCTGTAGCCTTCGGATTATTTCTTTCCGGTCGGTTATAACTTCGTGTGGTACCGTTTTATGGGTATTGCGGGATGTCTTATGTATTTTGCGGTAGTTGAATGCTGGATTTTCATCATAAAAAAATATTTTAGACACTCCAAAAGCATCTCCTGCCCGAAATAATGAACCAATATTGTCCAGAAAGCTGATGGTATCACTTACAATTACTACTGGAAAAAGGGTTTTGGTGGAAAAATTCTGCTCGTGGACTAATTGCATTCCTTAGTTATTAAAGACATAATTGATGATATTGGCGCCCATCTTTAGTGCTTTTTCGCGTACTGCTGCCGGATCATTATGAACTTCAGCATCTTCCCATCCGTCACCAAGATCGCATTCATACGTGTAAAGGCACACTAATTTCCCCCCAATAAAAATACCAAAAGCCTGAGGTCTTTTTCCATCATGCTCATGTATTTTAGGCAGCCCACCTGGAAAAGCATAGGGTTTCTGGAATATGGCATGGGTAGCCGGGATTTCTACAAAATCACTGCCCGGGAACACCTTTTTCATTTCTTTCCGGATGTATGTATCGATACCGTAGTTATCATCAATATGAAGAAAACCGCCGGCAGTAAGGTAATTTCTCAGGTTGTTTACATCATATTCATTAAAAAAAACATTGCCATGCCCTGTGAGATGCACAAAAGGATAGGATAATAAATCCGGGCTGGATAACTCTACAGTTCCGGGCTTGGATTTGATGCGGGTATGGATGTTCTGATTGCAAAATTTAATCAGGTTGGGCAACGAGGTCGGATTACCATACCAGTCACCACCGCCATTATATTTCACCAAAGCAATTTCCTGCGCATGAGCATTACAGGATAAGATCAGTAAGAGCAGGCCTATGATTTTTCTCATACGGGGGATACTATTTAGACTTCATTTGTAAAAACAACACTATGGCATGCTACAACTGCAGCCGTTTCAGTACGTAACCTGGTATTTCCTAAAGAAACGGGGATATACTCTAATTGTAGCGCTTTTTGAATTTCTTTTTCAGAAAAATCGCCTTCCGGGCCTATCAGGATCAGGATATCCTGTTTGGGTTTTAAAATGTCTTTTAGCAGCTTTTTATCGGTCTCTTCACAGTGCGCAATACATTTCATGCCTTTCTGGGGCGCTTCTATAAAATGAGCGAAAGCGACAGGAGGATTGAGTTTTGGCAGGTAACACTGTAACGATTGTTTCATTGCGGCCTGTAGGATCTTATCGAATCGTTCTTCTTTGATAAACTTCCTTTCCGAGTGATCACAAATTACAGGAGTGATCTCCTGAATTCCCATTTCAGTAGCTTTTTCAAGGAACCATTCAAAACGATCATTCATTTTGGTAGGGGCGACTGCAAGATGCAGGTGATACCCCGGTTTTTCTTTTTCTTCAGAAGCAATGATTTTTACGGTACATTTACGTTCAGATCCCATAATGATTTTGGTGGTAAATAAAAAACCTAAGCCATTGGTTACATGAAGTGTATCGCCTTCTTTTTTGCGTAAAACTTTAACAATATGACGGCTTTCTTCCTTGTCAAAAGAAAATTCATCGCTACTGGGTGTAATATCAGGATTATAAAATAATTGCATGTTAAAATTCAATTCGTGCTTTAGAGACTACAGCAGCATTTTCAAAATTATGGACTAAGAACTTTTGATAACCTGCAATTCCAATCATAGCAGCATTATCGGTGGTGTATTCAAATTTTGGAATAAAGGACTTCCAGTTGTACTTTTTCTCTCCGTCTTTGATTGCCTGTCGTATGCCGGTATTGGCAGAAACACCACCACCTATGGCGATCTGATGAATTCCGGTTTGTGCAACGGCTAATTTTAGTTTATCCAATAGAATTTGTACGATCGTATACTGAATGGAAGCACAGATATCATTTCTATTTTCGGCAATAAAATCAGGATTCAAAGCTACATTCTTTTGGACAAAATAAAGAATTTGTGTTTTTAGGCCACTGAAGCTAAAATCAAGACCGGGTACTTTTGGTTTTGTAAATGGAAATGCTTTTGGATTTCCTAATTGGGCATATTTATCGATCAAAGGACCGCCAGGATAAGGCAGGCCAAGGATTTTAGCGCTCTTGTCAAAAGCTTCACCAACAGCATCATCTGTAGTCTCCCCAATAATTTTCATATCAAAAAAACCATTTACCTGAATGATTTGTGTGTGGCCACCACTAATAGTCAGGGCCAGGAAAGGAAATTCCGGTTTATCAAAACCTTCTTCATCAATAAAGTGCGCCAATATATGGGCATGCATGTGGTTAACGGCAATTAATGGGATATCCAGTGCTAAAGCCAGGGATTTGGCAAAAGAACTTCCGACCAATAGCGATCCCATCAGGCCCGGGCCCTGCGTGAAGGCAATAGCATCAAGCTGGTCCTTATTGATGTTGGCTTTTCGTAATGCCATATCGATAACCGGGACAATATTTTGCTGGTGGGCACGGGAAGCCAATTCCGGTACAACACCACCATATTCGTTGTGTATGCTCTGGTTGGCAACAATATTAGACAGGATTTTATCGTTCTTCAATACTGCAGCGGCAGTGTCGTCACAAGAACTTTCGATAGCTAAGATAAAAATGGGCAGATTTCCCATAGACAGACGCAAATTTTGAATTATATTTGACAAATTTAAAACATTTCAGAGTATCAAAAAATTTCTAAAAATACTATTTCGGATTATTATAGGACTCATTATCCTGCTCCTGCTTTTAGGAATTGCACTTTCATTACCTTTTGTGCAGACAAAAATTGCGCACTATGTAACTGATACACTGAATGAAGACTTCAAAACCGACATTAGTGTCGACCAGGTGGCTATCAGCGTTTTTGGAGGTGTCAAATTAAAAAAAGTTTTGATCAGAGATCACCACAAAGATACTTTAATTTATGCCAATCGGTTAAAAACAAATATCCTTAATTTTCGAAAACTAACGAATGGCGATCTTCATTTTGGCGATATCCGTGCGGACTCCCTCAAATTTTACCTTAAAAACTACAAAGGGGAACATGAATCCAATATTAATGTTTTTGTCAAGCTATTTGAAAATGACAAGCCGAAATCAAAGAAGCCGTTTGAACTTCAGGCCACCAATATTTATTTGACTTCCGGGCACTTTCGTGTCATCAATGAAGATGCACATACGCCTAAGAGTGTTGATTTTACAAAAATGAATGCGACGCTCCATAATTTTAAAATTAAGGGAAGCGAAATCAATTCTGATATTGAAAAATTATCCTTCCAGGACCACAGGGGGATTTTTGTAGAAAACTTAAAAACCACCATGTACTATTCTAATGAAAAAATAGTACTGAAAGACCTGGATGCTACCACCAGCAATTCATTGTTAAAAGGGAATATCACAATGAAATATAAAGTAGGCGGAATGGCCGATTTTATTAATAAAGTAGACCTTGATATTAAATTAGATACGGCTTCTGTAGCGACTAATGATTTGAATTTTTTCTACAATGAATTTGGGAAAAATAAAAAGTTTGCGCTTAAAACGCATGCCAAAGGGACATTAAACAACCTGTATACGCATAATTTGCACCTGATCGATGAGCGCGGATCGGAAATAAAAGGGGATGTGCATTTTAAAAACCTGCTGAATCCGGACAAAAACCTGTTTTATATTGGAGGGAAATTTGAGAAAGTAAATTCAAATTACAAGGATCTGATCGGGATACTTCCGAATGTGTTGGGGAATAAATTACCAAGTTCTTTTCAAAAATTGGGTCAGTTTAATTTATCGGGGCTTGCGGAGATAACGAAAACCAGTATTGATGCCAACCTGAAAATGGTAACCCAGTTGGGGAACCTGTCTGCAGAAATGGTGATGACTAATATTAATAACATTGATAATGCTACCTATAAAGGAAAGGTAATCCTGGATAATTTTGATGCTGGCAAGATGCTGAATCAAAACGGTTTGGGTAAGGTGACACTGAACTTAGATGTAGACGGTAAAGGTTTTACTGAAAAATACCTGAACACCGCTGTTGTAGGAACTGTTAAGAGTGTGTATTATAACAAATACAATTATAGGAACATTACCGTAAACGGACACATGAAAATGCCAATCTATGAAGGGCGTATCGATGTGAATGACCCTAATTTATTGTTGTCCTTTAATGGATTGATTGATTTGAGCAAAAAGGAAAAACGATATGATTTCCACGCGACTGTGGATTATGCCGATTTGCATGAGCTTAATTTTATCAAGAAAGACAGTATCGCGATCTTTAAAGGGGACCTGGACCTGAAAGCAGAAGGGAATACCCTTGAGAATGTTGCGGGTAAACTGACGATTGCGCAAACTTCGTATCAGAATAATAGGGATACTTACTTTTTTGAGGATTTTACGATTGAATCGCTTTTTGATGCGGATCGTGTACGTACCATTACGATTAACTCCCCGGATATTATAGAAGGGCAGTTGGTAGGGAAATATAAATTTAAAGAAGTACAAAAACTGGTAGAAAATGCTTTGGGTAGTTTGTATGCCAATTATTCTCCAAATAAGGTAGAGCCCGACCAGTTCATGAAGTTCAATTTTACCATTTACAATAAAATTATAGAGATCTTTTATCCGGAGATTAAAGTTGGGACGAATACGGCTGTTAGTGGTACCATAAATTCAGATGCTGGAGAATTTAAGTTTAATTTCAATTCGCCCAATATTGTTGCGTTTGAGAATTACTTCAATAACATCCAGATTAAGGTCGATAATAAGAATCCGCTTTTTGATGCTTATATCGAGATGGATAGTGTTCGTACAAAATATTATAAGATATCAGAGTTCAGCTCCATCAACATTAAAAGTAATGATACCTTATTTGTCCGTACCGAATTTAAAGGAGGAAATGAGAACAAGGATTATTACAACTTAAATCTCTACCATACGATTGATAAGGATAATAAATCGGTTGTTGGGTTTAAAAAATCGGAGGTGAACTTTAAAAACTATTTATGGTTCCTGAATGAAAAAGATACCGGGGATAATAAAATTGTATTCAATAAAAAACTGACTGACTTCTCGATTGATAAAATTATCATGTCGCACGAAAACCAGAACATAGAACTGATGGGAGTACTGCGGGATTCTACCTATAAAGATATTAGCCTGAATTTTAATGATGTCGACCTCTCTAAGGTGGTGCCTACTATTGATAGCTTAAAAGTGGATGGTGTACTGCGGGGGATGATTAATTTCAAGCAGGATAAAAATGTATACCAGCCCACTTCTTCTTTGCGGGTACAGGATTTAAAACTCAATAAAACCGAACTGGGGAACCTGATGGTGGATGTTACCGGAGATGAATCTTTGCGTCGTTTTAATATCTCCAGTACGCTGGAAAAGAATGATGAAGAAACGTTTTCGGCCAAAGGAGGCTTACAGATCGTCAATAAGGAAACCAATCTGGACCTGGATGTAAAGATGGATAAGCTCGACCTTTCTGCTTTTAGTTCTTTTGGAGGTTCGGTGATCTCGAATATCCGGGGTTATGCTTCGGGAAGGGCCAATATACAAGGCCCGGTGAAAAACCTGGAAGTTGATGGAAGGCTGTATCTTCAAAAAACGGGTATGACGATTCCTTACCTGAATGTGGATTATGAATTTGATAAAGACGTAGTGGTCGACCTGACCGAAAGTGAAATTTCTTTGCGTAGAATGCGGATGACCGATACCAAGATGGGAACTTCAGGGATCCTGGACGGTGTAATACGACACAAGCATTTTACAAACTGGATTTTGGACCTGAACATTCAGTCAGATCGTTTGTTGGTATTGGATTCGAAAGATTCTGATGATGCTATTTACTATGGAACTGCTATTATAAAGGGAGGCGCAACCATAAAAGGGCCTACAAAAGGATTGCTGATTGAAGTTGAAGCCACTTCGCTTAAAGGAACGGCGATTAAAATTCCGGTAAACAGCGCCCGGGCGGTGGGCAGTACGCCGTACATCCATTTTATCAGCCCTAAAGAAAAATACAATAAAGATAAAAATGCAATCGCTTCTGAAATCAATAACTCCGGATTGGAACTGAAATTCAACCTGGACATTACCCCGGAAGCTGAAATTGAAATCATTATCGATAAGAATACGGGCCATGGGATTAAGGGGCAGGGTTTTGGAACGATATTGTTAGATATCAATACGCTGGGTAAATTCAATATGTGGGGTAACTTTATTGCCAATAAAGGGTATTATAACTTCAAATATGGTGGAATCATCGATAAGCGTTTTGAGGTAAAAAATGGCGGTTCCATCAACTGGGAAGGGGATCCGACCCGTGCAATCATTAATATTGAAGCCATATATAAAACACAGGCTAACCCTGCGGTATTATTGGATAACCTTTCCTTTAACCGTAAAATCCCTGTAGAAGTATCGATTAAATTAACCGATCAGCTGATGCAGCCTACGCTGGATTTCGCGATTAACTTCCCGAATGTAAGTTCGGTATTGAAATCGGAAATACAATACAAGCTGGATGATCGGGATACGCGCCAGACACAGGCGTTGTATTTGCTTGCTTCCGGAAGCTTCCTGAGCAATACCGATTCTGGTGAAAATGCTGTAACGGGTAGTTTGCTGGAACGTGCCAGTGGTATTTTTTCTGATATTTTTGCAGACCAGGATGGTAAATTTAATGTTGGGGTAGATTACCAACAGGCCGACCGAAATCCGAATGCGGTAACTGATGGCAGGGTAGGATTGAATATTACAACCCAGATCAATGAAGATATAACGATCAATGGGAAGTTAGGAGTACCGGTTGGTGGTGCTACCGAAACGGTAATTGTAGGTAATGTAGAAGTATTGCTGCGACTCAATGAAGACCGGACGCTGAATGCCCGTGTCTTTAATCGTGAAAATGATATTAACTATTTTGGTGAAAACATTGGATATACCCAAGGGGTAGGGCTTTCGTGGGAAATGAGCTTTGATACTTTCCGGGAATTCCTAACCAAAATATTCAACAGTGAAAAGTTAAAGCAGCAAAAGGGTTCTGCCACGGAAATCCCGGATTCGGACTTTTCTCCAGAGTATATTAAATTTATTGAAAAACGGGATAAAAAGAAAAATGTCAAAAAACCGAAGCACCAGGTCGAAAGAGTGCCTGAAGTAGACTAATACCAAATCCATAATTATAGGATTGATAAAATTAAGCTTTCAAAATTATACTTTTGAAAGCTTTTTCCGTTTTATACCATCATATTCTATTTTATGTCCCTTTATTGACGCTTAGAAAAGTCATTTTAAAATAAAACTTATTAACGAAATCGTTTGAATTGCCGACGGTGTATTAATTTACCGTAAATTGATAATTGATAATGGCATATGTTTCTTAAATTTACAATCAAATACAAAAATAATGTCCGGAAAAATTAAAAAAATTGGCGTTTTAACATCAGGAGGTGATGCTCCGGGTATGAATGCTGCCATCAGATCCGTGGTCAGAACCTGTGCATTCCATAATATCGAATGTATAGGAATTTACAGAGGTTACCAGGGAATGATTGAAGGTGATTTCAAAGAAATGGGTCCCCGAAGTGTAAATAACATTGTGAATAAAGGAGGGACGATTTTGAAATCTGCCCGTTCAAAAGAATTCATGACACCAGAAGGAAGGAAAAAAGCATTCGATAACCTACAGAAAGCCGGGATTGATTCTTTGGTAGTAATTGGAGGTGACGGAAGTTTTACCGGAGGTTTGGTCTTCAATAAAGAATATGGGTTTCCGGTAATTGGAATTCCGGGTACTATCGATAATGATATCTTTGGAACAAGCCATACGCTTGGCTATGATACAGCACTGAATACTGTGGTGGAAGCAATTGATAAAATCAGGGATACCGCGAGTTCACACAACCGACTTTTCTTTGTGGAAGTTATGGGGCGTGATGCAGGACACATTGCACTGAATGCCGGAATTGGTGCAGGAGCAGAGGAAATACTGATTCCTGAAGAGGATTTGGGACTGGACCGTTTGCTGGAATCACTTCAAAAAAGTAAAGCTTCTGGAAAATCATCCAGTATTGTAGTAATCGCTGAAGGGGATAAAATGGGTAAAAACGTTTTTGAACTGAAAGATTATGTAGAAGAAAACCTTCCGGAATACGACGTTAGGGTATCGGTATTAGGGCATATGCAGCGCGGTGGTGCACCAAGTTGTTTTGACCGTGTATTGGCCAGTCGTTTAGGCGTAAAGGCTGTAGAGTCCCTTATTGCTGGTAAAAGCAACTATATGGCAGGACTCATCAAAGATGAAGTTGTGCTCACTCCGCTGGAGCAAGCTGTGAAAGGTCATAGCGAAATCGACAGGGAATTATTGCGCGTTTCTGATATAATGTCAACTTAATCCATCAGATCACGCATTCACTTTAAATCAAATCATAAAATTAAATAACATAAAAATGTCAAAAGTAAAATTAGGAATAAACGGTTTCGGTAGAATTGGAAGAATTGTATTCAGAGAAACATTCAACAGAGATAATGTAGAAGTTGTAGCAATCAATGATTTATTGGATGTAGACCACCTGGCTTACCTATTGAAATATGATTCAGTTCACGGGCGTTTCGCTGGTACTGTAGCAGTAAAAGACGGTAAATTATTTGTAAATGATAAACACATTCGTGTTACTGCTGAGAAAGATCCTGCAACCCTAAAATGGGATGAAGTAGGTGTAGATGTAGTAGCAGAATGCACGGGTATTTTTACCACACTGGAAACAGCACAATCACACATTAAAGGTGGGGCTAAAAAAGTAGTAATTTCTGCGCCATCTGCAGATGCACCTATGTTTGTTATGGGAGTAAACCATACTAAAGCTACAGCGGCTGATACTATCGTTTCTAATGCTTCCTGTACTACAAACTGTCTTGCACCATTGGCCAAAGTAATCAATGACCACTTTGGTATCGTTGAAGGGCTTATGACTACGATCCATGCAACTACAGCTACACAATTGACTGTTGACGGACCATCAAGAAAAGATTTCCGTGGTGGACGTGCTGCTTTATTGAATATCATTCCTGCTTCTACAGGTGCTGCTAAAGCCGTTGGAAAAGTAATTCCTGAATTAAACGGTAAATTAACGGGAATGTCAATGCGTGTACCAACCGCTGACGTTTCTGTAGTAGATTTAACGGTAAAATTAGCCAAAGAAACTACCTATGAGGCTATCATGGCTGTTTTGAAAAAAGAATCAGAAACCAACCTGAAAGGAATTTTAGGATTTACAGAAGATGATGTTGTATCTCAGGATTTCGTATCTGATTCCAGAACTTCTATTGTAGATGCTAAAGCCGGTATCGGTCTGAACTCCACATTCTTTAAAGTAGTATCCTGGTATGATAACGAATATGGTTATTCCAGTAAATTAATTGATTTATCGGTTCATATCGCTAACTTGAAATAATAATTTCCCAATCCCGCTATGTATGACTAATGCATAGCGGGATTTTTTTATAATTTTTTTAAATATTAATATATCGTTAAATAAAAGTAAGTTTCAGAGCAGACCGCAAGGGTATTTTAAAAAGCGTTATGTGTCGGGATAGCTATCCCACTGCGCAAACGTCCGGATTGAGCACCATCGCCCTGCAGCCATACTTTCCTTCGTTTGGGAAGCAGCGTAAAACTGCAATTATTGAGATAGTACACACAAAATATGATCCTACTTGTTGACAGTGGCTCTACGAAAGCCGATTGGATTGCTTTAGATGATAATGGAAACAGACTTTTCACAACGCAGTCATTGGGGTTAAACCCAGAAGTTTTAGAAAAAAAGGAAGTAATCGAGCGATTGGAAGACCGTTTCGATATCTACCACAATAGAAATCAGGTTTCGCACTTATATTTTTATGGTGCCGGTTGTGGAACCGATCGTATGAAAAATGCGTTGGCTGAAACTTTTAAGGAGTTTTTTCCAAATGCTGAAATTAGCGTGAAAGAAGATACTTATGCAGCAGCTTACGCGACTAACCCACACAATGAACCCGCTATTATTTCTATTTTAGGAACCGGTTCAAACTGTAGCTTTTTTGACGGGGAAGAATTGCATCAGAAAGTACAGTCTTTGGGCTATATTGCTATGGATGATTGTTCCGGAAATCGTTTTGGACGACAATTGGTACGTTCGTACTATTTTGGTAAAATGCCAAAACATTTAGCGGAGAAGTTTGGTAAGGAATATGATATGGACCCGGATGTGATCAAAAACCATTTGTACAAACAACCAAATCCAAATGCGTACCTCGCTACATTTGCGAAATTCCTGATCCAAAATAAAAATGAACCTTTTTTCCAAACGATCATTTTTGATGCGATGGAAACTTTCGTAGAAAACTACATTCGTCAATATGATAATTGTGCTGAAGTAAAAGTGCATTTTGTAGGTTCTATTGCATTCTACCTTAAAGAAGAATTGAAAGTGGTATTGGATCGTAACGGACTGCAATTGGGGAATGTATTACGACGCCCTATTGATGGACTGATTGAATACCATACTGTAAATAAAAAATAATCTTTTATAAAGATACCCCTATGGAAATAGCGATAATTGCCCACGATGGAATGAAAGCAGACATGGTTCAGTTTTTAAACAAGCATAGGGATATACTCATTGCGGAAGGCATAACGCTGATTGCTACCGGAACAACGGGAAGTAAAGCGGAAAGAGCCGGTTTTGAAGTGACAAAAATGCTTTCCGGTCCTATGGGGGGTGATGCGCAGATCGCAGCAAGAGTTGCAGAGGGAAAAACCCAGATGGTTATTTTCTTTAAAGATCCTTTGGCCAACCACGCACACGAAGTAGATATTAATATGCTGATTCGTGTGTGTGATGTCCATAATGTGCCGTTAGCAACGAATTATGCTACGGCCGAATTATTGCTGAAAGCTATTTCACAGCAATCATAGAAATTTCTACATTTACGTTTTTTGGCAAACCTGCCACCTGAACCGTTTCTCTTGCAGGAGCGGTTTTTTCGTCGAAATAACTGCCGTAAACCGTATTTATTTTAGCAAAATCATTCATGTCCATGATAAAAATTGTTGTCTTTACGACATCCAGAAAAGTCATGTCTGCAGCTTCCAATACCGCTTTCATATTTTCCATTACCTGTTTGGTTTCCGTTTCTATAGAGTCGTTAACCAATTCGCCGGTAGCGGGATGTAACGCAATTTGCCCGGAGATGTACAAAGTACCATCTACTAAAACTGCCTGGTTGTATGGCCCGATAGGTGCCGGAGCATTTGTTGTATGAATAATTTTTTTCATGATAATATGAGTATTAATTGTAGTATTCTGGTTAGCGGATACGTTGGTCAGGAGTGCTTCGTTTATCCCATTTGATATCACTAAGCATCCCGGATTTGATTCCGATAAAGAATCCCCAGTAGGAATAATCCCCAATAGGAACCCAGTTAAAGTCCATGCGCCAGCTTAAGAGATCCCTTTCAAACCGGAGCTGTGTAAAAGTAACACCTTTCTGGACAAAATCGTATCCGGTCGAAACACCCATTTTCCATCGCGGTGTTAAATCAATATTTCCGGAGACCATTATCGAATTCCCCGTAATCTTATTTTGTCGTGTCATATTTCCATAGGTAAGGGAATAGGCAAGGCGCAGGTCCCAGGGGATTTCAGCATTAAAGAAGCCTTTAAACTCTGATTCTTCCTCATCATCGTCGTCTTCGAACTGGCTCTTCTGGTTACTGAAATCGGTAGAAGTACCAAACAGGTCATCGGCACGTCCACCATTACGCAATCCCTGATTGGAAAGCTGGTCTTCGTTCTTTTTTGCTGCTTTGTTGTCTTTACTGGACAAAGAGTAATTCATGGTTAAATTGGCACTGGTCATTCGGAACAAGCTACCGCCATTGTCGATATTGAATTTTTCGATTTTTCGATTAGAATTATCCAAAGCATAAGGATCCAGGGTTACCGCGAAGTTAATGTTCATCTTGTCTTTAAAGAGCAGGGTTCCACCACTGATTCGTAAAGGTGACCATGGCAATGAATCGGCTGTCATGTCATAGCTGGTCGCAAAACGCAAACTGTTCAGCAGCATTACCTTTTTAGGAGCCGTTTTAGTACTGTCTTTATCAGTGACTTTAGCTTCGAAAGTATTGTTTAACTCGAAGGTTAAAAGATTGGAATTATTTTTTGAAGGCCCACCGTAAACACCATTGGCAAATCGGGTGTATTCCGCTGTTCTTCCGCTGGCATCAATCGCGTAGGTATCGAAGTATTTTTCAAAACCCGGTGCGTAGCTATACCCTATGGAAGGTTTTACTAAATGGCGAATGGCCTGGATTCTTTTATCTTCACCAAAATTAAACGTACCGTAAATGATGGTATTGATGCTGGTATTGAAATTGTAAGTACGGTAGGCATCAAATCCATTAATATCCGTTGTTATTTCTTTGTTTTGTGCCGCATCATATCTTTTGCTGATCGTTTTTAACGTCCAGACCTCGTTATAATTCGCTCCGGAAGTCACGCTAAAGTGCTTGAAGACTTTAAAGTTGGTACTGAGTGGAATAGAATGCTGGAATCCTACTTTGGCATCACGGAACATTTCAGGTTTAAAGAAAAGCGAGTCAGTAGTCTGAATCTGGTTCTTTGCATTTAAATTGTACTGAAAGTTAATGTTTTTGATTAATCCTCTTTTGCTTCCATCTTTTGGGGCAAATGGATAAATACGATCCACACTGGCCTGCAATGTGGGAAGCGTCATATCAATCTGCTGTGTTTGTGTGTTTTGGGAATGGGTTGCTGTTAACGAAACATTGACCTGTGGGATCGAATTAAATGTTTTGGCATAGGATACCGATGAACTTAATGTATTGTTCAGCCTGGAGCCGGTATTTACCTGATTAATGGACTGCTGGAAGTACTTGCTGCTTCCTAAATTGACAGAAGCAGAAAAACGGGAGCTTGGACTGGATTTCGTATCCTGAGAATGCGACCACTGTAAGTTGTAAATTTTTGTTTTGTTATAATCGGGAAGGCCTCTTTCGCTGTTGATAAGGTTCTCGTACCTTAAATTCACATTGCCCCGGTATTTGTAACGCTTGGCATAACTGGATTCAAAACGAAGCCCGTAACTTCCATTAGTATAATAATCACCAATAACTGCCAGGTCATAATTTTTGCTTAAAGCAAAATAATAACCACCGTTTTGAAGGAAGTATCCCCGATTGTTATTTTGTCCCGGGCTTGGCAATATAAAACCCGACACACTCTCTTCCGACATTGGAAAATAAGCAAAAGGAAGCCCAAGAGGGGTAGGGACGTTAGCGATTACCATATTGGTAGGGCCGACAACAACTTTCTTTCCGGGAACGAATTTTACCTTTCGTGCGAGGAAATAATATTCCGGATTGTCAACATCTTTCGAAGTAGTAAACCTGGAATTTTTCATGAAGTACACCGAGTCATTTTCTCTTTTCGTGACTTCAGCCTTTATTCTCATATCACCTTGTTCTGTCCTGGAATTCCAGATCAATGCTTTTTTAGTCTTAAAATTAAATCGGATCGAATCGGGTTCTACGGTGTTATTCCCCTGTTTGAAATTAGGAAATTGGGTATAATTTCCAAGGGAATCTTTAATCCGGCCGGCATATACTTCACTTTTTTCATAGTTAATTACAATAATTCCTGCTTTTAATTCGATATCTTGGTAGTAGACTTCCGCTTCGTTATACATTGTGGTCAGTTTTTTCTTCTGATCCATTTTTGTATAGTCCTTAGCTTTGTGACGGATTTGGTCTTCAATAATCGGTTTTTTGACTTTTAACGAGTCTTTAACAGCAGTAGAATCTGCGGGTATAATAAGGCCTTGAGGAGTAATCGTAAGGCTATCTGGTTGTTTTTCAGCAGCAATGCTTTTACTTGGTTTTGGGATTTCCTGGGAATAAAGATTGGCATTTCCTAAGAATAGGAAAAAAGCCGCTAAAACGATATGAAATAAGTTTGTACGCAAAGGTTTAAATGCTATTTTTGTAAAAATATGGCTTAATTTTGTGGAGCCAAACTTACATATATTTTTCATCAAAAATAAGCATTTATAAAAATTATAACCTATACTATATTAAAAATAACATTTTAAAATATGACTTTAAAAAATAAACTCTATACCACTTTAACTGTGTTAGCCACTATTGTGAGTCTCTCCGTCTCCGGACAATCCAATACTAAATTTAAAGTAGTATTGGATGCGGGTCACGGAGGGAAAGATTTTGGAGCCAATTACCACGGTTTTATCGAGAAAAATATTGCCCTGAGTGTCGTATTGAAAGTGGGGAAACTTTTGGAAAAAGACAGGAATATTGATGTTATTTATACCCGTAAGACAGATGTTTTTATTGAGCTTACCGAACGCCCTAATATCGCCAACAAAGCGGATGCTAATTTTTTTGTTTCCATCCACTGTAACGGGGAAGTAAAAAAGGTAGCTTATGGTACGGAAACGTTTGTAATGGGTCTTACTAAGAATGCATCCAATCTTGAAGTAGCTAAAAAGGAGAACTCGGTAATTACGTTAGAAAGTGACTATAAAATGAAATATGGTGGTTTTGACCCCAATTCGCCACAATCTATGATCGGGCTCATGCTGTTGCAGGAAGAATACATCGACCAGAGCATTACACTGGCCAGTAACGTACAGGCTAATTTTACAGATGATCTCGAACGTAAAAACCGCGGTGTAAAGCAGGCTCCTTTTTGGGTACTGCACAAAACAGCAATGCCAAGCATCCTGATTGAATTAGGTTTTATTTCGTACAAGCCGGAAGGAGAGTACCTGAATTCCGAAGACGGGCAGGATAAAGTTGCTAAATCTATTGCGGACGCAATCATTAAATATAAAAAGGAATATTATGGAAATGGCGGTGTGCCTGAAGTTGCAGAAAAAGACAAGCCTTCTGTAAAAACAAATACACCAAGAGAAACAGCACCAATTAGCAGAGGTGAAACCATTGTAGAAAAACCGGTAACTAAAAAACTGGAGAAAAAAGCAGAAGAGCGGGAAACACCTAAAAAAGCAGAGTCAAACGGTGTGGTATTTAAAGTACAGATTGCAGCCAGTGGAAAAAAACTGGAACCGGTAGCCAGTAACTTTAAAGGACTGGGTAACATTAGTGTAGAGCAGGAGAATAAAATATACAAGTATATGTATGGTGAGACCGGTAATTATGATGCTGCAAAAGATCAATTAAAAGAAGCAAAGGCAAAAGGCTACGACAGTGCCTTTATTGTTGCCTTCAAAAATGGCAAAAAAGTAACAATACAGGAAGCTTTACGATAATTAATTATAACACAAAATTAATTATTTTATATTTGCATTTATTTACATTTGTTAATAAAACACGAGAACTTTGAAAATATCTAGAGAAATTAAAACGGCAATTTTAGTATTGTCCTCCATTTTATTATTTATTTGGGGCTACAGCTTCTTAAAAGGCAAAGACCTTTTTAATAGCTATAAAACATTTTATGTAGTTTATGAAGAAGTGGAAGGGCTTGCCCCATCTGCTCCGGTAACCATCAACGGACTCACAGTCGGTAAGGTTGAGAGTATCACTTTGGATGTAAACGGTAAACTTTTAGTGGAACTTCAGGTCAAAACGGACTTCCCTATTTCAAAATCAAGTATTGCAACTATTTATGAGCCGAGTATTATTGGCGGTAAACAAATTGCAATCCTGCCTAATTTTAAAGATACGAGCGTAGCAGTATCGGGAGATCATCTTAACAGTAGTGTGAAGCCAGGAATGCTTTCGGTAGTAGGCGATAAGCTTACACCACTGCAAACAAAAGTTGAAGCTACAGTAGTGACTGCTGACAGTTTGCTGACCAGTATGAATACTGTTTTTGATGCCAAAAACAAAGAGAACCTCAGAATTACCATTGAGGAACTTACCCAAACGATGAAACAGTTCAACAAGGCTTCTGTAAGCCTGAACAGTATTATTTCAGGGAATAAAAATTATATCGATGGTACCATGGCTAACCTGAATAAAGCGTCCGGTAATTTTGCAACATTATCTGATTCCCTTAATAATGCGAAACTTGGGCAAGCGGCACGTAATCTTGAGAAAACACTTGCAAATGTAGACAAGTTGATCAATGATGTACAATCCGGAAAAGGTTCTATTGGAAAACTGTTGAAAGATGAAAGTATGTACAATAATCTTGATGCTGCTTCAAAAGAGTTAGAGCTCCTGCTGGCAGATGTTAAAAACAATCCAAAACGATACGTACATTTTTCAGTTTTTGGAAAAAAAGGAACCCCATACAATGAAACGGTTAAAAAAGACACTATAAAATAATTACCATAGAAACACCATTACTTATATGAGTTATTTAGATAATATTTTATTTGCTGTCCTTTTGATACTCGGAGGTGGTTATTTTGCAAGCAATGTAAAAAAACTAATCCGTAATATTAAGCTGGGAGCAGCTGTAAATCGTTATGATAATCCAAAAGAACGTTGGAAAAATATGGCAATGATTGCTTTAGGGCAATCAAAAATGGTCAAAAGGCCAATAGCCGGAATACTCCATATTGTCGTTTATGCAGGATTTATTATTATCAATATTGAAGTACTCGAAATTATAATTGATGGGTTGTTTGGAACACACCGTGTATTTTCTTTTTTAGGTGTCACCTATAATATATTAATTGGTTCTTTTGAAATACTTGCATTTTTAGTATTGGTCGCTGTAATCGTTTTTTGGTTGCGCAGGAATATTATCAAAATAAAAAGACTGGTGCATGGTGACCTGAAAGGCTGGCCTAAAAGCGATGGTAATATCATCCTCTATTTTGAAATGGTATTGATGACATTGTTCCTGGTGATGAATGCTGCAGATTTTCATTTGCAATATGTACCAGGAGGATATTCCCATTATACACAAGCAGGATCTTTCCCAATAAGCCAGTTCATAGCGCCTCTTTTTGACGGCATGAGCAATCATAGTGTTGAAATCATTGATCGTGCTGCCTGGTGGCTTCACATCACGGGAATACTATTGTTCCTGAATTACCTGTATTTTTCGAAACACCTGCATATTTTATTGGCGTTTCCAAATACTTATTTTGCCAACCTGAATCCACAGGGGAAATTCAATAATCTGGAATCGGTGACCACTGAAGTAAAACTGATGATGGATCCTAATGCTGATCCTTTCGCTGCAGCACCTGTAGATGAAAATGCAGTACCGGCAAAATTTGGGGCAAGTGAAGCTACAGACCTGAACTGGGTACAGCTTCTAAATGCCTATACGTGTACGGAATGCGGAAGATGTACTTCTTCCTGTCCAGCCAATATCACCGGTAAAAAATTATCGCCCCGAAAGATTATGATGGATACCCGTGATCGTATGGAAGAGATCGGTAAAAACATTGATAAAAACAAAGGTACTTTTGTTGAAGATGGTAAAACATTGCTGAACGATTATATTACAGCTGAAGAATTATGGGCCTGTACCTCCTGTAATGCCTGTGTAGAAGAATGTCCGGTTAATATCAGCCCGCTTTCCATCATTATTGACATGCGCCGCTACTTAGTAATGGAGCAAAGTGCCGCACCAACAGAGCTGAACAATATGATGACCAATATTGAAAACAATGGAGCACCATGGCAATACAACCAAATGGACCGCCTCAACTGGAAAGACGAGTAAAACATAACATATAAAACACCTAACTACTAGAATAACACAACAATGAAAGCAGAAGATATAGATAAGAATTTACAGGCAGCAACAGAAAACGGAGAAGCAATCAGTCCCGTATTGCCTGAGGGAATTAAAAATTATCTTATAGATATAGATGGAACTATTTGTGATGATATCCCAAACGAAGAGCCGGAAAGAATGGCTACAGCGGCAGTATATCCTGATGCACAAATTACCCTGAACAAATGGTATGATGAAGGTCATATTATTTTCTTTTTCACTTCCAGGACTGAAGCACATCGTGCCATCACGGAAGAGTGGTTGAAAAAACACGGATTTAAATATCATGGTATGCTAATGGGCAAACCAAGAGGTGGAAATTACCATTGGATTGATAATCATTTGGTAAAAGCAACACGCTACAGAGGTAAGTTTACAGATCTTGTAGATAAAGATGTGACAATTCAGGTTTTCGATGATGGAAACCATGAATAATTAAAAGTCAAATTCAAGAATTATAACGAACAATTCTGCAACTCATCCTACTTATAATGAGCGGCAACTTATAAAAAACATATGTCAGAAAGTTTAGTAGTGCCTACAATGGCAGAAATGATGGCACAGGGACAGCAACCGGAAGTTTTATTCTGGGTAGGCTGTGCTGGAAGTTTTGATGACAGAGCCAAAAGAATCACCAAAGCTTTTGTAAAAATATTAAACGAATCCAAAGTGCCTTTTGCAGTATTGGGGACGGAAGAAAGCTGTACCGGAGATCCTGCAAAAAGAGCAGGTAATGAGTTTTTATTTCAGATGCAGGCCATGATGAATATCGAGGTCATGAATGCCTATGAAGTAAAAAAAATAGTAACTGCCTGTCCGCATTGTTTTAATACTATTAAGAATGAATATCCGGAATTGGGCGGGAAATACGAAGTTGTACACCATACCGAATTTCTAAAATCCTTATTAGACGATGGAAGGTTGGCGATTGAAGGAGGACAATTCAAAGGAAAGCGTATTACATTCCACGATCCTTGTTATTTGGGTAGGGCCAATAATGTGTATGAAGCTCCAAGAGAACTGATCCAGAAACTTGATGCCGAATTGGTGGAAATGAAACGTTCCCGTAAAAATGGATTATGCTGTGGTGCCGGTGGTGCCCAAATGTTCAAAGAACCGGAACCGGGTACTAAAGATGTGAATGTAGAACGAACTGAAGATGCGCTTGAAACACAACCGGAAATTATTGCTGCAGGATGCCCGTTCTGTAATACAATGATGACCGACGGAGTGAAAAATAAAAACAAAGAACACGAAATCAAAGTGATGGATGTAGCGGAACTAATTGCCAATGCAAAAGATCTCTAAATCCAAACTTAATAATCCGTAACATAATGTACGTACCATTTGATACTTTACCGGACGAATCCAAAATATGGATTTACCAATCCAACAGAAAACTTTCTGATGATGAGATGAATGAAATCGAAGCTGATCTGAAAGCATTCCTGGAAAACTGGGCGGCACACGGAAAACCTTTGGAAGCTTCTTACCAACTCAGATATAACCGTTTTATTATTATAGCAGTGAATCAGGAAACGCAACCAGCGACTGGCTGTTCTATCGATGCCTCAGTGCAGTTCATTCAGGATCTGGAGAAAAGATACGAGATCGACTTGCTGGACAAAATGAATGTTACGTTCAAATTAGGAGAGCACATTGCACACAAGCCATTGATCGAATTTAAAAAAATGGCAAAGGAAAAAGCGGTTTCAGCGAATACCATCGTATTTAATAATCTTGTAAATACAGTGGGCGAATGGCATGAATATTGGGAAGTTCCTGCTGAAGACAGTTGGCATAGCCGATTTTTCTAATTAAAAATATACCTTCTTTTCAAATTACATAATTCATTTATGTAATTTGTTATTTTAGGGCCATACCTGTACTAATCACCAATACTTAGTAGACCTTACGGATGAAATATCTTATAATAGCATTTTTTTTTATTTTTCAGATTTCCCAGTCTCAAAATAAAAATCCAAAAAGTTTAAATACAACCGAGCAAACTGTCTGGGTAGATAGTGTGTACAATCAAATGTCTTTTGAAGAAAGAGTGGGCCAATTATTTATGGTTGCTGCTTATTCTAATAAAGATGCAGAACACATTAAAAGTGTGGATCGGTTAGTAGAAGAACAAAAAATTGGGGGTGTTATTTTTTTTCAGGGTGGTCCCGGACGGCAGGCGAATCTAACCAATAGGTTTCAGTCGAAAGCAAAAGTACCTTTGTTTGTAGGGATTGATGCGGAATGGGGAATTAGCATGCGATTGGATTCTACCTATCGATATCCGTGGAATATGACTTTAGGAGCTATTCAGGACATGAGCCTGATAGAACGCCTTGGCGTACAATATGGTAAAGAAAGCAAAAGAATGGGGATTCATTTTAATTTTGCCCCTGTATTGGATATTAACACCAATCCTAAAAATCCAATTATTGGAAACCGCTCTTTTGGAGAGGATAAAGAAAACGTAACCAATCGGGCTTTGGCACTGATGAAAGGATCGCAAAGCCAGGGCGTTTATGCAACAGGAAAACATTTCCCGGGGCATGGTGATACCGCTACCGATTCGCATCATTCCTTGCCATCAGTCAATTTTACTAAAGAACGCATTAACGAAGTTGAATTTTATCCGTATAAAAGATTATTCCAGGAAGGGCTTGCCAGCGTCATGGTTGCACACCTTAATGTTCCTGCTCTGGAAAAAAGGGAAAACTTTCCCTCTTCGATATCATACACCATAGTGACCGATATATTGCAGAAACAATTGGGCTTTAAAGGTCTTATTTTTACGGATGCCCTGAATATGAAAGCCGCGAGCAATTTTAAACAACCGGGAGAAATCGATTTGGAAGCATTCCTTGCAGGAAATGATATTTTACTTTTTGCAGAAAATGTTCCCGTTGCTATTGAAAAATTTGCCGATGCCTACCTGCAGAACAGGCTAACCGACGAACGCTTAGAACATTCGGTTAAAAAAATCCTGGAGTATAAATACAGAGCAGGCCTGAATAATTACACGCCTATAAGCACTAAGAATCTTGCTAATGATTTGGTGAATCCGGAAGATGATGTTTTGCAATATGAATTGTTTGAAAATGCAATTACAGTATTAAAGAATAAAAATGATATCCTGCCGCTGCAAAATTTAGAAAGTCAAAAAATCGCTTACGTAAAATTAGGGGATGATTTTAAAAGTACATTTTTAAGCACGTTAAAAAATTATACCGAAGTTACCGAAGTAACCGAAGAAAACCTGGATAGCTTATTGGTGAAGTTGCAAGAATATACCACCGTAATTGTTGGCTACCACAAATCGGACGCCAATGCCTGGAAGAATCATGATTTTAAAGATTCTGAATTGGTACGCTTACAGGAAATTGCACGCAACAAAAATGTAATTCTGGATATATTTGCTAAGCCGTATGCAATGATTCCGATTACTTCTTATGAGAATATTGAAGGGGTGATTGTATCCTACCAGAATAATGATATTTCCCAAAGCCTTTCTGCTCAGCTGATTTTTGGTGCTTTCGAAGCTAAAGGGAAACTGCCAGTGACGATTAGCCCGGAATTCAAAGTGAATTATGGTTTGCATACGAAGAAACTGGATGTCTTAGGGTATACAATTGCTGAAAAAGCAGGCATGGATTCTAAAATACTATCCAAAATCGATAAAATTGCTCAAAATACAATCGACCGTAAAATTACGCCAGGTATGCAAATTTTAGTAGCTAAGGATGGTAAAGTAGTCTATAATAAATCCTTTGGTAATCATACGTATGATAAAAAGGACTATAAAGTTCAAAATACCGATATTTATGATGTTGCGTCATTGACCAAAATGCTTTCAACTTTACCTAATATCATGAAATTGGTAGATGAAAAAAAATTAAGCCTCGATGCCAAATTGGGTGACATGTTACCGGTTTTCCAAAATACAGATAAAAGCGATATTACTTTGAAAGAAATGTTATCCCATATTGCCGGTTTTCAGGCTTGGATTCCATTTTATCAGTCTACGCTGGATGCTAAGAAACATCCGAAGCCTGAAATTTACAGTAAGTTCTACAGTCCTGAATTTCCGGATCAGGTAGCAGAAAATCTGTATATTAAAAAAGGGTATACTCAAAATATTTTACAGCAAATTGCCGACAGTAAGCTGATTACACCAAAAGTATACAAATACAGTGATTTTTCTTTTATTATATTAAAAGAATACTTAGAGAAAACAACCGGTAAAACATTAGATATTTTGAGCCAGGAAAATTTCTACAAACCTTTAGGAGCCAATAATACAACGTATAATCCGTTGCGAAAATATGATATGAGTAGTATCCCGCCTACGGAGGTTGACAACTATTTCAGGTACCAGACTATTGATGGTTATGTCCATGATATGGGGGCTGCAATGCAAGGCGGTGTTGCCGGGCATGCAGGTATATTTTCTAACGCTGTAGATGTGGCTAAGATCATGCAGATGTATTTGCAAAAAGGGCACTATGGAGGAAAAACGTACTTCAGTGCTGCGACTTTTGACCTGTTCAATACTACCTATTTTAATAAAGAAAATAACCGTAGGGCTCTTGGATTCGACAAACCGGTGAATGGTAAAGGAGGTTCTACATGTGATTGTGTGTCACCGGAAAGTTTCGGGCATACCGGATTTACAGGAACAATGGCGTGGGCAGATCCTAAAACCGGAATTGTATATGTATTTCTTTCCAACCGTACATTCCCTGATGCAGAAAATAATCTTTTAGCCAAAGAGAATATCAGGACCAACATCCAACAAATAATCAATGACGCTGTACTAAAATAATACAATCAAAAAACATGCGATCAGAAGCACTTACTCCTTTAGAATACCTGGATCAGCTGCCGGAAGAACGAAAAGCAGCCATGGTTCATTTTAGAAATATAATCGTTGCGAACTTGCCAACAGGATTTGAAGAGGGAATGGGGTATGGCATGTTAGGGTATTTTGTACCTCACACCTTGTATCCCGGAGGCTATCATTGTAATCCTACATTACCGTTGCCTTTTTTAAACCTGGCTTCACAAAAGAATTTTATCGCTTTGTATCATATGGGATTGTATGCTGATGCGGAACTGATAAATTGGTTTATAGAGGCCTATCCGAAACATACTACTGCAAAACTGGATATGGGTAAAAGTTGCATCCGATTTAAAAATATGGAGACGATCCCTTGGGAACTTATTACTGAATTACTTACAAAAATAACTCCCGATCATTGGATTTCCTTATATGAGAAAGCATTCCGCAAGGGATAGAAAATTCAATTTGTTAAAGTTAATTTTAGCTAAAATAAACCATTCGATTTTTATTTTGAGTAAATTCGTAAGATTATAAAACATCAAAATGAAAATAGCAATTGTCTGTTATCCAACCTTTGGAGGAAGCGGTGTAGTAGCTACCGAACTCGGTCTTGAACTCGCTCGTAAAGGTCATGAAATACATTTTATCACGTACAGCCAGCCTGTACGTTTAGCACTTTTAAATACTAATGTTCACTATCACGAAGTGAATGTTCCTGAATATCCACTATTCCATTACCAACCCTATGAACTGGCACTATCAAGCAAATTGGTTGATATGGTCAAATTATATGGTATTGAATTGCTCCATGTCCATTATGCCATACCGCATGCGTATGCCGGATATATGGCAAAAAAAATGCTGGAAGATGAAGGAATCAAAATACCAATGGTCACCACACTGCACGGTACCGATATTACATTAGTTGGAAATCATCCTTTTTATAAACCCGCAGTAAGTTTCAGTATTAATAAATCGGATATGGTGACATCGGTTTCACAAAGCCTGAAAGATGATACTTATAAGTTATTCAATATTAAAAAAGAAATTACCGTTATTCCTAACTTTATTGACCTCGACAAAAATAAAGTCGAAATAATGAACAGTTGCCAACGTAGTGTGATGGCTTTGCCCAACGAGCGAATTATCACTCACATTAGCAATTTCAGGAAAGTAAAAAGGATTCCGGATATTATAAAAATATTCAATAAAATTCAAAAGAAAATACCTGCCAAATTAATGATGGTAGGAGATGGGCCTGAAAAAGCAAAAGCAGAATTGCTGTGTGAAAAATTAGGACTGACCGACAAAGTTATCTTCTTTGGGAATAGTAATGAGATCGATAAAATATTATGTTATTCCGATCTTTTTCTATTGCCTTCTGAGACAGAAAGCTTTGGACTTGCTGCACTAGAGGCAATGGCTTGTAGTGTACCTGTGATTTCCAGTAATTCAGGCGGACTTCCAGAAGTTAATATCGAAGGTTTTTCCGGCTACCTTAGTGATGTTGGAGACATTGATGATATGGCTCAAAATGCTATAAAAATCCTAAGCGATGACGCAATCCTGTCTGAATTTAAATTGAATGCCCGTAAAGTTGCCAAAGAATTTGATATTTTAAACATTTTGCCTCAGTATGAAGCACTTTATGAAAAAGCACTAAACAGTATGTACGTATGAAAAAATTAGCCACACTTGCCGTAACCCTTTTATTATTTTCGTGTAACACGGGAAAAAAAGTGGTTTCTAATGAAAGCGCACCTGAATTCAAGGTGTTGACAGTATCCGAATACAAAGGAAAAGAAAAAAAAATGTATGAAGTGATCCAGAATGAAGCCCAGCTAAAAGCACTTTATGCTGCAGTTGAAGATCCTGAAGTGCCGACAATAGATTTTAAAAAATCAAGAATTGTAGCCTTATTTTTAGGAGAAAAAAATTCAGGTGGTTATGGGATTGCTGTAGATAAAGTTACCGAAAAAGACAATGTAGTCTGGGTGACGGTTAAAGAGACGAAACCCGCAGCGGGAGAGATGAGCACAATGGCAATAACAAGGCCATTTACAATTGTAAAAATACACACTACAAAACCGATTGAGTTTAAATAAAAAAAACCGGGCTTTCAAGCCCGGTTTTTTATGCAATAGTTTTGTCCCGTCCTGAAATAGCGATACAAAAAAAAACTCAATTATGTCTAAAGAGAAAAATTATGTAAAGCGAACCCAGCGAGATTACAGTATGTCTCTCAAATTGCAAATCGTCCATGAGATTGAACGAGGAGAGTTATCTACACATGGAGCTTGTAAAAAATATGGTGTGCAAGCACGTTCAACAGTTGTTAGTTGGCTTAGAAAATTTGGTAACTTTGATTGGGAAACCCAAACCCCATCTCAAATGGCTAAAACACCTGAACAGCAAATCATGGAACTCGAAGCTAAAGTTACGCTTCTTGAAAAACAGAAAGCTCATCTGGAGCAACAAGTTAATTTTACGGATAAGAAAGCTATTATTTTTGATATGCTTATTGATATTGCAGAGAAAGAATATAATATCGATATCCGAAAAAACTCATCACCCGAACAATTGTCCTATTTAAAGAAGAACAAAAACAAACCTTAGGTTTTACCTGTAGTTTGTTCGGGATAGACAGGCAGGTCTATTATCGTAGCATTAAAAGAAAAATCTTAAAGCAATCAAAGTCTGAACAAGTCATTCTTATGGTAAGAAAGATTAGGATGAAAATGCCTCGTATCGGTACGAGAAAGTTGTATTATTTATTAAACCAGGAGCTTAGAGCATTGAAGATTGGAAGAGATATGTTTTTTAATATCCTCAAAGTAAACCATCTGCTAATATCTCCAAAACGGAGCTATCATATTACGACTAACTCATATCATCGTTTTAAAAAACACAAGAATTTAATTGAAAACTTAAAAATAATACGTCCTGAACAGGTTTGGGTATCCGATATTACATACATCGGAAAAAGAAGTAAGCCCTGCTATTTAAGCTTAGTAACAGATGCATATTCAAAACGGATCATGGGATTTAATGTAGCTACTAATTTAAATGCCGAAAATAGTCTTAAAGCTTTACAAATGGCTCTTAAGAGCAGGAAAAATAGTTGTTTGTCGTTAATCCATCACTCAGATAGAGGTATACAATATTGTTCTGATGAATATCAAAAAGTGATACGCAAGACTAAAAACCTGCGCTGTAGCATGACTGAGTCTTATGATCCATATCAAAATGCGGTCGCTGAAAGGGTAAATGGAATATTAAAACAGGAGTTTTTAGTAGATAGGTATAATGATCAGCAACTTAATATTATTAAGTTAGTAGTTAAGGAATCTATACAGATTTATAATCTAGTAAGACCGCATTGCTCTAATCATATGCTTACTCCGATGCAAATGCATCAGCAAAAAGAAATAGAAATGAAAACCTATAAAACAAAAAACAGAAGTAACCATGAAGCTACTTCTGTCTAAAAAATGTACTTTTATTATTATTAATCCTGTATTGCTATTCTAGGACTAGACATTTTTCTTAGCAAAATCTCATGAATGAGATTTATTAGAAACGGTATCTTACACTTAGCGCGATGTCCGGTCCAAAGTGATCATTTCTGAAATCATCATTCGTGAAGTAAAATTCAGGACGGAAATCAAGTGCTACCATTAATGGGATATCAAAATTATATTCGATACCAATATTACCTGCAGCATATAGCAAAGCACCGCTATCATCATAATCCCTGTCATAAGGACCGTTGTGATCAAAATCATAGCTCCAGGTTCCAATTCCACCACCAACACCGGCATACCAGTTAAAACCTTTATCGATATTCCATACCCATTGGTAAAGTCCGGTTAGTTTTACAGCATTGTAGTCATATCCTCTGTAGTCAGAAGATCTCCAACCCAGGTCAACTTCAAGTCTGTTGTCTGAGCTTAATGCACGCTGGTAAGTAACTTCAGCGCTAAATCCATCATTGTCTCCCAAACGGAGTCCAATAGCATTCTTCGAAAAATTTTGTGCCTATGCACCAAATGCAAACCCCACTAGCATCAGGGCAGATAAAATCAGTTTTTTCATAGTTTGGTTTTATTAAATGTTCGAAACAAAAATAAGTTTCGGAAACAGCAATTACCGTTGTATTAAAATAACATTAACATATTTTCAGGTTAAAATTTGTTAAAATCATTCATTTACAGTATAGTTCCGCAAAACCTGTAACTGGCTCTGTGATCCCGAAGATGGGATGGGTAAGGTCATTCCCGGGAAACTCTGCAAAGTGTAGGCTACTATAGTGGAAGATTCAATAATTCCGATATTTTTCGCAAAATAATAAGTAGATGTTAGTACATTTTGAGGTGCCATAACGGTGATCGTTATTCCGGAAGTAACTAATGAAATTTTAAGATTCAAAGTAATAGTACTTGATTTTACATCCTGATAGGTTGTAGTTCCGGAAACATGGCTCGCAAAATTCGCTCCTGCTGTGGAGGTAAGAGTATAATCAAAGGTTAAGGGAATCCCTTCTACCTCCTGGCTGAAGGTACCGGATACCGAACCTAAAACCTGGTTGGGTGTGGCAGCTGCGTTCAAAAGAATGAAATCATTCATCGCAATCTCGAGTGGAATTTCACCAAGGTTCAATGCGTTTGTACTTCCTGTCAGAACTAACAAATTATTTTCTTTACGGATGCTGCTTCCACTGATTGCACCGGTGAAAAGTCCATTTGGGATACCATCTACCTCGAGTACAGTATACGTTTTTGTTGCAATAACAGTATCTTTTTTGACATACAAAGAGTCGCTTCCTGTGGGTAAATCATCGGGGCTGGTGTTGTCATAATTCCAGTAGTTCCCACTTTTCAAAGGAAGGTAAACGCCCATGTCGCCAGAAGGGTTAACATTGTCAGGTGTACTGTCATCAGAAGAGCAGGAGAAAATTAAAGCAGCACAGGCCATTAAAAGGAATCGATATTTCATAGTAGTTTATTAATTAGTTGGGAGCTAATATAATGAAACTTTCGAAACAACCTATTTTGTCAATATCGCTGCATTAAACAGCTGCTGTGTCAGTTCATTTTCAAATTCAAAATATTCTTCTTCCTGCACTTGGATTTCTTCAGCATATTGATACAGCTTCCAGCGTTTTTTATTGTATTCCAAAGCGGTAAGATTCTCAATCCAATCGCCGGAGTTGAGATATAATGTTTGTCCTTTCCTATTTTCTTTGCGTTCCATTTTGGGTTCATGGATGTGGCCGCAAATGACATAATCATAGCCTTTATCGATGGCAAGATCCGTAGCGATGGCTTCAAAATCCCCAATGTGTTTGACGGCTTTTTTAACGCTTGATTTGATCTTTTTAGAAAGTGAGTAGGGTTCCCGTCCTATTTTAGCGAGGCACCAGTTGATAAAGCGGTTGGAAAGGATCAGGTAGTCGTATCCGATTCCCCCCAGTTTGGCAATCCATTTTACATGCTGTACAGAAGCGTCAAATACATCACCATGAAAGATCCAGGCTTTTTTTCCATCCAGATTCAGTATGAGTTTATCAACCACAGAAAAATTACCCATGACAGTATCACTAAATTTACGTAGCATCTCATCATGATTTCCGGTTACATAATATACTTTTGTTCCTTTTGATGCAAAATCGATCAGTTTTTTGACAACTTTAAGGTGTGATTTTGGAAAATATGATTTTCGAAATTGCCAGATATCAATGATATCGCCATTCAGAACCAGTATTTTTGGCTTTATGGTAGACAAATAATACAATAATTCTTTGGCATGGCAACCAAAAGTCCCCAGATGAACATCAGAAATAACTACTACATCTACTATTCTTTTTTTCATGTGATCCTGATTTATCGTTTATCAAAGCAAAGCAATTAAATTAAATCCAGATTTAGCACAAAGTTAATTTTCCGGTACCATTACGAAATTACTGTTAAGAAATTGTTTTTGAGAAGCAAAACATTGGGTATTACTATTGACCCTATTCCCGCCATCCGTTTGAAATTTTTTACCAGTGTAGATTTAGAGCGGAATAAAGGTAAAAAGATACCACTGCTGTCGGGGCTAAATTTGATGTCTCAGAACTTTTTTAGCTTTCGGCTTTTTATTCTAACCCATAACCCATAAATTTGTTACTAATAGAAATTAGGCTTGTAGAGTCTTAAATACCCTAAAAAATGGCAGGAAATAGCTTTGGAACACTTTTCAGAATTACAACATTTGGTGAGTCCCACGGAGAAGCATTAGGAGGAATTATTGATGGATGCTTACCGGGAATTGAACTGGATTTTGAAAAGATCCAATATGAAATGTCGCGTAGGAAACCAGGGCAGTCTGCTATCGTAACGCAAAGAAAAGAAAACGATGAAGTACAATTCCTATCCGGTATTTTTGAAGGCAAGACTACGGGAACTCCTATTGGCTTTATCATACCCAATACGAATCAGAAATCAGAAGATTATTCGCATATAAAAGACAATTACCGGCCCAGTCATGCTGACTATGTCTATGAAAAAAAATATGGCATTCGGGATTACCGTGGTGGTGGGCGAAGTTCTGCACGCGAAACAGCCAGTAGAGTAGTAGGAGGTGCGATTGCAAAACAGATGCTGCCAGAAATAAAAATAAATGCTTTTGTTTCCTCTGTCGGGGATATCTTTATTGATAAACCTTACCAGGATTTAGATTTTTCCAAAATAGAAAGTAATCCGGTACGCTGTCCTGATGAGAAATCAGCAGCAAAAATGGAAGCCTATATTAAGGAGATCCGTAAACAGGGAGATACAATAGGAGGAACAGTAACCTGCGTGATTCAAAACGTGCCTGTTGGTTTAGGAGAGCCTGTATTCGATAAATTACATGCTGAATTAGGAAAAGCCATGTTATCGATTAATGCGGTGAAAGGTTTTGAATATGGTAGCGGTTTTTGTGGAGCGAAAATGAAGGGTAGCGAGCATAACGACTTACACAATACCGATGGCACAACACAATCCAATTTGTCTGGTGGTATCCAGGGTGGTATCAGCAATGGCATGGATATTTATTTCCGTGTTGCTTTTAAGCCCGTAGCCACTATTATGCAAGAGCAGGAAACACTGGACAATCAGGGTAATATTGTTGCGATGCAGGGTAAAGGCAGGCATGATCCGTGTGTAGTGCCACGCGCTGTACCCATCGTGGAAGCGATGGCAGCAATGGTACTTGCTGATTATTTCCTCCTCAATAAAATATATTAATCAGCCTGTTTCCAATTAGGAAATTTTAATAAAAGAGGCGCATCCTACTATTTAGGATGCGCCTCTTTTATGTTAGAATACAATATTTACAACAATCCTGGACAGGTATCTTTAAAAAATTAGAGATTCTTTTTAAATTAATAGTATAAATTGGATACTGATTATTTTTTAACATTATAATTCTTGTATAAATGAAATTATCAATTACTTTAGTGCCTTAAAATAACCAATTTAATTTTATATGAAAAAAACTTTACTTTTAGCAGGGCTTTTAATGGGCTCTTTATTTACAGTTAATGCGCAAACTTTGAGCTATGACTTCAATGCATTAAACGTGGGCAATGTAGGAACTGATATAACTGGTGCTACAGCCGGACAAGGTGGTTGGTATACAAATCCTACCAATGGGACTGCACCAACGACTACTACAAATGCTTCAAATGCATCTTTTCAAATCGTTGCTAATGCAGCTCCTCATGGAAATGTACTCCAAATGACAGGTCCAAACGGAAATCTGGGCGGAAATTTCATGTGGCAAAATGGTGGAGCCACATGGTGGGCAGCCAGAAGTTCAGGGAACAATATTATTGAAGTAGAATATGACTTCTATACCGGGGCTGCTACTACAAGCTTGAATACTATGAGGCTTGCTATTTATGATGAAACATATAACAAAGTATTAGCTGGTATCTCAGTAGCAATGAATACACGTATCGTTTCTGGTTTGGCATATTATACTTCCGGACCAAATTCTGGTAACTATACCTTTGGGTTAGGTGCTAATGCCAGTTCTCCAATAGTTTTAGCAGCAAATACATGGGTTAGGCTTTCGTTTAGTTATAACTATACTACAGGTGCAGTTAAATTCAAAGGACCTGGTTTTAATGGTGGTATTGCTGGCACTGCTCCTACAACAGTTCCTTATGAATTGGATATTGCAGCGCTTTCAGGATCATTATATACAGGAACAAACATCACAACACCTAATACCATTGCAGGTGTAGGTCTTGTAGACAATATAACTGTTAAAGCTACTAATGTCGATTCATTGCTAGGGACTGAAAAATTCGCTCCTGTTTCAGAATTTATAATTGCTCCAAACCCAGTTTCAGATGTATTAACAATATCAAACAGTAACAATGCGCTTATTGATGCAATTCAGATTACAGACCTTAATGGTCGCGTTGTGAAATCTATCAAAGTGAATAGTGCTGCTAATACTCAGGTAAATGTATCTGACCTTTCTGCAGGAGTTTATATGATGAATGTTTCTTCTGACCAAGGTTCAACAGTAAAGAAAATTATTAAAAAATAATAATTCTCAAATAGTTAACAAAAGCCAAACGGAAGTTTGGCTTTTGTTTTTTACGGTATCATCGCTATTTCACTTAACAAAGTTTCATATTAAAACTAAAAAGCCTTTTTGCTTATAAAAAACAAATAATTTTCATATAACATATATGGTAAGTGACTAAATATAAGTAACTTTAGTATTACTAATAACCAAAAACATATTTTATGAAAAAAACATTACTCTTTGCAGGGCTTTTAATGGGCACCTTTTTTTCTTCAAATGCACAAACAACACTATTTGAAGATAGTTTTGATACTTATACTGATTTTGCTATTTCTGGTTTTGGGCAATGGCAAACATTAGACATTGATCTTAGACCAACTTATACTGGAGGTCTTGCTGATCCTGCATGGCCTAACGCAGGTGCTCCCCAAGCTTTTCAGATTTTTAATCCTACAGCCGCTGGGGTTACCAATGCAAGTACAGGTGACGAAACCCGTAATTTTGATCCCAGAACAGGTTTAAAATGTGCTGTAGCATGGAATGCTGTTCCCGGTGGTGGGATAACGGCAAATGAAGATTGGTTGATTAGCCCACCTGTTACTTTAGGTGCTTCAGCTAATGAAGTACGTTTTTGGGTAAAGGCATTATCAGGTAGTTATGGTGCGGAACGCTATCGTATTGGTGTGTATGTAGGTACCGGAAATCCAACTTCATCTGCTAATTTTACAATTATTGCAGGTAGTCCAACGTCACTAACTGCAACATATCCGAACTGGGCTGAAAGAGTACAATCATTAGATGCTTATAGCGGACAAACAATTCGGATCGGTATTCAATGTGTTTCTGCCGATGTCTATATGTTCATGATAGATGATTTCAAAGTAACGACAGCAACTTTAGGAAGGGAAGATTTCTTAGCTTCTAAGTTTTCGGTATTCCCTAATCCAGCTACAGACATCATAAGCATTACAAATCATGATGCTATTGCAATCAATAGCATAACGATTACGGACTTAAATGGAAGAATCGTAAAAAACACGAATAGCGCAGAACAGATTAATGTTTCAGATTTATCTGCAGGTGTCTATATGATGAATATTGCCTCAGAGCAGGGAACAACTGTAAAGAAAATTATCAAGAAATAATAGTTACTATTTCCTCATAATTAAAAATCCCCTGAAAATTCGTTTCCAGGGGATTTTTTATAAAAATTTAGCTTTAAGTTCCGGAGTTGGAATCATACAGGCCTCTTTTTTACCGTACCACTTGTACCGGCTTCTGGCAATATAATCATAGACAGTATTTTTTAGTCCTGTAGGCAGTACATTTAATGTAGCCAGAAGACTGTAGATTCCGCCAAGATGCCCAGCTATTTTAAGAGCCGCTTCAGCTTTATGATAATAAGCGATCCGGGGGTCATACAAAATAATAGAATCGATTTTTGAAGGATCTATTCCCAAATACGATAGTATTTCCTGACCTTTTTCTGATTGCAGTGCTACAAAACGGAACAGGTCTTTGCTGTCTTTACGGATGATAAACTGTATTGCGCTATCGCAAAGATTACAAACACCATCAAAAAGTATTATTTTTTTATTTTCAGGTAAGATCATCGCGTAATTTTTTTAGCCTCTACTAATTCTAGCACATCCAGACTTACTTTGGAAGTAAAGATACCATAATTAACCGTGACCGTATTTTTTTCGATCTTATCAATACTTCCCACGGCTTTACCATCAATCATTCGAACACGGTCGCCTAATTTTAAAGCTACTTTTGGTTTATTGAGCTCCTGTTTGGCTGCTTTGACTTTCTTTTCTTTTTTCTCCTGTCGAATTTCTTCCACAATCACTTTGACTTCTTCAATGATTTGTTTTTGAACGACCTGTTTGATCTTTTGTTCCTTTGGCGTAGCTTTTTTACGCTTGGAGTTTTCAATTTCTACCATTTTAAGAAATTCTCCAATAAGGTCTTTTTTGTTCTTATTATTAAAATATTTTTCAGAAATATCATCTACTTTTTGCCCCATATAAATCAGGCGCTGGTTTGCATCATATAATTCCTGGTAACTCTCCAGTTTTTGCTGAATTTTGGTATTGATGCCTTCCATTTTTTTGCCTTCCTCACGTGCCTTGGTTTCCTCTTCTTTTAGATTTTGAGAGGTTTTTTCCAATTTGGAGCGTTCTTTTTGTAACGTAGCAATCGTTTTGTCAAATCGAACTTTTCCACCTTCTATTTTCTTTTTAGCCCGGTTGATCAAACCAAATGGAATACCATTTTTCTGTGCTACTTCAAAGGTAAAAGAACTTCCAGCCTGACCTAAGATCAGCTTGTACATAGGTTCCAGCGATTTTTCGTCAAAAAGCATATTGGCATTCGTAGCAAAAGGGAGTTCATTCGCCAGTATTTTTAGATTGGAATAATGGGTGGTAATGATTCCGAATGCTTCCCGATGGTAAAACTCTTCTAAAAATGTTTCAGCCAAAGCACCTCCCAATTCCGGATCAGATCCTGTACCGAATTCATCGATCAGGAATAAGGTTTTAGCATTGCATTTTTTGAGAAAATAATTCATGTTTTTCAATCGGTAACTGTATGTACTTAAATGATTTTCAATAGACTGATTGTCTCCAATATCAGTAAGTATCCGATCGAATAAAAAGGTCTCACTACGTTCGTGTACCGGAATTAAGATACCACTTTGTAGCATTAATTGTAGTAATCCAACCGTTTTTAACGAGATCGTCTTACCTCCGGCATTTGGCCCTGAAATAACAATAATCCGGCTTTTTTCATCCAGTTCAATCGTTTGTGAATACGTAGGAACTTTTTTATTTTTATTACTCAACAGCAATATAGGATGGAAGGCTTCCCTAAAAAATAGCCGTTTTTCTTCTATGATGGTTGGGAGAATTCCGCCAATCCTGTTGGCATATTTCGCTTTTCCGGAAATAACATCAATATCGCTAAGGAATTCCTGATACTCATAAAGCAATGAAACAAATGGCCTGATGTGGTTACTGAGCTGTTTTAAAATTCGGGTAACCTCTTCTTTTTCTTCGTATTCATAATTATTTAGTTCCCTGGAATATCGCAGTGTTGCTTCAGGTTCAATATAAGCAATGCTACCTGTTTTGGAACTGCCCAATATGGAACCTTTAACCTTTTTCCGATACATCGCCGATACGGCCAGCACGCGATGATTTTCTACAACACTTTCCTTTATTTCATCTAAATATCCCAATGCGCTGTATTGGCTTAAAGCCGCAACAAAACTCTGGTTAATTTTTCCTTTTACAAGGTTCATTTCTTTACGTATGGCAGAAAGGGCAGGTGAGGCGTTATCTTTTATCTCACCATATTTGTCAACAATTTCATCGATTTTTTTAATGATTTCCTTGGTGAAAGTTACCTGTTCCGCTTTTTGATTTAGTGTAGGATAATAATCATCGAATTTTTTCAAAAAAACAATCAATGTATTGACAGTATCTGAGATAGTGGCAATTTTACGAAAAGCGGCTGTATCTAAATAGCTATCTTCAATAGCCAGAAATTTTATTTCATTGGTAATCGTATCAAAACTATGATTGGGTAAGGCATTATTGTTCGCAAAGGAAGATACATATTCAGAAGTTTGCTGTAGGGCTTCCAGTAATGTTTCCTTATTTGGAAAGGGAAGTACCTGCATCGCTTTCTCTTTTCCGGTTTCTGTTACACAGGAAGCGGCAATAGTTTCCAAAACGGTTGAAAATTCTAAGTCTTTTAGGGTTTTATCTGTAATCGCAATCATTCTGTTTTATAGCAAATTTGAATACAAATTTACTGAAATTTAAGTAAAAGCAACGTCTTGAAAATTCCAAACTTGAAATAGTGGGAAAAAGGTCTTATTTTTGACTTATAAAATTATAAAAATGCTTGTAAAAATTGATCCTTCCTGGAAAGAAGCCTTGGGCAATGAGTTTGAAAAACCCTATTTTGATAGTCTGATAGAATTTGTAAAATCGGAATATACTACAACCACTTGTTATCCTAAGGGAAGCCAGATATTTGCTGCTTTTGACCATTGTCATTTTGATGACGTGAAAGTTGTGATCATTGGCCAGGATCCGTATCATGGACCAAGACAGGCGAACGGATTATGCTTTTCGGTAAATGATGGTATTGCCTTTCCACCTTCTTTAATTAATATTTTTAAAGAGATCGAAACGGATCTCGTAAAACCTTTTCCACAAACAGGAAATTTGGAACGCTGGGCAGACCAGGGTGTGTTGCTGTTAAATGCCACCTTAACCGTTCGTGCCGGAGAGGCCGGAAGCCACCAAAAGAAAGGCTGGGAAACATTTACAGATGCTGTCATTCAGGCAGTTTCGGATAAAAAAGAAAATGTAGTATTTTTACTTTGGGGTGGATTTGCACAGAAAAAAGGAGCCAAAATTGACAGGAGTAAACATTTCATATTGGAAAGCGGCCATCCTTCCCCATTGAGTGCCAATAGGGGTTTTTGGTTTGGTAATAAACATTTTAGCAAGACCAATGCGTTTTTAGAAGAGAAGGCAATTGAACCGATTGTATGGTAGATTTTAGTATTGCTTTTTAAGTAATTCATTTTGAAGGAGTACTATTCAAAAGCATCTATATATAATTAAATCAATCAGTATTTTAATCTAATTTAAGGTCAATGCACCCAATATTTCCGCCGACATAAAAGGCCCACCTGGATATTTAGCGGTATAATCCATATTGAGCCATATTTGTCCGCGCTCATCGATATGGTAATGGATTTCTTTTCCTTTGCTTTCCTCTTTAAATAAGACTTCTTTTATGAGGTAGTTGATATTTTCAAGATCACTCTTATCCCCGATAAGCATTTCGGGATAAAGATGGCCACCAGTATGGATAATACGGGGCGTGCTTCCAATGGCTTTGATGCAGGCGGACATGAATACAGCATGGTCATCACAATCTCCGGAAAGATGCCTGACGGTTTCACTCGCACTTGCGATATATTCCCTGCCTTTAGGGTCATTGACATAATTCCAGCGCGTATTTATTTCCTTGAAAATAGCAAAACTCTGGATGATCCGACGGTATTTATGGTATCCTTTTATATCCCTGAAATATTTAGTGGTTGCCGAAAGCGCAAAGTTTCGGACAGCAGGGTTTTCAAATTCTACAGCTGCAATAATTTTTGATTTATTGGGGAATGGCAGGAGTTTTGAAATAATAATATCCTGGGGATTAGCATCATCAGCCATAGTATAGATCATAGAGCGGTAGTCCTCATAGACACTTCCGAAACCATAATTTCCAATCGTACTACCATACAGAAGCACGACTAAGTATAACGCAATGCAGATGATAATTACAGTGCGCATCAATCGGAGGATAATCTGTATTACAGCCAAAATAACGATAAAAAGCAATATCCGATCCAGATGAAAAATCATATCGGGATCGACGACATTTTGGTGAATGATGATAAAAACAGGAATAGCAATCAGCAGGTTCAAAATAAATATAATGACGTTGTCCCAAGGCTTTTTAATGCTTAGTTTCTCTTTAATCGTCTTTAAATCTATTTTTGGCTTTACAGTCATAGGCTGCTGAAAATGGCGAAAAAATTATAGTTTAGTATTGGGCAACAGCTTCGAAAGGTATTATTTTATCGATAATTTTTAGTTCAAGTAATTCTTTCTGTATAGCTTCCAACTCTTTTATAGTCAAAGGGTTTGCTGACCATTCTGTAAGGGATAGCCATTCCTGGATATCTTCTGCTTTCTGACCATAACGTGCGGCTAACGTTTCATCAATACCCGGAATAACTTTAAATCCAGCAGTTTGATGATTGATGATCTCGAGAATTTTTGCAATAATGCCGGGATCACTTTGCAATACTTCACTGCGAACGGCAATAACAAAAGAAGGCCAGGGGGTAGGACAGTCAGCAATTCTTCTGAAAATACCCTTATCGACCAGTGGTTTTGTCATAAAGCGTTCCCACATAAAATAATCCGCCGTACCTTCTGTCAATGCCTGTACAGCGCCATCCAGTGTATTAATAATTTCAAAAGAAAGTTCATCAGTGTTCCATCCCTGATTTTCCGCATTTACATAGGCCATCAGTTGGGATCCTGATCCAATGCGGCTAATGGCAATTTTAGTATTTTCTAAATCAGCCATTTTTTGATAACTGGAATTTGCGCCTACATGGATACCCCAGATTAAGGGAGAGGCAACATAGACCTGAACGATAGTCGTTTCATTTCCGGCAACGATATCCTTTACAATCCCTTCGGTTAGTATTACGGCAATATCAATGGTAGTACTCCGGAGCATCTGGCATAATTTACCGGTTCCTTCGGGAACATCGGTCCATTGTAAATCGATTCCCACTGCTTCAAATTCTTTATTTTCCAGGCACAGGTGCCAAGGCAGATTGAAGTGTTCAGGAACTCCGGCTATCTTTATTGTTTTCATTTTTAATCGTTAAGATGATAAAGGTACTAACAGAATATTTAATACACCAAATATGGTACTATTTTAGTCAAAAATTATGAAAAAAAGTAAAAAAACTTCCCCAAAAATAATTTCTTATTATGATGAAGTTTAAAAAGATTGAAAAAGAGAACTGTAGTATTTTTTTATTCGACGGGGTCAGCTTTGCTGTTTGTTCTCCTGCATTGGAAAAGCGGGTGTTTCAGAAAAAAAACTTCCTCCAGAATATACAATTTTATACAATTCAGCGTATTTTAAAAGCCTTGAGCCTACTTTTGGAACATAAGTTCACAGTGAATGAAGTAGCCCGAAAAGTTGGCTATAGCAGTGTACCCACTTTTTCGAATACCTTTTATAAAATAATAGGGCAACGTCCGTCAGAATACATAAGTGGAGTAGAGATATTAAAAAAGCCGGCAGATTATTCCGCCAGCTTATTTAAAGTATAAGTGATTAGAGCATCAACGGCCTTATAGGGATCTTCACTAAAAGTACCATTTGCGCGATTAGCTATAATGGCGTTCAGGGATAGGGCATTGTGTCCTAATAAAGCTGAAAGGCCATAAATAGCAGCAGTTTCCATTTCCAAGTTAGTAATGGCTTGACCTTCATGGCTAAAATGATCCATTTTTCCATTCAGTTCCGGATCTTGTACCGGAAGGCGCAATACACGGCCTTGTGGTCCGTAAAAACCGCCCGCAGTAGCTGTTATTCCCTTGAATATTATATCGCTCTCAATCAATTTTTCCAACGTTTCACTACAGCCTACAGCATAAGGCCTTCCTTTTTTTTGATCCCAGTTGGTCTGTGCTATAAAAGCATCTTCCAGAGCAGTATTGGTCACTGCATCGATACAGTAAGAGCGTAGCATATTATCAAGTCCCAATCCGAATTTGGATAGTACAAAACTGTCAACAGGGATATCATTTTGCAAGGAGCCTGAAGTCCCGACACGGATAATATTCAGTGCTGTCAATGCTGCTTTGGGCTGGCGTGTTTCCAGATCAATATTTACCAAAGCATCCAGTTCATTGATAACAATATCAATATTATCAGGACCAATTCCGGTTGAAAGCACGGTAAGCCGTTTTCCCTTGTACCATCCTGTTTGTGTTTTAAATTCTCTTTTTTGAGTAGAATATTCGATGCTGTCAAAAAACTGGGTGATTTTCTCTACCCGGTTCTGGTCACCTACAAAAATAATATCGTTTGCTACATGTTCCGGTTTCAGGTTTAAGTGATATACACTACCATCCGGATTAAGAATTAATTCTGAAGATTGTATGGACATATATTTAATTTTAGAAGTATTTTTAATGGCAGGAATCATCCGCCTACACGTTTGACACTATAGCCTTCAGCCTGGAGGATTTGTATTATTTTATCGCGAAAATTGCCCTGTATAATGATTTCATTATCTTTTACTGCTCCACCGACACCACATTTGGTTTTGAGCATTTTTCCTAAAGTTTTCAAATCTTCTTCATTGCCCTGAAAACCTTTGATTACAGTAGCAATTTTACCACCCCGGTTTTTTTTATCGAGATGCGCTTCCAGTCTTTGCTTACTTGGAGCAAGTGTTTCTGCTGTATCGGAATTGGTATCGAATTCGAAATTTTCATTAGTCGAAAAAACAAATCCGCCCAAATCGTCTAAGCTGCTTAATTTCTTTGCCATAATTATGATGTATTTAAAACAGGAAAGAAGACATTAAGTACACCCAATGTCTTCTTCCACAGTATAAAAATATAAATTATTTTTTAATTAACCCTAAATCTACAAGACGTTCATAAAGGAAATCACCTGCAGTAATGTCTTCATATTTTTTAGGATGTGCTGCATCTGTACAGTTCTCCAGGCAATCCAACGGCATATCGCTCACGGGATGCATAAAAAACGGAATAGAATAGCGGGAAGTTCCCCATAATTCTCTTGGAGGATTAACAACCTGGTGGATGGTTGATTTTAATTTGTTGTTGGTATGCCTGGAAAGCATGTCTCCTACATTAATGACCAGCTCATCCGGTTGTGCAATCGCATCAATCCATTCACCGTTATGATTCTGAACCTGTAATCCGCGTCCCTGAGCTCCCATTAACAGGGTAATCAGATTGATGTCACCATGGGCAGCAGCGCGGATAGCATTTTCTGGTTCCTGGGTAATTGGGGGATAATGGATCGGACGTAAAATAGAATTTCCTTCTTTTGCAAAAGCATCGAAATAAAATTCATCCAGTCCCAGGTGTAATGCTAATGCTCTTAAAACATAAATACCCGTTTTTTCCAGCATTTCGTAGGCTTCTTTTCCCACAACATTGAATCGTGGCAGCTCTTTTACCGTAACATTTTCCGGATATTCCGAAGCATATTTGGAATCGGCATCTACATACTGCCCAAAGTGCCAGAACTCTTTAAGATCGCCCTCTTTACGGCCTTTGGCATGTTCTTTACCGAAAGAGACATAACCTCGTTGCCCTCCAATACCAGGGATTTCGTAGCTGTCTTTTGTGGCTAAAGGCAGGGCGAAAAAATCTCTGATTTCACTATACAGTTCCTCTACCAATTGATCATCCAAAAAATGACCTTTTAAAGCTACGAAGCCAATATCTTCAAAAGCTTTTCCGATTTCATTTACAAATTTTTGTTTACGTTTCGGGTCGTCCGAAAGGAAATCACGCAAGTCAACACTAGGAATATTTTGCATACCTAAAAATATTTGTTAATAACTTTGCTGGCGCTAAGGCCTTAAGTTCACAAAAGTATAGAATTATTTGAGAAAGCAATTTTAAAAGTTATTAACAATTTAAAATTATGTAACATTGAACCTGAATACTGTTATTTTTTTATACTTTTGGATCCGTTAATCAACTACTATAACCTTTTCGCATTATTATGAATTTCGACAGAAAAAATCTTACCGACGAACAGTTGTTGGACTTATATAAAAGAATTGTAAAACCAAGACTGATAGAGGAGAAGATGCTGATCCTGATTCGTCAGGGGAAAGTTTCCAAGTGGTTTTCGGGCATTGGCCAGGAAGCTATTGCTGTAGGAATTACTGCAGCCTTGGACAAAGACGAATACATCCTTCCGATGCACCGGAACTTAGGGGTATTTACCGGGAGGGACATCCCGTTATACCGACTATTTTCGCAATGGCAGGGCAAAGCGAATGGATTTACCAAAGGAAGAGACCGATCGTTCCATTTTGGAACGCAGGAATATAAAATTATTGGAATGATTTCGCATCTGGGACCTCAATTGGGAGTAGCAGATGGAATTGCATTGGCCAATAAACTCCGTAAAAATGGCAAAGTTACCGCTGTATTTACTGGTGAAGGCGCTACCAGTGAGGGCGATTTCCATGAAGCACTGAATATTGCCTCCGTATGGGAACTTCCGGTACTGTTTGTGATCGAAAATAACGGTTATGGACTTTCTACACCTACAAATGAACAATACCGTTGTGAAAACCTCGCCGATAAAGGTGTCGGTTACGGAATGGAATCGTATATTATTGATGGAAACAATATCCTCGATGTATATACAAAGATTGCTGAATTAAAAAAATCGATGGTGGAACGTCCGAGGCCGGTATTACTGGAGTTTAAAACCTTCCGTATGCGGGGCCATGAAGAAGCCAGTGGTACTAAATATGTGCCACAGGAATTAATGGATATGTGGGCCATAAAAGACCCAGTTGATAATTTCAGGAAATACCTGAAGGATCACGGAATCCTTTCATTGGATTATGACGAAACATTACGATCAGAAATCAAGAAAGAAATTGATGAGCACCTGGCGATAGCTAATAATGAGCCTGAAATTGTAGCCACTTATGAAGCAGAACTTAATGATGTGTATAAATCCTATGAGTTTGAAGCGATAACCCCTTCAGATAAGACCGAAAACATACGTTTCATTGATGCACTCTCAACAGCATTACGCCAGTCCATGGAGCGCCATGATAATCTGGTTATTATGGGGCAGGACATTGCTGAATATGGTGGTGCTTTTAAGATTACAGATGGTTTTGTCAAACAATTTGGCAAGGAACGGGTAATCAATACACCTATTTGTGAAAGCGCAGTAGTTTCTGCCGGCATGGGATTATCCATTAACGGCTATAAAGCTATTGTTGAAATGCAATTTGCGGATTTTGTTTCTACCGGATTCAATCCGATTGTAAATTTGCTGGCAAAATCACACTACCGCTGGCTTGAAAAGGCTGATGTAGTGGTGCGGATGCCTTGTGGTGGAGGAACACAGGCAGGCCCATTCCATTCACAAACGAATGAAGCCTGGTTTACTAAAACCCCGGGATTAAAAGTAGTTTATCCGGCATTTCCTTACGACGCAAAAGGATTATTAGCCAGTGCGATTAATGACCCGAATCCGGTGTTATATTTTGAACACAAACAATTATACCGAAGCGTTTACCAGGATGTGCCTACAGACTATTATACGCTGCCTTTGGGTAAAGCTGCTTTGTTAAAAGAAGGAAATGATGTTACAATTATTTCATTTGGCGCCGGTGTACACTGGGCACTGGAAACTTTAAAAAACAATCCGGAAATTGCAGCTGATCTATTGGATTTAAGAACTTTACAGCCTTTGGATACCGATGCTATCTATGCCTCTGTGCGAAAAACAGGAAAAGTAATTATCTTGCAGGAAGACAGTATGTTTGGTGGTATTGCCAGTGATATTTCGGCTATGATTATGGAAAATTGCTTCAAATACCTTGATGGTCCAGTAAAAAGAGTAGCGAGTTTGGATAGCCCAATACCGTTTACTAAAGCCCTGGAAGATCAATATATGGCTAAAGGGCGTTTTGAAAATGCACTGAAAGAACTGATTGCCTATTAATAGCACTATGCTATCATAACAAAAACTCCCGAATCTCTAATTCGGGAGTTTTGTTTTATTGATTACTGTTCTTTTAATAATGCCACTTATCAATTACAGCACGCCCTACGAATGCTTCAACAATTTCTTCTGCCCACTCTTCTGTTTCTTCTTCATCAGTCTCCTCTCCACAAAATTCGCATTGTGCAAAAATCAGGCAACTTCGGATATAATCATCTGCTGTATCAAATAGTTTGCTAAGGAATGGAGCACTATCATGATCAAAATAATAGATTTCATGGGTTTTCTCATGGAAACAAAACATATTGCCGTTCCCTAAATAATCGCCAAAGGTTATGAGATAGGGAAGGTATTCCTGATCTTTTGCTGTAAAAGAAGGACCATGGGAACTATTGGCCCATATAGCACTCAGCCTCCCTATGGTATCAAAATCCATTAATATCTCCCCTATATCCGCAATACCAAATGTGGAGTAAAATAATTTTAATCCTGTGGGGAGTGCAGTACCCAATCGTTGTTCGAGTATGTCAATTTCACTATCGGAAACAGGTGTTTCCAAAGTGGCATAAGAATTATCTGCAATCGCTTCCAGTATAATTTGGGTACGTTCTATCCATTCATCATCTCCAATTTTCTCAAATGGAATAATAAAATCTTCTTTGGTATTAATTTCAAGCATAGTGTATAAATTAAAAAGATCTCTTTGTTGTATAAAGTCAGCCTTATTTTACAAATCTAAATCAAAAATACGGAATTAAACCAGATCTAATCTATGGTATCTGATGCTAATCAGACGGGCAGTTTATGATAGTGTTAAATATAGATAACAGCTCTAAATTTCTTTTATGAATTAAAAAGTAAAATCGTATGTTTGATTTGGCAAATGCAGTATAATTCCAAATTTCTCCTGTTAAGCCCCCAAAATACCTACTTATTGCATGATAAAAAAATTACAATTACTACTATTAATGGGGATAATTCCCAGTGGCTACGCACAACTTTTAGATCCCAAATTGGATACTAAAAAAACACAAATTATTAATTTTCTGAGCAATCATAGGGAAATAGGTGTTCCTGTAGATAGCAGCAGTATTTACTATGAAGAGATTTACTCTAAAGAACTGGCAGCTTTTGGTACATCGGTTTCGTATTACGAAATAGGATTGGCCCTGAATGAAGGAGGAAGATACCTTGCGATTGCCACTGAAAATAGCTTTGAAATTTTACCTACACAGGATTTTAATGATGATTTTATAAGAATAATGGCACCGTTACGAAATCTGGACTCTTCTGAAAAAACTCCAACGGTGGCACTTTTGGCAAAAGTCAAAGAACTCTATGAGTATAATGAAAATCCACCCTGGATATTAAAAAAATAATTCTAACAGCAAAGCCCCGAAATTTTTGGGGCTTTGTGCTGTATGGACTGTCTATAAATGCCCTAATAAATAGTATAAAATAAAAAATACGATAATCGTACCTACACACCCGAAGCCCATTTTTTTGGCACCCCATCCGGCAAGAATTGTTTTAAAAAATCCGTTCATAGCTTTTCGTTTTTTAGTTTACCTAAATATAGTAAATTTTTTATTGATCGTGATGTGCAGTTATGATGTAGTTCCTTTTTAGTATAATTGAATTCCTGTTTACTCCAAATATTGAATTAATTATTCAATAAAATGAAATTAAAATTAATAGGTGTGTAAAAAAAATATGATTTTATTGCAATATTCATTTTTTGCATAATTGCTAAATTAGTATATTTATGCAAAATTTATATATATATGGAGATTTTAGCCTGTCCTAAATGTCAGAGTGCTACTATCGTTAAAAGTGGTGTCATCAACAGTAAACAAAGGTATTTATGCAAAAATTGTAATTATTTTTTTACCGTAAATAAAATGGGTAAAAAGATTGATGATTATTATGTTACTAAGGCATTACAGCTCTATCTGGAAGGTTTAAGTTTTAGGAAAATAGAGCGCATTATCGGGGTTTCACACGTTACGGTAAGCAATTGGGTCAAGGAATTTAAGATTAAAAAGCCTTCTCATAAAGATTACCATCCTACGTATAAGATTTATAACCACTCGGAACTAATTGAATACCTGAAAAATAAGGATCAGCTTTCCGGTGCAGGGATGATTATTACGGAACTTGGTGATAAATTTATGCTCATAAAATGGGAGCGTTTCAAAGATTAACTATAGTACTTTACAAATATATATAAGCATTTTTTTTTCTACGATACAATTTTAGAATTTGGACAGGGTAATTCAGTTACTAATTCAATTCTGGCGTATTATGAAAAAAACAAACCTCCTCTTTTTTATGCTGTTGATCGCAGCGTCCGGATTTTCACAAGGAGCACCAGATTATGGCAGCGGCTTGAAATTCAACCTGAATGAAGATGGATCCAAATACCTGCGGGTACTGGCCTGGAATCAAATCTGGTTTAGGGCTTCCGAAATGAATCCTGGTACTATGATTAACGGGGAAGAAGCGACATCCAGCACCGATATTGGAAACCGGAGATTACGCATACTCCTTCAGGCACAGCTTTCCAAACGTTACATGATCGTAACCCATTTTGGAATTAACAACCAAACGTTTACAAATGGTGGCGCTTCAGGCACTTCGGGAACCGGTGGCTACGGAGCCGGGAAAAAACCAGGATTGTTTTTTCATGATGCCTGGAATGAATATGCAGTAATTCTACCGGAGGAAGGCAAGTTCAGCCTTTCATTAGGCGGTGGTTTGCATTATTATATGGGGCTTTCCCGGATGACAATGGCCTCTACTTTGAATTTCCTGACTATCGATGCCCCAATATTTAATTGGCCACTTATTGAAAACTCAGATCAGTTTGCCCGCCAGATGGGGTTATTTGCCAAAGGAAAATATGGTAAGTTCGAATACCGTGTTAGTTATAATAAACCATTTGCAACCAATCTTATTCCTGTTGAACCAACCAATGGCGAATCTGCCGTAGCGGTCGATAATAACGGTAATGCAAAATGGTCTAAAGCCGGCTATTTTGAATATCAGTTTTTGGACATTGAATCGAATGTGCTGCCGTATAAAGTAGGGTCTTATCTGGGAACTAAAAGAGTATTTAATATCGGAGCCGGATTCTACAATGCTCCGGATGCTACCCGAACATCTGGTGGTGGTGATATCTGGAAACATGATATTACATTACTTTCTGCCGATGTTTTTGTAGACATGCCCATAGGAAAACCAGAGAAAAAAATGGCAATTACTGCCTATAGCGTATTTTACAATTATGATTTTGGCCCTAATTACCTGAGGAACCTTGGGATTATGAATGTGGGCACTGTGAATCCGGATTATGAAGGAGAACGGGCACTTGCAGGGCCCGGGAACTTTCAACCTACAATGGGAACCGGAAATATCTGGTATACACAGGCAGGAATATTATTACCTACAGCACAGGAAAAACCCAAAGTAAGAATACAGCCCTATGGAGCCTATACCTACAAAAATTTTGAGGCGCTGCAAAAAGCCAGTAGCCAGTTTGATGTTGGCGCAAATTTTTTTATCGATGGGCATCACGCCAAAGTAACCACACAATATTCTACGCGACCGGTTTATACAGCTGTTGATAAGACGGATGGACTCAAAGGAGAATTTACTGTACAACTACAAATCTATTTATAAATACTTAATTGAATTTTTATGAGCACAGAAGCAAAATCAACAAAAGGGATCTGGAAAGTCATTACGGCTTCTTCTATGGGAACCCTGATTGAATGGTATGATTTTTATATTTTTGGAAGCCTGGCCGTTGTTATTTCGACAAAGTTTTTCCCTTCGGATAACCCAACAGCCGCCTTTTTATCTACACTGGCTACCTTTGCAGCAGGATTTGTAGTACGTCCCTTTGGAGCCTTATTCTTTGGCAGGTTAGGCGATATGATCGGACGAAAGTATACTTTTATGGTTACTTTGTTATTAATGGGTGGGGCAACATTTTTGATTGGCTGTATTCCAAGCTATGAATCGATCGGTTTTATGGCTCCATTATTAGTGCTGATTCTACGTTTATTACAAGGATTGGCCTTGGGAGGAGAATATGGCGGAGCAGCAACTTATGTGGCAGAACATGCGCCTAAAGGGGAGCGTGGCTACTGGACTTCCTGGATTCAGACTACTGCAACCTTTGGTTTATTCATTTCTTTGGTCGTAATCCTGATTACGAAAGGAGCCTTATCCGCGGAAGCTTTTGATGAATGGGGATGGAGGGTACCATTCTGGTTGTCTATTGTCATGGTATTTGTTTCGTACATCATTCGCCGGAACATGCATGAATCCCCGGTATTTGCAAAAGCAAAAGCAGAAGGAAAAACCAGTACTAATCCGTTAAAAGAAAGTTTTGGGAACCGTTATAATTTAAAATTTGTATTACTGGCTTTATTTGGAGCCGCAATGGGACAGGGGGTAGTCTGGTATACAGGCCAGTTTTATGCAATGAGTTTCCTAAAAACAGTAATGTTTATTGAGTCTTCCCAAGTGGATGGCCTGTTAGGGATTGCCTTACTGTTTGGAACCCCGTTTTTTGTGTTTTTTGGATGGCTGAGTGATAAAGTAGGTCGAAAAAGTATTATGATGCTGGGGATGCTCTGTGCAATCTTATTGTACCGCCCGATTTATAAAAAGATGTATGAAACAACTGATGTAGCCCATAAAACAGAACTCCTCGAAAAATCAAAAGTGGTGGCCATGACCAAAATAAATAGCCATCAGGTACTGGATTCTGTCTATACGAGCACTAAAGAATTTTCGGATGGAACCACCTGGCAACAGGTAAAAACCGTACATTTAGATAATGGAAAGCCCATTATGGTGGACGGAAAGGCAAAATCGGATACGAAAACAACGATTGTTGCCAATTCTTCCGATAAATGGAGCCTAATCTGGCTGGTATTTATACAGGTTATTTTTGTGACAATGGTATACGGTCCTATTGCTGCTTTTCTGGTGGAAATGTTCCCGGTAAAAATACGCTATACTTCGATGTCGTTGCCCTATCATGTTGGTAATGGTATTTTTGGAGGTTTACTTCCCGCTATTTCAACCTATTTTGTCACGAGTGCCAAGGAAGGTGGAAATCCGGAGTTCTATTTAGAAGGATTGTGGTATCCCATTGTGATTGCTGCAATCAGCTTCGTGATTGGGATGGTATACCTGAAAAACAAAAATAACACCGCTAACGATTAATTAAAAAGTATATGAAAATAGTAAAAAGAATATTGGGAATCATCTGGCTGTTATTAGCTGCAGCGGCTGCCTACTTTTGTATCATAGAATTTGGGTTGCCTAAATTTGCCACAGGAAAACAGGACGATCTTGTTTTTGGAATAATAATACTTTTCATCCTTACACCTCTTATTGTTTTTGGATTGGGGACTTTTGGGTATTATGCTTTGTTAGGAGAATATGATGACGTTTAAATAAATTGGTTAATATAGTTCAAAGCTTCCGGAAATCCCCGGGAGCTTTGGCTTTTAATAAGCGACAAATGAAAAGAAGGCACGAACAGAAATTGGTGATTGTAACGATTTCGTTATTGGCACTGCTCAATATCCCTATCATTACATTATTTAAGAGTACCGAAAGTATAGTGGGCTTTCCTGTCATTTATATCTATATTTTCAGTTGCTGGTTGGCTTCTATCATTATATCGTACATCATCATTAATCATTTTTATGAATAGCATTGTTGTCTTATTGATTTTACTGATGTACTTGGGCGTATTATTCTTCACAGCCTGGTGGGCAGAGAAAAAGGCAAGTTCAAGATGGACTAACAATGCCTACGTTTATAGCCTTTCGCTGGCGGTATATTGTACGGCCTGGACTTATTATGGCAGTGTAGGGGTAGCAGCGGATAGTGGACTGAACTACCTTACCGTATATCTGGGGCCGATCATTGCTATTCCGGCATGGATTGTAATTTTACGAAAAGTAATCCGTATCACTAAGGTAAATAAGATTTCCAGCATTGCCGATTTTATTTCGCTGCGCTATGGGAATAATAGGGCATTAGGCGCGGTGGTTACGCTACTATGCATCTCGGGAGTATTGCCTTATATATCATTACAGCTTAAAGCTATTTCCGAAACCTTCCATGTTATTACCAAAACCGGCACTACTTCAAATATATTCGAAGATACTTCTACCTATGTAGCTATTAGCCTTGCGCTGTTTGCTTCCTATTATGGGACACGTTATGTAGATGCTTCTGAAAAAAGGAGGGGAATCGTTACAGCAGTAGCTTTGGAATCATTATTAAAATTATTATTTTTTATCATCGCCGGGATTTATGTTACCTATTTTGTCTTTGATGGTTTTGATGATATTTATGCGCAGGCCTCTATCTTGCCTAATTTTAAAGAACGCAATACCATTGGTGGGTTATCCCAAGGACTGAATTGGTTTTTCCTCTGTATGCTTTCCCTTTTTGCAATATTCTTATTGCCGCGGCAGTTCCATACCGCTGTTGTAGAAAATAATCGCGAAAGCCATCTTAAAAAAGCCATCTGGTTGTTTCCACTGTACTTATTACTGTTCAATATATTTGTATATCCGATTGCCTGGGGAGGCAATATACTGTTTCAGGGGCAGGATCATAATTCCGACACCTATTCTTTATTGATCCCACAGCATTTTGGAAACAATACCATGACATTACTCGTATTTCTTGGCGGATTTTCTGCCGCAATTTCGATGGTCATCGTATCCTCTGTTTCCTTATCGATTATGCTTTCCAATAATGTATTGATCCCCTATGGTTTTTTGGGTTCTTTCCTCAATGAAAAAGAAAAAACAAATACCTGGCGCATCGTTTTTATTCGTAAAATCGCTATTTTTCCCTAATCATTATTTCCTATATCATCTATAGGGAGTACATCTTGGAATCGTCTCTATTCTCTATAGGATTGGTTTCTTTTGTCATTATTGCACAGTTAGCACCTTCCTTTTTTGGCGCTTTATTTTGGAAGAGAGGCTCTTCAGAAGGCGCTATAATTGGAATTTGCATCGGATTTATACTTTGTGCCTATACGCTTTTAATCCCCTATTTTATAGTGGATGGGGACTATATTGAACATGGCATTTTTGGTATAGAATTATTGAAGCCGTATCAGTTATTTGGGTTGGATTATCTGGATATAGTACCTCATGCCTTATTCTGGAGTTTGTTTTTTAACTTGTTTGCGTACATGATTGTCTCCATAAGTTTTAAAGGAGATTACCGGGAACGGAACTATGCCGAAATGTTCGTGGATATCGAGAAATACATTACCTTACATGAAAACGCTTTTGTATGGAAAGGAACGGCCTATATTAATGATATACAAAATATTCTCTTTCGTTTCCTGGGTAAAGAAAAAACGATGGAAGCTATCGATACGTTTAATACAAAATACAATATTCCCCTCGAAAACCAACTGGCTGATTCCCGGTTGATCAAATATGCAGAGAACCTTCTTACGGGGCATATTGGTACCGCCTCTGCCAAAATACTGATTTCAAATGTTGTCAAAGAGGAAAAAATATCATTGCCGGAATTACTCAAGATATTGGAAGAGTCCAAAGAAAATATCGTGATCAATAAAAAGCTCACTGAAACCTCAAAAGAACTGCAGGCCATAACACAGCAATTGAAAACAGCGAATATGGACCTATTGAAAAAAGACAAGCAGAAAGATGATTTCCTGGATACTATTTCCCATGAATTGCGAACACCAATAACAGCGATCCGGGCTTCTACAGAAATTTTATATGAAGACGATGATCTACCGGAAGAAATGCGCAAACAATTCCTGAAAAACATTATTTCTGAGTCGGATCGGCTGAACAGGCTGATTACAAAAATACTGGACCTGGAAAAATTTGACTCCGGACAACAGAAAATTGACCTTACAGAGAATAATATTTATAGCAGTATTTCAGAATCATTAGTCAACCTGAAGCAGCTAATAGAGAACAAAAATATAAAAGTGGAGATCGTATCGGAGAAGAATATTTTTAAAGCTTATTATGATGAAGACCACATCACGCAGGTGTTGCACAACCTCTTGTCGAATGCCATAAAATTTTGCCCGGCTACCGATGGCCTTATTACAATTTCCATCATTGAAACCCCGTTACTTATCCAAGTAGGGGTTGAAGACAATGGGAAAGGAATTGCAGAAGAAGATTTTGAAGCTATCTTTGATAAATTTTATCAGTCGCAGCACCAAAATATCCAGAAACCAATAGGAAGCGGACTTGGACTTGCGATTTGCAAAAAAATAATAGCACACCATAATGGGGAGATATGGGCAGAGAACAGGCCTGATTCCGGGGCTAAAATTACCTTTAGCCTCCCTAAAAACACAAAGAGTTTATGAATACTAAAGCCAGAAAAATATTAATTGTGGATGATGAACCTAATATCGTCATGTCCCTGGAATATACATTCAAAAAAAACAATTTTGAAGTTTTCATTGCCCGGGATGGACAAGAAGCATTGGATATCCTAAAATCGGAAGTACCCAACGTGATTATCCTGGAAATTATGATGCCTCATGTAGATGGGTATGCCACTTTAGAACAAATACGCAAGGAAAAAAGGCTATCACAATGTAAAGTGATATTCCTGACAGCTAAAAATAAAGAAAGTGACATTCAAAAAGGATTACTATTAGGGGCGGATGCCTATGTTACCAAGCCTTTTTCCTTAAAAAAACTGGTAGAACAGGTAAATGAACTTATTGAAAATAAAAGTATTTGATTATGAGCGACTACAATCATTTCTATAATAAAAGCATCGAAAATCCAATAGATTTTTGGCGGGAACAATCGGAGCAAATTGAATGGTACAGCAGGCCTGAAACGATAGTATCAAAAGATGCCAATGGATATCCGTTGTGGTTCGAGGACGGGCAGCTCAATATGTGTTACCTCGCGCTTGACAAGCACATACAGGATGGACATGGTGATCAGGTCGCTTTTATTTATGATTCGCCGGTTACACAAAGCATTAAAAAATATACTTATCAGGAGGTAAAAACGGAAGTTGCCAAACTTGCCGGGGGACTTTTATCTTTGGGTTTTAAAAAAGGAGATACTGCAATCATCTACATGCCGATGATTCCACAGACCGCTTTTGCAATGCTCGCCTGTGCCCGGATCGGTATGATCCATTCGGTTGTTTTTGGCGGTTTTGCACCGCATGAACTGGCGATCAGGATTGATGACTGCAAACCTAAAGTACTGCTTACCGCTTCCTCCGGAATTGAAATCGATCGTCTTATTGCGTACAAACCTTTGGTTGATGAAGCAATAGCACTCGCCAGTCACCAGCCGGACCATGTGATTGTTTTCAATCGTAAGTTGGGGGCAAGGGTACCTTTTAAAAAATATGATGTGGATTATGAAGCTTTAGTATACGGATCGGAAGAAACCAATTGTGTTGCTGTCGCGTCTAACCATCCTTTGTATATTTTATACACATCCGGAACCACTGGAAAACCGAAAGGTATTGTAAGGGATACAGGCGGTTATGCAGTGGCACTTCAATTTTCGATGCGCTATATTTATGATGTACAGCCGGAAGAAACATTCTGGGCCGCGTCTGATATGGGATGGGCAGTGGGGCACAGTTATATTTTATACGGGCCATTGATCAACCGAAACACCACTGTGATATTTGAAGGAAAACCGATTAAAACACCCGATGCCAGCACATTTTGGCGTGTTATTTCTGAGCATAAAGTGGGAACCATGTTTACGGCTCCAACAGCTATCAGGGCCATCAAAAAAGAAGATCCTGATGGTCTTTTTATAAAAAAGTATGACCTGAGCTGTTTGCGGAATCAATTCCTTGCCGGGGAACGCTGTGATTCAGCTACTATAGCATGGTTTCAAAAACACATCCCGATTCCTGTGATTGATCACTGGTGGCAAACGGAATCAGGATGGCCCATGGTTGCCAATTCCCTCGGACTTGGAAACACGACTTTAAAAACAGGTGCTGGAGGAAAAGCAGTTTGTGGTTACGACATCCGTATTTTTAATGAAGAAGGTATGGTTTTGGGAGATGGCGAAGAAGGATTCGTTGTGGTGAAATTACCTTTACCGCCTGGCAATCTATTGGGGCTTTGGGAAAATGAAACACGTTTCCAAAATAGTTATTTTAGTAGATTCGAAGGCTATTATCTTTCCGGTGATGGTGGTTTTAAAGATAAAGACGGTTATGTGTATATTACAGGTCGGGTAGATGACCTTATTAATGTTGCCGGGCATCGTTTGTCAACAGCTGAAATGGAAGAGATTGTAGCGACCCATAGTGCGGTTGCTGAGTGTGCTGTGATAGGAGTTCATGATGACCTGAAAGGGCAGGTACCACTTGCTTTGGTCGTTCTTAAAGCAGGAGAAACTATTGCTCAGTTCCAACTGGAATATGAAATCGTACAAAAAGTGCGCGCTAAGATAGGCGCTGTAGCCTCACTTCGGAATGTGATTGTCGTACAACGACTTCCAAAAACACGATCTGGTAAAATATTGCGTAAATTACTTCGCAGTATTGCTGATGGAGAAGTCATTCAAATACCCTCCACAATCGATGATGTGACCATTATTGCAGAAATAACTGCTGACTTCAAAGTATATGAGGGTGGTAAATAGTATAATTACAAAAATAAGATCCCTAATTTTCATTGAAGTGATTTAAACTTTTTTTAGAATTAAAAAAGGGTTGTCGATATTTGTGTCGCTAAACATACAATTATCAAAACCAACCCTTTATGTACAGTGTACTTGACAAAGATACAATAGAATTGGAAATTGTTGCATATATACCTAAAGCCCGTCGTGGATTTCCTGTAACAGTTCCATTATCAGAAGTGATAAATGCTATACTCTACAAACTTAAAACGGGCCTTCAATGGCATCAGCTACCCATTAGGGCTCTTTTTGAAAATAAGGTTATAAGTTGGCAATCTGTTTACTATCACTATCGCAAGTGGAGTCTTTGCGGTTTCTGGAAAGCTTGTTGGATTAAATTCCTTAGCCGTCATCACTCAAAACTTGACCTTTCCAGTGTGGATTTGGACGGAAGCCATACTCCTGCTATCCGAGGCGGTGAACAGGTTGACTATCAAGGTCGGAAGAAGCGAAAAACAACTAATTCACTCTATCTAACCGATAGGCAAGGCTTGCCATTAGCAATGTCAGAACCTCTTGCGGGAAACCACAACGACCTGTATAATATTGAGGTTCAGTTTGAAGACATTACAGCAACATTAGAACAAGCCAATATTTCTGTAGATGGATTGTTCCTCAATGCAGACGCAGGTTTTGACTCTAAAGACTTAAGAAAAGCATGTTCAGATAAGAACATTCAAGCTAATATCTGTTTTAACAAACGTAACGGTCATAGTGAGAGGGATGAATATTTTGATGAGCAACTCTATAAGCAGAGATATACAATCGAACGCACAAATGCCTGGTTAGATGGGTTTAGGTCAATCTTAAATAGATATGACACAACAACTGAATCTTGGAAAGGATTCAATTATATAGCATTTATAGTAATAGCATCAAAAAAATTTAAAAAGGAAAAAGTTTAAACCACTTCATTATATATATTATTTTTGCAACTTATAGATTTAAAATAAAAAACAGGATGCTTATATTTACATTGAATTAAGATCCAAACATAAAAATTCACGAAATAAATAACTAAAAATAAAGGAGATGAGTTATTATAAAATTGACGATTTAGAACAGTATTTCAAGCATTATAAAAAATCAGTACGGGAGCCCCGTAAATTTTGGGACAAAATAGCCGATGAGAACTTTACCTGGTATCAAAAATGGGATAAAGTTGTAGAATTTGATATGCAGACGGCAGATGTGAAATGGTTTTTAAATGCCAAAGTCAATATCACTAAGAACTGCATCGATCGCCACCTTGCCAAAAGGGGAGAAAAAACAGCCATTATTTTTGAGCCGAATAATCCCAAAGAAGAAGCACGCCATATTACCTATAACGAATTATACGAACAGGTTTCAAAATGGGCTAACGTATTACGGGAACAGGGAGTCAAAAAAGGAGATCGGGTATGTATTTACCTGCCTATGATTCCGGAACTGGCATTTGCGGTATTGGCCTGTGCCCGTATTGGTGCCGTGCACTCCGTTATTTTTGCCGGTTTTTCAGCTTCTGCTGTCAGCACCCGTGTGAATGACCTTGAATCCAAAGTTATCATTACGGCAGATGGCGGTTACAGAGGGAGCAAATCGATTGACCTGAAAGGGATTATTGATGAAGCCCTGGAGAAAACGCCTTCTGTAGAAAAAGTTTTTGTTGTAAAACGCACCAATTCGGAAATCACAATGAAACCGGGGCGTGATCAATGGATTCAGCCTTTACTGGACGATGCCCTAAACAATAACGTAGCTGAAATTATGGATGCAGAAGATCCATTGTTTATACTTTATACTTCCGGATCTACCGGAAAACCTAAAGGGATGTTGCATACTACCGCAGGTTATATGGTTTATTCTGCTTATACTTTTAAAAATATATTTCAATACGAAGAGAATGATGTATACTGGTGTACTGCTGATATTGGCTGGATCACAGGTCATTCCTACATCTTATACGGGCCTTTATTGAATGGCGCTACTACAGTTATATTTGAAGGAGTTCCTTCTTATCCAGACTTTGGACGTTTTTGGGAGGTCATCGACAAACATAAAGTTTCTCAGTTTTATACTTCGCCAACAGCCATACGCTCGCTGGCAAAAGAAAATTCGGAATGGGTTGATAAATACAAATTAACCTCCTTAAAAGTATTGGCTTCCGTAGGTGAACCAATCAATGAAGAAGCATGGCACTGGTACAATGACCATGTCGGCAAGAAAAAAGCACCTATTGCAGATACCTGGTGGCAGACAGAAACCGGCGGAATCATGATTTCACCGATTCCATTTGTAACGCCTACAAAACCTACTTATGCTACCTTGCCATTACCAGGGGTACAACCAGTTTTAATGGATGAAAAACGCAATGAGATAGAAGGGAACCAGGTAGTTGGAAGTTTATGCATTAAATTCCCATGGCCAGGTATGGCCCGAACCATCTGGGGCGATCACCAGCGGTTTGTAGATACTTATTTTTCGACATTCCCGGGTAAATATTTTACCGGTGACGGTGCATTGCGCGATGAAGTAGGCTATTACAGGATTACAGGACGTGTAGATGATGTCGTGATCGTATCTGGGCATAACCTGGGTACAGCACCTATCGAAGATGCCATCAATGAACATCCGGCTGTTGCAGAATCGGCTATTGTTGGTTTTCCACACGCTGTAAAAGGAAATGCTCTTTACGGATTTATTATCCTGAAAGAGTTTGGAGAAACCAGGGATCGCGATAACCTAAGCAATGAGATCAACCAGTTTATTTCCAGCCATATCGGGCCAATTGCTAAATTGGATAAAATCCAGTTCGTTTCGGGCTTGCCTAAAACACGTTCGGGTAAAATCATGCGTAGGATCCTGAGAAAAATTGCCGAAGGTGATTTTAGTAATTTTGGGGATACTTCGACTTTACTCAATCCGGAAATTGTAGACGAAATTAAAAACGGTAAATTATAATTTTACTACAAAATAACAACAAACAGTAAAGCCGGTATCCTTTTATACCGGCTTTGCTTATTTAAATGGGTGGGGGAGATTTTTTTTGTAAAAAAAGAAAACTACCTTTGACGCTGATAAACTTCAAAAAAGAAAAATCATGTCAGACGAAAACATACAATTAGAGGAGCGTTATAAAAACTTCCTGGCAACAATCTGTGAAACACAAAAAGTATACGGACTGGAAAGTAATGATGGTTTTGCAACTTCCGATTCGAATGATTATACGGATGAAAATGGTGAACCGGTAGAAATTCTTTGTTTTTGGTCTAAGAAAGCATTAGCTGAAAAATCGGCCAACAATGACTGGGCTGATTTTACTGCTGTTGAAATTCCATTGAATGAATTTATCGAAAACTGGTGCGTAGGCATGTCCAATGATGCCTTACTGATCGGAACCGATTTTGACGAAAACCTGTCTGGCCTTGAAATCGAGCCGCTGGAATTGGTATTGGAAATCATCCAGGAGTTGAAAGACCTTCAGAAAGAACTTGTATTCCAAAACTTTGAAAATCTGGAAGACATCGAAAATCAAATCATGGAGATCTTAAAAGACAGCGAAGAATAAAACAATTTTAAAGCTATACTATTCTAAAAAATCCTTTTTATAAGGATTTTTTTATGCCTGTTTTGCTACTAAAATCAATACGTACACATGAAAATTAATATTTTTGGAGCATCAGGGTCGGGTGTAACCACTTTAGGCACTGCGTTGGCTACCCAATTAAAAATAAACTATTTTGATAGTGATGCTTTTTTTTGGGAAGAGACGGAGGCCCTTCAGTGTAACGCGTGATCCAGAATTGCGTAATAAAGAGTTTTTGACGGTATCCGGACATTCGGAAGACTGGATTCCGGGAGGTTCAGTAGTCAACTGGGGAACTGCCATTACGGAAAAATTTGATTTTATAGTATTCCTGCATATTCCACAGCCCATCCGGATGGAACGTTTGCAAAAAAGGGAAACGGAACGGTATGGTGCCGCCATTTTAGCCGATCCGGCCCGCAAAGAAAAAAGTGAGGTATTTTTGGAATGGGCTAAAGATTATGATGAAGTCACAGGAATCGCTACCCGGAATATCAAAGCACACCGGGAATGGTTACAGCATCAGCAAATACCAGTACTTGAAATCAACGGTGATTTCTCTACTGCGGAACGAATAGTCTTGATTTTAAACAGATTACGCCTGTTATAGTGCTGGAATATATTATATTGCAAAATTTATGATGCAGCAACAAGGGGAGAGAGTCTAATATTACTATTCATCTTCCCACTGCACGGCTGTAATCTGCCAGCGATTTTCCATCCGGATACACTGAAACATTTTTTTCCCGTTACCCTCAAATGGTTTACCCTGCAAAATTCCATTTTTAGAGTATTCAGAATACCGTTGGGCAAGATGGCCACTAATTTTAGTTTCCGAAACCGTTTCATACTCTTCAAAATCCGTTAGCCTGCCATCCGTTAGCAATGCTTTTCTCGGCGCCATAAAACTATGTAAATTATACAACACTGGAGAAGCATCCTCAATCTTTATGATTTGTGTTTCAACAATGCATAAACTATAGATAGTTTCGAAATCGGGTGTGTTGTTTTTAGTGTTGAATATACCATAAAACCTGGAAATCAAGTGATCAATGGCATTTTGATCCGATTCATCCTGAGGTATTTCAGTTAATGCTGTTGTCATTTTTTTAAGTTTTATTGCTAAAGCACAGAATAATTTCTAAAAAATAAGCTTCATTAAAAATAACAAATAGTGAGGAGATTTAAGAATAAAAGTGCTTTAAAAAATGGTTACTCCAACGCTCCATCCAAACCAACCCCGAAACCCCGATAGCTTTTTATCCCGAATTACTGTAAGATGATCGGTACGTTTTGCTATAAAAGCCGTAGCATTAGGATCTGGTGTCGAAAAAGGCAATATATCAGACGTATAAAGTGTAAAAGAAGGCCCGGCATGGACAGAAAGACCTTTCAGGATGCGAAATGTAAAGGGAGAATCAATCTTCCTCAGGATATTGATATTTCCCCAATTACCAAGGTATAGTGATTGGAAACTCACTTCCGGATTATAATGAATGTATTTTGAAAGCTTTATATTTTTCCCAAATCCAAATCCGAAGGAAAAAAGCTTTGCTTCGTCAGCACGTTCACTTTTTCCGGCCATTATTATAGTATAAAATTTATTGTCTCCTGTTTTTATGGCGATATTATAATCAGAGATTTCATTGGAGGAGAAACTCACTTTTTTATAACCTCCTTTTTTAAAGTTTAGCAAACCGATACTATAGCCCGAAGTAGAGCCCGTAACATTCACAAGCCCGATCTGGAGGCCTTGCAGATTACCAGCATAATTGTAACTACCCATTTGAACACCGTAGGCATTTTCCCGTACCCTGTTGTATCCGAATGTAAGCTGCATTCCTGCCTGGGATTGCCTGATGTTATTATAACCTGCCGATAGTTGCATACCACGACCATTTTTTCCAACGCTATTATAAGCACCACTAATTTGCAGCCCGTTTTGAGTTCCTTTTACGCTATTATGGATCCCACTCATTTGCAATCCCATAAGATCACCAAAAGCATTATTGTAGATTCCGGCCATCTGGACACCTCTGACAGAACCTCCAACAGTATTGAACAGTCCTGCCATTTGCAATGCTTCTGCATTCGTTTTACTGATATTATAAAGGCCCGCAATTTCAAAACCCCGTACGCCACCACTGTAACCGCCAATTAAGTTCAATGAAAAATTATTTACCATTTGTGCATTCATCAATCCATGGGTTCCTATACTGGGAATCAATGAAGCCTGCACCGGCGCTTTGGCAATCAGTCCACCCAGGTTAAGCGACTGTATTTTTTGCCGGGACGAAATAAAAAAACGCCCTATACCGGTTCGTTCTACATTTGAAAAATCGTCTTTATAATAATCAAACCAATTTTTTTTAGGGCCTGTTTCGATAATAATTTCAGAAAGGAAAAAAGTCGTAATGCTCTTATAGTTTTCTTTGGATACTGTAATTTCTATCGGCCGCTGTATGTTTTTTAAATGCAATTCAAAATAGCCGGAATTGTTTGTCATTACGGACTGAATGACATTTTTTTCATAAATCGTAGCATTCTCAAGCTTTTTATTAGTGGCGGCATCACTGACATAACCGGTAACCAGGTAGTAATCTCCCATGTTGGTGTTTTTTTCAACAATCAGGGTAAGTTCGGAAGGAGCGTAGCGTAAAATGATAAAATCAGAAGATTCCCTATATTCATAACGTTTGTCAAGCAATCGATCCAATACGTCCTTAATCGAAATCTTATCTGCAGTAATAGAAACGATGCTGTCGCGCGGTACCAGTTTACTATAATACGAAAATTTAAAGTTTTCCCTTTTTTCAATCAGATCCAGAATACTTCCTAAAGACTGCCCGGTTGCCTTTATCGAAATTTCTTTAGACAATAATGATTGGGCACTGGAAACAGTACTGCTGATCAGAAAAAGGAAAAGAAAGAATCGTAAAATTGACCGCATAGGCTTAAAAAACTACTCTAATATGATTCGATTATTTTCGCGTATTACTTTAACCATAAAGGTCTCGGAGATTACATTGAGAATTTGAGTAAGTGATTGTTTCTTAAACGTTGTAGTTATGGGTTTATTTTGTAATGTAAGATTTTTAATAATAATAGTAACTCCGTAAATCTCATTTAGGGCCGCTATCAGTTCCTGTAATGGTGTCTGATCACATACAAGAGCATTGGTGCGGTAATAATTGTATAATTGCCCTTTACTCATTTCTTTTTGAAAGAGCGATTGCTGTTCCTGTACAATCACCTTTTCACCTTTACTGAGGGCTACGGATTCAGCATTTTTACGGACTGTAACAATACCCGATTCCACATCTACCGTTGTTTTTCCGTTCTTATTTTTGATATTGAAAGAAGTTCCCACAACTGTTACTGTAACATCATTGATGGTGATAATAAAAGGTTTTTGCGCATTAGGAGCAACATCAAAAAAAGCTTCTCCTTGCAAGGTTACAGGCCGTGTTTCCCCCTGGAACATCCTGGTGTAAGAAATCATGGAGTTTTTATTTAATGTTACTGTAGTGCCATCCGGCAATGTACTGTTAATGGTGCTATGTAACGCCTGCAAACGAAGGACTGTTGTAGCCCTGTATTCCAGGAAAGTATAGGCAAGCAATCCTAAGGTACTAATGAGTAAAAACGATGCTGCAATACGAATCCAGTTCCGGAAATGATGGGCTCTGACGATAGGCACGGCTACAAGATCGCTTTTTTCATGTATCCTTTTTTGCAAACGTTGCCAGGCAGCATCTGTATTTACGGCATCATTTGGAGTAATGGTAAGGCTTGCATTCCATATTTTTTGGAAATCATCATAGTGTTTTTGATTGGATACATCGGCATCCAGCCATTTTTTTACTGCGGCTTTTTCAGTAATATCTGCTTCACCTACCAGGTATTTCACTAGCATGTCATCATTTATAATATGGTAGTTTTCGCTCATGATTTTTGAATTAAATAGAATAAGAATAAAATAAAAGGCAAATATTCGACAAGTTTTTGTCGTAATACTTTAAGGGCTTTCCCCATTTGGTTATCTACTGTTTTGATAGAGATGTTCAGTTGGGTGGCGATCTACTGGTATTTCAATTGTTCAAAACGGCTCATTTGAAATATCAGGCGGCATTGTGCCGGCAACTGATCGATGGATTTTTGGATAGCACCTTCCAATTCAGTAGCAATGATTGCTTCTGAAGCATCAGCATCTGCGAAATCAGTATAGCCTGAATATGCGGACTGAAAAGAGGATTTTACCTTTTCATGTTTGATGTAATTGAGACTCTCATTATGAACCGCCCTGTAGAGATATGACTTTAAGGAATCATCTATTTGAAGATGACTGTTTTTTTCCCAGATCTTAAAAAATACATTTTGTACAATTTCTTCTGCAGTCCCACTTTCTTTAGTAAAAGTAAAGGCATAGGCATGAAGGCTTTTAAAATAAAGCTTAAAAACCTTTTCAAAAGCGGCTTCATTACTGACCCGTAGCACAGAAAATTGATTATTATTGTTATACTCCACAGTTATAATTTGAAAACCAGAAACCAAAGATAGATGCTTTTTACTGTTTACCGCAGTATCATTTCCAATTCAGTGCGATGGGGTATAAAATCTTCCTGTTGTATTAATTTATGATTGGTCAAAATGGAAATAAAAGCTTCTATTGAAAAATCAGATAAAATATCGATACTGAGACTGAACTCATCATAACTGATATCGCAGCTATTATCAGGCATGCAGGTAAAAATAAGTCCTTTGTCTGTCCCGGACATAATAATAGTCTGGTTGTTTAGAATACGGACCTGGTCATTTTTACTCTTGAAATAGGCGATAATTTCTTTTTGGAATAAATGAAATAATTTATGTTGCTTCTGGATGGTCATAGTGTTTTAATTTATTTTTGAATTGAGCCTTCTTTTAAAAAATGGAAGAGACGTTGTATTCCGTTTTCTTTTAATTTCACGAAAGAGCCGTTAGGGTTATCCGAAAAAAAGCAATAAGTAGCAATATCATAGGCAATAAAATAAAGCCGGGTAAGGGAAGCCCCCGATTTATAGTAATGCGATATGGAATTCTATGATAACTCCTGTACAATACATTCTTTTTTAGAAATAAAGCTTCCATGTAATTAGGGTTGTTTAGCTGTCCGGATCCTGAGTACATTTTTTTTGCAATACTGTTATATTGGAAAACGTGCAACAATATAAATTCAAATAGCATAAAACTTACTGCAATTAATAAGGTGTATAATATAAAGCTGTTATTTTCAATTTCATGAAGTTGTACCATAGGAATTGGCCCATGGTTTACACTGAAAAAAAGCATTTTATCAATCCAACGGTTTAGAATTGTGAGCTGCATAAGTGGATTTATTTGGTTTGAAGTTCTGTAACGTTTAGGTCATGGGAGTTGCTGAAAGACACAGTATGTTCTTCTTTAGCTTGTAGTTTCATGGCCAATATGGAATTGAACACTGAATATTTTTTCAGGTTTTTATACAATACATCAGTATAGTAGGCACCATAAAAGAATAGCGATGCTATATTTTTTTTAATAGCCAAAAAAGAAAAACAGTGGTAATGATAAGCCGTGTCATAAGGCAATTTGTTTTTAGGATTATGTAATTGAGCTCTTGTTATACTGGTAATACAACTGATATTCATTTTACCCCTACGTCACTTATACTTTTTTTTAAAACTTATTCCTATCTTATTAATGGAATCATAGCCACTACTCATTTTTTACTATTTAAATTAATTGTATGTTTGAAATCTCAAAATCATCACTCTGAAATTACTCCCTGTACAAATGATACAAAAAGGATTTCTTGCACTTATAGTCGTGCTTTGCATTGGCTGTAAAGCCCATAAAAAACAAAATACAATAGCTACTATTTTTGATAAAGTACTCTTGGTAGAAGACAGTATTACCGTAGGAAAAATGACCATCAATAATGCTTTTAAGCAACAAATCCTTGCGCATAAAGACAATCAATATGACAGTCTGTTAATTCTAAAAAAAGTATACGAACCCAATAAATATGCTTTTGATAATTGCCTGGGAATGATCTTTGGCGATGCCAATAGCCCGCTTTTTCAACCCAAAGGATTGTATGAATGGAATAGGAATTTACTCGCCAATGAAAGTGTTATCCGTAAAAAGCTGGCAGTTCTGGATAGCCTAAACATCAATGCATTATTTACTAATCATTTAACTGCTGTCCAGAAAATTACAGGGCATACAGGAGAAGGTAAGTGGCTGGTTTATTTTGGCCCAAAAGATTTTCAGATTTTTGGAGGATGTGATAATAATTCCATGATACTTGATATGTTTGGTGATTCCTGGAATACACAATCCATTAACAAAGTGTTTGCTCACGAATTGGAGCATTTGATTTTTGGTCCGCTGATGGAAAAAGACCCGGTTGGTAAAATGGGACTTGGAATAACAATGGATGAAGGCCTGGCCGTATATTTTACATACATCTACCTGAAACAAAATCGGGAAGATGCACTGTATGGTTCAGAAACGCAGCTACTCATGAGCAGGGAAAAAGAAATTTTTGAAAAACTCGAGCCTTATTTGTTTAAAACCAATGAAGAGGGGTGTCCTATATTCAGGCATTGTGGCAGGAATAACGATTGCAAGCCATTGATTGAAGGGTTATCCAAAGAAGTAGAAAATGAATTATGCTACTTTATGGGATTCCGTATTATTGAAGAATATGTCAAAATTCATGGGAAAAACTCCTGGAAAGATATTTATAATATCCCCATATCTGATTTTTACCAAAAGAGTGGTTACAAAGAATACATCGCAACGAAATAATTTCAAATTCAGTATTAAAATATGATTTATAACCAACATGAATTTGATATCCGCTTAGAATGGGGTATGGGGGCAATTGAAATGCTTGTTCCAATTTGTGATGTAACTATTATTGTCGATGTCCTATCGTTTTCTACCTGCGTATCCATAGCAACACAAAATGGTGCTATCGTATATCCATATCGTTGGAAAGATGAATCGGCTATTGCCTATGCGGAAAGTATTGGCGCTGAATTGGCTGATTTTAAACGTAAATTCACCGATGGATTTTCACTCTCTCCAACCTCATTATTGAATATACCAGCCCATCATAAATTAGTATTGGCATCTCCAAACGGAGCGACCTTAAGCTTGGCGACACAGACTACACCAACACTTTGCGGCAGCTTACGAAATGCAAAAGCAGTTGCCCTAAAGGCCCAAACCTATGGCCGTAAGATTGGAATTATTGCTGCCGGTGAACAGTGGCCGGATGGTAGCATGCGGGTTGCTTTTGAAGATTTATTAGGTGCTGGCGCTATTATTTCTTATTTACCCGGAACCTTATCCCCGGAAAGTAAAACAGGACTGGTTCTTTTTGAGCAGCTACAGCCAACTTTATATGAAGAACTTAAAAGATGCAGCTCAGGGAAAGAACTTATTGCCCGAGGATTCGAAAAAGACATTATCCTGGCGGCTGACTTCAATATAAGCAACACAGTTCCCGTATTGCAAAATAATGCTTATGTAGGCCACCAAATTGATACGGAATGAAAGATAGCTTTGCTTTTATAAAAACTGATAAAAAACTGATAAAGCTCTATTATAAAGAGATCACAGTAATTAAAGGGCTCGGAAATTATGTCGAAATCAACCTCCTTGATGGTCAAAAGCATCTTTATTATAAATCCCTGAAGGAACTTATTGAAACTCTCCCGGAGGAATTCATGCGGGTTCATAATTCCTATATCGTCAACCTTGATAGCATCGATCGGATAGAAGACAATCATGTAATAGTGCAGTATCAAAAAATAGCAATAGCCAAAAGCTATAAAAATTGCCTCATAACAGCCATAGAGAAAAGAATGTTATAGTACAACTACATCCCAGAATAGGCGAACAACATTGATTTAGGGTCAAATGGTATAATAAAGTTTGTAACGTAATCCCTTGCTAGTACTTTTGATTCCTAAAAGCATTAACTTTTAAAATCAGGCTATGGAACAATCGAATCAGGAATTAGCAGTACAATTGATCAACGCGACAAATTTAATTGGAATTAAAGCAGGAATGGAGCGGGAGACTTTTACCAACATCTGGATGGTTGCTGTGGGCAACCGGATTTTTGCACGATCGTGGAGCTTTGCAGAAAAAAGTTGGTACAATACATTTTTAACGGAACCGATTGGTTACCTACAATGTGGCGAAAGGCAATTTCAGATTAAAGCCGATATTCCGGAAGACTCCAGCGATTTAAGTGCTGCGATTAATGTTGCTTACCTCAAAAAATACAATCATGGCAAGAACTCAAAATATGCAACAGGAATTACAGCCCAAAAGCACGTAGAAAAAACAATGGAATTTAGTGTGATTTCTAAATAATTAGTATTTTTGAAGTATATCAGCCTTACCTGATTGGAATTATAAAATGAAAAAACTAAATACGTTTAAATTTGTTTTTATTATAGTAGCAGTTGGTTTAACCACTGGCTTATTTGTGTATGACGTCCTGAATACTATTTTATTTAACTTCGAGAGAACAAATCTTCTTAGTACTTTAGGTGCCATCGCATTGCGTAGCCTGTTTGTAGGTGTTTTTACAGCACTTATCCTAGCTTTGTTAAATCTTTACTTTAAGCTATTTCCATTTAAAAAAAAGGACTAATACTATTGAAATGTTCTTAAATAGTGAAATTAACTTAGTCTATATATTTATTCCGGGCCGCTTGTATACCCACATATAACATGAGGAATAACAGTCCAAACATAAAATAGAAAGAGTAATTCCAATTGTGATTTAATTCATATAGTTTTCCAAATATTGGAGGGCCAAAGGCAGCAAGGAAATATCCTATGGACTGTGCCATTCCGGAAATTTTGGCCACCGTTTCATTCTGTTTGGTTCGCAGTACAAAGAACATCATTGAGAGGCTAAAAGCCAATCCTGAGGCCATACCAAACAAAATGGCAGCAAGATAGATATAATCGGTTTTAAACACAATCAGCAACAAAATACTTAGTGCCATAGCTGCACTTACAAGCAGCACCAAAACTTTTTGATTGGCCATTTTGTTAGCAATGATAGGGCCCGCAAAAGTCACGGGCAACATAGCCATCTGGATGTAGGATAATATCCACCCTGAATCTTCATTGGGCATTCCCCATTCCTGAAGGACAATTGGAAGCCAGGCTACTAAACAATAATACATCAAAGACTGCAATCCCATAAATAAGCTAATCTGCCAGGCCAATTTGGATTGTAAAATGCTTTTGGACATCGGCTTAGGCTCAGCCGTGCCCATCTTTATTTCTTTCTTTTGGAATACCAATGGTGACCACAATACCAACGCTACTATTGCTACTGCCATCCAGATACCCAACGATCCTTTCCAGCCGTATGTTGTTGTCTTTCCAATGCTAATACTAAAACCTGAGGCCAGTGCGGCAGTTAAATTCATAGATACAGCATAAATACCCATCATCACTCCTGTAGCATTCGGAAAATCTTTTTTGATAAAGGCTGGAATCAGTACATTCCCTATACAAATGGCGCATCCAACAATAGCTGAGCCTATAAATAAAGATGTAGTAGTGCCCGATATCCGAGTATAAAGTCCAAGGGATAACAGGAGTAAAGCACAAAAAAGTATCCTTTCTATCGTATAGTATTGGGTCAGCTTAGGAATCAGTATCGAAAAACAGGCAAAAACAAACAAAGGGATTGTTGTCAAAAAGCCTGCTGCAGTGATCGATAAGTCCAATGCATTTCTAATCTCATTGAGTACCGGTCCCACTGCAGTCAAAGGTGCCCTAAGATTGGCGGCTATTAAAACTACACCAAGGAAAGACAGGATTATTTTTATTTTATTCGGGAGGAGACTGTCGGAAGCGACTTTTGTACTTTTCATAAGGATTAATTAAGGCACAAAAATACGCGTAGGAATTTGTTTGAAATTGCCATATTGTTAATCTAAAGCGACAAAGAGTGGGGTAAAAGCTTATTGTATTGTAATTCCCATTTTTTTATAATCATCAAAAAAGGCGAGTGAAGGATCAGCTTCGGTAATAATTACATCCAATTGGTTGGTCCCACAAATATAAAAAGACTCACAAGTACCCAACTTATCGTAAGTAGAAAGTGCTATAGTTGATTTGGATGTTTCGACCATAGCCCGTTTTATCAAGCTATCTTCATAATCATCACCGGTAACTCCCATTGTTGAATCAATACTACAGATACCCATCAGGCAAATATCAGCCCGGATATTACGTACAGCTTCTATGGTCTCATGGCCAGTCGTAGAAAAAGAGGTTTTATTGAGCTTGCCACCCATGAATAGCACTTCTATTTTAGGATAATCTTCCAAAATAGAAGCCACCGGGAAGCTATTCGTAACTACGGTGAGTTCAATATCTTTCGGTAGGTTTACAACAGCAGCCAGTACGGAAGTTCCTGCATCGATAAGCACAACCATACCAGGTTTGATGTATTCCAATACTTTTTCTGCTATTATTTTTTTAAGTCCTATAGCAATATGCTGGCGCTCTTTGAAGTGCATGGGAATATTGGATTTCGGAATCGCACCGCCACGTACTGCTTTTAAAAGTCCTTTATCTGATAATTCTTTGATATCACGTCTCACCGTATCTTCTGAAACCAACAATACTTTACTGATCTGATCCAGTAGGACTTTATGGTCTTTTGCGAGTGATTCTAAGATGAGCGTATGTCTTTCTGCCTTTATCATGTTGCAAATATAACTAAAAATATATTGCAAAATATTGCAGTATATTGCAATAAGTTGTAGCTTTGTATTCGTGAAACAGCAAATATATGCAATATGAAAACTAAAAAACCTACAATAGCCATCGATATGGATGGTGTAATAGCCGATACAGAAACCCATTTTATTAACTGGTATGCCAGAGACTATGGTGTTCTTGTAACCCGGGAAGAATTAATTGGAAAACCGGAGTCAGAAGCTTTTCCGGATAAACAAGCGGTTTGGAAATTTGTGAATGCGCCCGGATTTTTCAGGACTGTTCCTGTAATGCCGGGAGCTATAGCTGCGCTAAAGGCATTAATCGATGATTTTGAAATCTACATCGTATCTGCAGCAATGGAATTCCCACAATCATTAAGTGAAAAACAAGCCTGGTTGGGAGAGCATTTCCCTTTTATTTCCTGGAAAAATATTATTTTCTGTGGAGACAAAAGTGTGATTGCAACGGATTATATGATTGATGATCATTTCAAGAATCTCGATTTTTGCAAAGGTAAACCCATCTTATTCCATGCTGCGCATAACAGTACTACCGAGCGTCATTTTAGGATACACAGTTGGGAGGAAGTGCAAACTTTCCTAAAACAAGAATTAGAAGCAATGCCTGCTCTTTCCTAAATTTAGAATCTCCAATAGGGTACTGTTGGCATTATGCGGGGTAAAAGATTTATATTTGGAACCTGATAAATTCACATCATGAATCGTTTCGACAGAATAACAGCCCTATTGATCCAGCTCCAATCTCAAAAAGTAGTCAAAGCACAACATTTGGCCGATCGGTTTGGGATTAGCTTACGAACCGTATACCGGGATATCCGCACACTGGAAGAAGCAGGCGTACCCTTATATGGTGAAGCCGGAGTGGGATATTCCATAGTGGAAGGCTATCGTTTGCCACCAGTAATGTTTACTCCCGAAGAAGCGACCGCTTTCCTCACCGCCGAAAAACTAATGGGAAAGTTTACCGATCAAACGCTGCAAAAACATTTTAGTGCTGCAATATATAAAGTAAGAGCTGTATTACGAGGCAGTGAAAAAGACCTGTTGGAAAATTTAGAAACACAGATTATCGTAAAGGAAAAAGTACAGAACAGGGAAAATGTACCGGGAAATATCCTGGATGTCCTGCTAAAAGCTATTACCGATAAGAAAGCAGTAAAAATGGAGTACTGTACTTTTGGCGATACTGCCACTAAAGAACGGATGGTGGAGCCTATAGGTATCTTTCATGAAAATGAAAATTGGTATACCATTGCCTATTGCCACTTGCGGGAAAGTTATCGGCAATTCCGAACCGATAGGATTTTTGCCCTCGAACTGACCGAAATAGACCAACTGGAAAGAGCAAGCTTAAAAGAATACCAGGAACTAAAGGAAAAATCAAAAACTACTCTTACATTAGTGAAAGCTATACTCCGAATTGATCCCACGATTGCTGTTTACCTTCAGGACAGAAAACATTATTACGGATTTGTTTCAGAAATTGTAACGGATACTCATGTTGATATGACATTCCTCTCGCAATCATTGGATGAAGGTTTAGCACGTTGGTACATGATGTTTGCGGATTATGCCACTATAGTCGAACCACAGCAATTAAAAGACAGGGTTAAGGACCTGCTTCAAAAAATGATCAAAAAAAATGCAGATTTCGAAAACCTGCTGACATAGGGTTGTCATCGACTGTGATTTACTTTGTACCAGAAACAAATTAACACCGATTCAAGATGGAACTTATCACATTATTACAGAAAGAAATGCTACAGGAAGCAGCAACAACCCGCAAAATGCTTGCCCGAGTTCCTGCAGAAAAATTTGGCTGGCAGCCACACCCCAAGAGTATGACCTTACAGCGACTTTCGACCCATGTAGCCGAACTTCCGGGTTGGGTGACAATGGCATTGACTACGGACGAACTCGATTTTGAGAGCAATCCCTATCCACATAATATAGTAAAAAGCACAGGAGAACTTCTTGATTTTTTTGAAAAATCCTTACGGGATGGTACTGCATCATTAGCCCAGGCAGATGACAGCACTTTTGAAAAAGAGTGGGTACTTCGTAATGGAAGCCAGATTTACAGCAGGGAGAGCAAATATGAAGTGATCCGGATGTCTTTTTTCCAAACAGTACACCATCGTGCGCAATTGGGTGTCTATTTAAGATTATTAGATATTCCAATTCCCGGAAGCTATGGCCCCAGTGCCGATGATGTTTCTTTTTAATAGCATTTACTATAAGCCCTTCATTTTATAATGAGAGGCTTTTTACCCTAAAAATTCATTAGGCCTTTTTTGCAGCAGCGCATAAAAGCTGGCACTAAATGCCTGTATACTTTTGTATCCCACTTTATAGGCTACTTCTGAAACATTATAGTTACCGGAACTCAGGAATTCTACCCCTTTAATAATTCGGACCAATTGCAGGTACTTTGAAACGGTTATCCCGGTTTCATTTTTAAATAGCCTTTCCAGGGAGCGCAGTGACAAATTATGCTTTTCGGCAATATCTAGTATAGTGGAATCGGAGTCAAAATGTTCCATAATATAATTGCATACTGCTATTAATTGTTCCTGTTGGGGTACAGGAATATTCAGTGCAAGTGCGTGCTTGAAAAAGTGCGGCAACTCCAATAGTATCGCTTTTAAAAATGTAGCTTCTTCTATAATATATTCTGTACGTGTGCTCCACTTGGACGCGTAAAGAATCATTTCTTTCAGGACAGGGGGAACTGAAAAAATCCGTAATTCCTGATAAAAACTGTCTGATTCTGTAAGATGGTAGAATACTGTCCGAAGATGGATATGGGGAGAGGCAGCCGTAGTCCGGTGGGGTAAATGGGGAGGAATCCAGGCCGCATGGTTCTGTGGTAGCAAATAAACACGATCCAATATGTGTAAATACTGGAATCCCTTCTCGACATAAACCAACTGGCCCCGCTGATGCGAATGTTCTTCGGTATCATGCACCCAATCCGCCTCATACCAGACATAGGCTTCCTTTTCGATACGGTCTACCAGTACATTAGGTCTCTCAGAATACATTCCACATTTTAGCATTGTCGTATTATATTAAATAGATGGCAAATTTAAACAAATAAAGAATACTAATTTTGTTATAGCCAAGTTGTCTTGGAAATGAAAATAAAGAACAAAAAATAGACTATGGGAAAGATAAAAGTTTGTGTAGCCGGCGCCACAGGTTGGGCGGGTGCTGCATTGAGTAAAGGAATTGATAGTGATCCGGAATTAGAACTTGTGGGGGGCATCTCCAGAAAGATGGCAGGGAAAAACCTTTCAGAGTTATTGCAACTCACAGCACATGATGTTCCTGCTTTTGGAAATGCATCCGACGCCCTCTCTACCATAGATTGTGACGTTTTTGTAGAGTTTACCAAACCTGACGTGGCAAAACAAAATGTGCTTATCGCAATCGAAAAAGGAATTAATGTAGTTATTGGCACTTCAGGATTAACTACGAAAGATTACGAAGAAATTGAAGCGCTTGCACTACATAAAAAAGTCTCAGTACTGGCAGTCGGGAATTTTGCTATTACAGCCGTATTATTGCAGAAATTTTCAGAAATGGCGGCTAAATACATTCCAAATTTTGAAGTAATTGATTATGCCGATAGCCATAAGATTGATACCCCCAGTGGTACCACACTGGAACTGGTAGACAAACTTTCTAAAGTTCAGGTTCCTACTGATTTTGTAACCGCTAAAAATTTGATAGGCCCAATAGAAAGTAGGGGAGCGAAAGTAAGTAATGTAACAGTTCATGCTGTACGTTTACCCAGCTACACAATCGCTGTGGAAACAATCTTTGGATTGGAAGAGGAACGGCTTACCATCCGCCATGATTCCGGTACTGGAGCAGCTCCTTATGTAAAAGGTGGTTTATTAGCCATCAAAAAAGTGGGGTCGTTTACAGGGTTTAAAAGAGGACTTGATAGTATAATGGATTTATAGATTGTAATTTAATTATTTATACGGTTTATTTAAAGTATTAATTTAGATTTTAATTTATTTTTTTAAAGATAAATATTAGAAAAAGCCTTATAATTTCTATAAGGCTTTTCTATAAATGCTGGTTTATAGAATCAATTTTTGTATGATTAATGCAGCATATTTGCTCGCTATTGTTGCAATAAAAGCGGCGAAGTCAATATCTGAAGTGCTTTCTGCGTTGTCTGAAATTGTCCGTATGATCGTATACTGAATGGCATATTCATAGCATACCTGAGCTACCGCTGCGCCTTCCATTTCTACACATACCACGTCGGGTAATTCTGAAAGTAATTTTGTTTTTGTCTCCGTGTCAGAGAAAAAATGATCTCCGCTGGCAATGACCCCAATAATTACTTTTGGGGCTGTGATTGCAAATTGGGCTAGATCGGCTTCTGGAATTTCAGTATGTAGTTTCTTTTCTGCAATGGCTGAATTTGCTGCAACAAATCCAGCGTTTATACAATCCTCTGGACTTTCAAAATGAGTAACGCCCAGTAAAGGGATTTCATACTTTGCCATTAGTGGCCGTGCATCCATATCATGTTGTATGAACTGGTTACCGATGACGATGTCACCAATATTTAAATCATCGAGTATAGCTCCAGCAACTCCTGTAAAAATCAATTCAGTAATATTAAATTCCAGGATCAAGTGGGTTACAGTGGTGGCAGCTGCTACTTTACCCCAGCGTGAAAAAACAACAACGACCGTAATGCCATTAATGGTACCTGAAGTATAAGTTCTTCGGCCTCGGGTAGTAGCAACCGGATTTTGGAGTAATGCAACAATGCCATTCGTTTCCTCGGGCATAGCGCCCATAATACCAATAATTCTTTGTACCATGATTTAATGTAGGTGTAGTTAGTTAGGTAGTAAAATATTTTTTAACATTATGTCAAGTAGGATAGAAAATGCCTCACATATAAATTGGATTTTTAAATGTTTTTTGAGACAGCCTATATAGAATAATTATTCTGGGGCTGAACTCCATTCAAAAAAACCTGTTACACCTGTCAAGCCAATAACCATTTGTTTTGTCAATTTATACTTTTCCTCAACGCTCTTTTCACCATAATATATCGTTATCAAATTTCCTATTACTGGGTCTAATTCTAATAGATTCTCAATTCTGTCTTTTAGTCTTGGTAAGGGTTGTTGCTTAGCATAAAAAATGAAATGAATTATGTCTATTACTACTTTGTCAAGAATGTATAAAGTTGTTATCTTGTCTGTGGTATAAATATCTGTGGCATCTTCAAGCAGATTTGTTATAGCGTATTTATAAAATATCAGTTGTTCATCTGTTAAGGGTTTGGGCAATAAAATGTACTTTTTTGCATCGTCAACAAGGGCAACTATTTTTTGATTGTCGTTTCCCATATATAATTGTCCTGTTGCAATGATATTGGCACTAACAGGTCTGTTATCCGCTAATTCACTTTCAAAATAGCGGTAAACATGTTCAATATTATTTACGAATATTTCGCAAGGTACTTTATTGAACAATTTTTGAACTCTTTGCCTAAATAAGCCGTCGTGAATAACAAAGATATCAAAGTCGCTATTTTTATTGGGATTGCCACGAATTATACTTCCGCTAACAATTATTCCTGTCGCAGTATAATTTGAGTTTATCCAGGCCAATGCCTGGTCAAGTGCTATTCTATAGTGGCTGTCCATAAATTATTAATGGTAATTTTTTTCGACTGTAATCGAACTCGCGGATCGATACGAAATGAGTTGTCTCTGCCAAGATAAAACTTTCCACGTCAAACTACAATTTCCGGTTACCTAAATCGCCGCGATTACTATTTTTGTTTTAAAGGAAAATCATTCAGCCGGGCAAAAGTATAACCCGATTTACGAAGTTGGGGTACAATATCCTGCATGGCTTCAAAAGTATTCCATTTTGGACGGTTAAAGTGCATGATGATCAAAGCCCCCGGACGTACATGTTCTAAAACGGCATCCGTTATTTTTTTTTTGGGTGTATTTGGGACTGCATCACCCGAAAGCACATCAAAGCTGATTACGGTAATCCCGAGTTGCTTTGCAATTTTAGCACAGGCTTCATCGGTATAAGCAGTGGCAGAGCGGTAAAAAAGGGGCCGTTTGCCCGTAATTTTTTCAATTTTTTCGGCATTAGCCTCTATCTCATCAAAAGCATCGGGAATATCTTTTGTACTATGAATACCATATTCACTTTCCCCATCAACTGAACATGGACGGTGATTCAGTCCGTGATTTTCAATTTGAAATAAAGGATCTTTCGCTAATTCCAAAAAAGTAGTATAATTGGCATCAATCCATTTTCCAGTCACAAATAAAGTAGCCGGAATTTTTTCTTTACGCAGGTAATTAATGAGTTCAGAATCATAACCATCTGCATTTTTACCACCGCAGGCATCAAAAGTAAAAGCAATGATCTTTTGGCTCGTAATCAAATCCTCATCTACCCCTTTTACAAATTCGCCCCATTGGCCGGGTGGGGTATGGGCAAATTCTCTGGAAACTTTTTCTTTTAAAGCAAGGTATTGCGGATCCTTGTAACACTGGGCTAAAAAGCTGCTATTCGGGTATTTGTTGGTTTGTGCTACGGAAGAAAGAGATAGGATCAGGCAAAAACTAAAAAGTACTATTCTAAACATAGGAATTGGTATTTTGGAATGAGTAAAGAGTATTTGAACGCTATTTTGATAGGATTTTAATCCATACTTTCGGTGTCCCTGGATTCGATATAATGGCTTTTACAGGCTTCTTTCTGAAACATTTCATACCCTTCCTGCCACCAGGTTTTCATTTCATCCGCATCAAAAATATAGGACCGCGTGGTCAATAGTCTGTTGATGTAATAAAAGTGAACCGCTACATTATTTCCTGCTGCCTGCAGATTGGCAATAAGCAGGTCATCAATCCCAATTTGATTGAGCATAAAATCATAGGTTCGGCTGAAAACTTCGAGGGCATTACGCAATGGTGGATTATTATAAACCCCTTTTTCCAATCGGAGCACAATAACATCTATGGCAGAAGCGCCACGTATAATCGCTTCCTGTACGGGAATCAGGTTCCCAAATCCACCATCACCATATTCCTGTCCGTTTTTACAAACAAGGCTCATTAAGGGAATCAGGTTAGCAGAGGCCCAGATCCAGTCACAATAATCTTCATAACCATAATCCTTAGAGGATTTGTGCTCAATAGTCTGAGTGGTAAGATTAGCGACTGTCACCACAATCTCTTTTCCTCTGGATTGCAGCATGGCAAAATCTTCGGCTGTAAAGCTTTCCCCGATTAATTTGCGTAAATTAGTACTGTCTCCTAAGGTTTTTTGTCTTTTTATAAATTGTTTTATAATCCCCAAATGATTCATCCGGGTGGTAACTACACCATTTTTCTTTTTGATGATAAAAGGGCATACCGTAAAAATATCACTTTGACGGATAGTCGTATAAATTTTTTTAATCCGTTCAATATCTCCTAAGGCAAGAAAAGGGATTAACAGGCTACCGGTGGAAGTACCGACATATAAATCATAATCTTTGCCGCTATGCTGCATGAGGTATTCGGCAACACCGCCTGCAAATGCGCCTTTACTGCCACCTCCGGAAATAACTAATGCATCCATATTGTTTGCGTTAAAGTAAATTGATAATTCTAACTATCCTACAGGGGTACAAATTTCGATCAGGAAGCCATCCAAATCCCTTACATAAGCAACAATCTGTCCCCATGGTTTTGTTTTTGGGGTTTCCAGTAGTGTCGCACCCGCAGTAATCGCAGCGGCAAGGGTTGTAGGAACATCATCTGTAACCATACCAATTTCAATTCCAAAAGGTTTTGCTTTTAAGGTGCTTGTTATAAAACCCGCTGTAAGATTGGATGCTGCCAAGTCAATAGCTGCAAATGAAAGGGTTGTACTCCCAGAAATCAATTCGGCATAACTATTGTCCGGAGCAATAAATTTACGCTGAAAAGCAAAAGCATTCTCATAAAATTCTACTGTCTTTACGACATCCTGAACATAGAGTATGGTATAGCCTAATTGTATCATTTTCTATTTTTTATATCGTATTAAATCTATTATTGCTTAATTCAACAGGTCCAATCGGGATTTGAGCCTCAGGAATAAAAGCGCAATAGTATAAGCATCGTTTGACGCAGAATGCCGTTCGCTTTTGATCATTTTAAAAGCATTAGAAAGCTCTTCCAGCGAGAGTTGCCTCTCATCAGTAAGTTGTTTCCATTTTTTGTACATGATCTCGATATCCAGTGCCTCGTTTTTTAATTTACCACAATTGAGCTTTAAAAGGCCTTCATTGATAATTTCAATATCAAAATTAATCCGATGGCCTACAAGTATGGCTTTACCAATATAGTCAACAAATTCTTTAAGGGCTTCTGGTTCGGATACTTTTGTCCCGATAGGGGAAAGCGGGGTAATATCAGTAATATTTTTCTCCGGATCAATTTGAATTTCAAAAGCATCTTTTACAATGATTTTGTTATCAATAATTGCCAGTGCCCCAATAGAGAGCACTTTATCTTTTTCAGGATCCGTACCTGTAGTTTCAGTACTGAATACCACAAAGCGACGCTCGGTTTTCTTATCGAATTTACCAAGGTAATTTTTCCAGAACTCCGGGGTTTCTTTAGTGATATTTTTAAGCCATTCCAGCATGGTTATGAGAAATAAGTTAGGGCAAATCGGTTTTTAATCAGGTCCTGTACTTCTTTAATTACAGTGAAAGTATGTTTCAGTTTGGCTTTATCCGTTTTTGAAAGTTCTTCCAGATTAATGTATTGTCCGTTATTATCATTTTTTATTCCAGATTCTGTACGGAACTGGGAAAGTGTGATAAAGGCATCTGCACATTCCAGGTACAATTCGGCATATTTAGGCTCCGAAACAGCCAATTGGCGGAACCGGTAATATGTATTGTTTACACCTTTAATATTCTGGCTCAGGATCAATAGGCGTGCTGCATCAATTAAAGGCGCCAGTGCACGGTTTTTAATATCAAACAGGTCTTTGTTTTCACCATCTTCCTCCACATTAAACTGCTTGAAGAAACCTAAGGCTGGTGGTTTTTTCAACGCATCATTTCCTAAATAACCAAAGAATTTTTTCTTTTCCCGGATATCTTTAAAGATCACCGTAGTAATGGCTTCTTCTATAGCAATGTCACCATAGGCAAATTCATAATCAAAGAAAGTCCTGCTGATAGCATCTGAGTTTTCACCCGGAGTATTAATCCATTTTCCGTATTGACTAATCCAGACGCTAAGGGAATTACACCACAATATATTACTCGCAATATTCCCTTCAGGTGAAGACTGATAACCCACACGATTCAGTGTAGTCGTCACCCGACGGGCCAGTTTCAGGAAATAATCCTTCACATCGCGGTATTTATCATTAGCCACATCTTCAAAAACGAGGAAGCTATCCTGATCCGTAAGTAATAGTTGCTCTTTACGGCCCTGGCTACCAATAGCAAGCCAGGCAAATCGGACAGGAGGAGAGCCCATTTCTAAAATAGCAATATCAATGGCTCTTTTGATTAAAGCCATATTGACTTCACCCGCAATATTGGTAATTTGGGGTAATGGGATATCATTCGCCAAGGAAGATTCAATCAGCTCGGATAGTTTTTCACGGCTTCGTTTAAGGTCTTTTGAAGAATGGCCACGCTTGATCTCTTTAATTAACACACCAAGGTTATTCGCCTGTGCTTCAACTAAATCATTCTCAGAAATAATACCTTTTATTTCGGATTTGGCTGTACCATCCAGTGTTACACACAGGTAATCCACATCATACTTTAGCATGTAGAGTTGTGCTTCGGCCAGTGATAAATCTTCCGGAACGGTAATCACTGGAGAAACCATTATTTTACCAACTTCGACTGTAATTGGAAAACGCCCGGTAGCAATTTTGGTACGCAGGTCTTTGTCCGTTACAATACCTATCGGGAGATTGTTATTTTGAATAATGACACTGCCAATATTATTATCGGTCATCATTTGTGCTATATCTTTTGCAATCGCATCTGCAGTAGCCAAAAGTGGTTTTTCCGAATAATCGATAGACTGGAAATACTGGATTTCGGACTGTTGGTCGCTATAAATTACATTTTCAGAAATCAGCTTGCCTTTATGCTCTTTATCATAAGGATTACGGGTGTTGGAAGCAAAACTCTCCAATAAGAAACTAAGAACTTCTTCATTCCGCAATAGTATCTTTTGGAAAATCAATATCGGAATAGCAAATATGATCGTTTCTTCACGGGCTTTGGCCGTCAGGAGGTAATTATTTTTGGCAAAAAATGGACGTAGTCCGAGAATATCACCTTCCGCACAACGGTCGATGAGGGTTTCTTCTGCATCAGAAGTAATGGAGAGCCCTACAGCGCCATCTTTGATTACATAAAAATCAGTATGACAGGGATCGCCAATCTGGAAAAGAGTCTTATTCTTTTCCAAAGAGAGGATACGGACTTCCGATGCTATTTCCAGGAGCTCAGCATAACTGAGCGAAAGGAATGGGGGATAACGCTTTAAAAAATCAGCAATGCGTTCTGCTATTGTATTTTTCATAAAAAAATATAAAGTTTAAAAATACTAAATTTAACCCTATAAAAAAAAATTAAATAAACGAGTTCCAAATTCTTTATACTTTTCCTTTTTGTTCTTAACTTAGGATATAGAATTACGCCGTTTTACTTATATTTATACCAAATTGAAGAAAATTATGATACGATCTACACCTTTTTATACCCGGTTAGCCCATGTACTTGTTAGTATAATCTGTATGTTTTATCTGGCTATTATCGGACAAACGGTATTGGCTCCATTATTATTTGCATTTCTCTTTTCTTTATTATTGCTACCCTTTGCCAATTTTTTGGAACGAAAATGGAAAATGCCACGCTCCGTTTCATCAATATTAGTATTGCTAAGCCTGGTGATTGTCATATCGGGTATGCTTTTTCTGCTGTTTAGCCAGTTTAGCGAACTTTCTAACGACCTTCCTGCTTTTAAAGAGCAGATTCTTTTGGCCACCACTGATATTCAGGACTGGATTTCCAGAACCTTCCATATTGATAATAACGAGCAATTGAGTTATGTAAATAGTGCTACAACTGATGCTTTAAGCAAAGGCACAACCTTATTGGGGCATACGTTATTGTCTGTTTCATCGCTGATGCTTTTTCTGGTATTTATATTTTTGTACACCTTCTTTATACTATTGCACCGAAGATTATTGCTCAAATTTATCATCTCTTTATTCCGCGAAGAACATTCTGTTATTGTATATGATGTGGTGGGCCAGATTCAATACATTGTCAAAAAATACATTGCAGGGCTTTTCCTGCAGATGTTAATCGTTACGACTTTAGCCTGTACTGCATTTGAAATTATCGGTATTAAATATGCTTTGCTGCTGGGCCTTATCACAGGATTGTTTAATGTAATCCCGTATATCGGAATATTAACAGCCTCATTATTAACCATACTCATCACATTTGCCACGATGGGATCAACGGATGTACTATTTGTCTTAATTGCAGTAGTCCTCATTCATGTTGTAGATGGTAATTACATTATGCCGAAAATAGTAGGATCAAAAGTAAAAATCAATACGCTGGTAGCCCTTTTGGGATTGGTGATAGGGGAATTGGTATGGGGTATAAAAGGAATGTTTTTATCCATTCCCGTAATTGCTATTTTCAAAGTGGTCTTTGATCGAGTTGAAGGATTAAAACCTTGGGGATTAGTGCTGGGTGAAGATGACAACCCACCGGTTGTAGCCGTTATTCCATCCGAAGAACCCAAAAATGAAATAGAATAATCAATGTTCTTTCAGGTATTTATTGATGTATGATATAATATTTTCCGGTAAAAAAAGCCTTTGATTGTTCACTAATTTAGAAACTTCTGTTTCCGTATCAGCGGTATACTGACCAACTTCATTGGTAAAACGCAAATAACCTTGTTCAAAATGGCGCTCTTCATAATTATTATGCAGATGACTGGACTGGAAATCCAAACGCTGTAAAGTATCCTCAGTTTTATCATACAAAAACCAATAGAATATTTTATCCAGGTTATTGGTCTCTATAGTATCAATCTTAATTTCAATTAGAGCAATTTTTGAATTCTCTAAATAGTAGAGGGTATGGTAAGTTGTATTCATAGCTTTAATATTAACTTAAATAAAAATAGCATAATTATACGGAAATGAAACCATCCATTATCATTAAATTTTTCTATTTTACATAATATAAATTATAGATCAAAATGATATTTTAAATAGAAATGCATAGATTACAGGTTCCTAAGGTCAAATTTACCTTAAATAATGATTATTATGTAAAACTGGAACGCTTACTATTTCTCTCTTTATACTTCGGAATCCAAATAGATATATTATCAGCTCTTAAAAACCATAGAAATAATTACCTGCCTATCGATTTATTTATTTTAGGAGTCAATTTATCATAGCAATGAATTTAAATCTAATAGCTTTGAATTATATTTTTATTAGTACAGTGTGTGTACCTAAAATTAATTCAAATTTTTATATAACATATTAAAATAATAATCGCTACAAAGCTTATGTATTCAAACTCATAGTTAAGCATGAACTGACTGATGAATAAAATTTATAGTAGTGATCCTAAATCTCAAGATAGTTTACCTAAATGAAACTGCAAGTATGATTAAATTTCTATTTTACATAATAATTGAAAATAGAAATGAGAAGAAATTTGTTCCCCTTTCAGCACTGAAATACGAAGAATATTTAGTAAAATATACTTCGTAAAAGTCTTTTTTTAGCTTTATAGATGCAAATACTAAAAAAATTTAAACTCCTTATAACAGAAGTAGAACAATAAGAACAAGACCTCTCCCCTCTTACAAAATCCTTTCGTCAAATAATTGTTTATGTAATACTTTTTGCCTAAAAAAGTTATATTTGTTCATCACATCGTCGTTAAAAATAGAGATAAACAAAACAAATAGATTATACATATAAATTTGATATGATTGCAGCAGAAACACAACGATCCAATTGGTTTTCAAAATTCTCTTTATGCTTTTTAGCTTTTGTTGGCGCTGTTAATGCAAGCCTCACAGTAATCATCCCGTTATTGCCTCTTAATATGCAAATTATTTTAATATCGCAGGGCTCTTTTCATTATTAGGAGCCATCTTATTTGCTATTGGTTTCTCCATATACTGGAATTATAAAGAAAAAAGGGGAAATACCACCATTCTAAAATACAAGGTCTGGTTCATTATACTATTGCGCTATTGGCTGGCATTCCAGATTTCGGTATATGGTTTTGAAAAACTGTTCGAAGTTAATTTTACCTTTTCTTATCATGCGGATGATACGCTGGTAAACTCCCTTACAGGGCAACAGCTCACCTGGAAATATTATGGTTTTTCCTATGGGCTCTCTTTAATCATAGGTTTTTTGCAAATTGTCGGCAGTATCTTTTTATTATTCAGGCGCACCATATTATTAGGGATCGTAACGTTGTTACCGGTATTCTTCAATATTGTATTGATTAATATTTTTTATGGCATTGGTCCCATCACGATCTTTACCTGTGTATTGATTACATTGGGATTATGTTATTTATTATTGCAGCGAAAAGAAGAAATAATAGCACTTTTTATGCACTATAAAAATACAGGACCAGTAATTGGAAGTAAAATCGCTCGTCTGCTAGCGCGCGTACTGTGTATCCTGATCCCTTGTATATTTATATTGTATTATAGCCATGGAGTACGGCTTTCTGAAAAGTATTTCGGGAAATGGAAAGTAGAAACGATGACCCGCAATGGAAAAATAGTGCCGGAAAATGCCTGGGAAAAAGATACAGCTGCATGGAAAGTAATTTATTTTGAAGAGCGCGGCAAACTATATTATTCACCAAATCCTCATATGTTTGTGGACAGTACTGCTGTTGCAATGCGATACCTGTATGATGATACCAAAAATAGCTTAGATGTCATCTCGTATGAAGGAAGTATACCCGATACCATTCCAGTACAGATCAAAAAATTCAATGGTACAAGCATGCAGTGGAATATGATTTTAAATAAAGATACCCTTCAAATGCAATTAAAAAAGTAAACCAATAACTAACGATTTAAAAAAACAAATACCCCGTTATGATGGGGCAATGCAAACTATAAGTCCATTGCTATTTTAGCAGTATCCTTTATTTTCATTAAAAACCTTCAAAATATTGAAAATCAGATAGCTTTAGATGCAGAAAAACAATATGAAATTGCTAAAAAAGGAGAAGATAAAATAGAAACCTATGTACAGGCTGGTTTCGTTGCTGCAGCTTACCTTCAGGCGAAAGATGAAATAAATTACAACAAATGTAAAGCGATAGAAAAAGAAGAAGCTAAAAATGCTGGAATGCCAGAAGAATAAAGGCTTGAGATTGAAATTGGTAAACGACGATATCCTTTCCATAGTAATTGAAACTGGGCAATTAAAACATCGAATAAAAAATCACACGAAAACCGTTACTTTATTTCGTTTGCGCTGTAACAAAAATCCTGCTGGATAGTCTTATAAAAAAACCACCACCATGCTTGCTCGACTCATTGCCCTTTTATTTTTCATTTGTTATTCTTTTTTAATCTCTACCGCACAATCCGTACAGGATCCCGATCTAAAATCCATGATTCACAAATCTGCGTTTTCCTATAGTAATGGAGAATATAGCGGTAAAGGCTGGGATTTGCTAAAAGCAGAAATTGCAAAATCACAATTCGTAATGATCGGTGAACAACACGGAGAAGCCGAAATTCCGGTTTTTGCGGGTAAAGTGGCTCAGGTATTCCAGCCCAAAGCACTGGTTATTGAAATTGATCCCTATACCGCATCACAATTGAAAAAAGTAAGTGTGGATCCTTCTAAATATGCTGCTTATTTTAGACAAAAACCGTATGATTTTGCCTTCTACAGCTGGGAAACCGAAATGGCGCTGGCCAGGCAGATGACATCTTCCAACATCGATATATGGGGATTAAATGAAATCAACTTCCTCTCTTTACCTACTTTTTTTGAAACCCTGGCTGCCGAAACTAAAAAACCGGGACTAAAAAAATTAGCCCTTAAAAAGGCGGCAACTATTTCCCTTCATGACCTGCCTCTTTATAAAGACATAGCAAAATACAGCGATTTTAGTGCCTACAGCCTAAAAGAAGTTACAGTAGATTCGATGATTGTTGCTTTTAAAAATGAAAATGCAGCAAGCAAAAAAATGTTACAGGATTTAAAACGATCCATTCCTTTATTTGCTAACAGCAGCTACACTCAAAGGGTGAATCTGATGAAAAAGAATTTGCTGAACTACCTGCATTCCGATATTACGGCTGATGCTATTAATATGCCTAAACTGCTCTTTAAATTCGGAGCCAATCACCTTTCCAGAACTGATGAAATGAATACTGCCTTTGAAGTAGGCAATCTCGCCGATAACCTGGCAGGAGCAGCCGTCAAGAAAACGCTGCATATTTTGGTTTTTGGCAAGAAAGGAACTTCGAATACCATGGCACCAACCGATAATACATTGGCTATCCAGCCGTATGATATAGCTACTGATGATGAATTAAAATCGTTACTCCCTTTTTCCGATCAGGTACAAGGTGAGGAATGGGCTCTTTTTGATTTCAGGCCAATCCGTAAGGCTGTCAAAGCCGGGACACTAAAAATAGAACCGAGATTACTTTCTTTTATCAATGGTTATGATGTCCTGGTGGTATTTGGACAGGTAAGCGGGAGCCGTTTTATAGAATAAGCGGCAGCATTACCACCGCTTATGTATATTATAATGAATTCAGGAAGGCCAATAAGGCTTCCCGTCGGGCTGTAGGCAACTGTTTGAATTTTTCTTTTGCATTTTGGGCTTCTCCACCATGCCATAATATGGCTTCGGTAGTATTCCTGGCCCTGCCGTCATGCAGCAAATCGGTATGTCCATTAACCAGTTGTGTGAGCCCGAGACCCCAGAGTGGCCTGGTTTTCCATTCGCTTCCATCGGCTAAATAATCCGGGCGTTGATCTGCCAGATCTGGTCCCATGTCGTGTAATAACAGATCGGTGTAGGGATAAAAGGTCTGGAATGCCAGTGCTGAAATTGGGCTATAGCCTGTCCGTTGTCTCGGAACATGGCATTTGGCACAATCAAGCTGTTCAAAGATCTGAGCCCCTTCCCTAACATTTGAATTAGTAATTCCTCTTGGTGCTGGAACTGCTAAAGTGCTGGAATACATTACTATTTGCTCCATTATTTCATCAGATAGTTCAGGATCGTCATTTTGCCCGTCATTCCCATTCGGCTGGTTATGGCCGGTTTCCTGCGGAAAAACACTACTCGTAATTCCCATATCTTCCAAATAGGCTGACGCACATTGCATGTGAATGGTTCCTGTATTGGCTTTCCATCCAAAACGGCCTAAAATCGTTTGATGCAAATAACTATCCCACACATAATTGGCTTTACCTGAAATGCCATCACCATTCCAATCATTTGGATCGATATACGCAATAATATCAGCTTCCGGGATGGCTTCCAAAAGTCCCAAGCCAAATACCGGTGGGCCAAGCCGGGCAGAAAGCATCACACCCGGTGGTAGGCTGATATACGGATTGGTAAGGCTAATAATGGGTTTGCGAAGGGTGATTACGGTTCCATCAGCAAGCGTTTCTGTTTTCTGAATATAGGTCACCTGATAATCTGCTTCGGGCAAGTAACCTGCGAGTGCATGGTTTTGGATCTGTAACCCAAAACCAGGAACAGCCAAAGGACCACCATGTTCATCCATACCCGGAATACTCACACGAACCAACAACCCGTTTCTGGAATTGATAGTGGATGGATGCGCTGCCCTGCCGTCTTTGGGATGGCATGCAATACAGGAGACATTATTAAATAAAGGTCCCAATCCCGGATTTACAGGTGCCGGAGCTGTGATAAAAGTAGCTACAAACTGAAGATCGCCCGCCAGGTGTTTTTGAAGTTCTGCTGCAGAAAGATTGGGTGCAGGATATCCAAAAGCATTGCTGGTAGCAGAAAAAGTAGTGGTTTGCCCACCGGCATATAAGCGCTCCGAGAGATCCGGAAGTGTTTCATACTCCGCTGCGTCATCATTTTGGCAGGAAGCTATTAGCATGCCTATGATCGCGTATACCATCCCTTTCTTAACTATTTCCATCCGTATGCGTTATATAAAATTAAAAAAATGCCCCACCTCATAATGGGTGGGGCACTATAAATAATGAGGCTTATAGGTTGTTAATGAAAGGGAATAATTGACTCTCCAATGCAATTTTCAATTCATCTACTTTTTGTTGTGCATTTTGTACCTGTGCCCTGTTGTTACTAATCGCCTGGGTAAAAGTACCGGGAATCGCTTCAATAGCCTCAATAGCAGCCGTTATTTTAGCTTTAATGATAGCATCCAGGGTTGGATTGGTCAGAATAACAATATCCGAAATACCTTTACCTGAAGTATCATCAAAATCACCCGTATATACATTCTGTATGCTTCGGATATTATTTGCAAAATCCAATTTGGAATTATTGCTAAAACGGGATTCTTCTGCTTCTGGTTTTGCAGCACCAGCATTACCATTCAATGGAGTTTCGATTTTTCCGGATGCCACTTCATCAGCAATACCAAACAAACCTTCCACGATCTCTGCCAATGCTGCTTTTTGAGAAACATACTGACTGCCGGATTGGCCTGCATTGATGAACTGATTGGCAAAACTACCCGCATTGCTTCCTGAAGTCTTCCAGGCATCATACAATTTTTGTGTATTTCGCTGTAAATCATCAGCTGCCGCTTTCAGGAATTCCAGTTCTCTTGCGGTGAGTGCTGTAGCCGCTTTGTTACCGTTGATACCCCATACAAAATATTCAATTGTGTGGAATCCTCTTGCATCATCATTTGTTTCTAAGGAAGCAGCCGTGATTGGGGCGCTATTTGATATAATCGTATTAATAGCAGCAACATCTACCGGCCAGGAATCAATCGCCGGATCCACTACTTCTTCAATGCCCACAGGACCATACAGGAAACTTTCAGACTGTTCCCACGGTGACCTGGTAGCTTGCCAGGCTGCTTTAACAGCAGCAAGATTAGCCTCATCTGGTGTAATAGCTAATGTATTGATGGCATTTTTTAAGGCCATCGCTTTTTCATTCAGCTGCTTGTAGGTATCGGTGATTACGTTTGTAGGAACATTGTTCAGTACTTCCGTAAACAGGTTTGCATTAGGATCTACATACGTACTATCATCGTTATTGCTACAATTGGCAAAAAACAGGGAAGCTACTATGAGTGCTCCTAAATTTAAAATTTGTTTGTTCATTTTTTTGGATATTATGGTTAGACTATTTTTTTAGAATGAAAATCCGATTCCGGCAGAAAGTGTATTCTCTTCCTGCTTTCTTCCGGTATACAACGAAGTCACTGGATCATAGTTATCAGATCCTAATCTTCTGTTTTGATAGTGTGCTTTTAATACAATTTGCGGATGTACGAACCAGTTAATCCCTCCCATAAGTGCACTACGCTCCCATCGTGGCTTACGAATCACGTTGCCTTCCACTTCGTGCATGGTGTCGTAGTAATCGTATCGGATAAAAGGATAAATTTTCTGTTTGGCCGTGGTATTGATAAAATGCAATATTTCGTAACCGCCTTCAAAAGAAAAGCCCAGGGTATTTTTACCTACGGGAGTTCTTTTTACGCCCAGGTTATTGGAAAGGGAGGAATTTTTACGGGAAACGATATTAGAATTCTCAAGATTACCCCAAAGGATTACTGAATTAAAACGCAGGTAATCTTCATCATAAGTGATATGTCCTTCGAGAATGGTCACATAGGCTGATTCGGACATATCGTTTTTAGGGCGGTTGGCTGCGGCATCATTTAGGTAAGCCGACATTCCGACATACGTATATTTATTTTTGCCAAATTTATAATCCAGTCGTCCTGTAAAAGCTAAAGAATTTCCATTAGCCATTTCAAAACGGGTTTGATAACCATCTTTGATCCAGCCTCGTGAGCTAAAGCCTGAAGCATCCAGTCCATTGGTAATAGAGACTTCATACTTTAACCGTTTCCAGAAAATACCATGGATCTGTACTCCGTTTTCATACCATCCCAACGGCAGTATTTCGTTTTCCATTTCCTGTCGGTGGGTAGTAAAGTAAGAAATAGGGCGATCTAAATCCTGTGCCAGGCCAAAATGTATCTTCATACGCCCTACACGTACATTCAGATACGGACGTATGGCGAAATTGATATGGATTTGCTCAATTTTTACTTCGCCCCCGGATTCAATTTCCTGTTCGTATTCACCAAATTCTTCCTGCGTATCCAATTCAATCGTAGAACCGGTTCCCCCATGCTCAAATTCAATTTCCGATTTGAAACTGATCCAATCATTAAAATTATATCCCAAATAGAGATTGAGGCGTTCTGCATCAAATTTGTCTTTGATATTGAGATCGGTATCATACCGCCCATAGTGGTAATAATTTACCACTCCGTAACCACTGAGTGTAAATTTGCTCCAATCCACAAGGCTTTTGTTTTCTTTTATAAAATCTTTCTTCAGTTCCGCTTTTAGCTCTTCTTTCAACTCAAGCTTGATCGCTTCTTTCATTTTTTGAAACGACGACACGGAGTCGTTTTTAGTTTGGCCCATGATTCCAAAAGTCATCATCAGGAGGATTCCATGTAAAATTTTTTTCATTTTTTTGGTGGCTAAATTTTCCGCAAATCTAATCTTATTTTTATTTATACCAAATCTAAATAAAAATATTTTTAACATTTTTTTGTATATATTTGCACTTGGTATCTACACCCAATCTATGATAATATAGATTAAATTAATTATTTACATTTACTAGTTTAATTTAATCTATATTAGATTATTGTATAAAAAAAAACCAAAAAACTATAGTATCATGCAAAAAAAAGTCACCTCGTATTCCATTCTGATTCTTAGTACAGCACTTGGATTATTTTTTATTTATAAAGGACTTAATAAACATTTTCTCTCCCCTTGTAAAACCTATGGATCTGATAGTCCTTTACCCGAAGATTACAAAAATCTGATGACGGCATTATGCAGTTCCGGATTTACCAAAGTTGTAGGTTTTATCGAAATACTTTCCGGTATATTGTTGCTCATTCCGCGAACGAGAATTTTAGGTGTACTCTTTTTAACGCCGGTTATTGTAACCATTTTCCTCTTTCACCTGCTTATTGACAACCGCCCACATGAACTTATAGAAACCGGAATTCCTTTAGTATTGACATTGACTATCCTGGTTTGGGGGTATACCAAATGGAAAGGAATTCTGGATAAATAAATAAATATTTATTTATCTTGTTTTTATAGCATCAAAAAAGCCCCATTAGAGGGGCTTCTGTATTAAATAATAAAGCGTATTAGTGGGAATTAAGTTGTGTAACTAAAGTATTCAACGTTGCATCATCGAGTTGTATTCCACAATTGTCCAATTGATTCTTTACGGTACCTAAACTATGATCGCTATAACTAAAATCAATTCCATCTTGCAATGATCTTTTAATTTTTAAATACCACTGCATATTTTGATCAAAAGTTCTACCAATACTGCGAATGCAATAACCACTATGATTTTGATATGATGACATTCCATTATCCAAGAAAAAAAAGGCTCCATTAAATCCCTTTAATTCTGCAACATTCAGGTCATGCATTTTTAACGCAATAATTTCATCCCTGCGTACTTCTGTTATCCAATCAGCTGAAAAGGGTGCCTGCACTTTCAAATAGTACCCGTTATCATCCCGTACACTGGCATAAATTGTTTTATCAATACAACTGGATACCGGGGATAAAGAGATATTGTTATCATCAACTTTGTTGAATTGCCATAAAAATTCAGCTCCATTACTGGGGTCGATATTCAATGCCGAATAAGCCCAGTTGCAGGTTACCCGTACATTTCCTAGCCCGGTTAAAGAATAGATTTCTGCCTGCATAAAAGGTCCGGTTGCTGCTGCTTTTAAAAGTTCAGACAAACTGCCGTTACTAATTTTTATCATAATTTTGAAGAATTAAATTAATTTGTATTCCAATAATTTTTCTGGTTAGCCATATTGGCAGGAAAAGCAGAAGTTATTGTTTTTACATTTTGCCAACTTATAAGAGCGGCATCAATATCTAAGGATTCTATGAAAGGTAGGGTTACCGTAATTTCCTTGGCTACCGTATTATTCAGATCATCCAAAATAGCCTTCCACGTTCCTGTCACCGTCCCCGCAGCATTTTCGACAGTAGTAATAATAGCGCCCAAAGGTGCCCAAAAGCTACCGAGCGATTCCTTATTTAAGGCAATCTCAGCATCAACAATCTGATTGTTCGTCAGGAATATTTTGAGTGCATTCGACAACTGCGTTGTACTTACGACTATAGGTGCTGTATCAGTTACAAGTTGATTCAGTACGGAGAGTGTTAGGTCTTGTATACTAACCGGAACAGTATTGCCCGAAATGCCCTGAACCTGGTTATTCAAATTCGTAAAATTCGTAATAGCAGTATCTGCATACTGAGCTATACTTCCCGATACTGAAATCAGTCCGTTAAAAGTAGTGGATTGCCATAATTTGCTACTTGATAGCAAGCCCGGGTAACCAGGCAGGTCCTTTGAAATTACAGCAGCAATACTCTCAACACTGAAGACAGCTCCTACACGCTGATTTATAGCTGTCCATTGACTTGTTGGAATGGTGAACAGACTGGTTACGGATTCATTAGCTAAACTTGGCATCATTTATCTTTTTAAGGAGTAATTTTTGGACACTGGCAGTGGTACCAATTGCAGATCCTTCAAAATACATTGTAATCCGGGAGACTTTAGAAAAATCAACTCCATCATTATTTGATTTCAGGGAGATTTTCCATTCACTAAAGGGTGTAGGGCGGAAATAGGCATATTTTACTTCATCATCTACTTTCCCATCAATTTTGACAATTCCGAAAGTACCATTTTTAAAGGCCCACTTAGCATTTGTATTGTTTTTCGAGACTTCATATTTAAAGACTCTTGTAAGCCCTTTGCTATTGAACTGATACCCCAGGTTTTTATACCGATCCAAATAGTTTCCAGTGTTTGTAATGGTCATAAAAACAGATTGCTCCTTATTGTTTTTAAATTCAGCTCCTTCCAGCCAGACACGAATATCATCCAGCCGAACGCGTTCCAATCCCATAAATTCCTGATCCGATAATGGTAGAATCCAGCTTGATTCTCTAGTTTCCCGCAAATTTTTTAGGATGGCTTCGTCGGTAATCTCAAAAGTCATGTTTTCCATTTTCTGTGGTGGTGGATTAAATCTTTCCAGTGCTGAAGCATTATCCATTGCAATTTTTACTATATCCTGGATTCCTGAATTAAGATCATCTACCGAATCAATAATTTTAGGTTGAATCTTAGAATTCGCCAAAGCCCAATAGAAAAAGGAATCTTGGTAAGACTTTAAAGCTGAAAACAACAAACTTTTACTGTTTAGGTACTTTTGATAAAACTGTTGCATCAGCGCCAGAGTTGTATTTTCGCCCACCTGAAGGCTATCTACTAATTTTTGCAGATTGGCTTGTTTTTCCTGCGTATAATGCAATTGAAAATATAATGATGCAACATCCTGGCTGGCTTTAATCACCGCTAATTGTGCTGCGGCAAGAGACTGGCCATACACAACCAAAATATCCATTGCTTCTTTGTATTCTTTGGCATATCCGATTTCCAGTTCTATAGGATCTTCCATAATATTGCTGGCTTTGATTTGAAAAACAGTCCATCCATCTGCAGCACTTAAGTCAGCTCCATTCGTGGTATCATGCATTTCCTGGATGATCCCTATTTTACTCTTAGCTGAGCTAATGTTATCCGCAACAGCCTTAACTGCTTTTGCCAAATCGTAAACTTGCTTTAAAACTTCAACAAGCTTTTTAAGATCTTTCATTGTTTTCGCCAGGTCTTCTGCTAATTTGGCCACTTTAGCCCCGGATGATGCAGCACCTGCAACAGCATCTACGGCATTTACCGCTCCTTTTGCCGCAGCGGGAGCAGCTGCTTCATCACCAACCGCCATTAATGCGATAGCACCTCCAAAAGTGACTATTGCTGAGACCAAATCAAAAACGCCCTGTATAATTACCTTTCTTTTATATTCCGGAATTCCTACCAACTCAAAATCGACGGCTACCATATCTACTGCAAGCTGTTGCTTATTGAAATTAGCTAATGCATTTTTAGCTGCAGTTTCAGCATTGTTGTAATTTTCATTAGCCTGAGCCAAAAGTGCATTGACATACTCAATTTCCTTTTGAGAATTTAACGCCATGGTTTTAGCCATTTCGATATTTTCCTGGGTTAGTACTTTCTGCAGGCTCAGTATTTTGTAATCGCTTTCATATTTTGCAGCTGAAGCAGCGAAAACATGCGATAGATTTTTGTAAATATCGGAAGTTAAATAAGGAACAAACCGGGCGCCATTTACTTTAGCATTCAATTCTGAGTTTAATAATGTTGCTAAACTGGTACTGCGATAAAAGAGCTCCTGTAATTCATCATTTTGTGCCGCCCAGCCTTTGACCCATAAAAAAAGAGCAACCGCAAGCTTTGGATTCTGATCGTATAATAAGGATCCGAAAATAAAAGAGTTGTTTAGATACAGTGCCATATCAGCACTCAATTGCAATGCAAAACCCTGTTTCAAATCAAGTGTTTTAAGACTCGCTTCTTTATTGACAGCTGCTATAATTAATCCGGGAGCAATATTACGTGCTGTAATCTCAAATAACTGTGGCTGGCTGCTGGTATTAAACACCGCTTTTACAGTTAAAGCCCCTGTCATCTCACTACCAAACAGTATCAGTTTAGCAGTTGTGTTTTGTTGGTAATCCAGAATTATTGAGGAATTTCCCTCTATTTCTATTTGGCGGGCGTAGATAATTAATCCTTCTGCCTTTAAAACCCAAACCATATTCTGGGGAACAAATAGTACGTCTGCATACACAGTGACCAGTACCGGTGCAATATTAGCATTTTCTATGGCTGCTTTAATGTCTCCAAGGTTCTGGTACATTCCACGGAAAATACTGTTATTCGGATTTAGTATCGCACATGAAGTATCGGGAACATTACCTTTAATTTCCAGATCTTCATAAAATTTAAACCATTCCGTGCCGGGCACAGAATGGTTCAGTTGTAAAGTTGTTGTAGACATATTAGGCTGCTTTAGCTGCTGCTGGAGCAGTTACATAGGCATTAACACGGTAAGCTTGCGCCTCTTTCCCTACAGCAACCCACGCAGTAAGTGCTGCATCCACCCCTAAATCCATAATGATAGGAAGTGCTTCTGCTATATTGGTTTCAATTAGTTTGCTGATGTTGCTAAGGTCATCTGAAATAGCTGCCCAGACACCCTGAATTTTTTGGATTACTGGTAATGCTGCAGAAATTGACTCTACATTTTTTGATAATCCAATTTGTGAAGGGGAGTAGTCGTTAGATTGTGTAAACGTAGAAATTGATTTTAATTTGATTTGAGATTTTAAGGCTTAGCCAAAAAACAACAGATCATTAAGTATAGAATTTAAAAGAACTACATTTAAATAATTTAAAAAGAGCGGATTATGATCGAAGATGGTAAATTACCCAAAGATTTTGCAAAGCAATTTAAAAACAAAGAAGACTTCCATACTTTTTTTCAAGACCTGTATAAACAAGGCATTGAACAACTACTCCAGGGAGAATTGGATGCTCATCTGGGATATGAGAAGCATAATATTGACGGATACAATACAGGCAATAGCCGTAATGGTTCTTTCTCAAAGAATATAAAATCAGAGACTTTGGGCAATATGGTCCTGGCTATTCCCGGGATAGAAATGGTGAATTCGAGCCTCAGGTCATCGGAAAAGGCCAATCGATGAGTGAAAAGATTGAAGATGCTATTTTAGGAATGTACAGTCGTGGAATGACCCGTAGTGATATTGTAGAACAAGTTAAAGAAGTTTATGGGATATCAGTAAGTGAGTCCACGATTTCGACCATCTCTGATAGAATACTGGCTGATGTTGATTTATGGACTAAAAGGGCTTTAGAACCACAGTATCTGATTGTTTGGATGGATGCTGTGCATATGAAAGTAAGAACAGATGGGAAATATGAAAACCATGCAATTTACATTGTAATCGGACTAAAAACAGATGGTAAGAAAGAAGTATTAGGAATGTGGCTAAATAAAGAAGAGTCGGCTTCATTTTGGATGACTGTACTCTCTGACATAAAATCTCGTGGAGTAAAGGATATTCTCATTGCCTGTACAGATAACCTTACCGGATTTACAAAAGCTATCAGAGGTGTTTTTCCAAATACAGAATCCCAGCTTTGCATTGTTCATCAAATAAGGAATAGCCTTAAGTTTGTAGTAGTTAAGGATAGAAAAGCATTTTGCAGTGCAATGAAAGAAGTATATACTGCAATAAATCAGGAAGAAGCCGTTTTAGCTCTGGCTGAATTTAAAAAAAACTGGGAAGCAAAATATAAATATGCCGTTTGCTCCTGGGAAAAGAATTGGGAAAATCTCATGCCTTTTTTGGCCTATCCTGCTGAAATCAGGAAAATAATGTACACCACAAATACAATAGAAAACTTAAACAGGGGAATTAGAAAATATACCAAAACAAAAGTGCAGTTCCCAGATGAAAAAAGCGTCAAGAAATCAGTCTATTTAGCAATACAAAATTGTGAAAAAAGCTGGATAAATGCAATACCAAGCTGGGGATTAATCATGAATCAGTTCTTGGTCATATTTGGAGAAAGGTGTAATATTAAACACTAAGAACTGTTTACACAAAATTTCGACCAGTCTCTTGTGAAGTATATAATGACATCATCAAATAAGCATCTGCTTGTTTTTTAGCATTTAGTTCTTTAATTTTTTGTGTAGCGGCATGTGCCCTGTCTAATGCATCTGTAGCTTTTTTTCCATAAACTCCAGCTACAACAGCAGCTGCAATAGTTCCAAAAGGAAATATCCAGGCATAGGTTGGAGAGGTTGCAGCAACTATAACATCATGTTCATATTCTGCATTTGCCGAATCCAGAACTAATTGTTGTGCTACAAGTTGTTTGTTTAATTCTACCACGTCAGCACTTGTAGCGCCATATTGGTCATTATAGGTTTTAAATAATCCTGTTTTACCGTCTGTACCAACTAATACAATCTTATCCGACATAGTCTCGTCAGCGAATGTTTTTATTTTTGAAGCCACTTCCACTGCTTTTTTCTGATAGCCATTGGCGCTATTGGTCAATACACTCAAAATAGCTTTAAGTTTGTCTTTCGTAGGCTGATCGTCAGGATTTGTTGTTAATTTTTGCGCGAGTGGCAAAATTGGATTGTAGTAGGTAGGTGCCTGTTGTGCATAAGCCACTACATCTGAAGCCAAAGAAACACTTTGTGGAAAAGTATCATCCTGCCATACTTTTACGTGATCATAAATATCTTTATAAGCTTTGATCAGTGGATTAAATGGGGTCATATCACTGGGTGCTCCACTACCCAGATACGCTTTAAAATCAGCGCTGTTATGCGGCATGATTTCTTTACTTTGTGCTGTGATTACATACGTTTGGATTGCATACCATTCTGAGGCTGCTAATGCGAATCCCGGGCCATTTACTTCTGATGGAGTGGCAATTGCGCCTGGTCCGATACTGATTGTTTTTGTTTCTTTTGACATGATGTACGTTTTTTTAATGATTAAATATTTGGGGTATTTTTGATACAATAATCTTGTAGGTGCTTCTTTAAATCCCTAGACCTATTGCGTTATATCTGAATACATTACAAAGTAAATGGATCCCTACTATCTTTACTCAGGTAGAAATACTGGAATTAGGGTTACAGGTATAAATACTCACAGCCTGCAAAAGGATATTGTGTGTTAAACAATCAAAAAGAATAAGGATAAATTGTAATTTTGACCAATTAATTTAGAGTAACAGATGATCATCGATATCCTAAAAAAAATATTCCTAAGAGATCTTACCGCATTAAGGGATGAAATTGCGGCCTATAATTCAGAAGAAAGTTTATGGGCCATTGAAAAAGGTATTTCTAATGCGGCAGGGAACCTTTGCCTGCATATTGTAGGCAACCTGAATACCTATATTGGAGCTCAGTTGGGAAACTCCGGTTACATTCGGAACCGGGAACTCGAGTTCAGTGCAAAAGATATTCCTAAAGCCGATCTAATCCTGAAAGTTGAAGCAACCATAGCAGTCGTAATTGCAACATTAGACAGCATGAACGATGTGCAACTCGACGATGAATATCCAATTTTGGTACTGGAAAACAAAACATCGACGGCCTATTTTATGATTCACCTGACGACGCATCTTGCTTATCATTTAGGACAAATCAATTACCATAGGCGCTTAGTCGCATTTTAAGGCTTTTATTGAAACCAGTATTTATAGAACATAAAAAAAGCCCATTTACTATAAATGAGCTTTTCAATTCTAAACTTCTTTAGGGACAACTTTAATCTTTTTATCCGGCCTGATAATCATTCGCAGGGATTGGTCTTTGGCCAGATAAGCCACCATCCAGTTAATAAACGTCCTGATTTTATTGCGGAATGTGATCAAAGATATCAGGTGAATAAACAACCAGATCATCCAGGCAAAAAAGCCTTTGAAGTGCATCTTTGGTTTCGGGAGATCAACCACAGCTTTGTTTTTTCCAATGATAGCCATTGAACCCTTGTCTTTATAAAGGAAAGGGGTTAGTGGTTTATTCTGAAGCATTGCCTTGAAATTTTTTGCCAAATTGAGTCCCTGTTGGATAGCCACTTGTGCCACCTGGGGATGCCCATTTGGAAATTTAGGATCGCTATTTTGGATACAGGTGTCCCCGATAGAGTATACGTTAGTTGTATTGACCAGTTTATTATAGGCATCTACAGTCATCCTTTTGGCACGACCATAACTTTCCTCCGGGATTCCTTCAAAAGTGCGTGCTCCTACTCCAGCCGTCCAGATTAGATTTTTGGTTTGTATGCTCTCTCCATTTGAAAAATAGACTGTGTCATCGACATAATCTTTTACCTGAGTATTGAGTTTGATAATTACACCGAGATCCGTTAAAGCTTTATAAGTGTTTTTCTGTGACTTTTCGCTCATCGGGCTTAATACTGCTGACTGCCCATCAACGAGGTAGATATTTGCGATTGTAGTGGTAAGTTCCGGGTATTCTTTTCGTACAATACCGTTACGCATTTCTGCAAACATCCCTGATAGTTCCACTCCTGTTGGTCCACCACCGGCAACTACAATATTCAATAATTTTCTGCGCTCTTTACTGTCTTTACAAATAGAAGCTTTTTCCATGCGCTGCAGCATTTTGTTACGCATAACAATTGCATCGTTCAGCGTTTTCATCGGGATCGCATTTTTCTTTACGTTTTCCATCCCAAAGTAATTGGTCTCTGCTCCCGTGGCAAAAACGAGGTAATCATAAGAAAGCTCTCCATTATTCAGGATTACTTTATTCTCAGCCATGTTTACGCTTCGAAGGTCACCGAGTCGAAACTGGATATTCTTTTTTCCATGAAAGAGTTTACGAAACGGATAACTGATGCTTGAAGGTTCCAGGAAAGCAGTAGCCACCTGATAAATCAATGGAGGGAAAAAATTATAATTGTTTTTATCCACCAGGGTAATTTGGATATCTTTATAGTTTGCCAGCTCTTTTGCAAGATTGACTCCTGCAAAACCACCACCGATTATTACTAGTTTCATGTGATTTATTTTTTAGTAAAACACTTTGTTTTTGTAAGATAAATACAATAAAAACGTATTTTTTTGAGACTATAAAATTAGTCTATTCCACGAATTTAAGTAGCATAGTCAAAGGTTTAAAGCTAAAAATTATGAAACATTTAGCATATAACGTTTTCTTATTCGTAGAGTTTCAGACGGCTTTTCAAGCTGTTAATTTCATTTTGGAGTGTTGACACGCGATCTAGAAGATTGGTAACAACATCAATACCTTCAATATTAATACGAAGGTCATAATGCAGGTTGATATACCGTTCCAGTTTCGGAAAGTAATCCAATGCTATGGATGGCTCCCCATCGACCTCAGGAATTTCAATCAGTCCGGCTTCATCCAGTAGTAGTATAAAATCAGGTGTCACATTATAATGTACACAATAGGTTTTTACTGTTATATATTCTGTTGGCATACGTCCTCGGTATTAGTTATAAATTTGATAATTCCTGAAACAATTCCTTTTGCTTGTCATTCAGTCCTGTTGGTATCTTAATAGTGTAAGTAACAAACAGATCGCCAAAAGCACCTTCCTTTTTGTAAACCGGAAGCCCTTTTCCTTTGAGGCGTACTTTAGTATTATTTTGAGTTTCGGGTTGTATTTTTAGTTTTACTTTTCCATCAAGGGTTTCAACTGTGATTTCACCGCCAAGAACAGCAGTATAAAGATCCAGTTCTACAGCAAGATAGAGGTCGTTGTTAACCCTTTTAAACGTATTATCTTCCAGAACCCTAAAGGTGATATATAAATCGCCTGAGGGGCCTCCATTCATTCCAGGAGCACCATGGCCTTTCAATTTAATGGTCTGCCCGTCTGCAATACCGGCAGGAACGGTTATCCTGAGGTTTTTACCATTGACAGCTAAGGTGTGTTTATGTGTCTTGGCCACTTCCCGTAACGGTACTTCAAGTTCAGCCTGGTAGTCCTGTCCTTTATATTGTGCCTGTCGTCTTCCACCGCCAGCCTGGCCGCCAAACATCGAAGAGAAGAAATCGGAAAAATCGCCTTCTCCTGAATACTCAGCTCCGGAAAACGGATTTCCCTGACCATTTCGTTGTTGGGATTGGGCTCGCTGTGACTCAAATTGGTCTGCATGCTCCCAGTTTTCACCATAGGTATCAAATTTCTTCCGTTTTTCAGGATCACTCAATACTTCATTGGCCTCATTGATTTGCTGAAATTTTTTATTCGCTTCGGCATCATCCGGATTTAAATCGGGATGGTATTTTCGTGCCAGTTTGCGATAGGCTTTTTTGATTTGCTCTGGAGTGGCGTCTTTTTGTAGGTCTAAAATTTTATAGTAATCGATATAAGCCATAGGTATGGTATAAAAGGTTACTATAAATTTAGAAAAAATATACCAGTACGGGATGCTTTTAAAATAAAATTAGAAACAAATAGTAATTTCAAAAACTATACTTCTTTGCCTTCCTCTTCAAACTTAAATTTCCGCAACTGAGGGGCTTTAAAAAAGGTGATAGCAATAACACCTAATGTAAGGCAGCCACCAGCTACTACAGCACGTACTGTTCCCAGATAATGGGCCATAACACCACTTTCGAAATCCCCCAGTTCATTAGAAGAACTCACAAACATAGTATTTACGGCAGCAACACGCCCCCGCATTTCATCTGGAGTTACCAGTTGTAATATAGTGCTCCTGATGACTACACTCACCGCATCAAACATTCCGGAGAGGAGTAACATAAAGAAGGAAAGGTAGAAATTCTTTGATAGGCCAAAAACAATAATGGAAAGTGCAAAACCGGTGACAGCCATAAATAATTTTTTTCCGGGATTCGTTTGGAGTGGCAGAAAAGCCAATAATCCAAAAGTGAGCAATGCGCCCAAACCTGGGGCGGAACGTAAAATACCGAATCCCATTTCATTTACATGTAATATTTCTTTCTGATAAACCGGCAATAAAGCAACAGCGCCACCAAATAACACTGAAAACATATCGAGTAATTGAGCCCCGAGCAATGCGGGAGTTTTAAGAACAAATTTGAGCCCTTCCGACAGACTATCCAATATCGGTTCTTTTTCTTTTTTTACTACAGGTTTGGTCGAAATGAAAAGTATTGGGATCAGTAGTAAGACTTCGATGACTATCACCAGAAACATCCCTGCCTCTATACCTTTCCAGGCAATAATAAAACCAGCAACAAGCGGACCGATAACTGCTCCTATCTGCCAGGTCATACTACTCCAGCTCGTTGCATTGGCATAATTTTTTCGTGGGACGACAAGGCCAAAGAGTGAAAACATTGAAGGCCCTAAAAAGGAGCGTAAAATTCCACCCAAAAAGACAAAGAAATAAATCCAGTATATCGTCAATGAGGTACCGAGATGCGATGTGATAAAAGAAGTAGTTAATATAAAAAGCCCAGTGCCCAAAAAAAGATAACCCACAATACAGAAGAGCACCATTTTACGTTTTTCATTCAGATCTACGATATGTCCTGAAAAAAGGGAACAGCATACGGCAGGAATTACTTCTGCCAAACCAACAAATCCCAATGACAACTTATCATTGGTAACATGGTATACCCAATAGTAAATTGTTGTCGATTGTAAATTCAGTGCGAAAATCAATCCAAACCGAATGGTAAGAAAGTAAAGAAATTCATTTATTTTTAATGCAGGGTTCTTTTCTAAAAAACGATCTCGAAAGGAAGGCTTACCTTGTTTCATATAATTGGAAAGGGAGTGTCGTTATGATGATTATGCTGGAACAAAGATAAATCAGAGTTTCAAAATTGCATTGTATTTTAAATCATAAGAAAGCGTTAAAAAGCAAACATTAACATAATTCCCTCGTCCTAATAGTATCTTTTGAGTAGCTTAGCAAAACTAACCTATTAAAATACAGTTAAATGGAGAATTTCAAAAAAGATGATTTATGGTACCAGGATTATAATTGGACCGTAGAAAAAGATTCCAAAAAATTTAAACCTTTAGATGTTTCGGTAGAGGAATTAGACAAAAGTGACGGAATGCAGGTAATTGAATTTGCCAATGAATACATTAAGGATCGTCCTATTTTAAGTGATAAACAGAACTTTCAAAAAGTGGAAACACTCCTTAAAAAACAAGAGCTCACAATCGTCACTAAAAAAAGTGACATTGAGAACTTCCTTGATAAAAATTGGAATAACTAAAAAAATCCCTTAACAGTTACCTGTTAAGGGATTTTTAATTTTAAGCTATTGCTTATTTTTTTGCTTTCGCTTTCATTGCCTGATATTTATCAGTCATGTCCAAAGCATTGTATACATTCATAAGCGTTTGTGATACATCAGTATTATCAGGTGCCAATTCATGTGCTTTTTCTAAATAAGGTAATGCATCTTTATACATACCGTCTTTCTTTTTCTTAAGCTCTTCGTAACGCTTGTTGTCTTTTGGCGTAGTACCTAATTTATTCATTTCATCTACAATCGCTTTATCGTTAGAGAACTTCAAAATGGCAAGATTCAAATATGTATTTACGTTTTTAGGATCTAATTCTATTGATTTCTTGTAGAATTTTTCAGCATCAGCAGTTTTACCTGCCTGAGCCGTTACTACTCCCAAGTTATAAAATAAAATAGGGTCATTGGGTTTCTTAGCCACAACCTCTTTAATCAACTCTTCGTACTTAGCGATATCGTTAGTTTGCAAGTATAAATTGGCCTCTGTTTCTAATAAACTATCATCATTAGGATTGGCTTTTCTAGCATCAGAGACTGCTTTTTTAGCCCCTTCAACATCACCATTTTTAGCTAAAATCAAAGAAATATATTTAAATATCTCTCCTTTTTTAGATTCAAGTTTTGTTATTTTTGGTGTTGTATGCGTTCCTCTTTTAACAGCATCATTCATGTCTTTTGCATTCGCAAAACCTTCCGGCTGATCATTTAATTTACTAACAGCAGTATACAAATTTCCACGACCAGTATAATTTAATCTTTTTAACTCATTAAGATATCCTAAAGCTAAATCAAGATCTTCTGCAGTAACAGCACTCAATGCAGCATTGAAAAGACTTAAAGTATCTTTTTTATCCAGCTGATACACCTCATTTAATTTTATTGCAGCATCCTTGTACCTTTTAGCTTCATAATCGGCTATAGCACTATTTTGAATTTCGCTTTTCATTTGTAACAATGAAACTTCTGCCAGTTTACTAAATTTTTGCTTTCCAGATTTACTTTCAACAGCTATTAAATCAGAATAAGCCTGAACTGCAGTGCTGTAATTTTTACTAGTCTCAGCATTTTTCTTTTTAGCAAGTTCATAATAAGTATTACCTTTTAAATAATAGAACTGCGCTTTTTGGGAATCGTCAGCATTGGCTATCAAAGACTCTGCCTTTTCAATATTCGTTTTAGCTTCTACAGCATTATTTGATTTTAATGCTTTTTCTACCGCTTTGAGTTCATCTTTCTGTGCAAATGAACCGAATGATATCATAATCGCCGATGCAGTGATTAAATATTTACCTTTCATAGTTTTAATTTTAAGTTTATTTATTCTTCAGTGTCAGTATTCTCAATTGTATCTTCGCTGGTTTCTTCTCCCTCAGTTATACCGGTACTTTCTACACCGTCAAGGTTTTCCAGATTTTCTATTGCCTCTTCTTCACGAAGTACTTTTGTAACCGCAGCAATAGAGTCATTTCCTTTAATATTGATCAGTTTTACACCCTGTGTAGCTCTTCCAACAACCCTAAGGTCAGAAACTGCCATCCTGATTGTTAATCCTGATTTATTGATAATCATAAGATCATCACTATCAGTTACGCTATTGATAGAAACTAATTTGCCTGTTTTTTCAGTGATATTCAGTGTTTTTACACCTTTACCACCTCTATTGGTAATTCTGTAGTCATCCAGGCTGGAACGTTTTCCATAACCATTTTCAGAAACCACAAGAATTTCACTATTCATATCATTAACAGTAACCATTCCAATTACTTCATCTTTATCGTCTGCTAAAGTTATTCCACGAACTCCTGAAGCACTTCTTCCCATTGGACGTGTTTTAGCTTCTTCAAAACGTACTAATTTTCCGGATTTCACTGCAATTAATACCTGGCTTTCACCTGTAGTCAGTTTGGCTTCCAATAATACATCATCTTCTTTAATTGTAATGGCATTGATACCATTCAATCTTGGGCGGGAATATTGCTCCAACAGTGTTTTTTTAACCTGGCCGTTTTTAGTAGCCATGATCACATAATGACTGTTGATGTAATCCTGGTCTTTTAAATCCTGGGTACAAATGAAGGCTTTTACTTTATCGTCATTTTCTATGTTTACCAAATTTTGGATCGCACGTCCTTTCGATGTTTTGCTACCTTCCGGAATTTCATAAACACGCATCCAGAAACATTTTCCTTTTTGGGTGAAGAACATCATATATTGGTGGTTGGTAGCAACAAATAAATGCTCCAGGAAATCGGCATCTCTTGTAGCCACTCCTTTTTGCCCTACTCCTCCTCTATTCTGAGTTTTATATTCCGAAAGTGCAGTACGTTTGATATAACCAGCATGTGAAATTGTAACTACGACACTCTCATCTGCAATTAAATCTTCAATACTTACATCACCACCCGAATATTCAATGACCGATCTTCTGGCATCGCCATATTTTTCTTTAATCTCATTCAATTCCTCTTTGATAAGCTCCATTCTCAGGTCTTTGCTTGCCAATAATTCTCTCAAATGATTGATTAATTTCATGATATCTTCGTATTCTGCTCTCAGTTTATCCTGCTCCAGCCCGGTTAACTGTCTCAAACGCATTTCTACGATAGCTTTCGATTGGATTTCAGATAAATTAAATCGTTCGACTAATTTTTCTTTAGCCTCATCGGTATTTTTAGAAGAACGGATCAATTGGATTACTTCATCAATATTATCGGAAGCAATAATTAAACCTTCTAAAATATGTGCTCTTTCTTCTGCTTTACGCAATTCATATTGCGCTCTCCTTACAACAACTTCATGACGGTGTTCTACAAAATAGTGAATCAGCTCTTTTAGGTTCAGCATTTGCGGTCTACCTTTTACCAGAGCAATATTATTAACACTAAAAGAAGATTGTAATGAGGTAAATTTATAGAGTGTATTCAGTACTACATTCGGAACTGCATCACGTTTCAATATATAAACGATACGCATTCCGTTACGATCCGATTCATCACGGATGTTTGAAATACCTTCTATTTTCTTATCGTTAACAAGATCAGCTGTTTTCTTGATCATATCGGCTTTGTTCACCTGATATGGAATCTCTGTAACGATGATGCATTCTTTTCCATCTACTTCTTCAAAACCAACTTTCGCCCGCATAACAATTCGGCCACGTCCTGTTTTAAATGCTTCACGAACACCATCATAACCATAAATCACCCCACCGGTAGGAAAATCGGGTGCTTTAATATGGTTCATTAATTCGTCAATTTCTATGTCTTCATTGTCAATATAGGCCAATGTACCATCGATTACTTCGGTAAGGTTATGAGGCGCCATATTAGTAGCCATCCCTACTGCAATCCCGGAAGCTCCGTTGATCAGTAATGTAGGTACTTTAGTAGGCATAACTGTAGGTTCCTCTAAAGTATCATCAAAGTTAAGCTGGAAGTCTACTGTCTCTTTGTCAAGGTCAGCCATGATTTCTTCCGAAATCTTGCGCATTCTGGCCTCTGTATAACGCATCGCTGCAGGACTGTCACCATCGACAGAACCAAAGTTACCCTGTCCGTCTACTAAAAGATAACGAAGGCTCCATTCCTGTGCCATACGAACCATCGCATCATATACGGAAGTATCTCCGTGTGGGTGATATTTACCAAGAACTTCTCCTACAATTCTTGCAGATTTTTTATGAGCTCTATTCGAAAAAACTCCTAATTCATACATTCCAAAAAGTACTCTTCGATGTACTGGTTTCAAGCCATCTCTAACATCTGGAAGCGCTCTGGATACAATTACCGACATCGAATAGTCAATGTAGGATGATTTCATTTCGTCTTCAATGTTAATAGGAATTAACTTTTCTCCTTCAGACATAAGTATTTAAATTAAAAAATTATATTAGTTTCAAAACGTGCCAATATACGATATTTAATTTTTTTTGACGACTAATTTGGCGTTTAAATTTCAATGATTTATCAACACATATTCCATGAATATTTCTTAAAAATATTGTTATTTCATTTTTATTTTCAATAATTTTTTTGTCACTTAGCTGTCAGCAGTATGACAAGGAATGGTTTTTGCAATTCCCAATTCATATTTATTAAATTTACAGCAACAAACCTATTTATTATGGATGATAATTTTTCACCAAGAGTAAAAGATGTTATTACCTACAGCAAAGAAGAAGCATTACGTCTGGGGCATGATTTCATTGGCACAGAACACTTAATGCTCGGGATTTTGAGAGACGGAAATGGTAAGGCTATTAATATATTAAACAATCTATTAGTTGATTTAGAGCATTTACGCAGAAAAGTAGAAATATTAAGCCCGCCAAATCCGAGTCTGGAACGCAATAACGAGAAGAAAAACCTACACCTGACACGTCAGGCAGAAAGGGCCTTAAAGACAACATTCCTGGAAGCAAAGGTATTTCAGAGCACTTCCATAAGTACTGCGCACTTATTATTGTGTATTCTCAGGAATGAGAATGATCCTACAACAAAATTATTGAATAAATTAAAAATCGACTATGATTTAGTCAAAGAACAATTTTTAAATATGATCCCAAACGAAGAAGATTTTTTACAGGACCTTCCAAGGGCAGAATCATTTAATGATGATTCCGGCCAGGATGAAGGATTAAAAGAAGGAACATTCAATAATCCAACGAATAAAGCTAACAAAAAGTCTAAAACTCCGGTGCTTGACAACTTCGGAAGAGATTTAACTGAACAAGCAGAAGAAGGAAAATTAGATCCTGTAGTAGGACGAGAAAAAGAAATAGAAAGAGTTTCTCAGATCCTTAGTCGTAGAAAAAAGAACAATCCGTTATTAATCGGAGAACCAGGAGTGGGAAAATCAGCTATTGCTGAAGGTCTTGCCCTAAGAATTATACAAAAGAAAGTATCCCGCGTTTTATTCAATAAACGTGTGGTAACGCTGGATTTAGCGAGTCTTGTTGCCGGTACTAAGTACAGAGGGCAATTTGAAGAGCGTATGAAAGCTGTTATGAACGAGCTCGAAAAAAATGAGGATATTATCTTATTTATCGATGAGATTCATACTATTGTAGGTGCAGGCGGGGCTACTGGCTCACTGGACGCTTCCAATATGTTCAAACCGGCATTAGCCAGAGGTGAAATCCAATGTATTGGTGCCACTACATTAGACGAATACCGTCAGTATATTGAGAAAGATGGTGCTTTAGAAAGACGTTTTCAAAAAGTAATTGTAGAGCCTACTTCTGTAGAAGAAACCATTACGATCCTCAATAATATTAAAAACAAATATGAAGACCATCACAGCGTAACGTATACACCAGAAGCTATTGAGGCTTGTGTGAAGTTAACGAACCGATATATGTCTGAAAGATTCCTTCCGGACAAGGCTATTGACGCACTGGACGAAGCAGGATCAAGAGTTCACATTACCAATATTGATGTCCCAAAACAAATCCTTGATTTGGAACGCCAGTTAGAAGAAGTACGCGAACTGAAAAATACGGTTGTTAAAAAACAGAAGTATGAAGAAGCTGCGAAACTACGCGATGACGAAAAACGTATCGAAAAAGACCTTGTAATCGCTCAGGAACAATGGGATGAGGATTCTAAAAACAATAGAATTCTGGTAACAGAAGACAACGTTGCAGATGTAGTTTCGATGATGACCGGGATTCCCGTAAATCGTATTGCACAAACTGAAAGCAATAAATTAGCCATACTACCGGAACTCATTAGAGGTAAGGTAATTGGTCAAGATGAAGCGGTGTTAAAAATTGCCCGTTCTATCCAGAGAAACCGTGCTGGACTTAAAGATCCAAACAAGCCAATTGGATCCTTTATATTCCTGGGACAAACAGGAGTTGGTAAAACCCAATTGGCAAAAGTACTAGCAAAAGAACTCTTTGACTCAGAAGATGCGTTGGTTCGTATTGATATGAGTGAATACATGGAGAAATTCGCAATCTCACGATTGGTTGGAGCGCCTCCGGGATATGTAGGATACGAAGAAGGTGGCCAGTTAACCGAAAAAGTACGTAGAAAACCCTATTGTGTTGTATTGCTTGATGAGATTGAAAAAGCCCATCCGGACGTTTTCAATATGATGTTACAAGTTTTGGATGATGGATACCTGACAGATAGTCTGGGTCGAAAAATTGACTTCAGGAACACTATTATCATCATGACCTCCAATGTTGGCGCGCGTCAGCTGAAAGATTTCGGTCAAGGTGTTGGCTTTGGTACATCTGCCAAAGTGTCACAAGCAGACGATCACTCTAAAGGGATTATTGAGAACGCGCTTAAGAAAGCTTTTGCACCGGAATTCTTAAATAGAATTGATGATGTAATCGTTTTCAATGCCTTGGAAAAAGAGCAAATTAACCTGATTATTGATATTGAGCTGAATAAATTATATGCTCGTGTAAATGATCTTGGATACAAATTAAAATTATCCGATGCTGCAAAAGATTTTATTGCAGATAAAGGATTTGACAAACAATTTGGAGCACGACCATTGAAAAGAGCAATTCAAAAATATGTTGAAGATGCCCTGGCCGAAGAAATTATAACTTCTAAGATTCATGAAGGCGATGAGATTTTCATCGATTTAGAAGATAATGAACTGGTTGTGAAGATTCAGAAAATAGAAAAGAAGCCGTCTCAAAACAAATTTTGAGACGGTTTTTTTATTTGATACAATTTTGGATTTTAACTATCTAGATTTTAACGGGAGTAAAAAATTGCCTTTATGCTGCAATTTTCTTTCTTAAGTTGTGACCTAAAGCCATTAATCCGAATTCTAATTCTACTTTTTGAAGTCCTTTTAAAGAAAACCGTCTAAAACCGTTATTATGCTTGAGTTGAGCGAATACAGGCTCTACATCGGCAGAGCGTTGCTTTCTTCTTTGTATTCCTATTTCACTTAGTAGTAATTCCCTTGCTTGTTGTTTATGTCTTTCAAGGTTGTGGTTTCGCTCGATGCTTCTGTTTCCCTGAGCTTTAAAACATTGACCTCGAAGTGAACAGCCTTCACAGTTTTTGGCCTGATAATGCGATAAGGTTTGGGTGTATCCTGTAGTTGTTGTTTTCTGGTTTTGATATGTTTTATGCATTTTTTGTCCCATTGGACATACATAATAGTCTTCTTCTGGATTGTAATAGAGATTTTCCTTGCTAAAAGCCTTGTGTTTCTTTTGGTAGTTTTGATCTTGTTCTTTTTCAAAAGTATTATACTTCACAAAAGCTTTGAGTTTCTTCTGTTTCAGATAATCGTAGTTTTCTTCACTTCCATAACCTGCGTCAGTAGTTATTTCTTTTATCTTTTTAAATAATTTTTTACCAAAGGTTTGTTCCAAATTTTCTAAATGAGGCTGGAGTGTTTTAGTATCGGTCGGATTTTGATGGATGGTATAATGAACAATGATCTGATTTTGTGTAGATATTTGAGTATTATAAGCTGGTTTGAGCTGTCCGTTTAACATATGGTCTTCTTTCATTCGCATAAAAGTAGCCTGGGTGTCGGTTTTGCTGTAACTGTTTCTTTCTCCCAGAATAGCTTCTTGCTTTTCATACTTTTCAAGATTGGAAGTAAAATTATTTTTTATGTAGCGTAATTTAGCTTTTGCTTTAGAACTGGTCTTTTCATTACCAGAGAGTTTGGCATCTATTTTAGCTACAGTTTTCTCAATTACCTCTTTGCTGATTTCTTTGAACTCTGTTGGTTCCGGGTTGGGGTCATCTTCATTGTCGATACTTTGGGCATAGTTCCATAATTCTTCCAACTGGGTGAGCATTTTTGCTTTATTGGTTTTTATGCTCTTACCCCACACAAAAGTGTACCTGCCGGCCTGAGCTTCTATTTTTGTTCCGTCGGTATAAATTTGTTTTAGATTCACCAGTCCTTCTGAGGCCAACATCAAAACTACCTGCTTGAAGATTTCTTTAAAACTCTCTTTTAGTTTATCACTTCTAAATCTATTAATTGTATTATGATCAACAATAGTCATAGAAGTAAGCCACATAAAATTGATATTCTCACGAAGTGCAAGTTCTATCTTTCTCGAAGAATAGATATTAGTCATATAAGCATACAACATCACTTTGAGTAACATCTTTGGATGATATCCAGGATTACCTTCTTTACTGTACGCTTTTAAAAGAGGCTGGATATTAAGGGATTCCACAACTTGGTCAACTATTCGAACCGCATGTGTATGTGGAATTAAATCATCAAACGAATAAGGTAGAAGCATCGTTTGTTGTTGGTTATAATGTTTGAATCTCATATATAATCAGCTGTTTATCACTGATTAAATTTACAAAATTGCATATAAAAATACAAACTAAAAAAAAAGAAGCTGACTCAGTTTTGAGACAGCTTCTTTTTTTTGTTCATATAATAACAGTGCATTCGCATCGGCATTTCAAAAAAAGTAGTACTTTAGAATCTTATTTCAATTTAGAAAAATATGTTACAAGAGAAAGTAATTGTTGGTAGTGAGGAATGGTGTTCGTTTCCATCTCTGGGAATCCCTACTATAAAAGCACGTGTTGATTCGGGTGCTAAGACTTCAGCATTACACGCGATAAATATTGCTCCTTTCATTAAAGAAGGAGAAAACTGGGTGAAGTATGATATCAATCCTATCCAGAATAATTTAAAAACAGTAATCCATTGTGAATCACCTTTGGTCGATAAACGTGTGGTCAAAAGCTCCAGTGGCTTCCGCGAACAACGCTATGTTATCCGTACCGAGCTTGAAATTGGCGGTTCCCAATGGCAGATTGAAGTAACGCTTACCAATAGGGATTCCATGGGATTCCGGATGCTATTGGGACGTGAAGCAATGAGTGGCCGTGTGTTGGTCGATCCTGAAAAAAAATACCTGCTGGGACAACCTACCAGCGAGGTTTTAAAGGAGTTATACCAAAATTCAGAAAAAGCAAAAACAGGTTTGCGAATTGGGCTTTTAGCCAGTAACCCGGATTTGTACAGCAATAAGAGAATTATTGAAGCGGGTGAAATGCGCGGGCATGAAATGCATTTCCTGAATATCAAGGAATGTTATATGAAACTCGATGCTACCAATCCTGAGATTCACTATCGTGGTGGTAAGATCCTGAGTAATTTTGATGCGGTAATCCCAAGGATACGTCCGAGTATTACTTTTTATGGTTGTGCCCTGACCCGGCAATTTGAGGCGCTGAAAGTATTCTGCCTCAATTCTGCAGCTGCTATAACCCAATCGAGAGATAAATTATTTTCGCTGCAATTGTTATTAAATCACGGAGTCGACATTCCTACTACCGGTTTTGCCAATTCGCCTTTAGATACCGATGATTTGATTAAAATGGTAGGTGGTTCTCCCCTTATCGTAAAATTACTGGAAGGTACACAAGGAAAAGGCGTTGTTTTGGCAGAGACTAAAAAAGCTGCTGAAAGTGTTATTAATGCTTTTAAAAGCCTTAATGCAAACATCCTGGTACAGGAATTCATCAAAGAAGCCAATGGAAAAGATATCCGTTGCTTTGTTATTGATGGGAAAGTGGTAGCCGCCATTCAGCGGGAAGCTTTACCGGGTGAATTCCGCGCAAATATCCATTTGGGTGGGACAGCTTCTATCATTAAAGTTACTGCTGATGAAAAACGGATTGCCATTAAAGCTGCAAAAGCGATGAACCTAAAAGTAGCCGGTGTAGATATTATCCGTTCTTCCAAAGGACCACTGTTGTTGGAAGTGAACTCCTCTCCAGGCCTTGAGGGTATTGAAGGTGCTACCAATAAAGATATTGCCGGAGAAATGATCAAAGCGATTGAAAAGAATTTTAAATGGAAATAACCCTTAAAAACGGCTTTTATTCATGAATCCTTATCTCGATATCATCATACGAAGTGCTTCTGTATACTTATTTATGGTCATTGCACTCCGCATTTTCGGAAAAAAAGAACTCTCACAACTCAATACTGCCGATGTCATATTGATTTTGCTGATTAGTAATTCTGTCCAAAATGCTATGGTAGGAACAGATACAAGCCTGTGGGGTGGATTGGCTGCAGCAACAGTTTTATTTGTAGTCAATTTTATTTTGAAAAAACTGATGTTTCGCTACAAACGCCTTAATAATTTATTGCAGCAAAAACCCGAAATCCTGATTCACAATGGTAAAATTGATTTTGACATCTTAAGCAAACTGGGGATTACCTCAGATGAACTGACCGAAGCAATGCACGAACATGGCGTAGAATATTATAAAGATGTAAAATTAGCCATGCTGGAAATTGATGGGAATATCAGTATTATCTCTGGAGATAAAAATTTGAAGCAAACTCATTTCAAAAGAAAAAGAGCCCATAAATCACTGGGAGGAATCAATTAATTCTACTCTAAATATAAAAAAATAACCTGCATATTTTTAAGATGTGCAGGTTATTTTTTTGTGGTATTATTACTTATAAAAAGGTGCTATAGCTCTGCTTCATCAATTTGAAAACTGCGTAAAAAAGCAATAGTCTTCATGATATCATCGTGCAGGATACGGTCTTCTTTTACGAAAGACACTTCTTCATGATATGACTTTAGGAACATCTCAATAAAAGGGCTTGACTGTAAAGGTCTTCTGAATTCCATAGCCTGGGAAGCATTCATTAGCTCAATCGCTAAAATGGTTTCTAAATTTTCTATTATTTTCAGTGCTTTTGTCGCTGCATTAGCGCCCATGCTCACATGATCTTCCTGTCCATTAGATGAAACAATACTGTCAATGCTTGCGGGTGTTGCGTACTGCTTGTTCTGGCTTACAATACTGGCTGCAGTATATTGTGGAATCATAAAACCGGAATTAAGCCCCGGATTATCAACTAAAAAGGCGGGTAAATTACGAAGGCCCGAAATTAGCTGGTAGGTTCTTCTTTCAGAAATACTTCCCAATTCGGCCAACGCAATCGCTAAAAAGTCTAATGAAATCGCAAGGGGTTGCCCGTGGAAGTTCCCACCTGAAATTATTTGATCCGTTTCGATAAAAATATTCGGATTATCGGTAACGGAATTTATTTCTGTTTTAAATACTTTTTTTACGTAATCAATAGCGTCTTTGGAAGCACCGTGTACTTGTGGCATGCAACGGAAAGAATAAGGATCCTGAACGTGCTGCTTCGGCTGTACAATAATTTCACTATCCTCTAGGAACGCAGTCACACGTTGCGCTGTTATGATCTGGCCTTTATGGGGACGGATGTAATGAATCAATTCATTAAAAGGCTCTATCCTACCGTCAAAAGCTTCCAGCGAGATGGTTCCGATTAAATCTGCCATATAAGAATACTTCGCGGATTTTATCAATACAGCAACACCAAAAGCGCTCATAAACTGAGTACCGTTCAATAATGCCAAACCTTCTTTTGATTTCAGGATGATTTTTTTCCAGCCAAAGTGAGCCAGTACTTCTGAAGCGTGTACTTTCTTATCCTGAAAATAGACAAGCCCTTCTCCAATCAAGGGAAGTGACAAGTGTGCTAACGGCGCTAAATCACCAGAGGCACCCAGTGAACCCTGTGAATAAATTACCGGGAAAATATCATTATTGTAAAAATCGATCAGACGGTTAACGGTTTCCAACTGTACTCCTGAATGTCCATAACTCAGGGACTGTATTTTCAATAAGAGCATCAATTTTACAATTTCCTGGGAGACCTCTTCCCCTGTTCCGCAAGCATGGGATTTTACCAGGTTTTCCTGAAGTTGGGAAAGATTCTCATTTGAAATTTTAATATTATATAAAGAACCAAAACCAGTATTAATACCATAGATAGGATCACTATGAGTAAGCATTTTCTGATCAAGGTAATTTCTGCATTTTTCGATATTGACAGTAGCTTCTTCTGATAACGCTAATTTTTTGCCCTGGGAATGAATTTCCTGAACAGATTCTATTGTTAAGGTTTCAGAGCTGATATAATGAAAATTGTCCATTTTTGAAGTTAATTTTTGAGTTCCCAAAATTCCGCAAACGTTTGCAGAAAAGCAAAATTTATTCGGGTTATTTATGAGAGTTTTGTGAAGTAGGGAAATTGTGGTGCTCTGTAAAATCTCATTATAAAAAAAGAGAAGACAATTAAATTATTTTATGATTTATAGCTTAAATTTGGAATCATAAAAAACACATACGATGAAAAAAATATTAGGACTTATTACGCTTCTTGTACTGGCTTCGTGCAGTAAAGACGCTGATTATTTACTGGTTTCGGGGAAGATTATCAATTCTGATGGAAACAAAATTACTATTACCGGAGATTCTTTTGAAAAAGAGCTGACCCTTAAGCCTGATGGCACCTTTAGCGATACACTGGACCTGAACTATTCCGGAGCTTATGCAATCAAAACCAATAGCGAAAGTAATGAGCTTTACCTTATGCCAGGCAAGCATCTCGAAATCAATGCAGATTATTCAGATCTTACAAAATCAATTGCTTTTACAGGTGACCTGAGTGCCGAAAACAATTATATCAAAGCTAAAACGGAAATCAAAAAATCATTAATTTCTTCCAATAGTGAATTTTATGCCTTATCCGAAGAAGCTTTCAAAGAAAAAGTGGAAGAACTGGTAGGGAAACAAAAAGCATTGGTTGAAAAAACAAAATTTGATGTTCCTTCCTATAAAGAAGAAGAACTTAAAAATATCGATTATGCAAAAGCACTGGCTTTCGTTAACTATCCTTCCTACCATGCGCATTATGCTGAAGCTCCGGATTACAAGCCATCCGCTACTTTTCCGAAATTTGACGATAAACTGAACCTGGATAATGAGAAAGACTTTTATTTCTCTAATGCTTACAAGCAACTCGTATCTTCAAAATTCTATGAAGAGGTAGAAAAAAATACAAAATCAGAAGAGGATAAACTTTCGGATATCGCACTTCCTTTCCTTAAAAAGATAAAAAGCCAAAACATTAAAAATGCTTTAGCTACTGATTTAGCTTATGATATTTCACCAGCTAATGAGAAATCACAGCAACTTTTTGATGAACTTAATAAAATTTCAACGAATGAACTATTCAAAACTAAGCTTGCAGAGAAATTTGAAAAAGTAAAGAAATTAGCCAAAGGGCAACCTTCACCTTCTTTTAACTATGAAAATTATAAAGGTGGCACTACCTCCCTTGAAAGCCTGAAAGGGAAATATGTTTATGTAGATGTATGGGCTACATGGTGTGGGCCTTGCAAACAGGAAATTCCTTCATTAAAAGCAACTGAGTTAGCCTACAGAGGTAAAAACATCGAATTTGTAAGCCTTTCCATTGATCAGCAGAAAGATCATGAAACCTGGAAAAAAATGGTGGCCGATTTACAACTGGAAGGTATTCAGTTGATGGCAGATAAAGACTGGAAATCACAGTTTGCAGTAGATTATGCTGTAGATGGTATTCCAAGATTCATCCTGATAGACCCTAATGGAAATATCGTTTCGGCAGATGCGCCAAGACCATCGGATCCAAAACTAAAAGAACTTTTTACTTCTTGTCTAGTCCTAGAATAGCAATACAGGATTAATAATAATAAAAGTACATTTTTTAGACAGAAGTAGCTTCATGGTTACTTCTGTTTTTTGTTTTATAGGTTTTCATTTCTATTTCTTTTTGCTGATGCATTTGCATCGGAGTAAGCATATGATTAGAGCAATGCGGTCTTACTAGATTATAAATCTGTATAGATTCCTTAACTACTAACTTAATAATATTAAGTTGCTGATCATTATACCTATCTACTAAAAACTCCTGTTTTAATATTCCATTTACCCTTTCAGCGACCGCATTTTGATATGGATCATAAGACTCAGTCATGCTACAGCGCAGGTTTTTAGTCTTGCTTATCACTTTTTGATATTCATCAGAACAATATTGTATACCTCTATCTGAGTGATGGATTAACGACAAACAACTATTTTTCCTGCTCTTAAGAGCCATTTGTAAAGCTTTAAGACTATTTTCGGCATTTAAATTAGTAGCTACATTAAATCCCATGATCCGTTTTGAATATGCATCTGTTACTAAGCTTAAATAGCAGGGCTTACTTCTTTTTCCGATGTATGTAATATCGGATACCCAAACCTGTTCAGGACGTATTATTTTTAAGTTTTCAATTAAATTCTTGTGTTTTTTAAAACGATGATATGAGTTAGTCGTAATATGATAGCTCCGTTTTGGAGATATTAGCAGATGGTTTACTTTGAGGATATTAAAAAACATATCTCTTCCAATCTTCAATGCTCTAAGCTCCTGGTTTAATAAATAATACAACTTTCTCGTACCGATACGAGGCATTTTCATCCTAATCTTTCTTACCATAAGAATGACTTGTTCAGACTTTGATTGCTTTAAGATTTTTCTTTTAATGCTACGATAATAGACCTGCCTGTCTATCCCGAACAAACTACAGGTAAAACCTAAGGTTTGTTTTTGTTCTTCTTTAAATAGGACAATTGTTCGGGTGATGAGTTTTTTCGGATATCGATATTATATTCTTTCTCTGCAATATCAATAAGCATATCAAAAATAATAGCTTTCTTATCCGTAAAATTAACTTGTTGCTCCAGATGAGCTTTCTGTTTTTCAAGAAGCGTAACTTTAGCTTCGAGTTCCATGATTTGCTGTTCAGGTGTTTTAGCCATTTGAGATGGGGTTTGGGTTTCCCAATCAAAGTTACCAAATTTTCTAAGCCAACTAACAACTGTTGAATGTGCTTGCACACCATATTTTTTACAAGCTCCATGTGTAGATAACTCTCCTCGTTCAATCTCATGGACGATTTGCAATTTGAGAGACATACTGTAATCTCGCTGGGTTCGCTTTACATAATTTTTCTCTTTAGACATAATTGAGTTTTTTTTTGTATCGCTATTTCAGGACGGGACATCTTTAAAAATATAAATGATAAAGCCTCCTGATCGGGAGGCTTTTTTATTCCCCTATTTTTTGATACGCCCTGCCCAGATAGTTTATACTATCCGAAGCTACAAAACTATGATAGCTCATGTCTGCCAGTGCAAGGTCAGCCGTAAGTCCATGAAGGTACACCGCAATAATTAAAGCATCTGTCGCATCATACGACTGTGCGCGTAAACTCGCAATCATACCCGATAGTACGTCTCCACTCCCACCGGTAGAAAGTGCTGGATTTCCGGTTGAATTGATATGGACTTTTCCATCATATACAACCATGGAATAGGCTCCTTTAATAAGGACGACAATATCATATTTTTTAGAAAAAGCAACTGTTTTATCTATTTTATCAAAATCATCTTTCCACTTACCAATCAAACGCTCTAATTCTTTAGGGTGTGGCGTAAGAATTGTTTTTGACGGCAATAATGATAACCAGGTTTTATTTTCAGAAATAATATTTAGTCCATCGGCATCAATGACCAATGCTTTTTCATAGGACTTTAGAAACTCATGTAGTGCCTGCTGTGTTTTACTATTTTGACCCATTCCCATCCCAATTACCACTGCGTCCGGCTGAAGTTCATATTGAATAGCCGTAATGAAGTTCTTATTTTTATCGGTCACGACCATCACCTCCGGTATGGCTACCTGAAGAATTTCATAACCGCATTCCGGTACAAAAGCAGTCACAAGCCCACATCCTGTTTTTAAAGCGGCTGTAGAAGCTAAAATCATCGATCCGATTTTACCATAACTGCCACCGATAGTAAGCACATGCCCAAAAGTTCCCTTATGAGAATAAGGCCCAAAAGTTTTTAATCGTTTTTGAATGTCATCTGCATCGGTATATGAAAAAACGGTCACTACTTCTTGACTGTATTTTTTACTGAGCCCAATATCCAATACCACAAATTTTTCAAGATAACGCTGTAATTCGGGTAGGAAAAAAACCAATTTTGGAAATTGAAGGCTTAATACTATCGCAGCACAGAGTACATCTTCCTCTCTTTCCGGTTTCCTGTCCAGGTATAATCCCGAAGGTATATCAATTGCAATTACTGTAGCTCCTGTATTATTAATATGCTGAAAAAGGCGCACGACTCCAGCATCCGGTTGTCGGTTGAGCCCACTGCCAAAAATGGCATCTATCACTATATCCTGAGGGCTAATCTCCGGAAGAGCTGCATTTTTATCATAGTGATCCGGATAAAGCACTGCTTCTGTGAGGCGCTCCAAATTAGTCTTAAAATCCGGAGTCGGCTTGCTGGTAGGAACGATATGCACTGTAACGTTATAATTCTCAAAAGATAACAAACGGGCAACTACCAGGCCATCACCTCCATTATTTCCTGTTCCACAAAAAATATGTATCGTAGCAGTGGTATGTTTCAGGTAATCATTGAACCATTTATACAGTACTATTCCGGCTCTTTCCATCAGTGCTACCCCGGTTAAATTTTGTTCTACTAACGTCCTGCTATCTGCTTTTCGAATCTGATCACCACTTAAAATTTTCATATTGTCATTTTTTCTATCGATTTATAAATTATCCGAAAATGTTAATAGCAGCTTTCAACCGTTAGCATAAAAACCTTACATTTGAAAAACAAAAAGAAATAACTTGCTAAGCATCAGTTTAAAATACAGTAATTTAGTGTTATCCGAGACTTCGGATAAACGTACTGTTGTTGCTACAGCTACTACAACTACAACCCTTTGGGGTATTCTTTCTATATATAATATCGTCCCTCTGTTTATTTCTTAATAAACACCTGAAATGCCAACGGTATTTCCATTTCTCTTATTATAACTAAAAAAGAATACCTATGAAGATATTAAAATTCGGTGGAACTTCTGTTGCACATGCGGAAAATATTTTAAAAGTGGTTGCGATACTTAAAAATCAAATCCAAAACGAACCCAGGCTTATTGTTGTTGTTTCTGCCATGGGAGGCATTACTGATCTACTATTGACTGCAGCGGAAAATGCAGCGGATAAAAAACAGGAATACAAAGCGCTTTTTGAGACTATCGAATTCCGTCATTTTGAAGTGATAAGGGAATTAATCCCGATTGTAGCACAAAGCGCTATTATCAGTCATACCAAACGTACTTTAAATCATTTAGAAACCTTACTTGACGGCTGTTTCCTGCTTGGAGAACTCTCAAAACGAACCAAAGATGGGATCATCAGTTTTGGTGAGTTGCTCTCCTCTTACATCATTACAGAAGCACTAAAAGTTCAGGGACTAAAAGCGATACTACAAGACAGCCGGGAACTGATCCAAACGAATGATCATTTTGGTAAGGCTATGGTCGATTTTGAAGTTTCCAATATACTGATAAAGAAGTATTTGGCGACTGTTGATAATCCGTTAGTTGTCGTTCCGGGTTTTATTGCCCGTACACAGGACGGCCATACCACTACTTTAGGGCGTGGTGGTTCGGATTATACCGCTGCCATACTTGCTGCGGCCCTACAGGCTGATCTATTAGAAATCTGGACCGATGTAAGTGGTATGTATACTGCGAATCCAAAATTGGTCAAACATGCTTATCCCATAACCGATATCACGTATCAGGAAGCGATGGAACTCTCTCATTTTGGGGCCAAAGTACTCTATCCCCCGACCATACAACCGGTTTTCAATTCCAAAATTCCAATTGCGATTAAAAACACATTTGCCCCCCTCGCAACTGGAACCTTAATTACAGAATATGGAAACCCGAAAAGCAATCCTATTAAAGGTATTACCCATATCGATAAGATTACCTTACTTACTATTGAAGGATCAGGCATTATAGGAGTTTCCGGTACTTCCAAAAGAATATTTGAAGCACTGGGCAATAAAAACATTAGCGTTATATTTATAACTCAGGCTTCTTCAGAATACTCCATTTGTATTGGCATAAGCGATGCTGATACTACTGAAGCTAAGAAAGCATTGGATACTGTTTTCGCATTTGAAATTTCACAGTTTAAAATTATACCCTGTGCTATTGAAAGCGGTTTATCGATTATTGCTGTAGTTGGGGAAAATATGAAAAACTATCAGGGGCTTAGCGGTAGCGTTTTCAGCACTCTGGGGCGTAATAACATTAATGTCCGGGCGATCGCACAAGGCGCCTCAGAACGAAATATTTCCGCAGTAATCCAAAGCAGTGATACCAAAAAAGCCATCAATAGCCTTCATGAAAAGTTTTTCGAAGAAGACAGCAGGCAATTAAATCTGTTTGTGATGGGTGTCGGTAATGTTGGTGAACGATTTATAGCGCAAATAATGCAGCAAAAGCACTATCTGAAAGCGCATCATAAAATTACAATCCGCATCATTGCACTTTCCAATTCCAGAAAGATGATTTTTGATGAAGATGGAATTTTACTAAAAAACTGGCAGGCCGATATAGAAAATGGTATCCCTTCCAATATTCACATATTCCAGCAAAAAGTAAAAGCGGCTAATTTCAGAAACAGCATTTTTATTGATAATACGGCCAGCAGTGCAGTTGCTGAGGGCTATAGCTATTATCTTGAAAATAGTATTGCTGTAGTAACCTGCAATAAAATTGCCTGCTCTTCTTCGTTTGATAAATATAGGCAGCTGAAAGACCTATCCCGTAAATTTAATGCCCCCTTTTTATATGAAACAAATGTGGGTGCCGGATTACCAATTATTGACACCGTAAAAAACCTCATGGCTTCCGGCGATAAAATCCATACGATCCAAGCCGTTCTTTCCGGTAGCCTGAACTTTATATTCAATAATTTCAATACAGAAAACAGCTTTTACGATATCGTACAACAAGCTCAGGCAGAAGGCTATACTGAACCAGATCCGAAAATTGATTTAAGTGGTATTGATGTAATGCGTAAAATATTAATCCTTGCCCGGGAAAGTGGTTTGGCTATGGAAATGGAGGCCATAGAAAATATTTCTTTTCTTCCGGAATCCAGCTTATCTACTGATACTGTAGCTGATTTCCTGAGCAGTTTAGCCACAAATAGCCACCATTTTGAATCATTGCTGCTCAAGGCAAATGAAAAAAATTGCAGATTGAAATATGTAGCGCAACTAAAAAATGGCAAGGCAAGTGTCAGCTTACAGCAGATTCCAAAAGACCATCCGTTTTATGCTGTTGAAGGAAAAGACAATATCGTGCTTTTATTTACAGAGCGCTATAATGAACAACCCCTATTAATCAAAGGAGCCGGAGCCGGAGCCGCAGTAACAGCTTCGGGTATTTTTGCAGATGTGATCCGGATTGGTAATAACTAATTCCATAGTAATCCAATAAAATCAATAATTAGAGACACTATTTTTAATTCCTTACTATACAAAAATGGATGAAATAAAACTATTTGCCCCAGCTACAATCGCCAATTTATCATGCGGTTTTGATGTACTGGGTGTCTGCCTCGATCATATTGGTGATGAAATGATTATCCGGAAAAGCCGGACAAAAGGCATCCGTATTATTGAAATTACCGGTGCCGACCTTCCTATGGACACAAAACAAAATGTAGCAGGTGTAGCAGGTTTGGCATTATTGGATCAGTTCCACACTGAAATTGGTTTTGAAATCAGGATCCATAAAAAAATAAAAGCCGGTAGTGGACTCGGAAGCAGTGCCGCCAGTGCTGCCGGAGCTGTATTTGGGATTAATGAACTGCTGGGCAGGCCCTTTTCATCGGCAGATCTTATTCCTTTTGCCATGGAAGGCGAACGCCTGGCTTCCGGGACAGCACATGCAGACAACGTGGCACCGGCGCTATTGGGAGGTTTTGCATTAATCCGAAGTTATGCTCCTCTGGACATTATTAAAATAAACGCCCCGCAAGCCCTTTTTGCCACTGTTATCCATCCACAGATTGAAGTGCGAACCGCAGATGCCAGATCTGTACTTCGCGAAAATATACCCCTTGGGAAAGCTGTTATCCAATGTGGAAATATTGCCGGGCTTATCAGTGGGCTATATACCGAAGATTATGGATTGATCGGGCGATCGCTTCATGATGAAATTGTCGAGCCTTTGCGTAGTATCCTCATACCAGGATTCGAAAAACTAAAGATGGCAGCTCTGGATAATGGCGCATTAGGCAGTGGGATTTCCGGATCCGGACCTTCTGTATTCGCTTTAAGCAAAGGGATTGAAACCGCTAAAAATGTAGCAGTTGCGATTTCAAATATTTATACCGAAATGCAACTTCCGTTTGAAGTCCATGTATCCGGAATCAATCCAGCCGGAATTAAAATAATATCTTAACTATTGATTATGAAATATATCAGTCTAAATGATAAAGCACCAAAAGTAGGATTTCGGGAAGCTGTATTTAATGGCCTTGCTCCCGATCGTGGATTGTACTTTCCGGAAACAATTATGCCACTGCCCAATCTTTTTTTTGAAACTATCCAGGATCTTACTCCCGAAGAAATCGGCTATCAGGCTTTGAAGCAATTTGTGGGAGATGCAATTCCGGAAATGGCATTGCGCGAAATCATTTCCGATACGCTTTCTTTTGATTTTCCATTAGTCGCTATCGAAAAAAGAACCTATGCCCTGGAGTTGTTCCACGGCCCTACCCTGGCATTCAAGGATGTTGGGGCACGATTTATGGCGCGATGCCTTGCCTATTTTAATTCTAAAACTAAAATATCAAACAGTACTGTTCTTGTCGCAACATCCGGAGATACTGGCGGAGCGGTAGCCAATGGGTTCCTCGACACACCCGGTATCGAAGTTGTGATCCTCTATCCTTCAGGAAAAGTCAGTGAAATACAGGAAAAACAACTGACCACTTTGGGAAAAAACACTAACGCTCTTGAAGTTAAAGGTGATTTTGATGCCTGTCAGGAAATGGTAAAAAAAGCCTTTTTAGATCCTGGCCTGGCCCATAGAAAACTGACTTCCGCAAATTCTATCAATGTAGCCCGATGGCTTCCGCAAATGCTTTACTTCTTTTTGGCCTATAAAAACTTAAAAAGTAAAGGAGAAGCTTCCAATGTAGTGTTTAGCATTCCCTGCGGGAATTTTGGAAACTGTTGTGCCGGTATGATGGCCGCTCAATTGGGATTGCCAGTGTCGCATTTTATAGCTGCTACCAATAGCAACGATACTGTACCGCGGTTTACAGTTAGCGGAAAATATGAACCTGGTGTTACTATCCCAACAATTTCGAATGCAATGGATGTCAGCAATCCCAGTAATTTTATCAGGATATTAAAGCTCTATGAAAATAAAATTCAGCTATTACAACAATCATTTTCATCCTACAGTTTTAGTGACACAGAAACATTGCAAGCCATGCAGGAATTATATAAAAAATCAGGATATATCGCTGATCCCCATGGTGCGATAGGCTATTTGGGATTGAAAAAATACAATGGGGATAACGATTATACCGGAGTATTCTTGGAAACCGCACATCCAATAAAATTCAAAGAAACAGTAGAAGCGATTCTTTCAGAAAAATTAGAAGTACCAGCACAAATACAGGAGTTATTGGATAAAAAGAAACAAAGCCATACTATTGCAGGCTATGAAGATCTTAAATCCTTTTTATTAGGCAATAGCAATGGATAATCGCGGGAAACTTCATCAGGAATAACTATTAAAATTCCTTTTTTTTGAATAATTTAGCGCGACAAATTAAAACAACATACAACAATGAAAAATACTGCGCTTACGCATGTTCACGAAAGTTTAGGAGCAAAAATGGTACCTTTTGCGGGTTACAATATGCCTGTTCAATACGAAGGAGTTATTGCTGAACATGAAACAGTACGTAATACTGTCGGAGTGTTTGATGTTTCCCACATGGGTGAATTCTTTCTGAGAGGCGAAAATGCCCTGGCATTAATCCAAAAAGTAACGACAAATGATGCTTCCAAACTTGTAGTAGGTAAAGCACAATATTCATGTATGCCCAATAATGAAGGTGGAATCGTAGATGATTTACTGATTTATAAAATTTCTGATGTGGAATATTTATTGGTTGTAAATGCTTCCAACATCGAAAAAGACTGGGACTGGATCTGGAAACATAATGATTTAGGGGTAGAAATGGAAAATGCTTCTGAAGGCTATTCGCTATTGGCAATCCAGGGACCACATGCGGCAACCGCTTTACAGGCATTAACGCATGTAGACCTCCATAATATGGACTATTATAGTTTCAAAATCGGAAAATTTGCGGATAAGGATGATGTAATTATTTCCGCAACTGGTTATACAGGTTCCGGTGGTTTCGAACTTTATTTTAAAAACGAAGATGCTGAAGACATCTGGAATGCTATTTTTGAAGCCGGGCTTCCTTTTGGCATTAAACCAATTGGCCTTGCGGCACGTGACACCTTACGTCTCGAAATGGGATTCTGCCTGTATGGGAATGATATCAACGACACCACTTCTCCTATTGAAGCCGGATTGGGCTGGATTACCAAATTCGATAAAACATTTACAAATTCTGAAGCTATAAAAGCACAGAAAGAAAATGGTGTCACTAAAAAACTAATTGCTTTTGAGTTAACCGATCGTGGAATCCCACGTCATGATTACGAAATTGTTGATGCTACCGGAACAGTTATTGGACACGTAACCTCAGGAACCATGTCTCCTTCCCTTAATAAAGGAATTGGTTTAGGCTATGTAAGCCTGCCGTATAGCAAAGTCGACTCTGATATCTTTATTCGGATCCGTAAAAACGATGTTCCAGCTAAAGTGGTAAAGTTGCCTTTTTATAAAAAATAAAATCCTGATGGAATGAAGAAGCTCACACTGTTACTTATATTTTTATCATTCTCTTTATATGGGCAAAATAATAAGGAAGCCTGTGACCTGCTTACTAAAATCAATAAGCTCATCAAAAAAGAGCATTTCAGGCCTAAACCGATAGACGACAGTTTATCGGTTTATGTTTTTGATAGTTTTATCAATGAACTTGATCCAGACCGGAGCCTGTTTTTAAAATCAGAATATGAGCATCTTAAAAAGCACCGTTTAACGATTGATAATGCCATTCGGGCAAAAGACTGTTCCTTTTTTAATGATTTTACGACTACGTATGAAACAGCATTAGAACGTAATAAAGCGGTTATCCAAAAATTAGAAAAGGAAGATTTAGACTATTTCTATAATACTGATACCTTACGTTTCACTACTGAAACCATTGCTTTCTACCTAAAAGAACAGGATGTAGAGAAAATCCTTCGCAAAAAAATCCGCTATGATATCCTCGAAGACATTGCTAAAATGAGCCCGGATATTGATAGTGTAAAGCAAAAGTTTGATGCTTTTGAAAAAATTTCAAAAGCTAAAGTATTCGAAACCAAGTTATGCAAAATCAATAGCATACTCGATGATCCGGACCACCTGAAAACCAATCTGGAGAATTCTTTCTATACGATTTACACTTCCTATTTTGATCCCCATACTGCTTATTTTTCATCTGAAGAAAAATCTACTTTTTTTTCAGGTCTCTCTACGGAAAAATATTCGTTGGGAATTTATGTTAGCCTGAATGAAAAAGAAGAAATTATTGTTGAGGAAGTAATACCCGGAAGCAGCATTTTCAAATCGGGTAAAATTGATATTGGAGACCAGATCATCAAAGTAGGTTCTCAAAACGAATCCTATTGGGTGACCTGTGTCGCAATGAAAACTATTGCTGATATTGTTTTTTCTGATAATTACAAAGAAGTAACACTCACCTTGCGTAAAAAAAATGGAACGGTGTATGAGGTGACGATTCAAAAAGAAATCATGAAATCGGATGAAAATCTTGTTTATAGTTTTATCATTGAAGATGAAAATACCCGATTGGGTTACCTGAAAATACCCAGTTTTTACAGTGATTTTGATGATGATCTGAATAAAGGATGTGCCCGTGATGTTGCAAAAGAAATTATAAAATTAAAAGCCGATACCATTGATGGCCTTTTAATTGACTTGGAAGATAATGGTGGTGGCTCCATGGATGAAGCCATCAAATTGCTGACGATGTTTCTGGATAGCGGCCCTATTTCTGTATTGGTTGACAATAAAAACCGGCAAAACATCATCAACGATTATAATAAAGGGGCAATTTATAACGGTCCTATTGTGGTGCTGATCAATGGTAATTCAGCCTCTGCAAGTGAATTTTTTGCTGCAGCCTTACAGGATTACAACCGCTCCATTACGATTGGTTCCCCCTCCCTTGGTAAAGCGACCATGCAAACCGTATTGCCAATTGATAAAAAACAAAAAGACTTTTTAAAAATTACTATTGATAAATTTTACAGGGTTACAGGAAAAAGCCATCAAATTACAGGGGTGTTGCCGGATATTGAGATCCCATACCTTTTTAATGATTTCGTCAGCCGTGAAAAGAATTACAAGACCGCACTGCCGAATGATAGCATCAAAATTCATTACAACTTTATCCCTTATTCCAAGGCTATTTATCAGGATGCAATTGATAAAAGTAAAAAGCGTATTGAAACAAATGCAGATTTCATGACTATAACAGCACTCAATAAAAGTATCAATTCTTATATGACCACTCCTAAAGAGCCTGTGCCTTCTCTTTTTAATGAGGTTTTCGCAAGCACGCACCAGAATGATAGTATTTGGGAATCCATTAAAATGGTGACCTCCAAAGAGAACACCCTGACAATACTCAATACTTCTTATGATAGCGAATCGATGAAAAATAACCCGCAGTTAAAAGAAATGAATACTTTTAAAATTAAAAATATTAAAACAAATCCCTATATTCCTGAAGCCGTACACATCATAAAAGATTTTGTTGCAACCGAATATTAATACAGGAGTCGGTAGCCATGTCATTATTTGGTTTTACAATTTATGACTTTCGGGATTAGTTCTTTCAACAGCAGCTTAGAGTAAAAAATAGAATAAAAATTAGCAAAAAAGAGTTGTAATCCTTAAAAATAATTGGGAAAACATTATTTTTGCAACGTTAAAAAAACATTAGAAATGGGAAGAGCGTTTGAGTTCAGAAAAAATAGAAAAATGAAACGTTGGTCAGCTATGGCCAAAGCATTTACAAGAATAGGAAAAGATATTGTGATGGCTGTGAAAGAAGGTGGTCCAAATCCGGAATCCAATTCCAGGCTTCGTGCTGTCATCCAGAATGCCAAGGCAGTAAACATGCCGAAAGACAACGTAGAGCGAGCTATCAAAAAAGCAACCGATAAAGATACAGCCAACTATAAGGAAGTATTATTTGAAGGCTATGCACCACACGGGATTGCCTTGCTAATTGAAACAGCAACCGATAACAATAACCGTACTGTAGCAAACATCCGTAGCTATTTTAACAAATGTAATGGTAGTTTGGGCACACAGGGATCTGTTGAATTTATGTTTGACCATACCTGTAATTTTCGTATCCCAAAAGGAGATATAGATACAGAAGAATTGGAACTGGAACTAATTGATTTCGGTGTGGAAGAAGTTTTTGAAGATGAAGACGGAATCTTAATCTATGCTCCTTTTGAAAGTTTTGGCGCTATCCAGAAAGAACTGGAACACCGAAACCTTGAAATTCTTTCTTCTGGTTTTGAACGTATCCCACAAGTTACCAAAGAACTGACAGAAGAACAAATAGCAGATGTTGAAAAATTACTGGAAAAAATTGAAGAAGATGATGACGTTCAAAATGTCTATCATACTATGGAGGGTTAACTGTCCTTTTCCACTACAATAAATTTTCAGGCAATAATGTAAAAATAAAACAGTTGTAAACCCTTTACAACTGTTTTATTTTTTTGGGTAAAATATAGCTCCTATTCCTGGTGCATTTAGTTTTTAAATTTAATATTCAAGAAAATTAGAGGTATGAAACCAGAAAGCCTGACCGAATTAAGCAACCAGGAACTTTTACAGAAAATAAAAAGAATAAAAACCAATTCAATAATTGACGCTGCAATTGTAGGAAGTACTATTGGAGTTGTGATTTATAGTGCAGTATAAAATGGTTTTGGATTCTTTACTTTCTTTCCTTTTACTGTTGGCCTATATCATAATTAGAAATTCGAAAAATAATAAAATCTTAGAAAAAGAGATCCAAAAGGAAATACAATCACGAAACCTATACTACTAAATTTACATAGAACTTTTCCTGAAAAATTTAAAGTAAAAATCCCGACATTCGATTGATCGGGATTTTTTATAACTTATATAAATATTGCATATCTAATTAAATATAAAACCTGTCCAATTAAATGAACAGGCTTATATTTATAAAAAAAATCTCTTTATTCTTGATTTAATAATTATGCCATGGTGTTGCATTATTACAAGTAGGTGATCCAAATTCTGAAGAACAGGATGCTCCATTTAGGACTACCCTCCAGCTAAAGCATGCGTTAGTCGTATCAAATCCAACAATATCAGAGATATTTACATAATAAGTCAAAGTAGGAGTATTACTAAATAAATTTATAGCAAATCTCTTAATCACCGTTGGGTTAGCACAAGATTTAGCTTCAATATAAGCGCTAAGTTGGCAAAAATAAAGATCTAAAGGCTGGAAAGTAGAATAACTAACAGCCATAATACCAGGCGCGGGCTGAGTAGCTGTTTCATTAACATTAAAATTAACTACACAACCTGGCACAGCTGCAGCTTTTTCTTGTTCCTGCAATGAAATTACAATTTCTGAATCAACAGGTGTAGTTACAATCTTTTGCTGCTGATCAGCAATTACTTGATCTGAATCGGATGAACATCCAATAAAAATACTAAACATCATAAGGGGTAACAATAATAATTTTTTCATAATAAAAATTTGTAGGTTAAAATTTACATTCAAATATAAACATAATTCTCATTAATACATCTTTTTAAAATAAAAATTTCTCGTTTTGAGAATATTTATTGTTATATTATTTATATAGAACATTTTAACTAATAGCCATTTTATAATTTAAAATAAAAGCTCTAAATTATTTATAAAAGATAAGAGCCCCAAAATTTGAGGCTCTTATCTTTATCTACAGTTGTAGTATGTTACTTTATAAATTCTATTTTTTGTGCTTCTTCTACATTTACACTGTCAAAGAAACCTTGCTCATTCATCCAGTCATCGCTAAATACTTTGCTCATGTATCGGGAACCGTGATCCGGGAAGATAATAATTACATTGCTATCTTTATCAAATTCTCCTTTTTCAGCATATTGACGTACAGCCTGTATCGTTGCACCACTGGTATATCCTACGAATAAACCTTCTTTTTTTGCTATCTCACGAGTTACATGCGCGCTTTCTTCATCTGTTACTTTAATGAATTCATCAATAACATCAAAATCGGTAGCTGTAGGAATTAGGTTTTTCCCTAAACCTTCAATTCGATAAGGATAGATTTCATCATTATCAAACTCCTTGGTCTCGTGGTATTTTTTCAGTACAGATCCATAAGCATCAACGCCCAGAACTCTTATATTTGGATTTTTTTCTTTTAAGAAACGTGCTGTTCCGGAGATTGTACCTCCTGTTCCGCTGCACGCGACAAGGTGGGTGATTTTTCCGTTGGTCTGTTCCCAGATTTCCGGACCTGTAGATTTATAATGAGCATCGACATTCAATTCATTAAAATACTGGTTGATGTAAACCGATCCTTTCGTTTCTTCATGAAGCCTTTTAGCAACATTGTAATACGATCTTTCATCATCGGCAGAAACATGTGCAGGGCAAACATATACTTTAGCCCCCATACTTCTCAGCATATCAATTTTATCTCTTGATGATTTTGAACTCACCGCCAAAACACAATCATAACCTTTAATAATACTTACCATTGCGATACTGAAACCTGTGTTTCCGGAAGTCGTTTCGATGATAGTATCACCCGGCTTTAGAATTCCTCTTTTTTCAGCTTCTTCAATGATATATAAAGCTATTCTGTCTTTGGTTGAATGTCCGGGATTAAAGGCTTCTACTTTCGCATAAAAATTTCCTTCTAATCCTTCTGTAACTTTGTTCAGTTTAATAAGTGGTGTGTTACCTATTAATTCCAAAACATTATTATAGGCTTTTATTTCTTCTTTCATAAAAAATAAGTTAATCAAGGGTATAAACTCTTACAAAGTTTTAATAACCGCAAAACCTTGCAAATTTAATTAAAAAATTTTAATTATTTTTGAATTCCTTCTAAATCTAATAAAAAAGTATATTCTTTAGCAAGTTCTTTCAGTGCTTCGAATCTTCCGGAGGCACCCCCATGCCCCGCATCCATATTAGTATCAAGGAATAACAGGTTGTTTTCTGTTTTTACGGCTCTTAGTTTGGCAACCCATTTTGCAGGCTCCCAGTACTGAACCTGGCTATCATGCAGCCCGGTTGTGACCAATAAATTGGGATATTCCTGCGCTGTAACGTTGTCATAAGGCGAATAAGACTTCATATAGTCGTAATATTCTTTATCATTCGGATTCCCCCATTCATCATATTCTCCGGTTGTCAAAGGAATTGTATCATCCAGCATGGTAGTAATCACATCGACAAAAGGAACCTGAGCAATAACGCCATGATAGAGTTCCGGAGCCATATTGACTACAGCACCCATCAGCAAACCTCCTGCAGAGCCTCCCTCTGCATATAAATGCTCGGGTGAAGTATATTTTTCTGCAATAACAAACTTGGAGCAATCAATATAGTCGGTAAAAGTATTTTTTTTATGCAGGAGCTTTCCATTCTCATACCATTCACGCCCCATATCTTCACCTCCACGGATGTGAGCAATAGCATATACAAAACCACGATCGAGTAATGATAGCCTGGATGAGGAAAAATAAGCATCCATTGTGGCCCCATAAGAACCATATGCATAAAGCAATAATGGATTTTTACCATCCTTTTTTAATCCTTTACGATACACCATTGAAATTGGGATTTTAGTACCGTCCTGTGCCGTTGCCCATACCCTTTCTTCCGTATAATTATTTTTATCGAATTTACCTCCTAAAACCTGTTGTTCTTTCAGGACTTCTTTGGCTTTCGTTTTCATGTTAAAATCGATAATAGATGCAGGCGTTGCCATCGACTGGTAGCCATAGCGCAATACATCCGTATCAAAATCGACATTTGAGGTCGTATAAACCGTATACGTTTCACTTTCAAATGGAAGGTAATACTCCGGCTCTCCATTCCAGGCCATAATACGCAGTACATTCAATCCATTGGTGCGTTCTTCTACAACTAAGTAATTCTTGAAAATCTCAATATCTTCCAACAATACGTTATCACGGTGCGGAATCAGGTCTTTCCAGTTTTCCTGGCCTGTAGCCTTTTCCGGAGTCTTCATTAGTTTAAAGTTGGTAGCCTTATCCTTATTGGTAACAATATAAAAATCAGTCCCATAATGGGAAATGCTATATTCCAGGCCACGAACTCTGGGCTGAAACACTTTAAACTCCTCATTGGGCTTATCAGCACTTACAATCCGGTATTCCGAAGTTAACGTACTGGAAGAGCCTATTACAATATATTTTTTTGATTTCTCTTTGTACACAAAGGTACTGAAAGTATCGTCTTTTTCATTGTAAATCAATTTATCTGCTGATTTACTGCCCAGTGTATGTTTGTATACTTTATCCGAACGTAGTGTTTTTTTGTCCTGGCGGGTATAAAATAACGTTTTATTATCATTTGCCCAAGTACCGCCACCGGTAGTATTATCAATTTTATCTGCTAAAATCGCACCGGTTTCAAGATTTTTAATCTGTAACGTATAAATCCTTCTCCCTACGGTATCGATAGAAAAAGAAGCCCATTTATTATCCGGGCTAATGCTTACACCTGCTAAGTTAAAATACGTATGGCCTTCTGCAAGTGCGTTGCAATCGAACATAATTTCCTCTGCTGCAGCCAGGCTCCCTTTTTTACGGGAGTAGATTGGATAATTTTTACCTTTTTCAAAACGGGTAATATAATAATACCCATTATAAAGATAAGGAACAGAAGCATCATCTTCCTTGATCCGGCTTTTCATTTCCTCAAATAAGTCCGTTTGAAACTGCTTGGTATGTGCTGTCATTTGCTCATAATACGCATTCTCCTGGTTCAGGTAATTGATAACCTCAGGGTTTTCGCGATCGTTGAGCCAGAAATAATTGTCAATTCTTTTATCGGAATGTTTTTCTAAAGTAACAGGCTTTATAGGAGCCGAGGGTGTCGGTATATTGTGAGTCATTTTTTTTTCGATTTTTTGCGAATACGAAGATGCAAAAGTAATACAAACAGCCGCTAATACTATTATTTTTTTCATTGATATTTCCTATTGACAATCATTTGCCAATTTACTAAATTTGTAAATATTAATTATAAAAATTATCAACAATGTTTGGAGATATTATGGGAATGATGGGAAAAATTAAGGAAACCCAACAGAAAATTGAAGAAACTAAAAAGCGTCTTGACACCGTTTTAATCGACGAGCAGAGCAATGACGGGTTATTAAAGATAACTTTAACCGCAAACCGTACGGTAAAAAACATCAGTATTGATGAAAGTTTACTTGAGGACAAAGAGCAATTGGAAGACTATTTGGTGCTGGTTATTAACAAAGCCATAGCAAAAGCTTCTGCAGTGAATGATGCAGAACTGGGTGCTGTTGCGAAAGATGGCATGCCAAATATTCCCGGAATGGATATGTTTGCCTAATATGCTACGACATCATGCATAAAAAAGCCTGGTACTACCAGGCTTTTTATATTTAAAATGTAATCTTATGCAATGTTTCCATCACATAATCATGCATTACACCTTTATAATCGAGATGGGTTACAATGCGTAATTTACCATGTCCCATCGCACTGATAAAAATGCTTTTTTGTTTTAATTTTTCAATGACAATAGTATCCTTCAGCGGTTCCCGCACTGTGAATATTAGAATATTTGTTTCTACCGGCTCTACATTGTTGACCCAGGGTAACTTTTGTAATATTCCTGCAAGCTCACGTGCCCTGCGATGATCCTCATCCAGGCGGCTCACGTTGTTTTTAAGCGCATAAATCCCTGCAGCGGCGAGATACCCTGCCTGACGCATGCCACCACCCAGAATCTTACGGATACGCAAAGCGCGGTGGATTGTTTCCTTATCCCCTACCAATACCGATCCTATTGGTGCACCAAGCCCTTTGGAAAGGCATACTGAAATCGTATGGAATATTTTTCCGTACTGTTTTGGATTTTCCCGGCGGGCAACCAATGCATTCCAAAGGCGTGCGCCGTCCAAATGGAATTTTAAATTATGGTCATCACAAACCGCTCTTATTTTAGCAAGTTCCAGTGTATCATAACAAGCCCCACCTCCTTTGTTTGTGGTATTCTCAACACAAACAAGACTGGTCAGTGGACTGTGGAAAAATTCAGGTGGATTAATGGCCGCCAATACCTGATCTGCAGTAATCATTCCCCTGTCCCCATCCAAAAGGCAACAGCTGACCCCACTATTGAAAGAGGCACCACCACCTTCATAATTATAGACATGAGCCCATTTATCACAAATAAGCTGTTCACCAGGTTGGGTATGCAATTTAATTGCCGTTTGGTTGGCCATGGTTCCGGAAGGAAAAAACATAGCGGCTTCCATACCAAAAATATTAGCTATAATCGTCTCAAGTTCAATAACAGTAGGATCCTGCTTGTACACATCATCGCCTACTTTTGCCTGCATCATATAATGCAGCATTTCATGGCTTGGTTTCGTAACAGTATCGCTAATTAAATTTATTTCCATAGTTTCAGAATGAAAGCTTATTTTTGCGGTTACAAAACTACAATAAATATGACAAATACCGAACAAATTAAAGGTATTATAGAGCGCCTTGGTGCGTTGAGGAGGTATCTTTGACGTTGATAAAAAGCTAATTGAAATTACAAACGAGGAAGAAAAGACGTTTGCACCTGACTTTTGGAATAATGCGAAACAAGCAGAAATCATCGTAAAAAACCTACGTTCTAAAAAGAAATGGGTTGAAGATTATGAAAAAGCAGTTTCGATGGCAGATGAATTGCAGCTCGCCTATGAATTCTACCGTGAAGGAGAATTGACAGGGGAAGAACTCGATGCTCAATATACCCTCACCAATGACCATATTGAGGCTATGGAGTTCAAAAATATGTTATCCGATGAAGGTGACAGTATGAGCGCAGTAGTACAGATTACAGCTGGTGCCGGTGGCACCGAAAGTTGTGACTGGGCTGAAATGCTGATGCGTATGTACATGATGTGGGGGGAGAAATATGGCTACAAAATTAAAGAACTTAACTTCCAGGCCGGGGAGGTTGCCGGAATTAAAACGGTAACCCTTGAATTTGAAGGGGATTATTCTTTTGGCTACCTCAAAGGCGAAAATGGGGTACATCGTTTGGTACGTATCTCTCCTTTTGACAGCAACGGAAAACGGCATACCAGTTTCGCTTCAGTTTATGTATATCCGCTTGCAGATGACACTATTGAAATCGAGATTAGCCCCGCAGACATTTCCTGGGAAACCATGCGATCCAGTGGTGCCGGAGGCCAGAATGTAAATAAGGTAGAGACTGCAGTAAGGTTGCGACACCACCCTACTGGTATTATTATCGAAAATTCTGAAACCCGTTCCCAGCTGGACAACAAAACGAAAGCCATGCAGCTTTTAAAGTCACAGTTATATGAAATTGAACTCAAGAAAAAACAGGCTTTACGGGATGAGATTGAAGCCAAAAAAATGAAAATTGAGTGGGGATCGCAAATCCGTAATTATGTGATGCATCCGTATAAATTGGTGAAAGATGTCCGTACAGGCTATGAAACCAGTGATGTCGATGGCGTAATGAATGGTGAGATTGATGAATTTCTAAAATCATTCCTAATGATGATGGGACAGAAAGAAGATGAATAAAATATAAAATGCCTATGGAAAAACCTGCTTCAGTTAAATGTAGCAGGTTTTTTTATAAATCGTAAGATCATGTAAAAATAAAACGTAATTATGCAACTGTTAATAAAATCTTAATTGTATTTTTGTGGCATGTCCTTTTTAGTTAAATCTATCCCAATGGAAATGTTTAATAATTTAAATATCAAAGAGATATGATTACCACAAAACCCCAGACCATCATACCAGAAAACGATAAATCCCGTCTTGAGAAGCTGTACGAGTACCAGATACTCGATACGCATCCAGAAGATACTTTTGATAAGATAGCCTTGCTGGCTTCCCAAATATTTGATACGCCTCATGCGTATATCACATTCGTGGATGAGAAGCGCGTCTTTTTCAAATCAATGATTAGCAATACTCCCAATAAAATAAGTCAGGTACTTAGGGAGAACAGCCTTTGTTCCCTTGCAATATTAAACACTAAAATTACTGTTTTTAACGATACTTTACTCAGCCCGGAGCTGCAAAGCAATAGCATGGTAAAATGCCCGAAAGGAATTCGGTTTTATGCTGGCGCACCTTTAAAATCTCCGGAAGGTTTTTTGTTGGGTGCCGTATGCGTGACAGATACCGTACCGCGAGAAGTGACCGAAAAACAGCTGAAAATGCTAAAAACGCTTTCCACACTTGTAGTGGATGAACTGGAAGACCGTTTACGCTATAAAAAGGTAATCAAAGCCCAGAACGACCTTATGGGGATCACATTGCATGAGATTAAAAATCCGCTGGCCTCTATCAAATTGGCAAATGATATCCTGAAAATGGATCTCAAACGGGTTCCAAAGATGGCCGATATGATCAAGAAAAGCGTTGACAGTATCCAATACAAACTGACCGATTTGCTGAAACTTTCAGAAATGGAAGATACGGAATTCAAATTATCCATCCAAGAAACCAGCCTTAAGCTTATGCTCGACCGCATGATTTCCAGCTTTGAGTTAATTGCCAATCGTAAAGGACAAAAAATAATTCTGGACTATGACAGCAGCATCCCAAAAATTAATGTGGACAAAAATAAGATCACTGATGTATTGCACAATCTATTGAGCAACGCCATCAAATATTCGTATCCCAATACCCTTATTCGTGTCATTGCAAAATTATCGGGTGATTGTGTTGAAATTGAATTTCAGGATGAAGGCCAGGGACTTAGTAATACTGATCTTGATAAGTTATTTGTGAAATTTGCCAAATTGAGTTCCTCTCCTACCGGAAAAGAAAGCTCGAATGGCTTAGGCCTTTCCATTTGCAAATCACTGGTAGAATTGCACAAAGGTAAAATATACGCCACAAGCAAAGGAAAAGAGCAAGGAGCTTCTTTTATTATTTCATTACCGGTTATCTTTCAATCGGAATTGGAATATTTAAATCGTTAATTACAACCATTCAATTAGAGACACCCCTAAACCTATGGTTGTTTGCCTGTTGTTGTAATCAATTAATGTTTCCCCATATCCTTGTGAAACCTGTAAATGTGCTTTTAAATTTCCAGAAATTGGATAAGCCCAGTCAAATTCAAGATAGCCTTTGCTTTTAGAATTAAAATACAGGTTATGACGTGCCATTAGCGATAGTACATTGGCATTTTTTATATAGATAACCGTCAGGTCTCCCCTGCCCATGTATTTACTAATATTAGGATTATCATCTTCGGTATCCGGCAAACGGTACCACGGACGTAAATATACACTCCAATTCCCTTTTTCCAATCCGGCCTGAAGTATAATCCGGTTCCAGCTGCGGGACAGTGGCATACCGCGCCCATTGGACTCATGATTAAACGATATCCCCAACATTTTATTACGCAGCCCAAATACATTAAAATCTGTGGCGAAATTTAGGATAACTTCTGGCTCATAATTCAGTTCCCGAAATGGCCTGGAAAGGCTTTTATTGTAAAGCTGCCAGCTGGCCTTTTGTGTATAGCCAACCCACAGATCTCCCCGTCCAAAAAACAAGCCCTGAAAAATTTTGGTTTTAAAACTAATCTGAAATTTGGTTTCCACATTGTTATAATCGACCGATTCCGGAGATACGTTTTGAGGATTATCGCTAAATGGCTTTTCGTTGGGTTTACTGGACCAACGTGTGGGCAATATATAGATTGATTTGTAAGGTGTAATCAGGAAAGTCCCTTTCTGGCTGGTACTGTCCAGTTCCCATCGTTCGTTGAGTGTACGGAATTGCTTGGAACTATCAAATAATGTATTAATTTGTGCAGTTCCTGTATAACAGGAAAAAAGAAGTAAGCACAGGAATAGGCAATATGGGTATTGGTATAACTTCATTTGTAAGGAGATTGGGTGGCTGCAAAAGTATTAAAAAAAGAACAGACTTGCTGATCGATCAGCAATATTGTCTTTATTTACCTTGATTTACACCTCAATATATTACTTGCCCTGTTCAAATACTTCGCCATATACAGCAAAAACGCTGTTCTTTATTACTACACCCAGTACCGTATTTATGATCAATTCCGGTTGTTTTACAGCACCAAAAAGGGATTTCAGAAAATCAAAATAGAGGTAATCAGTAATCAGCATTCCAGCGACATCCGGATACTGCTCGACAAGTTCTATAAAATCGGGATACCCTAAATCGCGTAATTCAGGTACGTCCGAATAGCCCTGCCCTTCGTCTTCGGCCTGGCATTCTTCAATAAAAAGCGCTGCTTTATCAATAAATTCTGGTTTTAGGGCACTATAGCCTATTTCCAGTTTGAACTTTTTAACCGGAAGCGTCGTAGCTTCACCAAAGCCAAGGCTGCGATAGGAAATTTTAGAAAAGTCAACAATAGTTCCACCTTGAAGCGTAAAAGTCATAGCAATTAGGATATTAGATTTGTACAGTAGTACTCAATGAAGAAATTAAAAAAAGGCCTAAGATGGTAGTTTCTGACTGTCATCTTAGGCCTTATGATTTTTTTGCAATGGTATTACTCCAGGAATATACTTAAGAAGTAATAGATCAGAGCAGCTAATAATGCTGAGACCGGGATGGTTAAAATCCATGCCCATATTAATTTTACAGTTACGCCCCAACGAACAGCAGAAATACGTTTTGTAAGTCCACAACCGATGATAGAACCTGTAATGGTATGTGTTGTACTTACCGGAATTTTCAAATGTTCTGTAAAGTAAAGCGTCAGTGCTCCTGCAGTTTCTGCAGCTACACCTTCAAATGGCGTTACTTTTGTAATTTTAGATCCCATTGTTTTTACGATTTTCCAACCACCACTTAAGGTACCGGCGGCAATCGCAGTATAACAGGCTAATGGAATCCATCCGGGCATGTGTCCGGTAAATTCTTCTCCATTGGCTCCTATCGATGGCAGGCTTACCTGTAACCATTCCGGCATTGCTGCCAATGAAGAACCACTGGTATGGATGTATACGACTACTGCTGCTGCAATAATACCCATAACTTTTTGTGAATCATTACCACCATGTCCCAAACTGAATGATGCTGAAGACAACAATTGCATCTTACGCAACCATGAAGTAGACTGGTTTTGATTCAGGCTGCTGAATATTAGGCAGAAAAAACTAATGGATAGTATAATAAAAGCAACCAGCAACCACTTAATATTATGGGGTTCGGTAATAACACTCAGGAATTGCGAGGCAAAACGCGGGTGTTTGATTTCATCATAATATTCTATTTTGGTTACTACAAACCATATTGTCACTACCATTAATAGAACGGTAAAGATTTTAGGGCCTATCGTCTTTTTAGAAGAATGCATTAACCAAAGGGAAATCAGGTACGAAACCAGTGTTCCTATTAATGGTGCCAGAAATATAAAGGCTGCAATGATAAGTACACCTGTTGGCATTTCGCCTGGTTTTCCGGCATTGTACCATACGACAGCTCCAAATCCGGCATGTGCGATGGCAGCTCCGGCAAAACCTCCAATTAAAGTATGGGAGGAACTGGAAGGTATTCCCAACCACCAGGTCAGCAAGTTCCATAAAATAGCTGCAATAACCCCCGCTAAAATAACGACAAGGTCAATCTCCATCGTGTGGGCTGTTTTGGCCACCGTATCGGCAACACCAAAACCAAAAACCCAATAGGCCAAAAAGTTAAAGAACGCCGCCCAAAGTACCGCCTGAAAAGGCGTTAAAACCTTAGTGGCTACTACAGTTGCAATAGAATTCGCAGCATCATGAAAACCGTTGATATAATCAAAAATTAATGCAAGAACTATTATTATAATAAGTAGAGTCATAGAATTTAATTTCTATATAAAATTTGTATTAAGAATGTTTTACAGAAATCGATTCCAGGACATTGGCCACACTTTTACATTTGTCCATACCGCTTTCCAGAGCCGATAACACTTCTTTATATTTCATAATATTCTTAGCATCGGTTTCATTTTCGAATAAATCAGCTACTGCCCTGTCATAAACATTGTCTGACTTATTTTCTAATTTATTAATCCTTGCACAAGCTGCAGTGATGCTTTTTATTTTATTCATGCTTTTCAGGTCTACAATAGCTACCTGAATCAGCTGGCAGGCTTCAAGGTTAATCTCTGTCAGCTTACGGATTGATTTGGTGATTTTATCTACCTGGTACAAACGCATTCTGCTGGCAGCACCATAGATATAATTTGCCACACCATCAATTGAACTCGCCAATGAGTGAATATCCTCACGGTCAAAAGGTGTAATAAAATTGACACTTAATTCAAGATTGGTCTTGTGGGTGATGTCCTCTCCTTTCTGCTCCAGCTCTTCGATAAGCTTATACAGAATTTCTCTTTCGGCAAGTGGCGCATTTACGGCCTCATGTAATGTTTCAGCAAGTTTCACTAAATTAGCGGTTGCTTCTTCAAAAAGCGGGAAGAATTTTTTATCTTTCGGAACAAAAAACTGGAAAATACTATTGAGATTCATATCTTAAATTTAATGCTGCAAATGTACCCTTTCAATGTTAAGATAATATTAAGTTAACGTCAAATGCGGGTTATGGAATACCATACCGCTAAACTTATATTGTCATGGCATGCTTAGAATTCAAACGATTTCGTACTTTAGCAGGCGCAAAACAAAATGAACTAAATTGCGTGAGGGAGTGCAGCGGCATCCTTTTTCCCGGTCTTTCAGCGGGGAAAAGATAAAGCGAAAAGCCCGGCCCTTTGGGACACGCCCAAAAAAATTATACGACTCATACAATGGACATTAACTTCAACAAAAACGAAGACCACAACAAACTATTACTATCCGATTTAAAACAGCGTTTTGCTACAGTAAAACTTGGCGGCGGTGAAAAAAGAATTGCAAAACTGCACGGAGAGGGCAAAATGACTGCCCGGGAAAGAATTGATTATTTATTGGACCCTAAAGCAAAAAGTATCGAAATTGGTACGTTTGCCGGAGACGGGATGTATGTGGAACATGGCGGTTGCCCTTCTGGAGGTGTAGTCGTTAAAATTGGCTATATCAAAGGAAAACAATGCATTGTGGTAGCCAATGATGCTACTGTAAAAGCCGGTGCCTGGTTCCCTATCACGGGAAAGAAAAACCTCAGGGCTCAGGAAATTGCTATGGAAAACCGCCTGCCGATCATTTACCTGGTGGATAGTGCCGGTGTATACCTGCCACTACAGGATGAGATTTTTCCGGATAAAGAGCATTTTGGCCGTATTTTCCGCAACAATGCCATTATGAGCAGCCGTGGGATTACCCAGATCGCTGCTGTCATGGGCAGTTGTGTTGCTGGTGGCGCCTACCTTCCTATAATGAGCGATGAAGCGCTTATCGTAGATAAAACAGGAAGTATATTTTTAGCGGGAAGCTACCTGGTAAAAGCGGCAATCGGCGAAAGTATTGATAATGAAACCCTGGGTGGCGCTACGACGCACTGTGAAATTTCGGGTGTGACGGACTATAAAGCCAAAGATGATAAAGACGCCCTGGATAAAATTAAAAATATAATTGATAAAATCGGGGACTTTGACAAAGCGGGTTACAACCGTATTAAAGCAGAGAAACCGGCACTGGACGAAAAAGATATTTACGGCATACTTCCAAAATCCCGTTCGGAGCAATATGATATGATGGAAATCATCAACCGACTGGTAGACAACTCAGAATTTGAACCTTATAAAGACGGTTACGGACAGACGATCATTACAGGATATGCCCGTATTGATGGCTGGGCTGTGGGAATTGTAGCCAATCAGCGAAAAGTTGTAAAATCCAAAAAAGGAGAAATGCAGTTTGGTGGTGTAATCTATTCCGATTCTGCCGATAAAGCCACGCGTTTTATTGCCAACTGCAACCAAAAGAAAATTCCGTTGGTTTTCCTTCAGGATGTTACCGGATTTATGGTCGGCTCCAAATCGGAACACGGCGGTATTATTAAAGATGGAGCTAAAATGGTGAATGCAGTCAGTAATTCTGTAGTCCCTAAGTTTACTGTAGTCGTAGGGAATTCTTATGGCGCCGGAAACTATGCTATGTGTGGTAAGGCCTATGACCCGAGGTTAATTTTTGCATGGCCAAGTGCGGAACTGGCCGTAATGGGTGGTACCCAGGCGGCAAAAGTATTGATGCAAATTGAAGCTTCTTCCCTGAAATCGAAAGGGGAGATTGTAGATGAAGTAAAAGAAAAAGAATTGTTCGATAAAATTAAAGCGAAATATGATGCTCAGGTATCTCCGTATTATGCTGCTTCCCGCCTTTGGACTGATGGAATCATCGATCCGTTAGACACGCGTACATGGATTTCCTTAGGAATTGAGGCTGCCAATCACGCACCGATTGAAAAACCTTTTAATCTGGGCGTAATACAGGTATAAAAATAAAAAGAGAACAGCTTTGACTGTTATTCGCATAAAAACTAAAGACAGCCCCATGAAGGCTGTCTTTTTTATTAATTTCTGTGTAAATTTGAAAGATTGCTGTTGTATTGCCTTTTATTTTGGCCTTTCACAATGTAACGCTCCGGTAATCGTCATAGATTAGGCCGGCTTCCTTAAGCCTTTTGTCAATATTTGAAAGGTGTTGGTCAAAATTATTTTTATAGCCCAAAATATTGTGGCTTCTTTGTATAAATTAATTTAAAATGAAAAAAATGAGAACACACAAATGCCTCCTATTCCTAAGCCTTATCCTGAGTTTTATCGCCCTATCCGGAAAGGCACAAACCCTTTCTCCTGTACATTTCGGAATCAAAGGTGGTGGGAATTTCAGCAGCCTTTCTTTATCGGATACACGACTGGACTCTAAATTCTCTGGTGGTTATTTTGCCGGAGCTATGGTTCGTGTTGATTTGCGAAAAGTATATATCCAGGGTGACGTTTTATTTGCACAAAAAAAATCCAAAATCGAAACGAACGATGGCAGAACTGAAGATGCGAAATGGAAAAGCATCGAAGTGCCATTGGTAATTGGGTATAAAATTGTAGATCTTTCTTTGCTGAATGTACGTGTTTTTGGTGGTGGTGTATATTCTTATGTCATGGATGACAACATCTCTATCCTGAATAACGTAAACAATTCCTACCGTGAATTTGACAAATCGAATGTGGGGTACCAGCTTGGAGCCGGAGTAGATATTTCCCGCTTTACCATCGATCTTCGTTATGAAGGCGGACTGAATAACCTGAGTAAGGATTTTAAATCCAAACCAAATTCTTTTAGCCTGAGCCTGGGGTATTTCTTTATTTAATCCCTAACTGCGGAATTTCAACTTTTGAAAACACGAAATCCCCTTATTAGTAAGGGGATTTCGTGTTTTTATTTAAAAAATATTAGTGATTCGTATCTCCAAAAGTAGACGTTTTGCGGGTATCTTTCATATAGCTGTAGACTAACAGTGAGATAAAGATACATCCCGTTACATACCAATAGAAATAGGTTTCGTGGCCTGCATCTTTAAACCACAAGGCAATATATTCTGCTGTACCTCCAAAAAGTGCTACGGTAACGGAATAGGGAAAACCAACTCCCAATGCCCGGATTTCTGTAGGAAACAATTCTGCTTTTACGACTGCATTAATGGAGGTATAACCACTCACAATAACCAATGCAATCATGATATAACCAAAGGCTTCCCACTTCCCTGACGAATTGCTGACCGCTGTCAGTAACGGATAGGTTGCAATGGTTCCCAAAACCCCAAAAGCCAGCAGCAAAGGTTTCCTTCCAATTTTATCCGATAATAAGCCAAATGCAGGTTGCAGCAAAGCAAAAATCAGTAAGGATAAAAATGTAATAAGAGTCGATTCATCTTTAGTCAGGTGTACGGTATTGACTAAGAATTTTTGCATATACGTACTGTAGGTATAAAAAGCGATCGTCCCGCCTAAAGTAAGCCCTACAACAATAGCCAAAGCTTTTGGATGGCGCATTAATTCCCGTAAAGAACCACTTTTCTTTTTTTCTTCTACTACATTTTCATTTTCTTCTGTTTTCTTGAATGCAGCAGTTTCGTCCATGTGGCTTCTCAGGTATAAAGCGACCAATGATAAGGCTGCTCCAATAAAAAACGGTACCCTCCAACCCCAATCATGCATTTCGGCATCGGTAAGAAATAGCTTCTGCATAGCAAGCTGGATCCCTAAAGCAATGAGCTGTCCACCAATTAAGGTCACATACTGGAAACTGGAGAAAAAACCACGGTGTTTGGCCGTAGCCATTTCACTGAGATAGGTTGCTGAAGTTCCGTATTCCCCACCAACGCTCAATCCCTGTAACAAGCGCGCTACCAATAATAAGATTGGTGCGAGTACGCCAATAGCTTCATACGAAGGAGTTAATGCAATCAGGAGCGATCCAAAAGACATTAATAATACGGAAAGTGTCATTGAGAATTTACGGCCAGCACGATCGGCTAAACTCCCAAAGAGCCAACCACCGATGGGGCGCATTAGAAATCCTACTGCAAAGATTCCGGCTGTATTCAGTAATTGTGCCGTAGCACTACTTTCAGGGAAAAAGACGGGCGCAAAATAGATGGAAAAGGCGGAATAAGCGTACCAATCATACCATTCAACAAGGTTCCCTATAGAACCGCTCATAATTGCTTTCACACGTCGTGCCATGCTCATTTCTTCTGGCCGGGCTATACTTGATAATTGTGACATAGTTATAAATAAATTTTTAAGTATTAAAGATAAATCTGGACAGCGGCGATAACTTCCCCTGCCCTTTTAAAAACAGTATTGGTAGCCGCATCATATAAAGGACGGCTCGAATACTGAAGTGATATTTTTGCATTATGCCCATCCAATAAAAGGTTGGTTCCCAAATCATAAAAATGGCCTGTTTCTGAAAGTGCTTTCAGGTCTTTCAACGTATAGGTCACATAGGGCTGGATCCGGATTTTATCACTAAACTTTGGCAATAGGAAACCTGCCTGTGTGTACCATATTTTTCCGGTGCCCAATAAGTACTTTGCATTTCCAAATCCTTCTTTGGCCACCATACCTGTAAAATCAGGATCGGCAGTACCGGGATTCATCAGTCCGGTCGTGCGGATGTAATTGGGTCCAAAATTATAATTATACAGCACACTATAAATGGACAGAGACATTTCTTTGTCTTTCGCACCTATCGGAAGTTCAGTAAAAACATCTGCTCCAAAGATAGTAATATCATGGTTTTCAAAAACGCCTTCCTGTGGTTGTGTTAGGGTACCATCTTTAGTAGAATAAAATCCGGAACCCACATTCAGTATCCGTTTTTCACCCAAATAGGTTCCGGCAAGGAATGGGCTGCTTCGATTTTCGGTATCAAAAAACTGGTAATCAAAATAGCCGGCAAAGGAAAGTTTCCCGCTTTTATTATTGTCTAAAGCAGAACCATTGACCAACGGCACTAAATTGGTTGCAAAAGGCTTATTTACATTCACCCGATAGGCCAGACGGTTCCATTCACCATGGGCAAAAATCCCCATTTGCCGGGCAAACTGATCTGAAACTTCTATGGTGTTGAAATTAAATACTGGTAAATCAGCCGTCAGCATCCGGTTGGAACTCGCATTGGTCAGTCGGCTGACACCGTTCCAGCTGTGCAATCCCGCTCCCATATACAGATTGAATGCATTTTTCTTTTTGGTTTCCTCATTTATTGCAGGTAAAATAGCAAATTCATTATAAGCATCGTGAAAAAAGAATACTGCTTTCTTTCCTGCTCCATTACCACCTGTTCCTGTACCACCACCGGAAATAAAAGACTGGTTATTGATTCCCATCTGTATAAAAATCAGGTAACGTGGGGAAAGTTGTGCGGTAGCCGTTATTCGCATCCTACGGATACCCGCATCATAGGTGGTCGTTTGTGGTGTACCATTGACAGCCGTTCCAGGATTATTCTCAATCACCCGAAGCCAGGTTTGATTCCAAAAACCAAATTTTAGGTATTTACTTCCATCCTCATTGAATTTTATTTTCAGGTCACCCAAAGGTGGTGTCTTGACCTTAGCAGCCGGCACCTGTAATATGGGAATCGTATCTTTGATTTCCTGTGCATTTAAAACACCGCTTACTCCACCTAAAAATACAGTAAAGCAGGTTTTAAACACTATTTTTTTCATATAATTCATTTTAATCAAAATATAATTAGTGAGTAAACAAGAATCCGGCACTTTGCCTGTTACAAACTAAGGTTTCAATTTTGAAGGAATTTTGAAGAAATATTGTTTTTAAGTTGAAATTTCAAACGTTTTCGTTTTACAGCTGCGCTGCGGGCTACTTTTCAGGCTGTACAAAAGCAATTTCGATAGTATGGTAACCGGCAATAAAGTGGTAGGTGATGGTATGTCCAAAAATCTCACAGATCTTTTTAACAATAGCCAGTCCAATCCCAATAGAATTCAGTGATTGATTATCTTTTTTAAAACGCCCAAATAATTCTTCGGTCGGTACCAAAGGCTGATTCCCGGTATTACGGATCATAAGTCCGGAAGGACTTACCATAAGCTCAATCGACCCTGAAATCCAGTTGTGCCGTATGGCATTGCTAAGCAGATTATTGAGTAGAATACGGCTCAATGACTCTTCCATCGGAATATAAACCAAATCGATCAAATGACTCTTTACTGTAATCTGCTTCATCTCGATCAGGTCTGCAAAAGAAAGTAGTGTTTCTGATACAATACTACTGATATTGGTAACACTATTAGTATTCGCCTGAAAATTTTCCAGCTTGGTTAATAAAGTTAGTGATTGATTGATCTTAGAAAGCTTTTCGAGTTCATCCAGCATCGACATGAGTTGGGTCAGTTGGGATTCATCGAGCTTTGACTGTATGAGTAACTCAATTTTGGCCTTGATAACCGCAATTGGAGTCTGCAATTCATGGGATGCATTTTCAGAAAATTCTTTTAGCGCCCAATAATCTTTTTTAGCATTCTCTGTCATCTTTAGTAAAAATCGATTCAGTTCCTGGAATTCTAAGGTACTTGTCTTCTGGAATTTGATATTGGTTTGCTGGTGCAGGGCAAATTTTTGTATCGAATATAAAGTGGCATTAAAGGGTGCAAGGATATATCCGGAGATCACTTCACTGGAAATAATAACCATCGAAATCAGGAAGATAAACGTCCAGGCAAATACCATAAATATCCCATTGAGGTAAATGTCTTCGGTAATGATCATAAAAGTATGGCTCGTAATCCGATAATAATCAGTGCCTACCTGATGTACTGTCGCCAGGCTTACATTCATTACCTTATTTTGAAGTTCCGCATTCCAAACTATGTTATAATCTACTTTTTCGGTAGTATTGGGAATCCCGGTTAGTTTTTCAATTGTAACATTTTTACGTGAAGGATGGCTGCTATAGTCTTCGGAACTGCTGAGTTGGTTGGCCACAACACGGTTAAGGTGCTTTAGTTCCCCTATTGTTGCCTGTGCGCTACTTCTTTTTACGGCAGTGTAAACAATCGCAAGACCAATCAGCAATACAAAAAAAGTGATTAAGGAATAAGCAATCGTATACCGGTAATTGAGCCGCATTACTGATGGCTTATTTTATACCCCAGCCCATAAACGGTACTGATATAATCTTCTCCACCCGCATCTGTAATTTTCTTTCGGAGGTTCTTTACATGCTGGTACACAAAATCAAAATTATCAAGATTGTCGGTATAATCACCCCAAAGGTGTGCTGCAATAGCCTGTCGGGACAGGATCCGGTTCTGGTTGTTCAGAAAATAAATCAGGAGATTGGTTTCCTTACGGGTTAAGGTTACAGCTTGTCCGTTAATATGGGTTTCCATAGACAGCAGGTCTATTGTAATCTCATTAAACTGTAGCAGTTGGGAAGCTGTTTTGCTGTTCCGTCGTGTTACTGCTTTGATTCTGGAATACAGCTCCGGTAATGGAAAAGGTTTGGTGATATAATCGTCTGCGCCTTCATCCAGACCTGTAATTTTAAAATCCAGCGAATTCTTAGCAGAAATAATAATGACACTGCTTTCCAATCCTTCCTTTTTGATCAGTTTCAGCAGGTTAATCCCATTACCATCGGGAAGCATTATATCGAGTATAATACAGTCATAGGTAAATAAAACCAACTTTTCGCGGGCTTCTTCAAAGGTATGGGCCATTTCACAAATATTGTTTTCATGTACCAGGTAATCGGCCATACTCTTAATCAGCTCAGGATTATCCTCGACTAATAATAATTTCATTGCGCTATTTTTAGGGTAAAAGGAAAGTACAGGGCAAATTTAACCTAATTAATTGATTATCCAATCCATGTCCGGTATCTCGTATTGGTTCCTTAATGTGTTGCATAAAACGACTGTTTTTATTCTAAAATAATTTTACGTTATACCCTAAAAAAGTACTGCTCCCAGAAATCGATTTGTTGTACCAAATCCACCTTCCAGAAGCAGTTCTCCCAATTTATATAGTAACTTTAATACACTGAAAATAAACTACACTACATGATTCATCTTCAATGATTCATTTATCAGTACACTGTAGTGCAATCCATACCAGCTTACTGAAATCCAACGGCATTAATTATCCTCTTTTGTTACTATTTTCTCTTTTCTATTTTTATGAATCCAAATGTATAACGGTGGAATCAGCAATGGTGCAAAAATCAGTGTACTGGTTAAACCACCGATGATTACTGTGGCCAAAGGACGTTGCACATCAGAACCGATACCCGAGGATATAGCAGCTGGAACAAGTCCAATAATTGCTACGACCAAAATGGATAAGAGTGCGCGTAATTGTTCTTTGGAAGCAGACAGCACATTGCTTTCGATATCATTTTCCTTAAACAAATTCTTTCTGTTAATTGCCGATACCAGGAGGACACCCGCCATTACTGAGATTCCAAAAATACTCACGAAACCTACTCCTGCAGAAACATTAAAGTAATACCCCCGAAGCAGCAATGCTACAATTCCACCACCAAGGGCAAATAATATACAACTCATGGTAATCAATGTATTCTGGAAATTTTTATACAGCATGAATAAGAACAGGAACACCATAATTATCGTTAGCGGAATAGTAAATAATAACTGTTTTCCAGCACGCTCCAGGTTTTCATATTGTCCACCATATTTAATGTCATACCCTTTTGGAACATGGACGCTCTTATCGATTTTCTTTTTCAGCTCTTTTACAAAACTTCCCTGATCCCTGCCTTTGATGTTGGTTCGAACCGTAATCATGCGTTTGCTGCCAAAGCGGTAAATATTGGTCTGCCCTTCCACAAAATGGATATTGGCAAGTTGGCTCATCGGAATTAAAGAACCATTCGCAGATGGAATCAGAATGTTTTTGATAGCATCTATTGAGTTCCGGTCTTCCGGTAAAAAGCGGACTACGATATCATAACGTTTTGTACCATCATATAATGTAGAGATGCTTTTCCCACCAATCGCGGCTTCGATCATATTTTGGATATCCGCCACATTAATCCCAAAACGGGCTGCTGCTTCACGATTAATATCCACTGCCAGTTGCTCCTGCTCCCCTTCCTGCTCAATATTCACATTGGCTGCTCCGGGTGTATTTTTTACAATCTGTGCAATCGTATCTGCTTTTTTACGCATCATTTCCAAATCATCCCCTACAATAGATATCGCAAGGTCTGCCGCACTACCATTCACAATTTCCATCACCTGGTCGATAATCGGCTGGCCGGAAGAAAACTGAACGGAAGGAATCTCCTGCTGCAAGTTGTTTTTTATTTTTTCTACAAGGTCTTTTTTAGAAATGGTATCACTCCACAGGTTGTAATCTTTTAGCCCTACTAGGATTTCATTCCTGTTGGCAGGAAAAGGATCGGTACCCTCGTCATTTCGTCCCGTTTGGGTGATGATATAAGAGATTTGCGGATATTTTGCTATAATCTTACGGATTTTAGGCGCATATTTTACATTTTCCTGTATTGAAATACCGGCTGGGAAATTCCCTCTCAGGAAAATGGATCCCTCATCCAGCGTAGGCAGGAATTCAGTTCCTAATTTCAGTCCGCATAAAATAAAGATCAATACTACAGAGAAACCTATCAATACTGTTTTTTTGTATCCTTTTAAAAACTTATCTAACGTTTTAGTATAGATCCGTGTCAGGAAATCCAGGATAAAATTCTTATGCTCTTTAATCGGTTTGCTGGTATCCGTCAGGCTCTTTTTGTAGACAAACGAAATCAGTACCGGAATAAACGTCAGGGCTGCCAACATGGAACCGATTACTGCAAATGCAAGTGTCAGTGCCATTGGAGAGAACAGTTTACCTTCTACACGGGTCATTAAAAGTATCGGCATATAAGCCAATATGATGATTGTAACAGAGAAGAAGATCTCACGGCCTACTTCCTGAGCAGCCTGCAATGTGATTTTAACAATTCCCTGTTCTTTCTCTTCCGTGGTCGCCGTCCTGTATTTTCGAATCAGGTGTTCGGCCATGACACACGCTCCATCTACAATGATCCCAAAGTCAATAGCACCTAAAGAAAGTAAATTGGCCGGAATTCCGGATAAACGCATTAAAATGAAAGCAAAGAACAAAGAAAATGGAATTGTAAGCGCTACAACCAGCGCACTACGGGCACTTCCCAGGAAGAAAATCAATAGGATAACCACAATCGAGATTCCTTCAAATAAAGTATGGGCTACGGTTTCCAAAGAGTGATCAATTAAGAAACTACGGTCATACATTGGACGTAAAGTAACGCCTTCCGGTAAGTCATGGGCTTCCAGGTCAGAAATCCTTTCTTTCAGCTTTTTGAGCACTTCACTCGGATTCTCATAACGGCGTAATAGTATGATTCCTTCCACCCCACTGCTTACATCCTTTTTATCTTTGGTAATGGTATACCCCATTACACCGCTTGGTGGTGGTGGCGTAATTTCCACTGTTGCCACATCACGTATAAAAACCGGAATTCCATTCTCTGATTTCAATACGATATTACGGATATCCTGATCTGTTTTTATCGCTCCTAAACCGCGAATCGCAAAACCTTGCCCACCACGTTCGATAATATTCCCTCCGGTATTCTGGTTGTTCACATTTACCGCATCGATTACATCCTGTAAATTAAGGTTGTATTTTCTTAGTTTTTCAGGTGAAGTAATGATATGGAACTGTTTTAGCGGCCCACCAAAAGTGGTCACATCGGCAATACCAGGCACTTGCAACAATGCCGGTTTGATTACCCAGTCCTGTAAATCCCTAAGATCTGCCTGGCTGTAGCTTGGCGGTGCTTCCACCACATAGCGGTACACTTCCCCTACCGCAGTAGATAATGGTGCCAATTCAGGTGATACGCCTGCAGGCAATTCTGCTGCTGCCAAACGTTCAATAACCTGCTGACGCGCAAAATAATCATCAGTCCCATCTTTAAAAGTCAACTGTACTACAGACAATCCAAAGATCGTCCTGCTTCTTCTGTCCAGTACATTAGGGGTATTTTGTAGCGCTCTTTCGATAGGAACAGTCACCTGTTGCTCTACTTCTTCGGCAGCTCTTCCATCATATTGTGCCACAACAATAACATTGGTGTCGGCAATATCCGGATAGGCTTCAATTTTTAACTGGGTAAAACACCAGAAACCGATTGCCATTAATACTACACTAATCGCAATTACAGCCCAGCGATTTCGCAGGCTGAATAGTAGCAAATTTTTAATCATTATATTACCATTTATCTACTTGGTTAGTAACTATAAAACCGCCTTTGTATACCGCACGAAGTGCTGTAAGGGCCTGTTTTACCTTTTCGTCCTCATCTGTAAAGAGGATCAGCATGGGAATTCCGTCAAAACTGAACAAATCATTGGGACGGTACAGGTGCTGGCTCGCTCCATAACCAAGGCTGGCCTGGAATAATGTAGCCCCCAGTATCTGATGCTCCAGCAAAAGCCGGAATACATATTCGTACAGTGATTGTGTGCCGTACATCTCATCTTTATCAATATATACTTGTGCCTGTGTCATCTTCATTGTGTTTAGTATCCGAAACTTAATCCTTTCAGTTGCATTACGCCTTTGATGGCAATAGCATCCCCATTATTCAGTCCGCTGTAAATTAAAATCCGGTCGCCAAGCTGGCTTCCTATCGCTACTTCCCTGCGTTCGAAAGTATCGGCTCCTTTTTTCACAAATACATAATTCTTAGCCTGTACTGTAATCAATGCATTTTTATCCACACTGATGTAATCGCCTTCACTGATACCAAATGAAACTGTAGCAAACATGCCTGCTTTAAAATTCCCGCTGTCATTATTCATCTTAATTCGCAGTTTCACCATTCTGGTAGATTCATCCACCATATCGGCAATTCCGTCCAGGGTACCTTTGAATTTCTCATTAGGGAATGCCGTCAATTGAACAATACATTCATTTCCTTTTTTGATTTTGCTGATTTGATTCTCTGGGATATCACAAGTAATAAATGCGGTACCGGCTTTGGCAGTTTTTAGTTCTTCCGGCAGGAATCCACCTGCTTTTAATTTAGTTTCATGTTCAATGATCGCTGCTTTTTCATTCGCCAGGCTGGCATTCTCCATAGATAAGGCCGTTTGCGCTTCCAGCAAATCTTTTCCGGTAGCTGCACCATGCGCCTGTAAATCCCGGGCACGATCCAACTCGATTTCTTTTTGTTTGATATTGCGGCTTTGAATCTGTTTGATCGTAATCAAATGCTGGATCAGTTGGGTATAATTTCCCGCTAATTCCGGATTTTCAAATAGCACAATATTCTGTGATGCTCCTTCATCAGATCGGATTACTGTCGCAGATACTTTCGCCGGAGCGGTTACCTGATTGTTCAACAGCGAATTGTTGATCGTTTCCGTTTCAAAAAAAGCTACATTTTCAGGATTTGGGAACATGATTTTTGTACCATTATCCGTTACCTGTGGCGTATTATCTTTGGTTACCACTGTTTTGTCTTCTTTACTGCCGCAGGCGCAAAGTAAAAAGACCATAATCCAGCTGCTGTATTGCATTAAAATTTTCATATTTATTGAGCTATTTGATTGATTAATCCTGAAGTATATAGTAGTTTGATGTAACTTTCCCTGTAGTGCTGCATGGTATCATAATATTGCTGCTGTGTTTCCAGCCAGCTGCGCTGCGCTTCCAAAAAGTCGATAATCGTGGTCCCGCCCCTGAGGTAAGAATAACGCACACTTTTCAGAATGGCTTCGGACTGTGGCAACAGCACATCAAAATTCCGAACGTTTTCCTTTTCCGTCTGATAGGTCTGATAGGCATTCGTAATTTCGGTCTGAATTTGAGCATGTGTGATCTCCAATCCTTGTTCTGCCTGCAATTTCAAATATTTTGATTTTTTGATTTCTCCCTGGTTCCTGGAAAATATTGGAATATCTACAGTGCCATATACTCCAGCATACGGAATAGCATTCTGTGGATTATAGATAACTCCCAATTCAGGCTGCGGATAAGCCATAGAACGCTGCAGTTTGATGTTGGTATCTGCTGCATCAATTAATGATTTAGCGGCCTGTACATCGGTACGTTTCTCCATCGCTTCATTTAGAAAATCATTCAGGGAGGAAAGCACGATAAAATTGAAACCGTCTTTGCTATCCACTGTGATCTCTTCGGTACTGCCCAACAGGTATTTCAATTCTGTCAGTTCATTTCGATAATTTTGTTCCGATGATTTGATCTGAAGCCCATACTGATTAGCCAACAATTGGGTACGATTAAAATCCGTCTCGGTAATCACCTCGTTTTTAAGGCGCACTTTATTGATAATAACGAGGCTGTCCAGATTATTCTTTGCTTTCTCTACAATTTCCAATTGTTTTTGAGAAGTCCAGACATCCAGCCATTTCAAGGCTACATCCTGGTACAGGTTACGTTCTGTTTCCGCATAGTTTTTATGCGCCAGGTCCGTGTTCTGGTTGGCCAGGTCAATTTTGTTTTTTCGCATGCCGGGAAGTTGAAAAACTTTACCCAACTGGAAATTGGCTTGTGTATTAGCCCCGTTTAGGGTACCGGTATTGGCTACCTGATATTGTTGTCCTAAAACCCCAATATAGTTGAACCCTAACGTAAGATTAGGCCTCATTTTTGCCGTTACGGCATCGCTTTCCGCGATGTTAATTGTATAGGATTGATTTTTGAGGACCGGGTTATTACTCCTGGCAGTCTGCAGTGCTTTTTGCAGACTGTAGTTGCTTTGTGAAAAACCTGTTCCTGAAAAAACCATCACAACAAATAAGATGAGAAGTTGTTTTTGCTTTTGCATTGCTTTGCTTTGTATAGATTGCATAGCAAAGTTAGGTCAGCTTTTCACACAGGCCTGTTAGAGATGTTTTAGAAAATTATTAGAAATTCATTAGAGCTAAAAACCCCTTATAAATGATGGATTTCTACTGTAAAAGTAGTGCCTTCGCCAGGATTGGAAGTCACGGAAATTGTTCCGCGGTGGAGCAGTATTATTTTTTGGGTCAGCGAAAGCCCAATCCCGTTCCCGTCGGCAAATTCTTTGTTTTCCCCTCTGTAAAACGGTGTAAAGATACAAGCCAGGTCTTCTTTTGAAATCCCAATCCCGCTATCGTAGAACTGCAGTACAATGCTATGGTTGGTAAATGAAACCGAAAGCCTGCTCTGGTGGTTTTCAGAAAACTTACAGCCATTCTCCAGCAGGTTTACAAAAGCAACTTTTAAAAGGTATTCATTTCCGTTAACCGAAATTTGGTTGTCGTTTTCAAAATCATTTTCAAAATGAATGGAAACGTGGTAAACATTGGGTTTTGCCTTTTGCACCTGTTGTATTGCATCCAATAATATCTCATCAATACGTACCGGCTTAAAGGTAATTTCAGAAGGATCATAACTTGCTTTGGCAAGATCGAGCAGGCTATTGGATAATTTCACCAGCTTTTGTGCATCCTGCAAGGTATTTTGCACCACAATTTTATATTCGCTGATGCTGCGTTCTTTATTTGTAGAGAGTTCCAGTTCGGTAATAATTGCCGAAAGTGGTGTCCGCAATTCGTGGGAGATATTGGAAACAAAATTCTTTTGCGCATCAAATGAATTCTCCAACCGATCCAGCATTTCATTAAAAGTATCCGCCATTTTAGAGATTTCATCCTTGCTTCCCTTGGTGGCAATTCGTAAATCCAGGTTGGTCGCAGTAATGTTTTTTGCTTTTTCAGTCATTTCAACAATAGGCTCAAATGCCTTTTTGGAAAAATACCGCCCGGCAATATAAATGAACAAAATAGAAGCAATAAAAAGAATCACACTATTTTCCAGCAGATTCTGCAATTTTTTATAGCCATGTTCATCATACGCAATGGCAGTAATGATGTATTCTTTGTCCTGGAATTTGTATTTAAGGCCAACGACCTGCCAATCGTCCAGGTAAAACTGTAGCTTGTCTTTCTTTTGGATCTCATCGATCATCGCTTTGGTTTCCTTGACAGCATCAATATCATCGGCGTCATGATACAACAAGTGAAAAGAAGTATCGTAAATGGCGACTTCTACTTCGTTGATCGTTGCGCGGTTATTGATGTAAATGCTTTGCAGGGTTTTGGTATCCACCTGGGCATTCAGGAACAAATTGGCTTTGGTGATTGCCTCTTTTTTCAGTACGGCATAAAATTCATTCTCCCGGTTTTCCTTAGCGGAAATATAAATAATCGCAGCAAAAAACAATAAGATTGTTGCTGTGATAAAAGTGAACAATAAGGTAAGCCTTTGTCGTATTTTCATTCTGCTTTCAAAATAAATCCCATTCCCGATTTGGTATGAATCAGTTTTTTGTCAAAATCTTTATCTATCTTTTTTCTCAGGTAATTGATGTACACATCAATAAAATTGGTCCCGGTATCAAAATGCATGTCCCATACTTTTTCGGCAATTTCTGTTCTGGACAGTACCCGTTCTGTATTCTGGAGCATGTATTCCAATAGCTTAAATTCCTTAGGCGTCAGGCTGATGGCAATATCCTTTCGCTTTACGTTTAGTGTTTTCAGGTTCATTTCGAGATCGTCGTATTTCAAGATAAAACCGATACTGTTCATTTTACCGTTGCTTCGTTTTAGCAAAGCCCGGATACGCACCAGGAGTTCCCTCATTTCAAAAGGTTTGGTCAGGTAATCATCGGCTCCGGCATCAAATCCTTCCACTTTATCATCCGTAGTTCCCAAAGCGGTTAGCATCAAAATGGGCAATTCTGGTTTCGTTTTTCGTATTTCCTTACACAGGTCCAGGCCATCGAGTTTGGGCAATATGACATCTGTAATGACCAGGTCATAATCATTATTCAGTGCTAATTTTTTTCCGGAAAGGCCGTCATAAGCCAGGGAAAGTTCAAATCCCTGCTCTTCCAAGCCCCTCTGAATCAGTTCGGCTACCCTTTGGTCGTCTTCTATTACTAAAATTTTCATCATCACAAAGCTACACTTTCTCTTAACAGTTCCACCGATTTCATGCTTTAAAATTGCAACTTTCTATTCTTTTTCCAGTCGCCCACTATTTTTCAACATCTCCTTATGATAGCATTTCTTTTCGGATCAGGCTAAATTTTAATCACTCAATCCGGAAATTATGAAATGCCTATAATTGTTTGATATTTGCAAATATTGGTTTGATTCTTACATTTCCAGTGATTGCGAATGCCTGTAACTTTGTATCTAAAAAAAAGAAATCATGGACAAAGTAAAAACCTGGTATATTACAGATGCTTCCAAGGGGATTGGTCGTATGCTGGCAAAAAAACTGTTGGATTCAGGTCATAATGTCGCTGCAGTCAACTGGAGTATGGAGGATATTTCTGATACCGCTTCCGGAAAGCTACTGCCCCTGAGCGTAGACCTGAATGATGAAGATGCTATCTCCGAATCGCTCTACCGTGCCCATACGACTTTTGGTGCTATTGATGTAGTCCTTAATAATGCGGCATACGCGATTGGCGGCAGTATTGAAGAACTCAGCAGTATGGAAATCATGCACAGCCTGAATGTCAACCTATTGGCTACTATCCGTGTCATTCAGAATGTATTGCCGTACCTGCGCCAACAGCGTTCCGGGCACATTATCAATATCTCTGCGATATCCGGATTTTCATCTGGTGCACCATTGCCACTTTATACTGCAGCGAAATATGCCGTCAACGGAATCTCTGAAGCGCTGGCACAGGATGTAGCTGCACTGGGCATCAAGGTGAGTATTGTAACGCCAGGAGAGTTTAATACGGACATGCAGGATGAGACCGCTATGCCTTTTGCAGCAAAGGCTATTGCAGATTATAAAAATACCCGTAAACGGCAGCAGCAGCAATTTGTCTTCGAAAGGATGCGTCAGGGCGATTATGATAAGGTTACCGAAGCATTGCTAAAAATCAGTAGCCATCCCAATCCACCGCTTTATTTATTCTTAGGCAATGATGCCCACAGCAAAGCCCGGAATAAAATCAGGGGATTATCCCAAATCCTGGAACAGTGGAAAGACATCACTCATTCCATCGATTATGAAATAGGTGCCTGAGCAAAACCGAACAACGGAGGATCCCTTTTTATTTAAAATTGTTTGAATTTCGTAAAAAATAGTTTGAAATATGCAAATCCGGTACGCTGGTTCTGCGGTAACTTTGTGCGTTTCGAAATAGGGCTATCCTATTGCAAATCAAAAGATGCTGTGCCCCGGCAGCTACAAAGAGATGAAACACTATAATTTTCAGGAACGGGGGCAACTCACAAAATTCATATTATGATCCCATCCGAATCTTTAGAAGATTTTTACAAACATAAAAACCAGGTGCTGCCGGCAAACTGTGGGCAGGACTTTACCCATTTTAATGTTTTTCGGCGGGAAGACATTATAGACAATGCCATAGTCCCACCCCCGGTTCGCTATGCACGGCGGGATTTTTACAAAATAAGCCTGATCCGCGGTGAACATATATTCCATTTTGGAAATAAGAGTATCAAAACTTCGGGAAATAACCTGATGTTTTTCCATCCGCAGATTCCCTGCCGTTGGGAGGCCTGTGGAGACGATAACAGTACCGGTTATTTTTGCATTTTTAGAGAATCTTTTTTTACCGATTATATGCGAAGCAACATCCGGGAGCTCCCGATGTTTAAAACAATCAATAAGCCTTTGTATAGCCTCGATTCCGGGCAGCACCAGCAGATTGTTGCATTGTTTGAAAAAATACTGGCGGAGATGAATTCGGATTATCGCTATAAATTTGACCTGATCCAGAATTATGTGACCGAGTTTTTTCACTTTGCCCTCAAGATGGAACCTACAGAAACACTTTACCCGAATGCCGATGCCAATAGCCGCATTACTGCAGTATTTAAAGAACTTTTAGACCGTCAGTTCCCGATCGAATCCCATGCACAGCAGTTTGCAATGCGCTCTGCAAAAGATTTCTCCACGCAGTTATCAGTACATGTAAATCATCTCAACCGGGCTATTAAGGAAACCACAGGGAAAACAACTACGTACCATATTACCCAGAAAATAATTTCCGAAGCCCGGGATTTATTGAAATATACGGACTGGACAATCGCTGAAATCAGCTATTGCCTTGGCTTTGAGGAACAAGCCCATTTCAATAATTTTTTCAGGAAAAACCAGCTGCTATCGCCTACTGCTTACCGGATTTCCCTTGCTTCCTAAATCGTCAACCGCTATCATTAGTGCTGAAATCAAAGACAAACCTTTTTTTAACCCGTAAACAACTGTTATTTAGCGGATTATTATTTATATTTGTAATACTATATTTGTATACGGTAGCCCTACAGCTGCCACTTTGAATCGGCACACTATTTTAAGAACCCCAAATTTTAAAATTATGTTTTTCAAAATCTTCAAAAATACAACACTTTCAGAAGCTGAATTTTCCAAAAAATTTGCCACAGCATTACAAAAAAAGGTACTGGGATTGGAAATTGTATCCATCCACGATCTGACAATCCATACACAATTCCGGCAATCCAAAAAATACAATCATATCCTTAGCGCCTGTTATACGGACTATTTAAAAAATCCAACGGCCATTAGCAGCATCATCGAAAAATACATTAATGGCATCCGGGAATTCTATGATTCTAAAACGGCCATATCGATAGACCGGATCTTACCAGTACTCAAAGACAAGCGTTTTTTGGATCATTTGGAAAGCCTGCATCCCGGACATGAAATCACCCATGTCTACCAAAAGTATAATAGTGAACTTTATATCTTTTATGTAGAAGACAAAGAAGATACGATTACCTATCTGACTCAAAAACACCTACAAATGCTGCGTTTGTGTCCGGAATATGTAAAAACTAAAGCACTGGAGAACCTAAAAGATGTTTTGGTAATTGAAAGGCATGGCGAAAACGGCTACTATGGAATTGCGACTGATGGCAATTATGAATCCAGCCTTATCCTGCTCGATATCTGGAACCATGATTATTTTCCGGTACAGGGCAATTTTATAATAGGAATTCCTTCCCGGGGTCATCTACTGATAACGGGAGATAAGGATTCAGAAAATCTGCACAAAATGTATGACATCGTTGCTGAGATTAACCTGACTGACAGTTATTTAGTTTCGGATAAGCTATTCGAATGGAAAAATGGTATATTTGAAGTATTTCAATAGCCAGCTTAACGGCACAACCTTTATAACTACTACACCATGATTAAAAAACTACTCCCGATCCTTATTGTAACACTAACCTTTACTTCCTGTATGAATACTGACTCCCACTCCGAAACGACTTCTGACAACGAAAAGCTGATCGAGCAATACTTTAGCCATTTCAACAAACATGAATGGGAGAAAATGGCCGCAATGTACGCGGAGACCGCTGAATTTAAAGATCCTTCCTTAGGCAGTGGAATTGTCAAACAAACGCGCGCTCAAATTATCAAAAAATATGCGGAACTCAGCACCATGTTTCCGGATGTAAATGATAAAGTGCTCACTGTGTACCCTTCCGGGAAAAACCATATCATTGTAGAGTTTCTTTCCACAGGTACAGCTCCGGATCAATCCAAATTTGAATTGCCCATCTGTACTATTTTCACTATTGAAAACGGTATAATCACCAAAGACTTTACCTATTATGATAATTTTGAGGAGTAATCCCCAATCAGGATTCTAAAAATAATTGGGTAGCTACCCCTTATTTTTAAATCCTAACAAAAGCAATAGCCAGCCCAAATGAAACTACAGTTTCGGCTGGCTATTATTATAATCAGTAGCAATAGAGACGGTATTATCTCAAATACTTTTTTAAATAGTGTGCGGTACTACTTTTGGTGCTTTTAGCCACTGTAGCCGGTACACCTTCTACTACAAGTTTTCCTCCTTTATCTCCTGCTCCGGGACCAATATCAATTACCCAGTCACTCGCGGCAATTACATCCATATCATGTTCCACCACGATAACGGTATTTCCGGATTGTACCAATCCGTTGAGTTGGATCATTAGCTTTTCAACATCGGAAGGATGTAGGCCGGTCGTAGGCTCATCAAGGACATATAATGTATTTCCATGTTGTACGCGTTGCAGTTCTGTCGCCAGTTTAATCCGTTGTGCCTCACCTCCTGATAATTCGGTTGCAGGCTGTCCCAAACGCAAATAACCAAGCCCTACCTTCCGGATTACGGTAAGTCCATGGTGAATTTGCTTCTCTTCTTTAAAAAATTCCCAGGCCTCATCGACTGTCATCTTCAATACCTCGGCTATATTTTTATCCTGGTAGCGCACTTCCAGTGTTGCTTCATTATAACGGCTTCCGTTACAGGTAGGACAAGGTGCATAAACACTGGGCAGGAATAATAACTCCACCATCACAAATCCTTCACCCTGGCAATGCGAACAACGTCCTTTGGCCACATTGAATGAAAAACGTCCCGCATCATATTTACGTGATTTGGCCATTTTTGTCGTGGCAAATAACTTACGGATATGGTCAAATAATCCGGTGTAGGTAGCGAGGTTGGATCTTGGGGTACGCCCGATGGGTTTCTGGTCCACCACAACCAGCCGTTTTATAAATTCCATCCCAGCTGTAATACTGCCTCCCACTGTTTTTACAACAGGCTCATCCAGCAGTTGGTTTTCTTCCTCATTAGCGGCGGTTTCAGGCTGGCCCAACTGGCTGGCAACCAAATCAACTAATACCTGGCTCACCAGGCTGCTTTTGCCCGAACCCGATATTCCTGTTACACTTGTAAATACACCCAGTGGGAATTTTACCGAAATGGTATTGAGATTATTACGGGATACATCTTCCAACTGAAGCCAGCCTTTAGGAACAGCAGGTACTTTTAATACAGGCTTATGCTTTTCAAGATAATGCCGGGTCACCGAATCCTTAATGTTATGCAAGCCTTCTGGAGGTCCACTATACAGCACATGCCCACCTAATTCTCCCGCCGCAGGACCTACATCGACAATCCAGTCGGCATGCCGGATCACTTCGATCTCGTGTTCCACTACAAACAGTGAATTTCCGGAAGCTTTAAGACGGTCAAGCGCCCGAAGCAGTGCTGCCGTATCGGCTGGATGCAACCCTGCTGAAGGCTCATCCAACACATACACCACCCCAAATAAATTGGATCGTATTTGTGTTGCAAGACGCAACCGCTGTAACTCACCCGGAGATAATGTTGGAGCGCTTCGGTTGAGCGTCAGGTAGCCCAGGCCAAGATCCAGTAACACATGCAACCGGGCGATAAGATCTTCTGCAATACGCAGGGCAACCAGCACTTTTTCAGGATTCTCCTTTTCAAATGCTGTAGTTGCAGTCGTTTTTGTCTTTGTAAAAGGCTCGAATATTTCAGCCAGGCGCTCCAAAGGTACCCGGGTCATTTCGGTAATATCCAGCCCTGCAAAGGTCACGGACAGGGATTCCTTTTTGAGTCTTTTGCCCTTACAAACCGGGCAATCGGCACTCAGCATATACTGTGATACCCTCTTTTTCATCAATGGGCTTTGGGTATTGGCAAACGTGTGCATAACATAGCGTTTTACTCCCGTAAAAGTCCCCATATAATCCGGTTGTGTCTTATTTTTTATCGCTTTCAGTACCTGCTCCCGCGGCTGTCCGGCATATACGGCCACAACAGGCTGTTCCTCTGTAAAAAGAATCCAGTCCCGTGTTTCTCTGGGAAGATCCCGCCACGGTACATCCACATCATACCCCAGCGTCGTTAGTATATCGCGTTGGTTTTGGCCTGCCCAGGCCATTGGCCAGGCAGCGACAGCACGTTCCCGTATCGTTAGAGAATCGTCCGGTACCATTGATTTTTCAGTGACTTCAAAAACCCGCCCCAAACCATGGCATTCCGGACATGCCCCTTCAGGAGTATTCGGTGAAAAAGATTCCGCATACAGTATCGATTGTCCTTCAGGATAATCACCAGCGCGGGAATAGAGCATCCGCAACAAATTGGATAATGTAGTTACACTACCCACCGAAGAACGGGTACTTGCAGCACCCCTTTGCTGCTGTAGCGCTACTGCCGGGGGTAATCCTTCAATAGCATCTACCTCGGGAATGGCCATTTGGTTAAAGAGCCTTCGGGCATACGGTGATACCGATTCCAAATACCGTCTTTGGGCTTCGGCATATAATGTTCCGAACGCCAATGATGATTTTCCAGATCCCGAAATACCCGTGAATACCACCAGTGCATCCCGCGGGATTACGACATCCACATTTTTAAGATTATGTTCTCTTGCACCTGTTACGGTTACAAAACCACTATATTTTTTATTCCTTTCTTCCTGATTCATTTTTTCCATTGCCACACAATAATTACGCCTGATGCATTACAAAAATACCAATTTATTGGATGTAAGCCTCCGATTCCCCTAAGTTAGCCATCGTAATTTAAAGCGGCTATTTTTTTGTCATCGAAACTAATTTCTAATATATGATCCGGCATAATCGAATCACCAGCTGTAATAACAGCTGATATACGACCCAGCTCATTTACAGTAATGACAACACTGAAAATCTCCAACTCTTCATACCATTCTTTATCAACTTCTTCTTCCATAAGGACCTGATATCCCGTTTCTAATATTGATTTGCAATTGCCCATCCATTGAATGTATGCTATAAGTAGTTCATATAGATCACTAAAATTCAATTTATTATGAATAAAAACAGTTATAGGTTCCTTTTCAAATACCATATCAAAAACGACAACCGGCTTATTGATCTTATAGCTGCGCCATTCAGCGTCGATACCTTCATTCTGGAAGTCATTTACTGACAGTTGGTACAAACTTTTATCAGGCTTTTCCCTTTTTCTTTTCAGTATAAAATTATCCTGATGGGATTGGGCAAGCTGTTCCATTGCAAAGAGTTTATTAACGTCTTTGCGGTTGTTCCTGTCGGCAAGAGGCAGGAAAATAGTATATGCTTTTTTGTGATAGCCTAATAACGAGTACACATAAGAAGAAATTAAAAGAGATTCTTTATCGTGTAGCAAACAGAGACGATCCAAAAAGGCATACAAGTGCACAATACTTTCTTTGGACTGTTTCGAATCTCTAAAATCTTTGGAAAGCAGTATATAACGCTGCATTGGGGTTTCTTTCATTTCAGGGTATTTTTAGCAAATAGTACTATTTACGATTATAACAAACTTTCGCCTCTTTTAATATGAATTGTAAGCAAAACCCGTTTATTTTTTTCGCCCGACAAATCGTATTACTGAGCCTACTCCATTATGAAATTGCCCCTCGTTCAGCTCAATTTCTTTTTCTTCCAATTCCATAATATCATAATTTTCAAAATCTGATTTTATTTCTGCAATGGAGAATAACATCGATACTTCTTTTGGCCCGCCTACCTTTTCATCCTTAGCGAGGTACTCAATGTGCTTTTTACTAAATGCTTCAAAAATAATCACTCCGCCCGAACGTAAATAATGGTCAAGCCTCTTATGGTATGCTTATTTTATGTTGGCCGGAAAATGTGCATAGATAAGTGCAATAGCATCGAATTGCCCATCCTGGTAATTCATGGTGTCTAATGGGCCAACCTGATAATCCATCGTAACATTCTTAGATGCGGCAAGTTGCAATGCTTTATTTTTTCCTTCAACGCTGATATCAAATGCCGAAACCTTCCATCCCAGCGAAGCGGCAAATACGGCATTACGCCCTTCCCCTTCTGCGGGCAAGAGCATGGTTCCTACTTCTAATTGCTCCAATTGTTGTTTCAGGTAAGTATTCGGTTGTTCGCCATACGCAAATTCCTCTTTGCTATAGCGCTCATTCCATCGGTCAAGCCAGAGATCCTCCATTATTTCAGCTGTTTTATAGTTACTATTAAATGCTTAAAATTGTTTTTATCAGTCCCTAAAATTACGCAAAGCTCCCGTAATTCATATTGATTTTGCGAGGCAAAACTAAAATTATCGTGACAACTAAAATTATCCCCTGACATACTGTTGTCATTGCCCTCTTTTATATTTGTAATCAACTCTAAAAATAATAGTACATGAATCCTGAAACCCACCCTGAATTCCATATTATCGGCATTGCCATACATACCACCAATGAAAACGGGGAATCTGCAATAGCGATTCCAGCATTATGGAATCAGTTTATGACCAACGGACTGCTGCATAAAATTCCAAATGCGATTGACCATTCTATTTATTGCCTGTATACCGAATATGAAAAAGACTACACACGTCCCTATACAACCCTTTTGGGCTGCAGGGTCAGTAGTTTGGATGAGATCCCGGAGGGAATGACGGGAAAAACCATACCGGAAGGAACTTATTCCCTATTTCCGGTAAAAGGGGAACTGCAACAGGGAATTGTATATGACGAATGGACTAAGATCTGGAAATCAGACCTACCCCGTGCCTACACTACCGATTTTGAAATTTATCCCGAAGGGAAACCATCAGAAATGACCATTTATATAGCAACACTATAAAAAAATACAGATGACTTTAAACAGGGCGTAGTAATGCTGCGCTTTGTTATATGTAGTGTCAGAATGACCTTTTAGGTATACGAAACATTACACACGCCTATAGAAACTGTACCCACACCTATAGCAATATAATACACGCCAATAGAAATTGTACCCACACCTATAGCAATATAATACGCGCCTATAGAAATTGTACCCACACCTATAGAAATATAATACGCGCCTATAGAAATTGGACCCACACCTATAGCAATATACTATACGCCTATAGAAGCAGTGCACACACCTATAGCAATATACTACATGCCTATAGAAACGCTACTCACACCTATAGCAATAGCCCCTACATCTATTTAAATTGTAGAACATTGCTATTATACACTAAATACAATCTTATCCCAACCATCCTTCCCGATCCAGGCTGCGGTATTGGATGGCTTCCGAAATATGGGTGGAATCAACATCTGCAGCAGCTTCAAGGTCGGCAATGGTACATATTCCTCCTCTATCGCATATAGGATATTTTCAAAGGTTCTCCGATGTTATGCATTTTCCCACGTTAGTAGATTTCTCTTAATGCGCAGATTTTTTATATTGAATGGATTTTCTTAAAGATCCTAAAAAAACTATTTATCTTTGTTTCGGCTAAAATCGTAAGTTTTGAAGATAGACTTTGGATATGCAAACAAAAATTGCACAGTAAGTTAAGCTACATTTTTGTAATTAATTTGATTGTTGAATTCTTCAATAGTTGCATAATTTAAAGCAGAATGCCTTCTTTTTCTGTTGTACCAAATTTCAATGTATTCAAAGATTTCCAGTTTCATTTGTTCTTTAGAAATGAGTTTGTTGCCATAAATCAATTCCGTTTTCAAAGATTTGAAGAAACTTTCGGCTACAGCATTATCCCAGCAATTTCCTTTACGGCTCATACTGCGAGTTATTTTTTTATAGGAATCAAGAACATTTACAAACTTTTTACTGGCATATTGGACACCTCTGTCGGAATGAAAAATCAAACCATTTTTAAGATCTCGGTTTTTAATTGCCATTTTCCAAGCTCCAAGTGTCGTTTGCTCAGTGCTCATTGCGTTGCTCAAACTCCAGCCTATAATTTTTCTGTCGTATAAATCCATAATAGTGGTCAGGTATACAAATCCCTCTTTAGTTTGGATGTATGTAATATCTGAAACCCAAACCTTTGATGGCATTTTTACAGTAAACTCTCTGTTTAATACATTTTCGACAACTAAATAATTGTGACTAGAGTTGGTTGTTACTTTAAACTTCTTGCTTAATTTACTTCGCAAGCCAAGTTCTTTCATATACTTTGCAACTGTAACTCTTGAAATTTTATAACCAATGCTTCGAAGTTCTAATGTTATTCTAGGACTCCCGTATCGTTGCTTGGTTTGAAAATAAATCAATGCTATCTGTTTTTTTATGGCGCTTTTTAGTTGCTGTCTTGCAGTATTTATTTGTTTTTTCCATCGGTAATAACTTCCATTGCTTACTTGTAGAACTCTGCACATTTTTTCAATCGGGAATAGCTGTTCATTGTTTTTAATGAAACTATAAATCATCGACCGTTCTTGGAAAAAATGCCGATTGCTTTTTTTAATATGTCACGTTCTAACTCTGCATCTTTGAGTTTTTTCTCCAGTTCATGGATTTTTTCTTGCTCGGGAGTTAGTTTTAAATTTCCTTTTCCAGGAAAACTTCCTTCTCCAAATTCCTGGAGTTCTTTACGCCATTTATAAAGCTGGGGGCTGTTATTCCTAACTCCCTGGCAAGTTCTGATACATTTGTTCTATCATAACTCAATTCAACGGCTTTTTCCTTAAAAGCCTTGTCGTAAATTTTGCGGACTTGTTTCATAGATTAAAATTAAGATTATTTCTTAACTTTCAATGCAGGCTAAGTTAGCATGTCCATCATATAAAATGTATTTTTACTGAAGATGGTGATTATCTTTATATAACTTTTGAGAATGACCATTCACAAACAAAAGAAGTAGTTTCTAATCTAATTAATGATTTAACATCCAATGATAGAAATGAAATTATGAAGAGAACGACTCATGGATTACATCAAATTAAATCGGTTCTTAATGACATGGATATCATCTTTAGTGTTTATGAAGATGGGGGAATACTAATGCTTAAATTAAAATTAAAAATTTACCACGATGAAAGTAGCGATATTTGAAAATGAATATGATTCTGTTAAGATAGCTTTTGAAACAGCTAATCTAATATATTTCAACAATATTATTACTTTCAAAATATTCCCTTCTTCACAATCTGCTGAAGGTGTTGCATTGAATAAATTTGATGTAATATTTATTGATATAGATTTATCAAGTAAAAGTGTCAATGATGGATACAGCCTTATTGAATATTTAGTTGAAACTTATAATTTAATACATAAGAAAATTGTAATTCTAACAGGTAACAATAAAATTAGAGAAGCTCTAACCAATAGAAATATTGACGCATCTTTATTTAATCTCATTATTAAACCTACTAATTTTATACTTATTGGAGATGTTATAAAAAAAATTACCGGTCTACCAGCAACAACTTAAAGATATAATTTCATATTTATTTTTAAATGTAAAAAGATAACTTCACAGCTTGGACATGCTAACTTAGCCTGCATTGAAAGTTAAGAAATAATCTTAATTTTAATCTATGAAACAAGTCCGCAAAATTTACGACAAGGCTTTTAAGGAAAAAGCCGTTGAATTGAGTTATGATAGAACAAATGTATCAGAACTTGCCAGGGAGTTAGGAATAACAGCCCCCCAGCTTTATAAATGGCGTAAAGAACTCCAGGAATTTGGAGAAGGAAGTTTTCCTGGAAAAGGAAATTTAAAACTAACTCCCGAGCAAGAAAAAATCCATGAACTGGAGAAAAAACTCAAAGATGCAGAGTTAGAACGTGACATATTAAAAAAAGCAATCGGCATTTTTTCCAAGAACGGTCGATGATTTATAGTTTCATTAAAAACAATGAACAGCTATTCCCGATTGAAAAAATGTGCAGAGTTCTACAAGTAAGCAATGGAAGTTATTACCGATGGAAAAAACAAATAAATACTGCAAGACAGCAACTAAAAAGCGCCATAAAAAAACAGATAGCATTGATTTATTTTCAAACCAAGCAACGATACGGGAGTCCTAGAATAACATTAGAACTTCGAAGCATTGGTTATAAAATTTCAAGAGTTACAGTTGCAAAGTATATGAAAGAACTTGGCTTGCGAAGTAAATTAAGCAAGAAGTTTAAAGTAACAACCAACTCTAGTCACAATTATTTAGTTGTCGAAAATGTATTAAACAGAGAGTTTACTGTAAAAATGCCATCAAAGGTTTGGGTTTCAGATATTACATACATCCAAACTAAAGAGGTGGACATGCTAACTTAGCCTGCATTGAAAGTTAAGAAATAATCTTAATTTTAATCTATGAAACAAGTCCGCAAAATTTACGACAAGGCTTTTAAGGAAAAAGCCGTTGAATTGAGTTATGATAGAACAAATGTATCAGAACTTGCCAGGGAGTTAGGAATAACAGCCCCCCAGCTTTATAAATGGCGTAAAGAACTCCAGGAATTTGGAGAAGGAAGTTTTCCTGGAAAAGGAAATTTAAAACTAACTCCCGAGCAAGAAAAAATCCATGAACTGGAGAAAAAACTCAAAGATGCAGAGTTAGAACGTGACATATTAAAAAAAGCAATCGGCATTTTTTCCAAGAACGGTCGATGATTTATAGTTTCATTAAAAACAATGAACAGCTATTCCCGATTGAAAAAATGTGCAGAGTTCTACAAGTAAGCAATGGAAGTTATTACCGATGGAAAAAACAAATAAATACTGCAAGACAGCAACTAAAAAGCGCCATAAAAAAACAGATAGCATTGATTTATTTTCAAACCAAGCAACGATACGGGAGTCCTAGAATAACATTAGAACTTCGAAGCATTGGTTATAAAATTTCAAGAGTTACAGTTGCAAAGTATATGAAAGAACTTGGCTTGCGAAGTAAATTAAGCAAGAAGTTTAAAGTAACAACCAACTCTAGTCACAATTATTTAGTTGTCGAAAATGTATTAAACAGAGAGTTTACTGTAAAAATGCCATCAAAGGTTTGGGTTTCAGATATTACATACATCCAAACTAAAGAGGGATTTGTATACCTGACCACTATTATGGATTTATACGACAGAAAAATTATAGGCTGGAGTTTGAGCAACGCAATGAGCACTGAGCAAACGACACTTGGAGCTTGGAAAATGGCAATTAAAAACCGAGATCTTAAAAATGGTTTGATTTTTCATTCCGACAGAGGTGTCCAATATGCCAGTAAAAAGTTTGTAAATGTTCTTGATTCCTATAAAAAAATAACTCGCAGTATGAGCCGTAAAGGAAATTGCTGGGATAATGCTGTAGCCGAAAGTTTCTTCAAATCTTTGAAAACGGAATTGATTTATGGCAACAAACTCATTTCTAAAGAACAAATGAAACTGGAAATCTTTGAATACATTGAAATTTGGTACAACAGAAAAAGAAGGCATTCTGCTTTAAATTATGCAACTATTGAAGAATTCAACAATCAAATTAATTACAAAAATGTAGCTTAACTTACTGTGCAATTTTTGTTTGCATATCCAATGGATTTGTATACCTGACCACTATTATGGATTTATACGACAGAAAAATTATAGGCTGGAGTTTGAGCAACGCAATGAGCACTGAGCAAACGACACTTGGAGCTTGGAAAATGGCAATTAAAAACCGAGATCTTAAAAATGGTTTGATTTTTCATTCCGACAGAGGTGTCCAATATGCCAGTAAAAAGTTTGTAAATGTTCTTGATTCCTATAAAAAAATAACTCGCAGTATGAGCCGTAAAGGAAATTGCTGGGATAATGCTGTAGCCGAAAGTTTCTTCAAATCTTTGAAAACGGAATTGATTTATGGCAACAAACTCATTTCTAAAGAACAAATGAAACTGGAAATCTTTGAATACATTGAAATTTGGTACAACAGAAAAAGAAGGCATTCTGCTTTAAATTATGCAACTATTGAAGAATTCAACAATCAAATTAATTACAAAAATGTAGCTTAACTTACTGTGCAATTTTTGTTTGCATATCCAATGGATTTGTATACCTGACCACTATTATGGATTTATACGACAGAAAAATTATAGGCTGGAGTTTGAGCAACGCAATGAGCACTGAGCAAACGACACTTGGAGCTTGGAAAATGGCAATTAAAAACCGAGATCTTAAAAATGGTTTGATTTTTCATTCCGACAGAGGTGTCCAATATGCCAGTAAAAAGTTTGTAAATGTTCTTGATTCCTATAAAAAAATAACTCGCAGTATGAGCCGTAAAGGAAATTGCTGGGATAATGCTGTAGCCGAAAGTTTCTTCAAATCTTTGAAAACGGAATTGATTTATGGCAACAAACTCATTTCTAAAGAACAAATGAAACTGGAAATCTTTGAATACATTGAAATTTGGTACAACAGAAAAAGAAGGCATTCTGCTTTAAATTATGCAACTATTGAAGAATTCAACAATCAAATTAATTACAAAAATGTAGCTTAACTTACTGTGCAATTTTTGTTTGCATATCCACAACCCCATGTCTCATTTTAAGCCACTACTCGAACAAGAAATGGATTATATCGGCGAAGTGACCATCAATGGCATTTCCTGCGCTGTAGGCTATAGCAAAAAATTCAAATGGAGCTGGATGGCCACCCAACTCAATACCTTTGTCTTTATGGCACAAACCGAAGATACCATAGCTAAAAATACCATCGAAAAATTTTCCAGCAGTTGCCTGGAATATGCCATCAAAAATAATAAAGGCTGGCCGAGAGGCCTACAGTCCGCTGTAGGATCTATTGCCATTCTCCAAAGCAAAAATGTAGACCGGAGTGCTTCCGATTTCTGTGAGCGCTTCTCGAAAAAACATTTTTCAGCATTTGAAATTCCAATCGTATTTGATTCCACCAAAAGTATTGCTTACCGCTACCATCAAAAACCATTATGGGGAAAAATATACTATCCGTTTTTTACCAAACTCATCAGTACGATAACCTCTAAATTATAATTCCTGAAAATCCAAAACCCAAGCGTTTTTGATTTTTTTTGAACCCTAGTGGCACACTGACAGGATCCGTTTCGGCATTCCCTTTTTTTCGCTTACCTTTTCCCTATTTCTCTTTTTGCCTCCACTTTTAAACAGTAATTTTGCGGCTTAGTTTAGTATGCTTAATATGATTCCTAAAGCCCATCCCATATACAATATCCATTTTGGATTAGTATGCCTGAGTTCCTTACTTTTTTCTGCAAGTTTTAATATGCTTATTCCCGAACTTCCTGCCTATCTGAGTGCTATGGGAGGAGCCGAACACAAAGGGCTTATTGTCGCCTTATTCACGTTGACCGCAGGAATTTCCCGTCCTTTTAGCGGCCGGTTGACCGATACCTTAGGCCGTGTGCCGGTAATGGCTGCTGGATCTATTGTCTGTTTTGTCTGTGGTTTTCTTTATCCGGTATTGGGTACGGTTTCGGGATTTCTTTTCTTACGTTTACTGCATGGCTTTTCTACTGGATTTAAACCAACGGCTACCGCTGCTTATGTGGCTGATATTATCCCGCGGGAACGCTGGGGGGAAGCCTTAGGCATACACGGGCTGTGCTTTAGCACCGGAATGGCCATCGGACCGGCCATCGGCAGTACCATCCGACTGTACTATTCCATCAATGTACTTTTTTATGCTTCCTCTGTTTTTGCATTGCTCTCGATAGTCATTCTTATGAACATGACCGAAACCTTAAAAAACAAGCAGCCTTTTCGTATGTCTATGCTGAAAATTTCGCGGAAAGACATTATTGCCATTGAAGTGCTGCCGGCGGGTATTGTCACCTTTTTATCCTATATGGCCTATGGTTGTATCCTAACACTGATTCCAGACTGGTCGCAACATCTGGGCATTGCCAATAAAGGAATGTTCTTTATGGTATTCACGCTTTCCTCGCTCGTTATCCGATTTGTTGCAGGAAGAGCTTCCGATCGTTATGGCCGCACCGATGTACTGAAGGCCGGACTTGTAGTACTGATCATCGCCCTGCTTATTGTTGGGTATTCAGAAACTATTGTAGGGCTGATGCTGGGATCGGTCTTTTATGGTATTGCTACCGGAATACTTTCCCCGGCGATCAATGCCTGGACCGTCGACCTGAGCCATCCCGATCATCGTGGAAAAGCAATGGCGACAATGTATATTGCACTGGAAGCCGGGATTGGCCTTGGTGCACTGTTTGCCGGCTGGTATTATCAGGATGCAATTGCCAAAATTCCTCATATCATTTATGCTTCAGCCGGAATAACCGTAATTGCTTTAGCCTATATGATCCTTAGGAATACTAAGAAAAACACACTGCAGGAATTGCCATAGATCCGGAAACGTTTTTTGTTGTACTTTAACGGCAAAATAAAGGGTAATCCCTTTTATCCCTATTCTAATGAAACAGCTGACTACTGGACAATTTTATGGACAAACCAATCAGAAACTTGAAATTGGTGGTATCATTCTCACCGATACAGAATATACCCATGATTGGGTAGACTGGCACTATCATGAGAATGCTTATTTCACATTTATCCTACAGGGAAATGTACTGGAAGGGAATAAAAAAGAAATCTACAATTGTACCAGTGGGGATTTGCTCTTTCATAACTGGCAGGAGCCCCATTACAACCGGAAACCGAAAGGCTATACCAGGGGTTTCCAGATTGAAGTCCGCCCAGAGTGGATCAGGCAATCCGGAATAGCCCTCGATCAGGTTCAGGGCAGCTTAAAACTTCAGGATCCTGAATTAAAATTATTGTTTTTTTCGCTTTTTCGGGAAACCAAGATGGACGACGCTACTACAGCACTGGCCATAGAAACACTACTTTTAAAAACATTTACCACCCTTCACGAATCGCATCAAACAGATCGTAAAAATAAACCTTTATGGTTAGGACAACTGCGTGAAATATTACACGACAGCTATCCTGAAAATTTGCTTTTACAGGAACTATCACTAAACTTAGGCATCCATCCCGTACACCTGTCCCGGGACTTTTCGAAGTATTTTCATTGCAATCTTGGGGATTATATCAGAAAGCTAAAAATCGAAAAGTCGCTTGTCCTGCTCTCCCAAAAACAGTTTTCTCTGCAGGATATCACTTATGCCTGTAGTTTTTCAGATCAAAGCCATTTTACCCGCAGTTTTCGTATCATGATGGGAACCACACCATCTGACTATCGCAAACTCTACTCAAAATAACCCGATGTTAATCCTGTTCTATTTTGACACTTGTTTATAGGGTAGTTTTGGAACATCGACAAATAAAAATAAACATGAAAAAAATCCTTCTTTTCTGCTCCTTCATACTAACAATCGGCGTATTGGGACAAACAAAAGATTTAGTACAAAATAACGGTATCAACACTCCGGATCATCGGGCTAATCTGGGAAAAATAGTTTTTATAGCGACTCCAGCCCCGATAGAAGACTACAAAGATTCGGATGCTATGGCTTCTGTACAGTTCAATAGTACAACTAATCTTTACCTTAGGGCATTTATGGATAATTCGGTAACCAATTACCTCCATCGCCTAGATACCAACTTAACTGCTGAAGAATTGCTGCAAAAAGGAAATTACCAGTTTAGTTTTTGGGTGGATGGAAAATTGGTATATGTAGAAAATTTGCATCATGGGGCAGAATGGCCTAATGATAAAAATAGTAAGACTATTTTGACCATTCCTTTGGTTAGCCAACGCAGTGAAGGATCATGGGGACGTTCGATGTGGCGGCGCTTTTATGAGAATAATGCTGGTGAGCAGCACCTTACGGTAGGAACTCATCAACTCAAAATAGAAATGCGCACTTACCTGGATCATAATGGCCTTAAAATAAGCCCGCTGATTGCAGTTGGTGCCGTCGAACTTGTAGTCACACCCCCGGTTAAGGCTACTGAAGCTGAGGCCGCCATACAACCAATTGCTCCTAATAGTGGCTGGCCAGTTTCTAAAGATGCGTATGCTACTGAAACGATAAAAGAGCTGAACCGTAAAATTGCCGAAAGTAAATTTCGAAAGATCACCAGCATTGTTGTAATCAAAAAAGGGGAATTGCTAATTGAAGAATATTTTAATGGGGCCAACAGAACGACCCTGCACGACACGCGATCTGTAGGAAAATCGTTTGCCTCTGCCCTTACCGGAATTGCCATACACGATGGTTACCTCAAAAATGAGCAACAAACGTTAGGTGAATTTTTTGACCTTAAAAAATTTAAAAATTACAGTCCGAAAAAAGAAAAAGTAACCCTAAAAAGCCTGTTGACGATGAGTTCCGGTTTTGACGGTTCAGATGCCAATAATGATTCACCCGGGAATGAGGAAAACATGTATCCTACCGACAATTGGGTGAGTTTTACATTAAACCTGCCTATGGATAAGACTAAAACTATTGGAAAAAATTGGGATTATTTTACTGCGGGGGTAGTAGTATTAGGAGATATTATCGATAAAAATGTTCCCGGTGGCCTGGTGGCTTATGCTGATAAAAAACTATTTGCCCCACTGGGCATTACGCATTATGAGTGGCAATATACGCCTCAAAATGTGGGTAATACCGCAGGATCCCTACAGATGAATACACTGGATTATGCTAAATTCGGGCAACTCTATCAAAATAAAGGAAAATGGAACGGGCAGCAAATCCTTACGCAGGACTGGGTCAAAAAAACATTTACCAATTATTTCACCAATCCCAACGATCCGAAAAAATACGGTTACCTGTTTTGGAACCAAACCTATACGGTAAATGGTAAAAATTATGATGCCTTTTTATGCAATGGCAATGGGGGTAATAAAATTATCGTTTTCACTACAATTCCGCTTACTATTGTAATCACGTCCACAGCGTATAATAGTTCCTTTGGGCACACCCAGGCTGATGAAATAGTGACAACCTACCTGCTGCCTGCAATTTTACAATAGCATAAAAAGATAAAAAGCTATTCTCCGAGATAAGCACTGATAATCTTTTCCCGCATTTTATTCAGGTCAACAGAATTGGTATTGGATAATATAATAAAAGTAAGGTCTTTATCAACGAGATGGATCCAGTTGGCACTATGACCATAGCCATAACCCTGCCTTTCGGCAAAAATAGTTTGGGTCTTTCCAAATGTTTTCGGATAGACCCAAAATCCTATAGCGACATCCCCAAGGGCACTATAAGCCGTTAGCATCAGATCTACGGTTTCTTTTTTTAGCAATGTATGCTTAAAAATGGCCTGGTCGAAAATCAGTAAGTCTTCCGGAGTCGAATACATCGCCCCCGCAGCATAGAAATTATCCATATAAAAGTTCGTCGGCCGATTCAATCGGTTGGGAATACTATCATCTTTTGTATAGGCAGCATCAAGCCCCCTGATGATATCCACATGATGGAGGTAATCGGTATGTTTCATTCCTAATGGCTGTACTATTTTTTCCTGCAATACTACTTCGTACGGTTTTCCATAAATCTTTTCAATGATTTTCCCCAGGATGATATAATCACCATTGCTATAATTGAATGTCGTACCGGGTGTCGTCAGTAATTTACCGGAACAATATTTCGTGATAAAAGTATCAACTCCCCAGATATCATTGCTGTAGACCTCGAGAAAGTTACGCATCTCTTCAAGATCCCTCCCACTGCTATAAGTCAGCAGGTTCCGAATCGTGATTTTGTTCGCTCCTTCTCCTGTATATTCGGGATAATAAGTAGCAATGGTAGCATCAAGATCAATTTTATGGGCTTCATACAACTGCATTATCAGTACTGCTGTAAAGGTCTTGGTGACTGAGAAAATATGGAATCGGGAATCTTTAGAGAATTTTGTGCCCTGCTCCCGGTTTGCAATACCGGTATACTTGAGATAATCCGTTTTTCCTTTTTTAGCAATCAATACAACACCATTAAAATTGCTATGGGCAACACAGGAATCCAAAACGCGATTTACCCGGGATGCTTGCCCATATACTGCTGGGATCAGGAAGCAGCAAAACAATACTACTATTTTTCTCATGGCACCTTACAATAAGTAATTTAAAAATACAATTGGCGATTCAGTTTTAGGAATTGCGGTTAAAGGTATAAAAAGTCCCATAGCAAAACTATCCAAAAAAAATCCCTATACTTTTAATGTATAGGGAATCTTTAGATGCTTAAATGATTAAGGCTTTTTCGCCATATTTGCCTCTGGAATTTCTTTCCAAATGATACCCAATTTTTCACAATTGTGTTTCCGGATTGCATTTGCCAGTGGGATATTGTCTGATAATTTTTGTCCATAAGACGGAATCATTTCTTTTATTTTAGCCTGCCATTCCGGGGTTTTCAGTTGTTCTTTATAACATTGCTCGATTACTTTCAGCATAATCGAAACGGAAGTGGAAGCTCCCGGAGAAGCGCCCAACAATGCGGCTACGCTACCATCGGAAGCTGTAACTACTTCGGTTCCGAATTGTAAGATCCCGCCTTGCGTACTTTCGTCGATTTTAATAACCTGAACCCGGTGCCCGGCAACCTTCAGGTCCCAGTCCTCCATTTTTGCCTTTGGGAAATACTCCCTCAGGGCTTCAAGGCGTTGCTCTGGTGTAAGTACGACCTGTTCTACGAGATATTTCGTCAACGGTACATTATCCAGTCCCGCTTCCATCATAGGACGGATATTATAAAAATTAAAGGACTCGGGAAGGTCAGTCCAGGCACCATTTTTTAGGAATTTAGGTGAAAATCCCGCAAAAGGTCCAAATAGTAATTCCTTCTTCCCATTAATAATTCTGGTATCAAGATGAGGTACCGACATTGGTGGTGATCCTACAGAAGCCTTACCATATACTTTGGCCTGGTGTTGCGCAATGATTTCAGGATTATTACATACCAACCATTCACCACTAACCGGAAAACCACCATATCCTTTAGCTTCGGGAATGTGTGTCTTCTCTAATAAGGGTAGCGTTGCCCCACCTGCTCCAATAAATACAAATTTTGCATTTATCGTTTTCGTTTTTTTAGTGGCCAGGTCCTTCACATACACTCGCCAGGTACCATCGGTATTTCGCTTGAAGTTTGTAACCTCGTGGTTTACTTTCAGGAATGTTTTGGATGATTTTACCAGATTTGAAGTCAGTTCCTGCGTGAGTGCCCCATAATTAACGTCAGTACCAATATCGATTTTCGTAGCTGCTACTTTTTGGGAGGCGTCACGCCCATTCATGACCAATGGAATCCACTGCTTATTTTGCTGCTGATCATCAGAAAATTCCATCCCGGTAAAAAGAGGGGCCTTTTGTAAAGCCAGGAATCTTTTTTTCAAATAGGCCACATTGTCCGCTCCTGTGATAAAACTCATGTGTGGCGTAGGATTGATAAAACTTTTGGGTGGGCCTATTTTCTGTGCTGTAACGAGGTACGACCAGAATTCTTTAGAAATCTCAAAAGATTCATTTATTTCTACTGCCTTATGAATATCAATGCTACCATCACTAAGCTCCGGAGTATAATTAAGTTCACACAATGCCGAATGCCCTGTTCCTGCATTATTCCATGCTGCCGAACTTTCCAGCCCTACAGCATCCAGTTTTTCATAGGCTGCAATCGATATATTGGGATCTAACTCTTTGAGCATCGTTCCGAGTGTAACACTCATAATGCCGCCCCCTACCAAAACCACATCTACAGTCTCGCTTTCGCTACTGTTTTTATCAGTACAGGAACCTAATAAAATGATGCATACAAAATAGATCAGGCACTTTTTCATCGGTTACTGATTTCGATTAAAGAACTTATAATTTTTGCAAAGGCATACAAAAACAAAAAGATAATAAAGCCAGCACCAAAAGTAAAAGCCGGTAAAATCCAGCCTCCGAGTCCACGTGGGGTGGCTATAAGATAGATCGTCCCAATTAAAGTCAGGATAGCAATAACATACGCTAAAAACAAAAATACTGAACTGAGCACTTTTAGCGTTTTGTGTAATTTTTTAATCTCTGTTGTAGTAATTGTTGTCATAATTTTCCTTTTAAGTTTATAAGTAATTTAAAATAAGAATCTTAACTCCACATTAAAGATAAAAAAAAACTATGACACTTTAGGGTTTTATTGGCTCATTGCAATACAGTGAGCCAATAAAGCTCTATTTAATCACAAAAATGATAGGCCGCAGATAGCGCATTCTTTTTCCCTGTAGGGATGATCGTATGATTTTGGAATTTCTTACCAGCCATAACATCGTTCAGGAAATCCAACATCGGCTTTTGGTCTTTTTCAAAAAGATAACCACTGTATTCATGTCCTCCACCACAAAAAGTATAGAGGCTTACCGTACCATCTTTCGCAATCAGGTCATTATATATGGAATAGGATCCAAACAACATCAGCCATCCGGTAGCATTCGTCGGGCAATAGTGATGCGCTGCTGTTCCATAAGGCACAGTCTGATCTCCATTTCCATGAAAAAGCATCATGGGTATCTTATTTTCTGCAGTAATCAGATTCAGGTCCATGATAGCTCCTGCTCCGGAAATCAACCCGGCATAACGGAAATTTCCGGGTAGTGTATTGGAGTACATATTCATCAGTTTGAAATCCCAAAAGGCGGCGTGCAGGACCGTTTCTCCTCCGGCACTTACTCCTGTGATGAAAATTTTTGAAGTATCAATATTGTATTTCTCCTGATTATCAATAAAAAAAGAAGTAGCAAGCCAGAGATCATTTACGGCATGTTGAAATGCTTTAATCTTTTCCGGAAGGGCACCATCGCAACTGTATTTTTTATTTTTTGCATATAGCGTATAACTTAAGGTAGCTGCGGCATACCCATTCTGTGCAAGGAACTTAGACGGGCTATCTCCTGCGCTTCGGTCGCCTCCTGAAAATCCACCGCCATGCACATACAACACTAATGGTAACTTTTTAGCACTTGCTTTTTCAGGCAGGAACAGATTGAGTTGAAGGCTAAGTGTATCATTCTTAAAATAGGTAATGGTTTGCTTTTTTTGTGCCTGCAGGCCGGAAACAGCCATTAAAAGCAACAAGGCAATGATGTTCTGTGATTTCATGGTCATTGTAATTTTATGGTTTAAAGCAAAGCCGGAATGAAGTGTATCACTTTATTCCGGCCTTGTAATTTTCAGCAAATGCTATTGGTATTAATACACCAATGTCTGGATAGCGTGTGGTGCTATGCTTAATTCTGCTGCCTGTCCATCAATCCAAAGGAAATACGATACTTTTTCGTCTCCTTTATTCATTACGACTACAGCTGTTTTACCATCTTTATTCAGGAAAGCAGTACTGCTAATCGCACTACGGCTTGGTGTGCTTGCGATACGCTTCGCGCCCGGACGGATGAATTTAGAAAAATGACCGATATAGTAATATTCGTTAGTATACATTACTTTACCACTTTCGGTATCCCCGTGGATTGGGGCAAAACAAAAGTTCCCAACATGGTTAGGCCCACCTTTTTGATCCAAGAGGATATTCCAGTCAGTCCATGCTGTAATACCGCTATTCAGGTCATTGATCATGGCATTACCATATAATTCACCCAATTTCCAATCGTTGATTTTGTCCAGTTTAAACGCTTCTTTACAACCTTCGGTAAAAATCAGGTTGGTTTCCGGGAATGCTTCGTGCACTTTGGCAAGATTACCAAACATCTGCTCTCCACCACTCCAGTTTTCATACCAGTGGTAACCAATACCCCAAACATATTTTGCTGCTTCCGGATCGTTTAACATCGTGCTGGCTCTTTGGTAGATCAGGTCACGATTGTGGTCCCAGGCAATAATTTTCTTATCGGCATAACCGGCTTTATGCATGGTTGGCCCGAGGTAGTTCTTTAGGAAATCACGTTCCTCTTCTGCTGTATAAATACAAGATTCCCAAATTTGGGTTGCCATAGGCTCATTCTGAATGGAAATACCCCAGATTGGAATGCCTTCTTTTTCATAAGCAGCAATGAATTTTGTATAATAGTTCGCCCAGCTTTGGTAAAATTCCGGTTTCAATTTCCCTCCTTTTAGCATGTTGTTATTGTCTTTCATGAATGCCGGTGGGCTCCATGGAGAACCATATAAGGTAAGTTTTCCACCTGCAGTCTTCATCGCCTGCTTGATCATTGGAATCCTGAATTTCTTATCATGGTCGATGTTAAACGATTTTAAAGAGGCATCACCTTCTTTAATATAGGTATAACTTCCACTGGAAAAATCAGAACTGTGGATGGTTGTTCTTCCAATCGTATAGCCGATTCCTTTTTCAGCATCGAAATAGGCTGTAAGGATTTCCTGCTGTTGTGCTTTCGGCATTTTGGCAAAGGTCTCAGCAGCAGCATCCGTTATCGCACCACCAAAGCCCATAATACTTTGGAAACTATGGGTAGGATCTACAAAAACACAGATTTGTGTTTCAAGAGGCTGTCCCATTTTTTTAAAGTTAGCAGTTGCTGTTGGCGAGATCCTGTAGTCCGTATTCTCGGCTGTGGTATACACGGTAATTTTTTTGCCTTCCACAGAAGCGGAGGGTTGTTTTTGAGCTGATACTAATGCCGACACAAGCATTGCAAAAATCAGGCAGCGGTTTTTCATTTTTTTTGATTTAAAGTAAAGTTAAAGTAACTCCGCAACAATAGTCGTAATCGGAGCATTCCAAAAATAGGAATATTCTCTGCATTTTTGATTGTGTCCGTGAAAATTAACGATAAACAATCTAATTTTAAAATTTGAGACTAAAAATCAAACTGGAATTTGTATATTCTCGTTAATATTATAAATAAGCCCAACCTACTCCTGACTCATATGATACCATTCCTTGCTTTCCCCATCAAAAACATATTTTTTGGCATCCTCTTCGCTGCGTTGCTTGTGTTTGTACTCTCCGGATGTGCCTTTAAAAGTGTAACCCGTTCCAAAGATATCACCTATCTCGAAAATGAAAAAGAATCGGGTGTGACCGCACAAAAGCTGAATGTTTTTGCCCCGGCGGAAAAAGGAACCTCACTAAAAAAAGTATTGATTTTTATTCATGGCGGCAACTGGAATTCGGGTAGGAAAGGGTTATATAGTTTTTTGGGTAACCGGTTGGCCCGAAAAGACGTAGTGACTGTGATCATAGATTATCCGCTGACACCGAACGCTGATTATACACAAATGGCATTAGCAACAGCCCGATCGGTACAATGGGTCAGTAAAAACATTAGCAAATATGGTGGTGATCCCAATGCTATTTTTATCTCCGGGCATTCTGCGGGAGGACACCTGGCAGCATTGGTGGCTATTGACAATCGTTATTTTAAAGCAATCGACGAACCGAATCCCATCAAAGGCGTCATATTGATTGACGCAGCAGGTCTGGACATGTATGGTTACCTGAAAGCAGAAAATTTCAGTCCGGACAATACCTACCTCAAAACCTTTACCACAGCAGAATCACAATGGAAACAAGCTTCTCCACTTTATGCTTTACACGCAGGTATGCCACCACTCCTCATTTACCAGGGTGAAAAAACATACACCTCAATTAGCAGCAGCACAGAACGATTTATCGGTGCCCTGGAACAATATGATCCGGAACCGAACTTTTACATCCTGAAAAACAAAAAACATGTGGGCATGATCACCCAGTTTTTTAATGCTTACAATCCGCGTTATAAGGAAATCATTGCATTTATGAACGATAATAACTAATCTGATCTATTGCTTTCTTTTTTTGACTACTGCTTCTTTAGGCCCCGTTTCGATTTTATGCTGTAACACATAATTTGCCAGCATTTTTTCGATTAGTTCGTCTTTGGTCAGGTGATGGAAAACGGTTTTTACTTTTTCCTTTAATCCCGGATCAATATCATGATTCGGTTTGGTTTTGAAGATCTGTTTCGCCCAAAGGTAAGTATTGTTGCCTTCGATACTGTCCTGGGTTGGCTTTTCATAAACAGAGAATTTTATCCCCAGTTCTTTTTCGAAATCCTGTATTTCAGCCGCTTCCTCGGGTTGCAGTATCGTTAATGAAAGACCGCTTTTTCCGGCCCTTCCTGTTCTTCCGCTTCGGTGTACATAAGTTTCATATACATCCGGAAGATGATAATGTACTACATAAGAAAGCCCTTCCACATCAATTCCCCTTGCAGCAAGGTCTGTAGCAACTACAATATTGATATGCCCTTCGCGAAATTGTTCCATAATACGATCCCGTATCGGCTGTGTCAGGCTACCATGCAATGCACCGGAAGAAAAACGGTTAATGGCCAGGTTTTTAGCCAATTTATTTACTGCTGCTTTGGTTTTGCAAAAAATAATACCACGCTCACCATCATGTGCTGTCAGGAAATGCATCAGTACATCCAGTTTTTCAATAGGCTCTAAGATACTGTATTGGTGTTTGATTTCCTGTTTGCCCGTAGGCTGTTCGGAAGCCGTAATTTGGATCACATGTTTGGACATGTAATTTTGAATCAACTGTTTTATCGTTCCCGGCATAGTGGCCGAAAAAAGCCAGGTTCTCCTGCTCTTTGGCAGTTCTGCAACAAGGGTATCCAATCCGTCTTTTAACGCACTCATCATTTCATCTGCTTCATCAAGTACCAGTGTTTTGGTTTCTTTTAGCGAAACAGCCTTACGCTCTAAAAGGTCAATTAGCCTTCCCGGCGTAGCAATAATAATATGGGTGGGTTGTGCAAGGCGCTCGATTTGTGGTTTGATTGGCGTACCACCACAAACCAATCCAATGGAAATCCCAGGGATCGCATTGGCTATAGCTTCTAAGTGTGTGGCAATCTGCTGCCCCAATTCCCGTGTAGGAACCAATATAACGCCCTGAACTGTGGTGTCAGTAATAACCACCTGTTGCAGTAATGGCAATCCAAACGCTAAGGTTTTTCCGGTTCCGGTTCGTGCAACCCCCACAAAATCATCCGTTTTTTCCAATAATACCGGAATGGATTTTTCCTGTATTTCAGTAGGGACAGTAATTTTTAGTGTATTCAGGGATTGTACTAATGCTTCGGAAACGCCAAGCTGCAGGAATGATTTTGCCATTGTGGATATAATTTTGGCAAAGGTAGCTATTATTAGTGATAAAGCGGTGTCCGTGTTGGTATAATCACAGTCCTATCACTTTATGATCACCCTACGGCTACTGGCATTTCAAGGTATAGGCTAGCGAAAATAATTTATCTTTTTTTTAATCTATTACAGTCGCACATCCGGGCTTTTAGATTTATATTTATACTTTCATTAATACAATTTTCGCCTTACCCATGAATGATCGCATAAAAATTAAAGAAACCCAACTGCTATCGGACAGCTGGTATGTACTCAACAAAGTGACCTTTGATTACCTCCGTAAAGACAACACTTGGGAAACACAAATCCGTGAAGTCTATGATCGCGGGAATGGCGCTACCATCCTACTCTACAACACCGAACGAAAAACGGTAATCCTGACCCGACAGTTCCGTATTCCTACTTACCTGAATGGTAATACCGACGGCATGCTTATTGAAGCCTGTGCCGGCCTGCTCGAAAAAGAAAATCCGGAAGATTGCATCCGCCGGGAAACCGAAGAAGAAACAGGCTATGTGCTAAAAGATGTACGCAAGGTTTTTGAATCGTATATGTCACCAGGATCGGTAACTGAAATTCTGTATTTCTTTGTGGCCGAATATTCCAAAGACATGAAAATTTCTGATGGGGGCGGATTAAAAAAAGAACAGGAGGAAATTGAGGTTCTGGAAGTATCGTTGGATGAGGCTTTAGCCATGATTGATACGGGCGCCATCAAAGACGGAAAAACCATCATGCTCCTGCAATATGCACGACTGAAAAATATACTGTAATAAAAAAAGGCAACATTTCAAAATGTTGCCTTTTGTATTTAAGGTAATGTGGATCTGTTGGTCAGCTTCCACTCCGAGCTAAAATCTGCTTTTTGGAAACGGAATTCTATTTTTTTAGTAAAATCTACCAGCCCTTTTCCATTATAATCGAACGGTAAGTTATTTTCGTCGGCCATCATGTTGAAATAGCGCTGCCAGGTCGGAAACAAATCCATATAAGATCCGGTAGCTTCCTTAAAACGAAATACCACTTCTCCCGGACTTTCAGGATTTTCTTTTGCCCAAAAATCCACCCGCAAAAGCTTTGTCGCTTTCTTGGACTTGATCTGGGCTTCCGTCACATTTTCAGGGTAATATAAAAAAGAGGCCTGTTGTGTTTTGGGATCGGTTAGCACTTTATTAAAAACGTACTTCGTACGGGCATTTCCAGCAATCAGATCAGCAATAGTACGTGCCTTTTCGGCATTGCTTTTATGCAGCGGCGTAATAAAATCATAATCCTGGGCCTGGGAAACCATAGGCATAAAAAATAAGAGCAATACAAACAGTTTTTTCATTTCATAAAAAGATAGAAATCAAAACTACTTAATTTATGCTCAAAAAAACAGGCCTTAAAAATAATTAAAAGTTAAAATTATTTTTAAGGCCCGGTATGTATTTAATCTTCGTTCATTATCTTTTCACGATATTTCTTTCCGATCAACAAAGTGAGTTTTGTTTTATAATCGTCAAACAGATATTCCCTGTAGTTCTTGCTGCTTTTGCTCAGGCAATTACTGAAGCGCTTAACGCGGCATTCAATATCATCAAAAAGCTCTCTGGATAAAGCACGTGCTTTATTGAGGTCTTCGGTATTATCCACACACATCGCAGCATGCTGGTCAATTGAATTTTCAAATACGATTTTTGACCGCTGATTTGTTGCTATCGCTTTTTTGTGTTCTTCTTCTACATCAAAAGTAACGATCTCGGTATTGCTGAATTTCTTACGCAGCTCATCCGGCATCGTATATTTGAAGTGGCTCTCGATTTCAGCATCGTCTCTCAGGTTTTCCAGGTAGAATTCCGGAGATTTAAAAATATGCTGCCAGTCTACAGGTTCACTCCACAAGCCGAAACGTGCAGCATTGTTCCCCAGGTCGATTACGGTAAAGTGATCTTTATTAGGTAACTTCCTGGAACCACGCCCAATCATCTGATAGTATAATGTCAGGGATTTTGTCGCACGGTTCAGGATAATGGTCTCCACTGTAGGCTCATCGAATCCTGTGGTTAAAATCCCTACAGAAGTCAGGATAGCATCCGGAGTATTTTTGAACCATCGCAATATATCCTTACGGTCTTCATTGGAATTGGTGTTGTCCAAATGGCGTATCGGATATCCCGCAGCGCGGAATGTCTCATATACATATAATGAGGTATTGATACCATTATTAAAAATAAGGGTCTTTTTGTTTTTGGATCGTGCTTCATAGGAATGCAGCAATTTCTCCTGCATCGCCATATTGGAATACAATTCGTCAGAAGACTTTACGGTATAGTCTCCATTGATCCCCACTTTCAGTGAAGTCAATCCTACATCATAACTATACGTTGTCGCTTTTGCTAAAAATCCTTTGTCAATCAGTGATTTAATCGGATCTCCAACAATAAGCTCATCGTAGTTCTCGTGCATCGGCAACTTAATATTGGAGCTTAACGGAGTGGCCGTTACCCCTAATATAAAAGCATTCCCAAAGGAGCTCAGCAATTTGCGGAACGAGTTGTAGTGCGCCTCATCAATAATAACAAGTCCGACATTATCAATCTCGAGCAACTCATCATTCAGACGGTTTTTCAGGGTTTCTACCATCGCTACAAAGCAGGAATATTCTTCCTGGTCCGGCATCTCTTTAATTTTACTGTTGATGATTTTGTTTTTAACACCAAAACCTTTCAACATTTTTGAGGTTTGTTTACACAACTCGATACGGTGTGTCAAAACCACTACTTTTTTCTTGTGCTCTTCCAGGTAGCGTCTTACAATTTCAGAAAAGATAACTGTCTTTCCACCCCCGGTTGGCAGTTGATACAACAAGTGATAGTTCGCGGAACAATTATCAATCTTATCGAATATCGAATTGATATCATTTTGCTGGTAACTATAGAGTTGTTTTTTGTCTTCTATTACTTCTATTTCTGAATCGTTTTGAAACATTTGGGTCTTTTAGATTTTTGCAAAAATAAGATTTTAAAACCTTTAAAACTATATCTTCCCTATAATTAACAGTATTTCGGGTATAATAGCGGGTAACCGCTTTAAATCGTAGCAATTACATGATAAATATCATTTTATAAAGAAAGGTAACCTGCTACTTTTGATCCTCAAAAAAGCCGCTATCATGAAAAATAATCTGATCCAAAAATACAATGTCCCGGGGCCCAGATATACCAGTTATCCAACAGTACCATATTGGGAGGAATCCAAATTTTCTTACGATCAATGGGTTACCTCTTTTAGGCAATCATTTGCAGAAAGTAACGCTTCGGAAGGTATAAGCCTGTATATCCACCTGCCCTTTTGCGAAAGCCTTTGTACCTTTTGCGGCTGTAATAAACGCATTACCAAAAATCATAATGTTGAGCATCCGTATATTTCCGCTCTGCTGAAAGAATGGAAGATCTATTGTAGCCTGCTGGGTGAAAAACCACGGATCAAGGAAATCCATCTTGGCGGTGGAACCCCCACTTTCTTTGCCATAAAACATTTAGAAGACCTTATTAATGGGCTAATGAGTTACGCTATAAAAGCTCCGGGGTATGAATTTAGTTTTGAGGGACATCCTAATAACACTACCCGGGAGCAATTGCAAAAACTATATGATCTTGGTTTCCGCAGGGTGAGTTTTGGCATTCAGGATTATTCTCCTGTCGTACAAAAAGCCATTCACCGCGAGCAACCGTTCCATAATGTGGCCAAAGTAACCTTTTGGGCCCGTGAAATTGGTTATACCTCTATAGGCCATGATATCATTTTTGGTCTCCCTTTCCAGCAACTTGAAGATATCGTGGATACGATCGAAAAGACAAAATCCCTCAAACCTGACCGGCTCGCATTTTATAGTTATGCCCATACGCCATGGATCAAAGGGAATGGGCAGCGAGGTTTTAAAGAGGAAGATATTCCAAAAGACCGTGAGAAAAGATTACTATATGAAATTGGAAAAACATTATTGGAACGTTACCAGTATCATGAAATCGGCATGGATCACTTTGCAGTCACAGAAGATGCTCTTTATACATCTTTTACAAATGGCAACCTGCATCGAAACTTCATGGGCTACAGCGCTTCCAAAACACAGCTTATGATTGGTCTTGGGGTCTCTTCCATCAGTGATAGCTGGTATGGATTTGCCCAAAATGCCAAAAATCTCGAAGACTACTACCAGCTGCTGGAATGGAACATCCTTCCGGTTACCAAAGGACATATCCTAAACTCCGAGGACCTTATAGTACGCCGGCATATCCTTAACCTGATGTGCCAATTTCAAACCTCCTGGAATGAAGATACATTATACCTGCAGGAAATGCCAGAAATCCTTGTACGCTTAAAAGAGATGGAACAGGATGGACTGGTGGTTTTAAGCCCTGATAGTATTACTGTAACAACAGCCGGAAAGGCCTTTGTCCGTAATATTTGCATGGCCTTTGACCTGCACTTACAACGAAAAGCCCCTAACACCCAACTGTTTTCAATGACAATATAACAGGATTACAGCACCAGGAAACCGTACTTTCCGCGTTATTTTTAAATTATAATAATCTACCCAGATGGGTGCTCTTTTTATAGTATTTAGTACATTTACGTCTTATTAAATTACAAATTATGTCTGTAGCTAAAAAAGATTATAAAAGAATAACAACGAAGTCTTTGATTGAAATGAAAGCGAATGGAGAAAAAATATCCATGTTAACCGCATACGATTTCACCATGGCCAAAATTGTAGATACCGCAGGTGTCGACGTAATTCTTGTGGGTGATTCTGCTTCCAATGTGATGGCAGGTCATGAAACCACGCTGCCCATAACCCTGGATCAAATGATCTACCACGCATCCAGTGTGGTTCGTGCTATCTCCAGAAGCCTTGTTGTTGTTGATCTTCCTTTTGGGAGCTACCAATCAGATCCTAAAGAAGCCTTGCGCTCCTCTATCAGGATTATGAAAGAAAGCGGCGCTCACGCTGTAAAAATGGAAGGCGGAAGCGAAATAAAAGATTCTATCAAAAAAATACTCAACGCCGGAATTCCAGTAATGGGACACTTAGGCCTGACCCCACAATCCATCTATAAATTTGGTACGTATACTGTTCGTGCCAAAGAAGAAGAGGAAGCTGAAAAACTATTGCAGGACGCAAAACTCCTGGAACGTATTGGTTGCTTTGCCCTTGTTCTTGAGAAAATACCGGCACACCTGGCTCAAAAAGTAGCCGAAAGCATTTCCATTCCGGTAATCGGAATTGGTGCTGGTGGTGGTGTAGACGGACAGGTACTTGTAATCCATGATATGCTGGGAATGAACAATGAATTCAGTCCTCGTTTCCTGAGACGTTACATGAATCTGTATGAGGAAATGACAACAGCTATCGGAAACTATGTTACCGATGTAAAATCTGCTGATTTCCCAAATGAAAAAGAGCAATATTAATTTTCAGATTTACGCATCCCTCCTATTTCACATTTGAAAATGAAAGAACTTTCGACCAAGCATAATCTTCAGGTATTACATGAGGACAATCATATTATTGTAGTCAACAAAAGGGTTGGCGATATTGTCCAGGGAGATAAAACCGGAGATAAACCCTTGAGTGAAGTGGTCAAAGAATATATTAAGGATAAATACAACAAACCCGGTGAGGTTTTTTTAGGCGTAGTACACCGCCTGGACAGGCCTACCACCGGGATTGTGGTTTTTGCCCGTACTTCTAAGGCGCTTACACGGCTCAATGAGCTTTTCAAAAACAGGGAAACACAGAAAACCTATTGGGCTGTCGTCAAAAATAAACCTTCCAAACCGGCAGATACCCTGGTGCATTTCCTAAAACGGAACGAAAAGAACAATACCTCCAAAGCACACCTCAAAGAAGTACCGGACAGCAAAGTGGCCAGCCTGGATTACACTATTATTAAAGAGCTGAATAACTATTCCGTATTGGAAATCAACCTGCATACCGGTAGGCACCACCAAATACGCGCACAACTTTCAGCCATTGGATCGCCGATTAAAGGTGACCTGAAATATGGTTTTGACCGAAGTAATCCTGATGGCGGTATTCACCTGCATGCCCGTAAACTGGTATTTGTACATCCTGTAACGAAAGAACCGATTACAATAGTCGCTCCTACACCATCAGAAGTAATCTGGAACGCGGTACGGTAAACAAGAGGATTAATTCTTTTTGAAATATAAGATTGCCGTAGTGCCGCAATCTTTTTCACTTTTGACCTCTATGCCAATACCCAACAGTACACATAGTTTTTTGACGATTGACAGTCCCAGGCCATTGCCTTTGATCTCCACATGCTCTGTGGCTTCAGAACGATAGAATTGTTCATATATCTTCGACAGGTCTTTAGCATCAATGCCAATGCCCTCGTCTGAAATGCGAAACGAAATGGTATCCTGCTCCATTTTCAAGTGAATAGCAATCTGTCCATTATCTTTGGAATATTTTACAGCATTCGAAACCAAATTATCAATTATAATAGAAACCAGATAGCCATCGGATACAATTCTGAAATGCTCTTTGAATTTAAAATCAATCGTCAGTTTCTTCACTTCAATTCGGGAAGAGTACCGCTGTAGGGATTGCAAAACCACTTCATCCAGCAGTATGTTTTCAGCCTTGACTATTTTCTTTTGATTTTCAAACCGGGCCAGCAACAGCAATTGATCTACTAAATTATTCAGGCGATCGACCTCCGTTACACAGTATTTTATTTTCTCTTCATAATGCTGTATTTCACGCGGTTTACGAATCAAGACTTCAAGTGTTCCTTTTATAACAGCCAAAGGGGTTCTCAGTTCATGGGAAGCATCTGAAGTAAACTGTTTTTCACGCTCAATGGCATCTTCAATGCGATCCAGTAAGTCATTGATGCTTTTTGAGAGGACATACAACTCATCTTTATTACGGGGCAATACAATACGCTCATTGAAATTATTATTGGTAATCCGACTGGTGGTATTGATAATATTTAATGCCGGTTTTATGCTTCTGCCCGCAATATAGCGCGTCAGGAAAAACAGCAGGAATAATATAATTGGAAAGATGGTAAATAGCGTATACAATAGGTTTTCAAGTACTTTTTTAGGCGCTTCCACTGACATTGGTATTACCACATACCCTACAGTGTTTCCTTTATTCGTGAGTGCCGTTTGCACCTGCCGAATAGCAATATCGCCCAAATAGGTATTGCAATAATCATTTTCCCCCTTATTCGGAATGAGCCTGAGGCTTTCATCTTTCAGGTTGGGTGATTTCTCTACGGAATTCCGGTTTTTATCAAAAACCTGTACAAAAACCGGATTGATATTAATTTCATTATGCTCCACCTCACCCCATTCCTCTTCATCCACCAGCCGTACTTCCCCTTTTTGGATTTCAACCTGATTTTTATGGATGTCGATTTCCATTGCGAGGTCATTGTTGATATCCCGATTTACCGATAAGGATACAATACTATAAATGATTACAAATACGCCAAAAATAATCGTAGCAGTACTGATCAGGTTGTAAAAGGCGATGCGGTTCCGGAATGATAATGATTTCATTTATACGATGGTATTAGCAATATAGCCCACTCCCCGGATGGTTCGAATGTAGTCTTCTTCTTTTTTCAACCCTAATTTCTTGCGAATCGAATTGATAAACACATCAATGACTCCGGTATCATATTCAAAGTAAATATTCCACACATCCTGGATGATCTGCGTCCGCGTGCATACAATACCTGTATTTTTGATCAGGTACTCCAAAAGCAGGTATTCTTTTTGGGTCAGGAAAATTTCTTTGGTTCCATTGAAAACCTGATGGGTTTCATTTTTAATACGAATCGTTCCCAACACATATTCTGTGGGAGTTGGCGGAATTGTCCGAAACTGTACTTTGATACGCTCCAGCAATTCTTCAAAGCTAAAAGGTTTCTTGATATAATCATTGGCCCCTGCCTGAAGTCCGGCAATCGTTTCCTGAAGTGTATCTTTGGCAGTCAGAAAAATAATGGGAGTCAGCATGTTTTTTTTGCGATATTCGATGCAGACCTGTAAACCGTTTAGCTTCGGTAACATCCAATCCAACAGGATCAGGTCATATAGATGCAATTGTGCTAAACGCAATCCTTCCATTCCATTACTGGCAATGGTAATCTGATAGCCTTCTTCTTCCAAGCCTTCTTTCAGGAAATCGGATATTCCTTTTTCATCTTCAACAATTAAAATATGCATACCCTTTAATTTTTAGTTAAGGCCGCTAAATTATCTCAGAAATGATTTGATATGATTGATATACTCGCGTACGGACATTTCTGTATCATACCCCGTTTTACCGAGTACTTTTCCATATTTGTCCAGTACTACAATCCACGGAAAAAAACCATCGCGGTTGTATTTCTCTGCCAGCACCATATTATCATTCTGGACATTCACAGGCTTGGATCCCGGATTTTTCTGTGGAAAATCTGCCGATAGCAATACCCAGTGTGTCAAAACATCTGCTTTGAACTCTTCTGACTGCCATACTTCTTTTTCCAACGCTATGCTTGATGGATTCCAGTCGGAACCCGAAAAGACGAGTAAAATATTTTTATTTTCAGAAATCGCACGTGCTTTTGCCGTATCTAAATTGGTATACCATTCCTGAGTATAACCCGCATTAGAGAAGAGAAGCAACGCGATAACTATAGTACTTTTCATGGAGATTCTTTTTTGCAAAAGTAGTAAAAATGTAATCGTTCCTGTACTTTAGAAAGTATAAATAAAACCAACAACGCAGCCCTCTTTCGTCTTTGAAAAAGTAAGATCCATCTGGGTCTTCTTTTCATGAGGCGTAGCAAATAAATAGGCACTTCCAATCCCAATTACAGCACCACCCAGCACATCCCAGCCATCGTGTTTTCGGGCATCAATACGGGTCCATCCAGTATACGCCGCCAAAGCATAAGCCGGTAGTCCTACTTTCCATCCATAGCGGCGCTGAATGAAAGCTGCCCCCGAGAAAGCATTGGAGCTGTGCCCCGACGGAAACGCATTAGTACCATTATGCTCCGGCCGGTCTTTTGCAATGATCCGTTTTAAGGATTGTGTCACCACAAAAGAGGTTCCATATACTTTTACAAATTGCCAGGTCCCTTTATTATCTTCTTCATAAAATAAGGTCGTTGCTAAAGCTGAAACCGGAATGGCCAGCATCAGTATGTCGCCAGAAGTCTCTACGGCCTTATTTTGCGCATATCCTTTTCCTAACGCTACAAACAACAGCATTATCATCCAGTTTTTCATCCCCTTTCCCATAAATTACTCTATCGCTTTACAGCACACATTATAACTTTGAATCCACCAGTACTGTTAAGGCTTTTTCCAATACCGCCACACTGATTGTACTATTGTCAAGATGATAATACTCGCCATCAGCCTGTAAGTCAACCGTCGTAGCTTCCGGAAGTACAATCTCCAGTTCTTTGACCAAAAATCGCTCTGCCTTTTTGAATTTATCCGTTTTATTGAGCAGCACCAAAGTACCAAACATCATTTTCTGTGCGATATTAAGTTTAGATACAATCAATAAATCCAGCCATCCATCCGAAAGGCTCGCTTTTGGCGTAAGGCTCATATTGTACCCCATTTCATTGGAATTAGACACAAAAAACAAAAAGGGAACTACCTTCTTCTCCTGACCTGCCCACTTCACAATCATTTTTGGCGGTTTAAATTCAGCACTCGCCCTAAGCGATGCTTTCACATAAGCGCTCAGGGTTCGTTTTTCAAAACATTCGTATTTCCGGATGATCAGCGCATCTATACCCAATCCCATATTACTGAAAAAATACCTGTCATTGATCTTGCCTACATCAATTGCCTGCTCATTTTGCTTACGTATAATCGCTAATGCCTGCTCTATATTCCTGGGAATATTAAGATTTGAAGCCAGGCCGTTCCCGGATCCTACAGGAATAATTCCCAAACGTATACTGGTATTCACCAAACAGGAAGCAACTTCATTGATCGTGCCATCACCACCACAGGCGATAATCACATCCGGATTTTCAGCTATCGCATTTTGGGTGAGCAGCACCGCATGTTTTTTATATTCCGAATAGTCGACCCGTATCTTATATTGGCCTTCTAAAAAATAAGTATCTAAATACTCTTTGGTTATTGTATGTTTTCCTTTTCCCGAAATCGGATTTACAATAAAATGTAAATAAATCATTCTTTAAGCAGTTTGTTTGTAAATAAATAATCTGCTGTCTGATACCAGGAAATGGCTTCATCCAGAAATTTTTTGTCCATTGGGAGTGGCTTGAGGTCATTCGTCTCTTTATTCCAAGCATAAAATGCCTGTTTTTTCTGATCTGACAAAATCATCGCCTTTTCCCCTTTCAGCAAAGATAATTTTCTGTAAGTTCCCACAAAGGCACGAGGCTCAAATTTTTTATCAAAAACGTCCTTTCCAAAGAAATTAGACTCATAATTCCAATGTAAAAGCGAAAATAATGTTGGAAATAAATCTATTTGGGAACATTGCTGCATTATTTTCTGATTGGCAACGCCCGGTAAATTGTAAATGAAAGCCGGAATATGGTAATTTTTAATATCAATTTCATCCTTACCGGCACTGCTGGCACAATGGTCTGCCACAATAACAAATACAGTATTTTTAAACCATGGTTTGGTACGTGCTTTTTCCATCATTTTTCCAAAAGCATAGTCATTGTATTTCACCGCTCCATCCCTGCCAGTTCCCGAAGGGATATCAATGGTATGGTCCGGATACGTATACGGTTTATGATTTGAAGTTGTCATTACAAAATTAAAAAAGGCTTCTTTTTTCTGGTAATGCGCATCGGCTACTTTCAGCATTTTGTCATAGATGTTTTCATCACAAATACCCCAGGCATTTTCAAAGGTCACTTCATTGTCTTCAATATTATGCCTAACGGTCTTTATATCATCACTAAGCACACTGCCACGGCCACGATCGTAAATTGTAAAGCCATTACCTCCAAAATAACTGTTCATGTTGTCAAAATAGCCATCACCTCCATAGAAAAAATTATTCTTATAGTTTTTCTTTTGGAAGACACTGGAAACGGTAAACAGGTTATGATTATCCGGACGTTTGACGATACTTTGTCCCGGTGTCGGCGGAATGCATAAAGTGACCGCTTCCATTCCGCGTACGGTACGGGTTCCGGTTGCAAATAAATTAGAAAAGAAAATACTGTTTTGCGCCAGTGCATCCATATTCGGTGTGATATTTTTATCATTCCCGAATTCCTTCATGAAATTAGCACTCATACTTTCCATCAGGATAAACACTACATTCGGCTGTATTACTTTTTCTGGTAAGGTATCCGTTATTGTCCTGCGAATGGACCAATCGTCTTTTAGGAATGTGCTATTTTTTTGAGTAATCTTATCCCGGACAATACCAAAGGCTTCCTGATTGTCGCAGGTGGTATAAAAATCCTCGTACTTCATCTGGTTGTTTCGGAATTCAGCAAAAAAAGAATAAATTCCGGCTTTTGAAATCTCATTGTTGTACCGGTTGGACGACCACTCCGCATCTTTATTGGTAACAAATGAAATGTAGACGGTAACAATCAGTAAAGCCGATAGGAACACCACGGTACGCTGCTTGAATGGTGCTTTGGCAGTAAAGGTATCGCGAAATGATCCGCATTTATAAAATAAAAATACAATGAATGCTGTAATACCGACTACACCGGAGATCAATAACGGCAACGGATAGGATTCCTGGATATTCTTAACGACTTCATGGGTATAAATCAAATAATCGACAGCGATAAAATTGAAACGATTTTTAAACTCATCCCAGAACGTGATTTCAGCAAAAAAAGTAAAAACCAATATAAAAATCGTCAGGACAAAGAAAAAGAAGACCAATACCTTATCGACAATTGAGCCTATAAATTTATTTGGAAACAACAGCAGATACACTATCCCCGGAAAAGCAATAAAGATACTTACACCAAAATCATAAAAGACACCCGTAAGCACCGTTCGGAAAATAGCAAAGATATTCCAGGAGACTTCATCATATTGCCATATAAAAAAGGCAATCCTCAGCAGAAAGGATAAGAGAATAAAACCTTTGATAAAATTAAAAAGTAGTGAAAAACGTTTGGATAAGTGTGCAAACCCAGGTACTTTAAATGTCATAATGTTACGTAATTGCTATTACAAAATTAACGTAGCATTACCTTTAAAATTGATTCGCATTCCGAGATTTAAGCGAATCTTAAGAAAGCACTATAACATGCCATTGTATTTGCGTACAAACCATTCTGCCGCCAGCAGCAAAGCGATTAGCAATAACAGCAACACACTATCAATCAGCGGCTTTTTTTCCACGATCGCTTTTTGTACGGTTTGGTATTGCTCATTTTCCAAAAGGCTTGTGATCAGCTCTTCTGCCTGACCCGGATAATAGAGTTTACCTCCGGTAGCCAATGAAAGAGCCTGGAGTTGTGGTACATCAGGATTTACAAATTGTTTTTCCATATCGAAATCCAAAATTTCAAAATGGCTGCTGTACACGGTATTCGAATTCAGCTCTTTTACAGTAAAAGCATACGCTCCGGCTGCAAAACCATCGAGGTTCACCCGAAAACTGTTATTGCCCTTTAGCATATCGTAATTCTTAACCGCTTTACTTTTTTTATTGGTTACTGTAATAGACAAACGGGCTTTGTCATCAAACTCATAGTTCTTATTGAAGTATTCAGCAGCAATGGTAATGGCATCGCCGGAATTATAAAAACTTTCGTGATGGACTACCAGCCTTTTCCCGGAATTCGCCGAAGACAGGTATTGTATTGTTTTGTCAATAAAAATATCAAAGCCTTCAAACGATTTTTTATCCACATAGTATTGCAGGCGCCATTTCCAGATATTCTCCCCTAACAGGAAAGCATTACGCCTGGACTGATTCTCCGTAAAGACCAGCATTGGGGCATTTGTATCAATATTACGCACTTTGGAACTGAGCAGCACTTCTCCTTTTTGCTTTAGGTTTAAGGTACCATACCCATTTTGCAGTGGCGGAAAACCTTCAAACCCGATGTCATCGAGCGCAAAAAGATTAAACTGGGCATTATAGGCAGCAGTATAATCTTCTTTTTGGGAAGTCATTTTAAATCCAATCACATCCTGGTACTGGTTCAGTAAATTGTAATCCGTCGAAAGTCCGGTAATTACCCAGGAATTAATACCAGCAACTTTATTTTTTTCAAATACCGTTTTAAAAGCAGCGGTTGGCTGATAAAAAATTAACACATTATAGTCCTGCAAAGATTCGACTGCACTGGGCTGTAGTACTGTAACCTTGCGTTGTGTATTCGCAGAAATCGCCCTTTTCAGCGCCCCGATATCCGGATGGTTGATTTCAGAAATAATGGCTATTTCCGATTTTTGATCGATTACTTCTACCGCGAAATTTTTCGTGTTGTTATAGGTGTTTTTTTCTTTTTCAGCCAGGAGTACCGAGGCTTTAAAAACCTGAAGCCCTACTTTATCGGCAGGTAATACTACCTGCAGTACCGCCGACTTATTCTGTGGTGAAAAATTTACTTTTTGTTTGTACAGCACCGCACCCCCCTGTTGAATTATAAAGTCTGCTGTTACCACTTTTTTGCCATTGTATTGCAGCAGGACTTCAACCGGGAATTTATTTTTGAGGAAAGCATATTTATTGACATTGAGACCACTGATCCTTACATCAAGGTAGGAAATGGTATCTCCTAAAACGATTGGAAATACGGCATTTTCAGCATCAAAACCATATACATAATCCGAACCTATAGTCTGGTTTCCGTCGGAAAGCAATACGGTAGGGTATTTTTTATTTTTATAGAGGCTTTTTAGTTGTTTTCCAGCCTGGTCAATATTGGTTTGGGTACCTTTAAAAGTGAATTGGTCCACACTTTCAAAATCAGTCGCAAAGGCATAGGTATGGATGTCATACTTTTGCTGTAATGCTTTATTTTCAGTTATCTTTTTTACCAGCGAACGGCTCAGGCTGTCCTGCTCAAGATAGGTAATGGAACCGGAGTTATCGACTACGATTGCCAGAGGCGGTTTAGTATCCCGATAGGTTTCCCTGCTTATTTTGGGATTGATCACTAACAGGAGTATTCCGAAAATACTCAGAAAACGAAAAGAAGCCAAAAGCAGTTGCACTTTGCTCCTGCTTTTGGCTTTATAATAATATTGAAAAAATGACAGGGCAAAAGCGATCAGAATCGAAAGTAAAATCAGTACTATGGTGCTTTTTGCCATTATAATAGTGTCATTTTTAAATTAAATACTTCTTTTTTATTAGGTCAGCATTCCACCGTCTACATTTAATACCTGCCCTGTTACATAAGCAGACATATCACTTGCGAGGAATACACATACATTCGCTACATCTTCCGGAGTTCCTCCTCTTTTCAATGGAATATTATCCCTCCAGGACTGTACAACATCTTCATTCAGTTTTCCGGTCATTTCTGTTTCGATAAATCCGGGAGCTATAGCATTGCAACGAATATTACGGGATCCCAACTCCAGTGCAACCGATTTTGTAAATCCAATTACCCCGGCTTTAGAAGCAGCATAGTTCGTTTGGCCTGCATTTCCTTTTACCCCTACCACAGAACTCATATTAATGATGGATCCGGCTCTTTGTTTAAGGAATGTTTTCTGCACAGCTTTCGTCATATTGAAAACTGATTTCAGGTTGACTTCAATAACTTTATCAAAATCCTCTTCGGAAATACGCATCAATAAATTATCTTTTGTAATTCCCGCATTATTCACCAATATATCAATCGTACCAAAATCAGCGATAACATTTTCTACCAATGTCTGTGCTTCTGTGAAATCAGCAGCATTGGATTGGTATCCTTTGGCTTTAACCCCTAACGCGATAAGTTCTGCTTCCAATACTTTAGCGGACTCTACAGAAGAACTATATGTAAAAGCGACATTAGCGCCCTGTTTTGCAAAAACTTCAGCAACGCCACGGCCAATACCTCTACTGGCACCGGTAATAATAGCGGTTTTCCCTTCTAATAATTTCATATTATTGTTGATTTTATTTTTATGAAGTGACAAATATAAATAATTAGTTTGCAGTAGGAAAATTAAACACAATTGTTTTATCCGTTTCCACATTTGAACTACTGCCGAAATACTATCAAAATACTGATAATCCTGGGGAAATCATAAATTAAAAATACATAATTTTCAGCATAATCCTCATTTTTAACCCTCTAATAAAAGTATACATTACATAATTAATAATTTTAAAAATCATTTACTAAATTTATACTAAAATCAATATAGATTTGAGTTTTTATTATTAATTTCAGTCCGGGGATTACATGTGAGAAGCCCTATTTATACCTAACCATAAATTGAGACATTATGAATTTTTCTAAGATTTTAGTTGCTGGTATAGCCGCAGCCTCCATGGCAGCCGTACTGGGTTATATTATTCTTAAAAAAGAAGCAACCAAAGAAGACGCACACGACTATTCTAACGGATATAGCGATGAAGACGAAGATCTTTATACCAAAAACACTACTGACAACTGGCTTTCTGACTTAAAGTTTGAAGATTGGTATGGAGATGAAAGTGAACATTTATTTATTTAAATACAACTACACGGTGATGTGCCCTGCCATCATTCGCCATAAAAAAAGGTTGCCTGAATTTAAACAGGCAACCTTTTTTATATATAGCAGCTACTATAGTATATCGATACTGCCTTTTCCTTCCCGGATCACAACAGGTTCCCCTTCGGACAAATCAATAATTGTAGAAGCTTGGTTATCACCATAACCGCCATCAATAACCAAATCAACAATATTTTGCCATTTTTCGAAAATCAATTCCGGATCGGTGGAATACTCCAGTACTTCATCATCATCGTGGATTGAAGTGGAAACAATAGGATTCCCTAATACTTTTACAATTTCAAGGGCGATTGGGTTATCGGGTACCCGGATCCCGACAGTACTTTTCTTTTTAAATTCCTTTGGCAGGTTATTATTGCCTGGCAAAATAAAAGTATAAGGCCCTGGCAGGGCTCTCTTGAGCAACTTAAAGGTACTGGTATCAATCTGCTTCACATAATCGGAGATATTACTCAAATCATGACATATGAATGAAAAATTGGCTTTGTCCAGTTTGATGCCTTTGATCTTTGCTATTTTCTCTAATGCTTTGGTGTTGGTAATATCACATCCCAAACCATAAACGGTATCGGTAGGATAAATCACCAGGCCGCCATCCCGGAGTACTTTCACCACTTTGGCAATTTCTTTCTCGTTGGGATTTTGGGGATATATTTTTATAAATTGTGCCATGATAGATTGTTTTTGGGGATTGGTATTTTCTTTTTATGCTATGCTATAACATCCAGCTTGGCAAAGCGCAGCAGTAGCTTTTTAAGGCCACCTACTTCAAATTTGATTTCTGCTTTTTTATCGGCACCGACACCTTCCAGATTCACCACCTGCCCTTTTCCAAAACGTTCATGAAGTACGATATTGCCAATGTTGAGTTTGCTTTCCGAAATACTGCCTTTTGTCGGACTGCTGCCGTCCATAGGCTTCAATTTACGAATATTTGATGAAAAAAGCGGCTCATCGTTGCTATAATTTTTTGGCGGTGTCCCGTTCGTTGGTTTTGCCAAACGCAATTTGGACTTATCTACATCCCCAAAAATATCAATATCAATCATAGGTTTGTATCGGGATCCTTCCATAGGCGTCATATAATCCAGGAAGTGTTCTGTAATCTCTTCAATAAAACGGGAAGGCTCACAATCCGTCAGTTTCCCCCAACGGTAGCGGGATTGGGCATAAGTCAGGTAAGCCTGGTGCTCTGCCCGGGTTAGGGCAACATAAAACAACCGTCGCTCCTCTTCCAGCTCACTCCGGGTACTCATACTCATCGCACTCGGGAAAAGGTCTTCTTCCATTCCTACAATAAATACATGTGGAAATTCAAGCCCTTTGGCTAAGTGAATTGTCATCAGCGCCACACGGTCATCATCACCGGTATCATTGTCCAGATCGGTTGCCAGTGCTACATCTTCCATAAATTCAGACAAAGCGCCACGGGCACCGTCAATTTCCTTCTGACCATCAATGAAATCTTTGATACCATTCAGCAACTCTTCAATATTCTCCAGACGTGCAATACCTTCCGGTGTTCCGTCTTTTTTCAGCTCCTGGATCAATCCGGTCTTTTTAGTAACATGATCGGCAAGGTAAAAAGCATCCTGGTTCTGGTCGATCACCTGGAAACTCTGGATCATGGTCACAAAATCTTTCAACTTGTTTTTAGTCCCTGTGTTCAGCTTCAAATCGATACGGTCTATGTTCTGCATCACCTCATAGATCGAACGCTTGTAATGATTGGCAGCTATGGTCAGCTTTTCTACTGTGGTATCTCCAATTCCCCTTGCCGGGTAATTGATCACACGGACCAGGGCTTCTTCGTCCTTTGGGTTGATCACCAACCGCAGGTAACACAATACATCCTTGATCTCCTTACGTTGGTAAAACGACAGCCCTCCATAGATCCTGTAGGGAATATCGCGTTTTCGCAGGGCATCTTCCATAGCACGTGATTGTGCATTGGTCCGGTAGAGGATTGCAAACTGATTATTATTCAGCTGGTTGTTCATTTTTTCCTCAAAAATGGTAGAAGCGACAAAACGTCCTTCTTCCCCATCGGTAAGGCTGCGGTGTACTTTAATCTTAGGGCCATCATCATTGGCAGTCCATACGATTTTGTCCAGTTTGGTTTTATTTTTATCAATAATAGAGTTTGCTGCCTCCACAATATTACGGGTGGAACGGTAGTTTTGCTCCAGACGGAACATCTCTACATTGTCATAATCTTTTTGGAAATTCAGGATGTTATTGATATTTGCCCCACGGAAGGCATAGATACTTTGTGCATCGTCCCCAACCACACAGATATTCTGAAAACGATCGGAAAGCGCGCGTACAATAAGGTACTGGGAGTGATTCGTATCCTGGTACTCATCTACCAATATGTACCGGAAACGATCCTGGTATTTCAAGAGTACATCAGGGAAACGCGTCAGCAGCTCATTGGTCTTTAGCAATAAATCATCAAAGTCCATTGCGCCCGACTTAAAGCATCGCTCTACATACTGTTGGTAAATTTCCCCCATACGCGGTTTTTTGGACATCGCATCTGCTTCCTGAAGTTCGGGATTGTCAAAATAGGCCTTAACTGTAATCAGGCTGTTTTTATAGGACGAAATCCGGCTAAATACCTGTTTGGGTTTATAGACATCCTTATCCAGCTGCATCTCCTTTATAATAGATCCCAAAAGCCTTACGGAATCCTGTGCATCATAGATAGTGAAATTGCTGGGATATCCCAATTTGTCGGCTTCGATACGTAGAATTTTAGCAAAGATGGAGTGGAAAGTCCCCATCCATAAGTTTTTCGCCTCACTGGATCCTACAATATCCGAAATCCTTTTTTTCATTTCCCGCGCCGCCTTGTTGGTAAACGTGAGTGATAATATATTAAAAGCATCTACACCCAGGCTCATCAGGTAGGCAATACGAATGGTAAGCACCCTTGTTTTACCGGATCCTGCACCCGCAATTACAATCATCGGCCCATCTTTACGGAGTACCGGTGCCTGTTGGGCTTCATTAAGCTGGCTGATATAATTCTGAATTTGCATTTTTTTGATTTAGATGCAAAAATAAGAATTTTGAAGTTAGCATGTATGAAATGGTGCAGTAAAATACAGTCCATAATCGAAGTAGGTTCCTGGCTTCCGGAATAAAAAAAGCGGCCCTCCAAAATAATGGACGGCCGCTTCTTATCGGGTATTCTATTCTTTATTATTTTCGAACGATTTTTTGAGTCGCTTTGTGTTCGTTTGCGAATTCAATCTGAACAGTGTACACGCCCGGCTGGCTGCCAGAAAGATCAATTTGTTTCGTTGATCCTTTCCATACCTGCTGTCCAAGCATATTATATACCACAGCGCTTTTTACCGCTTCCTCAGACTGGATGGTCACCTGCCCATTGGTTGGGTTTGGATAAAGGCTAAAAGTAGTAGTGTTGAATTCTTCAGTGCCCAAAGAATATTTCACTCCTTGCAAGTAAACGGAAACCGGGATATACCCTTCCTGGTTCGCAAATACGGCAGTAGGAACTGTGATTTTAAACGTATGAACTCCCGGAGCAAGATCGCCTAAAGCAATGGTACGAATCGGGATTACATCACCCGGGCACCAGTTGCTAAAAGAAGCCCAGGTAGCCAGTGTCCGCGGTACCGGACCATAGATACCATTACCCTGAGTATTAAACATTCGGAAAGGCTCACAGGAAAGCCCTCCTGGTGTATATTGCAATTTCAATACGTCATCTACAAAGATATTGTGCTGTCTCCTATTGTATTCTTCCCCACCGGAATTGGCGCCATGATTGGACGTGATCAGGTACATTTTTGCATTAAGCACTTGTTCTGATAGCGTAAAAGTAATGGTTCGTACCGTTTGGCCTACAGCATCACTTGCACCGGCAGCATAATTATTCAGATCCTTTTTAAAGTTTAGAGGCAACAGGAAAGAAGGGACAACAGATTGTGTTTCGCTGTTGGATACCAATTTCAGTGTGCCATAGAAAACATCATTACGACCAGTGCAGCCGCTTACCTGGGTTTGTGCCGCATAAGGCACTCCAAAAACCTCCAGTTCCGCCCAGATATCATAAGCCGCCAGTATCGTTGGATCTTTTAGTATTTTTGCGATATTATCCACATTAAAAGTATAAGGCACCTGGGTAGGAGCTATATTTTTGTTCATAAAAGGAGTGATAAAACGCCCCAATTCAATACGTTGCACTTCAGAAGGCACATACGTGGTGGCACCTTTCGGTACAAAAGCCAGATTGACATTTCCAATACGGTCGTAGTTATCACAAGCCGCTTTAATAGTTACGTCTGCCGTTAGGGTGGTTCCAAAAGCAGCCAACTGTGCATCTGTCAGTTTTTTGGCATAGAGGTCATTCCGATGGCGGATCACACCCTCCGGAACCGGGAAGCTCACCACGCCAGCATACCCGTCATAGAATAATATTTCATTAAAAACGGTAAGCGTCGTTTGTTGTGCAGTACTGAAAAGCCCCTGTAGGCACAGGATTAACAATAGTAAAGTTTTTTTCATAAGATTTCGGTTAATTAATTGTTGTTGGGGCCGAATATAGGCGTTTTATTCAAAATTTTAAAACACATTTATAACATTCAGAAATCGATTTGTGTAAATAATTTTGCTTTAAAAGTGAATTGTAATCCCGTACAATTAATTAAAAAATATAGCGTTTTGATGATGGTAAATGCACGAAAGTTCTATTTTTGCTGTGCTAAAACAAAACAAACTATGAATACCACTAAAATTATAGAATTACTGGCGTATACCCTTCCTGCGATTGTAACCGGGCTTGTGGCCTATTACTTTTTTAACCTGCACACCCAAAACGAAGAAGGACGCCGCCGCTACCTGCTGAAAAAGGAGGCCCAAAAAGATGCCCTGCCCCTGCGCCTGCAAGCGTATGAAAGGCTAACCTTATTCCTGGAGCGCATTAATCCTTCGAAACTGTTGATTCGCATTACCCCGGAATCGAATGATAAAAATAGCTATGAAAATTTTGTCATTGCCCAAATCGAACAGGAATTCGAGCACAACCTCACCCAACAGATTTATATGACCGATGAATGCTGGACCATTATTGTTACTGCTAAAAATGCTACCATACAAATGATTCGCAAAGCAGGACGGAATGAAAAAGTAGACAATGCAGATTCCTTACGGGAAACCGTGCTGAATGAACTGCTGGAAAAACAGTCCCCAAGCAACGCTGCCCTCGCCTACATCCGAAACGATGTGTCACAGCTTTTTTAATCCGCACCCAACTTTTATAGCAAGCCTTCCCAACCGGAAGGCTTTTTTAATCTGTACTACCTGAGATAAAACGATAGCTGTATTTTTTAAGTCCGTTATAACATTTACCGCTTTCTATTTATTCCATAACGGACTATATTTGCCATAACCGTCTAAGAATTACAGACCGTAACATTCGTAATTCGTACACAACAGTACCGTTCAAAATGCTAAAAAAAATAATCCCTCTCCTATTTGGTATGATGCTTCATAAAACCCACGCTACTAATCCTAAAGAAAACAGTTTGCTCGTTACCCCGGAGAATTTTGATCCGGTAACCACACTATTGCTAAGCCAGAATACTGAAACACTACTCCATATAATCGGCATACCGGATTATGCTTCGGTAGGATGGCTGAATCTGGCAAGTTTTGGAAACAATGCCGAATTGATCTTTGGAGAAGGAAAAGCAGCAGCAGCGCAACCTTTTTTTGAACGCCTACTCGCTAAAATAGGCACTCCGATTTCGCACTATGGGATTATGGTACGTTTTCCGGTTCCGATACCAACACTACAGGAAAACTATCAAAATCAGTGCATGACAACCTATTTTTTATTTTCGACTGATACAGGAATTAAAGTGCTTTATAATGAAAATCCAGATGTTGAAAACATAGTGACCGAAGTTAATGAAGCCCTGCATTTGGATACCATCGCTTCCGAAAGTAATCGTATTGCGCTACAAAACCTCAATACTGCCTTGTATGCTTTATTCCTAAAAAAATCCATTGCAATACCCACAGGCTATCCTGTACCGGAAGCTTTTGCCCATATTGGAAAAGAAAAGGAACTGATCACCGAACTCGCAGGCTACCTGATTCCACTTGCTCCCGAACCCGTGGCCGTAATTTCAACTCAATTGCAGGCTCTTTATAAAAACCCAGTGGCCTTTATCAAAGAAAACCCGGATTACTTTGAGGACGATGACTTAGATTTTGAAATTGAGGACCTCGATGATTCCGATACTTTGGAGCCCGGTCCGCTTACAGCACTGGCACTAATTGGGCATATACCACAGGTCTCCTCCGACTGGAAGTTTGATGCCGCAGACCTCACCATGCATCTTAGTGAATTAGCAGGACATGAAATCAGGCTGCAACTGCCTCAAAAGGAATTGTACGGACAGCAACTTTTCCCTTATGCACAGGAAGCATTGGCACACAAAGGGCTCAAATTATTCAATTATGATACCTTAGGCGATGATTATCTTTTCCTGGTCGTTCCTTTGCAACATGCCGATCGCATACAATGGATTTCCAGACAGCTGGACTTCCCTATAACCGCATTATAATATTTATAGTTTAGAATTCTCTATCATGAAAAAAATAGCCGCATTGTTCCTTCTCTTATTTTGCATAGGCCCCATTTTTAGCCAGCAAATGACAAAAACAAACATGGCCGCTTATGCCCTAAAAGGAACTGTGGTCAAAATGACTGAAACTAAAAAGAGGGTACCTCAGGCTACTCCATCCGAAGCAATAAAAGTATCCACCTCTGTATTTACCTTTACACCAACAGGAAAAATTGCTACTCAGGAAATTAGCGGAAACTATACCAACTGGATGTATGCGGATTGTTATGCCCTTCAGTATGAATACGACGAACACAAGCGGCTAAAAAAAGCGGTAACAACGCACAACAAACGTTATTTTGAAGCAGCACAGGCAGAAAAACAGCAACCGCAAACCCTTTTAACCGTTTGGTATGATTATGATGCTGCAGGAACGTTAATCGCTCAGCGGGCTTTCGGTCCGGAGGGCAAGCCCTATTCCCAAGAGAAGTACAGCTACGATGCCAATGGCAACCAAATCGGGGCAGAATCCTATCTCTACTATCCTGCAAAAGATACTACAACAGTACCTGTTCCTGTTTTATTTTCTATCGGTCGGTATACCTATAATAATAAAGGCCTTATGAGTACCTACAGCTATTACCTGAATGATCCTGAAGACAATACCGTTGAAAACCTTGTTTCAAAAACAGCCTACCGCTATGACAAAAAAGGAAGTACAATCAGCGAAACCGAATTGGGAGCCTACCTTAATGATGGCGTAACCCCGCCCGAAACAAAATATGAATACACTTACGATATACAAGGCAACTGGACAGTAAAAACAACGCTTTCTGGAAAACAGAAAATCGAAATAACCGAACGGAAGATTGAATACAAATAGTCTAATAATTTTAAGCTAATCAACTGCTTTATTTCTCATCCAGCAGCCGTTGTAATTGTGTCTTTTCTTTAAAGGATAAATTGGGTAACAATTGCTCGAAAGTTTTGCGGTGTTTTTCAGTTTTGATCAGTCCACGGATCGTATCTTTTGAAAATTTCACAAACTGCCAGCGATGGCTCGACAGTCCGAACACCAATCCTTTAAATACATCTTTTGTATAAATTTCAAGGCTTAGCAATCTTTCCAACGCATTCTGGCGCAGGGTGGCTTCGTAATTCGTTCCGGTAAAAGTAATGATATCTTTATAAATCTCCGATTTCTCTTTATCGCTTTTTGAAGTGACAAAAGCCAGCGTCAGGTGCAAAAATTGCAGGTTACGATCCTGGAATCCAATCCAGTCCCGCGAAAGGTCAACATACTGTTGCTGTTTTTCGGGAAACGACTTCCATAGTGTAAACAGTGCAATTTCACGGGTCACATAGGAATCATCTTTTAACAGGGTTTCATAAGCAGTGCGGAAACTTTCTGGTACCGGATTCACAGTAGACGCTACTGCCTGTCTTACTTTAATTTCCCGGGTATCCAATGCCGCGCGCAGTATTTTTTCTTTTTTCTCAAAAGGCTCCGACGCCACCTGGTAAACCACCAATTCTTTTATCGGATAATAGGTTTTGCTTTTCAGGATTTTCAATAACTGCTTCTGATGTGTCGCAAGGGCTAAAGGATTATTTTGTAACTCGAGGTATTCTTTGATAAAAGCGTTCTTCTGCAATAAGCGATTGGCTTCTGCTTCGGGGAACTTCGCCTGCTCCAGCCATAATTTACGAAAACTATCGGTATCAAAATCACTCACTTTATTCACTTCTGCAAAAAAGTTATCGGTTACCACATTCTGGTAGGCATACCGATTCAGGTAATTTTTTACCGCCAGGTTAAACTTCTCCCGTCCGATGCTTTCCCGTAATGCATGCAATGTCCAGGCGCCTTTTTGATAAAAGGATAAAGTGCTGGCTTTGGGATTCAGGAGCGGTATTGTATCAGTCAGTGCCGCTTTTTGCAATTGCTGGGCGGTATTATACAGCTGCCAGGAAAAATAATCCTCGCCAAATACTTCCCGTTCCGCCAATAAAGCATAATAAGTCGCAAAACCTTCCTGCAGCCAATGGTCTTTGCCCGATGCCGCTGTAACCAGGTCCCCAAACCACTGATGGGCCAGCTCATGGGCATTCACATTAGTATAATTGCGGTCGTTAAAGCCTATATTATCTACGACATAATCTTTGGTAAACGTTGTTGCGGAGGTATTTTCCATCCCGCCATACAGGAAATCCCGTACCGGAACCTGCCGGTATACTTCCCAGGCATAAGGTACCCCTATCTCACTTTCGATATAATTGAATATTTTCTGGTTGTCCCTGTAGGTGGCAGCAAATTTACTTTCGTCCTGTAGCTCGTAATACAATTCCAACGGAATTCCGGAAGCCGCTACCTGGTCCTGCTTTTCAAAATGGCCAATCGCCAGCATCAGCAGATAACTGCTCATGGGACGCTGCATACGGTACTGCCACGTGACATTGTCACCATCAGCAATCTTTTTCTCAAGCTTCCCGTTAGAAAGCACCGTAAAACTTTTATGAAAAGTAATATCAAGGCCAAAGACCATTTTTTCATTTACATCATCAAAACTCGGAAACCAATGGCTCGTATATTTCCCCTGCCCTTGTGTCCAAATCTGTCCCTGCACTTCTTCGGGAGTATCAATTGCTGTCGTAAAGCCCCAATTCACAAAATACATGGCCTGTGTAGGGAAAGCCTCATAATCAAATGTCAGTGTATTTGCCCCTATCCGGAAACCTTCGAAGAGCAATAGTTCTTTTTTGTTTTCTTTAAAAGAAACTTCCTTTCCATTGATTTTCACAGATTGGAAAGTCATTTTTACGGCATCCATCCGGATAGTATCTATGGCACTTTTTACGTCAAAAGTATACGAAGCGCTTCCTATAACATTTTGTTTTACCGGGTTGATGCTAATCGCTCCGGTAGCTGTCAGAAAATCGACTTTTTGGAGTTGTGGATTGGGCTGTTGCGCCCCCATTAGCATAGAGCTAAAAAGCAATAGTATGGTAAGGATATTTTTCATGGGACTTTGGGATCGTACGTGCATATTTAAAATCCTTCCAAAGATATTAATTTCCCGGAGATGGCCTTGACCGCAATTTTCAATTCTCATTTTCAGGTTTTCAAATTAAGAGTTATCTTCGCTTTTTGATACCACAACCCATTTTCAACTATCTTCATGAATAACCTGCTCCTGACTCCTATAGAATACCTCAAAGGTGTTGGTCCCAACCGGGGCGAACTCCTTCGTAAGGAATTGGGTATCCATAAATATGAAGATTTAATTAATTTTTACCCCAACCGCTATATTGATCGTACCCGCTATTATAAGATCAATGAATTACAGAATAATAATGCTGATGTACAGATTATTGGCCGAGTAATCCGCATCAAAACGGTAGAACAAAAAAGAGGCAAACGCCTGGTCGCTGTTTTTGCCGATGAAACCGGGGAAATGGAACTGTTGTGGTTCCAGGGCCATAAATGGATTCGCGAAAGCCTGAAACTGAATACCGTGTATGTCATCTTCGGAAAATGTACCGCGTTCAACAATCAGTATTCGATGGCACATCCCGAAATGGAATTGCTCGAAGAACATAAAAATAGCCTGAAGACAGCGATGCAGCCGGTATATCCTTCTACAGAAACGCTCACAAAAAGAGGCATCAGTAACCGGGTAATCAACAAGCTGATCCAGCAGCTATTCCAGGAGACACACCAGCTGTTTAAAGAAACGCTTCCGCCCTATTTACTGGAAGAATTAAAGCTGATCCCCAAAAACCTCGCTTTATTCAATATTCATTTCCCACAAACACCGGAATTACTGGCTAAAGCACAGTATCGGCTGAAGTTTGAAGAACTCTTTTTTATTCAGCTCCAGCTGATCGCGAAGAATATGATCCAGAAAAACAAGATCAAAGGCCATAGCTTTGAGATTGTCGGCGCACATTTTAATGGCTTTTATAAGAACCACCTGCCTTTCGAACTGACCAATGCCCAGAAAAGGGTGATTAAGGAAATCCGGAATGATATGGGCAGCAATGCCCAGATGAACCGTTTGCTACAGGGTGACGTAGGCTCAGGAAAAACAATTGTTGCCCTGATGTCGATGCTCATTGCCCTCGATAATGGCTTTCAGTCCTGCCTGATGGCTCCCACAGAAATATTAGCCAATCAGCATTTTATGGGGCTCTCTGAACTCGCAAACGAGCTCAATATCAATATAAAATTACTCACGGGCTCTACGAAAACTGCAGCCCGGAAAATTATCCATGAGGAACTCGAAAATGGCACGCTTCACATTCTCATCGGAACCCACGCCCTACTTGAAGATAAAGTGAAATTCCAGAATTTAGGACTCGCCGTTATCGATGAGCAGCACCGTTTTGGTGTCGAACAGCGTTCTAAGTTATGGCAGAAAAATACCATCCCGCCACATATATTGGTCATGACTGCAACGCCAATCCCGCGCACATTGGCCATGAGCCTTTATGGCGATCTGGATATTTCGGTAATCGATGAACTCCCTCCGGGCCGTAAACCCATACAAACGGTACATCGTTTTGACAGCAACCGACTCAAAGTATGGAAGTTTATCAAAGATGAAATCGCCCTCGGACGACAGATCTATATTGTATATCCGTTGATTAATGAATCGGAAACGATGGATTATAAAGACCTGATGGACGGTTATGAAAGCATCTCCCGGGATTTCCCGCTTCCGCAGTACAGCATCAGTATTGTACATGGACAGATGAAACCTGCGGAGAAAGATGCCGAAATGCAACGTTTCTCCCAGGGAAAAACGAATATTATGATCGCAACCACGGTCATTGAAGTTGGAGTAAATGTCCCCAATGCCAGTGTGATGATTATTGAAAGTGCCGAACGTTTTGGGCTCTCCCAACTCCACCAGCTCCGGGGTCGCGTTGGCCGTGGTGCGGAACAGAGCTATTGCATACTCATGACAGGACATAAACTGAGTAGTGACAGTAAAACCCGTATGGAGACTATGACCGCTACCAATGATGGTTTTGAAATTGCCGAAGTCGACCTGAAACTCAGGGGCCCTGGTGATCTTATGGGAAAACAACAAAGTGGTATCCTGAATTTGCAAATTGCCGATATCGTCCGGGACCGGGATATCCTGATGCTGGCACGCAACTATGCCATGACCATCCTCAAAAAAGATCCCGCGTTGAAATTACCCGAGCATCTCAATACCCGCGAAACCTATATCCAACTGACAAAAAAGAAAAACATCTGGAATTACATCAGTTAGTTACAACTGTTTTTCCATCACATAATCTTCCATCAGGTAGCCGTTCCCAATAGCAATATCTTCTTCTGCCACTTTCTCAAATCCCGATTTAATATAAAATGTAAAAGCCGGATTATAGCGGTTTACGTTCAGTGAAAGCTTCGAATCAGTACTTGCGATAGCAGCATTCGATATCCTATCAATCAATAACTTACCGATTCCTTTCCCCTGCGTTGTTGGCAGGATATAAATTTTATGGATTTTGGTTACCGGCTGGTTCCCATAGTGGAGTTCATACGAAGCAAATCCTAAAGCTTCGCCATTTTCTTTTGCGATCAGGAAGTGGTGTTTTTTCACTTCTGCCTGCTCTTTTAATACGGCTACGGTGTACATCATGTCGAACATATAGTCTATCTGCTCTTTGGACAATATTGCACCGTATGTTACCGGCCAGGTGGCTTCGGCAATTTTTCGGATAACAGCATAATCTTCATTTTCAGCGTTGTGGATTTCAATCATTGGAATGCGTTTAATAAGGTACTATCTGCGTTAAATTGTATAACATAAAAACATTTTGCAAATTTAAATTAATTAAATCTATTTTATATTTGCAATCAGTTAATATTTCCACTTATGATATCCTACAATCCAAAAGAATGGTTTTCGTTTATTTTCCAGTTCCATAAAGGCGACACATTCCGCAAGCTCCTTCCGGCGATGATCGGCATCGCAGTCTATTCCTACGGTGTTGCCTACCTCGAAATCGAATACTGGAAGTTGTCCAACGGAAGCCATGTAAAGAACATTACCCTCATGCACAATATGCTGGGATTTGTTATCTCCCTCTTACTGGTATTCCGAACCAATACAGCCTATGACCGCTGGTGGGAGGGCCGCAAACTATGGGGGTCGATGGTGAACAACAGCCGTAACCTGGCGATAAAACTCGCGGTGATGCTTACCGATAAAGCAGATAAGGATTTTTTCAGGAAGTTAATCCCAGCCTATGCTTCAGTCCTGAACCTGCACCTGAAAAGTGCCGAGATCAGCCATGAGCTGTTTGATGATAAAACCCTTTCACAAGAACATTATCAGCACAAACCCAACCAGATCGCCAAAACAATGCTGGCGAAGATCAACCAGCTCTATCTGGACAAGAAATTATCCGGGGACCAACTGATTATCCTTAATAAAGAACTCAGTTCTTTTACTGATGCCTGTGGTGCCTGCGAACGGATTAAAAACACGCCTATTCCTTATTCCTATAGCGCTTTCATTAAAAAGTTCATTTTTACCTATGTGCTTACACTACCTTTTGGCTATGTATTCCAATTGGGGTATTATGTTATTCCGGTGGTTGTCTTTATATTTTATGTATTAGCCAGTTTGGAGCTGATTGCAGAAGAGATTGAAGATCCGTTTGGCAATGATCCGAATGACCTGCCAACTCAGAAAATAGCAGAGAATATCAAGAAGAATGTAGAAGAATTAATTTATTAAAAAAGAAAGCCTGTTGCGTTGCAACAGGCTTTCTTTTTTTATTCGATGCGTTTCATACTGATTTCTTTCGATGGCGTAATCATCAGCGGTACTGACTCTACCGTGACCGAACTGGAATCCAGCCCAAAAGCTTTTCCTTCTGAAAGTCCTAATTTCTTTAGGATGTTATAGATATCCAGGATCCATTTTTCGTAGAATGGCAGGTCATTATCATAGGAGATGAATTTCTCAATCAGGATAAACTGGAAATCACCAATGATGTTATTTTTGTTTAGTGACGCATAACGGCTTGTGATATCCACTTCCCCTTTTTTTACCATATCTTCCACCACTGTTTTAAACATCAGGTTGATACGGGGCGCAATACGGAAACCAAGCCTGAAATCAATACGGATAACATCATCATGAATGAACTCATTCACTTTGTATTCCATAGTATACGGCTCATCTACCACATGTACGTGTACAAACCAATAGATATCTGCCCGTTTCGGTTGTTTATTTAATATAGAGTAGATAATTTTCGATTCGATCTCCTGACGGTTGTCGGCACTGGTTAAATACACTAAGTGGGTCGCATATTTAGGCACACTTAAATCGCGGCTCAAATCTTCCAGTATCGGCAGGTAATCGGTAAGTTTTACAAAGACCAGGTAACGGTTTCGGATTTTACGGGCAAAATACCACGTAAACATCGTCGCCATCAGCATCATTGCAATCAGTAAGGTAATATAACCACCATCTTTGAATTTATGCAGGTTGGCGATCAGGAATGCGGTTTCCAGAATAGCAAAAGTCGAGATAAAGATGATGATGAAAAACTTATTGTAACGTTTCAGGATCAGGTAGTAATTCAATAAAGAGGTAGTCATCAGCATGGTCATTACAATAGCAAGCCCATAAGCGGCTTCCATTCCTGATGATTCTTTAAAATACAATACCACCATTACACAACCTGCCCACAACATCCAGTTTAGGGACGGGATATACAACTGCCCTTTAAGATCCGTTGGGTATTTAATTTTTACTTTAGGCCAGAAATTCAGGCGGATTGCCTCATTGATAAGGGTAAAGGAACCACTGATCATTGCCTGGGAGGCTACAACGGCAGCCAATGTTGCCATACCGATTCCAAAAGGTACAAACCATTCCGGCATGATGGCAAAGAAGGGATTGCTAACGCCTACTTCTTCCAGTGTCTTGCCCTGATGGCTGATCAGCCAGGCACCCTGTCCGAAGTAATTCAGGATCAGCATTAGTTTTACAAAAATCCAGCTTACGCGGATGTTGTCTTTACCACAATGCCCTAAATCCGAATACAACGCTTCTGCTCCGGTGGTACACAGGAACACGGCACCAAGGATCAGGAATCCCATTTGGTGGTCGATCAGTAAACGGTAAGCATAATAAGGGTTAAGAGATTCTATAATTCCTAAATTCTGTGATAACTGGGAGAATCCCAATATCCCCAGCATGGAGAACCACAAGAACATTACAGGGCCGAAGAACTTCCCGATAAATTTGGTTCCAAACTGCTGGATTCCGAATAATAAGGTGATGATAACAATAACGATTGGAATGGTCTTGATTTCCGGGTTAAGGACCATAAGCCCTTCTACTGCAGAAGAAACGGAAATCGGTGGTGTGATGATCCCGTCAGCCAGTAAGGTACTACCCCCGATAATGGCCGGGAACAGCAACCATTTCACTTTGGTTTTTCGTATTAAGGTATATAAGGAAAAGATTCCTCCCTCTCCATTATTATCGGCCTGTAGCGTGATAATAACGTATTTGATTGTCGTTTGTAAGGTAAGTGTCCAGAAAATGGCAGAAATAGCGCCTTTTATTTCATTGACTTTGATGTCATGGGTACCAACGATTGCTTTTAAAACATATAATGGAGAGGTTCCAATATCCCCAAAAATAATTCCTAATGTCACCAATAATCCTGCTGCAGATAACTTATGTCCTAAATGGCTATTTTTTCCCACGAAAATTATATTTAAAAGAGCGTAAAATTACAAATTAGTTACAACATAGGATATGAAACGCTAATAAATTTACTGTTAATCCTTTTTATTCCCGATTCCCCCTACCCTGACTGCCAAATACCTGCTGATTACTCCGGTAAAATAATTAAAATACAGTACTATTCTTACTCTTTTGCCGGATCTTCCGTTTTTTTCTGCCATGGAAAACGGCCTTCAATTTCTACTTCGATGGACAAACTGAGAAAAGTACGGATAAGGACAATAATCCCCAATGCCAGTACACGATCCATTGTGGGTTCCGCCACTACAGTCCCAATAATATCCCCGGCAACAAGGATCTCCAGCCCCAGCAAAATCGCTTTGCCCAACTCCTGCCGTAGTATTTTATAGGAACGTTGCCGCCCGGCCTGCATCCCCAATATAAATTTCCCTAATGCCAACACCATCCCAACCACCAGCGCAATAATACCGGTGATCTCGATTCCTTTAGCCACATATTCGATGTACTGCTGTATTTCGTGCATAAGTCCTAAGTTTAGTGTTCTAAATTAGTTTTTTTTATTGATGTATAGGTGGAAAAACCGGTCAATTTGACCACCTAATTCCGGAGTAAATTGACCACCCGTTCCGGAGCAAACTGACCACCTAATTCCGGAGCAAATTGACCACCAAGTTTTGTGGTGAATTAAGTATTAAAAACTATTGATTTTTTCATGTTGTTAGAACCATACATTCGTTAAAAATTTACGGATTATGGCAAACAAAATAACAGACATGAGTAAAATTAGAAAAGTAATTAAATTCTATTGTAATGGAAAGAGTAAGTTATTTATAAGTAGCTACTTATCCCTTTCAAGAAATACGGTAAAGAAATATATTTCTTTATTTGAAGTTCTCGAATTAAGCTTTGAATTAATCGACCAAAAAACCGATGCAGAGCTGGAACTTTTATTCTCCCAGACTAGTGTAGAGGCCATTAGCCCGAGATTACAGACACTTTATGATTTTTTTCCTAAAATGGAACGTGAACTAAAAAAAGTTGGCGTTACCGTACAGCATATGTGGGAACAATATATTGCTGTAAATCCTGATGGTTATCGAACTTCACAATTTCATTATCATTACAATATATGGGGCAAACGAGTTAATCCGGTCATGCATATGAACCATAAGGCTGGTGATAAAATGTATGTTGATTATGCCGGAAAGACACTCTCAATTATTGATATAGATACTGGAGAAGTCAAAGAAGTACAATTTTTTGTAGCAATATTGGGCGCTAGCCAATACACGTATGCTGAAGCTTCCATGAGCCAGCAAAAGGAAAACTTTGTTGACTCGGTAGAAAATGCCATGCGCTTTTTTGAAGGCACTCCTGCCGCCATTGTTCCAGATAATTTAAAATCTGCCGTAATAAAAAGCAGTCGTTTTGAACCGACAATCAATGAAACCCTGGCTGATTTAGCAGAACATTACGAAACCACAATTTTACCTGCCAGAGCTTACAGGCCCAGAGACAAGTCACTAGTTGAAGGAGCTGTTAAGATATTATATCGAAGGATTTATGTAACCATAAAAGAAACTAAGTTCTTTTCTCTGGAAGAATTAAACCAGCAGATCTGGGATTTACTTGACTCTCACAATAACAGAAAACTGACAGGACGCCCTTATTCCCGCTTTGAATTATTTTTAGAAGACGAGAAAGAAAAACTGCGTCCACTCCCACAAGATCGTTTTGAAATTAAATACCAGTCTTTTGCAACAGTAATGCAAAACGGTCATGTTCAATTAAGCCAGGACAAAAACTATTACAGCGTTCCGTATCAATATGTAAAGAAGAAAGCCAAGCTGTTATATACCAAATCAACAGTAGAGATTTATTATAAATACAATCGAATAGCTGTACATCCAAGAAACTACAAACCTTATGTCTATACAACAACTCCTGAGCATTTAGCCAGTACACATCAATTTGTAGCCCAATGGAGTGCTGCCCGCTTCATTGAATGGGCTAATAATATTGATGAGTCAGTAGGAGAATATATAATGCAGATAATCGAAAGCAGAAATCATCCAGAACAGGCTTATAAAAGCTGTTTAGGAATACTGAATTTTGAAAAAAAGGTAGGCAGACAGCGATTAATAAATGCCTGCAGGCGGGCACTTGATTTTAAAATTTACAATTTTAAGACCATACAAAACATTTTAGAAAACAACTTGGATCATATTGATTTTGATCAAGAACCTGAGCAGGAACTTCCCGATCACAGTAACATAAGAGGAAAACACTATTATAACTAAATTAAATCTTGAAAAAATGAATGAATCCACAGTAACCAAAATGAAACAAATGAAGCTTTATGGCATGTTTAATGCTTTTAAAACAGCCATTGAAAGCGGGAAAACAGATCATTATACCCTTGACCAGTTTGTATCGATGATTATTGATGCAGAATGGGATGAAAGGTACAATCGTCGTATTGAACGAAGTATCACTAATGCCAAATTCCATTACAAATCAAATATTGAAAGTATCAATTTTGATGTATCACGTAACCTGGACCGAAACATGGTACTGCGTCTGGCAGAATGCGAATTTATAGAGAAAAACGAAAACATTTTAATCACTGGAAGCACCGGTGTCGGTAAAAGTTATTTAGGTACTGCATTAGGTTATCAAGCCTGTATACAGGGTTTTAAGGTAAGTTATTTTAATACCTCAAAATTGTTCGCTAGACTAAAAATGGCTAAAGCAGATGGTACTTATCTACGGGAACTTACCAAAATACAAAGACAGGATGTTATAATACTTGATGATTTTGGACTCCAGGCACTTGACAGCCATAACCGAATTACTCTTTTAGAGATCATAGAGGACAGGCATAATAACGGCTCTATAATCGTGACATCACAAATACCAGTTCAAGGCTGGTATGATATAATTGGAGAAAAAACGATAGCCGATGCAATATTAGACAGACTTATACACCAATCTCATAGGCTTGAATTACATGGAGAATCCATGAGAAAGAAAAGAGGAATAAACAAAGAGTGATATTTTATTATATTTGAATACTAATTAACAGATGAAAAAATATAGTTTTTAATCAAAACGGAGGTGCTCACTTTGCACCGGAATTAGGTGGTCATTTTGAACTGGAATCAGGTGCTCACTTTAAAACGGAATGGGGTGATCAATATAACCGGAATTTGCATCCTACCATCCATAAATTGAGTTGCAAAAGGATGCTCTCCATAATTAAAACTCCTATTTTCTAAACCTGTTCCAGTTGCAAATTCCCATAATAAAACCCCGATTGTTTCAGTTGCATTAGTTTTAAAAATATTTTGTTTATCATTTTCAGTTAAAGTACTTACATCCTTACCTTCAAAATATAACTTTGCAGTAGTTTTCAATGAAAAGACAGCTTTATTATCTTCATTGCCTTCATAATCATAGTTTGTACCACCAATATTTGTAAGCCCCATATACCCATTATCATGAGCTTTCCAGTTATATTCAGCATAAGCTCCAGTTGGATCAGACCACAATACTGGATTATTGCCGAAACCATTATAGGGTGACAAACTAAATTGTACTATAGGATCTATGCTAGTCCAACGTCCTATCGCAGGGTCATATTGTCGAAAGGGCATTGAATATTGATCAAGGTCAAACTCTTGCTGATATTCCTGTCCATTATACTTGTACTGATACCCCTTATTGGCCACTCCCGGTGCAGGCGGAGCATAGTCATTGTAATTGGCATGTTTCATCCCAAAAGGATAATAATTGCTTTCCTCTACAATTTTAGGAAGCCCGCTTAACGGGTCTTTGGTATAGGGAACCCTGACATTACCCAAATGATCGGTATAATTATATATAGTTAAAAAGAGCCACAATTATAGACCCCTTTCTATTTATGCTTTTAGGGAGCTTATCAAAGTGTGCCACAATTTGTTTCCATTTGTCCTTATATTCAAACAGGTACCATTTTATAACTGCTAAAAGTATCCCAAAAGCTATAATTTCTATACTCATAGCATCACCAGAATTATTTAATGCTTTCACTGAGAAAAAATGATAATAAATTTTAATGGAGTGTATTGTCCATAATTCCAATACTAAAATTGTTGTCAATGATTTCCATTCACTCCACCATCTTGAATACATTGATGTCTCAAAAAATCCGAATAATTTGTAAAATAAAAATTCGTATGCTTTTATAAACTTCATGATATTATATTATCATTGCGCCTGGCCATATTTGCCAATTTGAATTAATTGCCTTATTTTCTCTATATAATGTTTCTTGATCATTAGCAATGATCTCTTTTTATTCTTTTATAGATCTTCGATCTTGAGATAAAAAATTCTCGCTCTTAAGCTCTAATTCCTTTAATACTTCTAAAATTTTCTCGTAATTTGCTGTAAAGTTGTGCATCTGAATTGTTGTGTCGTAACTACAATTTACTACTTTTTAGCAGTTTGCACTACTTTATTCATTTTTATTCAAATGCATCTATATATAATAAAAAACAACCTTAGGTTGTTTAGTTTTGAATTCAAGAGTATCATCAAAATTTTGATTTTTGAGAATGTTTTTCTGAAATAATTAGGAACAAAAACCCTAACATACTATCTATTATTCAAATCATTCAAAATCAGGATATACAAAATCATACTTACCAGTTTTTATTCTTTCAATAATTGATAAAGGAGGTATAACAACTCCTATTTCTGCTTTTCTATTTTCCCCACTTAACTTACCAACTCTGGTAAAATCTTTATCCTTTATTTGCCAAATATACCAACTTTCAGATATTTTTATTGGTTGATCTCCAACTCTACGCCCATAATCATTTGTATCTCTAAAAATCACATCTATTTCACCTTTAAAAAGTACATTACCTACTTTTTCCCATAATTCCATTTTAACACCAAATTTAGTTACACAGTGAGCATAGAAATCTACTTCATCATTTATTATATCATGCAATTCGACTTTTTCTTGTATCCTATATTTTTTCTTAAATACCCTTATTAGATCACTATTAAGTTGATTTGAATCGTTAGCAATATATTGAAAATATTTCTTTGTATTTTCGTCTATTTGAACTGAAAACACATCTCCTAATTTTGTTTTTGTCCTTATCATTATTTTTTTATTCCATTAGCCTCCCATTTTTTTGGGAGATATTGAGTTCATATTATTTATTAATTGCCCTCCATTTTTTTGTATCCCGTATTGATTTATCAATGTTTGCTCTAAAACTTTAGCTTGTTCCTTACTTAAATCCTTAGCACCATCAATAACTCGATAAATTAAATTTTCTTTTCCTGTACCAACAGATCCTAAATGCTCTGCAAATCTAAGTGCCGGAATTCTCGAAGTAATTCCAACATATTTAACATTTCCTGCTGCATCAATTCCCTGATACACTGAATAAGTCCCTTTTACAACTTGAATAGCTCTACCATATCCCCCAACATATTATGCCCTCCACTTCCAAAATCAGCCATTTGCTCTATATGAGAGCTGTTCATTAACCGAAATATTCTATCCCATTTAGTTTCACCAGGATTATAATTTGGATTATCTCTCTTAGCTATATAATTCCCCATAGGATCATAAACATCAGGGTTTTTTATCAATCCAAACAATGTATATTTATCATAAAAAGGACTATTATTATACACATGATTCTGAATTGCTATTCCTGCTGCTCCTCCGCCCGGACGAATAGAAACTGAAATTTCCGGTAAATTAACCACTTCCGTCAAATCCGTATACATTCCATCCTGAATATCCACCATTCCGGTATATGATTGATTCACAAAAGAACCATATCCGTTATTCGTCCATATTGTATTTTTATTATCTGGACTATTATTCCAAAGCCCATTCATAAATGGATTCCCCCCCGCAATCAAACCCGTAGGGTCACTAAAAGATACCGGGTTGTTATTCCCAAACTGATAAGGGGTCATTGACATTCCCAGTACTGATAAGACGTCCATACTGTTAAATCGCCCTATGGCATTATCATATTGGCGGTAATCCATCGCCGTCATGTTCAGCCCCAGCTCCGTCTGCAACTCCTGACCATTATACTTGTACTGGTACCCCTTATTGGCCACTCCCGGTGCAGGCGGAGCATAGTCATTGTAATTGGCATGTTTCATACCAAAAGGATAATAATTGCTTTCCTCTACAATTTTGGTCAGCCCGCTTACCGGGTCTTTAGTATACGAAACCCTGACATTCCCCAAATGATCGGTATAATTGTAAATATAATTATATGCATTCCCGGTACGACTTACATAGTCTTCTGCAGTAAGGAAAAATTGCAATATCCCGGCTTTATACTGGAAACCCTCGGAGTATTCTACTCCATCAACAATTCCTTTTTAAAAACTATAAAAATAGAGAGACGACCCAATGATCGTCTCTATTTATTCCAAAATTTAAATTTATATTTTGTTAAAGCAATTAGCAGCTACTTCAGAAAAACAGTTAATCTGGAACACTACGAATATATTCGTTTCCTAATTCCTATTAACATAAATTAAGTTTGAAAAATCACTAGCTAAAATATCCTTCTCATACTTTAGACGATAAAAATCACTATAAAGATTAAAATTCTTTATAGGAATATAAATCAAACCTTTATAATCTATTAGTTTTCCACTTTCTGGAGCTATTAAACTATTACAAAATTCACCAAAAACAGGAGTCATAAATACTTTTATTTTTTCGTTATAATTATTCGTCCACTTTTTTTTAATCTTAAAAAATAATTTGCTGTTTTTGTCTAAAATGTTTTTAAGATTATTAATGTGTTTATTATCTTCCTCTCCCCATGAGAAATCCTCACTGGAATTCATTGTCAAAATATTGATATTTTTGCCATGGACACAATCATTTATATCATCTTTAGAAAATTCATCTAAATAAAGAGGGAAAATTTTAAAATCATTTTTGCCTTTAAAACTATCATCTAAAGGAATGATCCAATAATAATCCTTTGCCGGGTGTTGATCTCTATTCTTGTCCGTTTGATAAGTTATTATCACATATTTGGGAATTTCTCCTTTTTGAGAAAAAATGCCAAATGAAGTTAATAACAATGATACAGATATTATTATTTTATCTTTCATAACTATCGTTTATCATATTATCTACTTCGGTATTATTAATATGTCCACATTCCGTTGCTTAAACTCCAGCCTATAATTTTTCTGTCGTATAAATCCATAATAGTGGTCAGGTATACAAATCCCTCTTTAGTTTGGATGTATGTAATATCCAAAACCCAAACCTTTGAAGGCATTTTTTACATCAAACTCTCTGTTTAATACATTTTCGACAATTAAATAATTGTGATTAGAGTTGGTTGTTACTTTAAACTTCTTGCTTAATTTACTTCGCAAGCCAAGTGGATAACTTCTATTGAATCTAAACCATACCTTTCATTATATTAACATTCATAATTTGAGAACTTTTTCATGATATCCAAACAATTAACCCTAATCCTTTACATACACTTCTTTTTCAAAGTATTTATATCCGTCTTTAAATTCTAACTCATAAGAATCTTTCCCTACTTTTTTCTCATATAATTCCCTGTCCAATATTGTCCCTTTTACTTTCAATAAACCGGGCTTATAAGCGTATATCCCGAATCGGTTATTTTCATTATTTGTAATAAAAAAAGTGTCTTTTTTTATTATTCCACCTTCATATTCATTATCTATAATAATGTATAAATATCTTTCAGAATTTTTATTTGGTATCGAATAATATTTTATGCTTCCTGCATTTTTACCTATTTGCAATGTGTCTGGAAGACTTAGAGTAAAAAAAGAACTTTCATTTTCATTTAGGGTACCATTTTTAGTATAAACTTTTAGCTGATTTAGATATTGTTTACCATTATTATTTAGATACTCATATGCTGCACCTATAGTGCCATCGTAGCGATATTCCTTCCACCAACCAATTTTTATAGTATCAATAAGATTACCAACAGTTTTTATTTTACCATTTTTGAAGTAACTTAATGCTTTTATTGTATCGTTTTGCATTAATTCAGAACTATAATGCAATTTTCCATCACTATAAAAATGTAAAACCTTAATTGGAGTTCCATTTTTAAAAGTTGTGATATGACTTAAAATACCATCTTCAGTATAGTACCTACTGGCAGTTTCCTTTTTTCCTTTTTTATTTAGATACTCAATACTTTTTATATTCCCATTTTGATAATAAGTTTTTAATTCTTCTAATGAAGATTCTTTACATGAAGTAAAAAAAAGTATTAGCATAATAACAATTTTAATTGTTAAACCAGTTGTTGTAGTAATTGCTTTTCTCATTAATTGAGTCTTTTGATTTTTGAATATCTCTTTTTGTTCCCTTAAATGGCATCTTTCCTATCCTTTTTTCTATTGCCTTTTTTTCTAAATGTATGTGGTAATGTGTCGTGTCAAGAAAAATGATGAGTATTTCTGGAGAAAGTACTGGCTCTAAATTCTGTACTTCCATAGTAGAGGTATTCCCATTTTTCTTTACAGCTTCCTCAATAGCGGTACCATATTGAGATGAATAAGCTGAATTATAAACCAAACTCATTATCCATTCTAATATACCAGTCGACTTATTATTTAAAGACCGAGAAATTCCAGGGGTTATAAAATCACTCGATTGCACTGAATGTGTTGTAGTTCCTTTCAAACCGCTTGTATCACCGCTTCTGTCTGTTCCCCATATAGTAAGCCAGCCAAAAGATTTATAACCTGATTCCCCTGCGTTTGTTGCTCCTTCAACCAATGGTGCAGTGATAACATCACCTACATTTATTCCCAAAGCTTCTGCATCTTCTTTATTAATTGCAAAGATAGAAGTTCCTTGTTCTTTATTGTTAATTGCCCAGGTTCCATCTTCACTTTCTTGAATTTTGTTACGACTAAACCAACCTGTTCTTATTCCATTTGTTTTTGCCCATTTTTTAGCGTCATCTTTTGTTTCAAAAAGACCAGTAGGATCACTCCAATAAACGGGATTATTAAATGCAAACCTGTAGGGTGTTAAAGAAAAAGACAGTTCTGCGAATCTATCCATTCCTAAAAATCTACCTAGTGCATTATCATATTGGCGGTAATCCATCGCCGTCACGTTCAGCCCCAGCTCGGTCTGCAACTCCTGACCATTATATTTGTACTGATACCCCTTATTGGCCACTCTCGGTGCAGGAGGAGCATAGTCATTGTAATTGGCATGTTTCATCCCAAAAGGATAGTAATTGCTTTCCTCTACAATTTTGGTCAGTCCACTTACCGGGTCTTTTGCATACGATACCCTAACATTCCCCAGGTGATCCTTGTAGTGGTACACATAATTATAATTCCCCGCAGAATGGCTGATATACCCCTCGGCAATAGGAAAAAAATGCAACACGCCATCTTTATACTGGAAGCCATCGGAGTACTCTGTTGTGGCAATAGTTGCTCCTTCTGTAACCTTTTTTGTAATTTGGTTCCGCCCCGTCATAAAGATATTCGATTTTTTGACTTTAATTTCCAAAACTATTTTTACTTTTGGCGTAACGGTGGACTTTTTAATCTGGGAAGGGGAAAATACTTCATACGATAAAGAAACGGTAGAACGTATCAACGACATACAAAAAATGGATGTAGAGACCAAAAGCGTGCTGTTCAACATTATTGATACCTACATCCAAATTTTAAAACTAAACAGGCTTTTAGATAAACAACAAAGCCACCTAATCGGTGGCTTTTATTATTAAATATCAGGCAATGTTTCAGGCTTTAGCCATAGAGATATAAATTCCTTGTCATCGTCAATAACGACAACACAATTATTTATAAACTCAACAGTATTACCCTTCTTTTCTGGGTTTCCAATACATAGCCAGCCACTTTGAACATTAATAAACATTGGCAAATCATCTTTGCTTACACTGTAAGAGAAACCTTCCTCTAAATGACCTGCAACTTTCAAAATACCAGCCTTATATTTAGGTGGCTCATAATTAGATTTTTGCCATTCTTTATATCCACAAAAACCCCTAAGCTGAACAATCTTGTTATCATCATCAACTGCCGATAGGCTTAATCTGTTTATCACGATATCAAAATTTATCTCTTGTATTGAGGGTTCTGTTTCAAAAGAAAATTCCTCTGCATCATAGATTAGTCGTTTAGAGCTACCTATATAATCTGTATGATCAATTATAAACTTCATAGTTTGTTATTTGACGAAATTAAAATGATAAATGACACTTGTTTTAGGATTAATCCCTAATTCCCAAATTCCTTGAGACCCTCTAAACGTACCCGGCACCTTCCAATTCATACCGCCTTTAAAAGTAGCATCAATACTTCCTTTGCCAGTTGACATAATCTCTTGAATAGTTAACGATGAATTCATATAAGGCCTTGATAATTGCCCTTTATTTGCTCCTTTGGTAACAACCTCTGTTAGATGCTTTCCAGCTGATTTCGTAAAAGTATATTCAGCAGCCTGCACTCCCCCCTTAACCGCATATTTAGTACTCACTGCAGCCCAACCTAAAAGAGGTACCATCGAAGCTGCACTAATAGCAGCATTCACTTTATCGCCTCTGGCAGTATAAATAGCAACATTAAGTCCATCAGCAAATTCACCAATACCTGGAATGAGACCAAAGGCATCCAACATTGTATTAAAACTATCCAATTGCCTTTGCCTGCCCTGTTCCCAAATATAATTATAAAAAGGGCTATTCCTATAAACATGTTGGCGTAGCATTGTAGCATTATCTCCAAAATTCCCATAATTCAGGTATACCGGTGGTAAGGTGGTATATGCCGTATAGTCATAAATGGGGCCTAATGGCGTAAACGACGCAATACCATTATTCTGTGCCCCGAGTATCGCATTATAAAATGCACCTGCATCTTCCCCATCTGCTGTGACTCCATTGTTGTAAAAAGTTACAGAAGCCCCACTTGGATCCGACCAAAACACTGGATTATTGTCGAAGCCATTATAAGGAGAGCGCTCAAAATCTACTACGGGATCCATAGAACTCCATCTCCCAATGACAGGGTCATAATCGCGTAAAGGCATATCATACAAATTTAGCCCCAGCTCGGTCTGCAACTCCTGACCATTATATTTGTACTGATACCCCTTATTGGCTATTCCCGGCGCAGGAGGAGCATAGTCATTGTAATTGGCATGTTTCATCCCAAAAGGATAGTAATTGCTTTCCTCTACAATTTTGGTCAGTCCACTTACCGGGTCTTTTGCATACGATACCCTAACATTCCCCAAGTGATCCGTATGGTTATACACATAGTTATAATTCCCCACGGAATGGCTGATATACCCCTGGGCAGTAGGAAAAAATTGCAATACCCCGTTGGTATACTGGTAACCATCCAAATAATCTGTACTGGTCACTGTTGCCCCATCGGTCACCTGTTTTAGTATTTTACTACCATCAGCATTGTAAAAATATTCAATTTTTCGGGATTCCGAACCAAAAAGTATTTTTGTAGGCAGATTCAGGTGATTATAATAGATTTTGCTAATGCCTTTATTTCGGTCTATCGTCAAGTTCCCTTTTAGATCGTACTCGTAATCATTGCCTGCGGTATTCCCATCATAAAAGCCGCCCGCGTTTTGGCTATTATCCGTTACCTTTTCCAGTTGGTTGCTGTTTGGGGAGTAGCCATATACCAATTCATCCATCGCGATACCTACCTGGAGATCATGGCCTCCATTGCGCAGCAGTGATTGGATGTTGCCATTTTTATCATAAGTCAACTGCTCATCATAAGCCGAAGTAGCATCATAATTCTTCTGGTAATTCGCACTCAATAGGCGGTTCAGGTTGTCATACCTGTAATGGTACTTCCGCCATTGCCCGTCAGAAGCTGTCTTCCAGCTTACCTGTGCAATATTTCCGTTATACTGTTGTACTGCCGGAGCCGGATCGCCTTCTGCCGTACTGTAATTCAGGCGAAGGTAAAACAAATCATTTGGCGGTGGCGGTGGCCCGGAAGTATCCGGATTGATGGCTTTGAGCCAGCCCCGTACTGTATAGCCGTAATCAACTACCTGTAACGGATTATCCACCACACCCCCTACTTTTTTTATCCAGAGCTGTCCCAGCTCGTTATACCGGTTTTCCGAAAGCACCTCTTCCGGAAGGTTATTCACCTGGTGGCGGTGGCGTAGCAAACGGTCTTGTGGCGTATATTCAAAGGTTTGGGTGGTTTTAACCTCTGCCATAGCCGTACTGCGCCGGTGCAGGGTAATGGCTTTCAGGGGTTTGCCCGAAAAATCATATTGGGTATCCACCTGGGTGTATTTCCCGAAATTATTACTGCTGTAATTGCATACTGCCCTGGATTTTACGTCATACAACACATAGGCCGTTTCCCCATCATACTGGCTGATCCCCGTCAGGGTCCTGGTCCAGCTGCCCGTAGGCATTCCTTTAGGTTTTTGGGTGCTATTGTTATAATAGATATCCGCTGTTGCTGTTGCTGCAAAACTGGAAGGCGCACCTGCAAAAGCATAATCATCATAATAGTTGACACTCAGCACATGGCACCCTGAAGTCGGGAAAGCCACATTCGTATAGTTAAACCCAACACCATTCACTGTACTAACCGCGGTACTTTTGGTTTCATTCAGGTTGGTAACCGTAGCGTTTAAGCTAAACTGTAAATTTTTACGGGTTAAGGTTTCAAAAGCAACAGGCATCCAACCCGTCAGCACTACCCGGTCAAACGCATCGTATTTGGTAACCAGCCAGCCTTTGCTTTCGTCCCCAAAAGGGGAAAGTGCCGGGCCTGTAGCCACTACCCGGCCTAAATTATCATACACAATAAACTCCCATTCTTTACCGGGTAGCTTTTTTTCAACCAATCGGTTGTTTTCATCATAGCCGTATTGGTAGCACAGATTATTTAATATCTCAGGAGTTACAATTCCTCCGGCTAAAGGTGGAAGCACATACGTCAGGTTGCCATACTGGTCATACACATAATAAGTATCATGGGCGACCTGTGATTCGTAAGCTCTTTTGAGCACTACCTGCCCTTTTGGATTTTTAAACTCTTCGGTAGTATTGTCTTTACCAGAGGTCCAGTTTTCGTTTTTTAATACCGTTTTGACCAATTGCCCGGTACCATAACTACTCAGCTCAGTCATTGAGATAGTAAAAATCCCATACGAAGCCACCCATTGGGCATTTGCCTTAAATTGTTTGACACCGTCAGCCGCGGTATTGGCCTGATACTCCATTTTAATTTCATGACCACTGCCCATATACCAATCATCACCCGGAGCTGATTGTTTAACCACACGGTTCAAAGGTGAATTGTCATATTGAGTTTCGCTATACGGATAGGCCGTACCTTCAAAATTGGTAAAACTCACCCCCGAAGGCGTATAATAATCCTTTACCGCTGTAGCCGCATTTGGATCATAGTTTAGGGAAGGTGTACTATTATTAGGATAAGAAAGGTAATTTTTAGACTGGCGCCCCAGCCCATCATATTCGATGTGGGTCACCATGTCTTTCCCTGTATGGGTTTCCCGATAAGCCCTTTGCTGGATCGGGCGACCCAGCCCATCCATATAGGTGATCTGGATATCTGCCGTTTCTACCGGCGGAACAGTTCCGGGAATTGTGGCCAGAACTGCTTTTTTATAGATCATCGTCTTGATATAATTCTGGTCCGCACTCTGCCCTAAAACCAGCAGTGGGAATAATAATACGATAAGGTAGTATAGTTTTTTCATCCGGGCTTAGTTTTGGGTTTTAGAATGGTATTCCTGCTCTGATACAATCTGGTTGTTTTTATTTTTTACCATGAGCAATCGCCCCTGGACATCATAAAAATAATTCAACCGGTCGTTTTTGACATCTGTAACGGTACTGATACCAATGAGTGGTTTATAGGTATACGTCGTTACCATAGCACCAGCAGGCAGGTTCAGCCGCAGATTCGCAAGTGCGGTTAGTAATGCCGCTTCATTATTGGCGGTATTGGAGGCCGTGACCGCCAAAGAAACCTGCCTGTTGATAATCGTTGTAAGCGAAGCATAAGCCATATTCTCAATTTTGGCTATCAGCAGCGTCTTATTATACCCCCAGATATATAGTGTTGGTATACCGTTTTCGGCACGGGCTTCCAATACATTACTATGGTCATCGTATAAGGTATACCGGGTAAGGGGTTTTAAAACACCCTGTGGGCCTTTGCTGGAGGCTATAAAAGAAGGCAGGTAGGACACATTTAAGGGCCAGGCATTGCTATAATTGATTGTAGTAGCCGATAATAATTCCCCATTTTCATAAGTCTTAACCGTTTCGGGCATTGAGATCCGGTTTTGCGATAAGGTCGAGTTCCCGTTATGGTAGGTATATTCCGTTTTTTGGGTATCGCCATTACCAAAGGCGATGGTCTGGCTCAATGGCTTTCGGTTCAGGTTGCTATAGGTAAAATTTTCGGTCACGGTAACCGGCGTAGCGCTGTTACTGTAATAGTTCTTACTGGTTTTACCCACCAGTTTTGCCCAGCCCAGCTTTTCGTTCAGCGCCGGATGGTTGTATAAAACATTAAAATCAGGGCTTTCTACATACTCATACGTAAAATCGGTAGAAGCCTGCAGTTCGTTGGCACTGTTATAGACCTTTTGGTTGGTCACCAGTCCCCGTTTGTAATCGTAATAGGTTTGTACCAGTTCATTGCCCACATTATTGACCCGGGGTACCGTATAAGTATATTCCGTTCTTCCATTGGCTACCCCAACTCCGGTATCATATACCGTGACGTTTTGGTACCCAATCTGTTCTTTACGCGCCCGCGCATTGGTAGGCAGGTAAAATCCATCGTAAGCAACATAACCGCTACTGCTGTTAGGCTCTCCAAAAAAGTGGTACGCATATCGTTTTTCCCGCACCGGGAAATACCCCATACTATTGGCATGTGCCTTGTTCCGGTAGTAGTTGTAAGGGGCATCTGCATCAAAATACCCTATTTCCCTAATCCGGATCCCTCCGCCATAAAACCATTTCTTGACATTCGGGTTGCGCTTTCGGGTTCGTATAGTCACCTGTCCATCCCCATGGGCATTAGCAACGGTAAGGATACTAATGGTATAAAATCCAGGGCTTAAGGTAAATTTATTCCCCATACAGCTCGATTCATAATTGCTTCCCTGCTCTAAGGTGGTCTCAGCAAGCCCGGGGCCGCTTATTGTAAATCGAGGGTATAAGTTGTTATTCCCATTCCCATTTTCAATCCCGCCGATCGTATAGGGAAATCCCTCTGCCTGGATATAAATCGTAGGATTGGCTGCCGTTACCCGGAAAAGGGTGATATTAGTGCCTCCCGGGGTAAAAGCCGCGTTGCCAATGGTTTCCACAATATGGTTCTCCGGCAGGTAGTTGTAATAGTCTTCCTTATAATACGATTCCACATCAAACGGGCCTTCTTCCATTTGCTGCGTATCGGGATTGAACTTCCGGGAATTTCCAAATGTATTGGATTCATACCCATAGATAATACAGCCGCCCGTAGGCAGGGTCATTTTTTCCAATACCCCACCAGTAACCAGGGAGGGTTCGGTTTTATCCAGGTCATACCACAATCCAAGACAGGAAGGGGTATAATTGCGGTAACCCCATTTATCCGCACCAAACCTACCGGAGCCAGGTTCCTCCACGCTACCATAGGTAAGTTTATAGGATTCCTTAAGGGTTTCCGCGGGATCGGAAAGCACCACTTCTTTTAAGGCACCAATTAGTTTGGCTTTTCGTACCGGCGTCCCAAATTGGTCACTTAATAATAATTCCGTAAGTTTCGATGTATTTCCAGCAAGGGTACTATAGGTAAAGCCTACTTTTCCATAACCCGGGACAGTAATTTCTTTTGTCTTTTTATAAATCCTGGGCAGGATCAATTGGCCGCTTCCGTCACCGGGCACCTGGACCACATTGTCCTGATAGGTAAAACCCATCAGTTCAATCCCGTTATTATCATATACTTTACTCAGGTGGTAGGATCCGTTAAATGTCCGGAAGGTAGTATAGATGTACTGTACTTCCCGGTCCCTCTCTTCAAATACAAACTTGTTCCCTTTATCATCATAAATGGTAAAGGATGTGATGGTATAATTAGTAGGATGCTGTACAAAAGTCAGTGCCAGTTTGGCGCCTTTGTTTTCCAAAACCCTGATATTTAAAGCCCCGGAGGCATCCTTTTTCATATAAAAACGCCCCATATGCCCCATAAAGTTAAACTGGTACACATCATCGGTCTGGTTCATCCCCTGTTGCAGGATCACTTCATCCACATCACCAATAACAGTACGGGAAATAACACCGCCTGCAAAAAGGCTCCAGCCCCGGCCACATTCCCCAATGCCTTCATATACCGAAACTGAAGAAGGATGGTATCCCAATGCCATTTGCAGGCTCACATCCTTGCTCTTGGTGGGCAGGCTAAATAAAGGGATGGATACATCCGGAACACCCGTATAGTTGCTCACTGCAAATTCTTCAAAGCGCATCAGCGAAGCGATCGAAGCTTCCGGTGCCACCACCGAAGGATAGGTAGCAGTCTGTCCATAGCCCCAACTGCAGGCCATTAGGCTATATAATTGTAATACTTGTAATAATCGTTTCATTTAAAATATTTTGTAGTATTAATGTTTTTCAATTCCTTTCACCACCTTCACCGAATCTTCCTGTACATCGGTTTTGATTTGTACGATATAGATGCCTTCAGGATACGTGCTTAAGTCTACCGGAACCGTACGGTTTTCAATGGCAAAACTTTGCAGTAAACGGCCACCTAAATCGTAGACAAAAGCATTTCCGGTGTTATATTCATAGCCTACAATCACGTTGGTAAACTGCTGCGCAGGATTCGGTACGGCCTGTATGTTGAGGCGGTTGTCTTTGGGTTTGTCTTTGTCTAAAAGTTTTACCACCCAGAAGTCATTTTTCCCAATAGCCGTATTCCGGTCCCGGGAGTTGCCTTTGTTGTAGGCGGTTACTGAGGCTGGATTGGGTGTGGAAGTACCCGCTAGGATATAACCGCCATCACGGGTTTCGACCAATTTCTTTAACAGGTCTTCGCCATTACTGCCTACCGTTTTACTCCACAATTCGTCTCCGGTAGCGGAGAGTTTCAGTGCGATATAATCGTTAATGCCTTCTTTGTCTTTCTTTTTACTGCCCGGTACATTGCTGCTTTTGGAATAGCCACCCACCATCAGCGTTCGATCTTTATTTTCAGTCAAGGAAGTCAGGATATCCGTTTTGCCAAAGTCGTAGGCACGGCTCCACAGCGGTTGGCCGGTTGCATCGAGTTTAATGAGCCAGAAATCGGTGTCGCGGGTACTGCCGCCTTTGGGTAAGCGGTTGCTGTTGGAATTGCCCGCAGCGATATAATTGCCATCCTGGGTTTGGATGATGCTGTACAAATGATCGTCCCCTTCACCCCCTAAAGTCTGTTGCCATTCTTCTTCACCTTTGGCATCTAATTTTACGATCCAGAAATCACCATAACCCAACACATCTTCCGATTTATCACTACGACGGCCATCTTCCAAAACGCCCGATGGACTGTTGGAATACCCGCCTAAGATATACCCACCGTCGGTGGTTTGTTGTAAGCTTTCTAAGATATCAGCATATTGGCCGCCCATTGTTTTCTGCCATTCCATTTTGCCTTTGCTATCGAGCTTGATCACCCAATAGTCCAAATTCCCACGGCTCGCTTCCGATTTCCCGGTAGGGTCCTGCAGGTTCTTTTTGTCCAGGCTACTACTACTGGAGCCACCGATAAAATAACCGCCATCACGGGTTTGGATCACTGCCGTCACCCGGTCCTGTCCACTGCCGCCAAAGGTTTGTTGCCACTGCTCATCGCCTTTGGCATTGAGTTTTATGATCCAGTAATCTTCCTTGCCTTTTCCGTCATGGAGTTTTGCAAATCCCTTATTCGATTCGGAGGTGCCGGCCAGGATAAAACCACCATCATGCGTGGTGCGAATACTTTGCAATAAGTCGGCTCCCGAACCGCCAATGTTTTTCTGCCATTCATCCTGCCCTTTTTCATCCATCTTCCAAAGCCAGAAGTCCAAATCGCCATTATTGTCTTCGGTTTTCTTGCCTGTCTTTTTAGATAAGTAGCTGCCTGCCAGTATAAAACCATAGTCGGCAGTAGGCTGGGCATCAAACAAGTATTCGGCGTGCTGGCCGCCATAGGATTTCTCCCAAAGGATGTCCTGGGAATAGCCATAGAGGCCCAATCCCAATAGGAATAAGGTGGTAATTTTTTGCATACGATAAGATGGTGTATTAATTTTTACAGTAGGAAGGGGAGCACAAATTTAACTTTGTATTGGCAAAAGTATAAAAAATATTAGAATACCGCTGCTTTTACTTTAAAATATTTCATTCTGCGAATAGTGCAATTTAAATTTTAGATTTTTTTTATGGTTTTACGTAAACTATAGACCCCACCACACCGCTTGATTTCTAGCTTGATCAAAAAAAATACTACTATCAAATCTCAATTCTTACTGTATACAATCGCACGGTTACCCCTTATACGTTTTACAGCCTGCCTTTTTATTGCCACACCTTCTACGCTTTGGTCAGGGAGTAGTCGTTAGATTGTGTAAACGTAGAAATTGATTTTAATTTGATTTGAGATTTTAAGGCTTAGCCAAAAAACAACAGATCATTAAGTATAGAATTTAAAAGAACTACATTTAAATAATTTAAAAAGAGCGGATTATGATCGAAGATGGTAAATTACCCAAAGATTTTGCAAAGCAATTTAAAAACAAAGAAGACTTCCATACTTTTTTTCAAGACCTGTATAAACAAGGCATTGAACAACTACTCCAGGGAGAATTGGATGCTCATCTGGGATATGAGAAGCATAATATTGACGGATACAATACAGGCAATAGCCGTAATGGTTCTTTCTCAAAGAATATAAAATCAGAGACTTTGGGCAATATGGTCCTGGCTATTCCCCGGGATAGAAATGGTGAATTCGAGCCTCAGGTCATCGGAAAAGGCCAATCGATGAGTGAAAAGATTGAAGATGCTATTTTAGGAATGTACAGTCGTGGAATGACCCGTAGTGATATTGTAGAACAAGTTAAAGAAGTTTATGGGATATCAGTAAGTGAGTCCACGATTTCGACCATCTCTGATAGAATACTGGCTGATGTTGATTTATGGACTAAAAGGGCTTTAGAACCACAGTATCTGATTGTTTGGATGGATGCTGTGCATATGAAAGTAAGAACAGATGGGAAATATGAAAACCATGCAATTTACATTGTAATCGGACTAAAAACAGATGGTAAGAAAGAAGTATTAGGAATGTGGCTAAATAAAGAAGAGTCGGCTTCATTTTGGATGACTGTACTCTCTGACATAAAATCTCGTGGAGTAAAGGATATTCTCATTGCCTGTACAGATAACCTTACCGGATTTACAAAAGCTATCAGAGGTGTTTTTCCAAATACAGAATCCCAGCTTTGCATTGTTCATCAAATAAGGAATAGCCTTAAGTTTGTAGTAGTTAAGGATAGAAAAGCATTTTGCAGTGCAATGAAAGAAGTATATACTGCAATAAATCAGGAAGAAGCCGTTTTAGCTCTGGCTGAATTTAAAAAAAACTGGGAAGCAAAATATAAATATGCCGTTTGCTCCTGGGAAAAGAATTGGGAAAATCTCATGCCTTTTTTGGCCTATCCTGCTGAAATCAGGAAAATAATGTACACCACAAATACAATAGAAAACTTAAACAGGGGAATTAGAAAATATACCAAAACAAAAGTGCAGTTCCCAGATGAAAAAAGCGTCAAGAAATCAGTCTATTTAGCAATACAAAATTGTGAAAAAAGCTGGATAAATGCAATACCAAGCTGGGGATTAATCATGAATCAGTTCTTGGTCATATTTGGAGAAAGGTGTAATATTAAACACTAAGAACTGTTTACACAAAATTTCGACCAGTCTCTCTTGCCACGCCTTCTTTACCTCTTGTCACGCCCTCTTTGCTTCTTGTCACGCCTTCTTTACCTCTTGTCACGCCTTCTTTGCTTCTGGTCACGCCTTCTTTGCCTCTTGTCACGCCTTCTTTGCTTCTGGTCACGCCTTCTTTACCTCTTGTCACGCCTTCTTTGCCTCTTGTCACGCCCTCTTTGCTTTTTGTCACACCTTCTTTGCTTTTTGTCACGCCCTCTTTGCTTCTGGTCAATAAAGTAAAAACCATTTTGTCGATGTAGGTTACGGAGATTTGACCCCATTGGCCGCATTGCCTAAGCTTCTTGCCGCGTTGCCTAAGCTTCTGGTCACGTTGCCTAAGCCTTAAAAAAGACCTCATGCAGTAGTATTAAATGTAGAAATAAATACAGATCTTTAGCACAAAATAAAGGTGATGAAAAAATACTTCCTACTACTGCTCATTTTCATAACAGTAAGTTGCGGCCGTTTTCCGATGACTTCCTTTTATGTCAAAAATAATTCTGACCAACCGGTACACTTCAATGCAACCGTCATAAAATATAGTGGAACACTGGGATCCTATCCTTACAATCAATCCTTTGATGTACCACCACGCGACAGCATACTGGCCCGAAGGATCGGATTTAAGAAAAACGGGGGGAGTCCCCAAAGTTGGTTTACCGCTTTTGAAATTGCTCCCGTAGCCGATACCGAATTCAACGACCCCACAGCCTCTGGCAACTGGAAACGGTATAGCGATGCCAAAGGCAAACCTTTTTATACGTTCCAATTGGTCAAATAAAAACAATTTAGCGCTATGGATCTTACAGCCTTACAATACCCGATCGGGCATTTTCAGAAACCTACGATTTTTACAGCAGCCTTATTAGAGGAGTATCGGTATGCTATTGCAGCTTTTCCGGAACGCCTGCGCACAGCCGTAGCTTCCCTCTCCGAGACACAACTTGATACGCCCTATCGTCCCGGCGGCTGGTCTGTTCGCCAGGTAATACACCACTGTTCTGACAGCCACATGAACAGCCTGATCCGATTTAAACTTGCCCTGACGGAGGAAAATCCAGTCATCCAGCCGTATTTTGAAGACCGATGGGCGGAATTGCCCGACAGCCATATGGCTATTGAACCGGCATTGCTGCTTTTAGAAGGATTGCACCAGCGTTGGAACGTTTTATTACAATCCCTCGATACCACAACCCTGCAACGCACTTTTATACATCCCGAACAGGGAAAAGAAATTACCCTTGCAGAAAATATGGGTATTTATGCCTGGCATTGCAATCACCACTTAGCCCATATCACAAGCCTCATAGCACGCGAAAAGTGGTAGTAAACAATAGAAAAAATTACCAGAAGAAAAAAACTTTTACACTAATTTTATAAAATGTAGCATACAATGCTTCCCAAAAAGATTACCCTACTTTATTCCTGCAGTGTCCTGATCCTGGTGGCCTATACACTATTACTTATTTTCAATTATGCCATACTTCCCGAAACTATAGCCATACACCGTGATATTTCCGGGACAATTGATGGATATGGGAATAAGACATACGTTTGGCTTACGGTCGTACTCAACCTGGCCCTGCTGCTTTTTATCTATTATATAATCCGCAATCCAAAATATACAAATTTCCCTATGGCACTAACCCCGGAAAACAAAGCAATAGCCTTTTACAAAATGCAATTGTTCCTGGTCTTAATTAGTATCCTATTTTCTATAATTATAGGCCTGGAAGTTTTGGATGTTTTAGGCTATAGCATCCCCAAAGAAGTATATGCCACGGCCTGTGTCCTGGTTCCGGTATGTTTTCTAATGATCTTCAGCTATGCGTCAAAAAGTAAATCCAAATCTTCAGTAGAACAATAAGTGGCACTATTTCAATAGACAATCAAATATTATGTAAATTTGGAGTATTATTCCCGCTTCTCTATGAACTATAGCGTGCTTCTAATTTTTAAATTACCTGCATCCATGAAAAAAACACTATACTCCCTATTACTTTTAGTGTTCCTTATTTCCTGTAAAAAGGAGCCTGCGGAACCACAGAAAGTCCCACAACCCGGTACATTGCACCAAACGGAAATACTACAGGATTCGCTAACAGCGGAACAATTACAGAAAGTAACCAAAATACAAGCTGTTTTTGCCAATGTATATCCGGTAAGCCTGGAAGAATCCATTACCAATTTTGAACGGGACCTGAATCCGGATAACGAAATCAGGATCTGGCTTGCTATGGCTGATGCCTATGAAAAGTATCTTTCCGGCAGAACCCCCAAACCGGAACTGAAAGAAGAAAAAGAAATTTTTAAATTATTGTTATCACGATCCATGATGCCAGAAGAAGAAGCTTTGGAAAATACCGAGCTGAAAATAGTGACTCCTGCCGAAGCCCGGAAAGTGCTGAGCTACTATAATGACAAAGCCAGCCCGATACTGGTGAAATAAAAGAATCATAATGAAAAGCCTGCTTTTTATACTCAACATAGGATAAAAAGCACTGTAAATAATACCATAACAGCATGAATCAGCCTAACCGATAATGAATAATCCAAGAGCTTTCTGGCACTATTATCAGGATGTAAACCTGTATAATCTTTTATTTTCTATGATTTTTGGTGTCTTTTATGGACTACAATGGGGACTGATTATTTTTGGTACAGTAGGAACCCTGATTGGCCTTTTGGGCTTTCAGCAATTTAAAAAAAAGGAATACTTCCTCTATAGCAATTTAGGATACAGCAAAAGAAACCTTATGCTGCGGGCAGGGATCCTTAATCTGGCAATAACGCTTTTAATGCTCTTCATTATATTCCTCTGTACCGTATGAATCTACTTGAAATTGAAAATGTACACCTTTCCTATGGTTCTAAAATGGTATTGCAAAATATCAGTTTGGACTGTAAAACGGGAGAAATCATCGGCATTTTCGGCAGGAATGGAAGTGGAAAATCGTCACTGCTCAAAACCATTTACGGTGTTCAGAAGGCGCAATCGATCACATTGCGCTACAATTCCGAAATACTGCTGCCTCAATCTGTAATTCCACAGCAAAAAATAGCCTATTTGCCCCAGCACAGTTTTCTGCCAAAAAGAAAGAAAGTACGCGATATGATTCCGTTGGTATATCCCGATGGAAAAGACCAGGACCTGATTTTTTATGCTCCCGGCGTGCATGGGTTTGAAAACCGCCGTATTGGGGAACTATCCTTAGGACAACTTCGCTACTTCGAATTGCTGCTGATCGGTCACCTCAATCACGACTTCTTACTCCTCGACGAACCTTTTTCGATGGTAGAACCGCTGTATAAAGAAGCCATCAAAAATACCCTGCTCCATTTAAAAGAATCTAAAGGCATCGTTTTAACCGACCATTATTATGAAGACGTATTAGCCGTAAGCGATCGGAACTTCCTGATCAAAGATCATAATAAGATTGTAATTACGGACAAAAATGATCTCATACGGCATGCCTATCTCAATGCACCATAAAACTCATCCTATACACCCAATGACAATTAAAATCATTACAAATTACGCGCTGCCCTTCCTACTTTGCTGTGTATTATGCAACACCCTGACCGCACAAAATAATGCCGACAGTGTTCGGGTGTACTTAGATAAAAGCCTTGACATTATCGCTAAAAATGCTTTAAACCGCGATAAAATCAACTGGGTGGATTTCCGGAAGGAACTGCACGATAAAAGCGCACAGTCAAAAAATTATGAAGATATACTACCACTCTATCCGTATATTTTTGAAGCCATTGATGACCATCATGGTGCCTTGCTCTACAACAATAAAACCTATAAATGGGACGGTACAGAATCAATAATCCCCAATAAGGCGGTGGAAAAAGCAGTGGCCCGGTACACTAATGTCACATCGGTGCTCATTTCCAAGAACATCGCTTACATCCGTGTTCCGGGGAATAATGATTTTAATACGAGTAAGATGGACAGCATTACCCGGGACATCAAAAAAGCCATTAGCCAGGTAAGCAGCAAATCGGTAAAAGGATGGATCATTGATTTAAGAAACAATACAGGAGGCAATATGTATCCTATGATTGCGGGCCTGAGCGATCTTATTGGACAGGACGAAAAAGTAGGCGGTTTTATCACGTCTGATGGTAAACCGGACGGGGTATGGAGTATTAAAAACGGAACTTTTTTTGTGGACAGCACTAAAGTCGCCATCGCAGATTATGATGGTTTTCCGATTCCCAAAAACATCCCTTTGGTGGTATTGGTAAGCAGTTATACTGCAAGCTCAGGGGAGATGACTGCAATCGCAACTAAAGGACGGAAGAACAGTATTCTTTTGGGTGAAAATACAGCCGGGTATACGACGGCCAATCAGGGTTTCGAATTAAATTCCAATTCCGGGCTCAATCTTGCAATAGCTTATCCAATAGACCGCAATGGGGTGCGTTACAGCTACAAACTCGTACCTGATACCCTAATCGTGGGCGGAGATAACTTTGAAGATCTTAAAAAAGACAGCAAAATAAAGGCGGCTGTACACTGGTTGAAAAATAATTTTTAATCGAAAGAAAAATACCGGGACTGCTTTAAATTGAAACTAAAGCTAAATATGTCAAACGGTAAGCCCCGGTACTATGTCATTGAAATCCGGATTCAAAAAAAATTTTAGATCCGGATGTTCTATTATTTTGCTTTCTTATAAATCACTTTTGGCAATCCTGGTTCCCCATACATCAAAGAAGCCACACTACCGGTAAGCAGATTGGTCGCCAATACATATAAAGCAACCGGGACATCGGGATTGGCAATAAGGGTCACTTTCTGTCCTGTAAAAATTCCGAAATCCTGCTCCATCAGTTTTTCAGCCCAAAGCTGTTCCTTATGTAAATCTGGCGTTCCTTCTATTACAGCAAACGCATAGGGATAGAGTTTGCTGGCAATATCCATAAAAACCCATTGTGGCAAAATGGCCTCTACAGCACAGCCGATTGAAACGGCTTTGTTTTCATAGGATGCCCAATCGATGGTTTCCATGGCCTTACGGAATTCTTTTTCCTTTATGATAAGTCCCATATAGAGATAGGGCGCTATATCAAAATGAACAAATTCAACCGTAGGGGAATACGCCATCAAATCAAGGCTTTGTATACCCGAAGCGGTTACTTTATTGACTATTGTTTCCTCTTTCATCCTATTGGTTTCTTGCTTTTATGATAATTATAGCGCTAACACTACAGCAAAGTTATTATATTTGCATTATAAAACAAGTAAAGACTTGGAAAATAAAACTGACAAACTTACGAAACGGGTAGACACTACCCAGGAACGCATACTGATGCACCTTAAGATGAAGGGCAAACAGCCAGCCTCCCTATTGGCAAAATCGTTGGGTATTACCAATGAAGGTACACGCCTGCACCTCTTAAAGCTTACCGAAGACGGATGGATCAGCCCGGAATCGATTTCCAAAGGTGTAGGACGGCCGACCGTTGTTTTTTCGCTGACTGATAAAGCCCAAAAGCGGTTTCCGGATACCCATGCCGAATTGACCGTACAGTTACTGAATTCGGTTAAAAAAATGTTGGGACAGGAGGCACTTGACCGTTTGATTGAAGAACGGGAGCGCCTGTCATTAGAGCATTACCGCCGTGAACTGGAATCTTTATCACTACTCGAGGACAAGTTGCAACGCCTGGTTGAAATACGCAGCCAGGAAGGTTATATGGCCGAATGGGAGAAAGTAGATTCCGATTATTTTTTTATAGAGAACCACTGCCCTATCTGTGCAGCGGCATCAGAATGCCAGGGTTTCTGCCGTGCAGAGCTGCAAAGCTTTCGGCAGGCACTGGGTAGTACAGTCACAATAGAACGTACCGAACATATCCTGCATAACGGAAGGCGTTGTGCCTACAAAATCAATTTAATTGATTAAATTTATCTTCCTTAAGTACAGTCATAGGAAATAATTAAAAAGCAAACCCATGAAAAAAGCACTGCTCCTGATCGATATCCAGAATGATTATTTTGAAAACGGTACCATGCGCCTTGTGGGTTCTGAAGAAGCCGCCCAAAAGACAAAAGGAATATTACAAACCTTTCGGGAACAACAACTTCCCATCATCCATATCCAACATATTGCCCTAAGTCCGGAAGCTACCTTTTTCAAAACCAATACACCCGGAGCGGAAATCTACAAGGAAGTAACACCGTTAGCTACTGAAACGGTAATTACCAAACATTACCCCAACAGTTTCAGGGAAACAACACTATTGGAATACCTTCAGGAAAATAACATTTCTGAACTGGTCATCTGTGGGATGATGACACACATGTGTGTGGATGCCACAGTGCGCGCTGCTAAAGATTTTGGATTCCATTGTGAGGTGCTAAGCGACTGCTGTGCGACTAAAGATCTTGAACTTAATGGTGAAACGATAAACGCCACTGCAGTACACCATTCTTTTTTAGCCGCACTGAGCTTTTTCTATGCTAAAGTTACCACTGCAGCGGATTACCTTAAAACACTACAATAAAATCGTTTACGATTAGCATTTAATCGCCAGCCTTTCGTCCTTCTCCATTTGTTTATCGCCCCATTCCCGTAGGTGATTGATGAACGGGATCAATTCCTGGCCATCATCTGTTAATGAATATTCCACTTTGGGCGGTACTTCGTGGTATACTTTCCGGGTAACCAACCGATCCTCTTCAAGTTCCCGTAAAGTCTGTGTGAGCATTTTCGGGGTGATATCCGTAATGATTTTACGAAGTTCTCCATACCGCAGGACATTTTTGTTGTGACTCAGATACCAGATAATTCGTCCTTTGTACTTTCCACCAATCCGCCGAAAGGCATAATCTACTGAACAAATAGGGATATCATTATATTTTTTGTCTTTTTTCATTTTTTTAAAGTAGTGTAAATCAATAATAGTATCTTTTTAGTTCGTAGGGTACTAAAAAGTACATACTTGTTTCAAAGATATCGAATAAATAGCTTTGCTCAAATTAAATGATACTATTATGAAAGCAATCGTTATAAAAGGGCAGTATGGCCTGGAGCATATCGCTCTGGAAGAAAAATCCATCCCGGAAATCGGGCCGAAAGAAGTATTGGTAAAAGCAACCGCAATGGCACTCAACCAGTTGGACCTGATGATTACAAAAGGTGATTTTGGTACGGCATTACCGCATGTTTTAGGTTCGGATGCCGTAGGCGTGGTCGAAAAAATCGGAGCCGCGGTTTCTTTATTCAATGTAGGTGATGTGGTCATCCCTCAATTTATACAGTCCTGGCAATCCGGTAAGCTGACCAAAGAGCAACAGACCACCCGATTGGGAACAGACCGTCCCGGGGTTTTCTCAGAATACTGGGCATTACCCGAAGAAGGATTGGTAAAAATCCCGAAAAACCTGACCCCGGCAGAAGCTGCTACCCTTCCCATTGCCGGCCTGAGTGCCTGGGAAGCCTTATATACTAAAGGAAATATACAAGCGGGGCAAACTATTTTATTACAAGGTACGGGCGGCGTATCCATTTTTGCCCTGCAATTTGCAAAATTGGCTGGTGCCCGGGTAATTATCACTTCAGGGTCCGACGAGAAACTGTCGAAAGCAAAACTGCTGGGCGCAGATGCAACCATAAATTCCACTACCCATCCCAACTGGCAGCAACAGGTATTAGAGCTTACCGGAGGGAAAGGGGTTGATCTTGCCGTAGAACTCAGTTGGACCGGTATCGACAAAACAATTACTGCTATGGCAATGGGCGGTAAAATCATCGTAGTTGGCCTGTTGGGCGGTGCCGATACTTCGGTCAATGTTTATGGGATAATGCTGAAATGCCTTTCTATCATTGGGCTGCAGGTAGGTTCCAAAGCAAGTTTTGAAGCCATGAACCGCGCCATCGAAAACAATAACCTAAAACCTGTAATCGATCGTGCCTTTCCTTTCTCGGCATTTAAGGAGGCTTTTCAGTACGTCGCAAGTGGGCAGCATTTTGGAAAAGTCGTCATCCAATTGTGATCGCCTCTCCTATTCAATAAAAAAAGCGGATTACTTTTGGAAAGTAATCCGCTTTTTCATTTTATACAACCATGCTAAGTTAAGCAGCTTATCAATTCAATACTTATTCGCTAATAGCTAAAAAAAGCGTAAAGCATAAGGCGCCAATAAAAACCAGGATTCCAGTAACCATCCCAATTAATTCCATTTTATTCTTTCTTTTGTTAGTCTTGTAGTATTCCATTCTTATATTTATGTTATTATTGCTCTTCTTCCATGGCATTAAAAGATATAATCTCTTTATGCGAGCGCAAATCTAAGGTGGAATTCACAAAAAAAGAGCCCTAAAAAGACATAAAAATAACAGATTAAGACATCATTTGCTTGGCAGCCCTAAAATAGGCTAAAGGTCAGTGCATTGCGTCATATTAAATATTCTGTAGGAAAAAGATTGCTATCCCGTAAGTCTCAAAAAGTCACTTGTTCTAAAAATTCAATCACTTCCCCATTGGGGCTATACACCAATGCATTGGTTACTGTAGTACTTTTATCAGTGTTTGGCAAGTTCAGAGTTGTTACTTCTGACAAGGCAGTAGCACCATTTTGGATGGCAGTATGGTAAGCCAGCCGGGCATCTTTAACCGTAAAGCAGAGGTGCATGATTGCATTCTCTACATAATCTTCATTAGGGAGCTTTTTACGTCCCTGCGTGGGAAAATTAGCCTTGCTGTCACAAATTTCAATATGACTCCCGAAATGGCGGTGTCGCATCATACAGCATCGCTCCAGCTGAAAATCGGGTAATGCCCAATGGTGTACGGTTTCAAACCCTAATGTGGTATAAAATTGTACTGTTGCATCAAAATCCTGTGCTTTAATAGCGAAATGATGAAAGCCAATAATGTTATCCTGATTCATTTTTTAATTATTTTTGAACAAAATTACGGCAACCCAATCCAAAAGATACAACTTACAAAATTGTTAGTGATGCGAAAAGTAACCTCTGTTAACTTCGAAAATGAAATGCTGTTGCATGACTTCTGCAATGCTTCAAAGACCTTAGCCCTGATTAGTGGCCGTTGGAAATTGTCCCTATTGTTTGCATTACAGGAAAATGCACTTACCTATTCGGAGTTTAAAAAAATATTACCCACTGTAAGCGATCGGGTCCTTTCCCTACAGCTGAAACAATTACAGGACGACCTTTTACTTATTAAAGAAAAAAGGGCAGATAACACTTTTTATACGTTGACAAACAAGGGAAAAGGATTGCACAAAATCGTAACGCTGCTTTCTAACTATGACCTAAATACAGCACCATGAATATCATCATTCCCGAAGATTACCAGAATGCTGTTTCCAAATTACAATGCTTCCGTTTGCTACAAGAGCATAATGTTACGGTTTTCAATGATGCTGTTTCCGATGAGGCAGCATTGGCAAAACGTTTTAAGGATGCCGATGTGCTCGTAATGATACGGGAGCGCACTCCAATTACAGCAGGATTATTAGACCGTTTGCCCCGGCTTAAACTAATTAGCCAAACGGGGAAGATAGCGTCTCATATTGATCTTGCCGCCTGTTCCCAACACAAAGTTGCCGTGGCAGAAGGTAGCGGCTCCCCTACTGCTCCGGCTGAATTGGCCTGGAGCCTGATCCTTAATGCCAGAAGGCAGCTGCCACAGGCTATCGCTGCAATGAAAGAAGGGCGTTGGCAAACCAATATCGGGCAGGTATTGGAAGGACAGCTACTGGGAATATGGGGCTATGGGAAAATTGGTAAAAAAGTAGCTCATTATGCTAAGGCGTTTGGCATGCGGGTTATCGTCTGGGGAAGCCTTACGTCAAGGACTGCTGCAATAACGGACGGTTTTGAAAGTGCCGAGAATAAAATGGATTTTTTCCGTTTGGCGGATGTCATCTCTTTACACCTGAGACTGGTTCCTGAAACAACAGGCAGTGTAACGGCACTGGATCTTGCTACCATGAAATCCACTGCGATTATAGTCAATATCAGCCGGGCGGAACTGATTCAGGAAGGAGCATTGGAAAATGCACTCGGAATGGGAAATCCCGGATTTGCAGCGGTAGATGTCTATGAAAATGAACCTGTTTACGACGTTAACTACCCTTTATTGCAACTGCCAAATGTAATCTGCACCCCGCACCTGGGTTATGTGGAGCAACAGAGTTATGAATTGTATTTCGGTAAAGCTTTTGAAAATATACTGGCCTATGCCAATGGCACTCCTACTGCAATTGTAAATCCTGAAATCCTGTAATATAAATCCTTATTCAGGGAAAAATACTATATTTAAAGCCTGAAACACCATCAAACTGATACCCCCATACTACTATGAAAAAGCTATTTCCTTTGCTCTTACTATTACTGCTGTGCTGCAGTTCAAAACTACAGGCACAACAGGACAGTATTAAAAAATATGTGATCAGTGCCTTAGACGTGATGAAGAGCAATGCGCTCCACCGTTCCGAGATCAACTGGCCGGAAGTTTACACTAAAACACTGGAGGCTGCAAAGGATGCCAAGACGCTACGAATGACGTATCCTGCTATCCAATATGCCTTAGACCAGATGAAGGATGCCCATTCCCATTTTGCCCCTCCGGAAATGGTAAGCTCTTTTTATAAACGCTACAGGGACCAGGGGTTCGAATTCCCAAACATCAATTTTCGAATGATCGACCAGCAGTATGCCTATCTATCCATACCCGCTATCGGCAATCTGAATGATGACGACTGGAACGAATATGTTGGTAATTTCTATGCCGCTTTGGAGGAATTGAGCAGCCAGAATCCCAAAGGATGGATTATTGATGTACGCGGAAACGAAGGGGGAATGTTTACGCCTATGTATGCTGCAATCCAGCCTTTATTAGATCATCCACAGGTTGTGGGATCTGTGAATATAACTAATGTTAGTACCTTCTATACTTATAAAAAAGGAAAAGTATATTTTGGCAAAAGGCTGTTGTACACTTTTGAAGCAGCTCCCAAAATTAAATACACTACCAGACCTATTATCATCTTAACAGATAACAAAACGGCCAGTTCGGGTGAATTTATAGTAGCCGCTTTTAAAGGACAAAAAAATGTAACCCAAATTGGAAGGCCTACCAACGGACTGACCTCCGATAATCAGGAGTATAAACTTTCTGACGGTGCTTTCCTGATCCTGACCAATGGCACACTGATCGATCGTTCGAAAAAAGCATATAGCACCATTGGTGAAGGCATACTGCCTGATGACCTGCTCGATCCCAAAACGGATGTTGCCTCAGAAATTGAAACCTATTACCTGCAGGTTGCCATCGATACCATCAACCAAAAGACAAAGTAAGCCCTACCCCGGATCATCTCCGAAAAATAGAACTCATGACAAACGAAGAAGATTATATTACTATCAACCGGGAATCCTGGAACAAGCGTACGCCCTTGCACCTGACCTCTGATTTTTATAATGTCCAGGGATTTCTTCAGGGAAATTCCTCCCTTAATAGCATTGAACTGGAATTGCTGGGGGATGTTAGGGACAAGAAAATATTACACCTGCAATGCCACTTTGGGCAGGACAGCCTCTCTTTAGCCCGAATGGGTGCCCTGGTTACAGGAGTTGACTTATCGGATGTTGCTATTGAGAGTGCCAAAAGGCTTTCCAAAGAATCGGGAATCCATGCAGAATTTATCTGTTGTGACCTTTATGACCTTCCAAAGTATCTCGATGCGCAATTTGACCTGGTATTTACCAGTTATGGAACTATTGGATGGCTTCCTGACCTGCAAAAATGGGCACAGGTAATTTCAAAATTCTTAAAACCGGGTGGAAACTTTGTTTTTGCAGAATTCCACCCTGTAGTATGGATGTTTGATGATGCTTTTGAAAATGTAGCCTATCAATACTTTAAGTCATCGGCTATAATAGAAACTACTACTGGAACTTATGCCGAGAAAGAGGCTGCTGTTACATTGGAATCCGTGAATTGGAATCATGCCCTTAGTGAAGTTTTTGACAACCTGGTCAAGGAAGGTATCAGCATCGACACTTTCCGGGAATATGATTATTCTCCGTATAATTGTTTCCAAAATACAATAGAATCTGAACCCGGAAAATACAGAATTGAACACTTAGGAAATAAAATACCAATGGTATATGCGCTGCGGGGTATAAAAAAATAATCGCTACAGTTTCAGCCAGTCTCCTGCCGTAGTGGCGTATTTCTCCATATCATTTATTAATTTACAGGTATGGTAGCCATCGGCTACGGCATGGTTGACAAATACTGCCACAGGCAATAATATTTTATCACCCTCCTGAAAGAATTTCCCAAAACGGATTAAGGGGAATAACATCGTAGATTCTGAATAAGTGTCCTGGTTAAAGCCTGTAAAACTCAACCACGGCAATGCCGATACCGGGCAATAATTCGCAGGACGATCCAGGCGGGCTTTGATCGCTTTTACGTTGGCATAGGTTTCCATATCGTTACAAACAGTGGTATAAAAAGTACTAAAATCTTCATGGTAGTCACTCCAGATATCGGAAAAGGTTTTGTCTTCCTCATGAAAAATAGTATACGAAGGCAGTACATAATTCCAATAGCCTAACTTGCCATCGGGATCAAAACTCATCCGGAATTCTTTATTCTGATTCACAGATCGCATGATTATATAGAGGAAAACAGGAAAAAATTTCAATTCCTTCTCTTTTACCTGCTGCACTAATTGGCTAATATCAACATTCGCATTGATGTTGTATTTGCATTTTATGGTGTCATAAAAATAATCAAAGTAAGGCTTACGCTCCCAGGTGGCGGAATCTATCGGTTGAAAATCGGGTAACAATGGCATTGCTAATTCTTTAATAGTTTATTAAAAATAGCGTGTTCGAAATATTCGAAGCCGCTCTGAAACAAATATACCCATCACCCTTTTGAAAAACAACTTCAACAACTGTATTTCAGCTTAAAGTTTAGTTTGTCGCAATCCCTATAAATGTCATGCGGATTGCTTTTGCATCCCCAAAAAAAAGCAAAAAGATCTGAAATGGATTCAAAATGCTATTATTCATTTGTTAAACAGCCTGAGAATGTCCCTTTATTTTCGTTATTTTATAAATACCAAAATAAAAGATTTTCAATCCACCACTGAAAAGACTAATGCAACCTGCTTATGAACCTTAAATCAGGATTACCCTTCTGGCTGATTAAAAACGGCCTTTCCAAAGACTACCATACTCTCGATTCCGATCTTGAAACAGAAGTACTGATCATCGGTTCCGGCATCACCGGTGCATTAACGGCTCATTTTTTATGTGAAGCCGGTGTAAAATGTGCCATCGTTGACCGCCGTATGGTCTCTACCGGAAGTACGACGGCCAGTACTGCACAACTTCAATATGAAATCGATGTCTTCCTGTTCGAGCTCATTGACCTTGTTGGCGAAGAAGCTGCCGTCAGGGCTTATAAATTGTGTTTGGAATCCATAACCACATTAGAAGGAATTATAAAAAAGTTAGGGATTTCTTGTGACTTTAGCCGAAAATCCAGCCTGTATCTTGCTTCAGACAGGCATGGTGCCAAGGATTTGGAAAAAGAATATGCCATTCGAAAAAAACATCAGTTGCCGGTAACCCTGCTGGATAGGGCAACCCTGAAGGAAAAATTTAATATTGACCGCAGGAATGCCTTGTACAATGACTGCTCTGCACAAGTGGATACTTATTTGCTTTGCCAGAAAATCCTGGAGCATTACAAAAAGACATGCGGATTGATCGTCTATAGCCATACGGACATTATCAAAATTGAAAATACAGGTGATGGGATTGTTGCACATACCGAAAAAAAGCAGCGCATCAAAGCAAAAAAGATCGTTGCGGCACCGGGTTTCGAATCAGAAAGCCTGTTGAATGAAAAAGTAATGAAGCTCAACTCGACCTATGTATTAGTAAGTAAGCCTTTAAAAGATACTGATTTCTGGAACGAACGCTGCCTGATCTGGGAAACGGCACGCCCCTACATTTACATTCGTACCACTTCCGATAACCGGATTATGTTGGGTGGCTTCGATGAACCCTTCCAGGATCCCAAAAGGCGCGATAAGCTGATGGAAAAGAAAAATGATGCCATCCTGAAACGCTTTAAAAAACTATTCCCGGAAAGTAAAATAGAACTTGATTTCTACTGGTGCGGAACTTTTGGTGAAACCAAGGATGGCCTCCCCTTCATCGGGGAACACCCTGAACATAAAGACATGTATTTTGCCTTAGGCTATGGTGGCAACGGCATTACCTTTAGTGTCATCGCTGCCGAAATGATTCGTGATCTGTATACGGGCAAAGCCAATCCGGATACCCAAATTTTTAAATTCAACCGATAACGCAATGAAAGACAATTTTTCCAAAAATTCAGCCGATTATGCTGCCTTCCGTCCGGAATATCCTGCAGCTGTATATCCTTACATTTTTAGTTTTTGCAATGACAAAACTGCTGCCTGGGATTGTGGCACGGGCAATGGACAGGTCGCCAAAGTGCTTGCCGAAAACTTTACGACCGTCGTTGCGACGGATATTAGTGCGAATCAGATTGAAAATGCGGTTACAAAAGACAATCTACACTATAGCATACAGCCGGCGGAGCAAACCGATTTCGATGCGGCTTCTTTTGATTTAATTACGGTTGCCCAGGCTATTCACTGGTTCGATTTTGAGGCTTTTTATGCCGAAGTACGCCGTACATCAAAAAAAGAAGGCGTGCTTGCAGTGCTCGGTTATGGTGTTTTTTCGATGGAAGGTGACACAAATGCCATCCTACAACATTTTTATAAAGACATCATTGGCCCCTACTGGGATGCCGAACGCAAATACATTGATGACAATTACACCACCATTCCATTCCCCTTTGAAGATCTGAATACCAGAACGTTTGAGAATACCTATTCCTGGTCGATTGAAGATTTGGTGGGTTATTTATCTACCTGGTCCGCAGTACAGCATTACAAAACAAAAAACGGTAAAGATCCGGTAGCACTACTATTCGACGATTTGCAAAAAACCTGGGGCCCGAATCCGAAAAAAAAGGCTAATTTTCCGATTTTATTACGCATCGCAAAAATTAACCAATAACACAATAAGCATGGGATTATTTAATGCCCTTATGGGGCAGGCATCAGAAGTATCAATTGACAAAATCAACGAGGAGTTCAAATCCATATTAATTCCCGGGGAAACCATTGAAAAGGCCTATAAGGTAATACGGGATCGTTTTGTCTTTACCACAAAAAGGCTCATCCTGGTAGACAAACAAGGACTCACCGGAAGTAAAGTTGATTATCAGTCCATCCCTTACACCAGTATATTGCGTTTTTCAAAAGAAAGTGCCGGATTAATGGATTTAGATGCTATTTTAAAAATATGGATCAAAGGCGAACCGGTCCCAATCCGAAAAGAATTTGGAAAAGATAATAATATCAATGAAGTATACCTGATATTAAGCCAGCACATCCTAAAATAAGCTTACATAAATAACTGTTTCCAGAATCGATTTAGAGGCTGTTTTCAGTACTCAAAAAGACGCTGATTATAGCTATAAAAAAGCCGCTAAAATAGGCGTGTATATTTTTAGATTTCTTATTATTGCAAAAAAATAAACTATGACCAATCTCATCAAAAGAAGGATACAGGAAATTAATGAAAAGGGCTATTCTATTGACCTTGGCACTATCATTGAAAAATCATTTGAGAACTATAAAAAAGTAGTTTTAAAGGCTACAGTAGCCATTCTTTTACTCTTTGCACTTATCATGGCCATTGCGCTTACAGCATCGGGCTATCTTTATTCTTCAGGAAAATTCAGCGAAGATATGGCTGGTTTTGATATCACCAGTTTTAGTACACCTTATATCATTGGTTATATCGCTGTAATTGCCTTAATTTCCGGTATTATGGCACCCTTTACAGCGGGCCTGCTTAAAATGTGTTATGCTGCTGCACACGATGAAGAAGTGGAAGTCTCTTTTATGTTCAGTTATTATTCCGGGCCTTATTTCTCCCGCCTGTTTTTTTCAGGGATACTGATCTCTTTATTGAATGCCTGTATTACGACTGCCTTAGAATTTACCATTGTTCCTTTTGCCGGAACTGTTTTAAGCTTGATTGTAAGCCTGGGTACCCTTTTGGTGATTCCATTGATTATTTTCGGGGACCTCACGATCGGTGATGCTATAAAAAATAGTGTTTCAATTGTACTGAAAGGTTTCTTCATGATTTTATTAATTTACATTATTGCTGCAATTGGCGCTATGCTTGGATTGTTTGCTTTTTGTATCGGGATATTGTTTACCATGCCTTTCCTCTACTGTGTAATATATACGCTGTATGAACAGATCGTTGGCACCGATGCTACCTCGGAAATTGACGAAATTGGTTCTTCTGATTTTTAAGCTTAAATCCGGTTTCTATTTTTATGAAAGTCTAAAAAGCATTAGTAATCCTAATGCTTTTTTTTTTACATTTGAATAACCCTAAAACAAAAACCTATGAAATGGCAAGGTGGTAGACGTAGTACAAATGTGGAAGACCGAAGAGGGCTTTCCGGTGGTAAAGTAGCATTAGGCGGTGGTGCCATTGGTATCATCATTCTACTGATTAATATGTTCATGGGTGGGGATTCTTCCCAACTCCTGGATCAGGTGCAGCAGCAACTTCAGGAACAAGGGAATGGATCAACCACTGAAAGAGCTTTAACCACTGAAGAACTCCAAACACAAGACTTTGTAAATGCCTTAGTAGGATATAATGAAGATGCCTGGACACAAATTTTCAAAGAGAATGGTATGACTTATAAGGCTCCAAAATTAATTTTGTTCAAGAATTCGACACAAACAGCCTGTGGCGGTGCCAGTGCTGCCACTGGGCCTTTTTACTGTCCTGCTGACCAGCAAGTCTATATGGACATGTCTTTTTTTGAAGAATTAAAAACACGCTTTGGTGCAGAAGGTGGTGAGTATGCAGTTGCATATGTAGTTGCCCACGAAATGGGACACCATGTTCAGACCCTATTGGGAACCTCTGCCAAAGTGCGGCAGATGCAACAAGGAATGAGCGAAAAAGAGGCCAATAAACTTTCGGTAGCCTTAGAGTTACAAGCCGATTTCTATGCCGGTTTATGGGCACATTACAATGAAAAAGAAAATCATATCCTAGAAGCCGGCGATATAGAACAGGCGCTTAGTGCTGCCAATGCTGTAGGAGACGATGCCATCCAAAAGAAAATGCAGGGGCAGGTAGTTCCCGATTCCTTTACCCACGGCACTTCAGAACAGCGGATGTATTGGTTTAAAAAGGGATTCACAACTGGAGATATTAAACAAGGAGATACTTTTAAAAATTTATTCTAAGGAAAAATATTATTATATAAATTATTCATTAAAATCCAATTCAATCAATATACTATTCTATTAAAAAAATAAAATAAAATAAATTACTTAAATATAAGTTATATATAACTATATTACCATCTTATTAACCTAATTTAATCTAATTAATGGAAAATTTTAAAAAACTTGATCGAAATGAATTGAAATCCATTTCAGGAGGTATTGTAACTTGGTGTAGAAGAAGAAGTGATAATGTTATTGACATCCGTGGAGGGGGACCAAATGAATTAGCACCGCCTACCCCATATTTTATTAATGAAAATGGTTGTTATGTCTATCCTGGAATGCCATGGGATGCACATCCAAATAATCCACCAAATCAGTTAAGTCCGTATTTAGCACAATTGTAATTCTGAATCATAAATGATTGGAAGTGTCTTTTGCTTTCAATCATTTATACTAAATAATATTTCGACATGTTAAATGACTACAATGCCATTTTTTTGCTTTTGGACCAAGAAAGGTATTATATGATAAGTCAGAATTTCTATTTCAAATCCAATCACACCCCGATTCCTCTTCTTTATTATCAATATCAGATACTTTAAATTTTTTTAATATTTCAAACAGCTTCTTTGAAGTTCAATTTTCTGATTTAAATTTATTACCAAATAAATTCATTTGTTTACTTATTGATGAACAGGATAAAAAAAATCTTTACTTAATAGAAAAGAAAGGTGATTACTACTTTTCTATATATAATTCAAAAAGAAATAAAATAGAATTAAGTACTTTAAAGAGTAGTTGGTGCAATATCGTACTACATATAGAAATAGATCAAAAGCAGATCATCAAACCCCGAAAAAATAATCCCTCTTTACTATTATTGATTGTATTGCTATTGTTATTTCTTAGTTTATGCATAACTTCTAGAATTTCAGAACAAATATCATTTTTTATCTGCCTTGTATTTATAGGTATTTTATTATCTATATTATCACTAAAAAGCTTAATTGGTTTTGATTTTAAATTACTTGATTCTATTTGCAATCTTAATTCGTGTAGTACTTTACTTTCCTCAAAAAAATGGAAAATTCAAAAATTTATTGATTTTAGTGATTTGAGCATTGTATTTTTTATAAGTCAATTCAGTGGAATAATTGTGTTTTTATTTGCCAATAAAATAAATGAATTTATGCAAATTCAAAAAATAGTTCTATTTAGTAGTATACCTATCATTTTGCTTTCTTTATATTTCCAAAAGTTTATTGAAAAAAAATGGTGTATACTTTGCTTATTTATAGTTGCAATAATAGGTGTAGAATTAATTTATTTAAGCATAACTACTGAAATAACACATATTTATATCAATCCTTGGGAGTAGTCGTTAGATTGTGTAAACGTAGAAATTGATTTTAATTTGATTTGAGATTTTAAGGCTTAGCCAAAAAACAACAGATCATTAAGTATAGAATTTAAAAGAACTACATTTAAATAATTTAAAAAGAGCGGATTATGATCGAAGATGGTAAATTACCCAAAGATTTTGCAAAGCAATTTAAAAACAAAGAAGACTTCCATACTTTTTTTCAAGACCTGTATAAACAAGGCATTGAACAACTACTCCAGGGAGAATTGGATGCTCATCTGGGATATGAGAAGCATAATATTGACGGATACAATACAGGCAATAGCCGTAATGGTTCTTTCTCAAAGAATATAAAATCAGAGACTTTGGGCAATATGGTCCTGGCTATTCCCCGGGATAGAAATGGTGAATTCGAGCCTCAGGTCATCGGAAAAGGCCAATCGATGAGTGAAAAGATTGAAGATGCTATTTTAGGAATGTACAGTCGTGGAATGACCCGTAGTGATATTGTAGAACAAGTTAAAGAAGTTTATGGGATATCAGTAAGTGAGTCCACGATTTCGACCATCTCTGATAGAATACTGGCTGATGTTGATTTATGGACTAAAAGGGCTTTAGAACCACAGTATCTGATTGTTTGGATGGATGCTGTGCATATGAAAGTAAGAACAGATGGGAAATATGAAAACCATGCAATTTACATTGTAATCGGACTAAAAACAGATGGTAAGAAAGAAGTATTAGGAATGTGGCTAAATAAAGAAGAGTCGGCTTCATTTTGGATGACTGTACTCTCTGACATAAAATCTCGTGGAGTAAAGGATATTCTCATTGCCTGTACAGATAACCTTACCGGATTTACAAAAGCTATCAGAGGTGTTTTTCCAAATACAGAATCCCAGCTTTGCATTGTTCATCAAATAAGGAATAGCCTTAAGTTTGTAGTAGTTAAGGATAGAAAAGCATTTTGCAGTGCAATGAAAGAAGTATATACTGCAATAAATCAGGAAGAAGCCGTTTTAGCTCTGGCTGAATTTAAAAAAAACTGGGAAGCAAAATATAAATATGCCGTTTGCTCCTGGGAAAAGAATTGGGAAAATCTCATGCCTTTTTTGGCCTATCCTGCTGAAATCAGGAAAATAATGTACACCACAAATACAATAGAAAACTTAAACAGGGGAATTAGAAAATATACCAAAACAAAAGTGCAGTTCCCAGATGAAAAAAGCGTCAAGAAATCAGTCTATTTAGCAATACAAAATTGTGAAAAAAGCTGGATAAATGCAATACCAAGCTGGGGATTAATCATGAATCAGTTCTTGGTCATATTTGGAGAAAGGTGTAATATTAAACACTAAGAACTGTTTACACAAAATTTCGACCAGTCTCAAATCCTTTATCCTTATTTTAATCATAATGCTATCCTTTACTATATTGTGGTTAAATTATAAACACTTACTATTAAAACAAAAAGATCATATAAAATTTCAAATAAAAACCAATAGACTAATTAGAAATTATGAAGTTTTCAGTAAAGCACTTTTTTTTAACGAAGCATTAAGTTTATACCCTTCTGAAATCATTATCGGCAATAAAACGACTAAAATTGAGCTCTCAATCATTACAAACCCATTTTGTTCCCATTGCAAAGTATTACATCAAAGCTTAATTGAAATTTTAGATAGGAATAGAGATAAGTTACATCTGAATTTTATAATAAATGTAGATTTAAATATTGAAAAAGCCCCATTACAAGATTTTTATAAAGTCTTATTAAATACATATTTTAAACAAGGAGAAAAGGGATTTCGAGAAATATTAGAAGTGTTGCACAAAGAGAAAGAGCGAGATTTGCAAGAATGTTTACTGAATCAAATGATGAAAAGGTTAGTTTAACATATGAGCTGTTTAAAAATTGGTGTGATGAAAATAGTTTTAACTATACTCCTATTTTATTTGTTAATGGATATTCATTTCCTAGGGCTTATGATATTGAATATTTACAATATTTTATTAACGATTTATTTGAGGATGAAAATATTAATTAAATTTAAAACCAATTAAAGTTACTGCAATAAAAAAAGGAAAAGGAATCGTTTTAAAAAATTCAGGATTCTAAAAAATAATCACTTCGTTTTACGATAATCGTAAATCGGTTGTATTTCTTTCAATAAAAGGTATTTTTACGCGTTCGTAAAAATACCTTTTTTATTTTTGTAGCTATGAAAATAGGAATCGACAGTCTGGCAGTAGCAGTACCTAAGATACATCTGCCCATCAAAACATTAGCTGAAAACCGGAATATAGAACCCGATAAACTAATCAAAGGCCTTGGATTGCAAAAAATGACCTTTCCCGATGTCCATCAGGATGTTATTACCTTTGCCGCGAACGCAGTGTACAACCTCTTTCAACAGGCCACGATCAATCCCGAAAGTATAGGCCGGATATATGTTGGCTCTGAAAGCGGTATTGATGCCTCCAAACCCATTGCATCCTATGTTTTACAATTAATAGAAGAGCAACTGGAACCGAAATTTGGAAAACATGCTTTACGCCATTGCGATGTATTGGACATTACATTTGCCTGTATTGGTGGTGTCGATGCACTACAAAATACGGTAGACTGGATTCGGCTCGATCCGAAACGACAAGGTATTGTTGTAGCAACCGATTTTGCAAAATACGATCTGGAATCCACCGGGGAATATACACAGGGTGCCGGTGCAATAGCCATGCACATCAAACAGGATCCTGATATGATTTCTTTTTCCGAAGCTACCGGAGTAAGCACTCGTGGTGTTTTTGATTTTTTCAAACCGAAACGCTATTTATCAAAAGCTGCAGTTACCGGAAAACAGGACAATCCGGAGTGGTTTGGTATTTTAGAAAATGAAATTGCCCTGCACCAGGAACAGCCCGTTTTTGATGGGCAATACTCCAATACGTGTTATATCGATCGCATTATTGAAGCCTATACGCATTATAAAAAAATTACAGGACAGGAAAATGTAGTGCTTTATCAAAATTGGTCCAGTATCGTTATGCACTTACCGTATGCGTATCAGGGCAGGCGTACTTTTACTGAAATTTATGCCCGCGAAAATCCGGAAATCCAACTTTTACCGACAGCTCCCGATTATAAAGAACAAATCAAGACTATTGCCAAAAGCGCTGCTTACCTCGATTTTGTACAACAAACTATTGCCCCTTCGGAATGGGCTTCTTCAGTAGTAGGGAATATGTATACCGGATCGCTATTTCTTGGGCTGGCTGCAACGTTAGCCTATCAGGCACAAAATAATATCGAAGCTACCGGAAATACGATCGGCTTTATAGCGTATGGGAGTGGCTCTAAATCAAAGGTTTTTGAAGGCACAATTGAAGCAAAATGGAAAGATGCTGTAGTACGGACAGCACTCTATAACATCCTCGAAGAGAGTACACCCATCAGTATGGAGCGTTATACTGCCTTGCATAAAAAAGAACTTAAAGAGTCCATACTCCCTCCAAAGGATGAATTTGTACTGGACTATATTGAAACGGAAAGCCCTGTACTCCGCGGTGCCCGGTATTATAACTTTATCCATTAGGAACATTTTCGTACCTTGCGGACCAATTAAAATTGAAACAATACTCATGAGTGGAGCGATACACTGGAACCCCGACCCTGAAATTATAAACCTATTCCATACTATTCCCCTACGCTATTATGGACTGCTGTTTGCCACTGGGCTGGTATTGGGTTACCTGATTGTCCGTAGCATGTTTCGTAAAGAAAATGTTCCGGTAGAGAAACTGGATCAGCTTGCCATTTATATATTCGTTGGTACTTTGGTCGGTGCCCGTCTTGGGCATTGCCTCTTCTATGATTTTGAATATTATTCCCATCATATCCTGGAAATATTCCTGCCGTTTAAAATCAACGGTAGCGATTTTCAATATATTGGTTATCGCGGTTTGGCAAGCCATGGTGGTGCTATTGGGATTCTGATTGCCATATTGGTATATTGCAAAAGAGCCAAAATTAACCTCTTATGGATATTGGATAAAGTTGCAATTGCGACGCCACTGACCGGAATGTTCATTCGGTTGGGTAATTTTATGAATTCTGAAATCATAGGCAAACCCACAAATAGCAATTACGGTTTCATTTTTGAAAGCGAGGATCTGTTGCCACGCCATCCGGCACAATTGTATGAAGCTTTCGCTTATGCACTTATTTTTGTTGTATTGTTTTACCTCTATAGCTATAAAAGACAGTCTTTTGCCAAAGGTTTCCTTTTTGGGCTTTTCCTGGTTTTACTATTTGCCGCCCGTTTTATTTTAGAATTTTATAAAGAAAACCAAGAGGCATTTGAAGATGACCTGGTGATTAATATGGGACAAATCCTAAGCATTCCTTTCATTATAGCCGGTATCATATTAATGTACCTCAAACGAAACCCTGAATCACAACATGCAGATACAGGACGGGAGATTGTAGGGGAATAATTGGTTTGAAATAAAATATATTTTATATTTGTAGTTCCACATGGTAATGATGTCTGCCCTGAACCGCCTTAAAAAGCTGATGACGTCTACAATAATGGCTTATGCCACAGTAGATGTATTAAATAAAAGGTATTATGAACAGACAAGTAAATTCAAAACGCATTGCATTTCAGCTTCACTATCCATTGCTTTCCTATGGTATAAAATGGATCCTTATCTGCCTGATAGCAGGATTTCTCATTGGGAGCATCTCCGCTTTTTTCCTGAATAGTTTAGCCACAGTAACAGCATTCCGGGAAACGCATCACTATATTATTGCCTTATTGCCCATAGGAGGACTACTGATCGGGCTGAGTTACCATTATTGGGGTACGACGGTAGTGAAAGGAAATAACCTTCTGCTGGAAACCTATGAAAACCCAGGCGCAACTATCCCTTTTCGTATGGTTCCGTTAGTGCTTTTCGGAACACTGATTACTCATCTTTTTGGGGGATCTGCAGGAAGAGAAGGCACTGCTGTACAAATGGGCGGTGCGATTGCCGATCAGTTTACCCGTTTCTTTGCCATGAAACCCGGAGACCGCAAAATTCTAATTATTATCGGGATTAGCGCCGGATTTGCTGCTGTATTTGGTACACCTTTAGCAGGAGCAGTATTTGCGCTTGAAGTGCTTGTTTTGGGAAAAATGAAATTGGAAGCTGTATTTCCCTGTTTTTTGGCTGCTTATAGTGCCCATTATTTCTGCCTCTTATATTCTGTTGTACATACCCATTATAGTATCCCGGAAGTACCGGAACTGGATTTCATTTCTTTGCTTTGGGCACTTGGCTGTGGTGCAGTCTTCGGAGTATCGGCTTTCATTTTCTCCAGGACAATGCACTTTTGGTCCGGGCTATTCCAATCCACAATCAGCTATCCGCCATTACGGCCATTTCTCGGTGGAATTATAATTGCATTAGCCGTTTGGGGATTGGGAACCACAAAATATATCGGGCTTGGAATACCTGTAATTGTTGAGGCCTTTAGCAATGAATTGCCCTCCTACGATTTCGCTATTAAAATGCTATTGACCACTTTTACCTTGGGAGCGGGGTTTAAAGGTGGTGAAGTAACGCCTCTTTTCTTCATTGGCGCCACACTGGGAAATGCACTTTTCCCTTTTGTACCACTTCCCCTGGCGCTTTTGGCGGGAATGGGATTTGTTGCCGTATTTTCAGGTGCCACCCATACCCCTATTGCGTGCTCCATTATGGGCATGGAATTATTTGGTATGGAATCCGGTATATATATTGCTTTAGCCTGCCTGGGTGCCTATGCATGTTCTGGCAATTCAGGCATTTATAGCTCCCAGGTATTGAAAAGCCCAAAATATAAAAACTACTTTAAAGAAAGGATACAGGAGAAATCAGCCGATTTGAGGAACTTGTAAATTAACAATTCGTTAGGTATTTTTATGATTCTATTGCCTACTTTTAAAACCTAAAACATTTTATAATGACCCATTTGAAACCGGTAGCAACCTTATCTAAGGTTTTGTTTTTCGGGATATTCTTCCTGAGCCAGCAGCATGCGACAGCACAATTTTTTAGTAAAGAAAAAAATTACACCCGAAAAGACTCATTGCGGGGTGCTTTACGACCGGAACGGAATGACTATGATGTCCTGCGTTATGACCTGAATATCAAAGTAGACCCGGTAGAAAAATTCATTTCAGGCTACAATGACATAACATTCAAAGTTTTAGAAAATACCACTAAAATACAGTTGGATTTATTTGAAAATATGAAAGTAGATAGCATATTGTATCACGGAAAAGCAGTAGCGTATAAACGGGACTATGATGCCGTATTTCTTTACTTTGATCGCCCATTACAAAAAAATACCAAAGAAAAATTACGCTTTTATTATTCGGGAAAACCTATTGCTGCAAAAAATGCGCCCTGGGATGGTGGTTTTGTATGGAAAAAAGATGAAAAGGGGAAGGACTGGATTGCGGTAGCTGTACAAGGAACTGGTGCCAGCCTGTGGTATCCTGTAAAAGACCATCAAACCGATGAACCGGATGAAGGAGCTACCATTAAAGTAGCTGTTCCAAATGGCCTTATGAACGTATCCAATGGACGGTTTACCGGAAAAGAAGATCTCAAGAATGGTTATACCCGTTGGGACTGGGAAGTAAAAAGCCCTATCAATAATTATGATATTACAGTCAACATTGGTGACTATGTACACTTTGGAGAGCGTTATAAAGATTTAGACCTCGATTTTTATGTGCTTTCTTACAATCTTGAAAAAGCAAAAGAGCATTTCCAGGAAGTTAAACCTATGATGGACTGCTTCCAGGCAAAATTTGGAGTCTATCCTTTTGCAGAAGACAGTTATAAACTGGTAGAGACACCCTATTTGGGAATGGAACATCAAAGTGCTGTGGCGTATGGCAATAAATACAAAAACGGCTATGCCGGTACTGATATTTCAGAATCCGGAGTGGGGATTTTATTCGATTATATCACCATCCATGAAAGCGGGCACGAATGGTTTGGGAATAGTATTACTTCCAAAGATATTGCGGACATGTGGATTCATGAGGCTTTCACGACTTATTCTGAGACTGTTTTTGTAGAATGCAACTTTGGTTATGAAAAAGCGATGGCATATATCAATGGACAGGCCAATAGGGTCATGAATGACAGGCCCATTATTGGCGATTATAATGTGAACCATGAAGGGTCAATTGACATGTATTTCAAAGGAGCATTGATGCTGAACACTTTACGCAATGTTATCAACGATGATGCAAAATGGTGGAAACTCCTGTTGGACTACTCGAATACCTACCGTCACAAAATTATTGATACTGAAACCGTGATTCAATTTTTCAATACCCATAGTAAACGGAACCTGACCCCGATTTTTGATCAGTATTTAAGGCACAATAAAATTCCAGAATTAGAAATTAAAACTACAAAAGAAGGTTTTGAATACCGATGGCTGACAGATGTCCCTAATTTTTCCATGCCAGTAGAAATAAACATCGGGAAGAAAATAGTACGCCTTGAGCCTACAAATGCAGTCCAAACGTATACAACTAAAAAAAGTGATCCGGTAACACTGGTCAAAGAAAAGTTTTACATAAAATTTATCCAAAAGTAACACCATAAAAAAAGAGTAAAATACGATGTATTTTACTCTTTTTTACAAACAACCAAAACCAACTTTCATGGCGATGGGAATTAGCCAGTAATTAGGCTCCCATTCCTCCATCTACCCTATTGAATGTCCCGGTGATGAATTTACTATCATCTGAAGCCAGGAATAAAACCAGGGAAGCTATTTCTTCAGGTTGCGCATAACGCCCTAATGGTATTGTTTTTTCAAGATTATCTTTTGCTTCCTTAGCATGTCCCGGAGCGAAACCTTCCTCAAGCGATCGCATCATCCTATTGTCTACAGGCGATGGATTGACAGTATTCACCCTTATTTTACGGGCAGCAAATTCCAACGCAGATACTTTCATTATTCCGATCACAGCGTGCTTACTGGCCGTATAGGCTAAAGTATTCGCTGTTCCTTCCAATCCTGCTACAGAAGAGGAGATAATAATACTTCCCCCATCATTCATTTGCGGGTATACGGCTTTATTTCCGAACCACACCCCTTTTACATTTACGGCAAAAACTTTATCAAAAATTTCCTCCGGATATTCTGTAAGAGGTTTGACCACACCTTCTATCCCGGCATTATTAAAGAAAACATCAATCTTTCCAAATTTTGAAACTGTTGCAGCAGCATATTTTTCAGCATCTGCTGATTGTGTAACATCAGCTACTATATAGGCCACTTTATCAGAATTAAGTTCTGCAGTCGCTTTTTTCAAATCTTCCTCTTTTAAATCAACCAACATGACTTTGGCACCATGGGCTAAAAACAATTTAGCCGTTGCTTTTCCAATACTTCCTGCGCCACCGGTGATAACGGCAACCTTATCTTTTAATCTGTTCATTGTACTCGTAATTAATTGTTTACCTAAAGTTACGCAATGAAAAGGGGAATTTTTTAAAATCTATGTTAAGAAAAAAGGAGTAGAAAATCATTTTGACCTACCTACTCCTTTAACATATTTAACGGTTGAATTTATATTTGCCGTAATAAACGCTCTAATACCTTCCTTTCGGGAGCAGCAAGCGGCTGCAATGGGTTTCGGAGCATCCCCTCATCATCGCCCAGCAATTCCAGGCCCGCCTGTATGATCCGTGGGATACCAGCACCTACAATAAATCGCAGTAACCCCAACTGTTGATAAAAAAGTTTTGCGTTTTATCCAAACTATTATTTTGTATGGCATTATACAAGGCGATACTATTATGGAAAAAGCGGTACTACTCACCGAAAGTCAGTTGGAAGAGGGCGTACGGGCCATCGCTACTTTATTTTACATAAAAAAAGGGCTTTACTATCTGTAAAGCCCCTTGCATCGTTAGCATAACAGCTGTTATACCATATTCAATGTTTCTTTTCTACGGAGTTTTCCGGAGGTAGTTTCTTCAAATTTTCGAACAAAAAAGATCTCTTTCGGTTTTTCATATTTCCCAAGATCCTCAAAAATGCTGGCATCAATCGGATATTCCGGACCTTCAATGACCAGAACTAATTTTTCGCCTAAATCATGATCTGCTGTTCCTGTCAGAAAAAATCGGCCGGCTATTTTAGTACGTAACTTTTCTTCAATCTGTTCCGGAATCAGTTTAATCCCTCCGCTATTGACCACATTATCCACACGCCCCAGCCAAACAAAACGATTGTCTGAAAGCAGCCCTATCAGATCATTAGTTACAATTTCCTCGTCGCTAATATGAGGCGCACTGATTACAACACATTGTCGATCATCCTGTGAAATAGTAATATTGGGTAATACGGTAAACGCATCCTCCCCTATTTTCTTCGCCGCAATATGCGTTAGTGTTTCCGTCATGCCATACGTTTCATACACTATCGTTTTGGTGAGTTCTTTGAGTTGCTCTTCAAGATCCTGATTCAGATTGGCACCCCCTACAATCAGTTTTTTTACTTTGTCCAGTTTATCCAGTGAATTTTGAACCTGTAGCGGCACCATTGCAACAAAATCATATTCATTTTCATTGCGATCCAAAGGGTTAGATGTTGGGGCAACAAAATCCAATTCAAGACCTAAAATAAATCCCCTCACGAACATCATCTTCCCTGCGATATAATTTGCAGGCAGGCAGTGAAGCACTTTATTACCCGGGCTAAGGTCAAAAAAATCTCCGGTAGCAATCGCAGAATTAACCATCGCCTGTTTATCAACCTCGAATGATTTCGGCTTTCCGGTAGTTCCGGAACTGTTAAGCGTTATGGTACTTTTATCATCAAACCAGTCCCGGATAAAAATTCCGACCGGTTTTTCAAAATCATCACCTTCTTTAATAAAGCTGTAGGCAACTCGGCATAAATCTTCCCTGTCCAGCTGAAATCCATTCAGCTTAAAACGGTTATGCACATTGGTGTAAGTCGGATTATTCATATTTTAATTTGCAATTTCGTTATTCTCAGTTTTAAGTTCCGGGTATAACTTCCCGGTCAGTTTTTCTTTCCATCCTGTCCAGTTGTATTTCTTACTAAAGATAATTAAAAGAATCGGATATACGATGCATACGGGCAATAGCACATCAAAGCCCGCAGTAGGTTCTGCAATATCCCGCAAAATAGAATCGGTTTTGAATACAGTCCAGTCAGCGGTAACCAGCAGGGCTCCAAAAAGGTTATTTGCCGCATGGAAACCCAGACTTAGTTCCATTCCTTCGTCCATTAGTGTCAGTATTCCTAACAGAAACCCAGTACCAATATAATAGACCAATATGATATAGCCCATTTTTTCGACTTCCGGATTCAATAAGTGCATGGAGCCAAAAATGACAGAGGTCAGCACGAGAGGTACCCATTTATTACGGGCCATCATGCCAAATCCCTGCATCAGATAACCACGGAAGAGATATTCTTCAAAGCTGGTCTGTATCGGAATAAGCACTATGGCAATAACACTCAGGATCAAAAAGGGACCCAGTTTAAAATTTACGATATAATCTCCGGGATTCAGGTAATACGCGACAACAGTAGTAATCACCGTAAAAGCACCCCAGAGGGAGAAAGAGAAAAAAATGCGGTTCCAATCCACCTTTTTACGGGCAGTCGTTACCTCCAGAAAAGGCTGTTTGTGGAGTTTTTTAACTACTAAGTAGAGGGCTGCTAACGCAAATACAAAAATCAGGAGCATCAGGAAAAAAGTAAGGTTGGGTGTAAAAAAACCGAAGACCTCATCGTTGGTAGTTGGCATCGGGGCATCCTCCAAAAATACCTTTAGCAATACCGCAGCAGTGAGCGGAAGCTGTCCTATAAAATAGGCTACCATGATAATAATAAAACCGATGGCATATTTCCACAATTCGTTTTGGTGCCTAAAAGCCTGGGATAAAAACATTTATATTACTTTTTTTTTAATGACTCAGAATTAGCATTCTGTTGATTTTTTGTTGAACTAATTTAACGCAATTATTATTGAGTAATGCCTTACTTTGCATAAAAATAACAAAAAAAATTATTCTGAAAATATACCATAATCCAAGATGTGGAAAATCAAGGGAAGGATTGGCACTGTTGGAAGAATCCGGACAGCCCTTTGAAGTCGTAAAGTACCTTGACGCACCGCTGAATGCTACCGAATTAAAAGATATAATAGCGATCCTTAACATTAACCCCATCGATCTCGTACGCCAGAAAGAAACGATATGGATTGAATCCTATAAAGGAAAGGAACTTACTGACCCTGAGATCATAGCCGCTATGGTAGCACATCCGAAGCTTATAGAACGTCCCATAGTGATTAAGGGGAATGCTGGAGTCATTGGAAGACCACCGGAAAAAACCAGTACTTTCCTGCAAAAGGCATGATTTTTGTTTTAACAAACCTTTATGATTCCGCGATTAAACCTATAGGAGTTTTTGCGGTCTTATACCTTTAAACCTATATTAAACCTTACTTGATGAAAAATTTAAAATTAGTAGTTACTTTTATGTTACTGTGTGCGGGACTGGTTTCCTGGGCTCAGGAAGCACCGGGATCAAAAGTAAAAGTATCCGGAACGGTAGTCGATAAAGACACCAAACAACCCCTGGAATATGCTACAGTAACCATTAACAGTACCACAAATCCCAAAGGAATTTATGGTGGAATGACCGAGTCCAATGGTGGTTTCAGCTTTGATGTCCCGACTGGGAGCTATACCATTAAAATTGATTTCATCTCTTTTAAATCCCAGGAATATCCGGCACGTGAAATCACGGCGAACACCAATCTTGGTACAATTCCCTTGGGTATTGATGCACAGCAACTGGATGCAGTGGAAGTTACCGCAGAAAAATCAACCGTTGAATTTAAGCTTGACAAAAAAATATATAATGTAGGCCAGGACATGATGGTAAAAGGTGGAACCGTAAGTGATGTACTGGATAACGTCCCTTCTGTTACCGTAGATGCCGAAGGAAATGTAAGCCTTCGTGGTAATGGCAGCGTAAAAATCCTGATTGATGGCAAACCATCCGGGATGATCGGTATTAATGTGGCGGATGCGTTACGTATGCTACCGGCAGATTCTGTAGATAAAGTAGAGATCATTACCAACCCCTCTGCACGCTATGATGCTGAAGGTGGCGGTGGTATCATCAACATCATCCTGAAAAAAGGAAAAGCACAGGGATTAAACGGGACTGTAACGGCCTCTACGGGAAATCCGGAAACGTATGGTATTACCGGGAATATAAATTACCGTAGTAAACATTTTAATTTATTTACTACACAAGGCTATAACTACAGGAAAAACCCAGGTAATTCGATGACCAATACCGAATACCTGATGAATACCAATCCGAATGAGCGATTCCTGGAAGAACGTCGTAAAAACGAACGCCAGAGCCAGGGCTATAATGGAACAATTGGCGCTGAAATATTCTTAGACAAAACGACAAGCTGGACCAATACATTATCGTATCGAAAAAGCGACGGTAGCAATCCGGATAATGTCAACTTGAATTATTTTGATGCGAGCCGTAATAACACGCGTTATGTTAACCGTTTCAACGATCAGAATAACGACAGCAAAAACCTGGAATACAGTACTAATTTCATCAAAAAATTCAAAAAAGATGGCCACCAGCTTTCTGTTGATGCCTCTTTTTCCCGTAATGATGATCATGATGACTCTACCATCTCCACTACGGATAATGATTATGTAGCGGCTACAACTACCTTGGGAAGCCAGCGTACCGGTAATGCACAAACTCAAAACAGAAACCTCATCCAGGCAGATTATGTATTGCCTATTGGAGAACAAAGCCGTTTTGAGGCTGGATACCGTGGTAACTTCTCAAAACTGACTACTGATTACTCTGTAGAAGCCTTACAGGATGGAATCTGGGTTAATGATCCTTTATATACCAATACGTTAGAATACAAGGAAAAAGTAAACGCATTGTATACCCAATTTGGTTCTAAGGTCAATAAATTCTCTTATTTATTAGGATTGCGATGGGAAGACAGTAATATTGATATCAATCAGCTTACCACGAATGCATTCAAAAATAAAAAATACAATAACTTTTTCCCAAGCGCATTTGTATCCTATGAACTGAATGATTCCAGTAACCTGACCTTAAGTTATAGCAAAAGGATTTCGCGACCACGCTCCCGCTCTATTAACCCGTTCTCTAACATTTCAAGTACTGCAAACCAGTTTATCGGAAACCCGGACCTGAATCCATCGTATACTAATTCCTTTGATTTAGGCTATATGATGAAATGGGATCAGGTAACGCTGAACAGCTCAATGTACTTCAACCATACTAAGGATGCAGAGCAGTATGTACGTACTCAGGAAACTATTTCCGGAAATCCGGTTTTAGTAACTAAACCGGTGAATGTGGGTTATGAAGACCGTTTTGGTTTTGAATTTAATGTTGGCTATAATCCATACAAATGGTGGAAGCTGAACAGTAATTTTAATTTCTACCGAAATGAAACGCGTGGTGACTATAGCTATACCAATTTGGAAAACGAAACGTTTACCCAAAATTTCAATAACACAGCCTATTCCTGGTTTACGAGAGTGAGTTCTAAAGTAACGTTGCCGTATAAAATCGACTGGCAGACGAACGCTACCTATAATGGTGCCGAAAAGAATGCCCAGGGTCGCTCTAAAGGAATCATCAGTGCCAATATGGCTCTGAGTAAGGATGTCTTGAAAGACAAAGCTACCATAGCCTTAAATGCCAGTGACCTATTCAACTCCAGAAAACGAAAAATGGAAACCAATCTGCCAACGCAGAATTCCTATTCGGAAATGCAATGGAGACAACGCCAGATTACCTTGTCATTTACGTACCGTTTCAACAAACCGAAAACCGAACGGGAAAAACAAACCCGTAAGGAAACCGATAGTAACGGTGGCGAGGATTACATGGGAGGATAAACAAAAAAAGGGAAACCACGATGGTTTCCCTTTTTTTTTTGGATTACTTTACGGTGTAAAGCTCCTTACTTCTTTTTGCTTCTTTTCTCTTTAATCAATTCGATAATCGCACCGCCCAACCAATATTGAACGAACCCTACCAAAAAGAACATCAGCCAAAAACCGATAGTTAAAATTGTTAAGAAAAGAATGAAGCCTAAATACTGTTGAAATTCAAACATGTTTTCCGGAATTTAATGAATTCAAGCCCAAAGATACTTTTAATATTCTTTCTTACCAATAAAATATGGGATTTTAATAAAAATAGTAGGATTCTAATTTTTTCAAACAGTCAAATATGCCTAAATTTGGCTTGAACAATTCCGGAAAGCAATTCAACTGTTCCTGCCTTTAGTTTTTCTTTTTGTAAAACGGGAAACAAAAGTGTGATCGTTACAGTAAACTCCGGAATGCGACAGTGTAAAACAAATACATACATATAACAATGGAATTCAGAATAGAAAAAGACACCATGGGTGAAGTGCAGGTTCCTGCAGACAAATACTGGGGTGCACAAACCGAACGTTCAAGAAACAATTTTAAAATTGGCCCTGCAGGCTCTATGCCTAAAGAAATTGTCAAAGGATTTGCTTACCTGAAAAAAGCTGCTGCTTATGCCAACCATGACCTGAATGTACTTTCGGTTGAAAAAAGAGATGGTATCGCACAGGTATGCGATGAAATCCTGGAAGGTAAACTGGATGACCAGTTTCCATTAGTAATCTGGCAAACGGGTTCCGGAACACAAAGCAACATGAACGTCAATGAAGTAATTTCAAACCGTTCCCACGTATTGGCCGGTGGAAAAATTGGTGAAGGTGAAATTTTCATTAAAGCCAATGATGATGTCAACAAATCACAATCTTCTAATGATACGTACCCTACAGGAATGCATATTGCTGCTTACAAAGCCGTAATTGAAGTAACAATCCCAGGAGTAGAGAAATTAAGAGATACTTTAAGAGCGAAATCAGAAGAATTCAAAAATGTGGTAAAAATAGGCCGTACGCACCTTATGGATGCTACACCTTTAACATTAGGACAAGAAATTTCCGGATATGCTGCCCAATTGAATTACGGCTTAAAAGCACTAAGAAATACATTAGCACACCTTTCTGAAGTCGCTTTAGGCGGTACTGCAGTAGGAACCGGATTGAACACTCCTGCGGGTTATGATGTAAAGGTTGCCGAGTATATTGCAAAATTTACCGGACTTCCATTCATCACTGCAGAAAATAAATTTGAAGCTCTGGCGGCTCATGATGCTATTGTAGAAACGCATGGTGCCTTAAAACAATTGGCCGTATCACTAAACAAAATTGCCAATGATATCCGTATGCTGGCTTCAGGACCACGTTCCGGAATCGGGGAAATCATCATTCCGGAAAATGAGCCGGGATCTTCTATCATGCCCGGGAAAGTAAACCCGACACAATGTGAAGCTTTAACTATGGTTTGCGCACAAGTAATGGGGAATGATGTAGCAATCACTATCGGTGGTACTCAGGGACATTATGAACTGAATGTATTTAAACCGTTGATGGCTGCCAACTTCCTACAGTCGGCTACCCTACTTGGAGATGCCTGCATTTCTTTTGAAGAGCATTGTGCAGCTGGTATTGAGCCTAACCACAAACGAATCAAAGAACTCGTGGATAACTCTCTAATGCTGGTTACGGCATTGAATACGAAAATTGGCTATTACAAATCTGCTGAAATCGCTCAGACTGCCCACAAAAATGGCACCACCCTGAAAGAAGAAGCGGTACGCCTGGGTTATGTGACCCCGGAAGATTTTGATGCCTGGGTACGTCCGGAAGATATGGTAGGAACTTTAAAATAATCGTATTGCTGCAGTGATTTGATTGTATATTGGTGATGCCCTTAGGGTGCTAATATTATCATAAAAATCAGTTAATCAGGTAGCATAAGTGATTTTTATTCGTATCTTTATGTAATAGATTATCACATATTACATTTTTATTCTACGTGGTAACTATTACATTTATAGTAATGATGAAACTCCTGTAATTAATTTATAATTACAGGAGTTTTTATTTATATACGATGGTGTAGTGATGCTTAGAACCAGCGTTTGCGTTTAAAGTAAATTGCCATTCCAATAGCGATAACAATCATAAGTCCCCAAACATAATAATACCCGTTATACAGCCGTAGTTCTGGCATGTGGTCGAAATTCATTCCGTATACCCCTACAATAAATGTCAATGGCATAAAAATAACGGAGAAAATGGTCAGGGTTTTCATTATTTGGTTCATCCGCTGGCTTTGGGAAGAATAAAAGAAATTAGAAGCACTATCCAGCGAACTCATATCATATTCCATTTGGTCGAGCAGTTCTAATGCCTTTTGATGCAACCGCGCAAAAAAAGTATAATTTGCCTTTTCGATCCCGTCAAAATCAGAATCATCCTGTATGCTTTTCAGGTTGTATAAGGCATCCCGTAGTGGCAATACTGCCCTCTTAAGGTAATTGACATTCTCACGGTTTTTTTCAATCCGTTCCAAGAGGTCTTTTTTATATCCTGTCTTCCCTTCTACCAGCAGCCCTTCAATTCGCTCTTCATAACTTTCAATAGAGATAAAGAAATTTTCCATGATAGCATCCAGCATCAGGTACAACAGGTAATCATTTTTCTTTTTGCAGACAATTCCGGTATGCGTCCGGATTCTTTCGCGGATATGGGTAAAATAATCGCTTTTTTTCTCCTGGAACGAGATCAGCGTATTGTCTTTCAGCAGGAAACTCACCTGCTCTACCTGGATATTATCCAAACTTTCCCCAGGCAATACGGACTTAATACTAAAGAACAATACATCATCAAATTCCTCCATACGCGAACGGCGGGAAGTATTGAGCACATCGCCTATAATAAAAGGCTGTACCTGCATCAGTTCTCCTATATTTTTGATCAGCTCTACATTGTGGAGCCCATGCACGTTGAGCCATTTCACTTCATCCATCTGAGATGCGTCTTCCAGCTCCTGTTTAATCTTCGGAAATGTTATATCAGTATATTCCTCAAATCCATCATCATTATATACAAATAACTGCATTGCCACGGGATCCGATTTATGGATTCCGGTATATTCATAATAATTGGGCTGTACCTTACGGACATGTTTGTATTTTACTTTTCTCAAGGCCACTAATTTTATATAAATATAAGCTGTCTTTTTAAAAAACCGATACTGTTTTAGAAGAATTTTGCGACTATCAGGCGATTAAAAACAGAACTAAATTGAAAGTTTTTGGGAGATGCTATCTTTTAGAACTAAATTTGCAATACATCAAATCCGGAGATTTCCGTGTGGTGCTTACTAATTCGCTATATCATTCAAATCCATGAAAACACTGTTAATTAATATAAAAGAACTCCTACAGGTCCGGGATAATGCTCCTGATAAAGTTTCGGGTGCAGCTATGGCAATATTGCCTACCATTAAAAATGCGTACCTGCTAATTGAAGACAACCTGATCGCTGATTATGGCACTATGGAAAATTGCCCTGACTATCCCGAAACCGTAATTAATGCTACCGGAAAAATGGTACTTCCTTCCTGGTGTGATTCCCATACCCACCTGGTGTATGCGGGCAACCGCGAACAGGAATTTGTAGATCGCATTAACGGGCTTACCTATGAGGAAATTTTCAATCGCGGTGGTGGTATCTTGAATTCTGCCAAAAAGTTGAATGAGACTTCCGAAGATGCTTTATACGAACAATCCCGACTGCGACTGGAAGAAGTAATTGCCACAGGAACGGGCGCTATTGAAATAAAATCGGGTTATGGCCTGACAGTAGAAGGAGAACTAAAAATGTTGCGTGTTATCAAAAGGCTCAAAGACAATTACCCCATAGCAGTAAAAGCTACCTTTTTGGGAGCGCATGCCTTTCCTGCTGCATTCAAAGACAATCATAGTGGTTATATCGATTCTATTATTGAAGAAATGTTACCGGCGATAGCCAATGAAAATTTAGCCGATTATATAGATGCTTTTTTGGAAACCGGTTATTTTTCGGTTGAGGAAACGGATCGTATTATGAAAGCCGGAACCCAATACGGATTAACTGCCAAGATCCATGTCAATCAGTTTACGGCGATCGGTGGTATCCAGGCTTGTGTAGCCAATGGTGCCTTGTCCGTTGATCATTTGGAAGTGGTAACCGATGCTGATATTGAGGCATTGAAAGACAGCATTACAATGCCTGTAGCTTTGCCTACCTGTTCCTTTTTTATCAGTATTCCCTACACTCCTGCCCGCAAGATGATGGCAGCAGGACTTCCCTTAGCCTTAGCAACCGATTACAATCCGGGTACAACGCCTTCCGGTAATATGAACCTTGTTGTAGCCACTGCCTGTATCAAGATGAAAATGAATCCTGAGGAAGCTATTAATGCGGCTACCATCAATGGGGCTTATGCCATGGGCCTTTCCGATAGTCATGGTAGCATTACCAAAGGAAAAAGAGCCAACCTGATCATTACAAAACCCATTAATTCATTCTATGAGCTTCCCTATTCATTTGGCACCAACCTTATCAGTGAGGTTCTACTTGAAGGAAAATTGGTAACACAATAAAGAATATTTAGAATCATTTTATACTATTCCTTAAGGCTTATAAAAACAAAGGAGCCGCCCATTGGGTCAGCTCCTTTTAGTATCTGTACTTTGTTTATTAGAAAGAACCGCAAATATTACCGGTAAGCGTAGCACCTGCACCTGCTGAAACATCAGCTTTAACTGCTGAAGCAGCAAGGGTAACAATGGAATACGGAGGCGTGAAAGCGGTATTGCTTCCTGCTGTATTTCCTGTGGTATTGGTAAAAACGTTACCTGTAGCGGTTACTGCGGTGTATCCCGTCAATAAGTCAATAGGTTTGGCTACATTTTCGAATACATTCCGATCAACTAAAAGATTCGCTTCAAAACCAGCACTAATACATTTATTACTAACGGAACTATTAAAATAGCTATTTACTACATGCACTTTGCCAAACCGAACTCTTGGCATTCTTTCCTTACAACCAGGAGCCCACCAACAACGTGCAAAAGTAATTCTCAGCGTACCACGATCGGCTGTAGCAGTATCACTGGACCCTATCAGGTTTGAAAAACGATGATCATCAGTACCTCCTGAACCTCCTGGCTTTGGTGCTTTTAAGTAATTGAATTTCGTATAAGAAATAGTAATATAGTCAGATTTGTTTTTAACATCCAGGTTACCATCTACACCGTCTCTAAATTCACAATGGTCCACCCATACATTTTTGCAATCGTCTAAAACAGCATTGTCCCAACCATCTGTATCGTAGGCACCAGGACCTTCAAATATCAGGTTACGAATAATTATATTAGTACAACGTTTCACATTCAAAATACCAGAAGTAGCTTTTGTCTGGTCATTAGATAGTAATTTTGCACCACTAACACCATAAAGGGTTTTACCGGACTGATCTTGTAATGTCAGTCTTGCAGTAATCATAATGGTACCGGACACCTTAATCACTTTTACAGTACTATTTTCTATAGCCGTTTTTAACTGTGCATAGGTAGTTACAGTAGTTTCTGCTGCGCTTCCCCCGCCTGTGGTGCTTCCATTTTGGGATGCCCAACCGGGAACAGCGGTACAATTGCCAGCTTTTGCAGCAGTGCTTGGATCAACCGATGATGTTTCCTGTGTAAGCTCTTCGGTATTGCAACTGGCCATACCAATTACAACCGTTAGCAAGCAAGCGGATAATGTAGATTTAAATTTCATAAAAAAAGATTTTGGGGATTATTATTTGTTTTATAACACCACAAATATGTTTCTAAACTATTTTAAAAAAATTGAACAAGTTCTACTTTTATGAAATAGTTTATTTTTTTTTAATTAAAATTTCATCAATAATTTAATTTTTATAGCTTTACGCAATCGATTACATTATTTAATTATTGCCTTATATGCTACAAACTCCTGAAGCAGGTAAGTACTCCTAACAATAATATTATGTATACACCTTTACGACGAAATATAGAGCGAAGAGTTAGCCTTACGGATGCCGAATGGCAAGCTATAGCGGAAAAAGCCGAACTCGTTACCTTAAAAAAACACCAGTTCCTACAGGTTCAGGATTCTAATTGCGCTTATGAAGGTTTTATTTTGAAAGGGGCCTTCAAGATTTATATTATAAACGAAGATGGGACGGAGAGCATCCTGTTTTTCTCTTTTGAAAATGACTGGATGTGTGATCTTGAAAGCTTTTATCATCAAAAACCAACCAAATACAATATAAAAGCGATTGAAGATAGCGAAGTAATTGTCATCACCAAATCCAATAAAACCCTCTTATTTGAAAAGGTTCCAAAACTGCTTCATTTCCATATCCTAATGGTGGAAAGAGCCAATACCCTTATACAGGAGAGGCTTTTGGATGCATTGAATAAAACCGTTAAGCAACGTTATATGGAATTCATAAAAAAATACCCACACAAAACACCGCACATCACTAATAAGAATCTGTCCTCTTATTTTGGGGTTTCCCACGAATTCTTATCCAAAATTAAAAAGACCATTTAAAATATTCCTTTGATTACACAAAAAAAGGAACCCAATCTTGGGTTCCTTTTCAAATATACTATAAGTGTTGAATTACTATTTCAAGGTAAAGCTTGTTTTTGCAACCAATTGTCCTTTATCGAAGATATTGACAAAATAAGTACCTTTTTCAAAATCCTCCCCTGGAAGGTCTTCAGCAACATCTACCGTTTTATTCTGGTATTTTACTGTAGTTGTAAAACTGTAGGTCAATGAAAACTCACCAAAAGTATTGGTTTTCTTATCTCCCAGTACATTGTTTTTACTATCGATTACCTGTACGTAGTAGCTTTTGTCTCCAGAAGCTGCCACTTCATTTTCAGCGATTGTAAAACTGATTTTTAAACCATCTGCTCTTCTCGCTCTTTCTGTAGTTACCTGTTTCCCGGAACTTCTTTGTTTGTAAGCTTCCGTTTTCAGGTTCAATATGGATAATTTAGACGCTTTTTCAACCGTTTTGGCCAGGTTCGAGTTTTGGTTTACCAAAGAATCGTTGTAACGACGCTCTTCTTCCAGTCGGGTTTGTGTGCTGTCTCTTTCCGTTTGAAGGGTTGCATTTTGTTTTTTAAGAATATCATTTTCTTTCACCAAAGTGTCATAACGTACTTTCAAGCGTTGTGCTTCTTGTTTATATTTGGATAATGAAGAAACATCATTATTCGATTTTTTAAGATCAGCGATCAGTTTTTCTACTTTCTCTTTTTGGATTTTAAGTTCATCCGAAAGTACGGACTTCTCAGCAATGGCAGTATCATAACTCGCTTTTAAAGTTTCTAATTCTTTCAGCACTTCTTCCTTAGAAGATTTTTCATTGGTAAAAGCCGATTCCACAGTATGGATATCCTGGCTCATTTTATACATGTATGCTAAACTACCGGCTAACAATATAGCCAAAACGATAATAATTGCTTTTAAACTTGAATTGCTCTTTTGGGGTTCATAATTTTGGTTTTCCATAGATGTGATTTTTTTATAAAAATAGAATAATTTGGGTTAAATGTAAATCTAATAACGCTAATTTATATAATTATATTATTTTTGACCTCAACTAAATTAACATGGAAAAACTGATTCGATTCACACAGAATGATTTAACGAAAGTAACCAACTACCGAAATGGTGAGGTTAAATTTGGAGAAAGGGTAGAAATTATTCCTTTGGAGCGTGATATTATCGAGCACCTGAACACCAGCGAAGCCCGCTATGTGCTGTTTGGGATTCCGGAAGACATTGGCATCCGTGCCAACATAGGCCGCCCCGGAGCTGCATCAGCGTGGGAAAGTGCAGTGAGTGCCATTGCCAACATACAGAACAACCGGTTTTGTAAAGGCAGCCAGTTATTAATTTTGGGACATCTGGATGTTTCAGCCGAAATGGATGAAGCGGAAAAACTCAATTACTTAGAAAAAGAAGACCGCAAACAGCTGTTTAAGCTGGTAGAAAAAATAGATAAAGAAGTATCCCATATTATTTTTAATATTATTAAATCGGGTAAAATTCCAATTGTCATCGGTGGCGGGCACAATAATGCCTATGGTTGCATCAAAGGAACGGCACTTGCGAAAGCAAAACCGATTAATGCTATTAATTTTGACGCCCATTCTGACTTCCGAATCCTGGAAGGCCGCCATAGTGGTAATGGATTTTCCTATGCTTATGAAGAAGGCTTCCTGAGTAAATACTTTATTTTCGGATTACACGAAAGTTATACGTCCAAAAGCGTACTCGATATCATCAAGAAAACCGAAGATCGTGTGCGTTACAATACCTATGATGAAATCTCCATCAGCAGGATGAAGAACTTTGATGCTGAAATCACAGATGCCTATAATTTTGTACGTACGGATTTTTATGGCATTGAAATTGATTTAGACGCCATCCCCAACGTGGCGAGCAGCGCGATGACCATGAGTGGATTCTCGGTAGAGCAGTTGCGCCGTTTTATTTATCATTTCGGGCAACATAAAAATGCTTCTTACCTCCACATTTGTGAAGGCGCTCCCGTTTTAGGAGAAGAAAAGAACAACCATCTTATTGGTAAACTAATCGGTTATCTCGTAACGGATTTCATGAAATCAAATACGGAAAATTCAGATGAATATATTATTAATAGAAGACGATAGCAGGATCAGTGATTTTGTAATCAAAGGACTGGAAGAAAATGGTTTTTTGGTTACCCTGGCCAAATCGGGTGAATTAGCCCGGGAACTGGTCATGCAAAATGAGTGGGACATTATCTTAATGGATATTATGCTGCCCGGCATTGATGGGATACAGCTAACCCAAATGATCCGCTACAAAAAAATCCACACTCCAATACTGATCTTAAGTGCCCTTGGTGATGCTGACGACCGTGTAGCGGCACTGGACAATGGTGCTGACGATTATCTGGTAAAACCATTTCATTTTAAAGAACTCATCTCCCGTATCAATGCCCTTACCCGAAGGACAAAATTCAATTATCAGACGCGGGAAACGATTTATTTCTGCAATGATCTTAAAGTAAATCTGGATACGCACCAGGTCACCCAAAATGACATTCCGATTGAACTTTCCCCGAGAGAATATAAGCTTCTCCTTTTTTTGCTGGAAAGCAAAAATAAGGTCGTAACCCGCACACAAATCCTGAATTCCGTATGGGGGATTAACTATGACACCAATACCAATGTGGTCGATGTCTATATTTCGTATCTTAGGAATAAGATCGAAACGGGAACCGAGAAAATTATCCACACCATCAAAGGTTCCGGGTATATGATCAAGGATTAAGATCCTGTAACTGCAAATACGATACCAATGACTATCAGAAACCGCTTAACACTTATTTCCTCCCTCACTTTTGGAGTCGTTTTTGTCATCGCTTCTGCGCTGGTGTATTATATCTTTTACGACAGTTCCAAAAAAATAATCTTTAATGAGCTGGCTAAGACGGTCCAGCTCACGGGTATCTTCTACCTCGAAGAAGATGAGTTGTCGAGCAAGGAACACAAGGCCATCAGGGCACAATTCAAAGAAAACATACAAAATTCTGAATTTAAAATCTACAATGCGGAAAATGGTATTTCCTATGGTAATAAAACACCGGATCCACTCATCACTCCTGCTATTTTAGATGCTGTTAGAAACAGGGAGAAAGTCTATTTCAAGCACGAACAATATTTTTATTACGGGATATACTATCCGGATAATCAGGGCAATTTTGTCGTATTCATCAAAGCAGAAAATGAATTTTTCCAATCCCAGAAAAAACTATTACTCATCATCCTGACTTCTGTACTGTGTTCCGGGCTTATTATTATCCTACTCGTTAGTAAAGCTTTATCCAATATTGCCTACCGCCCTATTACTCATGTCATTAACCAGGTAAATGCAATAGAGCCTCATTCCCTGAACGAATCGATTATTTCGACCAATTCCAACGATGAAATCCAGGATCTTATCACTACATTCAATAACCTGCTGAGCCGGCTATCCGACACCTTTGTGATCCAAAAGAATTTCATCAATTATGTATCCCACGAATTTAAGACACCGCTGGCTGCCATATCCGGCAATCTGGAAGTTTTTGCCCAAAAGGAACGTACGGGAGCCGAATATAAAGAAGTAGCCCAGGATGCTTTAAAAAACGTGTACCACATCGAAGAAATCCTGAATACGCTCATGACTATTTCAGGATTACGATCTATTGCTTCTGAAAATGAAACTGCCCGGGTCGATGAAATTATCTGGGGAATTATTGATCGTATTGCCTTGAGCTATCCTCCTGAGGAAACTTCTATACAGGCCAATATCGAGGTCAGCCATGAAGCGTTATTGTCTGTAAAAGGCAATACCTTACAGTTGCAACTCGCCCTATACAATATTATCGAGAATGCAGTAAAATATGCCGATCATAATCCCGTTAAAATTACGCTCACCAATATAAGAAACCAACTTAAACTAATTGTGCAGGACTTTGGCAGGGGCATTCCCGAAAATGAACTGGCACATATCAATCAGCCTTTTTTCAGGGGCAGCAATGTTTCTGGTGTAACCGGTAGCGGTATAGGGTTATCCCTTGCTACACTAATATTCCGGCAGCATAATATTTCCTTTTTCATCACCTCTGAAAAAGACCACGGTACCCTGATTGAATTGGTCTTTCCAAAACTCTAATCGTTTTCTAATGTTGCTGTAATCCAATCTTAATCCCGGTTCAATTTAGCTGTAATCTTTGCGCTATAGCTTTGCTGCATAAAAAAAAAGCTATTTTGAAACGTATTAGTATTACAGCAGCCCTCCTGTTTTTATTCTTTGGAAAAATCCATGCGCAACAGCAGCTAAGCGATACCATTTCGCTTTCCCGCGCTGAAGCTGAGACTATTTTCCTGCAGAAAAACCTGAAGTTAATTTCAGAAAAACTCAGTATCGACCAGGCAGAAGCCCAGGTGATCCAGGCCAAGTTATGGCCCAATCCTACCCTCGAGGTAAGTGAAGTCAACCTTTGGACCAATGGCGGAGCAGAACAGCTCCCTCCTATTTACAAAAATTTCGGAAAAACCTCTGAGATCACAGCTTCCCTGGAACAACTAATTGTTACCGCCGGAAAACGGAAGAAACTGGTGGCTATGGAAAAAGTAGCCAAGGAAATGAGTGTACAATATTTTGAAGATTTCCTTCGGAACCTTAAAATAGAATTTCGGAATAACCTTACCCGTCTGCAATACCTACAGGAAGAACAAAAAATCTATAACCGACAGCTTACCTCAATACAAAAATTGCTGGGTGCTTATACCAACCAGCTGAAACAAGGTAATATCAGCAAAAGCGAATACATCCGGCTTAAGGCTTCGGAACTCGAATTTGTAAAAGAGCTTAGTGACCTGCAGAAAGAGAATAACGAAATCCAGAAGGAACTGAAAGTCCTGATGGCTTTACCGGCAACGAGCATCATAAAAATGACCGCTGAAGGCTTTGTGCCGGATATCCAGAAAATAGAAAACATCAACCTGGCAAACCTGACTGCTTCCGCGCTGCAAAACAGGCCCGATGTTAAAGCCTCTATATTAGAACAAGCTTACAGTGCGAATAAATACAAATATGAACTGGCACAAAAAACACCTGATGTTACCCTACAGGCCAGTTATGACCGTGGAGGAAACATCATGCGGGATTTTATTGGATTTGGATTTTCGATGGATCTGCCTTTCTTTAACAGGAATCAGGGAAATATTAAAATTGCCAAAATTGATATTGAAAAAAGTAATCTTCAGGCACAGGAGAAAAATCTTCAGGCCCAATCGGAAGTGATCCAAAGTTATCAAAACCTGGTTGTTGCCGAAAAATTATACAAAAGTGTAGACGCTACCTATGAATCCGACCTGGATAAACTACTGGAAAGCCACCTTAAAAATTTCGCTCAACGCAATACCAGCATGCTCGAATACTTAGATTATGTTGAAGCTTACCTTCAAAATAAAAAAATTATCCTGGACAGCAAAAAAGAACTGAACCAACATTATGAGGAATTACAATTTGCCATTGGTAAAGAATTATAATTCCATACCGCCGAAAATAGCAATTTGCCATCTTAAAAAAATCAATTCAAATGAAAAATACAATAGCCACACTTTCCCTTCTTGCGCTGATCACGTTACAAAGCTGTACCGAAAAAACAGCCGAGACTACTCCTGTAACGGAACCTAAATTCTGCCTGGATAAGGAACTGAAAAGCAAGATTACCATTGACACCCTTAAAAAAGAACCACTAACAGAAACCATCACGCTTACTGGAAACGTATCCTACAATACGGATAACGTCGTACAGTTTACCAGCCTTATTAGCGGTGTGGTGACTAAAACCTATTTCTCCCTTGGGGATTATGTCAAAAAAGGACAAGTCTTAGCTGAAATTAAAAGTACCGAACTCAACGGATTGCAATCGGAAAATCGTTCTTTGCAATCCCAGCTTGCGGTAGCACAACGACAGCTGCAATCTACGAAGTCGATGTTTCAGGACGGGATTGCTTCACAGAAAGATTTACTGTCAGCAGAGAATGATGTCAACGTTTTAAAATCTTCTTTAGAAAATATCCGGGAGAACCTGAATTTATACAGTGCCAGTTCTGAAAAATCAGTATTCCAGATCAAAGCTCCGGGGAATGGTTATATCGTAGAAAAAAACATGAGTACCGGAATGCAGATTTCTTCCGAAAGCCAATCGCTCTTTACCATTTCAGATTTGAATGAAGTATGGGTAATGGTGAATATCTACGCCACAAACATGCAAAGCATCAAAGAGAATATGAATGTAAAAATCAAAACACTGGCTTATCCGGATGAAATATTCAATGGCAAAATATCATCGCTGTCCAATGTGTTTGATTCAGAAGAAAGAGTGCTTAAAGCACGTATTGTGATGCAGAATAAAGACCTGAAACTCAAACCGGGAATGTCTGCCGATATCATCATCAATAAAGAGGTATCAGACAAGCAGGCGGTAGCCGTTCCAAATAAGGCAATGATTTTTGATAACAACCGTAATTTCCTGTTAGTGTATAAAGATGACTGTAACCTGGAAGTACGCGAAGTAGAGCCCAGTGCCAAAAATGACCAGGTTCTCTATTTTGACAAAGGAATTCAGGAAAATGAAAAAATCATTACTAAAAATCAATTACTGATTTACGAGCGCCTAAAAAATTAAACAATCGTTCTACTGATGCTTACGAGATGATCCTGTAACCGGGGAATCCTATTTATGAAAATAGTGAAATCTATAACAATTACAAAATGCAAAAATTAGTTCAGAATATAGTGGCTTTTTCACTGAAAAATTCGCTCATCGTATTTTTCGCGACCGCTTTATTATTTGCCGCAGGAATTTACAGCTACATCCATACGCCTATTGAAGCTTTTCCGGATGTAACCAATACCCGTGCCCGTATTATTACGCAATGGCCTGGAAGAAGTGCTGAAGAAGTAGAAAAATTCATCACGCTTCCTATTTCCAAACAAATGAATACCATTCCAAAAAAAGCAGAGGTTCGTTCCATCTCTTTATTTGGTTTGTCTGTGGTTACTGTACTTTTTGAAGATGACGTTGAGGATTTTTATGCCCAGCAATATGCTTCAAACCGTATGGCAGGAATTGATCTGCCGGAAGGCAGTGATGTCTCTATAGAGCCACCGTATGGTGCTACCGGAGAGATTTTTCGATATGTTGTAAAGGGAGACCTCCCCATTAAGGAACTTACCGCCATCCAGGATTGGGTAATTGAACGCGAATTGGTATCGGTACCCGGTGTAGCAGACGTCGTAAGTTTTGGTGGTGAAGAAAAAGCATATGAAATTAAAATCAATCCTACAGAACTCGTTAACTATGGCCTCTCTCCTTTGGATGTATATGAGGCGGTATCCAAAAGTAATATTAATGTAGGTGGTGATGTGATCCAGAAAGGTGATCAGGCTTATGTCGTTCGTGGGGTCGGATTGATTGATAATGTAGAAGATATCGGAAACATCCTGATCAAAGTAAAAGGTTCCACACCGATTCTGGTGAAGCATATTGCTGAGGTCTCCATTTCTGCCAAACCCCGTCTGGGCCAGGTAGGGCTGAATGATGATAAAGACCTTGTAGAAGGGATTGTTGTCATGCTGAGAGGCGAAAACCCAAGTGAGGTAATTACAAACCTCAAAGCCAGGATCGAAGACCTGAATAACCGTGTATTACCCAAAGGAGTTACCATTGTTCCGTTCATCGACCGTACAGAACTTGTAAACACTACTGTGCATACCGTAACCAAGAATCTTACCGAAGGTATTATACTCGTTTCCCTGATTGTATTTATCTTCCTATACAACTGGAGAACTACTGTTATTGTAGCTTCCGTTATTCCCTTATCCTTCCTGTTTGCTATTATTATGCTGAAAATCCAGGGACTTCCTGCCAACCTGATCTCTATGGGAGCTTTGGACTTTGGATTGTTACTGGAGGGAACACTGGTCATCGTCGAACAGGTATTTGTCTCACTCGAAAAGAAAGCCCATCGGGTGGGGATGGAAAAATTCAATAAAATGTCAAAAATGGGACTCATCAAGAAGAGTGTCGGAAGTGTGGCTACCTACATTTTCTTCGCGTTGCTTATATTGATTGTAGCCCTGATGCCTATTTTCTCTTTCCAAAAAGTAGAAGGAAAAATGTTCTCGCCACTGGCTTTCACATTGGGCTACGCACTAGTTGGTTCCCTTATCCTGAGTCTTACTTACGTACCGGCTATGTGTAAAGTCCTATTGACTAAAAACATCCAGGAAAAGGAAAATATCATTTCCCGTTTTTTCAGGGAAAATCTATACAAGCTTTTCAAATTCAGCACCCGTCATAAACGAAGTACTATCTATATATTCCTGATCATCCTGTCCATATGCCTGGGCAGGTTCGCCTTCTACGGTTCCGAATTTATACCAAAACTGAACGAGGGTGCGGTATACATCCGAGCTACACTTCCGAACAGTATCAATCTTGATGAATCGGTACGGCTGACCAATGAAATGAAAGGCAAGCTTCAGAAATTTGAAGAGGTAAAATTCATACTGACCCAAACCGGAAGGCCTAATGACGGAACCGATCCAACCGGATTCTTCAATATCGAATTCCACATGGAGCTGAAACCTGAAAAGGAATGGAAACGAAAAATGACCAAGGAACAGTTAGTAGGTGAAATTAAAAAAGTATTAGAAGAATATCCTGGAATTAATTTCGGTTTTAGCCAGCCTATCCAGGATAATGTCGAAGAGTATGTGGCCGGCGTAAAAAGCCCACTGGTAATCAAGATTTTTGGTGATGACCTGTATGAACTTGAAAAATATGCTGCTGAGGTAGCCAAGTCGATTAAAACAGTACGCGGTATCGAAGATATCAATGTATACAAAAATATCGGTTTGCCGGAATTACGCATCCAGCTCCATGATGCACAAATGGCCAAGTATGCGGTTACTACTGCCGATGCTCAAGCGGTCATTGCAATGGCTATTGGTGGACAGGCAGCGTCGACTTTTTATGATAATGAAAAAACATTCGACATCAGGTTGCGATTTTCTAAAGAATACCGGGATTCCAAAGACAAAATAGAAACCATACTGATCCCGACAATGGACGGCAAACAGGTTCCGTTGAAAGAGATTGCTACGGTTAGCTATAAAACGGGCCCGACCTTTATCTACCGCGAGGGCAACAGCCGCTATATTGCTGTTGGTTTTAGTATCGAAGGCCGTGACCTGGGGAGTACCATTGCCGAAGCACAGAAAAAAGTAGCCCGTGAAGTAAAGCTTCCGAAACAGAATACCATGAAATGGGCCGGTGAATTTGAAAGTAAAGAAAGAGCTTCAAAACAATTGGCAATGATTGTACCTGTGGTACTCTTGTTTATACTGTTCTTACTGTACTTCAATTTTGGAAATCTTAAAGACACGCTGATTGCGCTTAGTACCATGCCCTATGCTTTTATTGGTGGATTTATCTCCCTTTGGGCAACAGGCACCATCTTCGGAATATCTGCAGGAATTGGTTTTATCATCCTCTTTGGGGTGAGTGCCATTGATGGGATTGTACTGATTGGTGTAATGAAAGAAAACATGAAAAGCAAGATTCCACTGCGACAGGCGATTTCAGACGGTGTTTATAGCCGAATCCGTCCTGTAGTAATGATCGCACTGATGGGATCCTTAGGATTACTGCCCGCAGCATTATCGAGCGGTATGGGAGCTGAAATCCAGAAACCACTGGCCATTATGATTGTGGGCGGAATTATAATCTGTATGATACTATCGCTTACCGTACTGCCTCAGGTATTCTATTATGCCTACCGTAAAAAAGAAAATAAATAGGTTGATTAAAGTTGATTTGGTTGAAACTCCGGCATACCCTAAAAAGGTGCCGGAGTTTTTTATTTATCGCTATAAGAAGAAATCAAGTCGTTACCGCACGGATGGCACAATTTAGTTCATGCTATTTACAAGAATAAAGTTACCTTTGTAACATCATTATAATGGCTTTATCACTAAAGCACAAAATACACTTATGAAATTCGAAGATTTATCATTAAATAAAAGTATTCAAAGAGCCCTCATTGACGAAGGCTATAACACACCCACGCCGATACAGCAACAGGCTATCCCGATCATATTGAAAGGAACTGACCTCATTGGCTGTGCACAGACCGGAACCGGTAAAACGGCTGCTTTTGCAATCCCGATCATCAATCATTTGCATCATATGGTAGGGTCATCCAAAAAAGCAAAACAAATCCGTGCCCTGATTGTAACTCCAACCCGGGAACTTGCCATACAAATTGGAGAAAGTTTTGATGCTTATGGAAAATATACTAACCTGGTACAACTTACTATTTTTGGTGGTGTATCACAGGTGCCGCAGGTAGACAAATTAAAAAAAGGAGTCGATGTGCTTATCGCTACTCCGGGAAGATTACTGGATTTACACAAGCAGGGATTTATTGATCTTGATCAATTGCACTTTCTTGTACTGGATGAAGCAGATCAAATGCTGGATATGGGATTCATCAACGATGTGAAAAAAATCGTCAAACTGACCCCGTCCAACCGACAAACCTTATTGTTTTCTGCTACAATGCCTATGGCGATCCGGGAACTGGCAGATGCCTTCCTGAAATCTCCGGAATATGTTACCGTATCTCCTGTCTCTTCCACAGCAGAAACTGTAGAACAACGCGTTTATTTTGTTGAAAAAGAAAATAAAAGGCAATTACTGTATCACCTGATCAAAAATGACGATTTATCCGATGTATTGGTTTTTACAAGAACCAAGCACGGTGCTGATAATGTTGTAAAAGCCCTGAAGAAAAACGGAATCAATGCCGAAGCAATTCACGGTGACAAATCCCAAAATGCCAGACAAAGGGCATTGGAGCATTTTAAAACGAAAGAAGTCGGTGTACTGGTAGCTACGGATATTGCTGCCCGTGGTATCGATATAGACCAGTTACCTTTTGTAATCAATTTCGACCTTCCCAATATCCCTGAAACGTATGTACATCGTATTGGTAGAACCGGACGTGCTGGAAATGGTGGAATCGCAATTTCTTTTTGCAGTAAAGATGAAAAGGCCTACTGGTCCGATATCCAAAAGCTTATTAAAGTGAATGTAAAAACGATAGAAGACCATCCTTATCCATGGGCGGAAGGAAGTGGCGGCGGAAGTGCAACCACAGAAAAAAAACAAGGCAATTCCAACCGTGGCGGAGAACGTACTAAATCACGAAAATCGGATGCTTCAAAACAAAACAAAAAACGCTGGTATTAATCAGCGTTTTTTTTATGGGTTAACTCTTCAATCATACTGAACAATTTTTCCGGCTCAAAAGGCTTGATAATGATACCATCCATACCGGATGCATATACTTCCTCTACAATCTGGTTTTTATCAAATGCTGTAAGCGCAATTACCGGTGTGGTAATTCCCTTACTGCGAATCAGGCGTGTCGTTTCAAATCCATTCATCACCGGCATATTAATATCCATCAGGACTACATCAAATGTTTCCGTTTCCAAAAGTGCCACCGCTTCTGCCCCGCTTTCAGCCAATACGCATTCGCACTGCTTTTTCTCGAGGATTTTACGGGTGACCATTTGGTTGATTTTATTGTCTTCTACTATTAAAACTTTGTATTGATACAGCACGTTTATATTCAGTTGTTTATGGGCGGTTGGATAGGTTATCGCATTGTCGATTTCGAACCGAAGCGTAAAGATAAAGACTGAGCCTACATTCTTGTTACTTTCCAGGATTATTTCACTGCCCTGAGCGTCTAAAAGTGCTTTTACAATGGATAATCCCAGTCCTGTGCCCTGATAATCCTCTTCTTTGCGGTTAATCTGTACAAATTTATCAAAAATCTTTTTCTGATCCTGGATGTCAATACCACAACCCGTGTCCATTACTTTGAAACGCATCGTACAATATCCATTATCAATCCCAATCAGGTCAACGATTAGGCATACCTGCCCATTTGTAGTAAATTTAAGTGCGTTACTCGTTAGGTTGACCAATACCTGTGACAACATAATTTTATCGCCTATAAGGGATTCCGGGATATCGGGATCGATTTCAATCCTGATTTCATTTTTATTGCGGTGCGCAATATAATCCAGGCTGTCTTTGATTGTATTTATTTCATCGGACAATTGAAACGCAGTAAATTTTCTGGTAGCTTTTTTGTCTTCTATTTTATTGATCAGCAGGATCTCATTGATCAGTTTGAGCAAGTGGGTAGAAGAAAACTGCAGGGATTTAAAATGGGGATTATCTTCCAATTCGGGATGCTCTTCCCGGATAATATTGGTCATTCCAATAACACCATATAAAGGCGTACGCAATTCATGGCTAATAGTCGAAATAAACTGGCTTTTGAGTATGGAAGATTCCTCGGCCCGGTTTTTGGCTTCGGCCAGCTCTACATTTTCAGAAGTGAGATAGGCATTAATCTTCTTCCTGAATTTTATATTACGGTAAAGGGAAAATAGCAATAATAATAGGAACACCATAATAACAATGGCCAAAACAACAATAATCCTTGACATCATAAGATTTTGTTCGTGTACTTTATTTTCACTTTCAATCTTATCGATTTCCCGCTTGAATTCATCAATTTCAAAACTGGCACAGGCCATCTGAGCATTCCTCAGTTTAGTGCTGGTAAATATCGCTTTTTGAAGGATTTTCTCTTTTTCACTGATCAGGTAAGCCTGTTTGTAATTGCCGATGCTAAACAGATGCGTGGAATATTGATTGTAGGTCTCTGCAAGTTCCAGTGATTTATCATTTTGCTCCCCTATTCTAATGGCTTTGTCAAAATAATAATCTGCTTTTTTGATGTCTTTTATATGGCTGTAATAAATACCATAAAGGGTATTGAGGATCAGTTGAGAATCGGCGTCTGCACTAAATTTTGGATGTTTTTTTACAAATTCTATTTCTGAAAATCCTTTTTCATATTCCTCCTTACAAAAATAAGCCCAGCCTAAATTGAGTCTCGTATAATTGATTTCAGTGGTGTCTTTTATCTTTTCACTCAGCTGCAATGATTTTATATACAGCTCAATCCCTTTGTCCGCATTTTTCTTGTCAAACAGGTAGATGTTTCCAAGATTATTATAAATCCAGTTCATCGTTTTATCATTCCTGGATTTTTGGGCGTGGTGCAATGCTTTATTGTAATAGTAAAGCGCCTTATCTGTTTCTTTCAGCACTTCATATACGCCGGCAATCGTATTATAGGATATCGTAGTATAATAGTCATTATGGAGTTTCAGGGACTCTTTGATGTTGTACTGACAGAGTTCAAGACATTCTTTATACTCCATAGCTGTTAAAAGGTTTTCACCTTTAAGGATGGACTTATAGAGCTTTTCTTCTCTAATGGTATCCTTTTCCTGAGAAGGCACAGGAAAAACAGTTAGAAAAAAAATGTTCAAAAATAACAAGGTAATTTTTGACATAAGTGTAGGACTTTCAATAAGATTGGGATTGCAAATCTACGCTTAAAATTGAAAAAAAAAAATCCCGATAAGACTATCGGGATTTTAGAAATTAGTTTCGGATCAGTTTTTTATATTTCAGTCTTTTCGGAGTCAAATCACCACCAAGACGTTTTTTCTTATTCTCTTCATATTCGGAGAAACTACCTTCAAAAAAGTACACTTCTGAATCGCCTTCAAACGCTAAAATATGAGTACAAATTCGATCCAGGAACCATCTGTCGTGAGAGATTACTACGGCACAGCCTGCAAAATTTTCCAACCCTTCTTCCAGTGCACGAAGCGTATTAATATCCAGGTCATTCGTTGGCTCATCCAGTAATAGGACGTTTCCTTCTTCTTTCAGTGTCATTGCTAAGTGCAAACGGTTACGCTCACCACCGGAAAGCATGGAGACTTTTTTATTCTGATCGCTTCCAGCAAAATTGAAACGACTTAAATAGGCTCTTGAATTTACCTGTTTACCACCCATCATCACTAATTCCTGCCCATCAGCAAAATTTTCCCAAATGGATTTATTAGCGTCAATATTAGAGTGGGTCTGATCGACGTATGCTATTTTTACAGTATCACCTACAGCAAATTCTCCTTTGTCTGGAGTTTCTTCGCCCATGATCATTTTGAAAATAGTTGTTTTTCCCGCACCATTAGGCCCGATAATTCCAACAATTCCAGCCTGTGGCAATGTAAAATTCAGGTTTTCGTACAGTAATTTATCCCCAAAAGCTTTTGCAACACCTTTCGCTTCAATTACATTAGTTCCCAAACGTGGCCCGTTCGGGATATAGATTTCCAGATTTTCATCCAGTTGTTTTTGATCTTCATTCAGCAATTTGTCATAATTCTGAAGTCGTGCTTTTTGTTTGGTCTGGCGTCCTTTGGCGCCCTGACGTACCCAGTCCAATTCGCGCTCCAGCGTTTTTCTGCGTTTTGAAGCTGTTTTTTCTTCCTGCTCCATACGTTTTGATTTTTGATCCAGCCACGAAGTATAATTCCCTTTCCATGGAATACCTTCTCCCCTGTCCAATTCCAAAATCCATCCCGCTACATTATCCAGGAAATAACGGTCGTGCGTCACTGCAATTACCGTTCCTGCATATTGTGCTAAGTGTTGTTCGAGCCATAGTACCGATTCTGCATCAAGGTGGTTGGTAGGCTCATCCAAAAGCAATACATCAGGTTGTTGCAATAACAGGCGGCATAAAGCTACACGTCTTCGCTCTCCTCCGGATAAATTTTTAATCGGGGTATCTCCTTCCGGTGTACGCAAGGCATCCATTGCGATCTCCAGTTTGGTATCGATTTCCCACGCACCCAAAGCATCAATTTTATCCTGTAAGTCAGCCTGCCTGTCCATTAGTTGCTGCATTTTATCAGCATCTTCATATACTTCCGGCAAGCCAAACATATCGTTAATTTTATTAAACTCATCCAGAACAGTCATGGTTTCTGCAACACCTTCACGAACAATTTCGATTACTGTTTTGGTATCATCCAGTAGGGGCTCCTGTTCCAGGTACCCTACAGTATAACCCGGTGCAAAAACAACATCTCCCTGGTAGTTTTTATCTACTCCGGCAATAATTTTTAATAATGATGATTTACCAGATCCGTTAAGACCCAAAATACCAATTTTAGCACCGTAGAAAAAACTCAGGTAAATATCCTTTAATACCTGTTTGTTGCTGCTTGAGTAAGTCTTACTCAATTTTGACATCGAAAAAATGACTTTCTTATCGTCTGACATATTGATTTTATTTTTTTATTTATAACACTTTAAAATACCGGCACGGAATACTGTTTCCCTACTACAAATATATAGTATTTTCAGAACTGCAAATATAGCCCTAAATAAAAGAGAATAAAAATGGTACAGCGGAATTATTAAGAGATGGTTTCGAAAGTGCTGGAATTTAAAAATGTTTTTTTAATCTGTCATAACAATCGCTTGGACCAGAAATAGTATATTTATTTTGTAAACCCAATTTATAATCATGAAATCGATCAACGAACTCATTAATACAACAGATCCGGGATGGGATTTGATACAGGAATGGCTGAAAGAGGCTACCAATCATTATGAAATATTACCCAAGGAGGCAACACGGGCAGAACGGGAATTAGTGCAGGCGCAAGTCACTACACGTTCTACCATGGGTGCCATTATCTATGAAACGGGTGGCATCTTAATCGATCATGGCTGGATCAGGATTTTAGGATCCGGAAGCCCACAACTTGACCGGGGCATCATGGAATGGAATACGGGAAAAACAGTAACCTCCGTTAGCGAACAACCAACACATCTCCTCATTGCTGATGATACAATTGGTGGCTATTTTGCATTAAATGCGGGTGGGATTGGCGATGAGCCCGGTATGGTTTACTATTTACCACAAGATACATTACAATGGGAAAATTTGGGCTGTGGCTATTCTGACTTTATCGGATGGGCACTGAACGGAGATCTTCAAAAGTTTTATCAAACCTTTAAATGGAAAGGCTGGCAGACCGATTTGGAAAATATGAATGGTAATCAGACTGTTGCCTTTTATCCTTTTTTATGGACAAAATATACTGATTTTGAAGAGCTGAGCCGTACAATTGTCCCAACAACGGAGAATTATATGCTTACACTGGATATGCAAAAACAATTGGGGGGCAATTAAAGCCCCCCTTATACTATACATAGACTAAAAAACCATGTAATAATTTATATTTGCACAAATAAATTATATAGATCACTCTATTTAAAAAATAAATTGATTTACTTTGTAAAAAAAATGATGCCCGAAAAAATACCTGTACGGGACCGTATTATAAATACAGCCTCCCATTTATTCTATACCCAGGGCTATACAGCCACTGGAATCAACCAGATTGTAAAAGAGGCAGCGATTGCTATTGGATCCTTATACAATCATTTCGAATCGAAAACGGCTTTACTGCTCGCCTATCTGGAGTATGAAAATAAAATTTGGCTTGAAAAACTAGCCGGTTATCCCATCAATGGGAAAGATCCAAAAAAGAAAATACTGCAATTGGTCGATTTCAGGATGGAACTTCAGGAAAGCTCGGAATTTGGAGGTTGTCATTTTAATAAAATCAATGCGGAAATCAATTCAGGTGAAACGGAAATCCTGAATGTAATACGCTTGCATAAAGACCTGCAACGCAACTACATCATGGAAATCATAGCAGGAATACCCGATAAGAGCCAAACAGAAAAAATAGCATTAGCCGATATGTTATTTTTACTTATTGAAGGGGCTGTTACAGCCGCCAGTATTTATAAAAGTACCTGGCCTTTCGTGCAGGTAAAAAAGACAATTCAATCCTTATTATGATTCCAACAATGAAATTATCTTCCAGATGGATAACGCTATCGTTCCTGCTACTGGCTACTTTCATGGTCATTATGGATATTTTTATTATCAACGTCGCCATCCCCTCCATACAAAACAGCCTGCAGGCCTCCAGTGGATCCATACAACTAATGATTGCAGTCTACCTGATTGCCTACGCTTCGTTCCTGATTACCGGAAGCCGCGCCGGAGATTATTACGGCCGGAAGAAGACATACCTTTGGGCTTTGGTATTTTTTACTGTGAGTTCCTGTTCCTGTGGATTGGCCCAAACGGCTTTCCAACTGAATGCTGCGCGATTCTTTCAGGGAATGAGTGCCGCTTTTCTGACCCCACAAGTATTATCCTATATCCAGTTCCTTTTTCCTTTGCCTGGTGAACGTACCAAAGCATTTGGTATTTATGGGATTGTTATCGGCCTTGCCACAATGTCCGGGCAATTATTAGGAGGTATTCTTTCCGGTAGTAACGGAGCAGTTGCCGGTTGGCGCCTTATCTTTTTCATCAACCTGCCCATTTGCATCCTCGGTTTTTGGGGGGCTCAAAAATATCTCAAAGCTACAGAACGGCATGATGGAAAATTTGACGTATCAGGTGTACTATTACTCAGCTCTGGGCTGATTGCGTTAATTGCCCCATTAGCACTGGGTCGTGATTTGCATTGGCCGGCTTGGACATTTATATCTATCGGAACTGCAATTATAATCCTCTTATTTTTTGCCTATTCCCAACGTCAAAAATTCCGGAAACAACAGTTACCCCTGATTGACCCTACCCTTTTTACTTACTCCAGCTTCGCCGTTGGTATCTTTGCCGTTTCATTCTTTTTCATGATGCTGGATTCTTATTTTATGATGCTTTCCGTTTACCTACAGGAAGGCCGGGGCCTGACGTCTGCTGCTTCAGGAATAATAGTCGTATTCCAGGGATTGGGTTTTATGGTTTCCTCCCTGCTATCGATTCGTTTCGCACCGAAGTATGGCAAAAAAGTGCTGCAATTCGGCGCACTTCTTATCGCTATTTCAATTGGCTTCCAGGCAGCATTTTTTAAGTATCAGGATGTTCCTTTCACCTCCATTTGTATACTTCTCGGTCTTCATGGCCTCGGAGTTGGCATGGTACTGCCGTCGTTATTGAATGTGGCATTACGAAATGTACCCAAACAATTGGCAGGTGTAGCTTCCGGAGTATATGTCACTTTTGAACAAACAGCAGCAGCATTGGGAATTACATTGATTGGGGGAACATTTTTTACCCTTCAGGATGATTTTTATACTGCTTTCAGGATCGGAATGGTATTGGATATCGGATGCCTGATTATTTTCTCCTTATTGGTCTATAAGCTGCCGGCACAAGCCAAAAAAAGTATTGCTTAATGTCATTATTGCACTATAAACCCGATTTTCCATCGGCCCAATACGGTTCTGTTTTTATGCGCCTGCCGGAAATCCCTTTGGATAATAGAAATTTTCGGAATGCCTGGATTGATTGTGCCCTGCCGGTCAGGTAAAAAACCATCCGGTCTGAGGTTTCCCAAAAGTCGTCTTCCCATTCTTTCAGGATGGCAATAGTAGGCGCTGCCGGATCAGCCATTGATTTTGATACTACTTTTACAGAACTGTCAGCCAGATTCGCCCAATGCCCATGCTCCGGATCCAATTCTACAAAGCCGAAAAAGAATTGGTTATTTTTATCAATTTCATGCTCCATGCATTGCATCCAGCCCAGTGAGGTTTCATCCCCAAATAAAAAATGGTTTTCCTGATCCGGCATATAGTGCAAACGACCACCAGGCCCCAATAATCTAACGGTATCTCCGACCTTCAATGTGGCCGACCAGTCACTTCCAGGCCCTTTTTCATGAAGGTAAAACAAAATTTCGCAACTCCCTGATTCGGCATCAAAAGCGGAAATAGTATAGTGCCTGAATGCTGTATCATTCACGCGAATTTTAACCACATTGCCGGGCACATACCGAATATTTTTTAAATCCCCTGTGAATCGGATTTTTTTTAAATTGGAATCCAAATACTGGATGCCTGTTACTTTTACCTCATGTATAAATTTATGGTAGACCACTTCCATCGTGTCCCCCAGCCATTTTGAAATTTTTGGCATAATGAAATTATTTTGTTTAGATTGATTCTAAATAATTATATTTTTGCAAATATCTGCTATTGTATCTGTGGACTACATACGCTAAACGGATTATATTTTACGCCAGACGGATTATGAAACTTACTATACAGGATAAAGATTTAAAAGAGATATTATTAGAGCATCATTTTGACTATGGTTTCAATAGCAGCCAGAGTATCGTGGAGAAAACCGCAAAACTAAAAGATGACAAAATAGGAGAAGCTATCATTCGCCAAACCTGGTTTGACGGGGTACATATTTTAAAACACAGCAGTAAGATGAACCAGGATCTTGCTATCAATTTTGACAATAAAGACTCCATTTATGAAATGCATTTTTCACTTTGTGGCACAGCCCAGGTAGATTCTTTAAACCACAATCAACGCATTTGCTTTGCTGCCCAACAGCATAATTTTTTCTTTTCCAATCAGTTTGAAGGCACTTTTAAGGTAGGCAAACAAAGGGAAAATCATGAGGTTTTTGAAATTCACTTTACAGAAGCCTATTTCAATCGCTTTGCTGATGCAGAGAATAAAACGATCCAAAATTTCCTAAAACAATCCGGGCACTATGAAATGGTGAATCTGCTGAGTCCTAAAAATATGCCTATTACACCTCAAATGAACCTCATTCTGTTTGAGATTGGGAGCTGCCAAAAAACCGGCATGCTAAAACGAATGTATCTCGAATCCAAAATCATCGAATTATTACTACTACAGATTGAGCAATTTGAAGCCTCACAAAATACGGTTGCTCCTCCTAATTTGCGTAAAGAAGATATTGAGAAGATTTATTATGCCAAAGAGCTGGTCGAAAAAAACATGAGCCAGCCCTATTCCTTGCTGGAGTTATCACATAAAGTAGGGTTGAATGATTTTAAACTGAAGAAAGGGTTCAAGCAGCTGTTTGGAACTACTGTTTTTGGTTACCTGCATGAGATCAGGATGCAATATTCCAAAAGAATGCTACTGGATGAGCATAAATCCATTCCGGAAATCGCCGATTATTGTGGCTATCAGCACGTTCATCATTTTACCACGGCCTTCAAGAATAAATTTGGCTATACTCCGGCAAAATTGAAATTCCAATTGTAACAGATAGTGTATCTTTACCTATTACTATTGTAGCTATCGTTATGGAAAAACTATTTGAGGAAATTGAAAAATACCAAAAGCTCTCTCCCGAATGCAAAAGGGAATTATCTGCTTTAGTTGTTCCCAAATTCATTGCAAAAAATGATTTTTTCCTGCGTCAGGGAGCTGTTCCCGATACGTATGCTTTTATTACAAAAGGATTGTTCTCCTACTACCACAGTGCCGATAATGGGGATGATGTCATCAAAAAGTTTTTTGGAGAAAATAGTTTTATGGCTTCTACTTCCGCCCTCCTGCAGCAACAGCCGAGCCATTTTAGCATTTGTGCCCTGGAAGACAGTGAAATCCTGATTTATCCCAACAAGGAATTTCGGCAGTTGATGGAAAAATACCATGAACTCACTCTTTTTCAATTGAAATACCTCGAAATCAATTGGGTTATTGCAAAAGAAAACCTGGAAATCTCCCTGAAATATGAAACAGCGAAACAACGCTATAGCACATTCAAAATGGAATACCATACCATTGAACCCCGGTTGAAGCAACATCAAATCGCTTCCTACCTTGGCATTACGCCTACACAACTCAGCCGCATCCGACGCGATTTGGAAAAATCATAAACGTCAACATATGTAAATGTTTTACAGAGTAAAAAGACAGAATTTTGTACTTCTAATTCTAATCTTTTTAATTATGAAAATAGTATTTGCTACGCTATTGTGCAGCATCATCCTACCTGCAAAGGCACAAACATTTAAAAATCCATCAGGCATTTTTGATCCATCACCTTATGGTTTTAGCCATACCGCAACGGCACCTGCCAGCAGCCAGTATGTTTTCATCGCAGGGCAAAGTGGATCGGAAGATCGCTCGGGTACATTAAGCAATGATTTTAGGAGACAGGTTCAGTTTACACTGGCCAATCTTAAAATTGCACTGGCCAGCTACGGGCTTACACCGGAAAATGTCATCAAATTTACAATCCTGATAGTGGATCACGATGCTGAAAAACTGAGGATTTATACCGAAGAGGTTCAAAAAATATGGAAAAATGGAAACTATCCCGTGAGTACTTTGATTCCGGTGCCAAGACTGGCATTGGACCATATGAAAATAGAAATCGATGCCATTGCGGTACTGCCTAAAAAATAACCTTCAAAATAAAAACTGATGAAAAAAATAATGCTCCTTTTGGCACTTATAATTACTAATTGTATCCAGGCTTCAAAAACACATTCCATCACTGTTTATAGTGCATCTATGGGTAAAATAATCCCTGTCCTTGTAATTGTGCCCGATAAGACTACTATCAAAAGTAATTATCCGGTGATTTACATTTTACATGGTTACAGCGGCAATCCGCAACGTACGCTTTCACAGGATATTCCATCCCTTGTACAGCGTGCAGATACCGATCAGGTAATTTTTGTCCTGCCTGACGGCGGTTTTAACAGCTGGTATGTCAACAGCCCAGTAAACAAAAGTATCCAGTATGAAACCTTTATTTCTAAAGAGCTTCCCTCCTATACAGAGGCACATTTCCCAACCAAAAAAGGGCCTAAAAATTGTTGCCTGCTCGGTTGGAGCATGGGAGGTTTTGGCACTTTGACCATTGGTAGCCAGCATCCTGAGACCTTTGGTATCTTGGGCAGTATGTGTGGTGTAATCGATTTTAGGGACTATGTAAAAGAGTATGACATCGATAAGGTGTTGGGCAATGACGGATTCGTCTGGGAGCAATACCTGGTCAGAAGCCGCATTACAGCATTGGAAACTTCAGGCCAAAGAATACTTTTGGATTGTGGTACTGAAGATCCGCTGGCACAGCAAAACCGACAATTCCACGATCTTTTGGTACAACATAAAATTCTCCACGACTATATGGAACATCCGGGGAACCATAATGCGGCCTATTGGTCAAAGGCAGCGCTATTGCAACTGGATTTCTTCAAACGATTTTTTGATGGAAAATAGCTCTTAAAATGAGTATGCTAGAACAAAAGAATCCGCCAATTAGCGGATTCTTTTATTCGATAATAGTTTATTAATGGATTATACCCTGCCTTTAAGCGCATTAAAAACCCAGGCGATAGCGAAGAAACCTATTCCTACAGCCGAAAAACCATATCCTGCTAATTCGCTGTATTTGAATATCCCGAGCGCAATTAATAATAGTCCCATAAGAACCATAATAAAAGTGGCCCATCCTAAAATTGTATTTTTATTCATTCCCATATTTTTTCTTATTCTGATAGCATTACAAATATCGAAATTTTAATTGGTAAAACGATCATAACAAGTTACATCTGTTCGCTAAGGGTGCCGGCTGCTAATTAAAAATTTTAAATAACATTTCCCGAAGTAAATCGGACTGTGGCAATGCATTGGCACCCACCCCTTTGCTTTTTACATCGACATCCCGTAAAGTAGCTACAATCTGGCTCACCTTGCGCATTGGATAATTGCGGAGTGCTACATCATAATCCTTAAGAAAATAAGGATTCACCCGGAGTACGGACGCTACATTCTTGGGATTTTTATCTTTTAGCCCGTGGTATTGCAGCAATTGTAGAAAAAAAGAAAATACCAGGCTTGTCGTCACTACAATAGGATTATCCTTGGGATTTTCTGCAAAATAATTGGCAATTTGATACGCCTTGAGCTGGTTTTTCTCCCCTAATGCTTTTCGTAATTCAAATACATTAAAATCCTTGCTGAATCCAATATTATCTTCAATCAGCTTGGGTGTAATTGTCCCGCCTTTGGGTAATATGATTTGCAGTTTTTCCAATTCATTATTGATTTTACTCAGGTCGGTTCCCAAAAATTCAACAAGCATGGCTGCCGCTTTGGGTTCAATGGTATAGCCTTTCCCGGAAAGCACCCGCTTGATCCAGTCCCCGATCTGGTTTTCATAGAGTTTCTTACTTTCAAACACTACCCCTTTTTGGCCCAATAACTTCGTAAGTTTCTTGCGTTTGTCCAGGGTTTTATATTTGTAACAAAATACCAGTACTGTCGTGGGCTGTGGATTTTCAACATAGGATTCCAGGCGGTCAATTGTACGACTGAGTTCCTGGGCTTCTTTAACAATTACAACCTGGCGATCGGCCATCATAGGATACCTCTTAGCATGGGAAACAATGTCATCAATAGTAACATCGCGTCCATACAATACCATTTGATTGAATCCTTTTTCCTCTTCTGCAAGTATATTTTGCTCAATATATTCCGATAATTTATCGATATAATAGGACTCCTCACCCATCAGAAAATAAATAGGCTTTATATTTCCCTGCTTTATTTCGTTTACAATTTTTACTACTTCGTCCATTTCATGTATTGGGTTGGCTTGGCTGCAAATTTATGGTAAATATAAATCTCCAGCTTTTTAAGTTCCGAATTTTCAAATTACATTTGCCTTATGCATCAACTGAATTTCCCTGCTTATAAATTTCGTTTCAAAAATAGCGAAAATAAAATTGCGGTCTTCGATGAAATCCGTAAAAAATTTGTAATCCTCACTCCGGAAGAATGGGTCCGTCAGCATGTAGTCCGTTACCTTCTTGAAGCCAAAAGCTACCCAAAATCAATGATCAATGTCGAAAAACTGCTCAAAATTAATGGCATTACCAAACGCTATGATGTGGTCGTTTTCAATACAGATGGCAGTATTTTTATCCTGGTAGAATGCAAGTCTGCTGATATTTCGATCTCCCAGATTACATTCGATCAGATTGCGCGGTATAATATGACTATGAAAGCCGAATACCTGATGGTAACCAACGGCCTCAATCATTATTTTTGCCAGATGGATTTTGAGCAGGAACAATATAATTTCTTACAGGAGCTACCGGATTATCAAAATAAAAACAGTTGATTTTACAGTTATGACACAACACACTACAGCCATTATAATACTCAACTGGAATGGTAAGCAGTTACTGGAACAATTTCTTCCGGCACTACTACAGCATTCTGCCGGTGCCGTTATATATATCGCCGACAATGCCTCTACAGACAATTCCATAGCCTATATACAGACCGAGTATCCCAACATTAAAATCATCCAAAATAATCAGAACTATGGTTTTGCCCAAGGTTACAATGAGGCGCTAAAGTCGGTTGAAGAAGAGTATTATGTTTTATTGAATTCTGATATTGAAGTAACCCCCAATTGGCTGACCGACCCTATAGCGCTTTTTGAAACGGATCCGTTAACGGCAATTGTACAGCCGAAAATACTCGATTTTAAAAACAAAAGTTATTTTGAATATGCCGGTGCTGGTGGTGGCTATTTGGATAAATACGGTATTCCCTATTGCCGTGGCAGAATTCTCAACACGCTTGAAAAAGATACCGGGCAATATAATGACACCATTGAAATTTTCTGGGCATCCGGTGCCTGTTTTTTCATCCGAAAATCGGTATACCGTGAACTGGGAGGATTTGATAGTGATTTTTTTGCACATCAGGAAGAAATTGATTTGTGCTGGAGGGCTTTCAATAAAGGTTATAAAATCTACTATTGTGGCAGCGCTACAGTATACCATGTTGGAGGCGCTACGCTTAAAACCGGAAGTTCCCAAAAAACATTCCTGAATTTTAGGAACTCATTATACATGTTGGTTAAAAACCTGCCCAAGCACCAACTATTTCCAACATTATTGATGCGGCTTGTCCAGGATGGCCCGATAGGGATTCTTTTCTTGCTTCAAGGCAAACCATCCCATCTATGGGCCATACTCAGGGCACATTATGACTTCTACAGGAATTTTATGCAGAATTACAAAAAGAGGGGCACCTACCAGTCCGAAAAATATTACACTATTAACAGCATCGTTTACCGCTATTATTTTAAAAATGGCAAAGTCTTTGATAACCAAAATTAACAATAGTTTATATCAATTTATGACTATTTTTTTTATTATTACTAACTTTGTAACATTACTCAATTAAAACGAAACTTATGAAAAAAGTCATTTTAGCACTTTCAATAGTAGCTTTATTGTCAACCTCTTGTGGTACCAAGAAGAAGATTGCTGAATTAGAAAGCAAAAACAAAGAAATCCAGGATTTGTTGAATACAGCTACAGTAAAACTGAACACTTGTCTTACTGAAAGAGAAGCAATGGCTGGCCAGGTAGAATATCTTAAGAAAAACAACTCTGATTTAATGAATAACATGGGTAATATTACCACGTTATCTACTAAAGGAGCTCAAAACCTTGAGAAGTCATTGGAAAGCATGAAAGAAAAAGACCTTAAGATCACCCGTCTTCAGGATGCACTTACCCGTAAGGATTCTGTAACGCTTGCTTTAGTAAGCAGTTTAAAAAGCTCTGTAGGAATCAGCGATCCGGATATCCAGATCAACGTAGAAAAAGGAGTGGTTTTTATCTCTATAGCAGACAAATTATTGTTTAAAAGTGGTAGCTATAATGTAAGTGACCGTGCAAAAGAAGTATTGGCGAAAGTTGCAAAAGTAGTAAACAGCAAACCAGATTTCGAATGTATGGTTGAAGGGCATACTGATAATGTACCTTACAAATCTAATGGTGTATTGTTAGACAACTGGGATTTGAGTGTTAAACGTTCTACTTCTATTATCCGTGTGTTACAGGAATTGAACGTTAATCCAAAACAACTTATTGCTGCCGGTAGAAGTGAATATATTCCTTTAGTAGACAATAACAGTGCAGAAAACAGAGCAATCAACAGAAGAACACGTATTGTGGTACTTCCAAAAATTGATCAGTTCTACGACATGATTGAAAAAGAAATGAAAAACATGACTGCGAAATAAATCATTTTTTATAGTTTATAAAAACGCTCCTATCCGGGAGCGTTTTTTTTTAGTTTCATTCTAAAAGTACTACGCTAACGATCAGGTTTACAAAGAAATTACCTTCAAATTCCATGATAATTATTATTCGTAATTTTCTTAAAATAAAGCTAATATGGGAATTGTGTAAACTATCCAATTAAAGTTGTAATACAACTCTTCCGGGATTTCAGCAACTTTGTAATGTTATAACCAACCAACCAAACTCTTTATTCATAGTGGAGTTTTTTAGGAATAAAAAGCTCCACTTTCTATCACAGCATTTTTTGTTGAGATGGAGATAAAGGAAAAAAAGAATTAACTAATTAAAACAGTATTTTATGAGTAACAAAAAATTAATATTAGGAATCGCAGCGGGAGTTGCAGCCTTAGCAGTAGCCGGAGTAATTTGTAAAAAGAAAGGCCTGATCGATTTTGATTCGATCTGTGATAAAGCCGGAGACTTAGCTTCCAACGTCAAAGATAAATTCAACAACCTAAAAGATTCAGCAGGAAAAGAACTTGATGCTGCAATTGATACAGGTAAAAAATATGCTGAAAAAGCAGCAAGTTCTGCTAATGATGCAGCCGATACAGCAAAAAATGCAACTACATAAGAGCCTAAGGGATTTCTTAGTTGTATCTAATGAAAACGGCTTATCATTCCCATGATTAAGCCGTTTTCTATTAATAGACCATACTATATTCAATCAATCACCAGTAATTAAAATATCATGATACTAAAACTTTACCATCTGATTACAGCATTCCTAAATAGAATTTTCCGAAATAAATTCGAGGATACTAAAGACGAGACAGAAGACAGAGATGTATATGACAATGAGTATGACTTTCCGTTATTCGTATGATAACTGATACTCTTTCAAAATCTCCTTGTAAAATACTACTTTGATAGACTATTGTATTGGTAATAGTCCGCTAAGTAGTTTTCCTGTTTGTGGTATATTCGTATATCTTTTGTTGTGCACTATCTCCCTTTCCTGCCTCTTTAAAAGGCACATTATGCAATTCGCTATCCAGCAATACGGCTTTTAAAGTATCTTCCAACTGTAACTGCACGATTGCCATAATTTCTTCTTTTATGTCCACATCATAAATAGGAAAACAGACTTCAATACGATTGTAAATATTACGATTCATCCAATCGGCCGATCCCATATAAACCAGCGGATCATCATTGTTTTTAAAAATAAAGATTCTTCCATGTTCCAAATAACGGTCAATAATCCTATGAACGACAATATTTTCGCTCATTTGTGGCACCCCCGGAATAAGGCAACAAATCCCACGGATAATCAAATTGATGTGTACTCCTGCATTTGAAGCTTCATATAATTTTCCAATCAGCTTTTTTTCTTCCAGATTATTCATTTTTAGTGTAATTCCCGCAGCAAGGCCCCTTTTCTGATTTTCTATTTCGCGGTCAATCAAGGCTATGAAACGATCCCGAAGGTTAAATTTAGCGACCAAAAGATGGCTAAAAATAGTCTTATTGGTTTTTGATATTTTTTTAATATCTCCCAAATGCCGGAATAATTTTTCAAGTTCATGGGTTAGCTTTGGATCTGGTGTCATGATGATATGATCGGTGTAAAAACGGGCGGTATTTTCATTTAAATTACCAGTAGCCAATAATCCCAATACAGGAAGGGCACTTTCCTCAGAAAATTTTACCAGTGCAATCTTAGCATGGACTTTTAAGGATGGGATACTATAAATAATCTTTACGCCGGCCTTTTTCAGAAATTTAGACCATTTGATATTGTTGGCTTCATCAAACCGGGCTTTGAGCTCTACAATGACAGTCACTTTTTTACCATTTCGCGCTGCACTGATCAGTGCATTGGCAATTCTGGAATCACTGGCAACACGGTATAATGTAACATAGATCTCTTTTACCTGGGGATTAATTGCCGCTTCATTAAAAAAACGCAAAACGGGTGTATAGGATTCATATGGTACATTAAGGAGAATATCACGTTCCGCAATTTTCTCGAATAGCATTGTATTACTATCCAAAAAGTATGGTACCGGAGTTATTTTGGGGTATGCTAATTTTGGATTATGGATGGGCAGTGTCGCCAGGTCTTTAAGATTATGGTAAGGCCCGCCCAGCACTATTGTGGCATCCTTCAATTTAAAACAATCAATCAGAAGTTGCAGGTATGGTGCGGGCATACGGGAATCAAATAAGAAACGTGTGGCAAAACTAAAATCGCGCTTTGCAATTTTCTTCTCCATTTTTTCCGCCAGGCTTTCATCGTATTCATCATCCAGTTCTAACGCAGCGTCACGCGTTACTTTAAAGTTATAATCCGACAGCAATTCATTTTTAAATACTAATGGTAGCCCTAACTTTATAATATCATCTATAAAAATAATATACAGTACGCCCTCGTCTTCTGTACTAAAAAATCGCGGCAGGTCGTCCGAAGGTATCGTTACAATCCTACCGGCATTTGATTCCTCCTGATCCTGTGGAATAACAATCTTATATAATTTATTATTTTCAGGAAAAAATTCAGTCGCTGCAGTAATCTGTACAATTTGTAGGAATGAAAGGATTTCTGTAAAAAAATAATCGGTTACCTGTTGGTGTATCTTTGCAGGGATTGGCTCATCATAGACAAGATGGATATGCTCTTTCCGGAGTTCCGGTAGCAATCCATTCATTATAGTGCCAAAAACTTTCTGCTGCTGGTTTACGATATGCTGAATTGTATCTAAGGTATTTTGAAAAAGGGTATTGTTTTCTACTTTTTTCTGGGCAATTTTTTTTAAAGCCATCAGGGAAGGAATACGCACCCTATAAAATTCATCCAGATTGGAAGAATAAATGGACAGGAATTTTATACGTTCAAAAAGAGGCACTTCCTGAGCCTTGGCTTCTAATAATACCCTTTCATTAAACGACAACCAGCTGATATCCCTGTCAAAAAAGAGATCTTCCGGAGTTGTATGCGCTTTATTGCCTGTTAGGTCCATATAAGTTATAATTATAAATACGTATAAAAATATTGATTTGTAATGATTTAACTATTATGTTATTATTATTCTTTTTGTGCCAAGTGTCCATTTCATCGGTATTTCCAGACTTTTTTATAGAATATAAATAATACATTAATAATCTCCAGCTAAAAAAGTACTCCAAAAAATTAATCATATTGCAGCATCAAAACTTTTAAACCAAGAAAATTGTATGGGATTATTTAGCAGCAGTAAAGAGAAAATAAAAAAGGAATATGCAGAAATCAATACTACTTATGGTGGCGAGCTTAGCAAAGACATCAAAGAATACTATAACGATTTGAAAGCAGAATATTATGAACATACCGCACTCCACCATGATTTCAAGCAATTTACAAAATTGATTTTACCGAAACTGACACAGGAAGAAGCAACGCAACTTACACATTTTATAAAAGGTTTCCAGACAATTGATGGCTGTGCGAAAAATGGTATTGAGGCACTACACCAACTCGAGCGAATGAATGAAAAAAGAGTACGACAAGCCTTACGGGAGTTGGAATATTAGATATTTATACTGCTGCATCTCATTTAAATTGATCAAATGGAAATCATATAAACATAATTAAAAATGGTATAACACTTAGATTTTAATCTTTTCGCAAATTTATACTATCAAATAATAAGGTTATGAAAAACGAAATAATTACCAAAGCAGCAAAAGGATATTCCTCCGTATCGACCTGGATCAACTGTAGTATAGCCATGAAATATTACATTAAATATGCTCCCTATTTTATATATTAAATTATACGGTATACGTTAAGCTACCCTTATTTAAAAATAACAGCTACAGAAAACCATTAACTATAAAAAAGCCCTGTTCATCTCAATGAACAGGGCTTTTTGCTTTATAAATTACCTACATAAACGGCATTTCTACTTATGCTTCTATCTCATTTTCCGGTTTCTCTGGGAAAAGCAAAGAAGCTACTACTGAAAGTACCAATACACTTCCCACAACAATTAGCGAATGAAGGGATTCAATATGGAAGAACGGAGAAATTACCATTTTCACACCGATAAAGGTCAGGATAATTGCTAATCCGTATTTTAATTTGCTGAATAAATGTATAAAGTTTGCCAAAAGGAAATACAACGCTCTTAATCCTAAGATTGCGAAAATATTTGAAGTATAGAGTATAAACGGATCATCAGGCGCGATTGCAAATATCGCAGGGATTGAATCTACGGCAAAAAGTAAATCTGTAAATTCAATTACTCCTACAACTACTAATAAGGGCGTAGCGAGCTTCTTTCCATTCTCTATCGTGAAGAATTTGTCTTTATCATAGTTTTTACTCACTTTGAAAAGTTTGGTTACCATTCGGGCTCCCGGGCTTTTACTAAAATCTTTATTTTCATCATCATCATCTTCTGCAAACCAGGATTTTATGCCGGCATAAATCAGGAATGCTCCAAATAAAGTCAGTATGACATTGATTTGAACGCTATAACCAAAAATAACCATCTCCGGAAGGTACGTCAGCTTAATAAGCCCTACACCGGTAAAGATGAAGAAAGCCCTTAATATTAATGCCCCGATGATACCCCAGAACAATACCTTATGCTGATTTTCTTTGGGTACATTAAAGAAGCCAAATACGAGAATAAATACGAATAAGTTATCGACCGATAGTGCTTTTTCAATCCAATAAGCAGACTGGAACTGGGAAAATTTTTCCATTCCGGCATAATGATATACGAATCCGCTGAAAAGCATGGAAAGGCTGATCCATACCACAGACCAGATGATCGCCTCTTTATTGGTGACCACATGACTATTTTTGTTAAAAACACCTAAGTCTAAGAGTAGCATGACTAAAACTACAACGGCAAATGTTCCTATAAGGCCGGGGTGATTAATTAAATTATCCATTATATATGAAATTAAAAAAAATTGGTTACTTGATTATGTTTTTTGATTGTTTATTGTATTGTTCAATTCATGGATGGACCTGCTCACCATACATCGATCCAGAAGTCTCTAATTAGAGATAGGATTTTACAATGCGCTGAATTGTTTGTCCTAAAAAAGTATCTTCTGTGGGATCGCCAACAGCACTAAATTTCCATTCGCCGTTTCTCTTGTACAGTTTTGCCATAATAATGGATTGTTTTCCTCTGTATTGCGGTTCTGCAGCCACGTTATACGAAGCAAAAACAGCGTTTACACGAGTCGGTGTCCCTTCGTACATCCTGATTTTAGCATATGGAATTTGTGAAAAATCTTCTTTCCCCGCATTGTTCAGGAAAAAGAATATCTGGGAAACATTTGGATTTACCCGGCTTAAATCCACTGTAATAATTTCATTGTCAATACCATCATCACCACCTGTATCACCTTCCAGATCATCTCCAGTATGTTTCATAGCTCCATCTGATGTCAGCAATTTCCCTTTTGGAAGTCCAAATTGCTGTAAAACTTCCACACGGTATAATAGAGAATATAAATGATCACAAATGGTATTGTTACCATCGACCAAAACACAACTTAGGTCCAAATCGATTTTTTGAACATTTTTAGAGAGTCCAAAAAAGGCTTTTGTTTCTATAGCCCCCCAGTTCACCCCGATGCAAAAATTAGTCAGTTTATCCCCATTCTCCTTAGTCAGGTCAATTTTCTGACCTTTGGTTAAATTAATTGCCATGCGTATCATTTTTGATTAGGTTATGCTCTTTAATTGTATTTGCTCAGGAAATCCTGCAATCCGCCCTTCATTCCGGAACCTACTGCTTCGAATTTCCATTCATTATTACGCTTATAGATCCTTCCGAATTCTACAGCAGTTTCAATTGAAAAATCCTCGTCCAACTCGTATTTCACCAATTCCGTATTGTTAGTATCGATTATCCTCATAAAGGAATTTCTAATCTGTCCAAAGTTCTGTCTTCTGGCTTCTGCCTGGTGAATCGTAACAACAAAAGAGATTTCCACTACATCTGCTGAAATTTTGGAAAGGTCTATCAATATTTTTTCATCGTCACCATCGCCATCACCGGTAAGGTTATCTCCCGTATGGATTACAGATTCGTCCGGTGACTTTAGGTTATTGTAGTATACAAAGTGATTATCGCTTAGAATTTTACCATTGGCACCAATAATAAAAACAGAAGCATCCAGATCAAATGCTTCACCGGTTGCACTGGAATTATTATCCCACCCCAAGCCTACTGTAAATTTTGGAGCGCTAATTTGCTGACGTTGCCCCTTTTCTAAATTAATTGCCATTATTTGAATTAATATTTATGTTTAACATTGCTTTTAAAATATTGGTTTGCTCATCTACATTCTGCAAATCATTCAGGAATTCCACTTCTGAAATCTTCGCGGCATAACTCTCTAAAACGGCCTCAACTTCGCTTGACAGTTGTGTTTTAAGACTTTCCTGCTGTGCTGTGAGCTGCCTGTTTTTTTCCTGAAGCCCATCGATAATTTGCTTTTTTACCGATTGGTTTTTTGACAAGTCAATTCCTTTGGTATTGTCATCATCTAAAAAGTAAAATGATTTTTCACTGATATGGAATACAAAACGATCATTGGAATCTACAAACTCATAGATCTCCAGGAGTTCATTTCCCTGCTTTAATCCGCAGGTGAATTTGATCCGGAACTTATGGATGTTGAGCCTTCCCAGAAGTTTCTTCTCAATAGTCACAAATTTGTTTTCATATACATTATTGTGATGATGGGCAACTAACTGGTCAAACTGTTCTTTGCTTATTTCACGGTAAAACTCATTTGCTCTCCGGGAGGAAAACTCAGTAATTTCATTCCAATGGAATACTTCAAGATTCTCAAAGGCAAAACCTTTGTACAGTTGCTCAATTTTCAATGACAGGTTTTTGGCATGGCTATAGGCTACATCCCGGAAAAAACTGGCATCGATTTCGAGTTTCAGCTTTCCGATAAAATCATCATTAATATAGATCTCATCGGCCAGTAGCAAATAATTCTGTTCCTTTGTTTTTTTTAGCTTTTGAAAAAGATCAATCAGGCTTTGGGTGTATTGCAGGTGGAACAATTCCAGCTTATTACTATCCAGGCTTCGATTATTTTCAAACAGGTTATGAATGACTTTGGTGCGTATCAAAACAGCAAAAAGAACGGGATGGTTAAAAAAATTGGATACTATTTTTAACGTCTGTAATTTCTTTTTGCTATCCCTGATAATTGGAATAAATATTTCATCATCGTCCTGATGCATCTACGATCCTCCCCTTAATTTATAACTCCTTTTTTTAATTCTGCTTCCAGGCTTTGTAAACCAGCATCCAGTTGCCTTCTGGTTTCAGCACCCTGCTCATGGATTTGTTTTACTTCTGTAAGCGTATCAATAAGCGATTTGGTTGTCATTTTCAAAGTCTCAAGCGAAACAATAGTATTCTCATTTTCCTTCGCTACTTCAATACTGTTTTGTTTCAGCATTTCAGCATTTTTCTGTAAGATCGTGTTGGTCGTTTCCGAAACACGGCGCTGTACTTCAATATTTTGTTTCTGACGTTGTAAAGCTACCGCCAAAGTAAGCTGGTTTTTCCATACCGGCATCGTTGTTGTTAAAATCGACTGTGCTTTTTCTGCAATAGAAGTATTATTATTTTGTACAACCCGTATCTGCGCCAGAGATTGTAGCATGATAAAACGAACGATCTTCATATCTGCCAGGCGCTTATCAAGCCTGTTAATGTAGTTTTTCTTATCTGAAATCTGATAATCCTGATATTGGCTACTATTTCCTTCCATCACTGCCAGTTCTTCATTCAGCTCTTTGAAACGGATTTGTCCGGCAATAATATGCTTTTCCATTTCCTTTATCAGGTTGACATTGCCATCAAACATGGTTTGCAACGAAGAATTATCCCTTACGGAATTGATCATTCCGGCTTTTACCTTGTTGCTTATTTTATCAACATTTACGGTAATCTTATCATACTGTTGGAAAAGTTTCTGCACATCCACCACCAATTTGCCCAAAAGGGGCACTTTGGAAATAAAACGCTTGAATGGGCTTTGATTCAACTGATCCACATCCACATAATTCAGTTCGGTCAAAAGATCATTGATCAGTGTCCCTACTTCACCGGAATTATATGTCCTTACTGAGGATAAAAAAGTATCACTCTGTTTGGAAATGGAATTTTGGATTTCGGCTCCAAAATTTAATATGGAGTTGACGTCATTTTCATTCAGTTGGCCTGATAAGGATTTGTAATTTGAAATATCGGCGTCTGTAGCATTTTGCAAATTAACATTACCTTCTTTGTCAATCAGGCTGTTATTTTCCTGTACAATTATTTGATTGTTTTCCATTTTTGCTCTATTACAGGTGATTTTGCTGAATTGTGATTACGGTTTCCTCTAATTTACGGTCTCTCGTTGGTGTACCGATGGCACTGAATTTCCATTCTTCATTTCTTTTATAAAATACCCCTAAGACCATGGATACTGCCCCTTCAAATGATTTGTCATGTGCAATATCGTATTTTGCGAAAACTTCTGTTACACGCGTTGGCAGGCCTTCATAAATGCGGATGGAGGCAAAAGGAATATCTTTAAAATCCTGGCCGCGGAAACTATTGATGAAAAAAGCGACATAATTTGCCGAAGGCGATAATTTTGTAAAATCAAGAGTTATCACTTCATTGTCAAGTCCGTCATCACCACTCATATCCCCGGTTAAATCATCCCCACTGTGTTTGATCGCCTGGTCATTGGAACGCAATTTCCTGAAACTTACCGTATCAATATTATTTTTCGACGCATCATATACCGCACAACTGGCATCAAGATCTACTGGCACTTTAGTGATACCACCAAAGATACCTTTCTTTTCAATTGCCCCCCAGTTTACGCCTACGCAGATATTCTGAAGTTTTGTACCGTTACTTTTTTCTAAGTTGATCCGTTGCCCTTTTTCTAAATTGATTGCCATAGCTTAGTTATATTTATTTAAATAATCCTGAAGTCCGCCTTTCATTCCTACGCCAACAGCTTCAAATTTCCACTCATTATTGCGCTTGTAGATCCTTCCGAACTCTACCGCTGTTTCTATTGAAAAATCCTCTTCCAGTTCATATTTCACCAATTCTGTATTATTGGAAGCATCCAGAATGTGGACAAATGAGTTTCGCACCTGACCAAAATTTTGTTTTCTGGCATCTGCATCGTGTATGGTTACTACCACGCAAATTTCAGAAGTCCTCGGATCAATCTTAGACAAATCGACAATAATCTGTTCGTCATCGCCATCGCCATCACCCGTAAGGTTATCTCCTTTATGTTCTACCGCTTCATCCGGCGATTTTAAATTATTGTAAAAGATAAAATGCTCATCAGAAAGAATTTTTTTATTCTCTCCCATAATAAATACTGACGCATCCAAATCAAAAGATGCCCCTGTGCTGGAGCTGTTAGTGTCCCATCCCAATCCAATTATAAACTTGGGAGCGTTAAGTGTTTCACGTTGTCCTTTTTGTAAATTGATAGCCATAATCTGCTGTTTTTTTTATGTATTGATTTTAAATTTTCTTTGTATTCTGTAATCGTATGGTAGTTATTACTCACTGCCAGATGAAAAAGGGTATCGATTCTCGATTGCGGTATGGATTGCAATAAAAGAATGAGATCCGGAACTTCCAGCCGTAAAATGTACTTCACAATACGGGTATTATAATCAAATGTTTTTTGGTTGATGAGCCCTATAATATGCTCCACTGTCTTCACATGGAAGTAATTATAATGGTTTTCAATATTAGGGTGTATGTCTTTATTTAATAATTCTGCAAAATACACGAATACAAAATGGCCCTGGACCTTATATTCATCCAGTATTTTTTTGATGATAAATTCATGGCTTCCCGTTATTTTGATATCGTCCATAAAAATACAAAGCTTGCCTTCGACAATATTTTTATCAATATAATAGGTATCATTGGAAATCAGCTTTACCCTTTCGGTATAATCCAATGCGCCATAATCCGTCACATACGTTTGATTTCGGTAGATCTTTGATTCCTTTAACGCCATCTTTTCATTTTCAAACAGAAACTGGTTCATTCGTGTTTTGAAATAAAAACTGAGACGATTGGAAGCTGTTGGAATGGCGAGATACGGACTTGGCAATATGACAATTTCCTCATGCTGCAAAATAAGGTCGGCATGTTCACTGATGAATCCTTCAAATAAGGCATCGGCAAATGTTTTAGCAATGGCATCATCACCAAATTTAAACTTGCTGTAATCTGATTCCGAAAATGGAGAATACTCCTGATCCGTAATACGGTGTAGACTGTAATTTGTAATCATTAAAATAAATTAAACCATTAAATAAGCATTAAATCCAAACTTTTTTGCACCATCAAAATCTGAAATCCTGTTATCTCCTACATGGATGATATCTTTTTTCTCCATTGCTTTGATTTTTACAATCTCATCATAGGCCAACTGATAAATCCTGTTGTTCGGTTTGGAAAAACCAGCTTCATCGGAATAAATCTGAAATGAAAAATAGGCTTCCATATCGTAATGCTGCAGGATTTTACGCAGGGAACTTCCTTTTATAAAAGCAGTATTGCTCAATATATTCATGGATTTTCCCTGGTTGTGAAGCGCTTCCAGCTTTTGTGGGAATTTCTCATCCAGCAATAGCGGTTTGTGCGTTAAAAGAAGTGACTCCGTCAAAGCATAAAACTCATCGAATTCTTTCATTTCTATTGCATTCAAATCGACATCGAGAGCAGCAAGGATAAGGAAATAGATTTCAAGTGTATCAAAATTTTTTCCTACCCTTTCATTGATATAATTCGTCAACACATCATATTTACGAATTACAGTGCTTACTTCCTCGATAGATTTTTCAATTTTAAAAAAATCCCGAAAAAGCCGGTTGCGCTCTATTTTAAATTGAGGATTCGACCGGATGAGGGTAAGCCATAAATCAAATGAAATATGCTGGTAATTCGATAATTGCTGTATCATATCACTGTAAAAAACACTGTTTAAAAATGAATCGTTACAGCGCTGCTCAATTCACTAAAAGAGTGAGGATTGATAAAAAGCTATAAAAATTACTATATTGTTGTAAATATAAAATTTAAAATGAATTATCACAATACAGGCTGCACTATTTGATCTAATAATTACATTGTTTATCTTATCGTTTCATCTCTTCCGGCATCGTAACATAGGTAGTATCACCCGGAACTTTAGGGAATTCTTTTTTACGCCAGCGCTCTTTGGCTGCTTCCAGTTTATCTTTACTGGAAGAAACGAAATTCCAATAAATAAAACGCTCTTCTGGTAATGGTTGTCCGCCAAAAAGGATCAGGTGGGTATTGGGCGCCATGGTCAGGCTACAGGCATCTTCTAATTTTGACACCAGCATATTTCCTTTTTCTACATGGTGTTCACAAGCCTGAATGGCTCCTTCCACCACACAAATCCCGATTTCACCAAAAAGCTGGCCCTCGGTATGCAGTACATATTCTTCGGTATTCTTTATTTCTACCATAAATAATTCCGAATGCACAGGAACCGGAGATTCTTTACCATATCCTTTTCCGGCAACCAGTGTAAATTCGGTAGTACCATCGTTCCAGCTGGGTAAGTCATTTCGATCAAAATGATGGAACTCAGGAGCAATATCTTCTTTATCTTTTGGCAGGGCCACCCAAATCTGGTAGCCGTGGATGGTATGATCCAATCCATTGCGAAGTGTTTCGGGAGTACGTTCCGTATGGGTTACCCCATTACCGGCAATCATCCAGTTTACAGAACCCGGAGCTATTTTCTGAACGGTTCCAATACTGTCTTTATGCATGATTTCGCCGTCCAGCAAAAATGTCAAAGTAGCCAATCCCACATGCGGATGCTGGTCTACATCCATATAGTGTGATGCTGCAATTGTAGCCGGCCCCATGTGATCAATAAAAATAAAAGGCCCTACTGTTCTCTTTTTACGAAAAGGCAACAGCCGTCCAACCAGAAAATCTCCGATATCCCGTGGGCGTTCTTCAATAATCAAATCAATATTTGACATAACATATGAGTTTAAATTGAGCCTTAAATTTAGTATTTTTTTACTTGCAAAGCTTCATAAATGGCTTTCCATTCCTCCAGCTTTTGTAAAAAACTTTTGGAGGCATTGGCACCGCTGGGTGATGGCAATGTGGTATACTGAATACCTGTATGCCTGCCTACATACTCATCATAGTATTTTGCTGCATTTTTACTGGAAAAGAAAACATGCTCAATTTGAGGATACTGTTTATAAAATGTATTGAAATCATTGGCGATTTCATTTTTGATATTGCTGTCAAGGCTTCCGGTACGTTCACAGAATTCGAGTACGTCCCAAAGGGCTATATGGTGCGTTTTCAGGAGGGCTTTTTTGATGGTATAATCATAAGTAACCTCCTGGTCAAAAAGGGTAAAAAGCAGCTTCCAGAAACTATTTCCCCGGTTGCCATAATATTCCTGTAGTTCTAATGATTTTTCGCCCGGCATTGTGCCGAGGATTAAAATTTTGGAATCGGGATTCACGATTGGGGCAAAGGCTTTTTTCATAGGTGAGGGCTGAATTACGAATATAAAAAAAGTCCCGCAATTGCGGGACTTCTATAGCGTTAAGAGTTTCGGAAATTATCCTAAAACTTCTTTTACTTTTTTACCAATTTCAGCTGGAGAATCTACTACGTGGATACCATTTTCTCTCATGATGCGTTTTTTAGCTTCAGCAGTATCGTCTGCACCACCTACAATCGCACCAGCATGCCCCATTGTTCTTCCTTTTGGTGCAGTTTCACCTGCAATAAAGCCAACAACCGGTTTTCTGTTTCCATCCGCTTTAATCCATTGTGCAGCATCTGCTTCCAATTGACCACCGATTTCACCAATCATAACGATACATTCTGTTTCAGGATCATTCATCAGCAATTCTACTGCTTCTTTTGTAGTAGTCCCGATAATCGGGTCACCACCAATTCCGATAGCTGTAGTAATTCCTAATCCTTGTTTTACAACCTGATCTGCTGCTTCATAAGTTAATGTTCCTGATTTAGAAACAATCCCTACAGTTCCTTTTTTGAAAACGAAACCTGGCATGATACCAACTTTAGCTTCTCCAGGAGTAATAACACCAGGACAGTTAGGACCGATTAAACGGCACTCTTTTCCTTGAATATAATCATAAGCTTTAATCATATCAGCAACAGGAATACCTTCTGTAATTGTAATAATTACTTTGATACCTGCATCTGCAGCTTCCATAATAGCATCCGCAGCAAAAGCTGGTGGAACAAAAATAATGGTAGTATCTGCACCGGCCTGATCTACTGCATCTTTAACAGTATTAAAAACTGGACGCTCTAAATGCGTTGTTCCCCCTTTTCCTGGAGTCACACCACCTACAACGTTTGTTCCGTATTCAATCATTTGGGAAGCATGAAAAGTACCTTCACTTCCTGTAAATCCCTGAACAATTATTTTAGAATCTTTGTTAACTAAAACACTCATGATATATTATTTTAATTATTTTTTATTTTGTGATGCAAAAATAGACTTTTGCGGGCGAACAATAAAGCTTTTTGAATTTAAATTTGAGATAAATTTAATTTAAAAATACCCGCTTTATGGCAACTGGCTCATTTGAAAACCCCTGTATAATTGCCCGTCTTTTATTTCCCAAATGATGAAGAATTTAGCCAGTGCTGTTTCTTCTCCCGGATTTTCAATCGCGGTAACATAATGGGTAAAACGTACGGTCACCAGATTGTTTTCAGCCAATATGTGGTGAATTTCTGCTCTGGAATTCAAATAAGATCTCTCCAATTCACCGGTCATCTCTATAACCAACTCATAGTCAAGCTTCAGAAATCCCTTACTACTATTCCACTCTACAACCGCTTCCGGATGCAGGAAATTTTTCATTGCTTCCGGATTTCGGATCGCATCTGAGGCATAAACTTCTAAAACAATATCTTTTGGGGTTTTCATCGTTCTGAGAATTATTTGTTTTTTTTGAGCAATTCCGGTATTTTCTTGATATTCGCTAATTGTTTGAGTTTTTCCCGGGATTCCTCTATAGGCGTTCCAAAATACGATTTTCCTCCGGCTACGGACTTTGTAACTCCTGTTTGCCCTAAAATAACCGCTTTGGCACCGATGGTAATCCCGCTGGTAGTCCCCACTTGTCCCCACAGGGTAACTTCATCTTCAATAATAACACAGCCCGCAATTCCGGTTTGTGAAGCAATGAGGCATTTTTTTCCGATTACTGTATCATGGCCTACATGCACCTGGTTGTCTATTTTTGTACCTTCACCGATGGTTGTATCTCCTGTAACACCTTTGTCAATAGTACAAAGTGCGCCGATTGCCACATTATCCTGAATTACAACGCGACCTCCGGAAAGCAGCTGATCAAAACCGGTTTCTCTTTTCTTATAATAAAAAGCATCAGCTCCCAATACGGTTCCAGCGTGAATAATGACATTGTCTCCAATAACAGTATTGTCATAAATCGATACATTCGAATGAATAACGCAATTTTTTCCAATAGTCACATGGTTTCCTACGAAACAATTGGGCTGGATAAAAGTCCCTTCACCGATAGTGGCACTAAGTGAAATACTCGTGTTGGTCGCCTGAAACGGGCGAAAATGATGCGTCAGCACATTAAAATCTCGAAAAGGGTCATCAGAAATCAATAAAGCCTTTCCTTCTGGGCAATCAACGTGCTTATTGATTAAAATAATCGTTGCTGCCGATTGTAATGCTTTATCATAGTATTTCGGATGGTCGACAAAAACAATATCACCACTTTCTACGACATGGATTTCGTTCATTCCCAATACTGGGAATTCAGGATCACCTACAAATTCGCATTGAATAAGATCTGCAATTTGTTTAAGGGAATGAATTTTTGAAAATTTCATGGGATGGATATCAGGCTTTATAAAAATATAAAATCCCTTTCGCTTCCGAAAGGGATTTTAAAAATATTACTCTTTTACACGTTCCATATAGGAACCTGTCGCAGTATCAATTTTAATTTTGTCCCCTTCGTTAATGAACAAAGGCACATTGATGGTTGCGCCTGTTTCCACCGTGGCGGGTTTAGTGGCATTGGTAGAAGTATTCCCCTTTACACCTGGCTCAGAATAGGTCACTTGCAATACTACAGAAGCCGGCATGTCCACAGAAAGTGGTGCTTCTGTTTCGGCATTGATGATTACCATCACATTTTCTCCTTCTTTCAATAAACCCGGAGCATCCAGAATATCTTTGTTCAATACAATTTGCTCAAACGTTTCAATATGCATGAAGTTATAGTCATCTCCTTCAGCATACAGGTATTGGAATTTATGAGTCTCTACACGTACTTCTTCAATTTTATGACCTGCAGAAAAGGTATTGTCCAATACTTTTCCGTTTGTAAGGCTTTTTAATTTTGTACGTACGAATGCAGGGCCTTTTCCTGGTTTTACGTGAAGGAATTCGATGATTTTATAAATATCGTGATTGAATTTGATACACAATCCGTTTCTGATGTCTGATGTACTGGCCATTTATTTTTTTATTTTATAATTCGTTTATTTCAATTTTACAGTGATTCTCCTAATAGATTCCGGAATACCCTTTCATTACCCCACGGGAAGAATTGCGGATAAAAAGGATAATTTCATCCCGTTCCGGTGTTGCTTCCATTTCTGCTTCGATAATTCCCAAAGCCTGTGTGGTATTATAATTTTTCTGGTATAAGATTCTATAGATATTCTGGATTTCCCTGATTTTTTCAGGTGTAAATCCCCTTCTTCTCAATCCTACAGAATTGATCCCAACATACGAAAGCGGTTCTTTTGCCGCTTTGGTAAAAGGAGGTACATCTTTACGAACCAGTGAGCCACCGGAAATCATGGCATGATCACCAATATTAATAAACTGGTGTACCGCAGCAAGTCCGCCAATAATAGCAAAATTACCTACAGTTACATGTCCTGCCAATGCCACACCATTTACGATGATTGCATTGTCTCCAATATGGCAGTCGTGGGCGATGTGCGCAGTTGCCATCACAAGGCAGTTTTTGCCTAATTTGGTCTGTCCTGAAGCAATCGTCCCCCTGTTAATCGTTACACATTCCCTGATTGTGGTGTTGTCACCAATAATAGCTAATGAATCTTCGCCACCAAATTTTAAATCTTGTGGTACTGCAGAAATTACAGCACCTGGAAAAATATTACAGTTTTTACCGATTCGGGCACCTTCCATAATTGTTACATTGGAGCCGATCCATGTCCCCTCCCCAATTTCAACATTATTATGGATCGTGGTAAAAGGTTCAATAACCACATTTTTTGCGATTTTTGCTCCCGGATGAACGTATGCTAAGGGTTGATTCATACTTTAATTTTTAGTTCTTTTTGGCAATTTGTGCCATTAATTCAGCTTCAGCAACCAGTCTTCCATTCGCATAGGCATTGGCCTGCATGTGGCAAATCCCTCTTCTGATTGGGGAAATAAGGTCACATTTGAATACTAATGTATCTCCGGGAAGTACTTTTTGCTTGAATTTTACATTATCAATTTTCATGAAATAGGTCAGGTAGTTCTCCGGATCCGGCACAGAGCTTAAAATCAGGATTCCGCCCGATTGAGCCATTGCTTCAACGATAAGTACTCCCGGCATCACAGGTGCTCCCGGAAAATGCCCTACGAAGAAATTTTCATTCATCGTTACATTTTTCAAGCCTACCACATGGCTGTCTGACATTTCGATAATTTTATCGATCAGCAAGAAAGGTGGGCGGTGCGGAAGGATACTCATAATCTTATGAATATCCATCAACGGCTCCTGATTCAGGTCATACACCGGAACCTGGTTGCGCTGCTCGATTTTTATAATTTTAGATAATTTTTTAGCGAATTGGGTGTTTACAAAATGCCCTGGCTTATTGGCAATTACTTTACCCCTGATTTTAGTCCCTACTAATGCCAAATCACCAACCACATCCAATAGTTTATGGCGCGCAGCTTCGTTAGGGTAATGCAGTGTAAGGTTATCCAGGATTCCGTTCGGTTTTACCGAAATTGTTTCTTTTCCAAAAGCCACTTTTAATTTTTCTACTGTAGCAGCAGAAATTTCTTTATCGACATATACGATCGCATTGTTCAGGTCACCGCCTTTGATAAGGCCATTCTCAAGCAAGGTTTCGATTTCATGTAAAAAACTGAATGTTCGGGATTCGGAAATTTCTTTCTTAAAATCACTGATGCTCTTCATCGTTGCGTTTTGGGTTCCTAAAACTTTAGTCCCAAAATCCACCATGGCAGTCACCTGATAATCATCAGAAGGCATGATTAATATTTCGCTTCCTGTAACTTCATCAGTATAGGAAATTACTTCTTTAACAACATACACATTTCGTACGGCATCCTGTTCCTGGATTCCGGCTTTTTCAATCGCTTCCACAAAATATTTTGAGGAACCATCCATGATAGGAGGTTCAGAAGCATCCAGTTCAATAATAACATTATCCACATCGCAGCCAACAAAAGCTGCCAGGACATGCTCAGAAGTCTGGATTTTTACTCCTTTTTTCTCTAAATTAGTGCCGCGCTGAGTGTTTACAACATAGTTTGCATCAGCTTCAATAACGGGATGTCCTTCTAAATCTACCCTCACAAATGAGAATCCGCTGTTGACTGGTGCAGGTTTGAAAGTCATCGTTACTTCCTTCCCTGTGTGAAGTCCGACTCCGGTTAGAGAAATTTCGTTCTTGATGGTTTTCTGTTTAACCATTGTCATTTATTTTTGTTTTATTGTTTTTTTATTTCTTCTAAATCGGAAACAATTTTCGGCAAGTTTTTAAAATGCACGTACGATTTATTAAAATCGCCATAGCTTAATGCTGGTGAACCTTGAATCTTCTCACCATCAACGACACTTCTCCCGACACCTGTCTGTGCCTGGATGCGTACACCGTTTCCAATTGTTAAATGCCCGGCGATGCCAACCTGCCCACCGATCATACAATTTTTTCCAATTTTAGTAGAACCCGCTACACCCGTTTGCGAGGCAATTACGGTATTCTCTCCTATTTCAACATTATGCGCAATCTGGATCTGGTTATCCAACTTTACCCCTTTACGGATGATTGTAGACCCTAATGTCGCCCTATCAATCGTTGTATTAGCACCAATGTCGACATTGTCTTCAATAATCACGTTTCCAATCTGCGGTACTTTACTGTATACGCCTTCTTCATTTGGAGTAAATCCAAAACCATCCGAGCCCAATACGGTTCCGGAATGGATCAGGCAGTTTTTGCCGATCTCGGTTTCAGAATACACACGCACACCTGCAAAAAGTATCGTATTATCGCCAATAACAACATTATCGCCGATAAAGCAGTTCGGATAAATCTTTACATTCTCCCCTATCGTCACATTCTTACCGATATAACAAAAACTCCCCAGGTACAACTGCTCCCCATACACTACATTCTCCGAAATTACGGATGGCTGTTCGATACCGGATTTGCTTAATTTGACCTGATTGTAATACTCCAGCAGTGTGGAAAATGACTTGTAGGCATCATCAACACGGATCAGCGTAGTATTAATTTCCGATTCAGCAATAAAAGTTTTATTGACAATGGCAACACTCGCCTGTGTTGAATATATATAATGGTTGTATTTCGGATTTGCCAGGAAAGTTAGTGAACCTTCAGACCCTTCTTCAATTTTTGATAGCTTAAAAACTTCCGCTTCCGGATTACCTTCCACATCACCTCCCAAGATACCTGCTATTTGTTCTGCTGTAAATTTCATTGCGACAAAAATATAAAAAATTGAATTTAAACTTTAGTTTTCAACAAGTCTTTTGGAAAACATATGAAATATTTCGTCACCGGCTTCGATAATGCTTTCAAATTCAACTGGTCAGAAGCCTCTAATACGTCTTCAATTGTCCTGTCTTTCTTCATAATTCGTATTGGATCTCCCAATTTATTATAGGCTTGGTTCTTTATTTTTCCTTTAAAGATAAAATATGCCGTATCCTGCACCGACAAATGATGTTTTTCCGAAAAAAGTTGCTGCAATTCTCCTATTTCTTCCTGTGTAAATTTCTCACTGCTCAGGCGAATTTTCAACAAATCCCGGTTGATAATCATACGGCTCAGGGAACTCAGTACAAAATCACTATGAAACTGCCAGTTTTTCAAGGCACTAACAATATCAAAATCATCCAGTTGCGCAAATCTATCTAAAATATCCTCAGAAAATAATTCGAGGGTCACTTTATTTTCCAAAAAATACTGCAACGGCTTACTACATTCCAGCATTATTCCCTTTTGGGTCAGCTCTTTTGCCCGCTTCAATACTTTGGTCAATATTTGTTCTGCAACCAGGCTCGTCTTATGCAGATACGCCTGCCAGTACATTAGCCTGCGGGCTACGAGGAACTTCTCCACCGAATAAATCCCTTTTTCTTCAATAACCAACCAGTCGTCCTGAACATTCATCATCTGGATCAAACGCTCCGAATTGATATTACCTTCTGCCACACCAGAATAAAAGCTATCCCGTTTCAGGTAATCCAGGCGGTCCATATCCAATTGGCTGGAAATTAACTGCAGCATAAACTTCCGTTCGTATTCCCCTTTGAAAATTTTGATGGCCAGATCTAATTGCCCGTCAAATTCCTGATTCAGTTTGTCCATAAACAATAAGGATATGGCTTCGTGATTCACATCTTCCACTATACTATGCTCCATAGCGTGCGAAAAAGGGCCATGGCCAATGTCATGCAGCAAAATGGAAATGTATAAGGCACTTTCTTCCGTTTCTGAAATTGCAACCCCTTTTATTTTCAAAACCTGAACGGCCTTTTGCATCAGGTGCATACAGCCAAGCGCATGGTGGAAACGCGTGTGGTGTGCTCCGGGATATACGAGATAGGACATTCCCATCTGGCTAATCCTGCGAAGCCGCTGAAAATAAGGATGCTGGATCAGGTCGTAGACTAAGGTATTGGGAATAGAAATAAACCCATAAATGGGGTCATTCAATATTTTGAGTTTGTTGATTTCGATCACTTTTTTTTAATAAGGGTTACAAATATAATAAAATCCGGCCGAATTAACATTTCAGGCTCAATTGTTTTAATTGGCACGCAAATTGCATTCTTAACAAAAACATTTTATAATAATGGGTCACGGTTAAAAAAAAGTTAATATATTAGTCCGCTCAATCTCCCCAACTCAGAAAAAATATTTTTTAATCTTTTAATTCAACCAAAATTACCTATCATGAAAAATTCACTTATGATAATTGCCTTTTGTTTTCTTACAGGAATAGCATCGGCACAGGAGAATCCGAAACAGGAAGACGCAAAAAACGTACAGGCACAAAATGAAAAAGCAGCTCGTAAAGATGCTATGAAAAAAGAAGCTGATGCCGAAAAAAGACGTATTGATGAGATGAAAAAAGAAGACGAGAAACTTAGAAAAGAAAAAAAAGACAGTAAATAAGACGTCCTGACGTCAAGCATCTCAGTAAAAAAGGTTCCCATTGCGGAACCTTTTTTTGTTAGTACCTGTAGAATTCAACAGTGATAAAAGTAGCAAATATTTTATAAAAAAATTAGGAAGAAACCAAAGAAACTATGTTAAATTGCCTAACTATTACTGACCTATAAATCCAGTTCACTATGACCGAAATAAAAATACTTTGGGTCGATGATGAGATCGATCTTTTAAAGCCTCATATACTCTTTTTAGAGAAAAAAAATTATAAAGTAACCACCTGTAACAATGGACAGGATGCGATTGACTTATTTGAAGAGGAAAATTTCGATGTGGTTTTTCTAGACGAAAATATGCCCGGATTAAGCGGACTGGAAACGCTTGCCGAAATCAAGGAAAAAAAATCCTCCATTCCGGTAATTATGATTACCAAAAGTGAGGAAGAATATATCATGGAAGAAGCCATCGGTTCCAAAATTGCCGATTACCTGATCAAACCGGTCAACCCAAATCAGATTCTATTGAGCTTAAAGAAAAATCTGGACCACTCCAGGCTGATTTCTGAAAAAACAACCCTTGACTACCAAAAAGAATTCCGAAAAATTGCAATGGACATGGCCATGGTAAATTCGTATGAAGAATGGGTTGAATTATATAAAAAACTGGTCTTTTGGGAAATTGAACTGGAGAATATCAACGACCAGTCGATGATCGAAATCCTGGAATCCCAAAAAGTAGAAGCCAATTCCCAGTTTGCCAAATTCATCGAACGCAATTACGAAGACTGGTTCGATCCGAAAGGAGACAAGCCGGTACTTTCCCATACGCTTTTCAAAGAATTGGTAGTTCCGGAAATCAAGAAGAAAGACAAACCCATCCTTTTTGTGGTGATCGACAATTTACGATACGACCAGTGGAAGGTTTTTGAAGGCATTGTCAATAATTATTACAAATTAGAAAAGGAAACACCGTACTACGCGATACTTCCCACTGCGACGCAATATGCCCGCAATGCTATATTTTCAGGGCTTATGCCGCTGGAAATGGAAAAACAATACCCGCAATACTGGAAGAACGATGTGGAAGATGGCGGTAAAAACCTCTATGAAGCAGAATTCCTTACAGAGCAACTGAAAAGATTGCGTATCGATATCAAGCAGGAATACCATAAAATCACAAGTTATGCCGGTGGTAAAAAGTTAGTAGAGAATTTCAAGTCGATGAAAAACAACGATTTGATTACCATCGTCTATAATTTTGTAGACATGCTTTCCCATGCCAAAACCGAAATGGAGGTCGTTAAAGAACTGGCGTCCAATGACAAAGCCTATCGTTCGCTAACCTTGAGCTGGTTCCGTAATTCCCCTCTTTTGGAAATCATCCAGCAGGCACAGCAAATGGGCTTTAAGCTGATCCTTACCACTGATCACGGGACCATTAACGTAAAGAATCCTTCAAAAGTAATCGGGGATCGAAATACAAGCTTGAACCTACGCTATAAAACAGGACGCAGCCTCACCTATGAAGAGCGTGATGTCTATGCGGTTAAAGATCCGAAGAAACTGCATCTTCCGGCCATTAACATGAGTAGTTCCTATATTTTTGCTAAAAATGACCATTTCCTCGCCTATGTCAATAACTACAATCATTATGTCAGTTATTACCGGAATACCTACCAGCACGGTGGAATTTCGCTGGAAGAAATGATTGTCCCCTTTTTAGTATTCAATCCGAAATAAGTATACGGGAGCAAATGGCCGGGGCAGGCCTACTACCCTGTTCCTGCCATTCGCTTTATTTTTTTGCACTACCATAGCAGGATCATTCCACTACGGAGCCGCAAAAAAGATACCGCTGCTGTCAGGGCTATTTGAAAACGAATTACCCTTATTCCGGCGTTCCTCATTAAAAACATTCAAAACCTATTCAACAATGGAAATCGAATTCAGGTTAGACACCATCACTAAGGTTGCTGACCAAATAATTGCCAATCATCCCAAAAAAATAATTTTATTCCACGGTCCTATGGGCGTAGGAAAAACAACATTAATCAAAGCACTGACCAAAGCCCTGGGTGTAACCGATGCTACGAGCAGCCCTACTTTCTCACTGGTCAATGAATACCAGACAAAAGATAATGGGACCATTTACCATTTTGATCTCTACCGCTTGCAAAAGGAAGAAGAAGCCTATGATATGGGAATCGACGAATACTTGTATTCTGATGAAATCTGCCTTATCGAATGGCCCGAAAAAATTCCAAATCTCATCCCGGAAGACCACACGACCATTACCCTGAAAATAACGACTGATAACCAACGTTATTTGTTGATGAAATAGTCATTACTTTAATATTTTTTTTTCGTAATTTGTACCCTTATTTAGTATCAGTGCTATGTCAATAACTACTCCCTTTACAAAACAACAGCTGCTTCCACAGGAAGAGATGCTGGAAATTGCAAAACATAAGAGCGAACTCTTTATTGGTATTCCCAAAGAGACCTCTTATCAGGAGAAAAGGATATGCCTGACACCGGATGCCGTAAATTCACTGACATCGCACGGCCACCGTGTATTGATGGAATCCGGTTCCGGGCAAAGTTCCAGTTATACTGATAAAGAATACAGTGAAGCGGGCGCCGAAATCACCAGCGATACCAAAAAAGTATTTGGCTGTCCTATCATATTAAAGGTAGAACCACTCACACTGGAAGAAATTGAAATGATGAATCCGCAATCGCTTATTATTTCAGCCATACAGCTCAAGACACAGAAGAAATCCTATTTTGAAGCCCTGGCCAAAAAGAAAATCACCGGACTGGCCTTTGAGTTCATCAAAGATGTCGACGGTTCCTATCCTGCCGTAAAATCCCTTAGTGAAATTGCCGGGACCGCTTCTATTTTTATCGCTGCCGAACTAATGATCAATCAAAAGTTTGGTAAAGGATTGTTGTTGGGAAATATCACAGGCGTACCTCCTACCGAAATCGTAATCCTGGGTGCCGGGACAGTAGCCCAGTTTGCCGCACAAACTGCCATTGGCCTTGGTGCCAGTGTCAAAGTTTTTGATAATTCGATCACCAAGCTCCGTAGGCTGCAAAACAACCTGAACCATCGGGTTTTTACCTCTACCATACAACACAAGACGTTATTAAAAGCTTTAATGCGCTGTGATGTGGCTATTGGGGCAATGCGGGGCAAAAACCGCTGTCCGATTGTAGTGACGGAAACTATGGTGGAACATATGAAAAAAGGCGCTGTAATAGTCGACGTAAGTATTGATACCGGCGGCTGCTTTGAAACTTCAGAAGTGACCACGCACGAAAAACCGACCTTTATCAAAAATAATGTGATCCATTACTGTGTACCCAATATCCCTTCCCGCTATTCTAAAACGGCTTCACTGTCCATTAGTAATATCCTTACGCCCTATCTGATCCAGATTGCGGATGATGGTGGTATCGAAAGCGCCATCCGTCGCGATGATGGCCTGAAAAACGGAATCTACACCTATCATGGGCTCCATACCAATAAATCCATAGCCGAATGGTTTGACCTGACGTACAGGGATATTAATTTAATTGTTTTTTAAAGCAACTTTCAAAGCAACTGCCCGCTGTAACCCATAAAGTTTAGTTACTTTTGCAGAAATTTAAACCGCATCATGAAATTTTACCAGCGTTTAGCCTATTACCTCTTTGGACTATTATTAGGAACCATGTTTTTAGTTTTTTTCTTTAAAGGTAAAACCCAGGGCACCGATACCGAATATTGTTACCTTCCGAACTGTAGAGTGCTTAAAGACCTCCGAAGCAAACCTTTCCACTATTCTGAGGAAGCTACCGCCCAAATCAACCAGAAAATTGCCGACACAGCCGACATTCGTAAAACATTACGCTATGGTGACGTTGATTTCAGCAAAAGTAATGTCCCTTTTGAAAACGGGAAGTTATATGTGGTAGAAGGAAAAAATACTGCTAATGAGCCTATTATAATCGAAGTGATCAATTACCAGGATCGTGCGGTATTAAAAGACATAAAAAAAGAGTAATTTTTTTAAAAAAATGCTTGCAAATCCCAATTGTTGATGTATATTTGCACACGCAATAACGACAACGAAACACTTGGAAGCATTGCAAAATAGGGCGATTAGCTCAGTTGGTTCAGAGCATCTGGTTTACACCCAGAGGGTCAGGGGTTCGAATCCCTTATCGCCCACCACTTATTTTAGGAATGAGTACATAACATTCCACAATCTTTTTAAAACCCTGCAAACATTACATTTGCAGGGTTTTTTATTTCTACCTGTTTCCTCCAGAATTTGCAAAAATGCGTAAAGTTTAGATGCAATTTCGTGGCACAATTAAATTTAAAAAAAAGTGCCACAAATATGGATTCAAGTAATTGATACACAACATGTAAACCAGCTTAACGACTTGATTTTAAGATACTATAGTTCGATATTTACTATTTAAATTGTTGAATTATGTTAGAAAGCAGCTATGGATTAACCTTCTTTTTGAAGGTTCCCCGAAAAAAAAGCAATATCAGGTATATCTACCTGAGAATTACGGTTGATTGCATTCCCAAGGAAACTTCTACCAAACGTAAATGGGATATTACCAGATGGGATCAAAAAGCTGAAAGAGCTATAGGAACAAAGGAAGATGCCAATGCCATTAATTTTTTCCTTACTTCAATTGAATCTAAGGTCAACCAATATAGGAATGACTTACTTTATGCGGAACATTCTATTACATCACAAAAAATAATAGACTTTATTATGGGACGACTAGCTCCCAAAGTAAAAGTGCTTGAAGAATTTCTTAAGCATAATAACGAATTGCGCGCACTTGTGGATGTGGGGGAATATGCCATTGGAACACATAAACGATTTGAAATATCGAAAAAACATGTAAAAGAGTTCCTTTTGTACAAATTTAACTTGGAAGATATTGAGTTTCGTGACCTGAATTATGAATTCATAAAAGATTATGAGTTTTATCTTAAAACAGTAAAGAGTTGCAATAACAACACAGCATTAAAGTACATTACAAATTTCAGAAAAATTGTAAGACTAGCAATTGATAAGGAAATCATCAAGGAAGACCCTTTCAAAAAGTTTAAAGGGAAAAAGACAAAAACAAGGAAAAAACCACTAACAGCAGTTGAATTGCATAAGATTGAAAATTATACTTTTTCTACTCCAAGATTGACTGTTATACGTGACGTATTTATCTTCCAATGTTATACTGGCCTTGCGTACATTGATGCCTTCCAATTAAAAAAAGAAGATATCAAGATAGGCATAGATGGTGAATACTGGATTATGTCAGAACGCCAAAAAACAGAATCAGAAACAAATATTCCATTGCTACCCAAAGTGCAAATTCCGGTTATATTGATCACCCCATTCCGTTTTAAAGTGAGCACCTGATTCCAGTTCAAAATGACCACCTAATTCCGGTGCAAAGTGAGCACCTCCGTTTTGATTAAAAACTATATTTTTTCATCTGTTAATTAGTATTCAAATATAATAAAATATCACTCTTTGTTTATTCCTCTTTTCTTTCTCATGGATTCTCCATGTAATTCAAGCCTATGAGATTGGTGTATAAGTCTGTCTAATATTGCATCGGCTATCGTTTTTTCTCCAATTATATCATACCAGCCTTGAACTGGTATTTGTGATGTCACGATTATAGAGCCGTTATTATGCCTGTCCTCTATGATCTCTAAAAGAGTAATTCGGTTATGGCTGTCAAGTGCCTGGAGTCCAAAATCATCAAGTATTATAACATCCTGTCTTTGTATTTTGGTAAGTTCCCGTAGATAAGTACCATCTGCTTTAGCCATTTTTAGTCTAGCGAACAATTTTGAGGTATTAAAATAACTTACCTTAAAACCCTGTATACAGGCTTGATAACCTAATGCAGTACCTAAATAACTTTTACCGACACCGGTGCTTCCAGTGATTAAAATGTTTTCGTTTTTCTCTATAAATTCGCATTCTGCCAGACGCAGTACCATGTTTCGGTCCAGGTTACGTGATACATCAAAATTGATACTTTCAATATTTGATTTGTAATGGAATTTGGCATTAGTGATACTTCGTTCAATACGACGATTGTACCTTTCATCCCATTCTGCATCAATAATCATCGATACAAACTGGTCAAGGGTATAATGATCTGTTTTCCCGCTTTCAATGGCTGTTTTAAAAGCATTAAACATGCCATAAAGCTTCATTTGTTTCATTTTGGTTACTGTGGATTCATTCATTTTTTCAAGATTTAATTTAGTTATAATAGTGTTTTCCTCTTATGTTACTGTGATCGGGAAGTTCCTGCTCAGGTTCTTGATCAAAATCAATATGATCCAAGTTGTTTTCTAAAATGTTTTGTATGGTCTTAAAATTGTAAATTTTAAAATCAAGTGCCCGCCTGCAGGCATTTATTAATCGCTGTCTGCCTACCTTTTTTTCAAAATTCAGTATTCCTAAACAGCTTTTATAAGCCTGTTCTGGATGATTTCTGCTTTCGATTATCTGCATTATATATTCTCCTACTGACTCATCAATATTATTAGCCCATTCAATGAAGCGGGCAGCACTCCATTGGGCTACAAATTGATGTGTACTGGCTAAATGCTCAGGAGTTGTTGTATAGACATAAGGTTTGTAGTTTCTTGGATGTACAGCTATTCGATTGTATTTATAATAAATCTCTACTGTTGATTTGGTATATAACAGCTTGGCTTTCTTCTTTACATATTGATACGGAACGCTGTAATAGTTTTTGTCCTGGCTTAATTGAACATGACCGTTTTGCATTACTGTTGCAAAAGACTGGTATTTAATTTCAAAACGATCTTGTGGGAGTGGACGCAGTTTTTCTTTCTCGTCTTCTAAAAATAATTCAAAGCGGGAATAAGGGCGTCCTGTCAGTTTTCTGTTATTGTGAGAGTCAAGTAAATCCCAGATCTGCTGGTTTAATTCTTCCAGAGAAAAGAACTTAGTTTCTTTTATGGTTACATAAATCCTTCGATATAATATCTTAACAGCTCCTTCAACTAGTGACTTGTCTCTGGGCCTGTAAGCTCTGGCAGGTAAAATTGTGGTTTCGTAATGTTCTGCTAAATCAGCCAGGGTTTCATTGATTGTCGGTTCAAAACGACTGCTTTTTATTACGGCAGATTTTAAATTATCTGGAACAATGGCGGCAGGAGTGCCTTCAAAAAAGCGCATGGCATTTTCTACCGAGTCAACAAAGTTTTCCTTTTGCTGGCTCATGGAAGCTTCAGCATACGTGTATTGGCTAGCGCCCAATATTGCTACAAAAAATTGTACTTCTTTGACTTCTCCAGTATCTATATCAATAATTGAGAGTGTCTTTCCGGCATAATCAACATACATTTTATCACCAGCCTTATGGTTCATATGCATGACCGGATTAACTCGTTTGCCCCATATATTGTAATGATAATGAAATTGTGAAGTTCGATAACCATCAGGATTTACAGCAATATATTGTTCCCACATATGCTGTACGGTAACGCCAACTTTTTTTAGTTCACGTTCCATTTTAGGAAAAAAATCATAAAGTGTCTGTAATCTCGGGCTAATGGCCTCTACACTAGTCTGGGAGAATAAAAGTTCCAGCTCTGCATCGGTTTTTTGGTCGATTAATTCAAAGCTTAATTCGAGAACTTCAAATAAAGAAATATATTTCTTTACCGTATTTCTTGAAAGGGATAAGTAGCTACTTATAAATAACTTACTCTTTCCATTACAATAGAATTTAATTACTTTTCTAATTTTACTCATGTCTGTTATTTTGTTTGCCATAATCCGTAAATTTTTAACGAATGTATGGTTCTAACAACATGAAAAAATCAATAGTTTTTAATACTTAATTCACCACAAAACTTGGTGGTCAATTTGCTCCGGAATTAGGTGGTCAGTTTGCTCCGGAACGGGTGGTCAATTTACTCCGGAATTAGGTGGTCAAATTGACCGGTTTTTCCAATCAATAAGCCCCATCTCTTCATAACTGCCTCCATTAAGGCGGATTGCCTGATCCTCATAATGCATTCTTCTTAGTCTTTCACGTAATCCGTGATCGAGGCTATTGGCATACTCCTTCTTTAATTGCGCAATATCCGTTTCAGTCAATTTTGCAGCACTGTCTACTGCGATATGCATTTCATAATTATTTTTATGCAGCGCTACTATACCGCCAAAATGCCGGTAACCGTAACGCACTTTAGCCTCAACATCCTCCACATTACCGGACATCACAGCAGAATTTAGGTAGATACTATATTCTACGTAATTATCGGTATCCAATGGCGGATAAATTTTAAACAGACTATCCAATAGCCTATAACTCCCTTTAAAGTCATCAATCAGGAACAGGCTGTCGGCTTTATACATCGTCAAATAATAGGGGATGTAATTCAGCTCGGGTTCTACTACGGTAGCATTCCCTTTCTCCGGGATACGCTTGGTTTTACAGGACAGGAATATCACACACAACAACGAAAAAAAGAATAGTACTCTCATATCATCAAATATTTTATCCAAAATCAAACCTATAGGAATAATTTATTGATTCAAATAAAAGGGATGTAATAAAACAACAAATGTGATTTTTGTGCCATTTATGCGCATTCGGAATCACATTATTTCACACATAATTAGCCCTTTATGTTACAAAAAACAGGAACCTTAAATCGCACTTCGTACCTCATCCAGAAACTCGGCTTCTTCATACGGTATTAAATGAAGTGCCATTTCGAGTACGGCACATACACTGTTGATGGGATCTTCCAATATTTCTGCCCGTTCTTTATCATCGGCTTCCAGTGCCAATAGGGAAACTTTGATCAGGCTGTATAATTTATTCTGCAAATCCTGATAGCCCTCCACAGGGAGTGGTATAAAATAGTCTCCCGGAGTATTGGATTTTGATTCCAACGTAGTCAGGTGTTGTTTGGCACGTTGCTGTACTTCTTTAAATTTTTGAATTTCTTTGGGTTCCATATCGATTGCTTTTAGAATTGACTTGATCGTACTAAGGCTATGGTAACCACTTGTAAAAAACAACTGGACTATAACCGGTATTCGGGAAAATTATAGTAGTGAGACATTTTTTTAAGTTCCGGGGGATGGAAATTATGCTAAAAAATGTATTTTTGTAACACCCCTGCAAGTAAATACAAATTAATAGGACATCGCACAACCAACTGGTTGTAGATAACAACCGCTAATTTGTTTTTTAAAACCAAATCGAATTAGCAATTTATTTATCTTTGACTTATGAGCACAACGACACCAATCAACCACATCGGAAGAAAAATCAGCCGGATTCGCGAAATTAAAGGGATTAAACAGGAAGCCTTAGCCATTGGTCTTGGGATTACCCAACAGGCAATAAGCAAACTCGAAAGAAGTGCCAAAATAGATGATGAAAAACTGGAAGAAGTGGCCAAAATATTGGGCGTTACCTCCGAGGAAATAAAGAATTTTGCAGAGGAAAATACTACCAACTATTTTACGGAAATCACCAATAATTCTTTTACAGATAATGATTTAAATGAAAGCGGTATATTTTTAGGCTCTGATTTGACAACCACCTTTAATCCACTGGATAAATTAATTGAAATTCAGGAAGAAAATAAAAACCTTTATGAGCGGCTGTTGGCTTTGGAACAACAACTCCTAAAAGCAGAACAGGATAAAGTGGCCTACTTAGAAAAATTATTGAAGTTATAAGCTCTTATATATGCTGCTATGACGCTACCTGAATTAGAAAAGATAGAAACCCACTTTGACTTTCAGTATCCCGCCCTTTACCGGCAGCTGAGTCAGGACGATATGCTGTATAACGGCGTTTTGGCGCCCAATTGGTATGAGGTTGAATATCCAAAATACCGCCTCAATCCACCACTGCTCCTATTTGGAAATGATTTTGAACTGCTCTATCCTGATACTATAGTCGCCAAGATTAATTCCTTTTCCGATCCGGATGAATGGGAAATCAGCAGTGACTATCGTTTTATTCCTTTTGGTAGTTCTGGTGGTGGCGACCTGTATTGTTTTTACCTCAATGGTCAACAAGGAGATGATATTCCTGTAGTATTCGTTTCCTTTTACAGCAGTGAAGTCACCTATCTGGCAAAGAATCTACAGGATTTTATTTTCAGGAATATGCTGGAAGCCGTCACCGATCCTTATTTAGAAGATGTTTCGGAAGCCAACTTTATGCAGGACATCCGGAATATGCTACACACGCATTCCAAGTACCTAAGCCCAAAACAACAGGAAATCGTTAGTGGAATTTACGCCAGGGCTTTATTCTCCTACGAACATCAAATACAACCCAACGGTAAAACATTTACCTACCGCGGCCTGCTTACCTATGATGAATTGGCCACTATAGTACACGCTGAAATTGCCTTCCCGGAACTGGATCAGGAGTTTTATGCTGAGGAATAGTAGTTAATTTTTATCAATTCACCTACAAATAGATTTTACTTTTTTAATTAATTGTATAATATTTAGTTATAATATTTTAAGTTTTAGATTATATAAATTGTAATTTTGAAAATGTTTAAAATAAAACTGCAACAATCTAAGATAACGTACCTATAAAATTATGATTACAAGGATTAAAATTAATGGTTTTAAAAGCTTAGTTAATACTGAACTTTTTTTGGTCCATTTACATGTATTGCTGGAGCAAATGCGATTGGAAAATCAAACTTTTTTGATGCATTAATTTTTTTATCTCATTTAGCGGACAATACTATATTACATTCTGCTAAATCAATCCGTAGTGAAGATCAAAAACACTCAAATATACAAGATATTTTTTTTAGAAATGGCTCAAAGTATCTAAAAGAAATGTCATTTGAAATTGACATGATAGTACCATTAAAAGCTGAAGATGATTTAGGTCAAGTTGCTGAGGCAACTATAACAACATTGAGATATTTCCTAACTTTAAAGCTCAATGACAATGGTGTTAATGAACCTATTGAAATCGTTTCTGAACAACTCTTACCTATTACTCAAACTGAGACAAAAAAAAATCTACATTTTAGTTATGAAAAATCATGGCTAAATTCTTTATTACATGGTAGAAGATCTACTAAAATTCCATTTATTTCTTCAGAAGGGGAAAAAATAAAATTGCATCAGGATGGCAACAAAGGGCGAACTACAGATTTCATAGCGCAAAAGATGCCAAGAACACTTCTCTCTACAGTAACTGCTGAATCTCCAACAGCCTTTTTAGCGAGAAAAGAGATGCGTCATTGGATGATGCTTCAATTTGAACCAAGTGCCTTAAGACAACCAAATTTTGTTTATGAAATTAAGAATGCTGAAATTAAACCAAACGGTTCCAATCTTCCTGCAACTTTGTATAGGCTACATTTAGATAAAGAAAAAGAAGACATATACCAAAAACTAACAAATAAATTAAAAGGTCTTGTTGAAGAGGTAAATGAGATATCTGTTGATAAGGATGAAAAACGAGATTTATTAACATTACAGTTAGGTTTTAAAGGAGGTCTTACATTACCTGCACAATCTCTTTCGGATGGAACATTAAGATTCTTAGGACTAGCAGTTATCGAATTAGACAGTAACAGCAGTGGATTGATATGCTTAGAAGAACCTGAAAATGGAATAAATCCAAAAAAGGTTAATGAAATGGTTGAATTACTTAAAGGTATGGCTAGCGATACTGATTACCCTGTTGATGATGATAACCCGTTACGTCAAGTTATAATTAATACCCACTCACCGATCGTAGTTAGTGCAGTACCAGATGAAAGCTTGTATTTAGCGAAGAAAAAAGAAATGTACATGTCTGAATTCGAAATGAAGATAAATAGAACCGCTTTTTCTGCATTACAAAATACTTGGAAAACTGAAAACGGCTTAGCTGAACATACAAGTATTGGTGAAATAATATCATATTTAGACAAAGGTTATATACATAATCCAAATCCTAAAAAAGATAAAGGTAATGGTAAAAGGACAGTTGGCGAAAGTATTGATCAACTGAGGTTAAATTTTCAATCATAATTTTATGACAGAACTAAAATATACTCTTATAGCTGATGGCAGTTCAGATAAAAATTTAATTAGAATTATAGACTGGTCTCTAAATGATTTATACCCAAAAATTGCCATCGAAAGTCAGTTTGCAGATTTTAGAAATCTTCAAAAGCCTCCTAAAGATTTAAAAAGCAAAATAAAAATGGCAGAGCAACTTTTTCCTTTTCAAATTTTGTTTTTACACAGAGATGCTGAGTCCCATGATATAGAATCACGAAAACTTGAGTTAGATAAACAATTAACACCCGAAATAAAAGCCGTAACTATACCAATCATACCGGTTAGAATGATGGAGACTTGGTTATTAATTGATACAGACGCCATCAAAAAAGCTGCTGGAAATAGGAATTATAAGAAATCTATACAACTACCTACATTAAAAATGCTCGAAAAAGAAACAAACCCTAAATCAATACTACATGATTTATTGAAAGAAGTGAGTGGACTAAAAGGCCGTAATTTAGATAAATTCAATCCTCATGAAACTGTACATTTATTATCTGAAAACATTGATGATTATTCCCCATTGAGAAGTTTAGATTCTTTCATTGACTTTGAAAAAAGTCTCAAAAAAATAATGAGCACTTTTTTATCATAGCTTAGTAAATATATTTTTATAATAAGAAGTAAAGTATTTTAAATTTTATTGTACCAAAGTCCACATGTTGACATTATTTTGAATCTGTAATATATTAAATAAATAATTCGAATAGGAGTTTTATGCTGAGGAATAAGATCCCTAAGTAAACAAGCAAGTACATTTCCTGAATCTATTCATTACTTCTATAATAATCGCTACAATGCCTCTGTATTATACCGTAGCCCCCATTCGGCCATCGCTTCGAGTGTATGGCTGAGTTCCCTCCCGGAAGCACTCAAACTATAGGTTACAAAAGGCGGCACGACAGGCTTAGCTTCCCGGATCACGAGATCATCGGCTTCCAATTGTTTTAAATGCTGGATCAGCATTTTTTCGGTAACATCGGGAATGGCTCTCCGGAGTTCGCTATACCGCTTGGGGCCACTCATCAGCTGATAGATAATCAGCGGTTTCCAATACCCTCCAATCTTACTCATCACGAAATTGATCGGGCATTTGTTAATGGCGCGTTCCTTATTGTAATTGTGAGTCGAACTCTCCTTGATTTGTGTCATGCTACATACTTTAGGGTAAGTACTTGTATAAAAGTAAGTACAAAGATACCTTTGTATTTCAATAATCAAAATAATAAAGACATGAAATTTACGATAACAGGATCATTGGGCAAGATCAGCAAACCTTTAGCAACCACCTTAGTTAAAGCAGGACATACGGTAACCCTCATTTCCAGCAATCCGGACAAAGCGGAAGCGATCACAGCACTGGGTGCTATCCCGGCTATTGGATCGGTAGACGACTTGGAATTTATAACCAAAGCTTTTACGGGTGCAGATGCTATTTATACGATGGTCCCTCCTACTTTTGCGACCACCAATTACCGGGAATACATTTCGGGAACGGGAAAAATCTATGCCCAGGCAATCCAGGCGGCGGGAGTGCAGCATGTGGTAAACCTCAGCAGCATTGGTGCCGATCATACTGATGGTACAGGCCCCATTAAAGGGTTGCATGATGTGGAACAACTTTATAATGCCCTGGAAGGTGTTGCGATTGTCCACCTGCGCCCGGCTTATTTCTTTACCAACTTTTATGCGAGTATCGACATGATCAAGCATGCGGGTATCATGGGCAGTAATGTGGGTGCCGCTGATACTATGGTTATGGCACATCTTAATGATATCGCTGCCGTTGCCGCGACTATCATACAGGAGCCTTTTACGGGTAAAAGCATCCGTTATATCACCAGTGACGAACGTACGGCAGGCGAAGTAGCAAGCGTACTGGGGGCAGCTATCGGAAAACCGGAATTGCCCTGGATTGAATTTACCAACGAACAGGCATTCGACGGAATGGTCCAGGCGGGATTGCCAGAAGAAGTGGCCAAAAATTATGTGGAAATGGGTGATGCCATCCGGACGGGAAAACTCTGGATCGATTATAACAAGAACAAACCGGAACTGTCCAAAACCAAACTGGAAGATTTTGCCAAGGAATTTGCATCACAGTACTAATTAAACCAGAATCCCGGAAGCTTTCACTTCCGGGATTTTTAGTTATGCTTTATTATTATACTTACGCTATGTAATATTTTTTCCGGAACCAAAACGCCAGGTTGACCAATGCAATTAATGCCGGCACTTCAACTAATGGGCCAATCACACCGGCAAAAGCCTGCCCGCTATTGATGCCAAAAACACCAATTGCAACGGCTATCGCCAATTCGAAATTATTGCCCGTTGCGGTAAAAGCAATGGAAGCACTTTTAGCATAATCGGCACCAAAATATTTGCCTGTAAAAAAGCTCAGTACAAACATCAGGGTGAAATAGAGCACCAATGGAATCGCTATCCGGATCACATCCATAGGAATCTGTACAATCAGTTCTCCTTTTAAGCTGAACATGACTACTATCGTAAACAATAACGCAATAAGTGTTATGGGGGCTATCGCCGGAATGTATCGGTTCGTAAACCATGCTTCCCCTTTGCTGCGGATGAGAACATAACGGCTAAGGATGCCCAGGGCGAATGGAATCCCTAAATAAATGCCGACACTTTCGGCAATTTGCCCGATGCTGATCGTAACATCAAAACCTTTATAGCCAAACCAGGAGGGCAATACCGTTATAAAGATATAGGCATATACACTGTATAAAAATACCTGGAATACACTGTTTAAAGCAATAAGCCCGGCAGCATATTCCCTGTTTCCTTCTGCCAGGTCATTCCATACCACCACCATCGCGATACACCTTGCCAGGCCAATCAGAATGAGGCCGATCATGTATTCGGGATAGCCATTAAGGAAAAGCAAGGCCAAAACGAACATCAGGATTGGCCCTACAATCCAATTTAAGAATAATGAGGCTCCCAGGATTTTGGTATTTTTAAATACGGCTCCCATCTTGCCATAATTTACTTTAGCTAAGGGCGGGTACATCATCAGGATCAGCCCTATAGCCAAAGGGATATTGGTGGTACCGCTGGAAAATGAATTGATCAATTCACTGCTGGAAGGGATATAATAACCTATAGCCACACCGAAAGCCATGGCGAGGAAAATCCATAAGGTAAGGAATCGATCCAAAAATCCCAGCTTTTTTCTTTCTGCCGCAGGGGCACAGTTAGTTGCTGCCATCTCTTTGCAATTAGCAACAGCCGCCCCCGGGAGTACAGCTATTGGGATTTGTAGGATTACTTTCGGATGCACTGCTTTTTTGTTGACCCGAAGGGATTCCACATTGTTCCTGTGCTAAGCACGCAGTCTGTTTGTTGATGAGTTGGAAATTTTCACCGTTGAAGCCAAGGTCGTATTTGCCAATTGTGATGTTTTGGTATTCCACTTCGATTTCATAATCTTGAATACCCAATACTTTTTCTGATAGTCCAATTATACTGAGTAATTTTTCCGGTTTCAATCGGTGGTCGTAATCGTTGGCATCCCACAGCTGGAAATTCACAACCGTTTCTTTTCGTACTGTTCCGCCACAATCGATAAAGTGTTTCGTGATTAGCCCCACTTCGGTTACGTGAAAATATTCCGGAACAAAGGATCCGTCAGGGAGCATAAAATTTACGGCTTCCAAAGTTTCTAAATGCTTTTTTATTTCTGATAGTTTCATATTTTTTATTTTTAAATGATTTAACAACAATCGGTTTTCTTTTTCTGAAGGTAATCGGTTACGTGCTGAAAAAAACCTTTGATCTTTTCAAATCCAGGTTCGTTGATACAATAGCAAATGGCATTGCCTTCAATACTGCCTTTTATAAGCCCTGCGTTTTTAAGTTCCTTTAAATGTTGTGACACTGTTGGCTGTGCCAATGGCAATTCGTTGACAATATCGCCACAGATGCAGGTATCTACTGTCATCAAATATTCCAGGATGGCAATACGGGCCGGATGCCCTAAGGCTTTCGCCAAAATTGCCAGGTCGTTTTGTTGTGCTGTAAAGTAATCTGTCTTAGTTGCTCCCATTGTTATATTTTTATATTGCAATATTACGATACACTTTCAATGTGGCCAAACTAAATCACACAAAATTTAAAATTAGCATTCTGAAGTGCCACGACTAAACGAAAAAAGCAGGCACTATACTTACTAGTTTAGTGCCTGCTGCTACTATTTCGAAAACCACTTTTCTATTAATTCATCCTCACTAACTAGACTCTACGATTTTTAGATTTATGGTCTTCGGAATCGTTTGTTATTAATAGCCGTTCTGCTCTAAATCCTTTTGTCGATAATCAGGACACAAATTAATAAGTACTATCAAAGTTGATCGCTATAATAAATACTTATTTAAACAAGTACCTTATACTATAGCAGCGCGTGGAATGCTTCCATTTCATGGTTTTCATATTCATTAATAATGTGATCGGCAAGGCTTAGGTCTACTGCACTTCCACCATTGGTAAAAGCCACGACTTTCATGCCTGCCATCTTGGCTGCGAGCATTCCGGAATAGGAATCCTCAATGGCAATACAATATTCCGGGTCGATATTCAGCTTTTTGGAAGCACTCAGGTAAATTCCGGGATGTGGTTTCCCGTGTGGCTCAAATTCTGCCGAAGCGATGGTATCAAAATAGTCGGCGATACCGGCCTTCTCTAATACAGCAGGAATGATCCTATAGGGGGAATTGGTGGCCAATCCGATTTTGTAGCCCTTTGCTTTCAGCTGCATCAGAAACAATTTTATACCCGCAATCTCGCAGTGTTCCGCTTCAATCAGCGCGATTACCCTTGAAATAACGAGCTCTTCCACTTCCTGCAATGTGGTCTTTTCCCATGGAAAGCGCTCATACCAAAATGAAGCCACTCCGATGGTAGTCATTGATTTTGTAATCAGGGCCAGTTCCTCGGTCACTTCCACACCCAGTGCGGTAAAGACTTCGTATTCCGCCTGTGCCCAAAGGTGTTCGGAATCGACAACGACACCATCCATATCAAAAATAATTGCTTTCTGCCTTTCTTTCATAGTACCTAATTACTGTTGCCTATTTATAATATTATCGTCGAGTTTCTAATTTTTTGCCAAGATAAATATTTTAATGGAAACAGGCTACGCCGCAGTAATAATTACCAAACAGCCACCTGCATTTCCCTAATTCCCTAAGATTCAAATGACCGTATACGGACTGGCTAAAATCGATCAATTTTCAATCGCAATTTTTTTTAATCCTGAATTATTAAAGCTATATTTGTCCACTGCAAAAAATTTATGGAAGAGTTTATAGTATCAGCCCGAAAATACCGTCCCCAGACCTTTAAGGATGTGGTGGGCCAACAGGCTATTACCAATACCTTACTGAATGCGATCGAGACCAATCATTTGGCCCAGGCGCTGTTATTTACCGGACCCCGTGGTGTGGGAAAAACAACCTGCGCCCGAATATTGGCCCGTAAAATAAACCAGGAAGGCTATGATGACCCTACCGAAGATTTTGCTTTTAATGTGTTTGAACTCGATGCGGCTTCCAATAACTCGGTAGACGATATCCGGAGCCTGATTGACCAGGTTCGTATCCCGCCACAAACCGGGAAATACAAAGTGTATATCATCGATGAGGTGCACATGCTCTCCCAGGCGGCATTCAATGCCTTCCTGAAAACACTGGAAGAACCGCCACGCCATGCTATCTTTATCTTGGCAACGACAGAAAAACACAAAATCATCCCGACGATCCTCTCCCGATGCCAGATCTTCGACTTTAAGCGTATTACGGTTAAAGATGCCAAAGATCATCTTGCTGAGGTTGCGAAAAGCCAGGGTGTTTCCTATGAGGATGATGCGCTGCATATCATTGCCCAAAAGGCTGATGGTGCGATGCGTGATGCACTGTCGATCTTTGACCGTGTGGTCAGCTATTGCGGTACCAACCTTACCCGCCAGGCCGTTACAGAAAACCTAAACGTACTGGACTACGAATACTACATTAAAATGACCCAGCTGATTTTGGAGAATAAAATCCCCGAACTGCTGCTGGCGTATAACGATATCCTTTCGAAAGGTTTTGACGGGCACCATTTTGTTGCCGGACTGGCTTCCCACTTCCGGGACCTGCTGGTATGCAAAACACCGTCTACCCTCACCCTGCTGGAAGCGGGTGAACAGGCACAGCAAATGTATGCGGCACAGTCGCAAACGGCTTCCCAGGATTTCCTGCTCAAAGGAATTGAGATCGCCAATGACTGTGACCTCAAATTCAAAACGAGCCAAAACCAACGGCTTTTGGTTGAGCTTTGCCTGATGCAACTGGCCTCTGTCACTTATGACGGAGAAAAAAAAAAGTTGACCAATTTATAATACCCGCATTTTATTTTATCAATAAAACGGCTTCCATAGAAGTAAAGGAACCTGTTGTTATTGCTGATCCTGTTGCAAAAGCTGCTACAGCTGCCGCTGCTATTCCAGTTCCGGAACCCCAGGCTCCTGCTCCGGTAGCACCACCTGAGGCCACACCCGAAACCAACACCGCTCCTGCATCGGAAACCGCGAATACCACTGCGCCACAAAATGGAATGCCTCCTGTACCCGAAAAGAAAGTTTCGGCATTCTCCTTAGCGAGTATTCGTGCCAAACGCGAACTGATGGAAAACCAGAAGCTCTATGCACGGGAAGAACAGGAATTCATCAACCAGGCTTTTACCGAAACCGATATGTTGCTGCAATGGAACAAATATGCACAGCGATTGGGTGATAAAGGCCAAAAGATCATGGAAACCTACCTCCTCATCAATGATCCTAAAATGCATGAGAATGGCGTGACCATCATCCATGAATTGCCGAATGAGGGTTCAAAACTTGATTTTGATACCGAAAAACATGGCTTATTAGGCTATTTAAGAGGTAAGCTCCACAATCATGACATCACTATTGAAGTAGTGGTGAATGAGACGGTAGAGACTAAATTTGCCTTTACCCCACAGGATAAATTCAACCGACTGAATGAAATCAACCCGGCATTGGAAATCCTGAAAAAAACCTTTGACCTCGATTTCTAATTCGTAATATTACTGGTTCAATCCGAAATCATACACCTGCTGCAGCCATTTTTCTCTTTGAACCGCAGCGGATGTTTTAATGATCCCGATATAACTCACCTTCACCGGTGAAATACCACAAAACTGCAATACTGATTTCCTGAGCTGATTCACACTTGCCCTCCCAAAAAATAACCGATAATACCAACCCGGCTGATCCAGTGTCGTAATGATATGTGCGGTCTTGCCTTTGAGCAGTTTGTCCCACCACACCGAATCTTTCCGGTATTTGTAAGCCATTCCCGGCAGGAACAACCGGTCTATAAATCCTTTGGCAATAGCCGGCATGCCACCCCACCATACGGGATGAATCCATACCAAATGGTCTGCCGCCACAATCTTATCCCAAGAAGCTAATAAATCCGGTTCCAGCGCCATTACTTTGCTATAGCCGTACGCAAGATTGGGGTTAAAATTGAGTTCACCAATATTGATTTCCGTCACCCAGGCACCGGATGTTACTGCTCCTTTTTTATAAGCCGCAGCCAGGGCATAATTGAAACTCCCGGGATTGGGATGCCCGTTGATAATTACTATTTTTTTCATGTTGTTCTTTTTATTTTTTTATGCATTATACATATTTTATACATCATGCATTTATGCGGTATGCGTTTATGCATAAATGCATGATACGCTTTCATTCGTTTGTAGGGTCTGTAGCAGTGCTACAGACCTACAGACCTACATCGTTCCGTTTTCACATTTTACCGTTATGCCATCGTGTCCCTGCAACTGCGCCATTAATTCCTGCGGTTTATGCAACTGGTGGGCGAAATAAATTCCATTTGGAAATGCACCATGGATCAACTTTTCTACATGCAGTACCATCGACAGTGCTGTAAGTTCAGCCTGCCCTTTGGCACTGCGTACGCTGATCGTTTTAGTGCGGTCCTGCACTTTAATCACAATATCAAAAAGCGTTTGATCACCCGATCCTCCCGATCCGAAAATCATCCTTCTTTCTTTTAGCGATAGCATATTGAATATTCGAAGATACTGGAAGATACCCAGCAGCCGCGTAATGAATTTTGAATTGTAAGTCATCTTCACACTTACATCCGGTATCCCCTCAATAGTGTTCAGTACAAATAAATCGGGGACATCAAAATTATAGGCCTGCCGTTTTCCAATCCCAAAGGAAAAATTATGGTATTCGGAATCGAGGAAATGCCGGATGGTTACCGGGCGGTTATTTTCATAGCGGACAAAAGGTTTGTATACATTTTCGGCCATAAAATGCGCTGAACTTTCCCCGGCCTGGTCCTTGATGGAATAATAGACAAAAAGGCCCACACCCTGGATATTCTTTTTTTCCGGTACGGCAGCAGCTATAAGTCCGCTCACAATACCGCCCATCCATCCGGAACCAAATACCAGGCGACTTTCCGGTTTATGCCCCCTGACCAAACGATAGGCTTCGATCATGGCCGGTGTAGGTTTGGTCACATCGACATAATCAATTCCATGATCCAGTGCATACCGCAGTACATTATTATGGCTATCACTAACTGAAAGCACAATAATATCAATGGCATGTCCGGCTATGTTTACAAAAGTTTTGGGATCGTTGACATCAATCTGTAGCTGTGTTTTGGTACTGCCGCTCTTACGGCTTCCGATATAGAGCTGGTGTTGTGGGTTCCTATCGGCAAGGATGCGAAGGATGGTCTTCCCCACAAGCCCTGTCCCACCGATGACTAAAATGTTTTTTTGCATAATCGTTGTAGTTTTGATGCAAAAATAAAAGTCCGGCAGTAGAGGGCTGCCGGACATATGTCTATAAAATCAAATTGTAGTGCGAATACGGCTCAGGTGCCGCGGTGTGACACCCAGAAAGGAAGCCAGGTAATGCTGCGGGATGCGCTGTATGTAATTGGGATGCAGGGTAAAAAGCTCCAAATAACGTTCTTTGGCGCTGAATTTCTGGAACGAAACAATACGCCGCTCCAATCCTACATATTGCTTCTCTGCCAATACCCTGCCCACTTTTTGCCAACCGATACTGTTGTGGTACAACGCTTCCAACTGTCCGTGCTTCAGTACCAATAGCTCGGTATCAAATACGGCCTGTATGTTTTCATCGGTAGGCGTTTGGGTGACGAAGCTCGAAAAAGCAGCCATGAGCTCTTTTTCAAACGTAATGCAGTTGGTGATTTCATCTCCGTCACTGTTCTTATAAAAGGAACGCAGTACACCGGATTGCAGGAATACAATCTCGTCGCATACTTCCCCTTCCTGAATCAGGAATTCTCCCTTTTTTAGGTTTTTGGCCGTTAATAGTCCGTCCAGCTGGTCCAGTTCGGATTGGGTCAGGAGTGCTAAAGCCGAAAATAGTTCTTTCATTTATAGCGATGCGCCACAACTCCTCCCGATTGCTTATTGCAACCGGAGGTGATGTTTTGCTATTGTTAAATACGGTTGTAGTATAATGCTTTGACAATACCGTCAGAAAGTCCGATCTTAGGAACGAACATGTTTTTGGCACCGCTCCATTTCATGGCATTGAGGTAAATTTTGGTTGCCGGGATAATCACATCGGCACGATCTGGGTTGAGTCCCAGTTCCGATACGCGCTGTTCATACGAAAGCCCGTTCAGGAAAGTATATTGCGAATTGAGGTACGTATAGCTCATCGGTTTTTCCTGTAGCTTCCCGGACATCTTAAAGAGTTTGTTGATATTTCCACCCGAACCAATCATCGTGATATTCGGATAGTCGTGTGTGATGGTTTTAATCCACTTTTCGATCTCCTGCCATACAATGTCATTGACCATGTTATTCAGCAGTCGTACGGTACCTATTTTAAAGGATTTGGATGTAATCATCTGCCCATCGGAAAACAGCGTAAATTCGGTGCTCCCACCACCCACATCTACATAGAGGTACGTATGGTCTGTTTTTAGCAAATGATGCAAATCGGAAGAAGCGATGATTTTGGCTTCCCGTTTCCCATCGATGATATCAATTTTAATATCGGCCTGCTCGAGGATCATATCGGCTACTTCCTTGCCGTTATACGCTTCGCGCATGGCAGAAGTGGCACAAGCCATATATTTTTCGACTTTATGCACTTTCATCAACAGCTTGAAGGCTTTCATGGCATCAATCATCCTTTCGATATTCTCTTCTGAGATCTCGCCCACTGTAAAAGCATCCTGCCCCAAACGGATGGGAACACGAATCAGGGCACTTTTGCTGAATTGAGTTTCCTTACCTGGCTGTTCAATAATATTGGCAATCAGCAGACGCATGGCATTGGATCCAATATCGATAGCGGCATATTTTTTTATAGTAATCATGTAGTCCTATATTATGATTGAATAAATCCTGAATAATGGTAATTTTCCTGGCAATCGTATTCCGACGGTTATAGCTGTTCGGTGATGACTTCCAGCTTGTCCCTGTAATAGTTGAAGGTTTCCACCTGTGCCCGGAAGGTCTTATCTTTATTTCGCGGCTTGTAGGCATTGTTAAGCGATTCCGAATGGAGCCTTGCTTTTACATTCCCTTTCCATCCGATATCGAAAGTATCGATGAGTTCCTGCTTGATTTCCTCATCATAAATCGGGCAGGTAACTTCTACCCTGCCATCAAGGTTGCGCGTCATAAAATCGGCAGACGAGATGAATACTGCCGGATTGCCGTCGTTACCAAAGATATAGACCCTGGAGTGTTCGAGGTAATTGTCTACAATACTAATGGCCTCGATATTTTCACTCATTCCGGGAACACCGGGAATCAGGGAACATATCCCACGTACGATCAGTTTGATCTTTACACCACTGCGACTGGCTTCATATAATTTATCGATCATCTTAAAATCCGACAAACTATTCATTTTGAGTTTCATATACGCTGGCTTCCCGGCAATAGCATTGTGTATTTCGGTATCGATCAGCTTATTGAAACGGCTACGGCTGTAATGCGGCGATACAATCAAGTGCTTGTAACGGTGCAGCCTGTAATTGATATCAAAGAATTCAAATATCTTCGAGGCATCCCGCAGGATCTGTGGGTGGCTGGTCAGTAAGGTGACATCGGTGTAAATTTTGGCGGTAGATTCGTTGAAGTTTCCGGTAGAGATAAATCCGTACCGAACGGTTTTCCCTTCTTCCTTACGCTCGATCAGGCATATTTTACTGTGTACTTTCAGGCCTTTGATCCCAAAAATAAGCTCTATCCCTTCCAGCTGCATCTGCTCGGCATACGAAATATTACTGGCTTCATCGAAACGGGCCTGCAACTCGATCTGAACGACCACTTTCTTTCCGTTTTTGGCTGCATTGATCAGCGAACTGATAATCTGGGAATTCTTGGCCAGGCGGTATAAGGTAATCTTAATGGCTGTTACCTGCGGATCCAGTGCTGCTTCCCGTAAAAATTTAATTACATAGGAAAACGACTGATAGGGCGCATTGATCAGGTAGTCTTTTTTGGCAATTTTGGCCAATATACTTCCTTCCAGACTGAGCCCATCCACGGGTAGTGGTGCATTTTGGTAATAGAGCAAGTCATAGCGGCCCAGGTTTGGGAAATCCATATAATCCCTGCGGTTATGGTAGCGCCCTCCGGGTATGATACTATCGGTGGAATTGATGCCCATCTTAGTCAGGAAGAATTTAAGTGTGTCTTCTTCTATCCCCTGGTCGTATACAAAACGAACCGGTTCCCCGATCCTCCTGTCCTTTACCGAAGAGGATATTTTTTCCAGCAAACTTTTACTCAGGTCACTGTCAATTTCCAGCTGGGCATCACGGGTGATTTTGATCATGTGGGCAGAAATGCGCTCATAGTCAAAAATATTAAAAATACTGTGCAGGTTATACCGGATCACATCGTCCAGCATAATCACATATTGCTTGTCATTATTGGAAGGCAATACTACAAAACGGTTGATGGTTTTAGGAATCTCCACGATAGCGTAGCGCACATCGGCATTGGATTTCATGACCAATTTAATAGCGAGATACCCTGAGGCATCTTTTAGTATCGGGAATTCGGCCAGGTCATTCAGGATGATGGTCACTAATGCCGGGCTTACCTTCTGTATAAAAAAGTCTTTGATGAAATTCTCCTGTTCGCGTGAGATTTCGGTTTCGTTGATGATGAAAATATTTTCACTGGCGAGTTCATTCTCAATGATATTCAGGATCCGGAGACTTTCCGACTGCAGTTCGATCACTGTAGCGGTAATTTCCTTCAGGGATTGTTTGGCGGTAATACCCCCCAATACTTTTTCCCCTGAAATCCCCGACATCCGAAGTCGTCGTATGGCTGCATACCGCACCCGGAAAAACTCATCGAGATTGTTTGAAAAAATCCCTAAGAAACGAAGCCGGTCCAGTAATGGCACTTTTTTATCTCCGGCTTCCTGCAATACTCTGGCATTAAACGCAAGCCAGCTCTTTTCTCTATCAATGTACCTATTCTCAAACGTTATGTTCATTTTTTAAATCTTTGGGAAAAATTACTTTTTGTATTTCACCATTACTTATCTCCTGCCATCGGGTCTGTTCAAAATTGATGGCTACAAATCCACAGGTCGGAATATTATCATACGCTGCGTCGGTAAATTTATTAACAAAATTAGTAATTGCGGGATTGTGACCAAAAATAATTAAGTTATCAAATTGGTCGTTACAGCTTTTGATGGCTTTTTCCAATTGTTTCTCATCAAAAGTATAAAGAACGTCTTTATAAATAATACTATCCTCGGGACAGGATAAATTCTGAGCAAAAATAATTGCTGTTTCTGAAGCTCTTTTTGCAGTACTACTCCAAAAAACAAAAGATTTTGGAAGGAGCTCACAACAATTGGATGATATGAGGTGCGCATCCTGAATACCGCGTACTGAAAGTGGTCTTTCCCTATCTTTTGAAGCGGTTTCCCAGCTTGATTTTGCGTGTCTGATTATAATCAATTGTTTCATAGTTTTCCTTTTAAAATCGAAATATAAATCTCTAATATCGGGAATTAATTGAAACGATAGAAATAATTATTTGTTAATTACAGTGATTTTAATCTACTTCTAATGCTCTTTTAAGGTGCCAGCCGTTCGGTTTTCCAGGAAAAATCTTCCTGTATTTCATAACGGATCCTGTCATGCAGCCTGTTAGCCCTTCCCTGCCAGAATTCAATACTCACGGGACGTATTAAAAATCCACCCCAATGCTCCGGCCTTGGGATTTCCTTTCCTTCAAAATCGTGCTCCAACTGTTTTAAATCGTGCTCCAGGACTTCCCGTGACGCAATCACTTCGCTTTGATGCGAAACAATAGCCCCGAGTTTGCTTCCTGCGGGACGGGAATCGAAATAACCGTCGGAGATATTCTCAGTCGTTTTCTCGGCAATTCCTTTAATGATCACCTGACGCTCTGCTGCTGCCCAAAAGAAAGAAAGGCAGACGTGCGGATTTTTCGATATCGCTCTTCCCTTTTCGGAATTGTAATTCGTATAAAAGATAAATCCCTCATACGTATATTGCTTTAATAATACCACGCGTGATTTTGGAAAACCATCCAGTCCAATAGTGGATACGGTCATGGCATTCACTTCGTCGGTCCCACCGGAATCTTCGGTTTCATGGAACCACTTTTTAAAAAGTGTAATAGGATCTTCCGGGATCCCGGTTTCGACCAATTCGCTTTTCTCATAGGACTTTCTGTAATTGCTTAAATCTTCCATAGTCTGCGGGTATAAATAATGGGCTTTAAAATTCAAATGATTTTCCGTCATCTGCCAGGAGTACGTTCTGAAAGATTGTGCTGGCTTCTTCCCGGAATTTTTCAATCGATTCATAACGGGTGGAATAATGTCCTAAAACCAACTGCTTGGCATTGGCTTTTAAAGCAATCGTCGCTGCTTCTTTGGCGGTACTGTGCATCGTTTTTCCTGCCAAGGGCGCTTCTGATTCTAAAAAAGTAGACTCGTGGTACAACACATCTACATCCTGAATTATAGGCAATATGTCTTCATTGTACAAAGTATCGGAACAAAAGGCATAACTTTTAGCCGGTTCGGGATCAAAGGTCATGATGCTGTTGGGAATCACTTCCCCACTTTCCAATACCACATCGCCACCACTTTTTATCTTTTGGTAATAACACTGGTCAATCTCGAGGTTGAGTATTTTATCCATGTTTAGTTTCCGGTCTCCCGTTTTTTCCTGAAATAGATACCCATTCGTATACACCCGGTGTTTTAATGGAATTGTTTTTACGATGACCTTTTCATCTTCAAAAACCACTTCAGAACCTTCCGATTCGAGTTCGTGGAAATAAAGGTTGTAGTTGGTCCAGGAATTGGATAATTTCAATTGCAATAATATAACCTCCTTAATTCCTTTGGGACCATAGATATGAAGGTCATTCACACGATTCAATAGCATGAAAGTAGAAACCAGCCCCACCAGTCCGTAGAAATGATCACCGTGGAGGTGGGAAATGAAAATATGGTTGATCCTGGAAAATTTAATCTTGTTTTTACGGAGCTGTACCTGGGTCCCTTCCCCACAATCGATCAGGAACATCCGGTTTTTGATTTCCAGCACCTGGGAGGTCGGATTGGTGAACGTACGGGGTGTAGCGGCATAGCAGCCCAAAATGGTTAAATTCATCAGGAATTCATTGGTCGTTTAGGATAATGGCGTGTTCTTTTTTTGTTTATTGGTATACCGTATGGATAGGACCATGGCAATAATGACCACCACATTCGCGAAAATACTGAAATAGGAAGGATGTAATCCGGTAAAGGTATCATAGATATTGATCGCCAACATGAGGATCGATCCTACCAACAGTATGTATTTTAATACTTGCATGCTTTTATAACTAATTAATTTTTAAACGGCTAAAAGCCCAAATCGCGTTCTATCTCTTCCATTTCAATAATGTCATGCGCTTCCAGCACCGTAGGCACTACAATCATCTCTTCGGGAACTTCATCAAAGTCGAATTCACTGACTACGATCACAAAAGATTTACGCCCTTTCCTGTGTGTGTTGGACAAGGCCAAAAAAGCCAAGATCTCTTTTAATTTTAAATCGGTATAAGCCGAGATATCGATAATCAGGTTATCGTCCTTAAACGTGTTATATTCTGACGTCAGCTTCTCGATAAATGAGAACAGGTTACCCTGAGTATCCTTAATCAGGGTGTCTTTTTCTTTTTTTTCTACTTTCATGGTTTCTTTTTGATACAATTTACAAAAAACGGGAATGCCTCGTTTTAAAAAAAACGATAATCTTTTGGATATTGCTTTATTTTATTTTTGAAGCCAAAAGGTAAATGACTGCCATACGTACCGCTACTCCATTTTCTACCTGATTTAGGATCACTGATTGTTGCGAATCCGCCACATCAGAAGTAATCTCCACACCACGGTTGATTGGCCCCGGGTGCATAATCACAATCTCTTTATTCAAAGAGTCCAACAGGTTTTTATCGAGTCCGTACTGCTGTGCATATTCGCGGGTAGATGGAAAATAATTCACATCCATACGTTCGTTCTGAACGCGCAGCATGTTGGCTGCATCACACCACTCCAGTGCTTTTCGCAGGTTGGGTTCTACCGTAACGCCTAAGGATTCAATATGTTTTGGAATCAATGTTTTTGGGCCGCATACTTTTACTGATGCACCCTGCATTTTCAAAGCGAATATATTCGACAATGCTACCCTGGAATGCAGGATATCACCCACAATAACGATTTTCTTACCGGCAATGCCTCCCAGGTTTTCACGGATGGTAAAAGAATCCAGTAAAGCTTGTGTCGGGTGTTCGTGTGCACCGTCACCGGCATTAATAATACTGGCTTTTACATTTTTGGACAGGAATACGGCAGCACCGGGGTTGGAATGGCGCATTACGACCATATCCACTTTCATGGCGAGTATGTTATTGACCGTATCGATCAGGGTCTCCCCTTTTTTAACAGAAGACTGGGCTGCAGAGAAACTAATCACATCGGCAGAGAGCCTTTTTTGCGCCAGCTCAAAGGATAACTTGGTACGGGTACTGTTTTCAAAAAAAATATTGGCAATAGTAACATCGCGAAGTGACGGTACTTTTTTGATCGGACGGTTGATCACTTCCTTGAAATGTTCTGCCGTTTCCAGGATGAGTACGATATCCTGTTGGTTGATGTATTTAATTCCTAATAAGTGATTTACGCTTAATTCTTTCATCTTTTTTAGGTTGTATATTTTCTAAAGGTTGTAGTTAGGGTAAAATAGTCAGTCGTGGCATGTACAGTACATCATACTAAGAGTACAATATCTTCGCCTTCCTGTTCTGCCCAGTTCACTACTACTTTTTCATTATTGATCGCATCCACCTGACGTCCCCTGTAATCGGGTTGTATGGGAAGATGACGGCTGAAGCGCCTGTCGATCAGTACGAGCAGTTCAATCTCTGACGGCCGCCCAAAAGACTGGATGGCGGTAAGTGCCGAACGGATACTGCGTCCCGTATACAATACATCATCGATAAAAATGACTTTTTTGTTTTCAACGATAAAATCAATCTGGGTTTTGTTGGCTTCAAGCGGTTTTTCTTTTCTTCGGAAATCATCACGGAAAAACGTGATATCGAGATACCCTAAAGAAACATCTTTGATCTGGTATTCGCTTTCCAGAAGATTTTTTAGTTTTTCTGCGAGAAAACTTCCACGAGGCTGGATTCCAATTAAGATCGTGTCCGAAAAATCAAGATGTTTTTCAATCAACTGACAGGCCAAACGATGAAGAATGATATTGACTTCTTTGGAAGTAAGCAATACTTTTTGACTCATAATTGTATGTTGTGTTTGGAGCGTAAAAATAGGTATAAAAATTAAAAGTTGTCCTAATTTATTCTATAGAAATTAAGAGAAATATTTTTCTGCCCTTCCATCAATTGGATACTATTGCTGATCCCATAATTAGTGAGGTTCCAGAGTAAACATTAAGTTATTACCCCGTAGGCAGAAATCCTGTAACGAAATCCAATAATTATATAAGAAGTACTTTTCAGGTCTTTCCGATATTTGTATAACATCAAAAACAAAGTTACAAACTAAAAAACCCGAACTTATGAAAACGTATATCTTAAGAACCAGCTTGCTTTTACTTGTATTATTGACCTTTAACAGCTGTGCTGCAGTAGAAGGTATATTCAAGGCCGGAATGGGCGTTGGCATATTCATTGTCGTAGCCATAATAGCGGTAATTATCTTTATTATAGCCAAGCTGCGTAAAAAATAACGAAACCAAACCACCAAAATAAAACCAAACCAAACCACCAATTACAACAAAAAAACCACAACGTAAATGTTGTGGTTTTTTTTATGCTTATAAGAAGTTGCTGTATTATGAATACATTTTCTTTCTAAGTTCCTGTACTTTATCATCGTCAAGGTAATCATCGAAAGTCATGTAACGGTCAATCGCACCCTGTGGTGTCAATTCGATAATACGGTTACCCACTGTCTGCGAAAATTCGTGGTCATGCGTGGTAAAAATCAATGATCCTTTAAAGTTTTTCAAAGAGTTATTGAAAGCCGTGATCGATTCCAGATCCAGGTGATTCGTTGGTTCGTCCAGCATCAATACATTGGCACGTTCCATCATCATTCGGGAAAGCATACAACGTACTTTTTCTCCTCCTGACAATACACGGCTCGTTTTTAAAGCTTCCTCACCGGAGAAAATCATTTTACCCAGGAATCCACGGATGTATACTTCATCACGCTCTTCTTCTGTTTTAGCCCATTGGCGTAACCAGTCCACTAAGGTAAGGTCATTTTCAAAAAATGCATGGTTATCTACCGGAAGGTAGGCCTGATTAGTCGTAATACCCCAGTCGAAGGTTCCGGCATCTGCAGCCTGATTTCCATTAAGAATTTCATAGAATGCGGTGGTTGCACGGGAATCTTTGGAGAACAATACAATCTTGTCGCCTTTTGCCATGTTCAGGTCTACATTGGTAAATAATGTTTCACCATCAACAGAAGCACCTAAACCCACCACATTTAAAATCTGGTCTCCGGCTTCACGTTCCTGGTCAAAGATTATAGCAGGATAACGACGGCTTGACGGCTTGATTTCAGAAATGTTCAGTTTGCTGATCATTTTCTTACGGGAAGTTGCCTGTTTTGATTTTGCAACGTTGGCGCTGAAACGACGGATGAATTCCTCCAATTCCTGTTTCTTCTCTTCCGCTTTCTTATTCTGTTGAGCGCGTTGTTTTGCGGCCAACTGGCTGGATTCATACCAGAATGTATAGTTACCGGAGTAATGGTTGATCTTACTAAAGTCAATATCCGAGATATGCGTACATACTGCATCCAGGAAGTGACGGTCGTGAGATACTACAATTACTGTATTATCATAATTTGCCAGGAAGTTTTCCAACCAGGCAATGGTTTCAAAATCCAGGTCATTGGTAGGCTCATCCATGATCAATACATCAGGATTTCCAAAAAGCGCCTGTGCCAAAAGCACCCGTACTTTCAGTTTACTATCCAAATCCCCCATTAAACTATAATGGTGCTCTTCGCCAATACCAAGGCTTGACAATAAAGAAGCAGCATCAGAATCGGCATTCCAACCATTCATCTCTTCAAAAATTACCTGTAGTTCTCCAACACGATCTCCATCTTTATCAGAAAAGTCTTCTTTCAGGTATATTTCGTCCATTTCTTTCTTTACCGAAAAAAGCTTCTTATTCCCCATCATCACCGTTTCCAGAACTGTGTGCTCATCGAACATGTTGTGATTCTGGTTCAATACAGACATCCTTTTACCAGGTTCCAGGTGGATGTGCCCGGAAGTAGGATCCATTTCGCCTGCCAGGATCTTTAAGAAAGTTGATTTTCCAGCGCCATTTGCTCCAATAACACCGTAAATATTTCCATCTGTAAAAGTTGTATTCACTTCGTCAAACAAAATTCTTTTGCCAAACTGAACTGATAAATTATTTACTGTTAACATTGATTATAGTTTTTTAAAAAAGTTTTGCAAAAATAGAAAAAATTGTGCAGTTTTGAGTCCTTATACTATACAATTCTATCGTAAAAGTTATTTAACTATGCCTTAACAGTTTGCTAAATAACGGATCGATAAATTTGTTTATCAAAACATTGATAATGACTCAACTTAGTTTTCGGGAATTGTTTTTTTTTTCTTCTGCAGTATTACTATTTTTAAATTCATGCGACAAACCATTTAAAGACAACGACTACACTGCTTATTTTGGTGGTGAAGTGTCCAATCCCAAAACCTCGTATGTCCTATTATACAAAGACAGCACGCTAATCGATACGATTCCGTTAGACAAGAACAACCGATTCTACAAAAAGTTTGATTCCCTGACCCCCGGCCTTTATACCTTCAAACACGATCCGGAATACCAATATGTTTATTTTGATAAAAATGACAGCCTCATGGTACGGGTGAATGCTAATGATTTTGATAACTCCGTTGTATTTTGCGGTCGCGGTGAAGAGAAGAATAATTTCCTGATGGAATTGTACCTCAAGAATGAAAAAGATCGTTCCGGGATGTATGAAATATTCGATTACGACCTAAACAAATTTGAAAAAAATATTGATTCTTCCTATACTTCCGCGAAACAATTTGCTGCTACACACAAACAGGAACAGCAGTGGAGTGATGATTTTGATGCGTATGTACAAGCCAGTGTCGACTTCCCCTATTATGCCAAGAAAGAAATTTATCCTCAGGCTCATAAAATCCGGACTGGAAAAAACATCCTGAATAAACTTCCGAAAGACTTTTACGGTTTCCGCAAAAAGATCAATTTCAATGATGACCAGATTACCAATTATTCTCCCTTTGTCCGTTACCTTACGGTTATGCTGAATAATATCGCTGCCTCCGAAACTGTCGCGGGACAAAATAGTAGCGATGCTGCTCTGGAACTCAACATCCGGAAACTAAATATTGCCGACAGCCTCTTTACTTCCCAAAAGATAAAAAATAGTGTCCTGAATAATATTGCGTTCATGTATTTGCTCGAAGACCAGCACATTCAGAACAACAAAAAATTCCTGGATCGTTTTTATACACTTTCTACAGACAATAAAGAGGAAAAGGAAATCCGTAAAATTGGTGATGCGGTACAGCTCCTTAAAGCAGGCAACAGACTACCAGACATCATGCTCTTTAATGACAAGGATGAAAAAGTAGCGGCCAATTCCTTATTCAAAAAGAAAACGGTAGTATTCTTCTGGACGGAAAAAGCGAAATCCCACATTATCAGCGCCCACAAAATTGCCAAAAACTTAGCGAAAAAGTATCCGAATGTAGCCTTTATCGCCATCAACCTTGACGACGACCAACAAGAATGGAAAACGGAACTGGCGAATTATAATTTCGAACAGGTACAGGAATACCGCGTAGCTGATTTTGAAGCCCTGAAAGCAAAATGGGTGATTACCAAAATCCACCGCACACTGGTCATCAATGCCGATGGCACTATAGCTAACGCTTTTACTAATCTTTTTGATGTAAAGTTTGAAGACAACCTAAAATAGATCCTGAACATACAGGCATAAAAAAACTCCCGCAAGCGGGAGTTTTTTTATTATAAACAGATAGCATATTATTTATTTCCTTTTTCAAAATCAGCAATAAACTGAGCCAGTCCGATATCGGTTAACGGGTGTTTTGCCAATCCAAGGATTGCTGAAAGTGGCCCGGTCATTACGTCGGCACCAATTTTAGCACAGTTAATAATGTGCATTGTATGCCGTACAGATGCTGCTAAAATTTCGGTTTCATAACCGTAGTTATCATAAATTTCGCGAATCTCCTCAATAAGATTCAATCCATCGGTAGAAATATCATCCAGCCTTCCAATAAAAGGAGACACATACGTTGCTCCGGCTTTGGCAGCCAATAATGCCTGTCCTGCTGAAAAAATCAAAGTACAATTGGTTCTGATTTCACGATCGGAAAAATATTTTATCGCTTTGATCCCATCCAGTGTCATTGGAATTTTTACCACAATCTGTGGATGCAGTTCTGCCAGCTCCTCCCCTTCTTTAATCATTCCTTCCAAATCTACTGCATTTACTTCAGCACTTACATCCCCTTCTACCAGGTTACAGATGTCAACATAATGTTTTAATATATTGTTTTTTCCGGTAATGCCTTCTTTGGCCATTAGGGAAGGATTTGTTGTTACTCCATCTAAAACCCCAAGTTCCTGGGCTTCTTTAATCTGCGCTAAATTTGCGGTATCAATAAAAAATTTCATCTCGTCTGAATTTTATTTAAGTTTACTATTATTCGTTCTTTAGTACCGGTTTGTCGTGATTTAGATCTGTCTTTAACATCCGTGCGTATGGAAACAAAGCTACAATTTATAATGGTTCATCAGCATCTTTTCATAGACTTTATCGGGTAATACCCGCTTCAGTACAATGGAAAACTTCTGCATAAAAGCCCCTACTTTATAATGTATTTTAGGATTGGGGGTCTGTATAATTTTATAAACTGCCAATGCCATTTCTTCGGGATTGCTTCCGGCATCGACATGGTCATTCATCGTACGCAGTGTTTCGCCGTAGGTCGCTTCATAAGCCGAACCTTTAATTAATGGTGCATGGAAACGCCCAGATGCAATATTGGTCGCGAAGTCGCCCGGAGCTACATTGGAAATATGGATCCCAAAGGATTTTACCTCCATACGCAATGCCTCGGTAATCAGCTCCAGCGCTCCTTTGGAGGCCGAATAGACACTTCGGTACGGCAAGCCCATATAAGCAGCAATCGAAGTAATATTAATGATTTGTCCTGATTTCTGCTGCCGCATTTGTGGCAAAACGGCTTTCATCACTTCGACAGGCCCAAAGAAATTCGTATCAAAATTATTCCGGATTTCATCTGTTGGAATTTCTTCCAATGGGCCGGTAATCCCAACCCCGGCATTATTGATCACGATATCCAGTTTTCCGGTAGCTGCAATAACTGTAGCAACGGCCTCCTGAATACTGGCTGTATTTCGGACATCTAAAGCGATTAATGGAAATAAAGAACCTGTAATACGCTCCGGATTCCGGCTCGTACCATAGACTGTAAATCCTTTTTTAAAGAGAAACTCCCCGATTGATTTTCCGATTCCTGATGATGCTCCTGTAATAAGGACTACTTTACTCATGTGATACTGGGATATGTACAGGCCTTTGAGCCATATTAATGCTCTGTGTCCTGATATTAGTTTGGTGCTTCAAAATTAAAAAAACTATGGTATGAAACCTACATTTGTTTTTTTTAATCTGCTGCTGTATAAGTTTTTTAGGATCAAGAACAAAAGTTGGGGAGGAATGTCAAAATAAAATCAGAAATTTGCAATCTAAGAATTTGATATGACCCCAATAGAGCTTTTGAAGTTTATGCTTCCTGATTTTTTAGTTGACCATTTTGAAGTGGTTTTTTCTACTAATACAGAAGAAATATTACACCTATACTTTGAAGAGAATGCCAAACCTCCGTCAGAATTTAATGGACTTCAGTTAATCTCAAAGGGTTTCCAGGATGAGATCACCATTCAGGACTTTCCTTTGAGAGGGAAGTTTGTGTATCTACACATCAAAAGACGTCGCTGGATCAATAAAGACACAAGTGAGATCGTTAAAAGAGATTGGAATCTAGTTGCCAAGGGAACCCGCATGACTCAGGATTTTGCGGCTTTTTTAAAAGAAATTAATAGATAAAACTGCTATTGACTGTCGTACCATTGGAGGTTTCTTTGGAGTCAATGGGAAAAAATTACAAAGACAATACAAAAAATATTTAAGCTCCTTTAGTACGTGGGCTCAACGTGAACATGCGCATGAGTGGATTATTTATCCTGAAAATATAGGTACCCACTTGTCAATTGATGAAGTAGCCTTGTCTCAGGGTGAGCTTTTTACTATCGTAACCAATAAGGAAGCTAGAGGTAAAAAAGGTTGCCTAGTTGCTATTATTGCAGGGACAAAGGCAGATCAGGTCATTGAACATATCTGTAAAATTGATTACAAAAAAAGAAGTTGGGTTCAAGAAATAACACTTGACATGGCTAATTCCATGAAGTTGATTTCCAAAAAATGTTTTCCAAAAGCGGTACAGGTTACCGATAGATTTCATGTTCAAAAATTAGCTCTAGAAGCATTACAGGAGATTAGAATAAAATATCGTTGGGAAGCGATGGATACTGAGAATCGATTCATATTACAAGCGAAAAAAGAAAACAAAACTTATCTCCCAGATCTTTTATCTAATGGAGACTCTGTAAAACAGTTGCTCGCCAGAAGTAGATATGTTCTTTATAAATCCCGCGATAAATGGACCGAAAGACAAAATGAACGAGCCCAATTGTTATTTGGCTTATATCCCGATATTAAAAAAGCATACAGTTTAACCCAACAACTACGAGGTATTTACAACAATCATAACAATAAAGGATCAAGAACAAAACTTGGGGAGGAATGTCAAAATAAAATCAGAAATTTGCAATCTAAGAATTTGATATGACCCCTATAGAGCTTTTGAAGTTTATGCTTCCTGATTTTTTAGTTGACCATTTTGAAGTGGTTTCTTCTACTAATACAGAAGAAATATTACACCTATACTTTGAAGAGAATGCCAAACCTCCGTCAGAATTTAATGGACTTCAGTTAATCTCAAAGGGTTTCCAGGATGAGATCACTATTCAGGACTTTCCTTTGAGAGGGAAGTTCGTGTATCTACACATCAAAAGACGTCGCTGGACCAATAAAGACACAAGTGAGATCGTTAAAAGAGATTGGAATCTAGTTGCCAAGGGAACCCGCATGACTCAGGAGTTTGCGGCTTTTTTAAAAGAAATTAATAGATAAAACTGCTATTGACTGTCATACCATTGGAGGTTTCTTTGGAGTCAATGGGAAAAAGTTACAAAGACAATACAAAAAACATTTAAGCTCCTTTAGTACGTGGGCTCAACGTGAACATGCACATGAGTGGATTATTTATCCTGAAAATATAGGTACCCACTTGTCAATTGATGAAGTAGCCTTGTCTCAGGGTGAGCTTTTTACTATTGTAACCAATAAGGAAGCTAAAGGTAAAAAAGGTTGCCTAGTTGCTATTATTGCAGGGACAAAGGCAGATCAGGTCATTGAACATATCTGTAAAATTGATTACAAAAAAAGAAGTTGGGTTCAAGAAATAACACTTGACATGGCTAATTCCATGAAGTTGATTTCCAAAAAATGTTTTCCAAAAGCGGTACAGGTTACCGATAGATTTCATGTTCAAAAATTAGCTCTAGAAGCATTACAGGAGATTAGAATAAAATATCGTTGGGAAGCGATGGATACTGAGAATCGATTCATATTACAAGCGGAAAAAGAAAAAAAAACTTATCTCCCAGATCTTTTATCTAATGGAGACTCTGTAAAACAGTTGCTCGCCAGAAGTAGATATGTTCTTTATAAATCCCGCGATAAATGGACCGAAAGACAAAATGAACGAGCCCAATTGTTATTTGGCTTATATCCCGATATTAAAAAGGCATACAGTTTAACCCAACAACTACGAGGTATTTACAACAATCATAACAATAAACACGTTGCGATGACAAAATTGGCACATTGGTACAGGAATGTAGAGGAGTCAGGGTTTAAAAATTTTAATATCCTTTTAAATACTATAACGGTTAATTACCAGTCAATCTTAAACTATTTTGACAATAGAAGTACAAATGCTTCAGCAGAATCTTTTAATGCTAAAGTAAAAGCATTTAGAAGTCAATTTAGAGGAGTGCGTAAAGTAGATTTCTTCTTATTTAGATTATCTAATCTTTTTGGGTAATCCCCAAGCTTTGCGTTTGATCCACAATAAACACGTTGCGATGACAAAACTGGCACATTGGTACAGGAATGTAGAGGAGTCAGGGTTTAAAAATTTTAATATCCTTTTAAATACTATAACGGTTAATTACCAGTCAATCTTAAACTATTTTGACAATAGAAGTACAAATGCTTCAGCAGAATCTTTTAATGCTAAAGTAAAAGCATTTAGAAGTCAATTTAGAGGAGTGCGTAAAGTAGATTTCTTCTTATTTAGATTATCTAATCTTTTTGGGTAATCCCCAAGCTTTGCGTTTGATCCGTTTTTTAGGGGAAGTGGAAAAGGTATAAAACAAAAAAATCTCCTTATGGAGATTCAAATGAAAAAAAAATGGCAAGCGACCTACATCGCACCGCTACGACCACATACCTTTGCTGTGTTCCCACCCTGGAGGAGTCTGCAGGAGCTGGTCGTGTAGGACTTGCCGGTGCAAATATACAATCTTTTTGTATTTTTGCAAGGCGTATTGCATATAAAAAATTGTATTGTATATTGTATCACACTTTAAATCTATTATGAAAAAATATAACTTATTAGCAGTCATTTTATTAGGCGCAGCACTGTTGGGCAGTTGTGACAAAAAAATTTCTTTTAATTTTGATACGACAGGATTAAAAGAGCAATACCAGCCTCAGGAAGCCGTAGCCCTTGGTGTTCAAAACCCGGATAATGCTACAATTGATTCCATCGTATATTATATTAATGATAAGAAAGTAGGTACTGCTAAAGGCGCAGAAAAACTTAATTTTGAACTTAAAGATCAAAAATTAGGCTATCAAAACCTGAAAGCACTTGTATATACTGATGGTAAAAACCAGGAAGCCCTGGCACGTATCGAACTGGTTTCGGGCGTACAACCGAAATTATTAAATTATACTATTGTCAATACCTATCCACACGACATTACCTCCTACACTCAGGGACTTGAATTCTATCGGGATACGTTGTATGAAGGAACCGGGCAACGCGGCAGTTCCAAGTTATTAAAAACCGATTATAAAACCGGGAAAGCTTATAAAAGCATCAGCCTGGAAGATAAATATTTTGGGGAAGGCATTACTATCCTGAAAAACAAAGTATACCAGTTGACCTGGCAGGAAAACGTAGCTTTTGTCTATAATGCCGATACTTTTGCCAAAGAAAAAACCTTCAATTATTTTAAAAACATAGAAGGATGGGGACTTGCCAATGATGGTACCAACTTATACCAATCCGATGGGACGGAGAAAATCTGGGTAGTAAATCCTGCAGATTACAAGGAAATCGATTATATCAATGTCTACACTTCCGGAAGTAAAATTAAGGACGTGAATGAACTGGAATGGATTGAGGGTAAATTATACGGCAATATCTATCAAAAAGATGCTGTTGCAGTTATCAATCCTAAAAATGGTGCTGTAGAAGCCATCATCAACCTGGCCGAATTGAAAAAGAAAATCGTAAATCCAAACCTGGACCCTTCCAATGATGTCCTGAACGGAATAGCCTATAATCCGAAGACCAAAACCATCTTTGTAACCGGAAAAAAATGGGACAAGATGTTTGAGATCAAAATCACAGAATGAGGCAATCGTAATTGCTGCAAAAAACCGGGCTATTGCCCGGTTTTTTTATATAATGCATTTAGAAATGAGACGAAATATAATTTAGAAATTACAGGTAATCCCACCACTGCAGAAATAATTCCCCTGTGGTTTTACAATGTCCCTGCCTGCGGATAAATCGAGCTGTAATTTTTTTTCCAATTGGTAAGTAATCCCAATGTCCGAAACATAATTGAGTTCCATATGAGGTTGCTGGTACAAATAAAATTCTACAAAAGCCCCCAGTTTTGGATTGAACGTATAGGAATACCCCAGTAAATTATTGACTATTGGTTTTTTTGCGATGTCCTGCCAGTTGGTTCCAATATTATAATATAGGCTACTGGCGTCCGACAGGTCATAACTGAAACAAAATTCTGCCGCCAAACCCGAAGTACGCTGAGTTGCTTTAAAAATTGGCGGGTAATATTCGATAATAAAGGCAGTTTTGGGCAGTGCTTTTTTCTGATGCAACAATAGGGCTTTTGCACCAAAGGATGGCCCGTATATTCCATAGGTCTTGCGTTCCGGATCATATTGCAGCCCAAAATCCATCCGGGCCTCAAGAAAAGAATTGATTCCGTATTTAAGGGTATTTTCAGAGAGTTGGTATATCCCGTAATGATTGTATTTTGAGATATCAAAACCGGTAGCAATTTGCCAGGTATCTTTTACCACAAGATCAGGCGTATCGGACAATCCGGGCCTATCGGTCGCAAAGTCTTCGTCCTGGGCAAAAAGAACAGTCCCGCCCAAAAGGTAAAATAAAAGAATTAAATGCTGCTTCATCTGTGGAATAGCTTTGGGTTTTATGGCCTCTATCCGTTCAAAAAAATAATACTATCATTCAATTTAAACTAAATATAGTATAATTCCTGTTTTAAAATCATTTTATTCAAAAAAACACCAGCCTATCATGGTATTATTACCTGATTTTGAAACTTGTGCTATACTGAAATTTCAAATTTCAGCAGCACTTCTATTAAATGCAATTGCCAAAAAAGACCATATTTTTAGAATCTTCAGTATCTTTCGATCACTTTTAAGTCCAAATTGTATTTTATGAAGAAAATCAAATTATCCTTTGCACTTATTTTTAGTTTATGCATCGGCAGTTTTGCCATAACAAAATCAAACATGAATCCTGAAACTCCTGTTTACCCTGATGTAGCGTATGGCCCTGATAAAGAACAGCAAATGGATCTCTATCTTCCGGAAAAGAATGCGCAAAAAAATGCAAAAGTATTTTTGCTGCTTCATGGCGGCGGCTGGAATCATGGTGACAAGGAGAAGATGAATTTTATAGCGAATTACCTGCGGAAGCAGTTTCCGGATCATGCTGTGGCGAATATCAACTACAGGCTGGCCACCGATGATAGCCCGGGTTTTCCAAAACAGACAGATGACATCGCTTTGGCCATCGCCTATTTGCAAAACAATAGTCAAACGTATGGGATTTCAAGCCAATATGCTTTTGTTAGCAGCAGCGCCGGAGCCCATCTCGCCCTATTATACAGTTATAAATACGATAAGGATGCCATAATTAAAGCGGTTTCCAGTTTTGTCGGCCCGGTAGATTTTACAGATCCCTCCTATACGGAGCATATTAAAAATGAATATCCGCTAAAAAGCCTGATTGGAAAAAAATCATACAAACAATTCCCGGAACTTTACCAGGACGTCAGCCCTATCACCCACATTACTGCCAAAGCACCGCCCACACTTGCGATATATGGGCAAAAAGATCCATTGGTCCCCTATACCCAGGCAAAGCGCCTAAAAGATCGGCTGGATCATTTTGGAGTAGCTAATGAAACCTATGTATATCCCAATGAGGCTCATGGTGACTGGAGTGCGGAAAGCAATGCAGAGAAACTGCTACGGATGACTGCTTTTTTCCAACGGCACTTCAATTAAAATAAGGCATAAAAAAAGCGCCCCGAAACCGGGGCGCTTTTTACATACGCTTGTTGTATCAAAAGAAATTATTTGACTTCTTCGAAATCTACATCCTGAACGTTATCTCCGTTTTGAGCGTCACCTTGTGGTTGTGCATCTTGTGGAGCGCTTTGAGCATCACCTTGCTTGTACATCTCTTCAGAAGAGTTTTTCCAAGCTTCGTTGATTTTGTCCAAAGCGGGTTGGATTGTAGCAACATCTTTATTTTCGTAAGCCATTTTCAATTCTGTCAAGGCATACTCGATAGCTGTTTTGTTAGCATCTGATAATTTCTCACCAAATTCTTTCAGTTGGCTTTCCGTTTGGAAAATCATGCTGTCAGCTTCGTTTAATTTCTCGATTCTTTCTTTTGTAGCTTTATCAGCATCAGCATTTGCTTCTGCTTCTTTTTTCATTCTTTCGATTTCTTCCTGAGTCAAACCTGAAGAAGCTTCGATACGGATATCGTGAGATTTTCCAGTTCCTTTGTCAGTAGCAGAAACTTTGATGATACCATTTGCATCAATATCAAAAGTAACTTCAATCTGTGGTATACCTCTACCTGCTGGTGGAATACCATCTAAGTGGAAACGACCAATAGTTTTGTTGTCTGTAGCCATTGCACGCTCACCTTGTAATACGTGAATTTCAACAGAAGGCTGGCTATCAGAAGCTGTAGAGAAAACCTGAGATTTTTTAGTTGGGATTGTTGTGTTTGACTCAATTAATTTTGTCATAACACCACCCATAGTCTCAATTCCTAAAGATAAAGGTGTAACGTCTAATAACAATACATCTTTAACATCTCCAGACAATACACCACCCTGAATTGCAGCACCAATTGCTACTACTTCATCAGGATTAACTCCTTTAGATGGTTTTTTGTTGAAGAATTTCTCTACTTCTTCCTGGATTTTAGGGATACGTGTTGAACCTCCTACAAGGATTACTTCATCAATATCCGTAATTTTTAATCCAGCATCTTTAAGTGCTTTTGCCACTGGCTCCATAGAACGTTTTACTAACGTCTCAGTCAATTGGTCAAATTTAGCTCTTGTTAATGTTTTCACTAAGTGTTTCGGTCCTGAAGCAGTAGCCGTAACATAAGGAAGGTTGATTTCTGTCTGAGCAGAAGATGATAATTCAATCTTAGCTTTTTCAGCAGCTTCTTTCAAACGCTGTAATGACATTGGATCCTGACGTAAGTCAATACCTTCATCCGATTTGAAATCTTCTGCAAGCCAGTTGATGATCTCCTGGTCAAAATCGTCACCTCCTAAGTGTGTATCTCCATTTGTAGACAATACTTCGAAAACTCCGTCTCCTAATTCAAGGATAGAGATATCAAATGTACCACCACCTAAATCGTAAACTGCAATTTTTTGATCTTTACCAACTTTATCCAAACCGTAAGCCAAAGCAGCTGCAGTTGGTTCGTTGATAATTCTCATTACTTTAAGACCTGCAATCTCACCAGCTTCTTTCGTAGCCTGACGTTGCGCGTCATTAAAGTAAGCAGGAACGGTAATAACCGCTTCTGTAACTGTCTGACCTAAATAGTCTTCAGCTGTTTTTTTCATTTTTTGAAGTGTCATTGCTGACAATTCTTGTGGAGTATACAAACGACCATCGATATCTACACGAGGGGTATCGTTATCTCCTTTTACAACTTTGTAAGGTACATTGCCTGCTTCTTTAGTGCTTTCAGAGAATTTATTTCCCATGAAACGTTTGATCGAAGCAATAGTTTTTGTTGGATTTGTTACTGCTTGTCTTTTTGCAGGGTCACCAACTTTGATTTCGCCACCTTCAACAAATGCAATTACTGATGGCGTTGTTCTTTTTCCTTCAGCATTAGGAATAACAACTGGTTCGTTACCTTCCATTACAGAAACGCAGGAGTTCGTTGTTCCTAAGTCAATTCCGATTATTTTACTCATCTTTTTTATATTTTGTTTTTATATACAATTTTTTAAACCTGAACTGTCATAGACAATCTTTATGCCAAGCAAAAAACAACTATAAAATTGTCAGTTTTTATCTTTTATGCCAAAAACAACTATGACAAGTTGACATTTTTTAGTTTTCAAAATACTCAAAAGCATCAATAATGTCAAGATAAACGCCATCATATCCGGAAGACATTATTTTATTCAGGTAGGAATCCGGATTTTTATACAGTAGTGCCTGCCAGGTTTCATTCCAGTACTGTACTTTATAGTTCCCTGGCCAATCTGGATTTTCTGCCACTATCCAGTCCGGTTTTGTCGTATTCCAGGAAGGATCCCAGTAATAGCGATAATTTTCGGCCTCCCCAATTGACATATAGCAAATCACCATGCGCCTGCCACCATTAGCTTTTAGCCGGAGCTGATTCACTTCTGCCGCAGTAAACGCTTCGTCATTAAAAAAAAGATCCATGATCAGCAGGTCATAATTGGTCGATGTCACAGCAGTGATATACGCTGCTTTCGAATTGTAATTTTCCGGATTGATCAGATACAGGAAATTCTTTACCTGCCCCAGATGTGTAATGATGGCCTCACTTTCTTCCCTTGGTGCCGTGCCAGGAATGGCGTTCAGGTTACGCTCGGGTGCTGCATAAGAGGTGTATCCTTTCGCCGCATTTAACTGATAGGAAACCGCTATCTTGTCGGGATTGTTGCAATAATCCGTCACCAGGATTTTTTTACCCTCGGTTTTGGAACGGTCCAGGAATGCTTTCAGGTAATTGGAAGCTTCCGAAGGGGTGGCGACATTATCATTGTCATAACCAAAAAACAGGTCTTCCTGCCCGTGTGCATCAATCGCAGCAAGGTATGATTCTGCCAGAATCCCATCAGGCTCCCCATTTTGTGTTATCAGCTCAATGCCATTTTGCGGAATAATTGCAAAATCGGCCCTGGTTGCCTTAGCAGTACGGCTAATTCCAATTACCAGCTCTCTCATCTCCTGCCGGTACTCTCCTTTTTCAATCTCCGAAGCAGTGTCGTCTGAACTGTCACATCCAATAGTTCCCCATGCTATAATTGTGGCTACTATGCAATAGTATATTCTCATAAACTTTTTCTATTGTATTTAATGAGTCAAATATATAATAAATCCACACAGTAGCGTTTTGCATGACGATCACCATCCTTCAAAATAACAATATTATAATACCGTTCCTGATTCTTAAACATAATAATAAAGAATATTCAATTGATAAGGATTCCTGACAATGCCCTATATTATGGAGTATCCTATTGATTTACCGCGATCCGCATAATCGTAAATACTGAAAGAATCGCAATTGTGGCAATATAATCTTGCTTAAATTTCCGCATTCACTATTTTTTCTTCTCAATCGTTATAGTATTATTAATTTATTTACGTTTAAATGCTATAAGTAAATTATATTTGCAGTATAAATCGATTTGTTTATTATGGAAGAATGTATTTCTGTTTTTGATATGCTTAAAATTGGTGTCGGGCCTTCCAGTTCACACACTCTTGGGCCATGGCGTGGTGCGGAGCGGTTTCTTGCCGAAATCCGTACAGAAAACCTATTGGCAGATGTAAAGCGTGTACAGATTGACCTGTATGGATCACTGTCATTAACGGGAAAAGGGCATGCGACCGATCTTGCCGTAATGCTCGGCCTGAGCGGAGCGGATCCGGAATATATTCCTGTTGAAAGTATCGATGTGATCATCACCGCGATCAAAAATAAAAAGGAACTCTTTTTGGGTAATGAACTCATTATCCCCTTTGATACGGAAACTGATATTGTTTTCAATAAAAATTTCCTGCCTTTCCATGCCAACGGTTTTAGCTTTACAGCTTACACTGATGCTACGGAATATACAGCCACCTTTTATTCCATTGGAGGTGGATTTGTAGTCAAAGAAGAAAGGATACTGGCTACTGAAAAAGAAAAAATAAAATGCGCGTTCCCGTTCCAGATTGCAAAAGCCGATGAGTTATTGCAGTATACGAAACAGGAAAACAAAAAAATATCGGAAATCGTATACGAGAATGAAAAATCGATGCGTTCTGAAGAAGTGATCCACCATGAACTTATGCGCATCTGGAATACCATGCTGGAATGCATGTATATCGGCTGTCATACGGAAGGCATACTACCAGGCGGACTAAATGTACGCCGACGTGCCTATGACATGCATAAAAACCTTATTGGTGTCGTTCCTTATGACAATCCACAATCGTGGCTGGAAGTTATTCGCAAGACTGAAGTGAAATTCCGTCAAATCCTTAAATGGGTAAGTTGTTTTGCACTTTCCGTAAATGAGGTAAACGCTGCCTTAGGGCGTGTGGTAACGGCACCTACCAACGGTAGCGCAGGCGTTATTCCAGCCGTATTGATGTATTACCTCGTAATCGAAAACCATGAAGCGGATGAAAGCCATATCAAGCAATTCCTGATGGTAGCAGGCGAAATTGGAAGTATCTTTAAAAAAGGAGCAACCATTTCTGCTGCAATGGGTGGGTGCCAGGCTGAAATCGGGGTGTCTTCTGCTATGGCAGCTGCAGCACTTACCGAACTGATGGGTGGAACTCCGGAACAAGTACTCATTGCTGCCGAAATCGCAATGGAACATCATTTGGGGCTTACCTGTGATCCTATTGGCGGACTGGTACAAATTCCTTGTATCGAACGCAATACTATGGGCGCCATCAAAGCCATAAATGCCGCTGAACTCGCTATGGAAACCGATCCGAAAAATGCCAAAGTGCCTTTGGACAAAGTTGTCGATACGATGTGGCAGACAGCTAAGGATATGAACAATAAATACAAGGAAACCTCCGAAGGAGGGCTGGCAGTAGCCGTGAATATGGCCGATTGTTAAACCGTTACCTATCGGATAATGATTTCTGCCTGTCACCCGCTGACAGTTCCCAAACTCGTATAAACACGACTATCTCCTGAAAAGGCAAGATAGTCGTGTTTCATTTTGCGCTGTACTATAGAACCGCTACGGAATATTTCTGTTGCGCTACTGTAAATAAAATCATTTTGAATACCGGAAAATTCTAATTTTGCCCTAAATACCATTCCCTTGAAAAAGATCCTTATCATTGACGACGAAGAAAAGCTGCGTGCCCTTACTGCGCGAATAATTGGCCTTGAAGGATTTGAAGTCCTACAGGCTGGCGATTGCAAATCAGGACTTAAAAAAATGGAGCAACAGGACATTGCGGTAGTACTCTGTGATGTCAAATTACCCGATGGCAGTGGCGTAGATCTCACGGCAACCATACGGCAGCAGTACCCGCAAACCGAAGTTATACTGCTCACCGCTTATGGTAATATTCCTGATGGTGTGCAGGCTATAAAAAACGGTGCTTTTGATTATATCGTAAAAGGGGATGATAACAATAAAATTATTCCACTACTCCACCGCGCTATCGAAAAAGGAAGCCTTACCCAGCGTATTGCCCAACTTGAAGCCCAGTTGGATACCAAGTTTTCTTTTGAAGGTGTCATCGGTACGTCCAAAAGATTACTGGAAGTCATTGACCTGGCAAAAAAAGTGGCGGTTACCGATACTACTGTCCTTTTAACCGGCGAAACAGGAACGGGAAAGGAAGTTTTTGCCCAGGCGATCCACCAATCCGGCAATCGGAAACAGCGCAATTTTGTCGCAATCAACTGCTCTGCTTTTAGCCATGACCTTTTGGAAAGTGAAATGTTCGGCCATACTGCCGGAGCTTTTACGGGAGCTACAAAAGATAAGAAAGGATTGTTTGAAGAAGCCGATAATGGGACTATCTTCCTAGATGAAGTAGGCGAAATGGCACTGGACCTGCAGGCCAAATTGCTGCGGGTGATTGAAAACGGGGAATTCCTGAAAGTAGGTGAAAGCAAAGTCACCAAAGTCAATGTACGAATTATAACGGCGACCAACCGGAATCTGGCACGTGAAATTGAAGCCGGGCATTTCCGCCAGGATTTATATTACCGCCTTTCGGTATTTCAGATCCAGCTCCCGGCATTGCGGGAACGCGTTACCGATATTGAACTGCTGGCAAAACATTTCCTGAAATTTTTCGCGTTAAAAACCAATAAGAAAATAAAAAGCCTTTCCGATGATTTCCTGCAACTTTTAAAATTACATCCCTGGCCGGGAAATATCCGCGAACTTAAAAATGTACTGGAGCGCAGTGTCATCTTAGAAACTGAAAATAGCTTAACGACTGACAGCCTTCCTACAGAAATCAGGCAATTACGCCCTGATGGCACTGACAATAGTACTGCCGGGACACTCTCTGCCTTTTCATTAGCTTCGGCAGAGAAAATCCACATCCAGAAAGTGATTAATTATACCAACGGCAACAAAACGGAAACTGCAAAGCTGCTTAACATCGCACTGACGACATTGTACCGCAAGCTGGAGGAATATAAAATCAGCTGATTTATTCCAGGCCTTTCCACCATTCTGTATAACTTCTGACTTTGGTATAGGGTACTTTTTCCCCAATCATTGGCGTCAGTATTGGCATTTGTGATGCGGCAGCGGCTTTGGTCACCCGTAGTATCGAATCATCCCAATCATGAAGTCCCAACGAGAATTTAGCCCAATGTACCGGCATAAATTTCGTGGCTTTCAGACCGGCTGCGGCCTGCACTACTTCTTCCGGCATCATGTGGATGTATTTCCAGTTTTTATCATATTGTCCACATTCCAGTATGGCAAGGTCAAAAGGACCATACGTATCTCCGATGGTTTTAAAGTGGTGATCGTAACCGCTGTCCCCACCTATAAACAGGTTCAGGTTTGGCGTTTTCAGGACAAAGGAAACCCAGATCGCTTTATTGCGCGTGAATGACCTGCCGGAAAAATGCCTTCCCGGAGTAGCATGGATCACAAAACCAGGTTCCAGCGTTACGCCTTCATTCCAGTCCATTTCGATAATGTTATCCGGACTATAACCCCAATATTCAAAATGCTCCCCTGTGCCGAGGCCAGTCACTACTTTACCCACCTTGGATTTCAATGCCATTACAGTTTCGTAATCGAGATGATCCCAATGGTCGTGGGAAATCAGCAGGTAATCAATATCCGGGAAATCAGCTACTGAGTACACATCACTTCCCTTATAGCTACGGTTGGTAAATCCCAGCGGAGAAACCGAGCCGCTGAATACCGGATCCACTAAAAACCGTTTTCCATCGGCCTGTAAAAAATAAGAAGAATGCCCAAACCAGACGATCAGGTCTCCATTGCGATCCAAATCGTGCAAGTTGATTTTTACCGAAGGTAGACTATCCACAGGCTGGATGCGCTTACTGCGCTGGAATAAAAATTCCTTTAATACGGAATAATAGGTCGCACATTCTGCCAGATCAGGCGTTGGGCTCAGGTTTTGGAATTTACCCTCGCGGTAATTCGGGGATTGCTGGATCCGTTCCAGGCGTTTCCCGGATGGCATGCGCCCGAATTGAGGTTGTTGCAAAAAAATAAACAGTGCGATAGCGAGCACTCCGATTACAATTACTGATATCATTAGGATTTTCTTTAATATTCTTCTTTTAGTATTCATTTTAACTGGCTTAAAACTAATTTATCGAACCACTTGTCGGGTAAGATGCTGTGCAGGAATAACAGGACATGTGCGCCGGAACCTGCCACGTAACGGGTTTTGGGATTTTGGCCAAGTACTGCCCTTTCAATGACGGCTGCAATCACGTCCGGAGGTGAACTGAAAGACAGATCGGCTTTTTCAAACATTTTATAGTGCTTTTGTACACTGTTTTTATAAGCAGTATGTCCGGAAACCTGTAACAGTTTGTCGCGGGCAATACCATTCCATTCAGTTTGTATGGCACCGGGTTCGATAAGGACCACAGGAATCTTAAACTGGCGTAACTCCATGCGAAGGCTGTCGCTCAACCCTTCCACTGCATATTTTGTAGCATGGTACCAGGCACCATGTGGCTGCCCGAGTTTCCCGGCTATAGAGGATATGTTGATGATCTTTCCACTCCCCTGTTCCCGCATGTAGGGCAAAACCAACTGTATCAACCGTGCCATACCAAAAACATTGACTTCAAACTGGTACCGGGCTTCGGACATTGGTACATCTTCCAGTGCGCCAAAAGAACCGTATCCCGCATTGTTCACCAATATGTCAATACGCTTTTCGGTATTGATAATTGTGGTAATACCTGCTTCTATCGAAGCCTCATCAGTAATATCCATTGTTATAAGACGTATTCCGGTTCCTTCCAGTCCACGCATCGTATCGGCCCGCCTTGCGGCACCATACACCGTATATCCCTTTCCGGCTAACCGAAGTGCTGTCGCCCTACCGATACCGGAAGAAACCCCGGTAATTAAAACTACTTTTTCCATAACTGCTGTATTGATTCTGATTGACTGATCACTCTATATTGGTTAAAAAAATCAGGTTAACATATTCCACAATAAATCAAACGTATACTGGATCATTTTTTTCTTTTTGGCTTCGTTTAAAGCCGCTGTCCGAAGGTATTGATGCAGGCCAAAAGTATGGCTCGTCAATAGTGCCATAATATAATCTACCGGCATTTTTTTTATGGTGTTGGATTGTATAGCCTTCAGGAATTCCCCGCAGTTTTTTGCTGTAATCTCCAGTAAGGCTTCGGATTGGATTTTGGTGACAAAAGGTGAACTGTAAAATTGTTGCAGGTACCGAAATTCATCGTCATGTTGCATTGCCCAGTACAATACAGCGACAAACTGTTTTTCCAGCCGTGTCTTGAAATCAGTTTCAGTAGCAATAATAGCTTCGGCATGGCATGCCATTTTTAATTTAATATCAATATACAGCGATACAATCAGGTCTTCTTTGGTTTTATAATAATGGAATAAGGTACCATTGGCTACTCCGGCTTCTTTCGCAATCTTACTGGTAGGCGTTCCGTGAAAACCGTATTCCACAAAAAGCTTCAGGGCTGCTGCTATAATATCTTGCTGTTTATCCATAATAAGACTGACTAATCACTCTACAAAAGTAATCCTTTTTAGGTTACGCCAACACCCTTCCTAAAATTATTTTGCAACTGCTATAAAATGGGAATATAAAAGAGCCTTATAATCCTATCATTATGATAGCCCCAACCCTATCGTTTTGAAAGGGTTTTCAATACTTTGAAAATAAGCTTCAGCGCTAAAACGAACATTCATAAGCCTTTAGAAGAGACACTGGGAGAATGGTCTCTAATTTGGCATAAAGGAAGAAAAATAGATATCACATGAAAACATTTAATGACAGCCTGATCCGAAAAATGGAACGATTGGCCAACATTACAATCTGCAGCCTCAGATCGGGAAAATTAGCCAGTGCAAAACGTTCCCTGCTGCTGGCCGAAGATTTATTACAACGGGGGAACCTCGAGATGAAAAATGCCATTACCAATATTTATCTGTATACGGTATCGGGGTACTTAGAATTGCATCACTATCCAGTTTCGAAACTGTTACCCGTGACATTGCACAGCGAATATGTAAAACAGGTAAATGGTTCCGGGGTATGATAGCGCTACTCTTAACCTTCGTCGGGCTGGTGCTCTTTGCCCTATTGTTTAAATCCGTTTTATATTTTGATAAAATCTAAACTTATGCTACTACTCTTTTTTATAGCCCTTGCGGTTTTTGCCTACATCTGTTATGTACTGATAAAACCGGAAAAATTTTAAAACTATTATCCAATTACAAATTTTACATCTACCATTATGAATACAGAAATTACGGGTATTGTTGCCATGTTCCTTATCACAGTACTCCTGAGTATTCCATTGGGGCGTTATATCGCAAAAGTATATTCCGGGGAAAAAACATTCCTGGATGGTCTTTTTGCTCCTCTGGAAAAACTATTTTTTAAAATCAGCGGTATTGACAGCAAAAAGGAAATGAACTGGAAGCAGCACCTGTTTGCCTTGCTTTCGCTCAATGCACTTTGGTTCCTTATTGGGATGGTGCTCCTGCTCTGCCAGGCATCCTTACCTCTGAATCCGGATAATAATCCGAATATGTCACCCGATCTCGCCTTTAACAGTATCATATCCTTTTTGGTGAATTGCGATTTACAGCACTATTCCGGAGAATCCGGTGTGAGTTACCTCAGCCAGTTGTACCTGATGTTCCTGCAATTTGTTTCCGCCGCTATCGGCCTGGCAGCTGCAGCAGTATTATTCAACGCCCTCAGGGAGCGTACGACAGAAAAACTCGGGAACTTCTATAACTATTTCCTGAAATCCTGCACCCGAATCCTGCTTCCTGTTTCCATAATTGTGGCTGTAATCTTGCTTTTCAACGGTACACCCATGACTTTTGAAGGCAAAAGCCCTATGAAAACCCTACAGGGTGATACGGTCGAAGTTTCCACAGGTCCTGTTGCTGCTTTTACAGCAATTAAACATGTGGGTACCAATGGTGGTGGTTTCTTTGGAGCCAATTCTGCACATCCATTTGAAAATCCGACTTACATCACCAATATGGTGGAAATGATCGCACAGATGGTTATTCCGTTTGCGATGGTATTTGCCCTGGGCTTTTACCTGAAACGCCGTAAGCTTTCCTGGATGATTTTCAGTGTCATGACCATTGGCTTCTTCCTGCTGGTTATTCCAACGGTCATCACAGAAATGAAAGCCAATCCTGCCATCACCGCAATGGGAATCGATACGACTGCCGGAGCTACCGAAGGTAAGGAAGTACGCATTGGGGCAGCAGCCTCAGGATACTGGAGTATTGCCACTACGGTAATTTCTACGGGTTCTGTCAACTCCATGCACGATAGCGCAATGCCACTATCGGGAATGAACCAGTTGCTCGGGATGATGATTAACTGCTTTTATGGCGGTTGTGGTGTGGGACTGCTCAATTTTTACATCTTTATCATCCTCGCCGTTTTCATCAGCGGACTAATGGTCGGCCGAACTCCCGAATTCCTTGGGAAAAAGATCGAAGCCCGGGAGATGAAAATCGCAATGATCATTGCGCTTTTACATCCTTTCCTGATCCTTTGCGGTGTGGCCTTATCCACAGCTTTTCCAGAACAGGGCGCGAGTACACTCAACAACCCTAGTTTCCATGGATTCAGTGAAATCCTGTACGAATATACCTCTTCCGCAGCCAACAATGGAAGTGGATTTGAAGGCTTGGGTGATAATAATCCGTGGTGGAATATCACTACCGGTGTTGTATTACTGCTTTCCCGTTTTCTACCTATCATAGGGCCAATTGCGATTGCAGGATTATTAGCAGGAAAAAAACACATTCCGGAAAGTGCTGGCACTTTAAAAACAGATACTTCGACTTTCGGACTGATGGTCTTTGCCGTAATTGCCATCATAGCGGCCTTATCGTTTTTCCCAGCCCTTACACTCGGACCTATAGCTGAATATTTTTCTTTACGTGGGTAAAAGTAAGAGGTAAAAAGTAAAATGTGAAACGTAAAATGTGACGTAAATAGTGGTCTATTGCACTACATCAAACAATAAAAAATGTTAGCGCAATGGGCAATAACAGCCAATAAATATGTCAGGGTCATGTGAGATCCAGTTTTTTTATCAAACCATAAATCAATTTTCCAATGTCTTCAAGTGTTTCAATGAGTGGTAGTATTGTCTCGGTAGTTATAAATCCTAAATCAGCTGACAATAATAGCAAAGTATCCAATTCGGACATAGAGCCCAATGCGATATACAAAAATTGCCGGAACTCTTTTGGATTTCGCCTTGCGGCACCTTCAGCAATATTGGCAGGTATAGATACCGCTGCACGTCGCATTTGTGATACAAGACCATATCTTTCATTTTCAGGGAAATTAGCAGTGGTAGTATATATGACTTTAACAAGATCAAAACTCTTCCTCCAACATAGTAAATTCTTATGTGGCTTCATAAAAAATTATTTGACAACAAAATACAAAATTAAAATACACACAAAAACATAGCCTCAATCTTTTTTCATTGCGTATGCAGTTCAGTGTGCACCTTTTACATTTCACCTCTTGCATTTCACTTTTCAATTCAATAACAAACATTTAAAAAATGAAAACTCAAAATAAATCATTGTTTCAGAAAGAACTGCTGTGGGAAGCCCTGCAACACTCTTTCGTGAAACTCAATCCGGTATCGCTTTCGAAAAACCCGATTATGTTTACGGTCGAAATCGGTACGGTGATCATGCTGGGCGTATGCCTCTGGATTGCAACCGGAGAACAGTCACAGGGCAGTTTTGCCTACAATTTCACCGTCTTTATTGTATTATTCCTGACGTTGCTATTCGCCAATTTTGCGGAAGCCATTGCGGAAGCCCGTGGAAAAGCCCAGGCAGACAGCCTACGCAAAACACGGGAAGAAACGCCTGCACGCAAAATAGTCCCGATGGGCGAATTGTATGTCAATGAAATCCAGATTGTACCTTCTTCCACTTTGGTGAAAGGCGATATGTTCATCTGTGAAGCCGGAGATACCATCCCTACTGACGGTGAAATCGTGGAAGGGCTTGCCACCATCGATGAAAGTGCTATCACCGGAGAAAGTGCTCCCGTAATCCGCGAATCAGGAGGGGATAAAAGTTCCGTTACCGGAGGAACGAAAGTACTATCCGATAAAATCAAGGTGATGGTAACCACAGAGCCAGGCGAAAGCTTTCTCGACAAAATGATTGCCTTGGTAGAAGGAGCTTCCCGCCAGAAAACACCGAATGAAATTGCCTTAACCATATTACTGGCAGGATTTACATTGGTTTTTATCATTGTGTGTGTGACCTTAAAACCTTTTGCCGATTATGCTAATATCCCAATCACTATCGCCGCTTTTATCTCCCTGTTTATCTGCCTGATTCCTACCACAATTGGGGGATTATTATCGGCCATCGGTATTGCGGGAATGGATCGGGCACTGCGTGCGAATGTGATTACAAAATCAGGAAAAGCCGTAGAAACTGCCGGAGATATTGACGTCCTTCTATTAGATAAAACCGGTACGATTACCATTGGAAACAGAAAAGCCACTCATTTTTATCCGGCACCCGGCATCTCCGAAAATGATTTCATCAAAGCCTGCCTGCTATCTTCTATGGCTGATGAGACTCCCGAAGGAAAATCCATCATCGAACTGGGTGAAAAAAAGGACACACAGGGTGTGCTAAAAACGACATTGGCAACGTATGCCGGCCAAAACCTGCAGACGATAAAGTTTTCAGCAGAAACCCGCAGCAGTGGTGTTAACTTACCCGATGGTACGGTCATTCGTAAAGGGGCTTTTGATGCGATCCGCAACCTGAGCGTTCAGGCGGGACATAACTTCCCGGAAGAAAGTGCCCAGCATGTAACTGCTATTTCCAGCAATGGTGGTACGCCATTAGTCGTCGCCGTAAATGAAAAAGTGGTGGGTGTGATCGAACTGCAGGATATTATCAAACCGGGGATTCAGGAACGCTTTGAGCGCCTGCGCAAAATGGGGGTTAAAACAGTAATGGTCACCGGTGATAATCCGCTTACCGCAAAATTCATTGCTGAAAAAGCCGGTGTTGATGATTTTATTGCCGAAGCCAAACCGGAAGATAAGATGAATTACATCAAGAACGAACAATTATCCGGTAAGCTGGTGGCGATGATGGGTGATGGTACTAATGATGCTCCTGCCCTTGCACAAGCCGATGTGGGCGTAGCCATGAACAGTGGAACACAGGCAGCCAAAGAAGCCGGGAACATGGTAGACCTTGACAATGATCCTACCAAACTGATTGAGATCGTAGAAATCGGGAAACAGTTGCTGATGACCCGCGGTACATTAACTACCTTTAGTATTGCCAATGACGTTGCGAAATATTTTGCCATCATCCCGGCTTTATTTATCACCGCGATCCCTGCCCTACAGGCACTGAATATCATGAGGCTTCATAGTCCCGAGAGTGCTATATTATCGGCAGTAATCTTCAATGCGATTGTCATTCCGTTCCTGATTCCACTGGCTTTAAAAGGAGTAACCTATAAACCTATCGGGGCTTCAGCATTGCTAAGGAGGAACCTGTTGCTATATGGATTGGGCGGCATTATAGTCCCATTCATCGGAATTAAAATTATTGATCTCATCGTAACCCTATTTCTTTAAATCTGTACAAGTGAGCAGTAAAAGGTAAGAGGCAAAAAGTGAGCTCTAAGAAGTGAAAATCAGCGGAAACAGGTTAGTCCTATTCTCACACAGTAACTTCTTTCCATTTACTTACAAAACCTTTTACCTTTTACGTATCACTTCTCACTTAAAAGACCTCTTACATCTAAAAAAATAAATAATGAAAACAAATTTTCTATCAGGCTTAAAGCTAACCGTATTGTGCATCTTGTTTTTGTCAGGAACCTATACACTATTCATCTGGGGAATGGCACAATTCGCACCCAACCAGGGAAAAGGCATTACCATTGAAAGTAATGGCGTGAAATTCTATAAAAATATCGGGCAATCATTTACCGAGGCAAAATATTTCAATTCCCGCCCTTCTGCAGTGGATTATAATGCTGCGGGATCCGGAGGTAGCAACAAAGGACCATCGAATCCCGAATATCTGGCGACAGTACAACAACGTATCGATACCTTTCTGATCCTGAATCCGGGTACTGCCCGCAAAGATATCCCTGCCGATCTGGTTACCGCCAGTGGCAGCGGCCTCGATCCTAATATTTCTGTTGCTGCCGCTAAAATCCAGGTAAGCCGTATTGCTAAAATCCGGAATATCACGGAAACCCAACTGCAAAACCTGATCGCTGTTAATACCGAAAAACCCGTCTTAATGGTCTTTGGTCCGGAAAAAATAAATGTATTACAACTTAATATCGCTTTAGATAATTTAAAATAGCCATGTACTTAAAAACATTCCTCTCCACAATAGCCGCTTTCGCCTCTTATGGCTTACAGGCACAAACCGACAGCCTGAAATCGGTTAAATCACCCCTGAAAATAAGTGGTTATGTTGAAACCTATTATGCGTATGATTTCGGGCAACCGGAAAACAACCAGCGGCCGGCTTTCCTGTATTCCCACAACCGCCATAATGAAGTCGCCCTGAATCTTGGACTGATCCGGGCCAGCTATGAGAAAGACAATGTACGGGCCAACCTCTCTTTTATGGCAGGAACCTATAGCAATGCCAATCTCGCTGCGGAACCTGGAGTATTGAAAAATATTTATGAAGCCAACGCCGGTGTACGCCTGTCCCCTACCAAAAACCTGTGGGTGGATGCCGGAATCTTTGCTTCCCATATCGGTTTTGAAAGTGCAATCAGTAAAGATTGCTGGACACTCACCCGCAGTATGCTGGCTGAAAATTCCCCGTATTACGAAAGCGGCGCCAAGTTGTCCTATACCTCCGATAGTGGAAAATGGTTTATCAGCGGATTGGTTTTAAATGGGTGGCAGCGCATCCAACGGGTTGATGGGAACAAAACCCTGGGTTTCGGCCATCAGCTGACCTATAAGCCCAACGCAAGGGTAACCCTGAACAGCAGTTCGTTTGTCGGAAATGACAAACCTGATAATAGCAAGCAGATGCGTTATTTCCATAACCTCTATGGCCAATTCCTGCTCACAGACCGATGGGGACTCATCACAGGATTTGACATTGGGGCCGAACAAAAAAGTAAAGACAGCCACCGCTATAACAGTTGGTATTCCCCGGTAGTCATTGTACAATATAAAGCCACGCCAACCATCAGCCTTGCAGCCCGTGCGGAATACTATTCGGATAAAAATGGGGTTATTATTGCAACCACCACACCTAACGGATTTCAAACGTATGGGTACTCCTTCAATTTTGATTATGCCATCTATGATAATGTGGTGTGGCGTATTGAAGCACGGAACCTGAACAGTAAAGACCAAATATTCACTGAAAACACACGGCCTGTAAAACAAAATTGTGCGATTACCACAGCATTGGCTATTTCCTTTTAACCCCTAATAAAACTACCCTTGGAAAACGAAAGAGATCAGAATGTACAGCATTTCCTGAATTTGATACGGAAATCCAGGCAGGGAAAGTTTAAAGTCTACATCGGCATGAGTGCCGGTGTGGGCAAAACCTTCCGCATGCTTCAGGAAGCCCGTTCACTATTAAAAAATGGAATTGACATTAAAATCGGCTTTATCGAAACCCACAACCGTACGGAAACCCATGAGCTCTTGGACGGGCTTCCCATTATCCCGAGACGGAAATTATTTTATAAAGGAAAAGAACTGGAAGAACTGAATGTCGAAGCCATTATCAGCCTGCGTCCGGAAGTAGTGATTGTAGATGAACTCGCCCATACGAATATTGAAGGCAGCAAAAATGAAAAGCGCTGGCAGGACGTCATGGAGATATTGGAAGCCGGAATCAATGTTATCAGTGCGGTTAATATACAACACATCGAAAGCCTGAATGAATCGATCAAGCACATTACCGGAGTAGAAGTCAGGGAACGCATTCCCGATAGCGTCCTGGCACGTGCCGATGAAGTTGTGAATATTGACCTTACTGCCGATGAACTCATTACACGATTGAAAGAAGGTAAAATCTACCAGCAGGATAAGATCGAAATGGCGCTGCGGAATTTCTTCAAAAGTGAACATATCCTGCAATTGCGGGAACTCGCACTAAAAGAAGTGGCAAGCCTCGTGGAACGAAAAGTCGCTACCGAGGTACCGCGGAATAAAAACATGCGACATGAAAAATTTATGGCCTGTATCAGCAGTAATGAAAAGACCGCCAAAAAAGTAATTCGTAAAACGGCACGGTTGGCCAACTATTACAACAGCAAATGGTTTGTCCTCTACGTCCAGTTGCCCCATGAAAGTGCCGACAGGATTCCGTTGGACAAACAACGCCACCTGATTAATAATTTCAAACTGGCTACAGAACTGGGCGCCGAAGTACTGAACATACAGCATACGCGTATTGCAAAAGCACTGATGGAGCAAGCCGAAAGCCGCAACATCACCACGATCTGCATTGGCAAACCCCGAATGAACCTGTTCCAGATTATCCGTGCTACTAATGTATTCAAAGAATTATTGAACAAGCTCTCCTGTAGTGATATTGACCTGATCATCCTGAGTTAATTTCCGGCAGAAAACATTTATCTTTACCCTAATTACCACGCTATGGTACGATCTCTTTTTACAGTGGTGTGGTATTTTAAAAAGCAATTAAAACCCTTCATTTTTGCAATGAAAATAAAAACAAAACTTACGCTTGGTGTCGGCCTGTTGTTTTTCCTGATTGTACTCCTGGTTGCGCTTGGCGTAAAACAGATCCATTCCCTGGCCGATGATACCGAAAATATCCTGACAGCCAATTACAACTCCATGGATTATTCGCGGAATATGCTGAAGGAACTCGATAAAATCGAAACCGAACAACAGTCTCCAACACAATTTTTCGAATACCTGAAATTACAAAACCGAAATATTACCGAAATCGGAGAAAAGGAACTGACACGCAACCTGACCGAAGATGTTGTGCTATTTCAGAAAGATCCGGCAAACCCCAAAAACAGCATACAGATCCGGAAAGACCTGAACGATATTATGAAGCTGAATATGGATGCCATCAACCGCAAAAGTATTGTGGCTTCCAAAACTGCGGATAGCGGTATCTTCTGGATTTCCATCACAGGAACCCTCTGCTTCGTCATTGCGTTTACCCTTCTGATCAATCTTCCCGGTAACATTGCCAACCCTATAAAAGCACTCACCGAAAGTATACGGCAAATTGCAGCGAAAAATTATTCGCAACGGGTACATTTTGAAGGCCATGATGAGTTTGGAGACCTCGCTACGTCTTTTAATACGATGGCTGAGAAATTGCAGGAATACAGCAACAGCAACCTGGAAAAGCTAATGATGGAGAAAAAACGCATTGAAACGCTGATCAATAACCTCCACGATCCGGTTATCGGTCTGGATGCCCAGCATACCATATTGTTTGCCAATGAAGAAGCGTTAAAGATTTCAGGCTTACAGGCAGAAGCTGTCATTGGGAAATCGGCACAGGAAATTGCTATTTCTAATGACCTTATCCGGATGTTGCTCCAGTATATTTCTGAAGACAGTACACTAAAAAACAAAGAGCCGCTAAAAATATACGCCGACCGCAAAGAGAGTTATTTTGAAAAACAGCTCGTCCCTATCCTGATTACCCCGACCGGAGAAACAGAGAAAAAAGCTGTGGGTGCTTTTATCATATTACGCAACATCACAGCCTATAAAGAATTGGACACAGCCAAAACCAACTTTATAGCGATGGTTTCCCACGAATTTAAAACCCCGATTGCCTCCATGAAAATGAGCCTGCAATTATTGGAAAACGAAAGTATCGGCATGCTGAATGAAGAGCAGAAACAATTGGTATCCGGAATTAAAGATGATACGAAAAGGCTATTGCGCACTACTGGAGAACTGCTCAACATCACCCAGGTAGAAACAGGAAATACCCAGCTTAAAATAGAAAGTTGCCCCATTCATACAATTGTCGAAAATGCCGTGGAAGCCACACACCTACTGGCCGCCCAAAAAGCAATTTCTTTAGAAGTTGTATTGCCGGAAAACCTACCGGAAATTCATGCCGATCTCGAAAAAACGACCTGGATTGTATCTAACCTGATCTCAAATGCGATACGCTATTCCTATGAGAACAGTAGTATCCTGGTGAAAGCCGTATTGCAAAATGATACGGTACAAATCAGTGTACAGGACAACGGAATGGGCATCGCACCACAGTATAAAAACAAAATATTTGATAAGTATTTTCGAATTCCGGGATCCGAAAAAGAAGGCACCGGACTGGGGCTTGCCATTAGTAAAGAATTTATTGAAGCCCAGGGTGGCAGTATCACGGTAGCAAGTGAACTGGGTTTAGGCAGTACTTTTATAATTACGCTAAAAGTATAACGGATTACATCCCACAATTGGGCATTGCTTTGACAAACAGGTTCATATCGGAAGGGGAAACATAAGGAATACCGAGCCCCAACCCCCTCAATATAAAAAGAATCCCGATACACACCGCTGCATAAGGAATGATACGCTGTATTTTGTTGCGCATCCGTGCGGAGAAAATATCCGGTACAAAGACGACAAGGCTTAGCAATGGCACTGTACCAAGTCCGTACAATACCATATACCCCATACCAAGCAGTGGATCCTGCATGGCCAAAGCACCGAATAAAGCCATGTAAACCATTCCACAGGGCAGAAAACCATTTAGCAGGCCAATGGTAAACAGCGACGTATAGGTTTTCTTTTGGAATTGCTTTCCTAATTTTGTCTTTACGGAAGATAATAGTTTTAAAATGGGTCCGGAACCATTGATCCGCACCAGTTGTTTTTCGGGAACCACCACGACTATAATCATGATCAGCCCGATGATAATGGATAAGTGTTGCTGAAAACCGGCCATCAATAATCCACGTCCCAAAAGGCCAAATAACAAACCTATCGTAGTATAAGCCGTGATCCTACCCAGGTGGTACAACCAGAGCTGGGTAATCTTACGGGCTTGATTGGTGCGGTCCAATGGCAGCATCATTGCGATTGGGCCACACATACCCATACAATGAAAACTGCTGATCAATCCGAGTAGTAGTGCTGAAAGTAACATAAGCGTATTATTTGAGATACAGGGCTTTTTTATCGCGGTAGTCAACACCTTCATAGCTCCATTCGATAGTAATGTCCCAACGGCCATCGGACAAATCTTTTTTAGGTATGAGCAGATGGGATTCAGAAATCGAAATCGCAGTATCGAAATCTGAACGTTTATCCGATGGCCTGTAGAGGGACACTTTTCCAGTAATATTATGGGCATCAAAATTTTCAGGAAAATTAATTTCCACGCCTTTATCAGTAGCAGTTATGGTTGTTTTGTGTTTCAGGTCAGTTGCATGTTGTTCCTGATCGATCTGATGCTGGAATTTCAGCTCCTGCTTGTAGTATTCTTCCACTACAAGATCATTATCATATTTTGATTGTGTCTGGACTTTCATTACAAAGAAGAGTATGAACCCCATAAATAACGTAAATGCTATAAAAATTCCTGTTCCCCAATTTATTTTCATGATCTCTAGTATTTATTCGTTTTTGTATCAGTTAAACCTCCTTGGCCCCAGAAAATTCGTCTGGGTGGTTTCCAATAGTTCTTCACCATTATAAACGCCAATGGTAATCGTCGTTTTATCTTTTTCCAAGGCTACCTCCGGGATTTCTATAAAGAAAGTCCCCTGTGTGATGGCTTCTTTCTGCAGGGCAAACCTGCTCTTCCCCACCGGGATTATTTTTCCTTTATCAGATACCAGTTCAAAGTGTACAGCTTTAAATTCTTTAGCCGATTTATTGACAATCTTATACGTAAAAACATTGCTGATGTTGGCTCCTTTATGTTCGTACAATTGTCCCGGAAGCCTTAGTACTGTTACATCAAGGTCTTTCCGTAGAAACAGCATCCCGATAAAAATAGTCGTCAGCAGGCATAGCACAATAGTATAACCTTTCATTCGCAGCGTAAATTCAAAAGGTGTTTTTTGGGTGATCTCCGCTTCGGAAGCATACCGGATCAGTCCTTTTGGCAAGCCTACTTTGTCCATGATCGTATCACATTCATCGATACAGGCGGTACAATTGATGCATTCTAGTTGCGTACCATTCCGGATATCGATCCCGGTAGGACACACATGTACACATTGCTTGCAATCGATACAATCTCCTTTACCGGTCAGAGCCCGGTCTTCATTTTTATTCAGTTTGGCCCTGCCCTTCTCTTTTTCACCACGAACATGGTCATAAGCAACAATAATCGATTTATCATCGAGCAATACACCCTGTAACCGCCCGTACGGACAGGCTATAATACAAACCTGCTCCCGGAACCATACGAATACAAAATAGAATACGCCTGTAAAAACCAATAATGCGACCAGGTTACTGAGGTGATTCAACGGATTATCGGTAACCATCTGGATTAAGGCATCACTACCGATGAGATAGGCCAGGAACACATTGGCAATCAGAAAGGAAATGAGGAAAAAAAGGATCCATTTGAAAAGTCTTTTGCGTATTTTTTCGCCATTCCAAGCTTGTTTTTCCAACCGCAGTTGTGCGCCACGATCCCCGTCGATCCAATACTCAATCCTTCGGAATACCATCTCCATAAAAATAGTCTGCGGGCAAATCCAGCCACAGAAAATCCGGCCGAAAGCTACCGTAAACAAAATCACAAACACAATACCGACCAGCATTGACAACACAAATAAATAGAAGTCCTGTGGCCAGAATGCGAATCCAAAAATATTGAATCGTCGTTCCAGTACATTAAACATTAAGAACTGGTTCCCATTCACCTTTATAAATGGAGCAGACAGTAAAAAGACCAACAGAAAATAACTGACATATTTACGGTATTGGTAAAAACGTCCCGAAGGCTTTTTGGGATAGACCCAGGCACGTTTCCCGTCTTCGGTCAGCGTGCCGATGGTATCCCTGAACTTCTCATCTGAAATTTTTGACATCCTTTTTTATTTTTCAGCGGCTATTTCCGCTTTAGTATCATTTCCGGCCTCAGCTTCAGTCCATAGTTCCCCGTCGGGTGCTTTACCCTCTACTGGCTTGCTGCCTTGTAAAGACAGTACATAACTGGCTACGAGTTGTATTTCAGAGGGTTTTAGTGTCCCTTTCCAGGCCACCATTCCTTTGCCATCGCGACCACCATTAGTAATCGTATGGAATACATTTTTAATTCCGCCTCCCAATAACCAGTGGTCATCCGTAAGGTTCGGGCCGATAGCACCTCCACCATCAGCCCGGTGGCATACGGCACAGTTATTTTCAAAAAGTGCCTTCCCGTTTGCCAGGTCCTTAGGATCAGTCAATAAGACTACCGTTTTCTCATCGATCAGGTCTTTGGCTGTTTTTTTATATTCTTCTACTGCAATTTTCGCATCAGCCATCTCCCGTTCAAACTCCTGCATTTGGTTCTCGCCCCCAAAAACATGAAAACGAACCATATAAATCAATGCAAAAGCGATACATCCGTAAAAAAGATACACCCACCACGGTGGTAAATCATTGTCCAGTTCTTTGATACCATCATAATCATGATCCATTAAGAGGGCACCTTCCTCATCTACAGACCGGGTTTTGATAAAAAATCCCCTGATTTTCTGATACCACTTTGTATCCTGTAACCGAACCGGTTTTCTGTTTTCCAGTTCTTTTTTCTGTTCCTCTGATAATAAAAGGTAACTCACATTCTCAATCGCACTCATGCAAATCTCTATGGCGATAATCAGGAATAGCACCAGGAAAAGAAATAACAGGACAATAGGATATTTTATAAAAGCGGGCCGGTCTCCGGAATCGATAAAAAATTCCATGGCTGCAAAAACGGTAAAGAAAATTGCAGGAACCCTGACATATACTGGGATTAGTTTGTTCATCGTAATTGTAATTAAAATAACGGTTTATGCTGTTGTATCTTCCTCTAAAGGCATTTCGCTCAATACCCGGATGGTATCCTTTTTATACGAGAATACCCAAAGCCCAAGACCTACAAAAAAGGTAAAGAAAATCAGTAGGGAAATGATTGGGAAAATCTCTATTCCCGCAATCGTGGCCATGTGTTGATTGATAAACTTTAGCATAACTATTGGTTTTGTATTTTTTGAATGTCTTTCACTTTAATATCGGTTCCCAGGCGCTGCAGGTACGCAATAAGGGCTATAATCTCCCTTTCGTTCATTGGGACAAACTGCTCGCCTTTCGCTGCTGCTGCTTTTTTACTGGCTTCATAGGTTTTTACATAATCCGGGTCGGTATTTAGGTTTTTCTCAATCGTTATCGCCTGTTGGCGTAACGTTTCCGGGCCGTTGGCAATATCCTCTTCGGAATACGGTACGCCCAAGGTCGCCATCACTTCCATTTTTTTCTGTGTATCGGAAATATCCAGTGGCTTATTATCAAAAAGCCAGGTATAGGATGGCATGATAGAACCTGCAGATGTACTTTGTGGGCTCCACATGTGATTGAAATGCCAGTTATCGGAGTATTTCTTTCCTACCCGGTGCAGGTCCGGCCCGGTTCGTTTGGAACCCCATAAGAATGGGTGGTCATATACATATTCACCCGCTTTGGAATGCTCCCCATAACGCTCCACTTCAGAACGGAAAGGCCGTATCATCTGGGTGTGGCAACCTACACAGCCTTCACGGATATAAAGATCACGTCCTTCCAGTTCTAAAGGTGTGTAGGGTTTTACGCTGGAAATCGTTGGGATGTTGGATTTTACCATAATGGTAGGTACAATCTGAATCACGCCACCTATTAAAATCGCGATCGTTGCCAATATAGTCAACTGAATCGGCTTACGTTCCAGCCAGGGATGGAATCCTTCACCCTGGATCCTGTTTTTACTTATCTTTTGTAAAGCTGGAGCTTCAGCCAGTTCATCGGTTACTTCATGTCCTTTACGAACTGTTTGTATAATATTATAAACCAATACGATAAGACCAATCAGGTACAATGTTCCTCCAATAGCACGCATGGTGTACATCGGCATAATTTCTTTTACTGTTTCCAGGAAGTTCCCATATACTAATGAACCGTCCGGATTAAACTGTTTCCACATGGAAGCCTGAAGGAACCCGGCAACATACATTGGAAGTGTATACAGGATGATTCCTAAAGTACCGATCCAGAAATGGAAATTGGCCAGTTTGGTAGAATATAATTTTGATTTGGTCAGTCTCGGAATCAGCCAGTAGATCATACCGAATGTCAGGAATCCGTTCCAGGCAAGGGCACCAACGTGTACGTGGGCAATAATCCAGTCGGTAAAGTGTGCAATCGCATTGACATTTTTCAGGGAAAGCATTGGCCCTTCAAAAGTTGCCATACCATATCCTGTAATCGCTACTACAAAGAATTTCAATACCGGTTCGGTACGCACTTTATCCCAAACGCCACGCAATGTCAGCAATCCGTTGATCATTCCTCCCCAGGAAGGTGCGATCAGCATGATGGAAAAAGCCACTCCAAGATTCTGTGCCCATTCGGGTAATGCAGTATATAAAAGGTGGTGTGGCCCTGCCCAGATATAAATAAAAATCAGCGACCAAAAGTGGATAATGGACAACCGGTAGGAATACACCGGACGATTTGCTGCTTTGGGAACAAAATAATACATCAGCCCAAGGAATGGTGTGGTCAGGAAAAATGCTACTGCATTATGGCCGTACCACCATTGTACTAAGGCATCCTGTACACCAGCATATACGGAGTAACTTTTCATTGCGCTTACCGGAAGGGCAAGGCTGTTGAAAATATGCAATACCGCAACCGTAATGAATGTGGCCAGATAAAACCAGATGGCAACATACAGGTGGCGCTCCCTCCTTTTGAGGATGGTACCGATCATGTTAATCCCAAAAGCCACCCAGATTACCGCAATAGCAATGTCTATAGGCCATTCCAGCTCGGCATACTCTTTTGATGAGGTATAGCCCAATGGCAATGAAATTGCGGCAGCAACAATAATCAGCTGCCATCCCCAGAAATTCACATTACTTAAAAAATCACTGTACATCCTGGCTTTAAGCAAACGCTGCAGTGAATAATAAATCCCTGCAAAAGTAGCATTTCCTACAAATGCGAAAATGACCGCATTGGTATGCAATGGCCGGAGCCGCCCAAAGCTCAGCCAGGAAATTCCCTCTGTCATATTCGGGAAGAGATAAAGTACCGCCAGTAAAAGGCCGACGATCATTCCTACCAGCCCGAACGCAATCGTGGCATAGAGGAATTTTTTGACAATTTTGTTATCGTAATAAAATTGTTGCATTTCCATAGTTCAAATTATTTGTCTTTATTTTCTTGTTTTGGTGTTTCTTCTTTTAGTTCATCGTCAAAAAGCATTCTGACCGAAGGTGTGTAGTCATCGTCATACTGCCCCGATCGGACAGCCCTGACAAAAGCGATAAAAAAACTGATCGATACGACGACACTAATGGAGATTAATAGATAAATGACGCTCATACCCTGTTAAATTTATAGGACAAAAGTAGGTTTGGTCCATTTCTTAAAATATGATATTTATCATGCCGAAGCAGATTTAGCCATCTTTTCGATTCTTTTTATACCGCTGCCATTTCATAATCGGTAGCAGTAGGCTTCTTCTTACTGCGGAAGGCCTTTTTAGCGTAATAATTACTGAGCAACGTAACAAAACTGACAATGGTTACGGTACTCAAAGGCATAATAATCGTAGCGACCAAAGGCGAAAGCTTCCCACTAACAGCAAATGCCAGTCCTACCACATTATATAAAAGCGACAGGGTAAAGCTCATTTTAATCGTGAAAATGGCTTTTTTTGATAGTTCCAGGAAGCGGCCGATATTCGAAAATTGCGCCGCATCCAATATGCCATCACAGGCCGGGGAAAAAACATTGACATTTTCAGATATCGAAATACCGACATTACTTTGTGCCAATGCTCCGGCGTCATTCAATCCGTCTCCGATCATCATCACATTGCGCCCTTCCTCCTGTAATTTGGCGATAAAGGCTAATTTCTGTTCCGGTTTCTGGTTAAACACCAATTCCGTATGTTCCGGTAATAAATCTTTCAGCAGTGAACGCTCGCCTTCATTATCCCCCGATAAGATTTTAATCGTATACTGCTGATTCCGGAGTTGTGTAAAAAGTGCCTGCAATCCTTCCCGGTAGCGGGTTTCAAAAATATAAGCTCCCACATAGGTACCATCAATCATACAATGGACACTGGTTTTCAAAAATCCTTTTTCTGCTGGCTTGCCCAGGTAAGCTGCCGAACCGATACGAATGTTATGCCCTTCGATATATCCGGAAATGCCTTTACCCGGAAGTTCTTCAAAACCTGTTACTTTTTTATGGGCGGTAGCCGGAAGAAAGTCATAAAGTTTACGACTCAGGGGATGGTTGGATCCCTGAAGTATATTTTTAATGAATACCGCATGCTCGGCTGAAATTAAACCACCTTCAAATCTTATTGCAGCTGCCTGACCGGAGGTAATCGTTCCTGTTTTATCAAATACAATCGTATCCACCTGGGCCAGTTGCTCAATCACCACTGCGTTTTTCAGGTAGAATTTTTTCTTTCCCATGATCCGTAAGACATTTCCCAGCGTAAATGGAGCTGTTAAGGCCAAAGCACACGGACAGGCTACAATCAATACTGCGGTAAAAACATTAAAGGCTGTGGTCACATCACGAAAGATCCAAAACGTAAAACCCGCCAAAGCAATGATTAATAAAATAGGTGTAAAATAATGACTGATGGTATCGGTGATTGTTTTGTGTTTCCGGTCTACTTTCTTCTGGAATACTTCGTTGCTCCACAATTGCGTAAGATAGCTTTGGGATACCGGTTTCAGGACTTCCAGTACCACACTGTTTCCCAGTTGCTTCCCTCCTGCATACAATTTGTCACCGGACTTTTTCGGAATCGGCACCGCCTCTCCTGTTACAAAACTGTAATCAATTTCGGTGGCCTCACTAATCAGTATGCCATCTACAGGGAGCAATTCCTGATTTCGGATTAACAGGCGATCGCCTTTTTCTATTTCGTAGACCGGAACAGAAAATTCCGTTAAATCCGATTCAATTTTGGTCACCGCAATGGGGAAATAGGACTTAAAATCCCGTTCAAAAGATAGGAAATTATAGGTTTTCTGCTGGAATAATTTGCCCAGGAGCATGAAAAATACCAAAGCGGTAAGGCTGTCAAAAAAACCCTGGCCATAATCAAAAAACATATCGATAGTACTCCGGATAAACATCACGATGAGACCCAGGGCAATCGGGATATCAATAGTGTACATTTTGGACCGCAGGCTTTTGTAAGCTGAGGTATAATAGCCATTTGCCGCATAAAAGAACGAAGGCAATGCCAATAGAAAAATCAACCATCTGAAAAAACCCTTGTAATGATCCAGCCAATATTCCCCTACATCAAAATAGTCCGGAAAAGACAACAGCATCACATTTCCAAAAGAAAAAAAGGCCACCCCAATTTTATAGATCAGGCTCCTGTCGGTACCTGTTTTTACAGCCTCATAGTCTTCCAGGCTAATATAAGGCTCATATCCGACAGAACAGAGCAAAAGCACAATTTCCTGTACATTTGTTTTTTCAGGATTGAAGATAATCCGAACGGTCTTCCTGCCAAAATTTACCTGCGAGGTTACAATCCCATCCAGCAATTTGTGTAGATTTTCTAAAATCCAAATACAGGAACTGCAATGGATGTGCGGAATATTGAGGGAAATGATCGCCGTTTCTTTTTCGTGAAATTCCAGCAATTTCGACACTATGTCTTCATGAGCCAAAAAGTCATATTTCCCTTTTGTGTGAAGCGGTGTCGCTCCCGGCGATTTTTCAAAATCATAATATGTCGTCAGATCATTCGCGCTGAAAATTTCATACACCGTTTTGCATCCGCTACAGCAAAATGCTTTCTGATCAAAAAGGATTGTATCATTTTCTGCAACTTCCAATCCACAATGGAAACAATTATTCCTGTCCATACCTGCTCTAATTTACCTGATGCAAAGTTTGGGCGATCTCCCAAATTAAAATATGATATTTGTCATATTATCAGTAAATTTGCGGCATCACGTAATTAATATGACTATGAGTAAATGTGAACAATGCATTGTAAGAGAATTCAGCTCATTGAAAGCATTGACCAAGGACGAGCTATTGCGTATGGCCGAATGTAAGACGACGAAAACCATTAAAAAAGGGGAAGTCATTTTTGAAGAAGGTGAAAATGTAAACGGCATCTTCTGTATCAAAGAAGGGGTCTGCAAGCTCACAAAACTCAGTTCCAACGGTAAAGACCACATTGTAAAACTGGTTGCCAAAGGCGAATTATTAGGGCAACGATCGATGATCAGCGATGAACCGGTGAATTTAAGTGCTGTAGCGCTGGAAGACATGCAGGTTTGTTTTGTACCTAAAAATGAGGTTATGGGTTTCTTTGAAAAAAACAATGCCTTTTCCATGAATGTGATGAAAACCATCTGTGGTGACCTGAAAGAAGCAGATGACCTGATGGTGAACCTGGCACAGAAAACCGTAAAAGAAAGACTGGCCTACACCTTAATCTATCTCTACGAGAACTTCGGCAATAATCCTGACGATTCCCTTCATATCCAGCTTTCCAGGGAGGAATTGGCCAGCATTATCGGTACAGCTACCGAAAGTTGTATCCGCCTCTTATCCGATTATAAAAAATTAGGGCTCATCGAAATTTCCGGTAAAAAAATCATCCTCCGGGATTTAGCTAAACTGCGTAAAATGACGGAATGATTTTTGCTTCCGGAATGTAATAACTTCAAGTCTGATTCTTTTATTCAAGCACTCGCCTATGAAACGTTCCGGTTCTGCTGACCTTCCCCTGCACAATGGCCATGTTCCCATGTGGCTGGCAGAGCGCATGTCCAAATTAGGCCTGGCCATAGTCGAAACGATAGCAGCGGAGTTCTCCACTTCCGAAGTCATCAGTAAGCTGAGCAATCCTTTTTGGTTTCAGAGTTTTGGAGCCGTCATGGGGATGGACTGGCACTCTTCCGGAATTACCACCTCGGTTATGGGCGCCTTAAAACGTGCCGTAAATCCACATTCCAAAGAGCTTGGCATTTATATTTGTGGCGGCAAAGGCAAACATTCCCTGCAAACACCAAATGAATTGCGCACTGTGGGTAATAAAACAGGACTGAATGGCGATGAACTGGCTTTGTACAGCCGCCTGACTGCAAAAGTAGACAATACTGCCATACAGGATGGATTCCAATTGTACCTGCACAGTTTTGTAGTCAATGATAAAGGAGAATGGGCCGTTATCCAGCAGGGCATGAATAATAATTCATCCACAGCGCGCCGTTACCACTGGCATTCCGAAAATTTACAATCTTTTGTCAGCACACCCCATACTTTTATCTACGGCCAAAACCAAGGGCCCATCCTGAACTTTACCGCTGAAAATGCTGGAATCGTACGGGACAAAACACTGGAAATCTGTAAAGAGCATCCGGATAAAATCATGCGTGAAATTATGCACCTCAAAATGCCCAATCACCACGATGTCCGGATTGAAGATGTGAACACCAAAAGGCTTGGTGCTATGCTTTGGCTTGCCCATGAAAATAAACCCGAAGATTTTGAGGAATTGCTCTTATTGAAAGGAATGGGGCCGAGAGCACTGCAATCCCTTGCCCTGGTGAGTGAAGTAATTTATGGGACACCTACGCGGTTTGAAGATCCGGCGCGGTTTTCTTTCGCCCATGGCGGAAAAGACGGGCATCCTTTCCCAGTCCCTGTAAACATCTTTGACGAAACTATCAGCACACTGCAAAGCGCTATTAATAAAGCTAAAATCGGAAATAGCGATAAACTGCAGGCCATCCGGAAACTATCCGAAATAGCCATCAATGCTGAAAAGAATTTTACGCCAAACGACGACCGCTACAGTTTTGAAAAAGTAATCGAAAAAGAAAGAGCCGAATCCTATAAATATGGGGGACAAACCGTTTTTGGGCCAGCCAAAAAGCCAAAAATAATAACCGATTCGTCCCAACTTAAATTATTCTAATGGTGCTGAATTACGATATAATAACTCTGGAACAGGCTACAGAACTGCAAAATCAGCTCTGTCAGAAATTATCGGGACTTACACTCTCCAAGGAGATTACCACCATTGCCGGTGCTGACATTTCCCATAATAAAAATGAGAACACTGTATATGCGGGAATAGTTGTGCTGAGTTATCCTGGGCTTGAATTGGTATCGTATGCTCTCGCTAAAGCCGAAACTACATTTCCCTATATCCCCGGATTTTTAGGTTTCCGGGAAGTTCCTGCCCTATTAAAAGCCTGGGAATTATTGCCCGTAAAACCGGATGTTACCGTACTGGACGGTCAGGGTATCACACATCCCAGACGTATGGGAATCGCCTCCCATTTTGGAGTGCTTACGGATACTATGACAATCGGTTGTGCCAAGAATAAACTTTACGGCACACTGGAAAAAGACCTGGAAGAAAAGAAATTCAGTACAGTATTGTTATACAATCGTGTGCAGGAAGAAATTGGCTATGTATTACGGACCAAAAACAAAACTGCTCCGGTATTCATTTCTCCCGGAAACCATGTGAGTGTGCCGGATAGTCTGGAAATTATGAAAAATTGTGTCAGGACCCACCGGATACCGGAACCTACCCGATTGGCTCACGAATATGTGAACCTCTTCCGAACCGGAAAATTAGTACCGGGTTACCACCGCTGCGATACCCAACAGACGCTTTGGTAACTATTCGATGTTATCGATAATACGTTCAAACTCTTTATAGTTCTCCCACTTTTGTTCCTTCGCCTGTTCGTAAACGCTATAGATTCTTTTTTTATAATCTGCCAGGATACCGTTTTCAATTGAAAATTGCACTACCTGTTGGAACGAATTCAGCATACTTTTGTAAAAGGAAGTATACCGCATTTCGCGTTTGGCCGAATAGGTCTGGGCAATTTCAATATTATAAAGCATAATATCCGCTACTACAAAAGGATCCACTCCCAGTGTAATAAAATGTTTGATGTACTTCTGGGCAGTAGAACGCCTCAATTTGGGACGCTTCCCCTTCAGCGGAAAATATTCATTGGATATTTTTACTTTAGCCTCCTGAAGTAGCTTTTCTTCTTTGGGATTGAATATAAAATCATAGAAAACTTTCACTTCACTAAATTTATCATACAATTCCAATAATTGTTCCTCCAATTGTTCTTTGGACAAACCATTCAGGTATTTCTTTAAATCGCGTTTACTCATTTCCGGCTATAGATTAAAGCATAAAGTTAGGTAAACAATGTGTGACTTTCCTAACAAATTAAATAAGAATCCTTAAATTTGCTTTTATGGAAGATACTATAAAAATTACGCCAGTAGAGAAATGGATTGTTAAACCTGTGAATCAGTTCATAAGCAAATCGACTACTGGCGGCATTATTTTATTTGTTTCTGCAGTGGTTGCCATTGTACTTGCCAATTCACCACTACAGGAGTGGTACCATCATTTATGGGAGTACAAAATTGGTTTTACGCTGAATAATGAAACCTATCTGAATTTTACACTACACCATTGGATAAATGACGGGCTGATGGCTGTTTTCTTTTTTGTCGTAGGACTGGAACTGAAACGGGAAATTATTGGTGGTGATCTTTCGGAACCTAAAAAAGCATTATTACCCATCGTTGCTGCTGTAGGTGGTATGGTATTTCCCGCTTTAATCTATTTAGGGCTCAATGCCGGAACTGAAGCAGAACATGGCTGGGGTATCCCAATGGCAACCGATATCGCTTTTGCTTTAGGGGTATTGTATTTATTGGGCGATAAGATTCCCAATACCTTAAAAGTATTTCTTACAGCCTTGGCTATTGTAGATGATTTGGGCGCCATTTTGGTAATCGCTTTTTTCTATACTGCCGAAATTGACCTTACTGCATTACTCACCGGAATCGGTTTTGTTGCCTTTTTGCTGATTAGTAAATATCTTGGTGTCCGGAACATGTTTTTTTATATCATCATTGGTATTTTTGGGGTATGGCTTCCGTTTTTATTATCCGGAGTCCACGCAACCATTGCTGCTGTTTTAGTAGCGTTTACCATTCCCGCGAATTCTGTTGTGAATGAACAATTATTCGTCAGCAGGATCAAAAAATACCTTGGTAAATTTCAGGAAGCAGATACAACTGACTCTCCTACCCTGACAAATGACCAGCTTCATATTCTGGAAGAAATACGGACAACTACCAAAAATGCAATTCCACCTTTACAACGACTGGAACACAACATGCACACCACCGTTAGTTTTATCATTATGCCCCTGTTTGCGCTTGCTAATGCCGGAGTTACTTTTTCGGGAGACACAGGATCGAATGCAGCGAGTATGATTACCCTGGGTGTGGTATTGGGGCTTTGTCTCGGAAAATTAATTGGGGTAATGGGCGTGTCACTGATGATGATCAAATTAAAGTTTGCCAGCCTTCCGGAGGGGGTTTCAATACGCCATCTTGCTGGGGCGGGTATGCTGGCTTCCATAGGCTTTACCATGTCGTTATTTGTAACGAGCCTCGCCTTTGACAATCCGGAACACGAATTACAGGCCAAATTGGGGATTTTTATCGCTTCTTTGATCGGAGGGATTTCAGGCTACTTCATCTTAAACAAAAAGAAAACAACTGTACAATAACACTAAATCAATTTAATTAATTCAATATGATCCGGTTTTTCAAAATCATCGCTTTATTAGAAGGAATCTCTCTCCTGCTCTTGTTTTTTGTTGCTATGCCTTTAAAATACGTCTGGGATAATCCCGAATATATCCGACCAGTGGGAATGGCACATGGCTTATTATTCATAGGATACATCATAATGGCAACCATGCTTAAATTTGAAGATGGCTGGCCAATAAAAAAATACTTACTCATTTGCCTTGCTTCTATCGTTCCATTCGGAACTTTTTATGTAGAGAAGAAAATGCTTTAAATCAATAAGATGAAAGAAAAATTATTCAATTGGGCGTATAAATTACTCCGGGACTTAGACTTTTCAAAAATAACAGCAAGTTATATCAACCTGCTGGTCAATATTCTGATCCTGGCCATTATTGCCTTTATATTGGATTTTGTTTTTCGTAAAATACTGACAGCAATCTTAACACGGATTGCCAAAAGGACCAAAACGGAATTTGACGATTTTTTACTGGCGAATAATACCGTCACCTATATCGCACACCTTATTCCATTACTATTCATCGTAGAAACCCTTCCGATTGCACTGGAAGGGTTTATCCATTGGGAGAATTTCTTCGAAAAGAGCATTAGTATTGTCATTATACTGCTTTCACTCTGGATTGCACGCAGTATATTGAATGCGATGAAGGATTACCTCAAAAAGCTACCTGCATTTAGCGACAAGCCTATTGACAGCTACATTCAGGTCATTATGATTTTTCTGTGGGTATTTGCTGTAACTGTCCTTGTTTCCTTATTGCTCAATAAACCTGTCATGTACCTTGTTGGTACATTTGGAGCTGTTTCTGCGATTGTCATCCTGATTTTTAAAGATACTATCCTTGGATTTGTAGCCAGCATCCAGGTATCCGTAAATGATATGGTGCGTATTGGCGACTGGATTACAATTGATAAATTCGGAGCAGATGGTGATGTGATCGAGATTAATCTGGCAACCGTAAAAGTGCGTAATTTTGATAATACTACAACTACAATACCGACGTACAACCTGATCTCCGATTCTTTTAAAAACTGGCGCGGAATGACCAATTCTGGTGGCAGGAGAATCAAACGATCCATACTGATCAAAGCAACAACGATCCGTTTTATCAATAATGAGGAGTTGGAGGAATTCAAAAAAATACAATTGCTTACCTCCTATATTATACACCGGCAAAACGATATCGAGAAATTTAACCAAAGTAACGGTGCTGATAAAAGCCTTTTTGTCAACGGCCGGAATCTTACAAATTTGGGGATTTTCAGGAAATACATCAATCAGTATATTGCCGTTCATCCCGGGATCAATAAAGAAATGACCATGATGTGCCGTCATTTACAGCCCACCGCACAAGGAATTCCCATTGAAATCTATGCTTTTTCAAATGATAAAAGATGGATTAACTATGAATATATCATGGCAGACATTTTTGACCACATCATTGCAGCAGTTCCCTATTTCGGACTTGAAATCTATGAACTCTCTTCTGACAGTGGAACAAGTGGTGTCGTTTAAGGGAATTAAAGCTTACCCAGTCGGTCTTTCATGTATTCAACAGTAGTTTTGCCATGCGGCAAAGGTTTACCAAAGCTGTCAAGCCCTACCATAGTGATCGCATCTACGGTAATGATTGTTTCATGTGTCATCTTATTCCGAACTTCACTCCTGACTACTAAAGAAGTGGTTCCAAATTTAACGACTTCAATACCGATCTCAACAATATCCCCCTGTTGTGCAGAACTCATAAAATTTATTTCAGACATATATTTTGTCACGACACGCTGATTTTCCAATTGGATAATCGCATACAACGCTGCCTCCTCATCGATCCAGGCTAATAATTTTCCGCCAAATAAAGTGCCGTTTGGATTGAGATCTTCAGGTTTTACCCATCTTCGGGAATGAAATTTCATAATTATTTCTGTTTATCAGGATTTTAAAGCACTGGTTAAATCAAGCTTTCGTAATGCAAAAGTAATAATTTCAAAATGGTCGAAAGCCAGTTTCGGCAGTTCTTTTACGGAAAACCACTGCACTTCTTTCGCATCATCGGCTGCAACCGGAACTACATCGTTTTCTACAAAACCGGTATAAGCCACTGAAATCGTATGGCTTCTCGGATCGCGGAAAGGAGCCCCAAAAGTATGCAGCTGTGCAATTGTATCTACCTTCAGTTGTGTTTCCTCAAATAGCTCCCGCCGTGCAGCAATTTCCAGGTCTTCATTAGCATCTACGAAGCCACCCGGTAAGGCCCACATGTCCTTAAAAGGGTCATTTTTACGTTTAATCAGCAGTACAAAATAATCTTCTTCTACAATTTTAAAAATTACCGCATCAACGGTAACAAATATCTTAGATTCTCTCATTTCAATTTTATTTAACTGATATAAATTGTTTTTATATTTACAAATTCCATTAGTCCGGTATCTGAAAGTTCGCGACCATATCCTGATTTTTTTACCCCTCCAAAAGGAAGCCTTGGATCGGATTTTACCATCGCATTAATAAATACCGCGCCTTCCTCAAACAAATGTACCTTGGCTTCTATAGCTGCAGTATCTTCCGAAAAGACAGAGACTCCAAGCCCAAAACTGGATGTATTGCTCAATTGTATTGCTTCTTCTAAAGTTTCGAACACAGAAACAGCGGCCACCGGTCCAAATAATTCTTCTTTAAAGGCAGGCATTTCAGGGGTGACATGGACCAATACAGTAGGTTCGAAAAAAGTTCCTGTTCGTTTTCCTCCGGATACAATTTCAGCCCCCATACGCACAGAATCCTGCACTTGTTTTTCCAACTCTTCAGCGAGATCCTGCCGCGCCATCGGTCCAATTTCTGTAGCCGGATCCATAGGATCTCCGGGTTGCAATTTAGCTACTGCTTCTTTATAGTGTTGGATGAATTGATCGTAGACGTCAGACTGTACCAAGAACCTTTTGGCAGCAATACAACTTTGTCCTGCATTTTGCATCCTGGCATTAACGGCAATAGGTACCGCTTTTTTCAAATCGGCATCTTTACAAATGATAAAAGCATTACTGCCCCCTAATTCTAAAAGTGATTTTTTGAGGTATTTTCCAGCTGTCGCTGCAACAGCAGATCCGGCGCCTTCACTTCCCGTTAATGAAACAGCTTTGACAATAGGATCGGCAAGAACAGCTTCTACCAACTTACTTTCAATAGCCAGATTTTGATATACCCCTTCCGGAAAACCGGCAGCAGCAAAAATAGTCTCCAAAAGTGCAGCACTTCCCATTACATTAGAAGCATGTTTTACAACTACCGTGTTTCCTGCCATAATCGTAGGAACAGCGAAGCGAAAAACCTGCCAAAACGGGAAATTCCAAGGCATAACTCCCAAAATAACGCCTAATGAATCATAAAAAACATAACTTTTTTGGGCATCAGAGGCTATTTTTTTAGGCTGTAAAAAATTCTCAACATTTTACGTATAATAATCACATAGTACTGCACATTTTTGCACTTCAGCACGGGACTGTGTAATCGGCTTACCCATTTCCTTCGTAATCATTTCAGCCAACTCCTGCTCTTTGTTTTTCAGAACCTTAGACAAGTTTAATAAGGAATTTACTCTTATTTTAATAGAAGTTAGTTTCCAATTTGAATACGATTTATCTGCCATTATTAGTTTATTTCTTACTTCATTTTCAGTAAGTGTATCGTAAGAAAATACAGACGTGTTATCGTGGGGATTTATAGTTTTCGGCATTTTTAAATGTTATTAAAATTATAAAATTAGTTGAAATTTAAGACTTTTTGGAATCGTTGCCCTACATTTGCAGAACTTTTAACACTTAAACATTGTTGAATCTAAAATTAATAAACATTATTTCTATGAAAAAAATCGTACTACCTTTAGCTTTATTAACCTTTGCAATAACTTCGGTTAATGCGCAGGAAACGGAGAACACCAAGCCAACAGCCAATTATGACAGATGGTCTATTGAATTGAATGGTGGGGTTAATAAACCAACCAGAGCAATGACTCCGGGGTATTACACTTCTACTATCAGCCCTTTTCACGCTGATTTGGGTGTAAGATACATGTTCAACCCAAAATTTGGTTTGAAATTAGACTTTGGTTATGATGAATTGAAAGATCATGATGATAGTGCACCTTTTAAAAGTACATACTTGAGAACAAGCCTTCAAGGGGTTGTTAACTTAGGTAGAGTAATGAACTTTGAAGAATGGACTAATACTTTTGGATTATTAGCACATGGTGGATTCGGTGTATCTCAATTATCTACTGATAATGGATTTGACGGTGAAGACTACATGGGTCATGGAATTTTAGGTCTTACAGGACAATTAAGATTATCAAACAGTATTGCTTTAACTGCAGATCTTACCGGTATTGTAAACGGAAAACAAAATAACAATTTTGACGGACAGTCCAGAACTACAACCGGAGCTTTTGACGGTGTATTGTTAAATGCTTCTGTAGGTCTTACGTTCTACTTAGGTAAACATGAAAAACATGCTGACTGGTATTCTGAGCAAAAATCATTAGAAATCGAAGCACTTGACAAAAGAGTTGGTGACATCGAAACAATGATGAATGATTCTGATAAAGACGGTGTGCCGGATTACTTAGATGTTGAACCAAACACTATTACTGGAGTTGCAGTAGATACTAAAGGAAGAACTATTGACAGAAATAACAATGGTGTTCCAGATGAATTAGAATCATACTTAGAAAAAACTTACGGTAAAAAAGGTGAAACTAACAATATGACGAACAACCAATTGGTTAAAGATTTAATCAACGGTGGTTATGTAACAACATATTTTGATTTCAACAAAACACAACCAACAAACGTTTCTACTCAGGGAATTGATTTTATCTTAACGTACTTAAGAAACAATCCTACTGCTTCTGTAGACATTTACGGAAATGCTGATGAAATTGGTGCTACTAAATACAACTACAATTTAGCAAACAAAAGAGCTGAGAACGTAAAAGCTGTTTTAGTGAAAGCGGGTATCCCTGCATCAAGATTAAACGTAGTTTCTAAAGGTGAAGATACTTCAGTAGATAAAGATTCTGCTGCAGCTCGTAAACTGGTAAGAAGAGTTACTTTTATGGTAAAATAATAAAAATTTAAATTTTTAAATTTTAGAACCTCTGTAGTCATACAGAGGTTTTTTTGTACCTTTAAAATAAAAATGGGAGACAGAGACAACTTAATCCTGGAATTAAGAGGAGGAACAATCGGAGAAACGAATTATCAATCATCATCAGAAGAACTATTTCAAAACCAAACCCTGCGACCAATCTTAAAATTACAGAATGACCTCTTCATTGAATCATTCAAAAACTACATTACCAAATACAAAAACGACTTTTACAGCCTTACCGTAGAGAAGAAATTACACTATATCGATAATGCTATTCAGCGGGATATCAAGTTCCGGAATGCGTTAAAAGGAATGGTGATCAGCCTCTTTACAATTGCTGAATTTCAAACGTACACGAAGAATTCTTCTGCCCTCAACAAACGGATGATGAATCTTTTAATTGAGCGCCTGAAGAGCCAGGTACAATTATTTGAACAGACTGAAGCATAAACAAAAAAAGAAGGCCATAAAAGCCTTCTTTTTTTGTTTACATAGCTATTTGAAATAACTTTAGTCTACTTTTTTAAATATCAATTGTATGCCTCCCGGATTGGAAAGGAAAAGCCTGTTGTCTTTAATTTCATATTTTGTACTGCTTTCAAGTGCTTTTAGAAACTGTGGTTCTTTGTTAGTTGCTCCACACATCATGCGGGTACTGATAATATCTGTAAAGCGCAAAAGATCCTGTTCAGCGAATAACTTCCCCCGAATGGTATTACACCCGCCATTTCCCATAAAACTTGCTTCAGCAGCCTTTATTTCAAGCGTTGGGGCAGTATCGAAATCAGTTGCTGTGATCTTTTGGTTTCCTAAACTTTCCAAAACCCAGATATCATGCAGCCTGTAATTAACGATATAATGCCCACATCCTTCTAATGCAGTAACTTTTGTGTCTGCATTTCTTTTGAAATCTGCTTTTACAGTATAGGGAGATTCTTTGCCGGACATAGTATTAGTACATTTCCCCTGGGCAATTGTAAAATCTAATGTTGCTGTAGCAGAAGTCAGCCGGTATCTTTTGATATTGGCATCGGCTACACGAATAGGCTCTGCATATGGAAAAACAAATTCTTCATTCCCCTTACCCAGAATACTAAGGGTTATCTGTTCTTTTGAAATAGTTATAGCCCAAAACGGTTCGTTACCGGTAGCCTTAAAAAAATCAGCCAATGTATCCTTCTCTTTTTCTGCCACATAATGTGCCGGATTAAACTTAGGGTTGATGTCTTCATTTTTTAATTTGCTCTGGCAGGAAAGCAGGCCAATACTTGCCATACCAACTGCCATCATACGTTGGATTGCTTTCATAGCCACTAATTACGGTTGAATGTCAGCACCTCCTGTGTCCCATTAAGTAAAATCAGCTTATCGCCTTTCACTTTAAAATGGGTTACTTTATTAATAGCTGCTAAAAATTTATTTTCCCCGTTACCTGGACAGGCCATTCGGGTGCTGGCCAAATGCCCTAAATCAATTGAACCTTTGGCAGTAGTAGTGTACTCACCAGACAAATTGTTACAGCCGCTGTTCCCATATACTTTATGGTCAACTGTAAAAGTAAGATTTGGGAGATCCCTGCTAAAATCATCAGCAATGATATTTTTTCCTTCTATTGTAGTCACAATCCATTTTCCAGGAGTTAGCATACCTGTAGCATTTTCACTTTTATCCCCCGTTTTTGCCATATTACAAGAAGTAATGGCCAATAGGAATACACATACGATGGAATTAATAATACTTTTTTTCATGTTGGTTTTTATTTAAGATTATGCAATCAAATTTAGGTTTATTAGTAACACTTTCTTATTATAAAAATGTTAATTTGTTTTTTACAAACCTTATAAAAGGGTATTTTAAAGCAGATTTGTTTCAAAATATGTTATCATATTTCTAATTAACTTGGTTTTAAGGTATTGTTTTAGTAATTTTTCATTTTACTTAAGACTTATACTGCTTTAAGAGCAAAGCATCAATTATTGCAATATCTATTACTATGGGTTCGATTCCGTTATTTTCTTTTGACATTTATAATTTCCATCTTGTAATCATTGGAATCATTACCCTGTTAGCAGCTACTATTCCAAATTTACTGAATAATAAGAATATTACAGCACCAATATTATATGTGTTGATTGGCGTTGTACTCTATTGTTTCAGCAATAATTATTCTTCCATTGCAGTCCTGAATAATGTTGAAGTGATTCGCAAAATCGCAGAATTTGTGGTATTGATCGCATTAACCAATGCAGGGCTTAAAATCAGGAAGCCTTTTATCTGGAACACCTGGAAATATTCCTTTTGGTTATTGGTAATTACTATGCCACTTACTATAATAGCTTCAGCATACCTGAGCTGGTGGTTCCTAGGCTTTGCTCCCGCAGCAGCCATACTCTTCGGATCCTTAATTTCTCCGACAGACCCGGTATTGGCCTCCGATCTTCAAACGACCAAACCGAGTAAAAATGACAGCTCGAGAACAAGATTAGCATTAACATCAGAAGCCGGAATTAATGATGGACTGGCATTTCCGTTTACCTTTTTCGCCATTTTCATGGCAAGCAGGACTATGGACTATACCGAGTGGTTTGTCGAATGGCTTTGGATTGACCTGATCTATAAATTAATTGCAGGATTGGGAATTGGCCTGCTATCGGGCTGGACGCTCTATAAACTTATTTTTTCACTCACCTCCAAAAATCAGCAAACTAAAATTACCAGAGGAATACTGTCGATCTCACTGACCCTAATTCCGTATGGAATTACCGAACTTTTTGGTGGTTATGGTTTCGTTGCCGTTTTTGTAGCAGCCAGTATGTTCAGCAAAAGCGAAAAAAGCAGCCTGCACATGGATAGCCTCCACTCTTTTACCGAAGAAATTGAACGGATATTTGTTGCACTGCTCTTTGTAATTATAGGAATTTATATGGCTGCCAACGCAGCCGCATTATGGGATTACCACCTCATTATAACCGCTTTAGTTATTATACTGGTCATTAGGCCAATAAGCGGATGGATTGCGCTTTTCCACACCGATTTGAGCAGGTTTGAGAAATTTGTGCTATCTTTTTACGGAATTCGGGGTGTAGGTTCGATCTACTATCTCATGTTCGCCCTGAGCGTAACACAATTTGATGATGCCCAAAAATTGACACAACTCACTGCAGTTACTATAATTGCCTCTGTATTCATCCATGGCATATCAGCAGCCACTATTCAGAAAAAGCTGGATAAATATGACATTGAATAAAGTAATAAACAAATGAAAAAAGAAAAACTGATTGTAATAGGTGGTGATGCTGCCGGAATGACGGCGGCTTCAAAAGTACGCCGCGAACATAAAGATTGGGAAATTATCGTTTATGAGCGATCGGAATATACTTCATATTCTGCCTGTGGGATTCCCTATTTCATCTCCGGAAAAGTGGCAACTTATGAAGAACTCATTGTCCGGACTCCGAAAGACTTCAAAAAAGAATACAATATTGATGCTTTTACCGGTCACGAGGTTATAAAAGTAGACAGCAGCAAGAAACAGGTATTGGTCAAAGATCTTAAAAAGGAAACTACTTTTTGGGAATCCTATGATAAACTGTTGATTGCAACAGGTGGAAAATCGTTCTGCCCGGAGGTACCTCATAAAGATGCCGAAGGGATTTTTGGGATCTCTACATTACGCAGCGGCATAAAAGTAGCGGCCTATTTGAAAAAATACAAACCCAAAACCGCTGTGATCATTGGTGGCGGATATATTGGCTTAGAAATGGCGGAAGCACTTCTCCTCAAAGGGCTAAAAGTAAGCCTCGTCGACCGTTCGGAAGAAATCATGAATACACTCGACCCGGATATGGGCGCGCTGGTTCACACCACAATGAAAAATCTGGGGGTAACGATTTACCTAAAAGAAGAACTCAAAAGCTTTGCCGTAACCGATAACAGGGTCACTGGTGTGGTTACGAATAAAAAAACACTGCCTGCCGATATAGTTATCTTAGGTATGGGCGTCAGTCCAAATACATTATTTCTCCAGGATTCAAAAATTGCACTTAGTGAGAATGGAGCGGTCATTGTTACTAAAAGGCAACGCACCAATATCAAAAATATTTGGGCTGCAGGAGATTGCGCCCTTACAACACATCTGGTAAGCAAACAGCCTTTTTATATCGCTTTAGGGACTGTAGCGAACAAAACGGGATTAGTTGCCGGTACCAATATTGCCGGAAAAACAGCCATTTTTCCTGGTGTGGTAGGTACAGCCGTATGTAAAATTTGCGTGTATGAAGTAGCCCGAACCGGACTTCTGGAAAAACAAATTAAAAAACTGGGAATCGACTATACCGCAACAATGATTAAAACAAAATCAAGAGCGGGCTATTATCCCGGAGCCAAAGCCATATATGTAAAATTACTGGCCGAAAAAGGTACTGGAAAATTATTAGGCGGACAGATTATAGGAGAAGAAGGCGCTGCAAAAAGAATTGATGTACTGGCAACAGCCCTCACCAATAAACTCACCCTGCAAAATATAATTGACCTGGATTTATCCTATGCCCCCCCCTTTTCTCCGGTATGGGATCCTGTTCAGGTAGCGGCTCGAAAGCTTATTAAAGAACTGTAATACAGGACATTATACCACTCCCCAAAAACAAAATAAAGGACTTTCTCTTGGATAGCTCCTTTATTTTTTGTATTTTAGCAATTATCCAATATTAAAAAGGCATCTTTTAAAAAAACTTAACTGCTGATTTTTACCATAGATCAAAGCTTTTGCCCTTTATCATTTTATTGCGTAATTAAAATAATCATTGCGGTAAAGTACCGCATTCTCCCTGTAAAATTATACGGGCACTAATCCTAAATACAGAAAAATTGAAAGTTCTGCAACTCTCATTTTCTCATGTATATCTTTCTTTTCCATAAAGTTTCGTTCAGGGACTTTTGAGAGCTTTATACAATTAACAAAAAATCACAATATGGAATTTAAAATAATTAATGCCACTACCGGCAAAGACAATCAGTATACCGCAACTGCAATCGCTAATTTCCTTCACGAACACCTGGAAGAATATGGCGATACCCTACAGGATATATTACAATGCATTGACTACACCATGAATCCGGACAAAGGAGGAAATATCATATTAGGACTGGAGCAGGAAAAAATTATCGGTGCCGTAATCCTGAATACTACCGGAATGGGAAGTTATATTCCGGAAAATATACTGGTTTATATTGCGGTGAATAACCAATACCGTGGAAAAGGTATCGGTAAGCAGCTAATGCAGGAAGCCATCCGTATTTCAACCGGTTCTATTGCACTGCACTGCGAACCCAATAATCCGGCACTCCATCTCTATCAGAAATTAGGCTTTACCAGCAAATACCTGGAAATGCGACTCATAAAATAAGTAGTAACTAAAAAACCAATAATGGCTTTTATCCAATTAGATCGACATAAATTACAACACAATTACAACTATCTTAATACCCTTTTTAAATCCCGGAATATCGAATGGGGTGTCGTTTCCAAGGTACTTTGCGGCAATATCCCTTTTATCAAAGAGCTTATCGCTTTAGGTGTCAAAGAAATACACGATTCGAGAATTAGCAATTTAAAAATAGTCAAAACCCTGCAGCCCGATATACAGACGGTTTATATCAAGCCTCCAGCCCAAAGGAGCATTCGAAGGATCGTAAAATATGCTGATGTCAGCTTCAATACTGAAATCGATACGATCAAAATGTTATCCGAAGAAGCAGGAAGGCAAAAAAAAATCCATAAAATCATCGTTATGATTGAAATGGGTGACTTACGTGAAGGCGTAATGGGCGAAGACCTTATTGAATTTTACGGCACCATCTTACACCTGCCTAATATCGAAATTGCGGGTATCGGAACCAATTTAAACTGCCTCAGTGGCGTGATGCCTACTCAGGACAAACTGATACAACTGAGCCTCTATAAACAGCTGATCGAAGCAAAATTTAATATTTCCATCCAATGGGTTTCTGGGGGTACTTCTGTTGCCATCCCACTAATCCTGAAAAATGCAAGGCCAATGGCAGTTAATCATTTCCGTATTGGAGAAGCTTTATTTTTTGCCAACGACCTCTTTACAGGGAAACTGATCAAAGGCATGGAAAGCGACGTCTTTAAATTGTATGCTGAAGTTATCGAAATTACCGAAAAGCCAGATACCCCTACTGGTGAACTGGGAGAAAATGTGGCAGGACATACGTTTGAAGTTTCCGACAACCAGGATCTGAGCCAATCGTCATTACGGGCTATTTTAGATGTGGGCTTACTCGATATGCAGCCACAATACCTGGAACCGGATGATCCCAACATCACCATAGTAGATGCGAGCTCGGATATGCTGGTTATGGATATTACCCATTCCACGGCCAATTATAAAATTGGTGACCTCATTTCCTTTAAGATGCGCTACATGGGGGCATTGTACCTCCTGAATTCCAATTATATTGAAAAGGTAGTTGCCTAAAGCAAAAAAATCCACTCTTTCGAGTGGATTTTTTTATTTAAATTTTGAAATACCTTCTTTTAGCCAGGCATCATACGTATCAATATCGGGTGTGTAGGCGATTGGTTCGTTAAGTTTCTTTTCATCGGTACCAATTAAAACATACAATGGACGGGCATTGGATTCATATCTGGTGATTTGGAAATCACTCCACTTTGCTCCTATCGTTTTAATTTTATTTCCTTTTTTAGAAACATATTGCTCATTCTCCGGAAGCTCCCGTTTGTCATCACCATACAGGGAAATCAGTACCACATTATTTTTAAGCACAGAAAGCACTTTAGGATCTGACCATACAAACTCTTCCATTTTTCTGCAGTTTACACAGGCATGACCTGTAAAATCAAGCAATATTGGTTTGTTGACTTTTTTTGCATAAGCCACTCCTGTATCATAATCTTCAAAAGCTACAATACCGTGTACGGCTAATTTTGCCCCCTCTGGTAATGGTTCAGTCACAGCTGAAGCAGGTGCAGCACCAAATCCTAATGGTGATTCACTATAAGTCATTGGTGGCGGGAAACCACTAATCAGTTTCAACGGTGCTCCCCATAAGCCCGGAATCAGATAGATCGTAAAGGATAAAACCAGCAATCCAAGGGATAACCTTCCTACTGAAAGGTTGGTCACCGGCGAATCATGAGGCAATACCAATTTACCAAAGAGATATAAGGTAAGGGCTGCAAAAATAGCAATCCAGATAGCCAGGAATACTTCTCTCTCAAGGAAATGCAATTGCAATACTAAATCAGCGTTGGAAAGGAATTTGAAAGCCAGTGCCAATTCTACAAATCCGAAAAATACTTTTACTGCATTCAGCCATCCACCCGATTTTGGCAGGTTCCCCATTAAGCTTGGGAACAATGCAAATAGCATAAATGGCATCGCAAGACCCAGTCCAAAACCAAGCATCGCAATAGTCAATAACATCGCGCCTCCTTCTGTAGACAGTACACTACCCAGGATCAATCCCAAGGCAGGCCCGGTACAGGAGAACGAAACGATAATCAGGGTCAGTGCCATGAAGAAAACACCTAATAATCCTCCTAAATTAGACGCATTATCGGCTTTATTGGCCAGGCTGTTTGGCATTGTAATTTCAAAGGCTCCCAGGAAGGATATTGCAAAAATTACAAATACTACAAAGAAGAAAAGATTCAGGTATACATTGGTAGAAATTTCGCTGAAGATATCCGGATTCAGGCTTTCAAATAAATGGAAAGGAAGGGATATCAATACATAGATAACGACAATGCAAATACCATAAAATACAGCATTGAATTTACCTTTTGCCTTATTGGCATTTTGTTTAATGAAAAAACTTACGGTCATTGGAATCATCGGAAATACACAAGGTGTAAAAGTAACCAGTATTCCCGCCAGTAAAGTCCCAAGGAAAATAGTCCATGGGTCGGTTTTCTCTTTATCTGCGGTTTTCGTTACTCCGGCAGGGACATCAGCCGTTTTACTGGCGATAGTGTCATTCTCGGCGGCAGCAACTAAACCGGATTGCAAAGATGGTACTAAGCTCAACTCTTCAAAACTTTCCACTTCTTTACCTCTCAGGGTTTTAGTATCCAGCTGGAAATATTTATTTTCCTGTATGCATACTTCCTTACAAACCTGATAGGACAATTCCACCTGGAAAATGCCATTGGATTTTGGATTCGTTTTTACCGCCTGCCGAATTTGTACATTGTGCTCAAAAAAGGTTTCATTTACCCCAAATACATCATTAAATGCAGTTCTCGTTTTACTCTCTGTCGCTTTTCCAACAACTTCAAAATTATCTTTCTGATTATTGAAAAGGACTTCCATTGCAAGTGGCCCTCCATCCGGGGTAAATTGAGAATAGACGTGCCAGTCATCTTCAATAACACCATCAAATTGCAGGATATATTCAGTATCGGATTTTTTTTCAATCTTGGACTTCCATTTTACCGGAGCGATAATTTGTGCATGAACATTTACAAACGCTAAGAAAAGTACAATAGCACTAAGAATTTTTCTCATTATAATAACTGTATTTGATATATTTTTGGTGTGTCTGCAGTAGCTTCGAACCGATGATCGCCCCTAACTCCTACAACCCAGACAATCTCATTGCCCGAGCAAACTAACAATTGGTTTTGTTTTTCATTCATAGTAAATTTTTCGTCTTTGAAAAATTTACTTAATTTTTTCTTTTGCCCTTTCATACCAGCCGGGCAAAAATAGTCACCTTCATTCCATGTTCTGACAACTAAAGGAAATTTTAACTTTTCTTTATCGGCCTGAAAAATTTCCTTTTGTTTCACCGGAGTATAGGCTACCGAATCCATCAGTTGCAATTTATGGTTGTCAATATTACAAATCGTATCGTCTTCCAGTATTGCTGCCTCCTCACCTACATTTACGTTATTTCGTAAGCTTAAGATTAAAAAATCGCGATCTTTTAGCAATTGGTACTCTTTAGCATAAATTACTTTACCGGACTGGCTTTCCGGCAACTTGCAAATATCATTCCAAGCTTTAAAATGGAATGGTTTTAAAATTTGATATAAATAAGCTTTATAATTCGGAAGCCGTCTTAACTGTACAATGTCAATCTTATATTGGTCTCCTTCCCGCTGTAGAATTTCCTTACCTACAATAGCTAAAGCATCATCAGCCAACGATTGTGACTGTTGTAAATGCAGTAAGGTATCCTGAAAAGAATCCAGAAAAGAAGGGTTAAGGCTTTTAAGAGTAGGAATTACATCGTGCCGTAATTTATTACGCAGGTATTTATCCGATGCATTACTACTGTCTTCCCGCCATTCAATTCCGTGTTTTGTTGCATACGTCAGGATTGCATCACGGCTAAAAGGCAGTAATGGCCGGATTATAGCCCCGTTATGTTTTGGTATTCCGGTCAATCCTTCCAATCCGGTACCCCGCGTTAGGTTAATCAGGAACGTTTCCAGGTTGTCATCTAAATGATGTGCTGTAGCACAATAGTCCAATTGCTTTTCACGTAAAAGTTCCTGGAACCAAGTGTACCGCAGTTCCCTGGCTGCTAACTGTATGGATTGTTTGCTGTCTGTTGCAAAAGCCTCCGTATCAAACCGGCTTACAGCTATTGGAATGGTATGTTTTTGTGCATATTCCCGTATAAATTCTTCATCCCCATCACTTTCTATTCCCCTCAGCTGGAAATTACAATGTGCAATCGTTATCGCATAGGGCAACTGCTGAAACAGGTGTAACATCACCATACTATCCAATCCACCGCTTATCGCCAAAAGGATTTTTTTTCCTTCAAGAAAAGCGAAATGTTTCGACAGGTGATTTTTGAATGGTGTAAGCATAGCCCAAAAATAGTATTTTTAATTTAATCTGCTAAAACTTGCCGCATGGCTTTGGCTTTCAGCAAGCATTCTTCATATTCCTGTTCCGGATCGGATAGAGCAGTAATCGCACTTCCTACCGAAAAAGAAACATATTGGTTTTCCTGATTGTATAAAATGGTCCGGATAATTACATTAAAATCGAAATCACCCTCCGGGGTAAAATATCCCAATGCTCCACTATAAACACCTCGTTTGGTTTCCTCGAATGATTCGATACTTTTCATTGCTGCAATCTTTGGAGCACCGGTCATGCTTCCCATAGGAAAAGTCGTCCTGAGCGCATCAATGGCTGAAAAGCCGGGTGCCAACGTTGCTGTGACCGTTGATATCAAATGATGGACCTGCCGGAACGTATACGCCTGGCATAATTCCGGTACGGCAACAGATCCTTTCGCTGCGGTGCGGGACAAATCATTACGGACCAGGTCTACAATCATAATATTCTCCGATCGCTCTTTTTCATTTTGGAGCAGCTCCTCTTTTATTTTTGCATCGGCCACAGGGTCGGTATCGCGTTTGGCTGTCCCTTTAATTGGTTGGGAAATCAAGTGCTCCCCTTCCTTACGAAGGTAGCGCTCTGGTGATGCCGATACTATAAATTGCTGATGGTTCTTAAAGAACGCTGCGAAAGGAGGCGTTGAAATCGCATTGAGCTTTCGGTACAATTCCAGTGGATTTACACTACTGTCTTCTGCATAAAATTCCATACAAAAATTCGCCTCATAAATATCACCGCGCTGAATCTGCTCCAACATTCCTGTTACTTTTTTTATATATTCCTCCCGACTGATGCGTTGCCTGATCACAGGTATATGCTGCAGGGGTTTATCTTCAAATGTTGAAATCACTATACTTTCGATCGCCTTCAGGTCTTCCGTTAACTCGTCATCACACATATTGAGATAGCGGATTTCAAGTTCATTTCCTTTTAGCAGGAATATCTTTTTAGGTTGGAAGAAATACAATTCCGGAAATTTCAATCCGTCAAAACTCCTTGACTGGAGATTTTCAGTATCATTTTTCAGGTCGTAAGAAAGGTAACCAAAAATCCAGTCTTTAGTTGTTTGCTGGTATTGCTTCAGGTCTTCAAAAGCATTATGGGCATCCGTTTGAATTGCCGTCAAAGCATCCACAGCCAAGACAGCATCATAGCTTCCATACTGCTGTGGGTAATTGTTACTGTCCAGAAAAACAACTTCCCGGAACTGTTGGGCCCATTGTATTAATTTGGATTTTAATAAATTGCTGTCCGGTAATGGCAGCCTAACGGAAGTTCTCAAAAAAAATAATTTTAGAACAGTAAAATTACAATAAAAAAATCGGATTGCAGGGGGTAGCACTCATTAGATACAAATGTTATTCTTAAAAAGTCACACTCTTTTCAACTGATTTTTTTAGTACATTGGCAGGCTAAAAATAGCTTGTATTATCCCCAAACTACGAATTGCTTATGACATCCTATCGCATTAAAAATTCTCATGGCCTTACCGCTACCGAAATCAGGGCAATCCTGCAGGCATGGGATGTTACAGCATGGAACACAATGGATACGTTACAGTTCCGGGAAGCTTTTTCACAGTCGGAATTCCACCTGTTGAGCGATTCCTCCGGATTGCTTTGCATTGCCCGCATTAACTTTGATCTCAGTATCCGCATTGCGGCCACCATTTATCCTTTTCCTGAATTTGTCGGATTGGCTGCTATTTCTAAAAACAAAGGATATGGCAAAACATTAATCGGGCACATTATTGCTGAACTGAAGAGACGCAATATGGAATGTATTGGCTTTTGCCGCTCAGAAGTCCGTGCGTTTTATGAGAAATGTACTGTTCCCCTATTATATGACAAAGCAAAATACCTTTTGGAAAAAGAGCAACAGGACTGGAATAATGTGACCGATGATGACGATATTATCATCCTGAATGTATCCGAAGCACATCACAATATACTCCGTCGCTTATCCCCTATCCACCCGGGGTATCTTATTTTTGAATCTTAAAATCGAAAATAATGCGCACAAAAAAACCGCTTCTTTCGAAACGGTTTTTTTTGGAAATAATAATTTCAATAGTATTATACGTGTATAGCTCTGTTATCAGTCGCTGCTAATGCCGCTTCTTTCACCGCTTCCGCATAGGTTGGGTGTGCATGTGACATTCTTGCAATGTCTTCTGCAGACGCTTTAAACTCCATTGCTGTTACGGCCTCGGCAATTAAATCAGCTGTTCTCGCACCAATCATGTGGATTCCTAATACTTCATCCGTTTTTTTATCGGCTAAGATTTTTACAAATCCATCAGTATCCATACTGGCACGGGCACGACCTAATGCTTTGAAAGGGAAACTTCCAACTTTATATTCTACACCTGCTTCTTTCAGTTGCTCTTCTGTCTTTCCAACAGCTGCAACTTCCGGCCAGGTATATACCACTCCCGGGATCAGGTTATAATCGATATGTGGTTTTTGTCCGGCTAATGTTTCCGCAACAAATACACCTTCTTCTTCTGCTTTATGCGCCAACATGGCACCTTTGATAACATCACCGATAGCATAGATATTAGCTGTCGTAGTCTGTAAATGATCGTTTACTTCGATCTGACCTCTTTCAGTAATGGTTACACCCGCCTTTTCAGCGTTTAATCCCTCCGTATAAGGACGACGTCCAACGGCTACCAAAGAATAATCGCCTTCCAGCGTAATGGTTTCGTCTTTTGCATTTTCAGCCTGTACTTCTACAGCATCTCCATTGCGTTGTACTGATTTTACTTTATGGGAAGTATAAAACTTCATGCCTTGTTTTTTCAATACTTTAGTCAGCTCTTTTGATAGTGCAGCATCCATACCCGGAATAATTCTGTCCAGATATTCCACTACAGATACCTGAGCCCCAAGGCGAAGATAAACCTGACCTAACTCTAATCCAATTACGCCACCACCAATAATGATGAGGTGTTTTGGAACTTCTTTCAATTGTAGGGCTTCAGTAGAAGTGATGATTCTTTCTTTATCAATTTTGATAAAAGGAAGGTTGGAGGGTTTTGATCCCGTAGCAATAATTGTATTTTTTGCTTCGATCGTTTCTGTACTACCATCATTTTTGGTAATGGTAATATGTGTTGCATCTTCAAATGCTCCCATACCTTCAAAAACCGTGATTTTATTTTTATTCATCAGGAAATTAACCCCTCCAACAGTCTGTTCTACTACAGCTGCTTTTCGGGCAATCATCTTTTCGAGGTTAACTTTTACCTCGCCGCTGATTTCAATTCCGTGTTCTTCAAAGTGCTTAATGGCATCATAATAATGGTGGGAAGAATCCAACAGTGCTTTAGAAGGGATACAGCCAACATTAAGACAGGTACCGCCCAATGCAGTATATTTTTCTATAATAGCGGTAGTAAAACCCAGCTGTGCGCAACGGATTGCGGCAACATATCCACCAGGACCAGAACCAATAACGACTACGTCAAATGAACTCATGATATATTTTTTTGTATGTTTAATTTTTGCAGTACAAAATTACGGAAGTTTTTTTGTTTCCATTATAATTTACACTCTAAACTTTTCAGTTTTGACAAAATCCTCTATTCAAAACACTTCTTTCCAGAGCTGTCAAAATGAAGTATCCTGTACTGTCTAAGCTGTTTCTTTTTTTGCTTTGGAACCATTTCTGCTCAGTACCATAAACCCTATTACCCCGGCAATTATCGAAGCAACAAAAATACCAATTTTGGCCTGGACTATATTTTCGGCATTGGTATAGGCAAGACTGGTAATAAAAATAGACATAGTAAAACCAATACCGGAGATAATGCTCAATCCAAAGAGGTGACTCATGGTCATCCCTCGTGGCAAATTGGAAATTTTTAGCTTGACTAATAATGCGGTAACACCAAAAATACCAATCAACTTCCCAATCAGCAATCCTGAAATGATTCCGACAAAAATATTATTGGAGACCAAGGTATCCATATCCATCGTAAGGACTACTCCTGCATTGGCTAATGCAAATATGGGCATTACAATAAAGGACACAATGGGATGCATGGAGTGCTCCAGTCGCTGTAAGGGAGTCATCGCATGTTTTGCCGAAGTTTTCATGTCCTTCAGTATGTGCAACTGTTCTTTAGTCACGGTGGACGAATCGGTCACAGTGGCCTGGTCAAATTTATTGGCGTATTTTTTATTTTTAGATAAAAATTGCAATTCGTTGAATTTGGTATTCGCCGGAATGGTAAAAGCAACCAAAACTGCCGCAATAGTAGCATGTACGCCCGAAATCAGGAAGGGCAGCCATACACACAAAATACCGACAATGGCATAAAACAATGTATTGCGCACTCCTGCCTTATTGGCCAGCATCAGCACGACTAAAAATCCAAGGCCAACGCCAAGGCTTACAAAGGAAATATCAGAAGTATAAAAAAGTGCAATGATCAAAATAGCACCAAGATCATCTACAATCCCAAAAGCAGTAAGGAAGATTTTTACCGAAGTAGGTACTTTTTTCCCTAATAAATGGAGTACACCAAGTGCAAAAGCAATATCGGTTGCCATGGGGATTCCCCAACCGGCTTCGGTATCCTGGCCTCCGTTAAAGAATAAAAAGATCAATGCGGGAAAAACCATACCGCCAATTCCGACAGCTACAGGCAGGAAGGCATTTTTGAATCCGGATAACTGCCCTCCTACGATTTCACGTTTGAGTTCAAGTCCAAGGACAAAGAAGAAAATGGAGATCAGGCCGTCGTTGACCCAATGTTGTAAATCGTAATTCAGGAAAAGCTCACTGTTGATTCCAATAGAAATTTTGTTTTTCCAAAATCCAAGGAACCATTCGGACCAGGGGGAATTTGCCAGGATTATCGCAATTACTGCAGCGATAAGCAGTACGATTCCCCCCATAATCGAGTTGCTGATAAAAGCACTTAGGGGATTGATGACCCATTTTTCAACGGGAGTTGTTTTTACTTGATATTCCATTCAGTATTTTTAGGGGTTTTCCCAAAAATAGCGATTAGCAATCATTTATCCCATTCTAAGTGGTTAAGTTATGTTTTTTTTAAGGTTATCGTTCCATTTTGATTCATTATCCGCAATTAAAGCGTAAATGCAGTCGTATTTTTAACATCACTAATCATAAAAGTACTGTGTGTACTGCCAATATGCTGCAACGTGGTAAGCTTTGTGACCATAAATTCCCGGTATTCCTCCATATTCTCCACACATATTTTTAAGATATAATCATAATCACCACTGACATGAAAACATTCCAGGATTTCCGTCAGCCGGACTACTTCTTCCTCAAAATGGGAAATGAACTCCCGGGTATGCTGCATCAGTTTGACATGGCAAAACACCACAAATCCCTTTTGAATTTTATTGCGGTTCAGCAGGACGACATATTTATCAATTATTTTCTCCCGCTCGAGTTTCTTTATTCTCTCATATACTGCTGTAACGGAAAGATGCAACAATCCGGACAATTCTTTGTTGGTCATTTTACTATCAGACTGCAACAGGTTTAGCAGTTTAACATCAATAGGGTCAAGTGCCATAAGTTTTAACAAGTTAGGGATTAGAAATATTTTCGGTTTTTAGTCCATATTTGAAACGTAGACTGTAAAAATATCTATTATAAACTATTTTAGCTGTTTTATAATCTAAATAATTACCTACTCATTGATTTTTTAACGGATAAGGGCTTAATTTGATTATTAAATCAGGAAATATCCCATTAACGGTTTCCTGCATTTTCATACTAAAACTATTAAACGACTATACTTATGAAATTCAATCCAGCAGATAATATTCAGGATTTGCAGTACTTCGGCGAATTTGGCGGAGTAAACCCTTCCATTTCTGACTCTTCCACTTACACGTTTCTTTCGGCAAAAACCATGTTTGATACCTTTGAAGGAAATGCAGAAGGTTGTTATCTCTATTCCAGACATTCTTCCCCAAGCAACCTTTACTTAGATAAAGCACTGGCTGCAATGGAAGGTACCGCATCCGCTAATGTTTCTGCTTCGGGAATGGGTGCGATCACACCCGTATTATTACAATTGTGCAGCTCGGGAGACCATATTGTTTCCAGTAGGACAATCTATGGCGGTACTTATGCTTTCCTGAAAAATTTCACGCCTCGTTTCGGCATCAAAACATCTTTTGTAGACATTACAAAGCTGGATATAGTGGAAGCTGCGATCACTCCGCAAACTAAAGTCTTGTATTGTGAAACCGTGAGTAATCCCCTTTTGGAAGTAGCTGATATTGCAGGCCTTTCAAAAATTGCCAAAAGACACAACCTGAAACTGGTTGTAGACAATACTTTTTCACCTTTATCTGTAGCACCGGCAAAAATGGGTGCTGATATCGTGATCCATAGCCTTACCAAGTACATCAACGGCAGCAGTGATACTGTAGGCGGTGTAACCTGTGCAAGCCAGGAATTCATCAATGACCTGAAGAATGTAAATTCCGGAGCCAGTATGTTATTAGGCCCAACTATGGACAGCCTTCGCTCTGCCAGTGTCATGAAAAACATGAGGACCTTGCACATCCGAATGAAACAACACAGCCACAATGCATTATTCCTGGCAGAGAAATTTGAAAAAGACGGTTTAAAAACGGTTTATCCAGGCTTGAAAAGTCACCCAAGCCATGAATTATACAAAAGCATGATCAATCCGGAATACGGATTTGGCGGCATGATGACAATTGATGTGGGCAGCCTTGACAAAGCCAATGAACTGATGGAATTAATGCAGGAACGCAACCTGGGCTACCTTGCCGTAAGCTTAGGATTCTACAAAACATTATTCAGCGCACCGGGTACCTCTACTTCCAGTGAAATTCCTTTGGAAGAACAGGAAGCAATGGGGCTTACAGATGGATTGATCCGTTTCTCTATCGGCCTTGACAACGACATTCAACGTACGTATGACATGATGAAACAATGCATGACAGAACTTAATGTATTACACAGTTTAGAAAAAACAAACTCGTAGTACCCTAACCCAACCACTATCTCTAAAGCCCATTTGGAAAATTCCAATGGGCTTTTTCAGTACTGTAACCTCTGGATCAATTTACGAACCCCAAAAACAATTGGCAATTATTTGAGTAATGGGGTTTTGCCGCCTTGCATCTTTTGAGTAAATTAGCCCATTAAATTTTTATTATGAAAAAAATATCACTACTGTTCCTACTCCTTGGTTCAGTAACTTTTGCACAAAAAAACTTAACCATTGAAGAGGCCACTTTAGGACAATACCAGGCATTTGCACCAAAAAACCTGGTTGCCGGGAAATGGCGCAAGGACACCAAAGCCATCACCTACTTAGACAGCCGCTATTCCAGCCTGCTCACCAAAAGCCAGGACAACCAATGGACAGAAAGTGTATTGGTAACCAAAGATGAATTGCAAGCCTTACTAAAAAAGAAATTCCCTTCCGATGAATTCAATCTGAGGATGTTTCCTTACACGTACGAGTGGAAAGATAAAAACACGCTACTCTTAGAGGTTACCGGTAAAAATTTAGCTTATACTGTCGCATTTGATGTGGCGAATAAAACAATTACCGATGCTTTTGCATTTCCACAGGAAGCAGCAAACCAAAGTATTTCTACCGATGGGAACTATGCAGCATGGCTGGAGAAAAACAATATCCGTATTACCGATAAAACGGGAAAAACTACGCCTGTAACCCAGGATACGGATGCCGGTATTGTCAATGGAAGTGACTACACACACCGCCAGGAATTTGGTATTGACAAAGGAATGTGGTGGAGCCCAAAAAATGACAAACTGTTGTATTACCGTAAGGATGAAACAATGGTAAAAAACTATCCGCTGATTGATTTTGGGCAAAGGATGGCAGAAGTTAAGGATATTAAATATCCAATGGCGGGTATGAAAAGTGAAGAAGTGACCCTGGTCGTTTACGATGTAAAAACCGGCAAAGCAATCACTTTGAAAACAGGCGAACCAAAAGAGCAGTTCCTGACTACAGTAACCTGGGATCCCAACGGAAAATATGTATACACTGGTGTGTTGAATCGGGAACAGAATCACCTGAAAATGAACAAATATGATGCAGCAACCGGGGAACTCGTTAAAACGCTGTTTGAAGAAAAAGCAACTACTTATGTAGAACCGCTGCATGACCTTACCTTTTTACCAAATCGTGACTCAGAATTCCTATACCGTACTGAAAAAGATGGGTATGAGCAATTGTACCTGTACAATACCGATGGAAAACAGCTACGCAAATTGGGTTATAATGAGGTTGTAGTGAAAAAACTGCTGGACTTTGATACGGCGGTTAAAAATGTATTTTACATCGGAACTGCCAATAACGGACTGGACCGCCAGTTGTATAAAGTAGACCTTAAATCGGGAAAAACAACCCAACTTACCACAGTTTCTGGAACCCATGCTCCCACTGTAAGCAGTGATGGTGAATTGATTTTAGATGCCTACACGAGTACAACTACACCAAATGAAGTAGCAATCATTGATATCAAATCCAAAAAAGCTACTGTACTGGTTAAAGCTGATAATCCGTATGCCGGAAAAACGGTATTGCCAAAAATGGAACTGGTAACCATTACTGCCGCAGATGGAAAAACGCCCCTGAACGGACGACTGATCTATCCTGCAAATTATGAAGAAGGAAAAAAATATCCTGTAATGGTTTACGTATACGGTGGCCCACATGCACAATTGGTTACCAACAACCTATTAGGAGGAGCTACGCTATTTGATTATTATATGGCACAAAATGGCTATGTGGTTTTCACGTTAGACAACCGTGGTAGCGATGCCAGAGGCCGTGATTTCGAACATGTAATTCACCGTAACCTCGGCCAGAATGAAATGGCAGATCAAATGAAAGGGATTGATTTCCTAAAATCCAAAAGCTTTGTAAATCCGGATAAAATTGGTGTTTACGGATGGAGTTTTGGTGGATTCATGACTATTTCCCTGATGCTGAACCAAAACGACACTTTTAAAGTAGGTGTTGCAGGTGGTCCGGTATGTGACTGGGATTACTATGAAGTAATGTATGGCGAACGCTATATGGATATGCCTCAGGAGAATCCGGAAGGGTATAAAAAAGCAAATGTTATCGAAAAGGCTGCCCAGTTAAAAGGAGACCTATTGGTAATTCACGGTGCCCAGGATAATGTAGTGGTACAACAAAATAGTATGGAATTTATAGAAGCCTGTATCAAAGCAGGAAAACAGGTTGATTACTTCCTGTACCCTACCCATGAACATAATGTTAGAGGTAAAGACAGAGTACACCTGAACCAAAAAATAGCCAATTATTTTGACCTGCATTTGAAAAAGTAATTTGCAATCCTAAAAAATCCGTTTCCTCACCGAAACGGATTTTTTTTATATGCTGTGATCCTGTAATCCAACCTTTAAACAGCTTGCACATTATCAATTGCAATTACATGCAGCTCCCCTTACATCTGCTTGGATACAAAAAGAACCCGCTTATTGGCGGGTTCTTTTTGTATTGATCATTGCTACTTGTTTTATAAAGAAAAGGATGTAACATCAACAGCAATGGTATTCAGTTTACTGTTTTTATGGCTAAAGCTGAAATAAATGACCAGTCCGATCAACAGCCAGATGGTGAAATAAATCCAATTCCATACACTGAGTTCCGCCATCATATAAAGGCAGCAGATCAGCCCTAAAAGTGGAATCAGGGAAAGATTGCGTCGGATAGCCCAATAGGAGATACCAATAAGGGAAATCAGGAATATCCACATTGGAATTTTATGTTTGAACAGGCTAAATCCTGTTTCATATTTTTGCTGTTCGGTAATCGGTAATGAATCTACGACACTTCCATATTCCCCACTCTGCTTGTAACGGCTTAAAATATGCTCTAAATCGGGTGTGGTAGCAGTGGTATTATCGTTGTCCAGGCTTACCAAATGCTGGTATACCGCATCGGCCTGGTTTTTATCGAGTGACGTTACAATCGCGGAAGGATCAAAAACCTGGCGTTCATTATTGATAAAAGCCATGGTTGTTGTTTTGTTATAGCTAAACGCAAATACAAGCCCCAGAATCAATGCAACCGGAACGATGAATTTCGAATTGATATAAGGTGTTTTAAATTTTCCTCTTGGAATTCCTGGTTTATCCTGCAATACCAATACACCTGCACAAACGAGTACGAATGCAAACAGGGTTCCAATACTGCACAAATCGGTTACCGTAGTCAGGTTCAGGAATAAAGCTGGAATAGCCACTACAAAACCAGTAACAATAGTCGCATACGAAGGGGTTTTATATTTCGGGTGTACTTTGGAGAAACGTTTTGGCAGCAGCCCATCACGGCTCATACTCATCCAGATTCTCGGTTGTCCCATCTGGAATACAAGCAATACACTCGCCATGGCGATTACCGCACTCACCGCAATAATACCGGACATCCATTTCAAATCCAGTTTATCAAATACAAATGCGAGTGGGTCCCCAACATTCAATTGGCTGTAATTCACCATTCCGGTAAGGACAAGTGCAATAACAACATATAAAACCGTACAGATGACAATAGCCCACATCATACCGCGCGGCAAATCCCGCTGTGGATCTTTACATTCTTCTGCCGTGGTTGAGATAGCATCAAAACCAATATAGGCAAAAAATACAGCAGAAACACCTTTTAAAACCCCACTCACACCATTCGGTGCAAAAGGCGTCCAGTTGTCAGTATCTACATAAAAAACACCAACGGCTATGACCAATAATATAATGCATAATTTCACGACAACCATCAGGTTACTGGCGTTTCGGGATTCTTTCATTCCCCGGTAAACCAGTGCCGTAATCAATACAATAATAAACAAAGCAGGAAGATCCGCCACCAGGTGGAAAGAACCAATAGTAGGCGCATTTACCCAGGCAGTATAGGCATCCTGCAAAGCCGAATCCAGATTTGCAAAGGGTTTGCCACCCTGCATAAGCGCAGTCGCTTCCTTAAAGCCGTTAGAGGCCGAAAGGTAATCCATCTGTATCCATTGGGGCAGGTGAAGCCCGCCACTTTCGAGTAATCCGGTAAAGTAATCACTCCACGAAATCGCTACCGTAATATTTCCGATGGCATATTCCATGATAAGTGCCCATCCGATGATCCAGGCTATAATTTCACCAAAGGCAACATACGAATAAGTATAGGCACTTCCTGAAATAGGTACCATAGAAGCAAATTCAGCATAAGCAAATGCAGCAAAACTACAGGCTAAGGCAGTAAACAGGAACAGGAAGATAACAGCAGGCCCTCCATCAGAGCTGGCCTTACCAATCGTACTAAAAATCCCCGCTCCAACAATCGCAGCGATACCAAATGCGGTGAGATCCCGGGTAGTAAGATGTCTTCCTAAAGAATGGCCTTCTGCGTTTGATTTATCTATTTGTTTTAATATATCCTGTACCGTTTTTTTTCTGAATAGATTCGAAAAAGCCATATAGTAGTCTGTGTAAGTTAGTTTGTCGCGAACAAATATATAAAACCATATTAAATAATGATTAATAAACCAATCATATCAATTTTATTTATATCGAAATAAAAATATATAATTTTAAACTATTGTCGGTGGTGGTAAATTGAAATACATTTGCAGTACAAAAAAGTATAACCTTTAAAATTAAATAATATGTCATTAGTAGGTAAAAAATTCCCAAACATTGCTGTAGATGCTATCTCTGAAATGGGAGATAATTTAAAAATCAACATCTTTGAAGAGGCTGTAAACAATAACAAAAAAGTATTATTATTCTGGTACCCAAAAGACTTTACTTTTGTATGCCCTACTGAATTACACGCTTTCCAGGCTGCTTTGCCAGAATTTGAAAAAAGAAACACTATCGTTATCGGAGCTTCCTGTGATACCAATGAAGTACACTTTGCCTGGTTAAACACAGCAAAAGACAACGGTGGAATTGAAGGTGTAACCTACCCTATCCTTGCAGATACTAACCGTAACCTGGCTAATATCCTGGGTATCCTTGACATCGAGTCTACCAGCTATAGCGAAGAAACGGATTCTGTAATCATTGAAGGATCTAATGTAACGTACAGAGCGACTTACCTTATTGATGAGACTGGTAAAATTTTCCACGAAAGTGTAAATGATATGCCATTAGGAAGAAATGTAAAAGAATACCTTCGTTTGGTAGATGCTTATACACACGTTCAGGAAAAAGGAGAAGTTTGCCCTGCAAACTGGGAAGAAGGAAAAGATGCTATGAACGCAGACCGTAAAGGTGTTGCTGACTACTTAAGCTCAAACTAATTTAAAAACAAATTGCTATGTTAATTGAATTAAATGAAGATGGTTTACAAGAATTAGTAGCCAACAATGAAAAAGTGGTAGTCCAGTACTCCGCTTCCTGGTGTGGAAACTGCAGGATCATGAAGCCAAAATTTAAAAAACTGGCGACTGAAAATGAAGCGGTAACTTTTGTTATCGTAGACGCAGAGAAATTCCCGGAATCCCGAAAACTGGCTAACGTAAGTAACTTACCTACCTTTGCTACTTTTGTCAACGGGGCACTAGTAAATCAGACACAAACCAATAAACAGGAAATATTAAACGATTTAGTACATGAAATTACCAGTAATTAAACACCTGACCCAATTTATCGAGGAAAACGACCAGGATTACGTTTTGGAAACTATCGACGTTTTGGAAAACCTGACCGAACTCTCCACCCTAAAGGATGAAGAACTTGATGTGATTGCAGAACTGATCTCTAATATGTATGGAGCAGTTGAAGTCAGTAAAATGGTAAAAGAAGGTATGGACAAAAAAGAAGCGCTGAATACGTTTATGAAACGCGTATTGGGTTCTATCGATAAATAAATTCCGATTACATTTCTAAAAACGCTTCCGGCAACGGAGGCGTTTTTTTTGTACAAAATAATTTTATCACATTATTCTCTCCCGGCTACAGTATAACATCCTGCTTTAAAAATACATCCATCCCTTCATTTGACTCGCTTTTGATTTTATCCGGCAACGTTGTATTCCCCATAATAATTTCATACTTTTGACCCCTAATAAATATAGAAAAAATGGCTTCAATAACACTTGGCGGAAACGCAATACACACTACTGGTGATTTACCAAAAACAGGGACAAAATCAATCGATTTCAAACTGGTAAAAACGGATTTATCTGTGGTTTCACTTTCCGATTTCGCAGGCAGCAAATTGGTACTGAACATCTTCCCAAGTGTAGATACCGGAACCTGTGCCGCTTCCGTTCGAAAATTTAACGAAAAAGCAGCCCAACTGGAAAATACTAAAGTATTGTGCATTTCCAGAGACCTCCCATTCGCACAAAAAAGATTTTGTGGCGCAGAAGGATTAGAAAATGTAATTAATCTTTCTGATTTTAAAGACGGAAGTTTCGGAAAAGCTTACGGTTTAGAGATTGCAGATGGCCCATTAGCCGGATTGCACTCGAGAGTAGTCGTGGTCATTGACGAAAACGGAAACATCATCCATACAGAACAAGTAGCAGAGATTGCTGACGAGCCTAACTATGAGGCAGCGCTTGCTGTACTTTAACCTCTTTTTTATTTCAAATGAAAAAATCGAGTTCTTTTATAACCGGACGAATCAAAAGTTTCCGCTATGCCTTTATGGGAGCTTATAAATTGGTCACTACCGAACACAGCATCATGGTGCAGTTTTCAATAGGCGTCCTGGTTACGATTGCTGGATTTTATTTTAAAATATCCAATGTGGAATGGATGCTTCAGTTTTTGGCGATTGGCTTAGTACTGGGCATCGAGGGAATGAATACAGCCATCGAAAAGATTGCTGATTTTATCCATCCCGATTTCCACGAGAAAATAGGATTCATTAAAGATATTGCTGCCGGCGCCGTATTTTTTGCGGCATTGGCAGCCTTAACGATTGGTTTATTTATCTATATCCCATTAATTCTGGCCTTGTAGAAATAGAATATCGCCCTAAATTATTTATTTTTACAATATCATCAATAAAAGGAATGGCAAAAACAACAAAAAAAGAAACGGCAGCTTCGAAAAAAACTGCAGATTCAACCCCTAAAAAATCATGGAAACTCACCCGCCAGCATAAAATGCTGATCGGAAGCCTTTTGGTACTTTTTTCCATTGCGTTACTTACTGCATTTATTTCTTTTTATAGCAACGGAAAATACGACCAAAGCCAATTGGTAGTATTTAGTGACCGAAATGCCCCAGTAGAAAACTGGCTGGGTAAATTCGGTGCCTATCTTTCCGATCTTTTCCTCTATCGTGGATTCGGAGCCTCCTCATTCCTATTCGTCCGCTTATTTTTCCTGACCGGAATGTACCTAATCCTGGACCTCTCCATATTAAAATTAAAGAAAATTTGGTTTTGGGATGTCTTTGCCATCATCATCATTTCCATATTATTGGGCTTCTTTGGTTCCCAATTGCCGGAACTTGGCGGTGTAATCGGTTTTGAGATGAACCTCTTTTTACAGGATTACCTCGGTAAAGCGGGTACTTTCCTTGTATTGCTTTTCGGGCTGATTATCTATCTGGTCTTTAAAATCCGTATTTCCCCGGATGCCGTAAAAGCATTCTTCGAACGAACCAAATCCGAAATCAATGAAAGCATGACGCCAGCAGATGCTAATCTGAGGCAAACCAGCGATAGCTATATTCCTGCAGAAGACAATACGGTTGAAAATACAATCCCAATGCCACTTGGAACACCAGAAGAAGCCTTCGAAGACGAAGAAGAATTTATCCCGGAGCCTGTTTTAAAAGTAACCCCACCTGTAGTGTCCCAATTTGAGCTGAACAAAGAAGCACACAATACACCAACTATCAGCCATCATTCTGAAATTGTACTGGATACCAAACCAAAACCGGTAGTACCCCAGCCACAACCGGTAGTAGAAAATACCAATGATTCCTTTGTCATCGAAGAAGTGGCGGAAGAAGACCAACTGGTCGAAAACCTGGCTTCCAGACTTGTAGCCGATTTCGGCGAATTTGATCCTACGCTGGAACTTTCCAATTATAAGTTCCCTCCTATTGACATGCTGAAAGAATATGCCACCGGCGGTATTACGATCAACCAGGAAGAACTCGAAGAAAACAAAAACCGGATTGTCGAAACACTCCGCAATTATAAAATAGAAATTGCCCAGATAAAAGCTACAGTAGGGCCTTCCGTAACGCTGTATGAAATCGTACCCGAAGCAGGAATCCGAATCTCTAAAATTAAAAGCCTCGAAGACGATATTGCGTTGTCACTTGCCGCGTTGGGAATCAGGATTATTGCCCCTATTCCGGGTAAAGGGACAATTGGTATCGAGGTACCGAACAAGAATCCTACAATGGTCTCCATGCGAAGCGTTATCGCTTCTGCTAAATTCCAGGAAGCCGAAATGGAATTGCCAATTGCATTAGGAAAAACAATTTCCAATGAGACGTTTGTAGTCGATCTGGCCAAAATGCCCCACTTATTAATGGCGGGAGCTACCGGACAAGGAAAATCGGTAGGATTGAATGCAGTCCTGACTTCCTTATTGTATAAAAAACACCCTGCAGAAGTAAAATTTGTACTGGTGGACCCTAAAAAAGTAGAGCTTACGCTGTTCAACAAAATAGAACGCCATTACCTGGCCAAGCTTCCCGATACCGAAGACGCCATTATTACCGATAATAATAAGGTAATCAACACCCTGAATTCCCTTTGTGTCGAAATGGACAACCGTTACTCCTTGCTTAAAGATGCGATGGTACGGAATATCAAGGAGTACAATGAAAAATTCAAGTCCCGGAAACTAAACCCGGAAAACGGGCACCGTTTCTTACCGTATATTGTACTGGTAGTGGATGAGTTTGCCGATTTAATCATGACAGCGGGTAAGGAAGTCGAACTTCCTATAGCCCGACTGGCACAGTTGGCCCGTGCTATTGGGATCCATTTGATCATCGCTACACAACGGCCTTCCGTCAATGTAATTACCGGTATGATTAAGGCGAATTTCCCGGCACGTATTGCATTCCGTGTAACCTCCAAAATAGATTCCAGAACCATTCTGGATACTTCTGGTGCCGACCAGTTGATTGGCCGTGGAGATTTACTGTATACCAATGGTAATGATATCGTACGGGTACAGTGTGCCTTTGTCGATACGCCAGAAGTAGAAAAGATCACCGATTTCATCGGAGGGCAAAAAGCCTATCCAAATGCCTACCTGTTACCGGAATTCGTCGGGGAAGAAAGTGGCATCAATCTTGATATAGATATCACCGATAGAGATTCGTTATTCAGGGAAGCTGCCGAAGTTATTGTAAATGCACAACAAGGATCAGCTTCATTACTGCAACGTAAATTGAAATTGGGATACAATCGTGCCGGAAGGCTAATTGACCAGTTGGAAGCGGCCGGAATCGTTGGCCCTTTTGAGGGCAGTAAAGCCCGAAATGTATTGGTGCCTGATTTGACATCTCTTGATTATTTTTTAGATAATGAAAAAAACAACAATTAAGATGCAAAAGTTCCTACAAATTATCATACTGTTTTTACTACCATTTACGTTTCAGGCCCAGGATTCAAAAAATGCAAAAGAACTGCTGGACCAGGTGGCTGCGAAGGTAAGAAGCTATGATAATATCACTCTTGATTTTAAATATTCCTACACTAGCCCTAAAGACAATATCAATCAGGAAAGCCGTGGTGACGTCACACTGAAAGACAGCCAGTATTACCTTAACTTCATGGGAATTACCCGTATTTCTGATGGGAAGAAAGTATATACCATCAACCCCGAGGATGAGGAAATCAGTATTTCAAGACTGGACGAAAACAGCTCCAGTGAGTTTACACCCTCTAAAATCCTGACTTTTTTCAGCAGTGGCTACAAATATTCCTGGGACATCCCACAAAACGTCAAAGGCCGTAAAATCCAATACATCAAATTATTGCCTTTAAGCAACAAAGATTCCCGAAAAGAAATCCTCTTAGGGATTGATGTACAGACGAAACACATCTATAATATGATTGAAACGAGTAAAAATGGTGCCCGTAAAACTTTTACCATAAATTCTTTCAAAACAAATCAGCCTTTGTCAAAAAATCAGTTTACCTTTACCGAAAGTAAATATCCAAATTACTACATCAACAAATTAGACTAATTTTTAGGTGAAAATTCTTGACCGCTACATTCTAAAAACCTTCGTTACGACATTTACTTCTGTATTTGTTATTTTGTTTTTCATATTCATCATGCAAACTGTATGGTTGTTTATTGCTGAACTGGCCGGAAAAGACCTGGATTTCTTCCTGATCATCAAGTTCCTGATTCTTTCCATGCCCAAGCTGGTACCTTTGGTATTACCCCTTACGATTTTGCTTGCTTCTATTATGACTTTTGGTGACTTTGCCGAAAATTATGAGTTTGCTGCGATGAAATCGTCCGGTATTTCTTTACAGCGCGCCATGCGAAGCCTGATGGTCTTTATCCTCATGCTCAGTTTTGCAGCGTTTATGTTTGCTAATAATGTGATTCCGTATGCCCAGTATAAATTCGATAACTTCAGGCGGAACATTGCCCAGGTAAAACCTGCAATGGCGATTGCGGAAGGACAGTTTAACAGCATCAATAACCTCAATATCAAAGTAGATAAAAAATCGGGGGAGAAAGGCGAAAAACTAACCGGCGTCACGATACACAAAAAAAACAACCTCGGGGATAACACTACCGTTATCCAGGCTAAAAGAGGGGAACTGCTGAGTAGCGAACAGTCCAATATCCTGCAATTGGTATTGTATGATGGGCATTCGTATGAAGACATCATCCCTAAGAAATACGAAGAGCGCAAAAAGATGCCATTCGCTAAAAGTACTTTTGAAAAATATACCATCAACATGGATTTAAGCAAATTAAATAATGTGGATGTGGATGCGGAAAACCTGGCCAATACCAATTCGATGCTAAATGTCAAAGAATTGAATTATACTCTGGATTCCCTGGACAATAATTACAAAAGGGATATTGTTTCCTATACCGAAAACATCTACCAAAGAGCGGCCAACTCAGTCCTTATTAATTTCCAGAACAATAGTGCTATTAAAAAAGATACCATTGTCAATGATCTGGTAAAAATCATTCCGGAAGGCGACAAAACCCGAATCCTGGAAATCGCCAATAGTAATATTATGAGCTCCCGCACGGTAATCAATGATACCAAATTCGGGCTTGAAAATAAAAAACGAAATATAAACGGCCACCTATTGGCCTTACACGAGAAGTTTGTGATTGCTTACGCCTGCCTGCTGATGTTTTTCATCGGTGCACCGCTTGGCGCTATTATCCGTAAAGGAGGCCTTGGGCTTCCCATAGTATTTGCGATCCTTATTTTTATCATCTTCCACTTTATTAATACCTTTGGAAGGAAAATTGCGCAGGATGACAGCCTTAGCCCATTTTTAGGGTCTTGGATGTCTTCTATCGTATTGACCCCGCTGGCCATTTTACTGACCTACAGGGCTACCAATGATATCGGGCTGATTAATATGGATGTTATCCTCCTGCCCTTTCAGAAATTATTTCAAAAATTCACTAAGTCCAAAAAAAAATAACACATACAATGCTTACTCCAACAACACAACTCAACACTATAGAAGAAGCAATCGAAGACATCAGACAAGGAAAAGTAATTATCGTTGTTGATGATGAAGATCGCGAGAATGAAGGCGATTTCATCGCTGCTTCTGAAAAAGTAACCCCGGAAATGATCAATTTCATGGCCACTCACGGACGCGGACTGATCTGTGCTCCATTGACTGAGGCCCGCTGTAAAGAACTGGACCTGAACCTGATGGTTACCAATAATACTGTACTCCATGAAACCCAGTTTACCGTATCGGTAGATTTGAAAGGTCATGGCTGTACGACAGGAATCTCGGTACACGATCGTGCTAAAACGATTAAAGCCCTGGTTTCTGACGATACCAAACCGGAAGACTTAGGCCGTCCCGGACATATTTTCCCACTTCGTGCCAAACAAGGCGGCGTATTGCGAAGAACCGGACATACTGAAGCAACTATTGACCTTGCCCGCCTTGCTGGTTTCAAACCTGCAGGGATATTGGTTGAGATCCTAAATGAAGATGGTTCTATGGCCAGGCTTCCCCAGCTTCTGGAAGTGGCTAAAAAATTCGACCTGAAAATCATTTCTATCGAAGATCTTGTCGCTTACAGAATGCAGCACGACAGCCTGATCACCAAAAAAGAAGATTTTGATATCGAAACGCGTTTCGGTACCTTCCGCCTGCGTGCTTATGAGCAAAAAACCAACAAGCAAATCCATTTTGCCCTGACCAAAGGAACCTGGAATGCCGGTGACCCAATCCTAACACGGATCAATTCTACCCAGGTAAATTCTGATATCCTTGGCACATTAACCAATAATGCCGACCAGAAACTGGATAATATGTTCAAACGTATTAACGAAGAAGGAAAAGGAGCGGTAGTATTCATCAACCAGGAAGTGCAACCAATGGACCTGCTGAACCGTATCAGCGAACTGAAAGCCTTACAGGCTGATGGTATCTATAAAGCACCACAAGTACAAATGGACAATAAAGACTTTGGGATTGGCGCTCAAATCCTGCATGATATTGATATTTCAAAAATCAGGCTGGTTTCCAATTCAGAGCATTCGAAACGTGTTGGAATGATCGGTTATGGTCTTGAAATTACAGAATATGTAAACTACTAAGTATAGCTCCACTATATACTGAACCGCTTTATCATTCGATAAAGCGGTTTTTTTATGTTCCTGAAAATCTGACGGTTCCAAAACATATAGTATATTTGATATTAAACCGGAAAATCATGCGCTATTATACGATGTTACTACTGTTCTGTTGTACCCTTACGGTAACAATGGTAAATGGTCAGTCCAAAGACAAATTACTCTTTTCAGAAAATAACTACACAGTCTTTCAGAAAGCAGGCACAAAGACCTATTACCTGAAAAAAGGGAACAAAATAGTCCAAAAGGATCTCCGGTTTTGCCTACCTGTCGGAAATGGGCTGCAGGTGATCGACGAAAATGGAACAATGTATTTCTTAGACGAAAAACTGAAGCGAAAAAACACACTGGAGCCTATTCCTATTCTACTTTGTGGTACAGTCGCTGATTATGAACTCCGTATTAAAGAAACAGCCAACCATTTTATCATATTGCAAAGAGAGACGTATTTCAACCGTGATGGCAAAATCCCTCCGAGAGAAATCGCCCGGATTTCAAAGAAAGATGCAGACCGCGTTTTCTTCCTGAATAAAAAAACAGTTTTTAATTTTACAGGGGATTTTAATATAGGTAAAATGAGCAAAGCCGATCCATCAATTATAGCCTACATCAAAGACGGGCGCTATTTTATCCTGAATGACCCGGCTCATGACGATTACGATTTCATTGCCTTTTCCCAGGCGCTGGCTGCTTTAAAAAAAGGAAAGCTAAAAGGATATTATGGCCTATCAGCCGTAAAGTATACTATGTTAGGCCGCTTTGACCATTACCTGGCGGGCATTGAGCTTCCTGATGGCCGGAAAGGCTATCTGGATACCGAAGGTAATGAATACCTCAATCCTTAAGGCTGTTGTTCAACTGGCATCTTTTTTCCATTTCCCAAATAATAAAATAGTGCTTCAGAAAGCTTTTCATTATAAGTGATATAATGGGATAAGATACTGAAATTCCCATTTATAGTTTTATAGGTACGGTTAGCATAAAAGTTATCCATCTCCGTCTTCTGGATCGCATCGGCATGGCTTTTTTCAAAAACCAATAGCGACACCTGATGGACCGATTTTGTGATGTCCGGCTGTCCGGCACTTAGCGTCAACTCATCGCTCTCCTGGTACTGGATCTGGATGATCCGGTCTTTTAAGGTCCATTCATAATAGGCTGGAGCCTCTGACGTATCCTGAAAAGTAGGATCCCCATAATTGAGATTCAGGTAGGCTACCATATCTTCAAAGGTCTTTCTATCCTTAAAACTACCATAAGCTGTAACTGCCACCAGTGTTTGTTTTTTATCTACCAGAAATCCAATAACATCAAAATCCCATTCGTAGCATCGGGCGATGCCTTTTATTTCTTTACTGAAATAGCTATAGCCATAATGAGAATCCGCTCCGTTCCAGGGTTGCACTAAATGATCCTTTGGGTATTCGAAACCCGGGGTATAGGGTGAGGCACCAAAATTATAAAAACTGGAATCAATGCTGTTTTTCAATAGGACAAGAGGCTGTTCCTTAAAAGTAATTTGCTCCATATCAAATTGTGAATTTTCCCCCAGTGTATCTGATTTTTTACTGCAGGACATCAAAGCAAATACTAAAAACGGTACTATAATTTTTCTGATCATTACTGGTTTGTTTTAAAGTCGTGGTGATTAAAGTTAGTACTTTTTACAGCAATCACAATCGAAAATAATAAAACAATAATGATCCTATAAAAAATCCTGTGCCGTAATAAATCCACTTCCGCCCTTTGCAGGACTGATTAATCAGGTAATTAAACCCATTTAAAAAAACAGACTCCCAAATTCTTATAAATTCCAGTATATTTGAATACCAGGTGATTAATAATACCTGCCTTCCCCCATATCAATCCAAATCTTAGCCTATGAAAAAGTATCTCACCCCTTTAATTTTAGTTGCAGTAGCATTAACCGCTGTACTGTATTTCACCTTCTGGAACACACTGATTGATCTCGACACCTTACCGGAGCATTTTGATTCAAAAAAGTTACAAAAGGATTTCAAAACCAAGTATAACGATGATTATGGTGCTCAACTGGATACATTATACTCTAATGACATGGATCATGATGCCTATAGCAATGATCCACATTCTTTTGGCTACAGCTGGAATATGGCTTTCTGGAAAAATAAGCCCATAGCTAAATATTATAGTATCGACTGTAACCGGTTTAGTGTCATGGAAACCAAAAAGCATGAATTCATTGCCGTGTGTGGTGTTTCCGAAATAACTTCTCCGGATGACTTTGAAAAAACTGTAAAAAAGCTTACCGATGTATATGGTACACCTGAAATTGTATCTACTGAATTTTATGGTGCCTATACCAATTACATTTGGACGACCCGCGATCGTATCATAGAACTGGCATCGGGTAAAAAATCGGGAGAAGGGACAGTAAAGATCAATGTAGATGAGGATAAAAAAAGCATCAGGGCGAATCCTGAAACAGAAGAAGAATACCTGTGTATCGTCTATATTATTAATAAGAAGTATAACCATTACATCGAGAATATGATTTTCAAATCCGGTGATTGGGTGTACCTGCATTAAAAAAAATGAATACCATAAAGGCTCCTTTTCAGGAGCCTTATTGCATAAAAAGGTCATAGTCCTTCCCTATCCTGTTATGTCAACCTGATGCTATACGCGATAGTGCTATATAAACCTGTTTTAGGAAGGACAATAATTATGAATACAAGGTATAGTCCGCTTTTGTTACCAAATCTGCTACTACACCTGCTACTTTTACCAATCCTGTAGCCTGAAATTCTGGTTTAAGAAACACTTCCTCCTATTTATTACTTGCGGTGCCCTACCTACAGTAGCCCAAGATCCCACTCAGGAAGCAGGACCTCCTATTTATAAAGCCCGATTTTGTGGTGCTATAGGTAGGCTATCCTACTTAAAAATCGCAAAATCGGGCTTATAGACACCGAAATCCTGGTTATGAAGTGCAATTTCCGGGTCATAGTGGTAGTTTATCCCTGGTTTATTTTGGGCTATCCAGCTTAAATAACAGGATGATTTACTACAAATATCCAGCAACTGCTACTGTCAGAGGGATATATGGGTTTGGGACACATCACGATACCATCAGTGTGTGCTGACGGCATCGATACTAATGCTATACTACTATTTACTGCGGCTTAAATAATCCTTTGTCTGCCAAACTTCGGCATACAGGTTCCCTACAGCGGTGAGTCCGGCGAGGTAAGCCGTATGGATCTGGTGTGCAGGAATTACTTTTCCATACAGCGTTCGTTCTTTTGTGGCACACGCATCACCAATAACAATGGTATTCAAATCAAAATCTTTCGCAGCCCGTACTGTTGCATCCACACAAACGTCGGTCATCATCCCTGCGATAACAAGATGGGTTATGTGCTTTTCTTTCAGGTACGCCAATAATGCTGTTTCGCGAAAGCTGTTAGGATATTGCTTCGTAATTACTTTTTCCCCGGGAAGTGGTGCTACTTTATGATACAGTTCGGCACCCACAGTACCCGTTGCTAAAAATGGAGCTGTCTCCGGGCCAATGTGCTGGATATGAATAATGGTTCTTTTTTCAGAACGGAATTTCTGCAACAGCAAAGCTGTATTGGCCGCTGCCTCATCAGCACCATTTAAAGTCATTTTCCCTCCCGGAAAGTAATCATTTTGCACATCAATAACCACCAGCGCTGTAGTTGCTGCGTCAGGTTGATTTTGTGCCTGTAGCGTTCCTGCAATATAAAAGAATAGTACGGCATAAAGCCAATAGTAACGTTGCCTGTTTTTCATTTTAATAGTTTTAATCTGTTATTTTTATTTATTTCAACTGCAACCGGATCTTTATCCTTTTAAAAAATCCTGTGTTGTCTTTACGGTCGCATACAGGTTTCCCAATGCTGTAAGTCCTGCAAGGCAGCTCTGGTGTACGGTTTCCGCTGCTACTTTTTCCCCGTAGAGTTCCCGGTCTTCGGTAGTACAGGCATCCCCCAATACGGTAGTGGTATAGCCCAAATCCATGGCAGCCCTTACAGTAGCTGCCACACAGACATCAGTCATCATTCCGCATAGTATCAGTTCGCTAATGCTGATGTTTTTAAGGTAATCCTGTAAACTGGTTTCCCGGAAACTATTCGGATAGTGTTTCACAATTACTTTCTCCTCAGCCAGTGGCTGCACAGCTTCATGAATGGCAGCACCTGCAGTCCCCGGGAGGAAAAAATCCGCCCCTTCGTTGGTGGCAATATGCTGGACATGAATCACGGGGATGTGGTTATCACGCGCATGCTCCAAGACTTTTTGGGCATTTTGCACGGCGGCATCAGGGTAATGCAGGGTGTGGGTTCCGGTTTCAAAATAATCATTTTGAAGGTCAATTAATACGAGTGCTCTTTTCATACTTCCTATTTATTAGTGTTTAACAGGGCAAAAGTAGGATGGTAATCGGAGGGAAATTTTGAACTAGTTCAAAAAGCACTTTTTCAGGCGGCTGCTTTAGCCTTTGTAGAGTTTCTTTCGGATCTTACTCAGGAATTCAAACGAGATACCGAGATAAGCTGCAATTTGTTGTTGGGTGATTCGTTGTTCCAATGCGGGGTATTTGTTTAAAAATTCCAAATACCGCTTGTCAGCCGTTTGCCCATGGGATGAAATAAGCCGGCGCTGAAAAGCAACCAACGTTTTTTGGTTCATGATCCGGAATAATTTTTCGACTATGGGCAGCTCCTCGTAAAGTGCCTCTTTATCCTTTTTGGTAATAGTAAGGACTTCACAATCTTCTAAGGCTTCAATAGTGAATATAGAAGGAACCTGATTCATAAAACTATCAATATCTGTGGCCCACCAATCTTCAATCGCAAAATATAAAATTTGTTCATTCCCGGATGCCCCGGTATAAAATATCCGAAAACAGCCTTTGGTCACAAAGGCTTCAAAGGAACATACACTGCCTTCCTGAAGCAGGAATTCTTTCTTTTTTATGGAAACTGGATGGAAATGGGAGGCGAAAACCTCAAATTCACGGTCACTGATCCGGATGTGCTTTTCTATATTTTTATGAAGTAATTCAAACATGCTTTAAAGGTATTAAAAACAATGGAATATGAAAAACACCACATAAGTTCATTTTCCACAATTCCCCTATTTACAAAAAACTAAAAATAGCTTCCCCTAAATTATGGTAATCCGAAAAACTATAAGTATTTTTAATCTATCAAATCGTGATGGGCTTAGTTCCAAAAGGGTCTGACCTCGAAATTTTACCCCAATTTCCCATTAAATACATCAATACGATTGCAAAATAAAACACCTAATACTACTATTTTTCCTGTACAGCCTATTGGTGAGTGTGCTACTTTGATTCAAAACTTCGACTGGGAAACCACTTCAGTAGGCCATCCGGACGAATGGCCCATCAGTCTTCGGAATACCGTATCCTTAATTGTCTCTTCAAAATTTCCTATGTTCCTGTGGTGGGGTGATGATCTTATCCAGTTTTACAACGATGCCTACAGGCCCAGCCTGGGGAATGATGGTAAGCATCCCACAGCGATGGGACAAAAAGGAGAGGATTGCTGGCCGGAAATCTGGGATTTTATTTTCCCGCTGATTGATAAAGTACGGACTACAGGAGAGAGTGTGTGGTATGACGATTTGCTGTTGCCGATATTTCGAAATGGCAGGATGGAAGATGTTTATTGGACCTTTAGCTACAGCCCGGTGCAAAATGATGAAGGCATAATTACAGGAGTATTGGTAGTATGTACCGAAACGACAGAAAAAATAAAAAACTTAAAGCGTATTGAAGAGGGCAAATCGCAATTGGAATTTGCCATTGAGGCAACTGAATTAGGAACCTGGGAACTTACTATTGCTACTGGCAGGTTCACCGCCAATTCCCGCTTAAAAGAGTGGCTTGGCAGTACTTCTGCTTCAGAAAATGAATTATCAGATGCGATTGCTGTCGTAGCTGAAAAAGACAGGCAGCGGGTTATCAAAGCCATCAATAGTGCAGTTACTGATCCTATTGGTGATTATGACATTGAATTTACGATTGCACATCCCATAACAGGGCAGGAACGTATTTTGAGGGCTAAAGGTAAATCGTGGCGCAATGCAGAAAATGAAACGTATCAGATCAATGGTACCTTCCAGGATATTAGTGAGCAAAAGCAACGGGAAGAACTTTTCAAATCCATCATCGAACAGGCACCGGTGGCCACCTGCCTTTTTGCAGGCCGGGACATGACTGTTGCCATTGCCAATGATATTATGATTGGGTACTGGGGTAAAGACCGGAGTGTGATGGGCCTTCCACTTGAAGTGGGTGTCCCGGAATTGATTGGACAGCCTTTTTTGAAAATATTAGACGAAGTTTATAGTACGGGAATCGCTTATACTGATAAAGGTGCCCCTGTCCTACTGGATCTTGAAGGACGGATGGATACTTATTATTTTGATTTTACCTACAAACCTTTACGCAACGCCGATGGCAGCATTTATGGTGTCATGAACATGTCTGTGGATGTAACCGACCAGGTAATGGCCCGGCAGAAAATAGAAGAAAATCAACGGGAATTGCTGGCTTCTTTTGAAGAATCACCAGTGGCTATTGCCATGATTGCACACGAAGGTTATACGTTTACTATGGCAAATCCCTTCTATGGCATGATCGTCGGGCGCCCACCGGAAGAATTGATTGGCAAACCGTTATTGACTGCTGTACCGGAACTTGAGGGGCAGGGCTTTGAGGAATTGCTGGAAGGTGTATTTAGCACTGGCATACCGTATATTGCGAAAGAACTTACCGTTAGAATATTGCGAAACAATAAAATGGAAACCATTTATATTGACTTCAACTACCAACCCCGCCTGAATACCCAACAACAGGTTATTGGGGTATTGGTGGTGGCCGTAGAAGTAACGGAACAGGTAGTGTCCCGTAAAAAGATTGAAGATAGCCAGGTCGCTTTACACAATGCTATTGAATTGGCCGAACTGGCCACCTGGCGCCTCGATTCCAAATCGAATATTTTCAGCTGCTCGGATCGTTTTAAGAACTGGATCGGCATCACTGAATCCCAATGCTCGATCGAAGATTTTTATAATGCCATTGTACCGGAACGCCGCGACAATGTCCGCAATTCATTAAACCAGGTACTCTATACCAAATCAAAAAGCATCTATGATGATGAATATGAAATCATCAATCAAGAAACGGGTGCTCCAATGATTATTCATGCCACAGCCCAACTCTTTTATGATAGCAGCGGTAATCCGGACTATATGAGCGGTACGGCACAGGATATTACAAAACAGCGAAAAGTACAGAATGAATTGGAGAGCAAAGTACTGGAACGCACCCTGGAGCTGCAGGCGGCCAATCAAAACTTAGAAGCAAACAATCAGGAACTTCGGCAGTTTGCCTATATTGCCTCCCATGATTTACAGGAACCGATCCGAAAAATATCCATTTTTATGGAAATCCTGGAGAATAGCCTGGAAACGATCAATGCCAAGTCACTTACGTACATTGACCGCATTAAGGATTCCACTACACGAATGACCGTACTCATACGGGATATACTGGGGTATTCCCAATTATCCAATGCCAATGATGATTTCGAACGTGTCGATCTGAGGCAGGTAGCCGACGAGATCATGAATGAATTTGAACTGCAGATCGAACAGAAAAATGCTGAAATCACTTTTTCGGGTTTAGCCACTATCCAAGCCAAGCCATTACAGATGTCACAGCTCTTTGGCAATTTAATTTCAAACGCCCTGAAGTATTCCTTTCCTGATAGTCATCCCAGAATAGTCATTACAGGCAGTACACTTCCCAATGAAGAGAAAAAACAGCACAACCTGGATACAACAGTAGACTACATCAAAATCACATTTAAAGATAATGGAATCGGATTTGACCCGCAGTATGCCGATAAAATCTTTCATATTTTCCAAAGGTTACACGCCAAAACGGAATACATCGGTACGGGGATAGGGTTGGCAATTTGTAAAAAAATCGTACAAAACCATGCTGGTGAAATATACGCAACTTCAGAACAATTTGAAGGTGCCACATTTACTGTAATCCTACCCAAACTTCAACGGTAAAGCTTTTATTTACGATTGTATAATAGCCTGATTATTTCTTATTCTTCCGGAATTTATACTTGAAAAAGATAATGATAAGCAGCATAGACAGCATAATGGCATTGGTTATGGCCAGTGGCATCGCGTCTTTAAGCATTCCGTAAGTAAGCCAGGTTGCCGCATTGGCAGCTAATAGTAAAATGGTCGGGAGGGAAAGGTCATTGGCTGATTTTGTTTTCCAGATTTTTAGTACCTGAGGCAAAAATGATAAGGAAGATAAAATGGCTCCCAAAATGCCTATTGCAATTTCAGTATTCATACTCATGTTTTTTTACGTTATAATAAATGGGACACAGCAGCATCGGCAATATTGATTATCCTATGCGATCTGTTTATTTATAACTGAAGTGAGACTCTTTTAAGAAGCAGCATCAATCGATACCAACATACGATGATCGGGCAAAACATCCTGTTTTTTTACGATTTGCAACAGAAAAATAACATGGCTCCTACTCAAAGATATTATTATTTGTGGAGTATGAAAAGTATTACTGATAAAAACTGCCCCTACCTTTCCTGAAATCCGGATACACTTTCAAGGGATCTGGATACTTTTTGACGAATCAATTACAGGAACTTTGCCGTACTAATTAAAACAGAATACTATGAATCCTCAAAATAATTCCCAAAAAGTATGGTTTGTCACCGGAGCTTCCAAAGGCCTCGGACTGGCATTGATTACCCTATTATTATCCAAGGGCCATAAAGTGGCCGCAACAACACGGAATATCGCAGCACTACAACAGCTTTACGACGCTTATCCCGATATGCTACTCCCTTTAGCAGTAGACCTGACTGCGGATGAAAGTGTGGCTGCAGCGGTAGCCAAAACAATCCGTGCATTTGGCAGGCTGGATGTTGTGGTTACCAATGCCGGTTACTCTTTGGTGGGCAGCCTCGAAGAAATGACAGATCTTGAATTTCGGCAAACGATTGATGTCAATGTTTTTGGAACGGTAAATGTCATCCGGGCTGTAATGCCGCATTTCAGAAAACAACAGTCAGGCCATTTTATAACCATCTCATCCAATGCGGGTTATGTTGGTTTTGCAAATGCTGCCAGCTATAATGCGTCCAAATTTGCTGTCATTGGGATATCCGAAGCCTTAGCAGCAGAAGCTAAACCTTTTGGTATTAAGGTTACTGTAGTGGCACCGGGACAATTCAGGACTAATTTCATGGATAAAGGTTCGCTTACTTTTGCGAAAAACAGAATCCCTGTGTACAATTTAGATGCTGCCGAAGCGCAGTGGACAGAATTTAGCGGGCAACAACAGGGCGATCCTGAAAAACTGGTCAAAATCCTGGTCGACCTTAGCCATCTCAGCCATCCACCTTTACATCTGTTATTGGGTCCGGATACTTATACCATGGTTATGGAACACCGCCAGAAAGAACAGGAAGAAATAGCGGCGTGGAAATCGATCACCCTTTCCACTGATTTTGATTAACCTAAATCCTCTTTGGGTGTTGTGTTGAAATGATTTACCTTTAATCTTATGAAAAAAGCGGTTACCCCCTATACTATCCAATCCATTACAGAATTGCACCGGTTACTGCAGTTGGGCAAACCGGAGCATCCATTGGTCAGTGTTATCAAATTTGAAGACACCATGTGTTTTGATGACGAGAGCCTCCGGTCTGTCGCTTATAATTTCTATTGCATTGCACTGAAGAAAAATTTTCACGGCAAGATGCGCTATGGGCAGCAGTATTATGATTTTGATGAAGGGATTATGACTTTTTTCTCCCCCGGCCAGGTGATCACTACCGATATCAATCCTGAAATGAAAATTTCCGGCTGGTGGCTGGTCGTACATCCTGATTTCCTTCGGAATTATACACTCTCCAAAACGATAAAAGACTATGGTTATTTTTCCTATGCGGTAAATGAAGCCCTGCATCTTTCTGAAAAGGAAGAAATAAGTATCGATTCCATTATGGAAAATATCAAAGGGGAATATGCTTCGGTTATCGATCATTACAGCCAGGATGTCATCATCTCCTATATCGAATTGCTGCTGAATTATTGCAACCGCTTTTACAACCGGCAGTTTATTACCCGAAAATCGGTTAATAGTGATCTCTTAGTGGAGGTTGAAAAATTACTATCGAATTATTTTAATAGCGAAAAAGTACAGGAATCCGGTCTGCCTACTGTTGCCTATCTCTCGGAGCAGCTTCATCTTTCGCCCAATTACCTCAGTGATATGTTACGCTCTTTGACCGGGCAAAGCACCCAGCAACACATCCATGCAGCTCTGATTGAAAAAGCAAAAGAAATCCTAACCACAACTTCACTGTCAGTGAGTGAAATTGCCTACCGCCTGGGCTTCGAATACCCGCAATCCTTCAACAAATTGTTCAAAAGCAAAACCAATGTTTCCCCCTTGCAATTCAGGACGTCATATAGTTAGCTTTACATCAGGGAACCTATGATTTCACTTTTAGTATTTCTTTCCATAGTGACCAGAGATTGGATAACGCGTTAAAATACTCAAAGAAGACCGTTACATAAATTAATAATTGTTTGGTAAAGATTATTTCTCTTACATTTTAAAAGCTATAGCAATAATTTACTCCCGCAAAGATTTTTAAACCATCGTAATAAATAGTGATTTTTCAATAAAATAATTATTTTCCTAATAAATTAAATAATCTATTCAACCTTAGCATTCATTTTTTACATTTGCCAAAAATCGAATATTATCACTTTATGAAAAAAATCACTTTATTTTTATTTGCTTTTGCAATCCTTTATTCCTGCTCCTCCGACTCCGATTCAGAAGCTACTCCTGTGAATCCTGAACCCGGTACACCAGTCAATCTAAAATTGATCAGCACAAATATTAAGTCCTATTACAATAATTTTGACTCTGAGTTTAATACTACTTACACTTATACTAATAACCAACTTTCCGGTGTTCTATACAATCGTGTTGGAAGCACTACTGGTGGAGAAACAGCTGAATATATCTATGAAAATTCATTATTAGTAAAAATAATTAGCAGAAGCCCTAACGAATCGAATCTGGATGATCATACCGCAATCCAAACCTTTACTTATTCGGATGGAAAAATCGCAAGTAGCTTAGAGGTTGATAATTCTGGAACATTTAATAATGTTTATGCTTATAATTCTGAAGGCAGGGTAATTAACCACAAGAAATATGGCTCAAATGGAAGTGTACTATCTGAATTAAAATACGAATATAATGCAGATGGGAATTTATCTAAGAGAATAACAATAACTTCCTCTAACACACAATCAACAGAATTCAATGATTATGACACTAAAAAAAATCCTTTATTAATTCTGTTTCCTAAGGTATATTTAAATACAAGCCCATATTCCAAAAATAATATACTATCAGACGGCTCCATCACATATGAATACGAATACAATCAGTATGGCTACCCAGCCAAAGTGACCGAAAAGATGGACAATATAGTAAGAATGATCACCATACTACATTATAATATGTAATTAAGTTTCGATGATTCGACTTTACCTTACTAAAAGAGCCGCAATTATCTGTTTAATTTATACATCATATTTAAAACTCAGCCTGATTTAGAGTGTATCCACCTTTTCCGTAATCCAATTTAAGATTATTCGAACTGCTGCCGGATCGATCTGGTACATGGTTTCAGGAGTCAGGTCAGGCTGGGTTAAATAGTGTGTCAGCCCATCCATTTTTACGATTGTTATGGCGTCGTTATTAAAACTTTCCAATACTTTGGTTTCTGCTTCTGCACTGACAAAAGTATCTTTAATTCCCACAATATACAAAGTGGGTATTTTGAGTGACTGATAGGCTGGTTCAAAATTTTTGCGTACAAAATCTTTTTCGGAAGATAGGGTCAGATAAGGGAAACGGGTATATCGGGAGGAGTCATACCCTATTTTTTTAGACGCTTTGTTAAGTTTTTTAGAGAGTGGCCAGTCTTCATCATTCCTATTTTCCTCGACCACCTTATGCAAGGCATCCATTACTGCAAACTTTTCTTCAGTAGTGTTATATTTCAGGGCATCATCAAAACTATTCTGCCCTGACAGGATTTGGTATTTTATAAAAGCACCATACTTTTCTACAGCAGTAGCCCACTGTATCAGAAAATCAACAGAAGCGCCCATTTCCATAGTCCCCATAGTGACCATGCCGCCCTGGCTGTGCCCAATCAATCCGAGTTTTTTTCCGGAAGTATATCCGAGTGCTTTTATTCTTCTGATCGCGCTATACAATTCTACGGAGAGCATCGTAACCGTAGTGTTTGCAGCATTGTATTTACCGCCGGACTGACCGATTCCCCTATCATCATAACGGTACACGGCTATATTATTTTGCAGCAATGCTTCAGTCAGCAAAAAGTGGGAATAGCGTGTATCTGCTCCGGTTCCGGGAACAATGATTACTAATTTATCAAAGTTTCCCTTAGGCATGACAAGGGTTCCGTACAATGTAATGCTGTCTTTTTTCACCGCTACTTTAAAATCAATATCCTGAAAAAGATACTGATCCGGATGGGATAATTCTTTTTCATGGGGTAAAATGACCTGAGCCTTACCATTGAAACTAAAAAAGAGCAACAGTAATAGTATAGACCGGAAGGCAGGCGTAAGGATGCGGATCATTGTGGCAATTTTGGTTGCTACTAAAGTAGCCTATTAATCGAAATCGTTATGGATTGTAAGAAAATCTTAACAAGCACCGTTAATTACCCCCTGAATTATAAGCTACTAATCCTCCGATGAGCATGGATACAATAAAAATGCAAAAAGCAAAAACGAGTATATTCTTTTTATTTTTTAGTATTGACATAGTTGGTGTTTTTAAGTTAAAAGCCGTATTTCAATTATGGAACCCGGCTCACCCAAAAATAACAATTCTGAAAATCGAATCCAAGTAGATAAAAGGAATTCGGTCGTTATTTAGCTGATGACAGAATGAAGTAACTCTGTTTCGCTATTTAAAACGAATCAAGATTGACCACATCAATCCCCAATGTGTTGAAAAAACTAAAGGCTTCCGGAAGGGAGAATTTCGCCCCTTTAATAGTGTTGTGCCGGATATCGATACTGTAGTTGGATGCGTCTTCAAAGTTGCATAAATCAAGGCCGCTATTATGGAATTGTGCTCCCTTAAGATCGGTGCCTTTAAAATCGCTATTGGTAAGCTGGCATTCGCTAAAATCAACCTCTTCAGCCGTACAATGAATAAATTTTGCTTTTTTAAGCACCTTTCCATAAAAACTGGAATAGCTAATTTCGCTGTCTTCAAAATCAACAGCAAACGGAGGCAGTGCTTCTGCCCAACTTATACCGGCTGCCTTTGATCTTTTTATCACTATCTTATGGAAGTTACTCTCGTCGTAAGTCATCAAGGAGAGGTCACAGTCTTCAAAAGTACACTGGTCAAAATGGCAATTCTCGAAATATGCCCTGCTGAATCTGCATTTTTTAAAACTACATTCGGTAAATGCATTATCGGAAAAGGTAAGCCCACTACCCTCAAACCCCACGAATTCTTCCCCGTGATAAATGGTATTGCTCTGGATCATTTTGCTTCTTGTATGATAATATCAAAATGACTCAGCAGGCCACCAAGACTGGCAGAACTGAATTTGGTCTTTTTTACTTTGTTCAGCGATAGATCCATCGTTATGTTGGTACAACTGGTGAAATCAAGACCGCTAATATTGGTCGCTGAAAATTCTGTGCTCAACAGGTCACACTTGCTCATTTTGGCTTTGGAAAGATCTGCTCCCCTAAAACTTGTGCCGTGTATCCGGCAGCCGCTAAAGGTGCTTTTATTGATCTTCATGTTTTCAAAGCCACAAAAATCCAACACTGAATCTATAAAATCCACACTGAACCCAAAATCATTGGCCTCAAAAAAGTTGACCCCGATTATTTTGCAATCCAAAAAGGTAACATCCTGCATTCCGGAATTCATCACATCGATATTACTAAGGTCACAGTTCACAAAGCGGCAGCAAATGAGGTCTACACCCCTTAGGCTGGCAAAAACACAGTTCCTGAATTCTACCCCTTCATATTCCTGGCCCAGCATATCCTGAGCGGTAAAAGTTTGATTCACTTTAATCTTTGTATCCATAAAACTTATTTCGTTGTGCTCCATGTTATTGCAATTACTGTTGTATGCATTATATAAAAAGAAAAACTAAAGATGGTATCCTGAAATACCACTCCATAATCTTTCGTTCACCTCATCCACGGGCAAATATAATTAATAATAATAAACATTGTTTACTTTATTTATAAAGCAGTATCGAAAACAATAGTAGTATTCAATATTAAAACAGCACTCATTACAGGTGTATCAGTTGATTTTCAAGCGCCTAAAATAAGTACAAAAGTTCGTGGAATGGATTTGATTTATATATCGAAGTCAAAATCTATAGCTATTGAAAAGATGCGGTAAGACGCGGGAAACAAATCTTATTTATTTTCTAATTTGTCTGCGTCATTCAGGCTTTCATGGTATTTAATAATCGTATTAATAACAGACACGGCAGTATCAAGGTTTTTCCTGCCCACCAGTTTTTCATATTCTTTGACTAATTCCACCAATTTGAGATTAGCATCGAGTACGAGTTTTTTACCGCTTTCTGTCAGGTTGAGCCGTTCACTTCTTTTGTCAGAAGCATCGGTAGTACTGGTAATCATTCCTTTTTCTTCCAGCTCTTTTATAGTACGGCTCATGGCCTGCTTGATGATCATGGAATCCCTGGCAATATCCACAGCTGAACTACCCTCCAGGTTGATGTTACAGATGACTGGCATATAAGACATTTTGAGTGGCCCAAATTCGGGGCTGATATTTTTTTGGGCCCAGAGGTCATGGTGTTTCCGCAGGACGAAAATAATCCGCTGCCAGTTATTTTCACGCATCCCTTCTAATTCCCTGAGTTTCTTGTCCGTATCCATTTTGCAAAATTATCAAATAAAACTGAGCCTGCAACCTGTTAGTATCCGTATCGGTTTTTGAGTGAGTTCCTATCGTAAAATGCTATTTCTAAAACCGGACAACATTATCCCTGATATCATGATAGAATAATACCTCCCACTGTTCTTTATGCGCTTCTTCTTCCCATAGCTGGCGTAATTCCATCGCCTTTTTACCATCGAAGTCCGTCTTATAAGCCAGGTGGAATTTGAGGTAGTTTTTCTGTGGGAGATTATCAGCTCCGTAAAAAGCTGTTGTCCCCGCTTCTCTGATCCAGAAAACCTGATGGAATGGAGAATGCCCTCCGGTAACCTCATATGAGATAGTGGTTCCAATAGTTCCTTTTTCATCCTCTAAAAACACTACATTGGGAAGGGCTGCCAGTTCTTTTAAAACTTCCGGGTTGAAAGAGTGACTATTTTCCTGTTCCAAAGCATACTGCAGTTCTTGCTGCTGGATGTAAATTTGGGCGTTAGGGTAATGTTGTACAAAACCTGTAGTTTCGCGATACCCGATTCCGTCAATATGATCTTTATGGAGGTGTGAAATCAGGACTTTTGTAATTTGTCCCGGATGATATCCTGCTTTTTCCAGCAGCGGAAAAAGTGCGGGTACACCATTATCCATAAATCCCAATCCGGTATCCAACAGGAGTACATCGTCCTCCAACACTACCAAAAAAGGGCAGATCGCAAGTTTTAAACTATCCGTAGGTACCTGGTCCAGATCTTCTGAAGCAACGGGTGCAAATACTTTTTGTTTGCTCACGGCAAAAATGCCTTCATTCAATGGGATGATTATCATGGGTCTATTATTTTAATTTTTTGGCGTGTCTAACGCTATGCTGAACTTATTTTTGGTAACACTGTATTTCCAGTAGTATGCAAATACTAAAATACAGACAATACCACTACTTCCGGCTATCGCGACGGCTTCTTTTGGACCCAGCGTTTCTGCCAGTATACCGATTGCTAAACTCCCCACGGGGATTACTCCCTGATAAGCCATAATAAAATAGCTGATCGCCCTCCCCCGCATGTGTGAAGCAGCATGAGTCTGAATATAGGTATTTATTGCGGAAGTCTGCGCCATCATGCCCATTCCGCTTAGTGCCATAAACGCTAATGCTAAAGGCAAAATGGAGGCAAACGATAACAGTAGAATACTGCCGCCAAAAAGCAGGCTTGCGATAATAATGATCCGAATCAAATATTTGTTGGATTGCAGATTCGCTAAATATACGGCGCTAAGAACGGATCCAAAACCAATGGCACTTTCAAAAAGGCTAAATGTCCGGGCAGTACCATGGAAGAGGTCTTTCGCAAAAATAGGCATCAAGGTAGTGAAAGGAATCACTATAAGGCTACTCATCGCGAGTAACAGAATAAGGCTTTTCAGATCTTTTTCTCCAGCGATGTAATCAAATCCTTCTTTTAATTCCATCCATAAACTATTTTGCTGCCTTGGGGTGGCTCCAACTTTTATACGCATCATATAAAGGCAGCCTAAAACAGGAACATAACTGATGAAATTACTAATAAAGCAAAAATCTTCTCCTACTGTACTCAATATGAAACCTGCCAGTGCCGGGCCAATAATCCGGGCAAGATTGGTCATTGTAGAATTGAGCGCGATAGCGTTGGGAAGGTCTTCCGGATTATCAACCATATCGATCATAAGTGTTTGCCTGCAGATCACATCAAAGGAATTTACAATCCCCTGTAAAAGGCTCAGGGCTATAATCGCCGGGATGCTATAGTATTGAAAATAGATCATTCCCGCAAGGGCTCCTGCCTGCAGCATCGAAATAATCTGTGTATTGACCATTACCTTAAACCTGTTATGACGGTCAATATAACTACCGGCATACGGGGAGAGTAGCAACGACGGGATAAGGCTTACAAAGGTTACCATACCCAATAGAAACGCTGACCCTGTCAGTCGGTAGACGAGCCAGCTTACGGCTGTTTTTTGCATCCATGTTCCCATGAGCGACACTGACTGACCATAAAAAAACAACTTGAAATTTCTATACTTTAAAGACCTGAAAATATTCATATCGCAATGGCAAAGGTCTTAACTACTTTACCACTACAAATTTCAGCAATATCCTTATATTTGTAAAACGTTATTTTTCTATAATATCAATCGATAAAACCGATTAACAAATGGAACTTAGACAGCTTAACTATTTTCTGAGAGCGAAAGAATTACTCAATTTTACGGCTGCAGCTGCAGAACTTAATATTAGCCAGAGTACGCTTTCGCAACAAATCAAACAGTTGGAGATTGAGTTGGATACACCACTCTTTCACAGGATAGGAAAAAGGATTCTTTTGACTGAGGCGGGCAGCCTGTTTTATGACTATGCCCTACAAAGTGTAAGCAAGGCCAGCAGTGGTATGGCCTTACTGAAAGACCTAAAGGACCTAAAGACCGGGGAATTATATATTGGCGTTACCTATGGCCTTCGGTATATCCTTACTCCCGCCCTGATTCAATTTTTGGAACTGTATCCTAAAATTTCCATACAAATCGTTTTTGGTACTTCCGAAGAACTATACCATAAGTTACTCAAACTTGAATTGGATTTTATATTGACTTTTGCGGATCAGGCTACAGATGAAAATTTATCTTACAAGCTGCTTTTTGAATCGCCTTTATGCTTAATTACTTCTACCTACAATGCGTTGGCAAGCAAAAAAGAAATTACCCTACCTGAAATTGGAAAACTCACTTTAGCACTGCCTGCCAATGGCTATAGTACACGGCAATTTATCAATGAGACTTTTACTAAAAACAACATTATCCCAAATATTCCGGTGGAGGTTAACGATATCCCCACGTTGCTGGAATTAGTAAAGGCCGGAAACTGGCACACAATATTGGCTAAAACGACAGTTCAGGATTATGATGATTTATGCGTGATCCCCATCAAAGGAAAAAAAATGTTACGCAAAGCCATGATCATATCCATGAAGAATGTTTATGAGAAAAAAGCGGCTCATTTTTTTTGTGCGTTGCTAATGAATAAGACAGGATTAAAACAGAGTATCCAATAGATTGACGAATGTATATAGTTCATTACAGGTAGCGGTGATTGCTCTATGCTGGCTTAGTAGCCTGGATATCATCAGGCTCGATTTGCAGTAAATTATGATGGATGAGCTGCCAGTTTGGTTTTTAAAATAGCCGCTGCTTTAGTATAACCGCCCTCTGCCCCATCGACAAAATGGATATGACCATCTTCCAAATCCCGGACGTAACACGACATTATAGAAGCCTTACTGATGTGCATGCCATAATGTATGGATCCTTCTGTTTCCATCTGATCCAATAAGAGTTGTAAGGCAGCCCGCTGTGCTGCACGCCCCGAAATTACCGTATTGATCTTTCCGTCTATAACCAGTGTATCTGACATTTCAACCAGTGCCCTCAGGTACTTCCTGCCCTTTTTTGTATTAAAATAGATGTATCCGTATAAAGTAGCCAACCATGTTTGCAACAATTCTAGTACTCTAATCTTTCCCAGCCTGATACGCATCTCGGCTCCCAGGCGGCTGAATGTTGTTTTCAGCCTGAGCCGTGCTACAGAAATAGGCTGTCTTTTTTCGGGAATACCATACAGCTCATCCATTTTTTTCAAAATCATGGCAAACGCTTTTTCCTGATGCCCGGAATCTTTGGCGACTACCAGCAAGGTTACAATTTCTTCTTTATCCTGAGGTGGCAGAATTTTATCCCAGCGGCACTGCATCCCACTGAGATCAAGCTGTATTGCCACAGGAGGCTCCCCGGAGAACAGATAATCTCCTCCTTTAATCCGGCATTCTGCGAAATTCAGCCCGTTTCCTAATACTATGGGTATGGAAAAGGAGGAGGAACTCTTGTATTTTGCTATTCGTATAACATGCCCGGCAGCATAAATTTCGGCTACGGGTACGGTACCGGTTCGGAGTTCAAGATTAAAATTTTCTAAGATCGTTTCCCTATAACGCGTCAATGCCTGCATTACAGTATCGATCAAGGCTGTTGGAATAATAAAAGTTGCCCCGTCACCTCCAAAGAAAAAAGGTATGGTTATCTGCATGCGAAAAGCGAGGTTGAGTACCGCAACAATACTGCCAGTGGCAATAAGATTTACGTCTTCATGCCTGCCTCCTAAAACAGCCTGGGTTGACCCTACAATATCGGTAATGACAACATGCCAGCTCTCCGGAACCTGGCGGAACAATTTTTCTCTGCCTAATAGATCGCTGAGCGGTAAATCATTTAAAGGCAGGTTACTGTAAAATTGTCCGGCAATGTCTTCTGTCATTCATTACGAATTATAAGATTTGAATCAAAAATAAGAAATACACTGCAACTTCAATACAATTTATACTATTTAGCTATATTTGAATGACAGGTACGGAATGTATTTGTTTCTTACACCCAAATGTAAATTGCATTTTATGAGAAAGTTATACCTACTCCTGGTTTTGGTTTCCAGCATTTCTTTTGCCCAGAGAAAGAAAAAGACAGATTATCCTTCGCCCCCCGCTATTACCTACGATACCCTGAATGATGCTATTAAGGGTACCAAATGGTTTTTTAATATTGACAACCTTACGGATAAAGAATTGCTATTGGATGACAATCCCAATCAGCCTGATATGCTTTATTTTGTTGACGCAAAAAAAGTACAGGTTATCCTGAATCACCGGGATTGCAAAGTAACGATCAATGGTACTTATATGATTTTACTACCGTATCTCCAAAGTCCACAGGTAGTATTTGGGGATTATCAATCGTTCAAAATGGCCCGATCCAAAAATAATAATGCGTGTACTAAACCCTTAATTGCGTTTTTAGAACAGTATCTTGAAGTTATGTATGATACAGAAAATAGGACGCTATTTTTTAGCAAACATGAAGAAACGGCACCAATGATTGGTATACCGAATTAATTTACTGTAAGTATAATGGATATAATTCAAAAGAAATACCTCATCATTTTAAGTGCTATACTGATGAACTTAGCCATCGGTAATGGGATTTTATACTGTGCCGGTTCCGATGCGTATAGCACTACTATTAATTATACATTAATGCTGGGAATGTCTATCGCCTGTGTTATAGTATATCTGTTGGTGTTTCGTTATCTGAATTTTCAAAAACATTCCGTACCAAAACTGGCTGTTATCTCTATAATGTGCTGTATGATTATCATTCTTTTAGGAAATGCTATTGCCGTAACGATAGAAAGTCCGGGAGACCTGTTAGCGACATTGATGATGGGAATTTTTGGAAATATAGTACTATTTCCAGTTTCAATTGTCCTGGGGCTGCTCAACCTCTTTTGGTTTCACAAAATAAAATACCTCCAGCCTGATCCTTTACATTACCCGGAAGGATAATAACTTCCGGGTTGTATGACACTTATCTTTAACTTCCAGAAAATCAGGAATAGTTACTGTAAGCTTTGATTATGCTACCGGAGCAGCATTTAAATCTTTCATTATTTCAGCAACGATACGATACGATTTTACGCGGTCTTCATGACCGTGGATGTTTGTAACGACCATCAGCTCGTCCACCCCGGTCTGTTCCACGAAACGGGCAATTTCTTTTGCTACCGCCTCTTTCCTTCCGACGAAAGAATATTTAAGCATGTCACGAAGCGCAGGATTGTGCTGTAACATCATCAAATCATCCGGCATTGGCATTGGAGGTTGCAAATGTTCGCGTTTTCCAGTTAATACTCCAATAAACATGCGTAAAAGCGATGTAAAGTTTTCCTCCGCTTCAGCATCGGTGTCGGCAGCAATTACATTCACTCCCGCGATGGTATAGGGTTTATCGAGATGTACGGACGGTTGGAATTCTCTTCTGTAGATATCGAGGGCTTCAAACAATTGCCCTGTTGCAAAATGACTGGCAAAAACATACGGTAATCCCAGTTTTGCAGCCAGGTGGGCACTGTCTGTACTGGATCCCAGGATATAGAGTGGCACATTTACACCTTCGGCCACAATGGCACGTACTGGCGCATGACTGTTTTCCGCATCAAAATACTCCTGTATCTGCGCTACTTCTCCCGGAAAATTATTGGCAGCCTGCATCCTGTCGGAACGGATGGCCTGGGCGGTAATCTGGTCGGTGCCGGGAGCGCGGCCTAACCCTAAATCGATACGATTGGGATAAAGCGTGCCCAAAGTTCCAAACTGTTCGGCAACAATAAGCGAGGAATGGTTTGGAAGCATGATGCCTCCTGATCCTACTTTGATGGTTTTAGTACCTCCGGCAATATAACCGATAAGTACTGAAGTGGCCGAACTGGCGATACTAATCATATTATGGTGTTCAGCAAGCCAAAAACGGCTGTAGTCCATCGCTTCTGCTTTTTGAGCGAGGTCAAGACTATTTTTATATGTTTCTGCAACAGTAGTGCCACTCGATATGAATGCGAGTTCCAGTATGGAGTAGGCTATATTTTTTTTGTTTTCCATGTGATTCAAATAAATAAATTAGAGTATCTATTATACTATCCAACAGGCGAATTTCACCTGTTATGCTTTTAGCTTATCTTTAAAAAGCTGTTTGAATTTTTGAAGTTTCGGATCTATAACAGCCTGGCAATATCCTGCTTCGGCATTGTTGCTGTAATAGTCCTGGTGGTAGTCCTCCGCTTTGTAAAATTGCTCCAAAGCCTTTACTTCCGTTACAATAGGAGCATCGTATACTTCCTGCATTTCGGCGATTATATTTTGAGCAGCGACCTTTTCCTCCTCGCTACGATAAAAAATAATGCTACGGTACTGAGTACCCGTATCAGCACCCTGACGGTTTAAGGTGGTGGGATTATGTGTACTGAGATGGATTCGCAACAAATCTTCTACTGTAATTTCATCCGGGTTATAGGTAATTTCAATTACTTCAGCATGGCCTGTCATCCCACTGCATATCTCACGATAGGTAGGATTATCAATCTTTCCGCCGCTATAGCCGCTTTCTACTTTGGAAACGCCTTTCAGCAGCGTAAAAACTGCTTCGGTACACCAGAAACAACCACCACCAAGAGTGAGTTTCTTTTCCCTACTTTCCACCTTTTGTAGTGCTACGGCATTCATACAATAGCGTAATCCACTGGGTTTTGGGCCATCGGGGAATACATGCCCCAGATGTGCATCACAGGTATTGCATAGGGCTTCAATACGAACCATCCCGAAGGTACTATCTTTGTGATAGGCTATTGCATTTTCCTTTACCGGTTGTGTAAAAGAAGGCCAGCCTGTTCCGCTTTCGAATTTTTCATCCCCATCAAATAACAGGGTGCCACAGCAAACGCAGGCATATATTCCAGGCTCAAAGAATGAGCACATATCCGAACTATGGGCACGCTCGGTACCTTTAAGGCGGGTTATACTGAATGCTTCCGGGCTTAATATGGTTTTCCACTCTGCTTCGGTCTTCTCTACTCTTGTATCGGGTACAGGGTTTCCAACACTGGCAAACTTTACAACGTCAATCCATTTTAACATGATCATTTCCTTTCTTTAGTATTGTGTGAAGTACTGTAGTAATCCTAAAAAGTATGCCAAAGAAGTCGTTCTGCAAATTCCGGTTATATTGATCACCCCATTCCGTTTTAAAGTGAGCACCTGATTCCAGTTCAAAATGACCACCTAATTCCGGTGCAAAGTGAGCACCTCCGTTTTGATTAAAAACTATATTTTTTCATCTGTTAATTAGTATTCAAATATAATAAAATATCACTCTTTGTTTATTCCTCTTTTCTTTCTCATGGATTCTCCATGTAATTCAAGCCTATGAGATTGGTGTATAAGTCTGTCTAATATTGCATCGGCTATCGTTTTTTCTCCAATTATATCATACCAGCCTTGAACTGGTATTTGTGATGTCACGATTATAGAGCCGTTATTATGCCTGTCCTCTATGATCTCTAAAAGAGTAATTCGGTTATGGCTGTCAAGTGCCTGGAGTCCAAAATCATCAAGTATTATAACATCCTGTCTTTGTATTTTGGTAAGTTCCCGTAGATAAGTACCATCTGCTTTAGCCATTTTTAGTCTAGCGAACAATTTTGAGGTATTAAAATAACTTACCTTAAAACCCTGTATACAGGCTTGATAACCTAATGCAGTACCTAAATAACTTTTACCGACACCGGTGCTTCCAGTGATTAAAATGTTTTCGTTTTTCTCTATAAATTCGCATTCTGCCAGACGCAGTACCATGTTTCGGTCCAGGTTACGTGATACATCAAAATTGATACTTTCAATATTTGATTTGTAATGGAATTTGGCATTAGTGATACTTCGTTCAATACGACGATTGTACCTTTCATCCCATTCTGCATCAATAATCATCGATACAAACTGGTCAAGGGTATAATGATCTGTTTTCCCGCTTTCAATGGCTGTTTTAAAAGCATTAAACATGCCATAAAGCTTCATTTGTTTCATTTTGGTTACTGTGGATTCATTCATTTTTTCAAGATTTAATTTAGTTATAATAGTGTTTTCCTCTTATGTTACTGTGATCGGGAAGTTCCTGCTCAGGTTCTTGATCAAAATCAATATGATCCAAGTTGTTTTCTAAAATGTTTTGTATGGTCTTAAAATTGTAAATTTTAAAATCAAGTGCCCGCCTGCAGGCATTTATTAATCGCTGTCTGCCTACCTTTTTTTCAAAATTCAGTATTCCTAAACAGCTTTTATAAGCCTGTTCTGGATGATTTCTGCTTTCGATTATCTGCATTATATATTCTCCTACTGACTCATCAATATTATTAGCCCATTCAATGAAGCGGGCAGCACTCCATTGGGCTACAAATTGATGTGTACTGGCTAAATGCTCAGGAGTTGTTGTATAGACATAAGGTTTGTAGTTTCTTGGATGTACAGCTATTCGATTGTATTTATAATAAATCTCTACTGTTGATTTGGTATATAACAGCTTGGCTTTCTTCTTTACATATTGATACGGAACGCTGTAATAGTTTTTGTCCTGGCTTAATTGAACATGACCGTTTTGCATTACTGTTGCAAAAGACTGGTATTTAATTTCAAAACGATCTTGTGGGAGTGGACGCAGTTTTTCTTTCTCGTCTTCTAAAAATAATTCAAAGCGGGAATAAGGGCGTCCTGTCAGTTTTCTGTTATTGTGAGAGTCAAGTAAATCCCAGATCTGCTGGTTTAATTCTTCCAGAGAAAAGAACTTAGTTTCTTTTATGGTTACATAAATCCTTCGATATAATATCTTAACAGCTCCTTCAACTAGTGACTTGTCTCTGGGCCTGTAAGCTCTGGCAGGTAAAATTGTGGTTTCGTAATGTTCTGCTAAATCAGCCAGGGTTTCATTGATTGTCGGTTCAAAACGACTGCTTTTTATTACGGCAGATTTTAAATTATCTGGAACAATGGCGGCAGGAGTGCCTTCAAAAAAGCGCATGGCATTTTCTACCGAGTCAACAAAGTTTTCCTTTTGCTGGCTCATGGAAGCTTCAGCATACGTGTATTGGCTAGCGCCCAATATTGCTACAAAAAATTGTACTTCTTTGACTTCTCCAGTATCTATATCAATAATTGAGAGTGTCTTTCCGGCATAATCAACATACATTTTATCACCAGCCTTATGGTTCATATGCATGACCGGATTAACTCGTTTGCCCCATATATTGTAATGATAATGAAATTGTGAAGTTCGATAACCATCAGGATTTACAGCAATATATTGTTCCCACATATGCTGTACGGTAACGCCAACTTTTTTTAGTTCACGTTCCATTTTAGGAAAAAAATCATAAAGTGTCTGTAATCTCGGGCTAATGGCCTCTACACTAGTCTGGGAGAATAAAAGTTCCAGCTCTGCATCGGTTTTTTGGTCGATTAATTCAAAGCTTAATTCGAGAACTTCAAATAAAGAAATATATTTCTTTACCGTATTTCTTGAAAGGGATAAGTAGCTACTTATAAATAACTTACTCTTTCCATTACAATAGAATTTAATTACTTTTCTAATTTTACTCATGTCTGTTATTTTGTTTGCCATAATCCGTAAATTTTTAACGAATGTATGGTTCTAACAACATGAAAAAATCAATAGTTTTTAATACTTAATTCACCACAAAACTTGGTGGTCAATTTGCTCCGGAATTAGGTGGTCAGTTTGCTCCGGAACGGGTGGTCAATTTACTCCGGAATTAGGTGGTCAAATTGACCGGTTTTTCCATTAACTGGCACAAACAATACAATGAGGACGATGAAGTCCATTTTGAACATGAGAGAGTACTGGATCTCTTATAAATGAAAACCAGAATATAGGGCCAATTCACATTCTCGTCGGCACTTTATTTTCAGTTTATACTGTATTATGAAAAAAATTATTTACATACTGCTATTCTCAAGCATCTTTCTGGTCATTTGGGGCTATCTGTATCCAACAGATTACCTGATTGACATTAATATCCACGATACTTACTTTTTAATCACCTTCATGGTGGTGGGAATGCTCTTATTCTTCTTAGCACTCCTATTGGCCGCTGCACAATGGATGGTCCAAAAAATAAGATTAAAAAGACAGTCCGTATCCTAACAGAAATATTATTGCTTTTATTAAGTGACGACAAAACCCACAGCAACAAGTTTGATACTGTGGGTTTTACATAATAAGTAGGCTACTTTAGTGTCCTTATTTTATAAATTCTTCAAAAGCTACTATACTATACTTATCATTTTTGCAGAATTTTATTCGTGTGCCTTCTTCTTCGATATCACAATAATTCAGGGCTACAATTACTTTTCCTTTCACATCAATGATTCCAAAAAGGTTCTTATTATTTTCTTTTTGGGAGACAATAAAATAACCTCCATGCGATTGCAATTCGTTTATATTTGAATACCGGTAAGGTACAACCTGTTTCAAATCATAATTTACGACTCCCCATTTTCCTTCTTTTTCTACAGCAACTAACTGTTCTTTTTCGGAAAGTAATCTGAAATCTGAAAAATCGATTCCACTTTTGGGTACGAGTTTCGTATCAAAGGCATCTACTACTTTTAAACCCTCTTTACGTCCCAAAATGGTATTTCCAAACTTATTCATTTTAAAATAGGAAAAAGGCAGAAGAACTTCTTTTCGGTTTTTATATACTCCAAATTTTTGATTTTCATCTGTAAAAACATCTATATTATCACTGATATTGAAATGGAAATCTGCAAATTGTGGTAGTGATACTAATTTCTTATTTTTCACATCCAACCAATATAAAATATAATTCCCATTTTTTTGCTCGACATAATAGTTGTCATTCCTTTGCCCAAATTCATCAAACTGTGCTGGAATAATAATATTACCTACTCCATCACAAATTCCGAATTTTTGATTTTTCTTAAAAATATAATAGTTTTGATTATCGTGATGCTCCCCTTCAATCAGTTCCTTTACATTTCCTTTTTCCGCATTAGATTTCGTATTTTCATTTTTCTGAGAACAGGCTGTTAAATTTAATAATAAGAACAGTACCCAAATAGCATTTTTTTTCATAATTAATATTCTTTAAATTCATTTTCACCCTTAGGAATATAATAAAGGCTTTTAATTTCAAAAGATAAAAAATGACCTGAATCTCCTGCAAATTTCCCCCAAAGAGCTGATGTTCCCTGATACCTTCCATTGACGGATTGATTCACAAACCCTACCAACTTCCCTTCAGCATAAAACTGGAGTTTATAATCCGTTATCGGCTGCATTTGTAATGTAGGTTGCTTTATAGCGTCTAAAAAGTCATTCCAACCTTCCTCAATCTCTCGCTGATCATCATCATAGGTACTTACAAATTCGTTACGAAGCTTATCATAGGATAATTTTGCAATGTTGTCATATTCTTTTTCTTCATATATCTTCTTTACCTGTTTGTAGTGATTCAGTAATTTAGCCTCTAAAATTTTCGGATCCATCTTTCTCAAATCCTGTGCGTCCTTAAACTTTTCTTCCAAAGTATACGGTACTTTTACATCAATTGTAAAATTTCCTTCATAATATACCTGCCCAGCGCCATCAAACTTTTCTATCGTTTCATACTCATTCGGTTTAACAGTCATTGAGCGTGTTTTATATTCCTGATATTGCGTATCACTCTCTTTTGGTTTTTTTAAATCATAGGATTTCAATGTGAATTTTAAATAGGTCCTATCCAGTAATGTAGAATATACCTCGTCCTGGTCTTTTATCGTACCAACGGGATACATTCTGTAAGTAATCTTTTGAGTACCACTTTTAAAAATCGCCTGATTAATTTCGATAGCTGAGCCTGTAGCAGGACTTTGGAATTCCTTAAAAACCGGGACATCATTCACTAATAGCTCAAAAAAGCAATAATAATTCTCATAAGTTAATTTGTATACTATTTCCTCCGGATAATGTTTTACTTCACGGACTATTTCCTCTGCCAAATTAGTGGCTGTAATATTTGGATTTTGGGTAATCATTTCATCTTTTTTTGGTGAACAGGCTATAATGCTCAGGATCAGGGTTAGCGTACTTATTTTTTTCACAGGTCATTCTTTTTTATTCTTCGGCTGATTGAATAGCTGCACGGTATACATTTCAACTTCAAAAGGCTCCATCAGGGTAAAGGGCATTGGTTTTCCCTTATTGGTTTCATATGCTACATCAATTAAGCCCCAACGCGATTTGGCTTTTAAACTCCCTAAATAGGTTCCTTCAATACCCGAGAAATAAACGGTTTGTGTAATAAACAACCCTTGTTTTTCATTTACTCCGTATTTTAGTTTCACACCTGCAGCTCCCTTTAGCTTGATGTTCATTTTTCCTTCAATTTTAGTCTGCAAAGGATCAAATTTAAATTCCTTTTCAAATTTCCCATCTATATTGGCTTCAAAAGAAATCTGTTCGGTAATCAGCCTTTCATCTTTTGCGGTTTGGATTCCATTTCCTAAAATATCAATAATGGAGTAGCTTTGGGTCAGAAAGTTAAACTTTACATTGTGTTCAAATGCAATTTCCCCTATGACCGTAATTGATCCGGTAATGGAAGTTTTTCCTTCTCCCTCAAACGCATCCGCTATTTTACTATTATTTTCGGAATTCCGTTTCAGTTTCTCCTTTGTCTTTTTATCGTCAGGTAATTTTGCTCCCTTTACATCATTTTTTTTATGGAGCATTTCCAACAGGTCAAAGTCCTTCTTAAAGTTTACCGCCACTAAAGGTTTCGCTTTCAGGTTGGCTTCAAAGACTTCAGCCATTTTACCATTGGCCTGTTTGTAGTAATAGATCCCTCCATTGATGGCTATTGCCGGTGGTACAATTTCAATACCTGCATCTTCCATCTTTTTGATAACGCTTTGGACTTGCTTTACTTTTTTGGCAATACGAGCAATCCGTCCGGTCAGGTTTCTCCCCCTGGTGAGGTAGATCATGAGCAAATCAATAGCAATGCCTACCAATACCAGGCAATAAATTACAGAAGCTGCAGCATATTTGGTATAGCTTGTTTGGGTAATCAGGTTCACTTCTGTTCCTTGGAGTAGCAACTCTTTTCCTGGTTTTTCCAATGTCCTGTCATAAATAACATGAGCACCATAACTATAATCCTCTGCCTGGCTTTTTATATATTCCAGGACAACATATTCCATAATCCACTGAGAAGGTAATATTTTCGTTATTTTGAAAAAGAGGCTGTTGGTGAATTCATCAATAATGTCGGCAATGCCGGTTTTGAGTTCTACTTTTTTATTATGGAAAAAATAGTTTCCACTCTCTTTATAATTGTATTGAAAATGGGCAATCCAAATGATATCAGGATACACCCGGACTTCTAATGTCGACTTGTTTTTATCGGAAAAATAAGCACAACTATTGATATAAAATGAGAAAGAATTGTACAACGTAGAAAATGGATTCAGGTATTCGACAAGCTTTCCAAAATAGTTTTTCGGAAAATGGTTACCAGTATTGGAATACACATCCAAAGGGATTTCATTACCGGTTTTTTTTACGGTTTCTACTCCCAGATTGCTTACCAGTACCTCATTCTTTTTGTGCTTATCATCCCTAAAGCAGCCTTCATCGGAGCGTGATTTTATTTTTACTTTTATTTTCTTACCTTTTTTTACACTGGAAGCAATGGTTTCATACACGAGTGCGTCGGCATTGTATTCCAAATAGGAAAATTGAATTTCTGTTCTTCTATTTTTCTGATAGGAAGCTTCTGTTTTACCATTATCTTTGGGAGTGGCTTCACCAAATGCACGTGTGCGGATTTTATCAGGATCCAATCCTTTGGAAATAAAAAACTCCCGTGTAGTATTTGCCCTTCTTTCGGATAAAGCCTGATTATAATCTAAAGATCCCCTTTCATCTGCATGTCCGGAAAGTAGCATATCCAGATGATTATTAAACAATAAAAAGTTCAGAATATTTTGAAGTACCGGTTTGGCATCTTCCCGGATCGTGTCTTTATCAAAATCAAAAAATATTTCGAAGTTCACCAACCTTGACAGGGATTCTTTCTTCTTTAAACTGGTTTTTCCCTGTTTAAAAACTTCAAAATAATCCGTATCCTCCACTCCAATTTCATCGAAGGTACAGGTATGGATATTCGTTCGCTTTTCATCGGGTTTCCCCACTTTGGCCGGCGTTTGGTTTTTGGCAACGGCAACCTGCGAAGAGGCTACTTTATTTTTTACATTTAAGTAGATGGCATGCAGTTCATCGCCCCGACTGTCTTTAATATACCGTCCGTTAGCCTGGTTTTTTACTTTGATGTAAAACTCTTCAACATTTTGGATGTTATTAACATGTGACATCCAGGAAAAAGTATTTTCAATTTTAAGATTGACCTGCCCGTCAATTACCTCAACATTAGTATAGACATGAATAAGTTTATCGTCTTTTGCAGTCTGCCGGTTCAGGATTTCTACAATTAACAAATCTCCATTGAGGCCTTCTGTACCAAGATTGAGGTAAACATTTTCCCCATAGGAAATGAAATCAGCTTTTTTATTATTCTTTATACTGGTACTGTTTGGTTGCTTTCTCCATTTGGAAGAAGCAATTTTAGCTTCACACCAACCACTAACATAGAGCCCGGAAAGCCGGGAGTCTCTTTTTCCGGACATACTGGCTTCGATATAATAGGTATAAGAACCACAGAGCAGTTTCGGAATCCAAAATCCGTATTTACCATCCGAACCAACCGTAAGTTGGTTGATTATAATTTTCCTATTGTTGTTCCGGCGCATCCAGACCAGGTTTTTTTTCTTGTCTGCTTCCGTTGTATCTGCTTCCCATTCACTCACTTTAAAGAAAACCCATTGTTCAGGAACAATCACTACTTTTTTGTTAGGAATGGACATTCTGGGATAGGTTACCCCTTCTGCGCAATATATTTTTTTTACTCCTTTTGCCATAACTAATACATATTTTTAATCCTCCAAGAATTAGTTACTGCTATCCTCAGCTCCTGCATGAAGGCGTTGCAATGTCATCATATCCTTAGGATCAACCAGCGGATTTATTTGTATCTGCACTTCTTCGGTTGCATTTTTAAAATTTTGTTCCCCGGCTTCTGTCTTTTGCCCATTTTTATCGATCAGGATACATTCAGGGCCACCAATAGGACAGGTTGCCTTACTGTCTTCCAATAATATTTTACCGCTATTGGACAGCGTTACCGCTTCATATACTGCGCTCCATTTCGTAATCACTGCTTTACAAGGCAAATACCCCCCTGGTGTGGGCTGCAATTTACATTTCCCAAACGTATTCTTTTCGAGGGTTTGTCCCAATTCCTGATCTGTTGCAATTAGTTTTTTGGCTCCATCCCTATCGTTAGCGTATTCTTTCTTTTGTGTTTTCACCAGAAGTTTATCCAGTAAGGGTTCTACGCTAAACTTACATTTACAGTCTGCTCCCTGTACCACAACATATTTTTCACTCATGATTTCTCTTTTTTTGTATTTTGCCCTGAAGCCCCTTACATTTTTGAAATTATAACTTCTACCTTTTTGGGTATTGTCAAATCCATTGTACAAACTACCGCAAGGGATTCAATAGCATTACTTGCGGCATTTAGAAAATATTTGGCTGCAAATTGTCCTGTTGCTTTTTTTGCTGTTGGATCCATTAGCCCATAGTAGGGAAAGTCTAGGTGGTTTTCGAAATCACCTATTGTTCTTTCTTCTTCCAAATCGCCTGAAGTACGGATTGCAATTAAGTTATATTCATCTAAATAGGGTTCTATTTTTTGGGTTACCCTATATTTTGCAGCTTCACAATACGGAACCAAAGGAAAATTTACATCCTTCTTACAGTTGAATTTATGGGAGTACCCTATATATATTCCTCCAAAATAGGCATTTAAAAACCAATCTTTGGTGAGTGCATGGTAGACACTGCTCTCCGTTTCCAGTGTTTGCTCACTTAAAGCCAAATACTGTAGTACAGATTCCCCTTCATACTCGTCCAGGATTGCTTCTTTAATTCCTTCCCATCTTTGACGGATCTGGCCAAAATTACAAACACCCGTCCATTGTCCGGTTTCATCCACACTAATTTCTAACGGATACAATACACCTGATACTTTTTCTGCAAGTTCATCGGCTATAGTTGATGTTTCTTCATCATCTACAAAAAATCTGGATATTCTTTGCACCTCAAACAAATAATTTTCAGCTGTTATCCTTCCCTTGCAGGTTACGGCAACTTCACATTTCATAATGCGGCTTTCGGCTCCGGTCGTTGTAGTGTACTGAACCCCATATTCCTTTTTTTGGTTCAACGGACGAAAAAGCAGTTTATCCCCTCCATCAAAATAAACTTTAGGAATAAGGGTAAGGTCGGTTTCACGGTATTCAGGATAAATGAACAATTCCTTTAAATGGTCTGGAAAGTCAAGTACAATATGATCATCATCGGCACAAAACATACTGTGGAAATTTTTAATCTCCAGAGTGGACTTGCCTAATAATTGGGCAATTCCGTTTAAAGTATCCCCATTCTTAATTGTATATTTTCTATATTTCAGTTTCAAAAGTCATATGTTTCTAATCGTTAATAGTAGTATTTATTAAATTTTAGAGTATCGCTATAAAATAGAATCCATCAAATCCCCGAAATTATAATATAATGCGTTGACTGCAGCGAGAATCAATAGTCCCCACAGTACCTGAATCCCTATAGCAGTTTTATTGTTTTTGCCACATAAAAAATAGTGGTTAACTATTAAAAATAATATACTCCCAAGTATACCGGCAGGAACACCAACCCAAAAAATAATAATCGAGTCGCCCCACTCCCCATTTTCATATACATACCAAAATAACATACTGATGAGAACTCCTGCGAGAATGATACCTACAGCTTTTAAAAAACTACGTCCCATAAAACCATACAGCAGCACCAATAGGCCAATAGATAAACCTGAAAATGACAAGGTTAATTTTCCAATATTATTGCTATTCATTAATACTTCAAGCGGGAACATGGCTATAATGCCCACTATAAAAATAAGCGCACCAATAAGGATATATTGTTTTCTATCTTTCATATTATTTTTTATTATAACCCTTATTTACACCCGAACTAAATGCAGACCGTAATCCAATCTCGGCTTTTTCCCAAAATTGTGTATGACTCAAACTATGGGAAACAGTTGCGAGATAAGGGATACCACCTGGACGATCGGCTAATGGCAATTCTTTATCGTACCTTGCTATCAGGTCAGCATTATATCGTGTTACCAGTCCCTGGTACACTCTGAGGTTCGTTTCCCGTAATAAGACCAATTCATCATCTTCGGCACCCCAAACGACATATTCGAGCGTACTAATTTTATCCCTGATAGCCTGAATCTGTGCTCCCGTTACAAACTGGCTGAGCAAACGCATTAGGATTTCCCTTAGTTTATTATTACGCTGTGCTGCCTGAATCCCATTAATAAAGCCGTCAAAATTCTTCTTCTTATTCCTGGCGTCATAAATTTCATCGGGCGTAATATTAACATCCACAATTTCCAGACCTTTGGTTTGTTTTTTAGGGTTCCATGCTGTTTCTTCAATACTGTCGGTAATCCCTGTATTTTCCCGGAAAAATACTTCCAGCACTCCCAACAGATAGCTGTCATTTTCATTGGTTCTGATAGCTAAAAATTCATTCAGGAGCCTTAGGATATGGAGGAGGTTAATATCATCAAAAAAAGCACCTCTGCTATAATTCCCCGGACGGGAGTTCTGATGGCTTATAAAAGTGGTACGGGCATCATTTGCCCATTTCTGCAAACGACCGAGCAATCCCGTAAACTGCTTCTTTTCGGTCTTAAACTTATCGGTTTTGATACTATTAATATATTTGAGGATTGCGGATAACAAAAGGCTCACCCCATCCAGTAATATGGCTGTCTGACGCCACATATTACGCCCCTCTGCCAGATTAAGGCCACCGAGCTTTCTATTGAGCATGTCATATACTTTAAAATCAGGCTCTTTTAGCCGTGCCAAAGCTTTATCAAAATCTCCTTTTTGAAAATTAGTAATCAGAATTTCCAGATTGATCAGGGTAAAATCGGCTACAAAACGCTGTGTGATATCATATTCATTATGGACATTGATAATTTTACAGTTTTTATGCAATTTTGCATGATTTAGCTGGTGTTTTTTCTGAAAAAAAGGCGTTGATAAATAAGTAATGCTTTTGATTTTCCAAAATTCAGGAAAACGGTTGTCACGTGTAATCAGGTCTGTAAATTCATTAATCACATTTCCTCCATGGGAATGTCCAATAAGATGCAGGTGTACTTCTTTACGCTTCCAGCCGCTATAATTCCTTAAAAAGAGATCGAGCAACCGTTCTGCAGCAGCATTTCGCTCCTGTGTATTATTGTCCCCGGACCAACTGAAGAATTCATCTTCAATGTGCAGGTTATTGTATTGAAATTTTAACTCTTTGACTCGTGCCCGGAGATTTTGCATGTTGGCACGCCAATACTCTTTATTAGCCTCATGTTTTAGTGCTGAGGTATTCAACGGATCCGTTGTACCTGGTACAAACATTACTAAATCGTAAATAAGTTTATCTTTTGTTGCTTCTGGAGGACTAAACCTTGGCTGTCCAAATGTTACATTTGCCATAAGCTTATTTTTTTCCTTTTATTGCCACCTTTTTATTGGAAATAAGTGTAAGGTTTGTTCCTGTTGCCACTACTTCTACCTTTTCTGCATTTTCCAAAAATGTCTTAGATGAAGTAGAATACGTTTGTGTAATCGTTATATAAAGATTTTTTGCCGTTTTATTGATTGCCATAACTACAGGATTTAAAAAAGATTTGATTTTTCAGCACTATTGATTTCCACCGTTTTTTGAGAACTTTCGAGCAGCATATTTTCTTTTGTACTAAAGATGGTTACCTGCTCGGCATGTTGTATGGATTCCTGTGCTCCCCTGATGTGTGTTTTTTGGATCAATTCGGTTTTATTATTTGCATTTTCCGACATATTCCCTGCAGCGGTCTGGTTTAGGTCACGCCCTGCTACCTGCAATATATCCTGACTTGCCGATTGGTCGATATTTTCTCCGGCATTAATCGTAACATTTTTTCCAGCACTGATATTTATATTTTCCCCTGCAGTCAATTTAAAATTCTTTGGTGCATTGACACTAATATTCCCTTGGCCATCCATCATCCAGGTATTTCCACTCGAATCTTCAATAAAAACACTACCTGCAGCATCGTTAAAAATCATTTTGGTTCCGGATCGGGTATGAATTACTTTTTGATCGTTCCCTGAAGTATGATAACTACTGGAAGCGCTCCCATTATACATTCCTCCAAGAACAAATGGTTTTTCAGCATTGCCTCCTTCAAACGCGACTAATACTTCTTCTCCAATTTCGGGTACAAAATAAAAGCCTTTCCCTCCTCCGGAATGGGGATTAATCATTCGTATCCATGGTGTATTGGCTCCACTGTTTTTCTGCCAGGAAAAAGCAACTTTTACCCTACCCAAACCTTCGGGATCATCATTAGAAATAATCGTTGCCGGCTGCGAGTCTGCCACAGGAAAACTGTGTACGTTGCCATAGGGTGGAGAAAGTACGCTTTCGGGTACTGCATCAAAACTATTGTGATAAGTTCCTGATTCATCGCAGATATGAACAATATCTGTCAGGATATAACTTCCAAAATTTTGTTCTTTCAGTCCATCTCGTGGATTTCCGGTTAAGGAGAAAGCAGGTTCTTTAATTTGGATGATATCACCAATGCGAAGACCAGTTTCATCCGAATCTCCACGGGCAGTCACCATATCTGCAGTACGGGAATGCAGTTGTGTGGTAACACGATCCACTAAATGTGTCCTGGAATTTCCCTCTTCAAGTGCCTGTGAATACAATAAAGTAGAAGTATTAGGAAATAACTTTTTTGATGCATCAAAAATATGACGTGCATAACCTTCCGGTTGGTAATTTACCTCATCGGAACTTGCTTTTTGGCTTTCTCCATTGTAAGGATCATATCCAAGATACTCAAAACCAAGTGATTTGGCTCGCATTTCGATATGAAAAGAATGTAATGTCCTACCATATTCCAGAACGAAATTTTTAGAATTTGGCTTTCCAAAAGTCAGGCTTTCGCCATCATACAAAAACCATTGTCCTTTCTTTTGTGCAATTCTGCATAAAAAAGCAAAATCACTTTCGGCATATTGTACCGTATAAGGAAGAGTAGCATCTTTTTGAACTTCTACTGCTGCTTTTAAGCTATCTTTTGGATAACTCCCAATGACCTCCTGGACAATATCCGATAACGTTTTATCACTAAAAGAATGCGTATTTGGTGGCCCTTCCATTAGGATAGTCGGACTGTATCCATTAATCATAATTCCACCGGAAGCTCCTGCCGTTCTTACCACTTGTGCTTCAGTAATTACACCATTAAATAATAAGGAAGATGAAGTTTCCATGTAGCCCGGACTAATGCTGATCTTTATCATTTCACCAACATAATTCTGAGCTTTTTCAATTGCTTCTCCAACAAACTCTTTAGGTAGAGGTTGTAATATTGAGAAACGATGGTGTGTATGCACTTTTTGGTTAATTACGAGTTTCGAAAAACGCGTTAAGGCTTCTCCTCCAATTTGTATTTGAATTTTCGTGCTTATAGGCATGATGTAGGTTTAAAGTTAAATAGACAAGGGAAGTAAGGTGGCGGAATGAAATTAGCACTATTACAAAGCTTAAAAAAATAATTAACGTTTCTTTATGTATTTTTCAAAAAAACAACCTCAATTCAAAATATTCTATAATTATAAACCAAAAAAAACAAATTTCATCACTACCAAAATGCATTTTGATTCAACCATTAATCCAAAATCAAGTTGCGACAGAATTATCATCCAAAATTCAAATTTAATTCCTATTATAAATGTCTACCTATATTTTATCCATAAAAAGCCCCCTTAAATCTGCTATTGACTCAAGGGGATATTTATTCTTTTATATAATTTCATGCTTGTACTATTTTACAGGATCAGCTTTTCTGCTCTCATGATTTGAAGCGCTTTTTCGGTTTCTTCAGCTCCGTTATTCAGGGAACCTGGAAGCATAATCAGGCGTTTTTTTATTTTTCCTTTTTTATTTTTAAACCGCACTACGAATACGGATCGGGTCAATCCCTTTTTTCCTGTGGTAAATTCTACCTTTTTAATACTGCTCCGATCAATAACCGGAGTTCCACTATTGTCCAGGCTGATCGCAATTGCATAAATAAGGCCTACCGCCACTAAGGCCAGAATCCCTGCCATCACATTTTCACCTCTTCCAAAATCGCCATAGGCCGAATAAATTAAATAGGCCGCAAAAAGAATATAGACCAACACTATTTTTACCACGCCATCGCTCTCCGTCATTTTTTCCGAAGTATCCAACACAGCATCTTTGTTTAAGATGATCTGATCGGGAGTGATATGGCAATAGCCTGTTTTCGTCCGAAATGTTTTAACATCCTCCATTTTTTTATTTTTTTGGTGATAAATCACAACGTTGTCGCTCTTACAAATATACCACATTATGACTAAAATCTTTCAATCCTAAGCGGCTATTCTATTATTAGCTGAATAGCTCTGGACTTGTTTTTGTAGTTCACAAATCGTTACCGTGTAAGTTATTAAGCAATTTTTTGTTTCACTGGTAATTTCTTTTTAAAAGCAGATCGAAAGCAGTTTAGTAAAACATCGCTGACTGCTATTTCAGGCTCTAAAGGAGTATTTAACCCAAAGACACAACCACTTTAATTAACTATTATTACCCTACTTCCAAAAAAATTAAATAAAAAAAATGTTTTTCGAGGTAACAAATCATATAGCAATGCATCAAAAGATAAACTTTAAAACAGTAAAAATTATGAAAACAAAATCAATCTTGATTGTCGTATTTATATTCCTTATTTCAAAATCTGTTTTTTCTCAAACTGCCTTTAAGGTGGATGTAAGAGGAAAAGGAGATCCTATTTTATTATTCCCTGGCTTTGGTTGTACAGGAGAAGTATGGAATGAAACAGTAACCGAACTTTCTAAAAAGCACGAATGCCACATTTTTACTTTCGCAGGATTTGGTACTGTTCCTCCTATTGAAAGCCCGTGGTTATCGACAATAAAGAAACAAGTCATTTTATATGTAAAAACTAAAAAATTAAACAATGCTACATTAATGGGTCATAGTTTAGGAGGTACTTTAAGTTTATGGTTAGCATCAGAAGAACCCAATTTGTTTAAAAATTTAATTATCGTTGATGCTTTACCCGCAAGTGCTGCCTTAATGATTCCTAATTACAGCGGAGAAGCTATTCCTTATGAAAATCCGCAAAGTAAAATGATGCTCGATATGGATCAAAAGGCATTCCGTTCCATGAATACCCAGTTTACTTCTTATCTGTGTTTGAATAAAGAAAAGCAAAAAACAATAAACGCCTGGATGGACATTGCTGATAGAAAAACTTATGTTTATGGTTACATCGATATGCTTAATTTAGATTTACGCAAAGAAATTGCTAAAATTAAAATTCCGGTGGTAATTTTAGCGGCCACAACTCCAGATCTTACGACGGTACAAAATACCTATAAAGCTCAGTATGAAAACTTACCGTCGGTTAAAATTTATTACGCAGCGAATTCGGCTCATTTTGTAATGTATGATCAACCGGAATGGTTTATGGAAAAAGTAAAATTAGAAGTACAATAAGTGGCTAATAAAAACCAATTTAACGATATCTACAGCAAGCATTATAGTAAAGTGTTTCGTTTGTGCAAAGGTTATTTCTGTGGCAATAGTGCATTAGCTTCTGATGCCTCTCAGGAAATTTTCATTAAAGTATGGGAAAATTTAGCTACGTTCCGAAATGAATCGAGCATTAGTACATGGATTTATAGAATTGCTGTAAATACCTGTCTCCTTTATTTGCGAAAATCATCTTCCAAAAAAGAAATCAGGACAGCCATTCTGCCTAACGTTGTTTCCGAAACCTATCCGAACGAACAAGAAGAGCAACTTAAACAAATGTATCAATGCATCCAAAAGCTTGAAGAAACAAACAAAATGATAATTCTGATGACCTTAGATAACATAGAATATGCAGAAATATCAGCTGTAATCGGGATAACCGAAGAAACGCTTCGTGTCAGGATCCATAGAATAAAAAAGAGTTTAACCCAATGTGTACAAAATGAAAACATTTGAAGATTTACAAAATATCTGGAACCAGCAGACAGCATCCGATACAAAACCTGCTGCCGCTACTGTCATTAAAAAAGCAGCGGAACATACTAAAAGAATTAAACGCAATCATATTTGGACCAGGGCAATTTTAAGCTTAACCGCAATACTATTAATCGCTTATTATATTTGGGTAGGTGCCTATAGACAAACACAATTCAGTTTTGGACTGTGTATTATGATCACAATGCTTTTAGTTCGTGTGACCTTAGAATGGAAAAGTGTGGAAAAATTAGAGACCTTAAAAACCGATGTTACCTTAATCGAATATAGTAAACAGGCGAACCAGTTTTATCAATGGCGAAAAAAGATCCACTATATTTTCACCCCAATAATTTACCTGGCCTATATTGCTGGCTTTATACTCCTATTACCTGTTTTTAAAGAAATTTTCTCTCAAGGTTTTTACCTTTATATTGTACTAAGCGGATTTGGTTTTTTACTAATTTTCGGATTATTAATGGTCCGAATAATAAAAAAAGAAATACAGCTTTTAGATTTCTTAAAAAACATCTCTTAAAAACTATACCATTAAAAAAGGCCCTACAACTAAATGTAGGGCCTTTGCCTTTTTAAGTAGCGAGAGGGAGATTTGAACTCCCGACCTCAGGGTTATGAATTATGAGGCCCACTATTTCACAAACAAAACGTATTGATTACCAGTGTTTTATAAAGTATATTTTTATTTTTGTAATGATTATAATACCGCTTTGTATTGTCGGGTACAAAAACACTTAAACATGCGTGTTTACTGGGGAATTAGGCTGTACAGATAACATTTTTCTTTAACTTATTTTCCAAATAACTTATCAACTTGCTTCTTTGTTATTTCTTGGGAAAAACCCAATGTAGCATATTCTGATTTAGAATTAGAATGTGTAATCTTTACATAAGTAGATCCCAAAAATTTTCTATAACTCAAATAAATATATCCATCAGGGAATTCCAACATGACAGGCTGATCAGGCATTTTTGAAAAACCATCAATTATTTCCAAATATAAATTATCAAATGCATTATCCACATCCTTTATGATGAATATCTTATTCTCATCCATATTTTTAAATTTGGTATCACGATAAGTGAATAGATAAGTATCGTCTACTTTTTCACATTTTATTCCAAAGATTCCACCTGGTGTTACTTTTCCAATTTCAACAGGCTTCGTTATCTCTATTTTTTTTATTTGAGCTACTGATATTATTGAAAATACAAGAGCGATAATTGTGATTAATCTTTTCATTAGAATGTACGTTTTATTACTTTAAAAATTTGTTTTACATCATTTAAGCTGATTTCAAAATCAGCATATTCCGGACTTTCATTTCTCGAATGGCAGGTTATAATTCCGGTTTCCAAATTCTGCGCTATAATATCCTTAAAAAGAATCGTATCGATATGTACTATCACCCATCCATATAAGGAATCTCTAAAACCATCCTTCCAATGCTGCCTGCCTAATTCCCTACACAGTGCCGTAGCTTTATCAGGTGTATCATACAGCATCCCATTATCCATTGAATCACCTTTAATTTCAAATGCCATATAATTGCCCCTTGCATATTTATCTACGTGGAAGCTGACTTCTTCATATTGGTAATCAGAAACGAATTCGCCATCACAACATTCGCTGATATACTGAGCATAGGCTTTTATCGGAACCAATTTCACAGTCATCAAAAACTTACCGCTTGCCAATTCGAAAAACTTGTTTCCATTTTTATTTTCTAAAGCACTTACACTATTTGCATTTCCTGTAAGTAACCACTCTTCAGTGATTTCAAAATATTTGCATAATAATTCCAATGTTTTAGAATTCGGCTTACTCCCCTTTTTAAGTGTCCTACTTAATGTAGAATTAGAAATACCAGTCTTAACAGACAATTGGTAAGGCGTCAGACCTTTAGAATCGAGTAAATATTGCAATCTCTCCTGTATTGTTTCCATTTAATTTATTTAGAACGGTTATAAACTGCAAACAAAATGAAAATGTTTTTTCTTTTTGTTTGCATTTTGTTTGCATATTAATATATATTTGTACCGTACAAAACACAACAGTGCAAATATAAATGGAAAATTGTGAATGTGGTTTATGGTTTTCCTCAAATTGAAAAAAAATGGATACAAAAGAAAATGAACCAGATTACGAGACTGAATATGATTTGTACTGGATTATGGAGTTTCAGAAAAAGATTTTTACTAACCTAAAATTAAAAGACATGCAAAAAGATTTTACAATTCAAAATACCATAAGCAAAGATTCCAGTGTGATTTTAGTATCAAATTATGAATGCTTAAATAATGTGACAAATTGGGGTTATCATGATCGCAAATATTGTCAAAAATCAACGGGTGATGTGGGGATATGGACAATAAAAAAAAAGGATAACCATGAAAAAAACTAACCAAAGGTTTTATGACTTGTTTGTAAAACTTGTTTGCCTAGGCTCACTCGTTGTAATGTTCATGCTGATGTGCCTACTATATGTACTACTAAATAATGAATAATATGTTATACAAAATTGGAGAAAAAATCAGTGTTGATCTTTCAGAATATTTGAAAGAACATACAAACGAAGCTGACAGAGCAACAGTAGCTAATCAGCATAATTATGGCCCCTCTATTTTGAATGCTGTGATTAAAAGGAACCGGAACGTAACATCTGAAAACTGCCCTATGCTAAATGATGTTATGAAAATAGCAATTCAAACACGAAATCACAAAAAACAGTATTTCGATAAAACACACCGACAAATTTTAAAAGAGGTTGAAGCATGAACAAAACGGAGCAAATAACATTTTACAAAAAGCAGATTAAGTCTGCTCAAACTTTAATTGAAGTTGCCCGGCAAAATATGGAATTAGCTGCACGATTCGAAAGTGAAGCAAAAACCGCTCTGGAATTGTTGGGAGCAAGACCAGAGCGGGGCCGAAAGGTCTACAATTTATCTGAAGATAAGAAACTGAGTTTAATCGCCAGTTTGACCAATAAAAAAACCCGGCAGTAACCGGGCTAAACCAAAGTTTAATTTTTAATCAAAACAAATTTATGAAAAATTCACAAACAACATTAGTAAATGTTAAAGAATTACCAAATCTGCACTTAGTGGAAGCTTCCCCACGGGAACTATCATCAGAGTATTGGACACCAGAAACACCTGGCGAGTACAAAGTTGGTGTAGTACTTTCTTTAAAGGAAGAAAGCTACACGGATGACAAAACAGGAGAATCAATTTTGCTGCCTTGTATCATCATGCTATCACAAAATGAGGATCAAACTTTTTCTACTATCCGTAACGGTTCAAAAAGACTTTACGCAACCATTGAAAGCGCTATTGAATCAGGCGAGTTGATGGTTGAATCGACTGCCGTACGAATCACATTCCTGGGTAAAATGAAAAATAAAACGAATCAGTTCCTATCAGACAAATGGAGCGTAAAACCTTTAATATACTAAGCTATGAGTGTAGAAGAAACTTTAAAACAGACATTGCCAAATTTACATGTGGCTACAGTATTGGAAAATGAACTTTTCAGTAAGTCCATAGATTTCACAAGGCCTTTGACAGATTACCCAAAGGTCGATACAATTTCAAATTTCATTAATTCAGGTGCAAAACCTCAGCACATTTACACCGAAAGTATCAATGTAGGTGGAAAGGTAGTTCAGGACGAGATTGAGAAATACCTTGATGATGATAGTATTAGTTCATCAATGTTCAAAGCCGCTTTAAAAACACCCCTTCACTTCTACTTTGCTAAAAGCGAAGATAAGGAAGAACTTGAAAAACTACGTAAAGGACCGGCTTATTTCCAATTAGGAACATTCCTTCACCAGGCCATTCTGGAACCGACAAAGTTTGAACGAGCAATCGTTGAACCAAACTATGCCATGAATTCGACTGAGGGCGTTAACAATATGATCGAATTCTGGGAAAACCTCATCACTACAAATGGTTTTGGTGAAATTGGCAATGAACAGGTTGAAGCGGCAAATGTATTGGACCATTGCAAAACTATTATCATTGACAATAAATTAAGTATCGACAAAATAGACGGCAAACGTGCCTATGTAGCAGCCCTTAAAAGCATTTCGGGAGTTGAGCCAGTGAGCGAAGAAAACTTCTTAAAAATTCAAATCCTTAAAAAACATTATCAGGTTTACGGTAATGGGATTCTTAAAAAATTGCTGCACCATTCGAAACGTGAAATATCGATGTACTACAATGATCGTGAAACTGGATTGAAAGTTAAAATTCGTCCCGATGCTATCCAGTTCAAAGAAAATATCGGTGTTGATGCTATCATATCGGTTAAAAGCTCAGGGATTGAAGATTTGAAAGCATTCTATTATCAAGCTGCTAAACTTCATTATGATCTGTCAGAGGGAATGTATCAGGAAGTAGCATCGGCCTGTACCGGTAGAGATTTCAATACTACAATTACGGTAATGCTTCAGACAGTCGCACCGTACGCCATCGCTTTATTGGTATGGTCCGCTGAAGATATCGAAATGGGAAAACACAAATATCATTTTGCAAAAGAAAATGTGAAAGAAATAATGGAAAAACAATCAACAAAGGGGTATGAAGTATTTTCAGAAGATCAAGACCACGGACTTATTCAGATGTTCCTTCCGAATTGGAATCAACAGGAATACCTACCTGTAAACATATAAAAATGAATAGGGATGATATATACACAATCCAGGCTACTATTGTCAGTGAGACAACAAAAGCCTGGTATTTAGACTGCGAGGGGATATTGAATGGTTCCCTAAGTCTAAATATGAATTTGAACCTGAAAAAGAGGAACTACACGCGCCCCTTTGGCTATTACAATAAAAATTTCCAGAAACAAAATTTTAAAAATATATAAAATGAAAAATCTAAAAGAAATATTACTTAAATCAAACATTGAATTCACTGAAACTCCGCAAGGCTTGACCGTTGGTGGATCTCTTGACCTGCGCGGAACCCAAATCACCTCATTGCCGGAAGGCTTGACTGTTGGTAGAGATCTTGACCTGAGCAGAACCCAAATCACCGTGTTACCGCAAGGCTTGACCGTTGGTGGATCTCTTGACCTGAGCAGAACCCAAATCACCGTGTTACCGGAAGGCTTGACCGTTGGTGGATATCTTGACCTGCTCGGAACCCAAATCACCTCATTGCCGGAAGGCTTGACTGTTGGTAGAGATCTTGACCTGAGCAGAACCCAAATCACCGTGTTACCGCAAGGCTTGACCGTTGGTGGATCTCTTGACCTGAGCAGAACCCAAATCACCTCATTGCCGGAAGGCTTGACCGTTGGTGGATATCTTGACCTGCGCGGAACCCAAATCACGGTGTTACCGCAAGGCTTGACCGTTGGTGGATCTCTTGACCTGCGCGAAACCCAAATCACGGTGTTACCGCAAGGCTTGACTGTTGGTGGATATCTTTACCTGCTCGGAACCCAAATCACCTCATTGCCGGAAGGCTTGACCGTTGGTGGATATCTTGACCTGAGCGGAACCCAAATCACCGTGTTACCGCAAGGCTTGACCGTTGGTGGATCTCTTTACCTGAGCAGAACCCAAATCACCTCATTGCCGGAAGGCTTGACCGTTGGTGGATATCTTGACCTGAGCGGAACCCAAATCACCGTGTTACCGCAAGGCTTGACCGTTGGTGGATCTCTTGACCTGCGCGAAACCCAAATCACGGTGTTACCGCAAGGCTTGACCGTTGGTGGATATCTTGACCTGAGCGGAACCCAAATCACCGTGTTACCGCAAGGCTTGACCGTTGGTGGATCTCTTGACCTGAGCAGAACCCAAATCACCTCATTGCCGGAAGGCTTGACTGTTAGTGGATCTCTTTACCTGAGCGGAACCCAAATCACCTCATTGCCGGAAGGCTTGACCGTTGGTGGATCTCTTGACCTGCTCGGAACCCAAATCACGGTGTTACCGGAAGGCTTGACTAAAGATGTAAAAGTACGTATCGAAAATAAAAGTAAATGGTCCTTAATAGTTGGAAAGAATACTATAAAAATAGGTTGTGAAGAAAGGTCTGTTACTAGTTGGAAAGAATTTTTCGATAAAAAAGAATTCATAAGTACTAATCCAAAAGAGTATCCAGGCGACTACGAATTGATTGTAAATGATTTTCATAATGCAGTTAAAAAGCAAAAGCTTTTTTTTAGAAAAAAGTAATGAATACATATTCAACCTCAAAAGGCGAACGATTTTTACAAACGCAAATCGATCGAAAAATTAGGGAAGCAAAATCCCAGACCTTGCAAAATCAAATTGAGAATTACGGATATAATTTCTGTGAACAATGTGGTCATAATGGATCAGGTACACGATTGGATTGCTCTCACGAAATGTCAGTCAAAAGAGCAAAGGAAGAGGGTAAAACCGAACAGGCATGGAATGTAAAAAACATAGTCATAAGGTGCAGAAAATGCCATCAAAAACATGACAAACTTAATGTTCAATTCAAACAATAAATTTTATGAAAATAGTAGAAAATTATCGTCCAAAAAGAATCGATTTCACAGTTGAATTAGAAACTAACTGCGCGGTGCCCGTTGATTTAGGAGCATTCAAGAAGCCAGAAGATGCCCAAAAGTTTATAAATGACAATTTCGTTGCCGTCCCAAAAAAAATCGAAACAAACCGATTTATGGACGATTACGAAAAAGAGATTGTCAGAAGTAGATACGTGAATGAACTTGAAAACGAATTACCTGTTTATAAGCAAAAGTTAAAAGCCGCTTTACTTGAATTGGAAAAAGTAAAAGAGATTGAAAAAAAGGCAAGTGAAACGGTAAAAGCATGTATGAATAAAATTGAAATGCTGAGCAAAGAGGTAAAACAAGGTATTGCCGAGATAAACCTTGATCAGGCATTTACCTGGGAGATCGCATACAGTGGCAACTACTATTATTTTACTTACATGGATTGTAGACTGCAGTTAGCAAAGGTTGCACAGGTTCCGGATCATCAGCTTAGCGATATTTTTAACGCGACTGAAAAGAATAAGATATTCTTTAACTCGATCAAAAAAGCATCAAACACATAAATGGGTAGACTTAATCACAAAAGAGGCCAGCCATCAAATTACAGGCAATCGATAAAAAGCAATCCATACTGGGATGAGGTTAAAAAACGTATTCGTTTACGTGACGATTTCAAGTGTGTAGAATGTGGATCGACTATACGATTAGAAACCCATCATATATCATATTATGTGAACGGACAATCAATTGTAGGGCATGAATTAGATCATCTGAATTGGCTGGTCACACTTTGTGAAACCTGTCACGATAAATCCCATAGTGATGAAAACCATAAATACAATCCAAAGAATTCTAATAAGACAAAACGATGAAAGATCCGGCATTTTTATTTTACACAAAAGACTTCCAGAGTGGTACCCAGGATATGTCATGTGATGAGGTCGGAGCATATTTGAGACTTCTAATGTATCAGCATCAACATGGAAACATCCCCGTGGACAAAGAAAGGCTGATGCGAATTACGAGCATTTTCACCATTGAAAAATTCGATATGGTTTGGGAAATGGTCGGAAATAAATTTAACCAAATAGGCAACCATTTGGTTAACAACAGGCTTGATAAAGAGATTAACCAAAGATCAATCAACAAGCCTAAAAAAACAGCAGCGGCATCACTGGCCGGTTTAATTTCCAGCTCCAAATTATCGAAAGATGACCAGGTAAGGATAAAAAGAAACTTCAAAATGGATCTTTTTATTTACGAAAATGATGTTTTGATTACGGATGAAACCCTAATAAAAACAAGGGTTAGGGAATGGTTTAATACTCAATTAAACAACCAAAAAGAAACGGTTAACCAAATGGTTAACAATTATGCAAATGGAGATGGAGATGTAAATGAAAATGTAAGTGTAAATAAAGAAAAAGAGGGTACGGGAGAAAAAATAAAAAAATCGATTGTCAAAACAAGTGAAATCGTTTTCCCATTTGAAACTGAATTATTCAAAACCCAATGGCAGCTATGGAAAGCTTACAAGGCGAAAGAATTCGGTTTCAAATACAAATCAGAATCAAGCGAACAGGCCGGGCTTTCTGAATTGAATAATTTATCCGGATCTGATGAAAAAAAAGCAATTGCAATTATTCATCAGTCTTTGGCTAAAGGGTGGAAAGGTTTTTTTGAATTAAAAAATAATCAAAATGAAAGATCAAATTCATACACAGGACAACTCAAAACAGTTAGTGACAGTTTCGCGAGAAAAATTGCTGAAGGTTTACAATCCGAATAACTGCCTGAAGCATTCAGCAAAATTAAAAACTATACAGGATGTGATTAAAACCGAGACCCCTTCCATTTCATTTTTAAAAAAATCGAATGGTGAAAATTTCGCGAGCACATTTTTGATGGTTTGGATTCTATACCTCAACGAAACCCTGGACTTAAAGCGCCCTTTGTCCGAAAGCCAAATTGAAATGTTATCCGGAATGATCATTTCCGATTATCCGATGCTTACGGTTGCAGATATCACTTTCATTTTCAAAAAGGCAATTACGGGAAAGTATGGGGAATTTTACGAAAGTTTGAGTATACCGAAAATTATGAAATGGTTTGCTGATTATTTCGAAGAGCGATGTGAGATAGCCGAAATGATTTCGCAGCAAGAACATTCGAAAAGTAAGGAACCTTTATCTGCAAAATGGAATAATGAAGTTGTTAAAGAAATGTTCAAAGGAGTTTCAGAAACTATTTCTGAACGCCCCCCGCTGCCAACGCTTCCCGAAATTCTTCAGAGTTCAGAAAAATACCAGGAGATGCTTAAAGAAAGTTGTAAAAACCTCAGCGTTGATCAGCTTGAAAAAATAATTTCAAAGTGGAAAAAATATCCAAACAAAGAAGTTTATCAAAAAATATTAGAAAAAGAACTAAAGAGCCGTGAAAAACAAAATCCTTAAAATAGTCAATGCAAAACATCGAGAAAGTGACGGTAAGTGCGGCACCTACTTGCATGAATTTGCAAATCTATTGGGACAGTCAATGGCCGAAGTAAACGAGATATTTAGCGAAATGTATAACGATGAAGAAATTGATATCCGTATCGGGATCAATGGATACATGATATTTAAATTAAAAAAAACATGAATAAATTAATTGGTAAAATAGAATTGATTCAAACTGAAAATACAAACGGTAACGACAAAAAAGTTATCACACTAAGAAATAAAAAAGAAGTGTGTTTTGTTCAATTTCAGGGTTACTATGTTAACAAATTGCAAGGATTCAATATGGACGATAATGTTGTAATTGAAATAAAATACCGAGGCAAAATATCAAAGCAAGGTATCAGGCATAACAACATTGTTGGACTTAACATTGAACGGGTATGAGAGAGACTGGTCGAAATTTTGTGTAAACAGTTCTTAGTGTTTAATATTACACCTTTCTCCAAATATGACCAAGAACTGATTCATGATTAATCCCCAGCTTGGTATTGCATTTATCCAGCTTTTTTCACAATTTTGTATTGCTAAATAGACTGATTTCTTGACGCTTTTTTCATCTGGGAACTGCACTTTTGTTTTGGTATATTTTCTAATTCCCCTGTTTAAGTTTTCTATTGTATTTGTGGTGTACATTATTTTCCTGATTTCAGCAGGATAGGCCAAAAAAGGCATGAGATTTTCCCAATTCTTTTCCCAGGAGCAAACGGCATATTTATATTTTGCTTCCCAGTTTTTTTTAAATTCAGCCAGAGCTAAAACGGCTTCTTCCTGATTTATTGCAGTATATACTTCTTTCATTGCACTGCAAAATGCTTTTCTATCCTTAACTACTACAAACTTAAGGCTATTCCTTATTTGATGAACAATGCAAAGCTGGGATTCTGTATTTGGAAAAACACCTCTGATAGCTTTTGTAAATCCGGTAAGGTTATCTGTACAGGCAATGAGAATATCCTTTACTCCACGAGATTTTATGTCAGAGAGTACAGTCATCCAAAATGAAGCCGACTCTTCTTTATTTAGCCACATTCCTAATACTTCTTTCTTACCATCTGTTTTTAGTCCGATTACAATGTAAATTGCATGGTTTTCATATTTCCCATCTGTTCTTACTTTCATATGCACAGTGGAAAAACCGGTCAATTTGACCACCTAATTCCGGAGTAAATTGACCACCCGTTCCGGAGCAAACTGACCACCTAATTCCGGAGCAAATTGACCACCAAGTTTTGTGGTGAATTAAGTATTAAAAACTATTGATTTTTTCATGTTGTTAGAACCATACATTCGTTAAAAATTTACGGATTATGGCAAACAAAATAACAGACATGAGTAAAATTAGAAAAGTAATTAAATTCTATTGTAATGGAAAGAGTAAGTTATTTATAAGTAGCTACTTATCCCTTTCAAGAAATACGGTAAAGAAATATATTTCTTTATTTGAAGTTCTCGAATTAAGCTTTGAATTAATCGACCAAAAAACCGATGCAGAGCTGGAACTTTTATTCTCCCAGACTAGTGTAGAGGCCATTAGCCCGAGATTACAGACACTTTATGATTTTTTTCCTAAAATGGAACGTGAACTAAAAAAAGTTGGCGTTACCGTACAGCATATGTGGGAACAATATATTGCTGTAAATCCTGATGGTTATCGAACTTCACAATTTCATTATCATTACAATATATGGGGCAAACGAGTTAATCCGGTCATGCATATGAACCATAAGGCTGGTGATAAAATGTATGTTGATTATGCCGGAAAGACACTCTCAATTATTGATATAGATACTGGAGAAGTCAAAGAAGTACAATTTTTTGTAGCAATATTGGGCGCTAGCCAATACACGTATGCTGAAGCTTCCATGAGCCAGCAAAAGGAAAACTTTGTTGACTCGGTAGAAAATGCCATGCGCTTTTTTGAAGGCACTCCTGCCGCCATTGTTCCAGATAATTTAAAATCTGCCGTAATAAAAAGCAGTCGTTTTGAACCGACAATCAATGAAACCCTGGCTGATTTAGCAGAACATTACGAAACCACAATTTTACCTGCCAGAGCTTACAGGCCCAGAGACAAGTCACTAGTTGAAGGAGCTGTTAAGATATTATATCGAAGGATTTATGTAACCATAAAAGAAACTAAGTTCTTTTCTCTGGAAGAATTAAACCAGCAGATCTGGGATTTACTTGACTCTCACAATAACAGAAAACTGACAGGACGCCCTTATTCCCGCTTTGAATTATTTTTAGAAGACGAGAAAGAAAAACTGCGTCCACTCCCACAAGATCGTTTTGAAATTAAATACCAGTCTTTTGCAACAGTAATGCAAAACGGTCATGTTCAATTAAGCCAGGACAAAAACTATTACAGCGTTCCGTATCAATATGTAAAGAAGAAAGCCAAGCTGTTATATACCAAATCAACAGTAGAGATTTATTATAAATACAATCGAATAGCTGTACATCCAAGAAACTACAAACCTTATGTCTATACAACAACTCCTGAGCATTTAGCCAGTACACATCAATTTGTAGCCCAATGGAGTGCTGCCCGCTTCATTGAATGGGCTAATAATATTGATGAGTCAGTAGGAGAATATATAATGCAGATAATCGAAAGCAGAAATCATCCAGAACAGGCTTATAAAAGCTGTTTAGGAATACTGAATTTTGAAAAAAAGGTAGGCAGACAGCGATTAATAAATGCCTGCAGGCGGGCACTTGATTTTAAAATTTACAATTTTAAGACCATACAAAACATTTTAGAAAACAACTTGGATCATATTGATTTTGATCAAGAACCTGAGCAGGAACTTCCCGATCACAGTAACATAAGAGGAAAACACTATTATAACTAAATTAAATCTTGAAAAAATGAATGAATCCACAGTAACCAAAATGAAACAAATGAAGCTTTATGGCATGTTTAATGCTTTTAAAACAGCCATTGAAAGCGGGAAAACAGATCATTATACCCTTGACCAGTTTGTATCGATGATTATTGATGCAGAATGGGATGAAAGGTACAATCGTCGTATTGAACGAAGTATCACTAATGCCAAATTCCATTACAAATCAAATATTGAAAGTATCAATTTTGATGTATCACGTAACCTGGACCGAAACATGGTACTGCGTCTGGCAGAATGCGAATTTATAGAGAAAAACGAAAACATTTTAATCACTGGAAGCACCGGTGTCGGTAAAAGTTATTTAGGTACTGCATTAGGTTATCAAGCCTGTATACAGGGTTTTAAGGTAAGTTATTTTAATACCTCAAAATTGTTCGCTAGACTAAAAATGGCTAAAGCAGATGGTACTTATCTACGGGAACTTACCAAAATACAAAGACAGGATGTTATAATACTTGATGATTTTGGACTCCAGGCACTTGACAGCCATAACCGAATTACTCTTTTAGAGATCATAGAGGACAGGCATAATAACGGCTCTATAATCGTGACATCACAAATACCAGTTCAAGGCTGGTATGATATAATTGGAGAAAAAACGATAGCCGATGCAATATTAGACAGACTTATACACCAATCTCATAGGCTTGAATTACATGGAGAATCCATGAGAAAGAAAAGAGGAATAAACAAAGAGTGATATTTTATTATATTTGAATACTAATTAACAGATGAAAAAATATAGTTTTTAATCAAAACGGAGGTGCTCACTTTGCACCGGAATTAGGTGGTCATTTTGAACTGGAATCAGGTGCTCACTTTAAAACGGAATGGGGTGATCAATATAACCGGAATTTGCACACAGCATCCATCCAAACAATCAGATACTGTGGTTCTAAAGCCCTTTTAGTCCATAAATCAACATCAGCCAGTATTCTATCAGAGATGGTCGAAATCGTGGACTCACTTACTGATATCCCATAAACTTCTTTAACTTGTTCTACAATATCACTACGGGTCATTCCACGACTGTACATTCCTAAAATAGCATCTTCAATCTTTTCACTCATCGATTGGCCTTTTCCGATGACCTGAGGCTCGAATTCACCATTTCTATCCCGGGGAATAGCCAGGACCATATTGCCCAAAGTCTCTGATTTTATATTCTTTGAGAAAGAACCATTACGGCTATTGCCTGTATTGTATCCGTCAATATTATGCTTCTCATATCCCAGATGAGCATCCAATTCTCCCTGGAGTAGCTGTTCAATGCCTTGTTTATACAGGTCTTGAAAAAAAGTATGGAAGTCTTCTTTGTTTTTAAATTGCTTTGCAAAATCTTTGGGTAATTTACCATCTTCGATCATAATCCGCTCTTTTTAAATTATTTAAATGTAGTTCTTTTAAATTCTATACTTAATGATCTGTTGTTTTTTGGCTAAGCCTTAAAATCTCAAATCAAATTAAAATCAATTTCTACGTTTACACAATCTAACGACTACTCCCGTATGAGAATTATAATAGCCTGTGAGGAAAGCCAGGAAGTATGTAAGGCCTTCCGTGCTAAAGGTCATGAGGCTTTTAGTTGCGATATACAGGAATGCTCAGGTGGTCATCCAGAATGGCACCTTAAAGGGTCTGTTTGGGATTTCATAGGAATGGGTTGGGATATGATGATATGCTTTCCACCATGTACATACCTAACAGCAGCAGCTAATCGTCATTTCATTAATAATCCTGACAGATGGAACTAAAATATATAGAGAAGTTGATTGCAATTCATGTAAGAAGATTATTGCAGAAATGGGTAACATATTTTATTTAGATATGGAAACCCGAGAGGAAGCATACGAAAAACAAAAAAAAGAGTTAGTACGGCTGGATAGGATAAAAAGGCGATGTGAATGCGGTGGACATTTTAAAGATAGAGTAAATAAAAATACAGGTGAAAAGTTTTTTGGTTGCAACAGGTATCCTAAATGTAAAAAAACAAAGAGTAAGTTATGAATCAAATAAAAGAATTTTTCGAATATATTTTCAACTCTATCAAGATATGGATTATTGTTCAACCCTGGGAACAGGGCATCCGGGTACGGAGAGGTAAGCAGATAAAAAAATTAAACGGTGGAATCTATTTCAGGATACCCTACTTAGATTCTGTGTACATCCAAGAAACAAGGCTAAGGGTAATTACCCTAAATATTCAAACGTTAATGAGCAAGGATACCAAAACCATTACTATAAATAGTAGTCTCGGTTATTCTATTACTAACCTTGAACTGTTGTACAGAACTTTATTCCATCCGGAGGCAACTATTTCAAACATGGCCATGAGTGAAATCAGCGACTTTATTTTTAAAAATAATTTAGAGAACATTAATCCGGCAAAAATAGAAAAATCGGTACTTGATAAGCTAAATGCGGAAAATTACGGGTTAAAGTTTGAATATTTCCGGCTCACTAATTTTGCCGTTGTAAAAACATTCAGGCTTATTCAAGATAACCAAACATGGGTAGATAATGGATTGGATATGAACAATAAAAAGTAAAAAATATCCTCATGATAATTGAAAGCACAATGAAATTCAATTATTATTAGTATATTTGTTTTGTAAAAATCATACTTTATTTAGATAATTCTTCAAAAGACCTAATTTCTTTTAGGCACGATATTTCTCAGCGTTAACGGTTATTTTCAGATGGCGAAAGTTATTATCTGGATGTCGTATTTAAATGATATCGGTGGCATTGAAACGTTCGTTTATAATTTCTGTAAACGCATGTCGAAACACTATAAAATCACTTTGCTTTTTGGCGGTGGTGATCCCTCGCGTTTGATGGCTATTTCCCAATATGCTGATGTATTGAAATACACCGGACAGGAGTTTTCATGTGATACTTTTATTTGGGCTTCTGCCTGGGGAACAAATCCGGAAGCCACTATCAAAGCGAATCGATATATCCAAATGATTCATGCCGATTACGAATGTATCAAGGGATGGAACTTCAAATACAAAAAACCTAATAAATGTACTCATCACGTTGCTGTTGGTAAGCACGTAGGCGCACAGTTCGAAAAAGTGACCAGCAATACCATCGATCAAGTGATTTATAATTTGGTTGACGATGAGGTCAACCATTTGGTTAAGCACAAAAATGATGATCTGAAACTTATTACAGTTTCTCGCATCAGTCCTGAAAAAGGTTTTTCCAGAATGATTACAATGTTGACCAAGCTAAATGAGGGTAATGTAAAATACACATGGGATATCTACGGTAACACCTCATCCGATTATGCCCAAGGAATAGTAAGTAAGCTATCCCGTTTCGATGGGGTTAAATTCCACGGGGTTCTCCTACTCTATCTATGAAGCATTGCAACTGTTAACCCCGGTAATCGTTACGGACTTCCCAAGCGCCCACGAGCAAGTGATCCACGAACAGACTGGATACATTTTAGATTTCAACCTCAGCAATTTAAACGTCGAAACATTATATAAAAAAATACCAGTCATCGAATTTTTCAATGAGCTTTCAAACGAAAATGACTGGGTAAGAATAATAACTAATAATTAATAACATGAAAAAAGTATTCAAATTAAAAGCAGAACGGGATTTCTTCGATGTCGAACAGGATCGAAAGATCCTACGAGGTGAAGAGTTCGAAGTCAGTGAGGAACGCGGTAAGGTTATTATGGGTCATCAGGATAAATTGGTTTCAATTATATCTATTACGGATGTTGATGAGGTAACACCGACAAAGGAACTATCAGACATCAATGTAAATGATCCTGAGATATTGATCCTGACACCTACACCGGAGCTATCGGAAGAACAGAAAGCAGATCAGGAAGCGACACCTGCACCAGTTTCAAAGAGAAGATACACACCAAGAAAACCAAAAAAATAAATATGCTTCCTGAATTAGTGAAACGTGATAGTGTTTGGCGTAGAATGGCCTTTCAGATTTGCAAAAGCAAAGACACTGCTGACGATCTGGTTCAGGAAATGTATCTGTACTTCTCAGACAAAGAAAAGACGGTAACCGATTGGTACATATTCAAGACCATGAAAGATATATTCCTGCACCAGGTCAATAAGTCCAAACGGCATATTAGTATTGGTGACTTTCAGATAATCGATGATTGCTCAGACTATGATGTAAAAAGAGATACTGTATGTGAAATAGTAATCGAAGAGATTAAAAACCTACCATTCTACGAAAGGGAGTTACTGAATATTACAATGGAAATGTCACAGCGGGCATTGAGCAAGGAAACGGGGATTTCTTTGAAGTCAATAAATAAAACAATCGTATCAACAAAAAAAAAGGTATGGAAAATAGCGATTCAAAAAGCCGGGGAATCGGGGATGTTATAGCGAACGTTACAACAGCCATAGGTATAAAACCATGTGAAGGCTGTAAGAAGAGGCAGGAAGCGATGAACAGCATGTTCCCGTTTAAAGGCAAGCTGACAGAGGTGGAAGCGGAAATCTTAAAACCAATATTGGATAAGATGACATTAACCGCATCAGATCAGGAAATGATAATAAAATCTTACTGTAAGGTTTACCAGGTAAAAAATTTTAATCCATGTACAAGCTGCCCTGGGGTTTGGAAAGGAATTATTAAAAAACTTAAAAAATCGATTTAAAATGAAAAATCAAGTAGATCACCAACCAGACAAAGAACAAATGTTCACCACAAAACAATTAGTTGCATTCGGAAACTTTCTTTTATCCAGAGAAAGGAAACGATCATTCCAGGACCCAAGTAACAAAGATAAGGTAAGGAAGGAATGCAACTATGTTAACGATACTGATTTAGCTAATTGGAAAAACAAAGTATCATGATTCAATGCCTCACGATAAAACAGGAGAATTATTGCCAGGCTTACGTTAGGTTGGGGAATAAGTCCGTGGCTTATCGTGAGGCTTATTCTGCCTCTAAAATGAAACCCGAGACAGTAAACAGGGCAGCATTCGAATTACACGAAAACCCCAATATAACGGCAAGGATAAAAGAAATACAGCACGATCTGTACAAGCGAAATCAGATGTCTATTGATGAATGCATTTCCATCCTTTCGGACATCGCACGATTTGATATAGTTGATATCTATGATGAAAGCGGAAACCTAAAGAAAATACAGGAAATACCAAAGAGCGCCCGTAATAGTATCGAACAGATCGAATCATTCGAAGAGTTCGAAGGCCGGGGAATTGAACGTAAGTCCACGGGTATCAATAGAAAAATAAAAACCTCAGACAAACAGGCGGCTATCGATAAGCTGATACGCTACATGGGAGGCTACAACAAAGACAACGAGCAAAAGCAAACAAACATAACGTTATTCGAAATACCGAAGAATGGAAGAGATTAATATCATCAGGCCGCAACCCGGTTATCAAATGCTCGCACTTTCATCGCCTGCCGATATCGTGATTGGTGGTGGTGCTGCAGGATCCGGAAAAACCTTTTGCTTATTAATTGACCCATTAAGAGACGTAAAAAACAAAGATTTCAACGGGGTAATATTCCGGAGGCTTACTACCCAGATTAAAGCAGCAGGGGGGCTATGGGATGAATCTAATAAATTGTACAACTTGGCTGGCGGTGTATCAAATAGTACGGACCTATTCTGGAAATTCGAATCCGGTGCTAAAATAAAGTTTTCGCATTTAGAACACGAGAAGAATGTAATTAGTTGGCAAGGTGCGCAAATCCCGTTTATCGGGTTTGACGAGTTAACACACTTCTCTAAATCAACGTTCTTTTATCTTCTATCACGTAATAGATCAGTATCAGGTGTGAAGCCCTACATACGAGCCACATGCAACCCTGATCCAGACAGTTGGGTATATGAACTGATATCCTGGTGGATCGACGATGAGGGCTATCCAATCAAAGCGAGACAGGGAGTCATAAGGTATTTCGTTAAGGACGGTGAAAATATGATATGGGCGGATAGTGTAGTTGAATGCATAAAGAAAGCTTGGTACTTTATCGGGCCATTATCTGAACGGGCCAATGTGGACCCAAAGCATTTTGTCAAGTCCATTACATTCATAGGCGGGTCCATATACGAAAATAAGAAACTGCTTGATGTGAACCCGGACTACCTGGCCAATCTTGCAGCACAAGATGAGAACTCACGTAAACAACTAATGGACGGTAACTGGAAAGCAGCTATCAATCCAAGTGATGTTTACGACTATGCCATGTTCAGGGACTACTTTACCAATGACTTTGTCAAGCCGGGAACTAAATGCATTACCGTCGATGTGGCAATGATGGGAAGTAA